>NZ_CP147518.1:1512500-2840000 GCF_037201965.1 Spirosoma sp. SC4-14 | reverse complement strand
AAAAGTAATGAGGAATCGCCGTAACTAAGAAAGCGATAGTCGTTTTGCAAGGCTTCGTTATAGACTCTCTTCCAGTCGTTACCGATGAGAGCCGCAATGAGCAGGATCAGTGTCGAACCGGGCTGGTGAAAATTCGTAACAATGCCTCTGCACAGTTTAAATCGATACCCTGGCGTTATATAGATACCCGTATGCGCAACCACAGAGTCGAGTTTATTTGTCTCCAGATAAGTCAGAACGGCTTGCAACGACTGCTCGATGGCTGGTTGTTGATCGATAGGCAGTTGATAGGCATAATGCTGATCGAGCAGAAATGGCTCTGCTTCCTTTCGGACCAACTTCACTCCCATCCAGTATAAGCTCTCCAGAGCTCGCATCGATGTGGTGCCAATTGGAATAATATGATCGATATGCGCTAACAGATTACGGATGTTGGCTTGTGTGTAGACTACCTGTTCGGTATGCATATGATGCAGCCGTACATCTTCAGTCTTGATGGGTTGGAATGTTCCGGCTCCCACGTGTAATGTCAGGTATTCGTAGCCAATATGGCATTGCGCAAGTTTTTCGAAAACCGCCGGGGTAAAATGCAGGCCCGCCGTAGGAGCCGCTACGGCTCCTTCTTTTTCCGAATATACAGTCTGATAGGTTTCGCGGTCGGTATCGGTTGCTTCGCGTTTCAGATAAGGCGGTAATGGTATTTCGCCCGCGTATTGAATGATCTGCGCAAATGTATGGTCGGCCGGTTGCCAGCTCAGGCGCACGACCGACTGCTCGTAATCGTACCAGGAAGCTGTAATTTCCACCCCATGCCCCATACCTGCTGCCCCCTGCAATACCAGTGTCTCATCACGTTTCCAGCGTTTACGATTGCCAACCATACCTTGCCAGATGGCTTCGCCGGTTGCTTCCATAGCCATGCTGATTGGCTGTGAATTAGGAAACGGATTCAGTAAAAAGAACTCGATCAGAGCTCCCGTTTGCTTTGTGAAATGCAGCCGTGCCGGAATTACTTTCGTATTATTAAAAACCAGAAAACTGTCTTTCGGCAACAAATCGGGTAGCTCAGAAAATTGCCGATGGCTAATCTGTCCTTTTTGGTAAAGGAGCAATTTTGACGCATCGCGTTGGGCAAGCGGAAATCGGGCGATTCGTTCATCGGGCAGATCGTACTGAAACTGGGGCAGCGTTAACTTGTCATACTCACTCATCGTCATCTGGCTTCATGAATAAACGAATTGGTAAAGCAGCCAGCACAACAACCAGAATTCCGGTGCTGAGCGGGAGTAGCCAGGCGTAGTCGATTGCCTGAATGGGCCGATCGCCACGATTAAGCAGCGAAAGAACAATTAGCCCCAGAGATAGTATGGTATTGATGGCTGCCATCAATGCCAAAAACCAATTGGACACTATCTCGTTTAACGCAGAGCGGTGGGTAGCCCATATATCAGGATTGGGAACGGGAATGCTGGCCGTTGGCAAGCGGAGAAATAACCGCGAAACTGCTTTAATGAGCGTGTTATTAATCAGAAAGATCGCTACAGCGATATAAAAAATGGTTTCGCGTTCAATAGTCTGAAGCGGCTGGTTAGCGGCATCGAAGCGAACAACTACATCGCCGGGGTAGGAAATATAGCTATTAAAAAGAGCAAATAAGAACCCAGCAATAGACAAAATGCGCCATACACGCACAAAAAAAGTACCTGCTTTCATTTATAAAGAGCGAATCGGACCGCCGAAGCGGAGTGAAAGGGTGAGACCGGCCGTCTGGCGGAGTGAAAAAATCATCCTCTTTAAGCTACTCGTTAAAATCAGGGGGCAAAGGTACGGCCAGAACAGGTGAAATCCGTTAGTTTCGCTCACTGGATTCATAGAACTATTATACTCATGGCCCAATCAGCTAATCTTCTCCCCTCTTATAAATCACTCGTCGCTCTGACACTCTATCACTCTCTGGCTCTATAAATACGATGAAAATTTACACAAAAACTGGCGATAAAGGCCAAACTGGTCTGATTGGCGGTCGTCGGGTGAGCAAAGCCGATCTCCGTATTGATGCCTACGGTACCGTCGATGAATTAAATTCCTGGATTGGTCTGGTACGCGATCAGGCTGTTAATGTTGATCGAAAAGCGTTTCTGAAAGAAATTCAGGACCGGCTCTTTACAGTTGGGGCAGAACTGGCCACCGATCCTGATAAAACCGTTAAACGAGCAATGCCAGCCATTATTCCGCAAGACGTGACATTGCTGGAAGAAGCAATGGATTCGATGGATACTGAATTGCCTGAGCTGCGGGCATTTGTGTTGCCGGGTGGTCACCAAGCCGTATCGTTCTGCCATCTGGCCCGAACCGTGTGTCGCCGTGCCGAACGGCTGATAATCGCCCTAAACAACGAATCGACAGTTGATGATCTGGTAGTACAATACATTAATCGACTGTCGGATTATTTATTTGTCCTGAGCCGAAAAATGGCACAGGAACTGGATGCCGAAGAAGTAGCCTGGAAACCACGCACCTAACTCCAAAACCAACTGCCAGTAGCGCGTTTAGGCGCAATAGTCAGCCCGCAAAATAAGGCTCACAAAAAAAAGTTGTCTTGACAACTAAATTAACTCAATCTAATTTTTTAGCTTTGTCGCAGGTGGTAGTAAAAGCCCCTAAGTCATTAGCCAATACCCTGATTATGACGACAGACGTCTTACAAATTGAATTACGGAAAGCGGAACGCTCCCGGATTCAGGAGGTAGATTTTAATCATCTGCCTTTCGGAAAACATTTCTCGGATCACATGTTTGTGGCCGACTTTATAGACGGTCAATGGCAGAATCTAATGATTGTGCCGTTCGACAACTTTACGCTAAGCCCCGCTCTGTCGTCGCTACACTACGGTCAGTCTATTTTTGAAGGCATGAAAGCCTTCAAAAATGATGCAGGCGAGGTAATGCTGTTTCGGCCCTATTCCAACTTCGAACGGATGAATGAGTCGGCCAAACGGATGTGCATGGCCACCCTGCCCGAAGAAGTATTTATGGGTGGCTTGGAGGCCCTGCTTCGCGTTGATGCAGACTGGGTGCCTAACACGCCCGACAGCTCATTGTATGTACGGCCCTATATGTTTGCTACAGACACATATCTGGGTGTAGCTCCGTCGAAAACCTATCGGTTCTGCATTTTCACCTGTCCGGTTGGTGCCTACTATTCAAACCCACCGAAGCTTAAGGTCGAAACCGAATACATTCGGTCGGCTCCGGGTGGTGTGGGTTATGCGAAATGTGCCGGCAACTACGCAGGGTCGCTGTATCCAACTCTGCTGGCTCAGCAACAAGGCTACGATCAGCTGATCTGGACCGATGCCCGCGAGCACAAATACATTGAAGAATCAGGCACGATGAATATCATGTTCATTATCGATGGTAAGCTGGTAACGCCAGCTACGTCGGACTCGATTCTGAAAGGTGTTACCCGTGATTCGATTTTGCAGATTGCCCGTAGCTGGGGCATGACCGTTGAAGAGCGGTTGGTCTCGATTGAGGAAGTGATCAATGGTATTGAAAGTGGTCGTTTAACCGAAGCCTTCGGTGCCGGAACGGCCGTGGGTTCATCGCCCTATTCACTGATTGGCTACAACGGCAAAGATTATATGCTACCTGAATTTGCACCGGAAGATTCTTTCGCTATTCGGGTCAGAAATTATTTGTCAGATCTGCGCACCGGTAAAATCGAAGATAGCTTCGGTTGGATGTATAAAGTGTAGTTTTTAGGGCTTTTCTACTAAAACAAACCCATTTAGGCATAGCAGAGTCCGTATAAAAACACAGCACAGGCTTTGTGTTTTTATACGGACTCTGCTTGTTTCTTTTGTAGCTCGACACATTACGGCTTCCTGTAGGAGCCCAATATCAGCAATTATTTTCTTCTGATGGCTAGCACTTCGAGTTTGGGCATATAATTCCAGTCGCCATAGTTGCAGACAGCCCGTAGATTACCACTTACAAAAACAGTATCTATATCATTTACTTTTCCTGTCAAAAATTCAGGATTGCAGTACGTTGCTACACCTGACACCTCACCCCGCTTAATCTCATCCACATTCAATAGCTGAATTATCCCTTGATTATGGATTGCCAAAGCATTGGTAAGCACTAGCCTGGGTGTACCCTGACAATCACAACCATAATTCACAGCCGCTTCCGGCTCCGGCTTATGGCATGAAAATGTGGTAACAATCAAAATCACCAGATAGACAACTGTCTTCACAACTTCAATTCGTATGCGATCCTGTACCAAAGTAGTACCAATACTTTAATTTGTCAATCGTGAAATTCCAGACCTTCATAGAGCTTATTCGAGGACTTTGTAGACCAGAATCAATCCAGATTGATGTCAAACAGCTGCCTCAAATTTAATTTAATAACTATTTAATTGTCTTTTTCCAGACTAAGTAAATATTCATATAATTTAGCCACATCAATAGGTAGCTACAACCAAATTGATGTGGCCATGAAAAATACTACACTACTCCTATCCCTGATCGTTATTGTTACGTTGTTCAACTCCTGCAAAAAGAACGATGTTCAGCCTCAGCTTAATCTTATCCAAAATGGTGATATGGAAGCCAGTCCATGGAATGATTGGGGTTTCGGTTTTGGAAGCAACCTGAATTCAAACCCCAATAATTATACGACAGAATACACAACAGAAGCGGCCAGCTCGCCTACCCACTCTATTAAACTAAAGTGTGACGCAGTCAAAAATGACACCACATTTTCTTATCTCTATCAGCGCCTTTTAGGCGGCACTATTTCCACCGGGGCCAAACTAACCCTAAAAATTAAAATCAAAACTGTAAATGTTCAAGGCAACGGAATTTCTGTAGCCATGCGGGGAGACAACATTGCGGCAGGCAAATCAACTTTTTTTACAACCACTCAAGGGACAACCGTAATTTCAGGGAGTAGCGATGCATTTACCGAATACACTGTTAGGTTAGATTCATTTCCTGCTAACACTGATTACCTATACATATTCTTAGTTTTTCTACCGAAAACAACAGGGACAGCTTACATGGATGATGCCTCTCTGATCGTCAATTAATCCCTGGAATAGCGTTTTTCCACCTATGACAGTTAACCAACGTTTTACCGTTAACCTCATCTGTGCAATGTATAACTATATCAATAATGCACGAGTGACAACAATTTGCTGTTTTCTTAGCTATTGCCTGCTATTAATCGGCTGCAAATCAACAACTCCTGACCCACTTCAAGATCTATCTACAGATCAAATTGCTACCGTTCAAGCTTTAAACAATGTTATTTTTCCTATTCAGGATGCTAACCCGTCCAGAGATTTTACAGACCTATCGCCACTGGACACGCTTTTAGCTAAAGCTCAGCTTGTCGGTATGGGCGAAGGCACTCACGGCACCCGCGAGTTTTTTCAAATGAAAGATCGCCTGTTCCGGTATCTGGTACAAAAACATGGCTTTCAGACAATCGCTTTTGAAGCTAATTTCGGACGCTCGGTTATTGTTAACCGATTTCTTCACGGCCAAACCTCAAACCTAGCGTCGGCTACAGATGCCGCTAAAAGTATGTATTTCTGGACGTGGTCTACTGATGAAGTTCGTGAGCTTCTTCAGTGGATGAAGGAGTATAACATGACTAAATCGGCTAATCAGCAATTATCGTTCTATGGCTTTGATTGCCAATATGCCGATGATGAATTTCCCCTGATTAGAGAGTTTCTGAGCAAAGTTGATCCTCTTTCCTTACCAAAAGCTGATTCATTGTCCAGCTTGTATAAACTTACGGCTAACAGCTCAGCCACTGATTCAATTCGACAACAGTATGGTCAGCAGATACAAAGTCTCTATAATTCATTTGTAAGAAATGAGAACAAATGGGCTAGCCAGGGAGGCCAACAAGACTACGAAATAGCCAGGCAGGCCGCTCGTATCCTGATCCAGCTACAAGATTTGACGAGTGGAGACAACTGTAATTATTTTATCAAGCGAGATAAGTACATGGCGGAAAATGTTCAGTGGATGTTAACGAATATGCATATAGACAAGGTCAGTTTATGGGCCCATAACTACCATATCTCATCTCTCTCCAATGGCTCTTGTAATCAGCCTTCTATGGGAGGCTATCTTAAAAATCAGCTAAAGGATAAGTATCTTACTATTTGCACTTTATTTACAAATGGAACCTTCACGGTTCGTGATGCATCGGCTAGCAATGCCCCTCTTACTCAATTATCGGCACACACGGGCGATGTCAAAACCTCCTTTAATAATCTGTTTGGAAAGGTAAAGTATGTCAACTTCGGGCTGAATTTAAATCAGGGTCAACTAGATCCGACGATAAAAAGCTGGCTAGATACCAATTCTCCCTTGCTGGAGGTAGGAGCCACTTTTGATCAAAGTAAGGCATCTCAATATTACAGTGTAACAGCTCTGAAAGGCCGATTCGATATACTTCTTCATTTTCGGGATACATCCCCATCGCAGCTACTCCCTTAATTTCACAGCTAAATCTTCATCTAAATCACTCCACTACCATGATTCGATTTTTTCTAGTACTGATTACACTGGCCTGCTCACTAGCCAATGGCTTTGGACAGTATAAGGTCTACAAGGACGAAAAAGGACAGCTATTGACCAGCGTCGATACGTATGGTGCCACTACAATCAAATCGACCGCCTACAATCAGGTTGTTTACATCGGTAGCCCTTTTTTAAACTATCCCATCTGGCAGGAAGGTACAATTCAACTGGACCGTTCGGGAAAACCAATTGCCTGTCGGATCGCCTATAATATGGCTACGAATGAAGTATTCTGCCAGCTAGGTGAAGACTCTACAACAAAAATCATTACGCCGGAAGTGTTTACAATCGATGGAACGGAATACGTTCGCCAACGAAATAATTTACTCGGAATCGATTATCGACTCTATGCCAAGGTTCTGCACAACGGCCCAACCCAGCTTCTGCAAAGCACAACAAAACAGTTGGAGCCCATGAATAGTACCGATGCGCTGGGCAACCGGCACAATCGGGAACTGAACCTCCAGGGAGTTTACCGTACTCTAACAAACCATTACATCCGCAAAGGAGATGCCCGTCCAGAATTAATTAGTTTAACAAAAAAATCGCTATTGGAAGCATTTTATGATCAATCAGAAGCCATAGCTCCTAAAATTCCCAACGGGGCCCTTAGCCAGTTTGACGTGATCGACGTAATCAATGCTTACGATTCGCTGGTAGCCGCAGCTCGGGTTGGCTCTTCCCCGCTCAGTCAGAATTCGCTGTTTACCCAATCGTTACATAGCCAGATCATTTACCCAGCCTGGGTTGGGAATCAGGGAATTTATAGCCGGGTTTATGCCGGATTTGAGATCGATTCGCAGGGTATTGTACGGAATGTAACCATCCTGAGTCCAACCAATGCCGGTTTTGGTTTTGCTCAGGAAGTTCAGAAGGCACTGGAAAAACTACCAAACCTCGACCCCACTTATCGAGGTTCGTATGTATTGCCTGTTACGTTTACCTATACCAATAAAAAAGAACAATCGGGGGCTCATGTTCCAGTCAATCAACTACCCGAAGAGCGCATGAAAGGACGTATGCTGTTAGACGAATTTACCGTTCCCTGGGTTGTTACGAAGCCAATAACCACTACCCGAGAGGTATGGGGCTATTATCCCTAGACTACTTATTTGGCCAAAGCGGTGGCGGTTCCGTTGCCAGTAGATTCCATGCTGATTTTTAGCCCAAAATCTTTGCCTTTCGAAACATCTTTCAGCAAAATGGACTGGCCTTTGGGGCCGGTCCATACCATTCCGTTGCCACTCGGCTTTCCTGTTCCATAGCGGGCATTAAAATAAGCTCCCAAGTCTTTCTGGAATCCATCAACCGATGGTCGGCTATTCAGGTATAAATCGACTTCAATGGCCGAAACTTTCTGATTGGCCTGGTAATACAACATATCAGCCGATTCGAGATTTTTGAATTCGACGGTATAGCCTGCATGTTTTTCGTCGTTTTCAAACAACTCGGCCTTTTCGGTGCTTTTCACCTCGGCAAAATCGTCGCCCAGGTTGACACCCCGCCAGTCGTTATTGGCATTTAACCCTAATTCAGCTAACCGATCAGTAATGGGTACATCGGTGGTTGCGGCTGTTGCGTTGGTTGAGCCACTAGCTTCTTCTTTAGTTTGTTTTGTGTCTCCACAATTCTGAAAAAATAGCGCAATGCCTAACAGAAAAACAATGCCGTACTGTTTGTTCATGATTCTATGATTGATCCAACAAAGTTAACGCTCATGGGCGACTTCTGACAGGAATTGTGATTTGGCCCGTAGCCTGTTAGTAATCTGGATTAAAACGCAATTAATTATAACTTTATGAAGTTTATATTATAATTTTCAGACAATGGACGGCAGTAGTCCATTGAAAAGCGTTATACTAGACCAACGAAGATATTCTACTGCCCCTATAGACAATTTTCTATTATGATTTTTTCCTTATTCGGTGCCGATAAAATTCCATTTGATAGTGTACACATCCTTGAGAAAAATATTCCGAATATAATCGTATGGGCCGTACCTTTCATGCTGTTTTTTACGGTAATAGAAATGGTCGTTAATTATTATCAGGAACACGAACATTACGAAAAGAAAGAAACAATTGGCTCTATTCTGGTTGGGCTCGGTAATCTGGTTGTAAGTGCAGGGCTTAAACTCGGCCTGATTTACTTATGTATCTGGATTTACAATCTTCTGCCCTGGCGGATGGAATTGCAGTGGTGGACACTTATTCCCTGCTACATCATTTACGATTTTTTCAGTTACTGGGCGCACCGCGTATCACACGAACAGCGGTTCTGGTGGGCAACCCACGTTGTTCACCACTCTGGCGAACATTATAACCTGACCGTCTCGTACCGGCTTAGCTGGATTCAGCATCTGAAAATCATCTTTTTCCTACCCGTTGCCTTCCTGGGCTTTCACCCAATTATTTTCTTCATTACCAACCAAATTGCGGTTCTGTTTCAGTTTTGGGTACATACCGAATACATTCGTCGAATGCCCGCCTGGGTTGAATATATTTTTGCAACGCCATCGAATCATAGGGTTCATCATGGATCGCAGGAAAAATATATCGACAAAAACTTTGGCGCAACGTTCATTTTCTGGGACCGAATGTTTGGCACCTACCAGCCCGAAGAAGAGCAGGTTATTTATGGTATAACGACCAACATTCCTAACAAGGCGAATCCGCTCATTATCAATTTCCACGAAGTTGCCGACATGATCAACGATGTGCGGAATGCCAAAGGGTTGCGCAAAAAGCTCTTCTACATCTTCGGAAGCCCAGTAAAAATCGCGGAAGAGAAGAAACAAGTGCTCATCAAAGCCCCCGAAGAGGCCGAAGTACCTGCATAATTATAGTCAATGATCATTTGCTGGCTATCCAATGACCATTGACTAATGACAATAACCTCAACTCACTCGTTTTCCGTGTAGCAGCATATCGACCGCATCGCTGAACGATCCGGCTTTGATTACCTCACCAGCATTGATGAAAAAGATCTCATCGGCACTCTCAATGGTATTGAGTCGGTGGGCAATGATAATGCGGGTTGTTTTTTCGGGTAGATTTTCCAGAATTTCACTTAGTAACTGCTCCGTAATCGTGTCGATATTCGCGGTGGCTTCGTCGAGAATCAGCAGATCAGGATTTCGCAATACGGCTCGCATGAAGGCAATAAGCTGACGCTGTCCCAGACTGATGGCATCGCCACTAGCCTGCACTTTCGTATCCAGCCCATCGTCGAACCGCTCCAGTAGCCCTTCCAGATTAGCGTCGTGGATTACCCGCGCCAACTGCTCATTTGTAAACGATTGGTATTGTTCGTTTCCGTATAGAATGTTATCGCGTACGGTTCCGGTAAACAGAAACGGTTCCTGCAAAATGAAGCCAATTTTCTGCGTACGATCCTGAGCACTGTAGGACCGAATATCCCTCCCATCGAGCCATACCATACCACTGCTGGGGTCATATAGCCGCGCAATCAGCGATGCAGTGGTTGTTTTTCCACCACCGGTGGGCCCAACAAGTGCATAGGTTTTACCTCGTTCGAGTTCAAAGCTGATATTATGAAGCACTTCGCGGCCATTAGGATAACTAAACGACACGTTCTCAAACGCCAATAAGGCCGAATTGAGTGCTTTGCCATTACTTTCGACTGTATGCAGATTGCTTTGCAGTGACAATAGTTGAGAAATTCGATCCCAACCCGCGAGGGCAATCTGAAAACCTGACCACAACGTAGCCAGTTGACGTAATGGGTTATAGAAGTTATTTACATACGACAGAAAGCTGATCAGCAAACCAATTGTAAACCGATCGATCGAAATCAGGTAAATGCCAAACGTAAGCACAATCAATTGCCCCATGTTGGCCGCAATACCATAAACTGGCATAAACACATTGTTGGCCAGGCCAGCACTGGTAGCAGCCCGGTAGTTCTGCTGATTAACGGCATCGAAGCGTTTTCGGAAATAATCGCGTCGGTTAAAAGCAACAATGACTTTAAAATTGTCGAGGCTTTCCTGGATTTCGGCACTCATCCCGCCAATGCTTTTCAGGCTTAGAGCATTTCTCCGTTTTACCCAGGCTGAGGTTGCTTTGGTAAAAATCCATACGATCAATGCTGGAATCAGTGCGGCTGCTCCCAGGGGCAGATCGATAGACAACAGAAATAGCCCCGATCCGGTCATAATAGCAATGCTACTGACAAACTGCATCAGCGATTGCGAAAAAAACTGATTCAGTTTGTCGGTATCGTTATTTACCCGCGAGATAAGGTCACCTGCCTTGTTCTGGTTAAAGAACGCAACGGGCAACTCCTGCAACTTGCTGAAAACAGCATTGCGCAGTCGAAATAGCGTTCGCTGACCAACAGTGCCCATCAGACGGGTTTGCATATAGTTCGTGCCAAAGGCTACCAGATACATACCAAACAGAAAGGCAGCATTACGCAACACGCCACCAAATTGCTTTGTTACCACATATTCGTCGATGGTGCGGCCAATCAGCATTGGTCCAACCAGAGTTAACACCGAATTGATCAGCACTGCCACAAACGCCATAATCAGCGTTTTCCGCTCATCGCTAATCAGGTCCAGTAATTTTCGGAGGGCTTTGTAGGTGGCGTTTTTTTCTTCTTTTTGCCCAACGAACTGGTTAAGATCGTAATTCATACTGGCTGGTGCTGCGTTGCGATTGATAAATCTGAACGTATTCGGGACTGCTATTCATTAACTCGGTATGAGTACCCTGGGCAATGATTTCGCCCTCCATAAGTAAAATGATCTGTTCATAATCTGCTACGGAGGCTATTTTCTGGGTTACCGAAATCAGTGTCAAATCGGGGTAATTCTGCCGGACATTCTGTAAAATCTTCTGTTCAGTACTGGCATCGACCCGGGCCGTAAAATCGTCGAGCAACAACACACTCGGATTCAACGCCAGTGCACGTGCCAGCATGATGCGTTGTTTTTGCCCACCCGAAAGGCTACTTCCGCGTTCAGAAACGACGGTTTGTAATTTCTCGGGCAACGACTCGACAAATGCCCGCAGTTCGGCCGTATCAATAGCCTTTTGCAGTGATTCGTCTGTAACGCTATCACTAAACGCAATATTCTCCCGAAGACTCATATTGAAAATGATACTGTCCTGAAAGACAAATCCAACCTGCCGATGAAAAGCATCTTCATCATAGTCGGCAATGGGAAGCCCATCGTAGCAAACAGCGCCTTCATTAGGCTCGATCAGTCCAGTGAGCAGAAACAGTAACTGACTTTTACCGGCCGCCGTTGGCCCAACAATGGCGGTTCGGGTGCCTGCTTTTATCGATAAGGATACGTCTTTGAGAGCGGGTTTTTCGCCGTAAAAAACAGATACCTGCTCTAATTCAATAGTTCCCCGAATAGGCTGATCGATGGTGCCGGTCTGGCTGGATTCGGAAGCCATCAATACCTGATTGACCCGCTCATAAGCCGCCGAAGCCTGAGCAATTACGCTACTCATAAAACCAATGACTATGATTGGAAAAATCAGCAGGGCCAGATAACTATTGAACGCGGCAAATTCGCCCAGTGTCATACTACCCGTAATCACAAAATGCCCTCCCAACACCAGAATGGTCAGTCCTGCCATGTTGGCGGTAAAACTAATAACGGGGATGAGAGCCGCAAATAGTCGAAGAATAGAAATACCAATATTTTTAGAATCGGTATTGGCAGCTATAAACTTATCATATTCAAGCTGTTGCGAATTAATTACACGAATCAGCGACGCTCCCAGTACGCTTTCGTTTATTACTTTATTAAGCCAGTCGATCACTTCTCGTCCGCGCATAAACAACGGACGAACTTTTCGCATCAGCATAAAGAAAGCACCACCGATGATAGGAACAATGGCCAGCACCGCCAACGCCAGTTTCCAGTTGATGCTGAGCAGCAGAATACTGGCACCAATGATGATACATAGCGACGAGACAATAGAAACAATAGCCTGTGAAACAAACGTTTTTACCGAATCAATATCCGATGTCAGGTTGGTCAGGAGCCGCGCCGGGCTAATTTGCTGAATATAGGCAAAGTTCTGCCGCGAGATTTTAGCCGCCAGTTTTGTGCGCAGATCCCGAGCTACAGCTTCCGAAGCATACGTTTGTACAACACTCTGTATATACGTAAAAACAAAAATGAACAGGGCAGCTCCCATGAACTCGACAATCATCGTTTTCAGTAAAAAATGCCCGGCAGCATACTGGTCGATTCCTTTCGAGATTAACATAGGCAACACCAGATTCACGCCGTTGCTAACCAGTGCCAGCACAATCAGCAGCAAGATAATTCGGGAATAAGGCGTTAACAGGGCCATCAGAGGAAACGATGGCTTGGGGCGTTGTTTTGGGGAGGATGTAGCGTTGGCCATACGGGTTGTATTCTACGCAGCCTTCAGACTCAAACTCGGCTGAAATGCCATTCCAAAGGTAGTCAGATAAGGCCACTCTTTCCAAAAAACCATACTCAGAAGCTGGTCATGAAAGTAGGTTAGGCACTTTTGCCGCTTTGATGTGCATAGGCCTCTGTCTGGTATGTACGACTTACGCATACGGAACAGAATAATGGCAGGCTGTTTTTTTGCACTAGTGCAGTGGCTATTTTCTGACCTACACGTTGTCAGTCATGGCTATCAACCCAATCACTCAATCCCGATAATGGAAAACAAATCCGGTAATTTCCGATGGAGCGTAGTTGCGCTACTTTTTTTTGCAACCACCATCAACTACCTCGATCGACAAGTGATCGGCCTGCTCAAACCGACGCTCGAAGACGAATTTAACTGGACAGAAACTGACTACAGTCGCATTGTTATGGCCTTTACAATGGCCTACGCAACCGGCTATCTGGTTTTTGGTCGATTTATCGATAAAATTGGCACAAAGTTAGGCTATACGATTTCGCTCATTGCCTGGAGTATTGCAGCCATGTTCCATGCTGTTGCCACAAGTACGCTGGGCTTTGGCATTGCCCGTGCAGCCCTGGGCCTGGGCGAGGCAGGCAATTTTCCGGCGGCCATCAAAGCAGTTGCCGAATGGTTTCCTAAAAAAGAACGGGCCTTTGCTACAGGTATTTTCAATTCGGGAACCAACATTGGTGCGGTGGTTGCGCCAGTAATGGTCCCCTGGATTCTGGGCGCTTATGGCTGGGAAGAGGCCTTCATCATTACGGGAGCAATTGGCTTTATCTGGCTCATTTTCTGGTTTATTTTCTACGAATCGCCCAATCGTCAAAAACGGGTGTCGAAAGCCGAATTAGCCTATATCCACAGCGACATTGACGCCGAAGAAAATGCAGCCCCTGTTCGTTGGGGCCGCTTGTTTGGCATTCGGCAAACCTGGGCTTTCGTTTTCGGCAAAATGCTGACCGATCCCATCTGGTGGTTTTTTCTCTTCTGGCTCCCCTCCTATTTTTCTACTACGTTTAATCTGGATCTGAAAAAGCCGAGTTTACCCCTGGTTATTGTTTACACGGCAACTACGATTGGTAGTATTGGCGGTGGGTACTTATCATCGTACCTCATTCGTCGGGGCTGGACCGTTTTCAGAGCCCGCAAGACCACCATGTTCATTTTTGCACTTTGTGTAGTACCCATTGTGGCAGCCCGTTATGCTACCGATATCTGGCAGGCAGTAGCCCTCATCAGTCTGGCAGCAGCTGCTCACCAGGCCTGGAGTGCTAACATTTTCACGACCGCATCGGATGTGTTTCCGAAGAAAGCAGTTAGTTCGGTCATTGGTATTGGCGGAACAGCCGGTTCCATTGGGGGGGTTCTGTTTCCAATGCTCGTCGGCTGGATTCTGGATACCTACAAAGAAGCTGGCAACCTTAATGGCGGCTACAATCTAATTTTCATCATCTGCGGCAGTGCATATTTAGTGGCCTGGGCCATTATGCACTTCTTTACCCCCCGCATGGAAATGGTTAAGCTCGATGAACCAGCCGAGTCGCCATCGAGGGAATTAGCGAATTAGCGATTGAGTGAATTAGCAATTGAGCGACTGGATAGAAGCTATTATTCGCTAATTCACTCAATTTCGTTATTCCTGCGCGTCAGGCTGGGGATCGATAGTGGTTTTTACGGGAACGATTTTTGTGGTTTGCCCGGTTTTTCGTTCTTCGATCTGTTCAAGCAGTTTGAGACCCATCAGCCCATTGAGCGATCCGTCGGAACCAGTACCGGCACCGTTGATCACAATGTCGGGAATGATGCGAATCTGTCCTTTACCAATTTCTTCGGTGATCTTGAAACGGGTAAAGTTTTCGTCGCCCATCGCTTTCACCTGCAATTCGTAGGCTTCGGCGGTCGAACGGCCAATGGCCAGAATTTTCTCAGCTTCAGCCGTACCGGTCTTGGCAATTCGTTCAGCTTCGGCCTCGGCGGTTAGCTTGGTAGCTTCGGCATCAGCTGCTGCCTGCCGACGACGCGCTTCGGCATTAGCCTCGGCCCTGATTTTGGTGGCTTCGGCCTCGGCACCAACCTGAAGTTTCAGGCTGCGTGCTTCCCCTTCCGATTTTTTCACCGCAGCATCGGCCGTACGCTGGGCTATTTCTACACTCTGCTGCGCCTTAACCACCTCACGCTGAATGTCGGCCAGCGCCGTTTCGCGCTCCATGCCTTGCCGTTTTTCCTGGGCCATTCGTTGCGTTTCGTAGGTTTTTTCCTCTTCCTGTGCAATTTTCCGATCGGTCAGGGTTTTCATCAGACTGTCGGGTGGCACAATATCACCAATCAACGTATCGACGGCGTTTACGTTATAAACTTCCAGCACTGCCCGAATATGTTCCCGAGCGGCTTCCTGCCGTTCTTTTCGGGTACTCAAAAAGGCGATTACGTCCGAATCCTGAGCTGAGTTTCGGAAATAGTTACCGATGGTTGGCTCCAGCACCTGCGACACAAGATTGGTCATGCTCCCAAACCGGGCAATCACTTTCGGGGCCTCAACGGATGGAATATGAATAATTTGAGCCACGTCGAGGTTGAACGGGAAACCGTCTTTTGACCGGACGGTAATGGTCGAGAGGTTGCGGTCGAGAGCATGAGCTTCTGTACGGGCATTGGCCCAGTTCAGCACCAGGTTGGTCGTTGGTACACCTTCGACTTTCATGGTGTAGCTGTTGATCGGGTATTTTCCTGGACCCAGCGGTTCCATCCAAACGCCCCGGAATCCTTTCCGAACAATGTTTCCGTGTTTAAACGACTCACCCGTCAGGTCTTCGCCATCTTCACCAATATATGAAATCACAACGCCAACATGCCCAATTGGTACTTCTGTCATCGGGATTTCTTCAATCTGCACCGCCCAGGGATTAATATAGTACGACCCAGCAAGCACCACCTGCGGCTGCAAGCCACGATTACCACCCTGTTGCAGAAAATAATCAATATTCTGGAAGTTGTTATGTCCTTCGATATGCCGTCCGGCAATCTGCCCCGGAGGCAAAGGAGCACCATCGAGCGTGGTAATAACGCCGACCATATTCTCATGAATAACGGTCATATCGGCAATCGTGATCGTGAAAGCATAGGGGTTGATCCGGTACGTTCCGGGCGTAAGTAAGGCCGTTTGTCGTCCTTTCTGCCCGTTGTTGGTCAGAAATCGTTCGGTATCCTGAAAATTGTCGCAGTCGACCCGACGGGCCAGAATATTACCCGTTGGCAATTCGGTGCCGTCGTTGGCTAGTACCAGGCCAATTTTTCCTTCAGGAATAACCGTAAATGGCTGCATGGCGATACCATACTGCCAGGGCCACATCCACCAGTACAGACCCGGAGCCAGTGTTTGCGCCTGATAACCGGCTTCGCCTTTCGTTGCAATGATCCGACCGTCGGGCAAGCCACGTGCGTCGCCCACCAACACATATTTTTTTGTAACCAGCCCGATTCGGTCTTCGGGCACAATTACCATACCGAACAGAAAGCGAAGCACCCATTTATAGAGTACAATCGCCAAAAAAAGCGCAACCACCCAGGCCCAGCCCGAAAGGAAAGGTACGAGTTCCATAATGAAAAATGATTTGAATGGTTAAGAATGAATGGATTAATTGGTCAGTTGCCTTCGGCGCCATTCGTTGTACTTGTCAAAACCAATGACCAGTAACTACTGACCGATGACTAGTGACCGATGACTAATTGGGAAACATGCCGATGCAGCTACATGGGAGTAGAGAAGATTGGGTTGATGCCTCAAATGTAGTGGGCACAACAAGGCTTAACCAACCAAATCGGGATGATTGGTTACCAGACAATCAGATTGTGCTGAGGAATTGATGAACGGAATACCTAAAATTGCTGCGCCAGATTGAAGAAGAAACCGGTGTTCCCCTGCCGGTTGATGGTACCGCTGAAACGCATGACAAAATTATAATACGTAACAATATCAAGGCTCATCCCCGTCCCTAACAGGAGTTGATTGGCCAATCGACTCTGATACTGTTCTGCCACCGTGCTACAAACATAACCAGCATCGCCAAAGGCCGTAATATAAGCTGCTATGGGCAATGTATTGAACTGTCGAATGTGAAGCCAGTTTAATTGCTTGCGGGTATTGAATAACTGATACCGAATGCTATTACGCCAGATAGCTGTCCGTTGGCCATCGATCACAAATAATTCATACCCCCGCACCATATCAACCGAATTACCTAAGCCCCGGAGGTTAAAATACGGTTGGCGCGTTGGCCATGTCGAACGGGCACGAACCGTACCTGTTGCATAAAACTTACCCCCCAATGGCCAATAGCGCGTCAGCGAAGCCGACACATCTAAAAAGTGAAAATTGTCGTGCGGTAAAATACCGGCCACTCCTACTACCCCCGTAAACAGCGTTCCGCGAAGTGGATAAGAAACGTTATCCCGCCGATCGTATCGGTAACCATAGCTGATCGACATATACTGCTGTTCGGTGCGCGAATCCAGAAAATAATCAGGATTCAACCGGGCAATGGTATCGGCGATGGTGTTTCGCGAGTAGCGCGTATCGAGTGTATGATAGTGATACAGACCACGCCGGTGGGTCAGTATGACGGCAGCATAGGCTCGCGAGCGCAACTGCTCTTCATTTTTCACATATACCCATTTATCGAACTGGGTTCGGTAGGGAATTTCTTTGTTGGTGCTATACGACAGGTCGACGCGCAACCCAATCCGCTGAGCCCGATCGATATACGGTTTTGAGTACGATAGCACCGTGCGCTGCAAAAACCCCCGTTCAAAAATTACCTGAAGGACATCGTTATTGCCCGTTACGTTTCGGTAGCTAAGTCGGGCGCCGTAAATTACCCGGCGCAGATCGCGCCCCCGGTCATACCACCATTCATTAAAATTACGGTCGGCCAGATCGAATACGGGGTAAGCAATCAGATACCACCGTTCCTTCATAGCTACGCTCAGGTCGAGCCACCCTACCTGTGTCGAATCATCGGGAGGTATCAAAATTGTTGACAAATCGACGGTTACAAACAGGTTAGTATTGCTGATGTTGCGCTGATCCCAGGCGAGCCTGCCTGGCAGTTCGGCCAGTCGTACAGTATCGCCAACGTGGAGGGTCATTTCCCGAAGAATTATTCGATCGCGGGTGCGGTAATTTCCCTGAAGTGTTACAGACCGAACAATCACTGACCGCGACGAATCTACCGGCGTACTGGCTGACGCACTCAAAACGGAGAGTAAAAAAGCCGCGAGCAGTAAAACGACCGGAAGCCGACAGTTCGGAGTCATGCTTAAATTTACGGCTTTTCAGAAAAATAAGACAAAAAATTCTCTTTATCCTTCAAACCTGTGTGTATTATTGTTGTCCATTCGTTAAAATTACAGCTAGTATATAACTTATTCTGTACATGCAGACTGAAAAAACTCAGAAACCCTCCGCCGTGACTAAACCTACATTGAGTTTTTGGCAAATCTGGAATATGAGCTTCGGCTTTTTGGGGATTCAATACGGCTTTGGCCTGCAACAGGCCAATATGAGTCCTATTTATCGCTACCTGGGTGCCGATGAAGCCTCTATTCCTGGTCTTTGGCTCGCTGGCCCATTGACAGGTTTATTACTCCAGCCTATCATCGGCGCGGTTTCGGATCGTAGCTGGTCGCCACGGTGGGGCCGTCGAAAGCCATTTATTCTGGCGGGGGCATTGGCTGGGAGCATTGCAATGATTTTTATGCCAAATTCGTCATATGTCTGGATGGCAGCGGGGTTGATGTGGATGCTCGATGCAGGCCTAAATTCAGCGATGGAGCCTTTTCGGGCGTTTGTGGGCGATATGCTCAATGACAAACAACGTCCGACCGGTTTTGCCATCCAATCGTTTATGGTTGGATTTGGGCAAACCTTAGCCAATTTGATGCCTTATTTACTGCCCCTGTTAGGTATATCGATGGTCATGTCAGAAGATCAACTAGCGAATGGAATTCCTAACTCGGTGCGATATCCCTTCTACATAGGAGCTGCTGCCATTCTGATCTCCGTGCTCTGGACAATCCGTACGACGAAAGAATATCCCCCCGTCAACGACAGCTACAAAGCGCCACACGTATTTACAGATAAAGAAAAAAAATCGATTACGTTCTGGCATCTGGCTTTAGCCTTAGGAGGAGCTATTCTGGCTTTCTTTTTTGCTGCCCGTATAGGAGGTTTTGCAGTCGGAGCGCTATGGGGCTTAGGTGTGTTAGCTGGCAGTTACCTGTTCCTGATGCTTCCTATTTTCAAAGAAGTACTGGCTTCGCTCTCGGCTATGCCAACCGTAATGAAACAGCTTTGGTGGGTCAAATTCTTTACCTGGTATGGCCTGCCGCTCATGTGGCAGTATCTATCGCTGGCAGCGGCTAAATACGCTTTCAACGCGCCCGATACGATTTCCAACAAAGCTGGTTTTGAAGAAGGCACCAAATGGGGAGGTCTTTGCTTTGCCATGTTCAGTATCTCCTGTGCCGTTATTTCGGTTTTTATTCCGCGCATTGCCAAGGCCATCGGTAGTGCACGCGCCACACACGCGCTGTTCCTGACGATAGGGGCAATGGGCTTTTTTCTGACGCTCACCTCCAATGATAAAATGGTCTATCTTGTTGGTATGACGATTATCGGGTTTGCCTGGGGCTCTATCATGTCGATGCCTTATCTCTTACTGGCAAGTGCAGTCCCCAAAGAACGGATGGGCGTTTATATGGGCATTTTTAATGGCTTTATCTGCGTACCACAATTTATTGGTATGCTTACCGTACCGCTTTATTACAAACCCCTGCTGGGCGACGATCCGCGCAACGCACTTGTGCTGGCGGGTATCTGCCTGTTGCTGGCAGCCGCTTCCTGCTTCCTGGTAAAAGAAACCAGAAAGCGCGATGAGGCAACCATCCCTATTGAATTTGGTTAGCATTATGTTCAACTCTATAGACTCGTTTGGTCTTCTGACTATCTTTCAGCGTATTCCTACTAAATGACAACCTCCACCCGCCCCTATACACTTCTTTCGGTTGGCGAACTACTGGCCGACTTTATTGGGCATTATGTATCGAGCAGTTTGCTGGATTCACTGGATTTTCGGCGCTATCAGGGTGGTAGTCCGGCTAATATGGCAGCCAATATGGCCCGTTTAGGCAACAAAACAGCCATGGTAGCCTGTGTTGGTAATGATAACATTGGCAAATATCTGGTCAGAGAGGTTGCCGAAGCGGGCGTCGATACACAGTCGATTGCCATCGACCCATTAGAACCAACTACCATTGTGCTGGTATCGCGCACGGCCGGAACTCCCGATTTTGTGGCCTACCGACATGCCGACTGCCAGATCAAATCCGAACAAATACCTGATTCGCTTCTGGCGCAGGTTCAGTTGTTTCATACAACCTGTTTTGCACTTAGTCGTAAACCAGCTCAGGATACCATTGTTGAAGCCGCCAAACGCGCACAGGCTGCGGGCTGCCAGGTTAGTATTGACGCCAACTATGCGCCTTCTATCTGGCCCGACCGCGAACAGGCATGGCGCGTACTGTCCGACTACTGCTCGGCGGGAGCCCTGGTGAAACTCAGCGAAGATGATGCCGCCCGGCTCTATGGTGAACCCCAGCCAACCGAACGGATTCTGAACGATTTTCACCAAATGGGAGCCACAATGATCTGTTTTACGCTCGGCCGCGAAGGTAGCCTGGTTTCGTATGATGGCGGTAGTCGGCAGGCTAGAATCCCTGGCAAAAAAGTCGATGTGGTCGACGTAACGGGTGCGGGCGATGCCTACTGGGCAGGTTTTCTGACGGCCTTTGTCGATGGACACACACCCGAGCAATGTGCTCAGGCCGGAGCCGTGCTGGCCCAGATGAAACTCACCCGGCAAGGACCACTCCCCGGCAAAATCGACCGGGCAGTATTGTATGAGGGGTAGGCTGGTTTATAGTTTACAGTTTTCGGTGGCTCCGCAGCAGTAAGATTCTGAATAGGCGGAGCCACCGAAAACCGTAAACTTAAAGATTTTGAATGTACTTCTGTCCGCCCAGATAGCGCATCTGACGGGAAATCTGAGTAGTCCGGCGCAAAATGTAGGTCGACGGGTTTTTAATGGAAAATTGAATTGGGTTTGGTAATACAGCGGCAATACGGGCCGCTTCGCTTCGGGTTAAGGTAGCAGCCGAATGCCCATAAAATCGTTGAGAAGCCGCTTCTACCCCAAAAGTCATTGGTCCGGTTTCGGCAACGTTCAGATAAACCTCCAAAATACGCTTCTTTCCCCAGATCAACTCGATCAGAACGGTGAAATAAACCTCCAGCCCTTTGCGAATATAGCTGCGGCCATTCCACAAAAACACGTTTTTAGCTACCTGCTGCGAAATGGTGCTGGCTCCGCGTGGCCGCTTCCGATGCTGATTTTCCTTGATAGCGTCCTGAATTTCATCAAAATCAAACCCCCAGTGTGTCGGAAAGGCCTGGTCTTCAGACGCCACCACGGCCAGGGCTGCTTCTTTGCTGATTTCGTCGTATGATCGCCATTTTTTATAAATGTGCGTTCCCTCCGATCCATCGGCGTCCATCCAGCGCGACACCATCAGGGGCGTTACAAACACCGGCACATATTTCAATGCCACAACGTAACCAAGTGATCCAAAAAACAGCCAGAGAAAAACCTTGATAAAAAACCAGTAGACACGCTCCAGAATTGGCCGGTCGCGAATAAACCGGCGTGTTTGTTGCCAGCGTCCACTTTTCTGAAGACGTTGAACCGGCGAATGATCCAACTTGGGACGAGGTTGCTGAGAAGCCGTCCTGAATGTATTGGCAGGGCGCTGAGAAGTATTCATAAAAGCGAATCTGTTACGCGAAAATGAAGATTTTTCCAGTAGCGTGGACGAAATTCATGCGCTTTTGTTTCAAAAGCTTATTCACCCGTCAGACTTATTCAGCCTCCGTTGCCCTGCTTCCACTTAACGCAAAAGGGGGGCTTTGCATTTTATCTATTGATTATCACTTTTATAATTAGTTTAATGTTCGCCCCTTAATATTGAGTAAACGGCAGGCAATTGACTCAAATCCCGTCAATAAACTGCTAGTGTTGTCAACTTAATTGCGGCTAAACCTGTTACCCCTCTCAAATAATTGTGTAAGCAGACTCCCGAAGAGTCTATAATTTACGGCCAAATTACGTTAGCCACCTATTCATGAATTCATTACCTTCTCCTCCGCTTACCCGCGCCCAGGAATCGCGCGTTGCCATCGAACGCCTATACATCACTATGCGTCATTTGTTCAACCGGGGTTTTTATAAGCCATCGGGCGTGTCGGGTGAAGAGATTCGTCGGGCATTGCTGACTCTGCAACCCGAAATTTATGGCCTCGTTGGCGATCCACAACGCGTTGAACTCGATGGCCTGGTGTATGTAATGGACCGATTACCGAAGGGCATCGAATCGTGTCGGATCATTTCGCTGGCCTCGCGCGAAGGCTTCGAACACTCCCATTTCCCGGTTCTGGTTCCTGCCAAGCGTCGCCGAAACTGCTACCGAATCGACAGCGAGCAAATGGTGATTGAGGTAACAAACGGTCGCAGTGAGATCTATGACATCCTGACCCACCTCACCTTCATGTTTATGGAGGCCGATAAAATCCGGCGCAATACCTTTCAGGACCGGGGTAACCGCACCCGCGAATGGGAGAAACTGGAAGCCATTGTACAGTCGGGCGGAACCGTGTCGGACGATGAGCGGGAGCTGGCGCTGATGTATCTGAGTTCCATTCTGGGTCGTACGTTCGAAGAAACTCAGCGAGCTTACGAGCGTTTTGCCGAAAATGCCGGAACCAATAGCGGACTTTTCCAGATTGTACACGGCCTGGGCAGTGTGTCGATCCGCGAAATTCGGGAACCTAGTATCGCCCGCGAAATCAACTTTACGCCCATGCTGCGCGAACGGATTGGCCAGCACCTCTACGGCGAACGATGGGCAACCCGCATCAAACAGTACATCTGGGAAAATAACCTTCAGGAGCGACCAATTCATATTATCAGTGCCAACCCGCACAGTGTCATGAACTGCCTCTATGGACCGGCCGCCCTTGCCGACTCAACAAGTTGGGAAAACCTCTACGATCTGGCCCTTAAACTGAGCCAGCCATCCCAGCGCGAACTGCGGAAACAGGTGATTGGTTATGCAACCCAGCATGGGATGCATATTCTGGAAGACATTGCCGGAACCAGTCTGCTGGTTCAGCTCATCGACACGGCCCATCTCGACACGGCCCAGCTTGCCCAAGAGATTGTTCACGACCCGGATCACATTCGAACCGCCAAACCGCTACTGCTCATTATGGACTATGCCTTTGGTGAGCAAGCTTTCGAAACGATGGACGAACTGCTAAAGCCTTACGAACGGGGTACTGAATCGTTTCCGCTCAATGTGGCCTCTATTTCAATTATTGGTAAGGCAGGCATCCTGACTGGTGAAAAAGGTGATCTGATGATTCCGACCTCGCACATATTTGAAGGAACAGCCGACAACTATCCGCTCGACAATGACTTCTGCAAGGAGGATTTCGAAGGGCACGGTTTAGGTGTATACGAAGGTGCCATGATTACCGTATTGGGAACGTCGCTTCAGAACAAAGACGTTCTGAGCTATTTCTGCCATTCGTCGTGGAAAGCCATCGGACTCGAAATGGAAGGGGCTCATTATCAGAAAGCCATCCAGGCTCAGGCCAGAATTCGGGGCAGTATTTCGCCCGATGTAAAAGTTCGTTATGCCTATTATGCCTCTGACAATCCACTCATTACGGGGGCCACGCTGGCCTCGGGCAGTTTGGGTACATTAGGCGTAAAACCAACCTATTTAATTACAGTAAAATGCCTGGAAAAAGTATTGCAATAGAACGTTTTCGTGCTGATTTCGGGAGTTATTTATCATAAGATAACGGTTCGGAACAAGCAATCTGCCAATTTTGTAGATAGAAAGAATACATACCAGCCTATCAACATGGCGAAACGAAATAAAGCAGTAGAAAAAGGTCCTGATGTTATCCTGATCGGGGCCGGTATTATGAGTGCTACGTTAGGGGTGTTGCTGAAAGAATTGCAGCCCAATCTAACTATTGAAATTTACGAACGGCTCGACAGTGCGGCTGCCGAAAGCTCCGACGCCTGGAACAATGCAGGCACAGGTCACTCAGCCTTTTGCGAACTCAACTATACGCCCGAAAAAGAAGACGGTAGCATTGACGGAACGAAGGCAATCAAAATTGCCGAATCGTTTGAACAATCGAAGCAATTTTGGGCGTATCTGGTCGAAAATGGCTTTTTAAAGGATGCTCCAAACTTTATTCGTTCTATTCCGCACATGAGTTTTGTGTGGGGCAATGAGAATGTGAATTACCTCAGGAAACGGTACGAAACGCTTCAGAAAAACTACCTTTTCCACGGAATGCAGTACTCGGAAGATCGCCACCAACTGGCTGACTGGATGCCGCTGGTTATGGAAGACCGTGATCCGTCGCAACCTGTAGCGGCAACGCGTATGGAAATTGGTACCGATGTGAACTTTGGCGCCTTAACGCGGGCCATGTTTCGGCAACTATACGATATGCCGGGCGTTCGGATTTATTTTGCTCACGAAGTACGCGACCTCTGGCGGTCGAAATCGCTGGGGGGCTGGAAAATTCGGGTCGAAAACGTAACAACCAATCAGGTGCGCGATGTGCAGACCCAGTTTATTTTCATCGGTGCGGGTGGTGGCTCGCTGCGTCTGCTCGAAAAATCCGACATTCCCGAAAGCCGTGGCTTTGGTGGTTTCCCGGTTAGTGGCCAATGGCTCAAATGCGTAAATCCTGATGTTATCGAACGCCATCAGGCCAAAGTGTACGGCAAAGCATCGGTAGGCGCTCCACCGATGTCGGTACCGCACCTCGACACACGCATGATTGAAGGTAAACGCGAACTATTGTTTGGTCCATACGCTGGTTTCTCGACCAAGTTTTTGAAGAGTGGCTCGTATCTGGATTTGCCAAAATCGATTCAGTTGAGCAATATGGCACCGATGCTGATGGCTGGGATGCACAATATTCCGCTCACAAAGTATCTGATTCAGCAGGTTATGCAGTCGCCCGAAGATCGATTGAATGCACTGAAAGAATATTATCCGGATGCCAAAATGGAAGACTGGGAGTTGGAAATTGCTGGTCAGCGAGTACAGGTCATCAAAAAAGACGAAGAAGAAGGTGGTGTGCTTGAGTTCGGAACGGAAGTGGTCAGTGCGGCCGATGGTAGCATTGCGGCCCTATTGGGTGCATCGCCGGGTGCATCAACTGCTGTTTCGATCATGCTTGACCTGCTGAAGCGTTGCTTTCCCAACCAACTGGCCACGGAAGCCTGGCAGCAAAAGCTGAAAGAAATGATTCCGAGTTATGGTCAGGTGCTGGCTAACAACCCCGAGCTTGGTCAGGAAATCCGTAAACACACCAGCGAAGTGCTGGGTTTAGGTGTTTATGAATTTACGCCTAACGAATAATCGAGCTATTAGTCGGAAAAGTACTAAGCGGTGCCACGGTTCAGAACCGTGGCACCGCTTTTGGTTATCAACTGGTTTTCAATTATTTCGGCACACCAACCAAGTATAAATCGAATCCGCCTTTACCTCCAGGCCGATTCGATGAGAAGATCATGAGCTGGTTTGAAAAATCAGTTGTGCCCGCCAGAATGGGTCGATATTCGTCAAACGACGTATTGATAGCGGGGCCAAAATTGACAGGACTCGACCAGTTATTTCCATTCCATTTACTATAATATAGGTCAAAGCCGCCATAGCCGCCGGGTCGATTTGACGTAAATACGAGCATATCGCCCATAATATAAGGGCATTTATCATCAGCCGTCGACGATAAACCGGCCACTCGCTCAACTGGCACATCGACCAGGCCTGGCAAACGAGCCTGCAATTCGGCGGGGGCTATTGCGGGTAGATCTGCCCTAAAAATGTCAAATGAACCACCTCGATTTGAGGTAAAGTAAATAGCACTGTAGTTATTACTGAAACTTGGATAGGCATCGTCGGCCGATGAATTCAGGAACGGTAGCGGCACCGGATCAGCAAACGATTTCCCTGCCAATGCCGTTGACGAACCCGGTATAGCGGATGTATTCGTTGAATTATCGCGGTAATTATGCATCAGATACACATCCAGATTTCCCTCTCGGTCAGAAGCAAACAGCATTAGGTATTCACCATAATGCCGGTTAAACCCATCGTTGATTAAATCATGATCGTACGATTTAATCAGTGGTCCCAGTTCGTTGGCCGTTGAGTTTGCCTTTTGTGCCGCCCAGCTAACGGGAGTTAGTTCCTCAACAACGTCCAGCCAGCCATAGGGTTTGTTATCTAGTGTAAAGGCACCCGTACGCCGATCAAAGCTGTAGTTAAGCCATTCCCAGACAAAGTTAAAATCGCTCCGCCCACCTCGTTTTGACGAAAAAACCAACGGCATCACCTCACCAAAAAATGGAAGTGCCGAATTATAGTCATCATCTACAGAATTAACATCGCCCAGGTTAGTAATCGTTTCTGGAAATGTTCCCCGACTAT
Source organism: Spirosoma sp. SC4-14 (assembly GCF_037201965.1). Taxonomy (NCBI): domain Bacteria; kingdom Pseudomonadati; phylum Bacteroidota; class Cytophagia; order Cytophagales; family Cytophagaceae; genus Spirosoma; species Spirosoma sp. SC4-14. Next base: position 2,813,318 of record NZ_CP147518.1, on the reverse strand, counting down.
ACCATTCCTGAGAAACATGCTCCCGGAAACATCCAGCTAATGACATCAGCAGAAAAATGCCAAACAGTATACGATTTATGCTCATAAACAAGCTGTTTGAAGTGGGATTCCAAACGGATAATTAGGGTTGGAAACAGGTGTTCTGACCCGTTTTATTTCTCCTGCTTATGCGCCTTATTCAGTAGTAAACTGCTCGGCCACATAGCGTTTATACACTTTACCAATCCGTAGCTCTTTTGTACCAACCCAGACCATGTCTGCCTCAGATCGGTCGACGTGTGCGGTGTTCACAATATATGACCGGCTAATTCGCACAAACTGCCGTTTGGGCAATCGCTTTTCGGCTTCTTTCAGCGTCAGTCGGGTTACGTACGTTTTGGGTTTCGTGATCACTTTTACATAGTTTTCCAGACTTTCGATATAGAGAATGCTGTCATAGGCAATAGGCTGACGAACGCCATCGACCATACACCCAAAATAGCCAGCGTTTTCTGAATGTGGTTCCGTTTCGGTTAGGGGTATCCTGTTCTCCTGCCGATTTGCATACAGGTATCGATACGTCATATACACGCCCAGCCCCGTAACGGTGTATACCCAGAAATTGACGATAAAAGGCAACGTTCGCTGGATACCAAATTCAGTATGCAGGATAAAATTCATATTGAACGAACCGAGAGCCATTAACAGAAACATCCAGCCCAGATAAGCCCCTTTACGTCCCAGCAGAAAGAATCGCTCAAATAGCATCCGGTTATGAAAAACCAGCCAGCCATATAGCAAGAGCAGGTATAGATAAGGAGATAGTTTCGAAAACCCCGGTCGCTGATCTATCGCATAGAGATCGGTGAGGTAATGAACGACCAGCAAAGCCAGCAGCCCCAGCAAATTCCTGACAACAATATGATCGAGCAGCTTCTTGCGTTTCATTGCTCTAATTTACAATCAGATGGCCGTTGTCAATTATACGTAAACTAGATTTTTGACAGAATTTGCGGGACAAAACAGAATTTCATTTAGGAGTAAATCAGGGTAATCTTGTAAATCCAGCCCAAATACGCCCCTCAATATTGTGACGAAAGGCGTTTGTCACAACTAAAAGTAACTGACCACTAAAACTCTGAACTTCTGGCGAAGGCTACCCAATTTTGACGTCATCCGGTTCAGCACAACAACCGGGCTTTTCGCTATGCAAACGCTTCATACAGTTAATCTCGTTATCCATGTTTCCCTGGGCACTCTTGGTTTACTCCTTGGTCTGATTACGCTGATCTACCAGAATCAGTATCAACGGCACATACGTTTCGGGCGTTATTTTTTGTATGCGCTAACGGTTGTCGTGGCCACAGCTCTGATAGGTATACTTTTCTTTCGGTCAAATCCTTTTTTGTTGATGCTAACGCTGCTGGGTGGCTATGTTGGCTATTCAGGCTACCGTTCCGTCCGACTCAAGGAAAAACGAAGCTCACCTGCCGATACATTACTGACAATTAGTGTCTTAGTAGCCAGTATTCTCTATGCACGGTCAATACAACTAGCAGCTGGCAGTTGGTCGCCTGCGGTCATTTATTCAACAATGTCGGCACTGTGGCTCGTAACAGGCTACGACCTAATAAAGCACTTGTGGCTTTATCAGCGATTACAAAATTGGTGGCTATACGAACATATCTACAAAATGATGTCGGCCTACAGTGCACTTGCATCCGCTTTTTCGGGTACTGTTCTGTCTCATTTTAAGCCCTATAGCCAGATTCTACCGTCTGTTGTATGTATTTTATTTATCATATATTTCATTCGGAAACAGATAGAGAAACGAATGCTTACTAACCTTGGCGATTGAGAAAAACTGAGCGCTCAGATAGTTATTGACTATGGACGACTAACCCCCTGCTGTTCAACCCATAAACCGACCTCTTCTTATTAATTTTCATCATCTGGCAACTTCAATCAGTACATTTGGGTAGCCATCCCTTAACACAGCCATACCGATGACGACTTACCTACAAAAACCGCTGCTCTATATTGGCTACGCACTTATCACACTGGTGGCCTTGTATGTGCTGATGTACTTTGTACCCAGCTTTCAGATGCCGTTTCTGGATCATAAACCCCTCCACAATGTTGTCTGGCGCCTTGCCTTCTGGACGCACGTTGGCCTGGGAGCCTTTGCGTTAGCGTTAGGTCCCTTTCAGTTGTCGGTCAAACGGCGGCTTCGCAATGTGGACCGCCATAGGGCACTCGGCAAAGTGTACATTCTGAGTATACTTATAGCCAGTATATGCGCTTTCTACGCTTCCTTTTTTGCCGATACGGGTTGGATAGCGAGTTTGGGGTTTGCCTGTCTGGCGGTGGTATGGTTCTCTACAACGCTACGTGCCTATCAGGCTATCCGAAACGGGCAGATCGACCAGCATAGAGCCTGGATGTATCGAAGTTATGCCGCAACCCTGGCGGCCGTAAGCCTGCGCCTTATTTTGCCATTCGAATTAGCCGTTCTGCATTTACCCTTTACGATAGCCTATCCGGTGGTTGCCTGGTTATGCTGGGTTCCGAACCTGATTATAGTCGAATGGTGGCTCAGGCAGAAGCAGTCAGGTACAATGGCACCGCCGACGCGAATCTAAGCCTCATACACCTGGCTCGTAAACGATCATGGGCTTTTTTCCAAAGCTTCACAAAAAAACAACGGACGGCCAGCAGGCCGTCCGTTGTCCGAAACCAAATAAACAGAACAAAAAACACAACATCTCACTTACTCCATCACCATTTCGGTATGTGCAGGAGCCTGTATTTTCTTACCAATAAACAATAATAACATCGGCACGCAGACCAGAAAAAACGCACCGATAATCAAAAACGCATCGGCATAGGTCATCACCAGCGCCTGCTTCATTACCGTTCCCTGAATAAGGCCGTATGCTTTGCCGGTTGCGGTCATCAAGGCATCCCCCTTAGACAGAAACAGATTCGTAAACTGCCGAATCCGCTCGGCCGACAGAGGGTTATAGATCGAAATATTGTCCGACAACCGCGACGCATGAAACACGGTGCGCGTCGAAATATAAGTCGTCATGATGGCCGTTCCGAACGTACCGCCCAGTTGCCGAATCATATTCGACAGGGCCGATCCCTGCGGGATTTCTACATTTTCGAGGTCGGCCAGGGTAATGGTCGTTAACGGAATAAAGATCATGCCCATGCCAATACCCCGAATAATCAGCGGCCAGAAGAAATAGTCCGGGCCTGCATCGAGGCTAATGTTCGACAGGTCGAAACAGAACCCGAAGAAGAGCAGAAATCCGATGGCCGAATACCAGATCGGCGAAATTTTATTCTTACTCATCATGCCGCCAATGATCGGCATCATAACCCCCGTCATGAGCGAACCCGGCATCAGCAGCCAGCCAGTCTGACTAGCCGTAAAGCCCAGAATCGTCTGACAAAAGACAGGAATAATAAATACGGAGGCAAACAGACCAAAGCCCAGAATAAAGTTAAACAACGTACCGACTGCAAATCGCCGACGGCGTAGTAAGCTCAGATCGAGAATAGGCATTTTAACGGCCAGTTCGCGCCAGATAAAGCCAATCAAACCAACAACCGCAGCAATCGACATGCCGACAATAAAGCTCGAATCGAACCAGTCTTTTTCTTCGCCTTTTTCCAGAATGATCTGCAACCCGCCGATACCCATTGTCAGTAAGATCAGCGCCAGCCAGTCCATCTTCCCAGCCACTATTTTCTCATCTGGTTCTTTGATATAGGCAAACGTCATCACAGTCGCCAGAATGCCAAACGGGATGTTGATGTAGAATACCCAGTTCCACGACAGGTTATCGGTAATATAACCACCCAGCGTAGGACCAATCGACGGGCCAATGATTACGCCCATCCCGAAGATCGCGTTAGCAATACCCAGGTCTTCTTTCGGAAAAGTTTGAATCAGAATCGACTGCGCCGTTGTCAGCAAACCACCCCCACCAATTCCCTGAACGACCCGGAAAAATACCAGCTCCCATACGTTGGTCGACAAGCCGCAGAATATCGAAGCAATCGTAAACAGCACAATCGACGCGGCAAAATAATTTCGACGGCCCAGCTTGGCACTCAACCAGCCCGACATTGTAATCATGACGGCACTGGCAGCCGCATAGCCCGTTACAACCCAGCTAATATCGCCCAGCGATGCGCCCAGGTTTCCCATCATCTGGTTGAGCGTCACGTTAACGATGGACGTATCGATGGTTTGGAGCAGAGCCGCTGTAGTAACCGTCAGGATGACAATCCACTTATCAAAGCCTAATTTCATGGTTCAAGGTTTTTCATTTATGGTTTATGGTTTACGGTTGCTTCGCCTATTAGCACACACCCTTCTCGTGCAGCGCAACCATAAACCGTAAACCATAACCTATTTTTATTTCTGCAAATCCACGGCTACCGTTACGCTCATACCGGGGCGTATTTTGGCATAGAGTGGATTGTTTTTGTCAATATCGATCCGAACCGGCACCCGCTGAACAACTTTCACATAGTTACCCGTAGCATTGTCGGGAGGAAGCAACGAAAATTTAGCGCCCGTTGCCCCCGCAAATGAACCGACGGTTCCGGTGAGTTTTTCACCACCAAAAGCATCGACATCGATATCAACTTTCTGGCCGGGTTGCATTTGGTGCAATTGCGTTTCCTTGAAGTTGGCCGTTACCCACAAATCGGAATGACCAACCACCGAACAAACGGCCTGGCCGGCCTGCACTAACTGGCCAATCTGCACCGACCGTTTCGATACAATACCCGAAGCCGGAGCCCGAACGATGGTGTATGAAAGCTGTAATTTGGCCATATCCAGATCGGCCTGACGTTGCTTGATTGCCGCCTGCGCTACCGAAATCTGACCTTCTGTTGCCCGACGCTGCGAACTGGTCACCGATGTTTGTGTACCAGCAGCCGCCACCTGCGACTGAGCCGTTTGGAGTTGAGCCTGAGCCGCCTGCAACTGAGCCTGGGCCGCATCGCGCTCGGCCTGCACAACATCGAACTGCTGTTGGGGAACGGTTTTTTCGGCCAGCAATCGGCTATACCGTTCAAAATCCTGATTGGCTTTACGAGCCCGTGCCTGAGCAGCCGCTACATTAGCCTGGGCCGTAGCTACCTGATCGCGAGCGGTTTGCACACTTGCCTGTGAGCTTTGTACCGTTGCCGAAGCCACATTTACCTGCGACCGCGACACACCAGCAGCCGCCATTGCACTTTGCAGAGCCGCTTCAGCCTGATCGACCCGTATCCGATAATCAGAATCGTCGAGCACAAGCAATGTATCCCCTTCTTTTACTGACTGATTATCTTTAAAACGAATCTCTTTTACGTAGCCACTTGCCTTTGGAATTACGGGATTAACATCGCCGTCAATCTGAGCATCGTCGGTTGTTTCATGACGTTGTAGGTAGCGAAACTCGCTATACCCAAAAAAGAGGGCAATGGCCAGTATTACGACACCCCCTACACGAAATAAAGTTTTCTTATCCATGATTGTTGTTCGAAACAAGATTAGTTGAGATTTGTCCCCGTAGCTTTCAGCAGGCGCTGGTAGGCCAGTTGTGCATCTACGGTTGCATTAATGACGTTGAGTTGGGCCTGGAGCAGAAAACTGTCGGCTTCGAGCAAATCCGTTGAGCCAACCAGACCATTCCGAAATCGCGATTCGGTCAAACGGTAGTTTTCCTGAGCCTGCCCTAAGGCCGTACGGATTACGTTCTGTTGTTCCAGAGCCAGTTGATAGTTGTTATAAGCCGTAACGACTTCGCTGCGAATCTGATCGGTTTGTTGCTGGCTTTGCAGATTAACCTGATCAATGGCATTCTGAGCACTATGCAGTTTGCCTTTCAGGTTATAGAGCGAACCAATGTTATAGGTCAGCCCCGCGCCAACGTTCCAGGCACTGATAAATGTGGCCGCTTCCGGAATTACTTTCGCTGTTGGGTTGATGTAGTTATAACCGACCGATACGCCCAGATGAGGATACATACTGCTTTTAGTGTTTCGCAGCATTTCCTGGGCCGACTGCACGCGCAAAGCATTGGCCTGAACTTCGGGACGAGTCTGAACCGCCCGCGCCAGAAACGAACTCAGTGATTCGGCCGTAGCGGTCGGATTGGTTAGCAGCGTATCAACAGCAATTTGTTGATCGTCGGGCAAGCCAACCAGCAAATTGAAGTTATAGAGCGCGGTTTGACGAGCTTTCTCAACCTGAAGACGGCTTAGCTGCAAATTGTTTTTCTGTAATTGAATTTTCAGCACTTCGTTGGCCGTCACAATTCCTTCTTTCTGAAGGTTGTTCGCTTCGCGCTCTTTTTCTTCAAACTGTTTGATATTCTGCTCGATAACACCAACCGACCGCGCTAGTTTGACAATGTTGTAGTAAGCGTCGGTTACGGTATACACCAGTTCGGAGCGGTTGCGCTGCGCATCCAGATGGCTGGCTTTTGCCAGTAACTCGGCCGAATGTTCAGCCGATTTTTCGGCAAATCCACCAAAAACTTCCTTACTAATGGTGACGCCACCCATTGTGGCATTAAAGGCACCTGCCGGTATCGTTAAGGCCGATTTACCATCGCTACCAGCGCCCAGCGAAAACGGCCCCGTCAGGCTATAGCGCGCATACGACAGCGACGCATTGGCCTGCGGAAGGCTACGGTCTTTAGCTTCCTGCACATGAGCTTCGGCGGCCTGAATACGCGAATCGGCCAGCTTTATTCCTTTATTATTCTGCAAGGCCAGTTGAATTGCCTTGTCGAGCGGCATCACGGTTGGTGCTGATTGAGCAACCGCCAGGCTTAGTCCTGTCAGCCATGAACTAACCAGCAATAGGTACTTCCTCATGTTAACGTTGTCTAATTTTATCAAGTAGTGTATTCATCGTCTGTACTTCCTCCTCGGTCAAATGACTGATGATGGACTCAAAATCTTTAAATTCTAAAGCCACGCGCTCTACAAACCCAGCCGATTCGTTGGTAAGCCGTAAGTTTACCCGACGACGATTTGTAGGGTCTACTTCGCGCACGACCAGGTTCTTGGCAACCAACCGATCGATCAACCGGGTCATGTCGGAGTTCATATCGGTCATTTTTTCTTTTAACTCCCCTGCGGTCAAACTTTTGGGAAAGACCTCGGCAAGCAGGCGAAGCGCTTTATACTGCTGCACCGATAAATCGAACGGGGCCATCTTCTGCTGAAAATGATTGAAAATGTAGCCATCCGTCTGGTGCAGATTAAGAATTAAGCGATGATAGTCGTTACGGTATTCCATAGTTTCCAATCAAAGGACAAATGTATAACCAACATTTGTTTAAACAAGTTTTGTGTAAACGAACAATCTTAAGCAAATACTCACTATAGTATTAATCCAATAATTAATTTACAGATCATAAAAAATAATTAATACACAAACCATTAATTACCAATAACTTATCAATAAAAATTCTTTCCGCAGCTTATCTTATGTACGATTAGTACCCCGTATAATTAATAAAATTTTAATGATATTTTAAGATGAAGATAATTTCATTTTACTCTGAAACAGCTAAGCCGAGGCAATGTTACATCTAACTAAAATCCTATTTCCTCACTAACACACAAGGCTCAGAGGTCGACCTCTGAGCCTTGTGCATGACTGGTAAAGTAAACTGTATAATCAGGTATTTGCAATCCTGACCGATGTCATCGTCAGCGATCCAGCCACGGCTTTGTCATTGAAAAATGAAACCGTGTCGCGCTTGCCCTGAAGCGCCAGCGTGTACAACAGCGGCAGATAATGATCGGGCGTCGGGATAGCCAGGCGAGCCTCCTGCCCTAACCGCTCATAATGAATTAAATCGTCGTGAGTGCCATTTATAATTAGTTTCTTGAACGTATCATTCATATGAATTGCCCAATCGTGCCCATAGGCTTCGTTAAAATCGCCCGATTTGGGTAACGCCAGCATGCGCAGATTATGCACCATATTGCCACTCCCCAAAATCAGCACCCCCTTCCGGCGAAGCGTTGCCAGTTCTTTTGCCAGCTCATAATGATACTGAGCATCCTTCGTATAGTCGATACTTAGTTGCAGCACCGGGATATTGGCGTTAGGATACATTTGCCGAACCACGCTCCACGTGCCATGATCGAGCCCCCAGTCATGATCGAGTCCAACAACCGTCGAATGAATCAGTCCGGCGGTTTCTTTGGCCAGAGTTGGACTGCCAGGTGCCGGATATTGCACATCGAACAATGCTTTGGGAAAGCCCCCAAAATCGTGGATCGTTTTCGGAAAATCCATTGCGGTGATGTGCGTTCCACGACTCAGCCAGTGTGCCGACACAACCAGAACTGCCTTAGGAACCGGAATTTCCTGAGCCAGTTGTCTCCAGTACTGGCTAAACTCGTTATTTTCAATACCGTTCATGGGCGATCCGTGACCCACAAACAGAACGGGCATTTCAGGGCCTTGCTCAGCAAGTTCGTCCGTAAACTGCTTAAAACCCGTTAATGTTGTTGCACCTATCATGGCTGTTAAAAAGTCTTTCCGCTTCATCGGTTAAGATACAAGCTAGTTTCTGTGTGTTCGTACCGAATGGCTAAGTTACCCGCAAATACAAACCACTACATTATATGTATATACACACAAAAATCCATTATTTAGTTCATTCTGGCCAAATAGCTATAACCGCTATAGCCGAACGAAGTTTTTTTGCATTAACCCTACGGTATTGCATCCAGTCTCGACAAAAAGTAATTATTTTGAGCACTCATTCCGTATTTCTTACACATTGTAACATAATCCGTAAGAATTCGGACTTACCCAATACCACTCTAACCTATGATGAACCATACCCTTACTATTAGTGGCCTGCTCATGCTCTTTTCGGCCTCAACCACCGTAGGGCAAAACTGGACTGAAACCAAAACCGGTAGTTGGACCAAAGTAACCAACAAAGGTGGGCAGACGCTTGGCTACTCCCCGGCATCGGGCGTGAAGATACTGACCGTGAACGGCTTCGCCTTTAAAGACCTCAACAAAAACAACAAACTCGATCCTTACGAAGACTGGCGGCTACCGGTATCTGCCCGTGCCAAAGATCTGGCAGCCAAATTATCGGTCGAACAAATTGCCGGATTGATGCTCTATAGCCGTCACCAGCCCATTCCTGCAGCGGCTGGCGGACCGTTTGCCGGAACCTATGGCGGAAAAGTATTTGCCCAAAGCGGTGCCAATGTGTCGGACCTGTCAGATCAGCAACGCGAATTTCTGACCAACGATAACCTGCGGCATGTGTTGATCACGTCGGTCCAAAGCCCTGAAGCAGCCGCTCAATGGAACAATAATGCGCAGGCACTGGTAGAGGGACTTGGTATGGGTATTCCGATCAATAGTAGCTCTGATCCCCGGCATGGTACCCGCGCCGATGCCGAATACAACGCCGGAGCCGGTGGTTCTATCTCGATGTGGCCGGGTTCGCTGGGGCTGGCGGCAACGTTCAATCCTGAGCTAGTCAATAAATATGGCCATATTGCCGCTACCGAATACCGGGCATTAGGTATTGCAACGGCCTTATCACCGCAGGTCGACCTGGCTACTGATCCGCGCTGGAATCGGGTTAGCGGTACATTTGGCGAAGACCCGAAACTGGCAACCGACATGGCCCGTGCCTACATCGATGGTTTTCAAACTTCGACCGGTGCGAAGGAAATCACGGGTGGCTGGGGCTACAACAGCGTCAATGCCATGGTGAAACACTGGCCGGGTGGCGGCTCGGGCGAAGGTGGGCGCGATGCGCACTACGGCTATGGCAAATATGCGGTTTATCCCGGCAGCAACTTCGAATCGCATTTTCTACCCTTCATCAACGGTGCTTTTAAACTGGCCGGAAAAACGAGCAAAGCGGCTGCCGTGATGCCTTACTATACGATTTCGTTCAATCAGGATAAGAAATACGGCGAAAACGTCGGCAACAGCTATAACAAATACATTATCGGCGACCTACTTCGTGGAAAATACAAATACGATGGCGTGGTTTGCACCGACTGGCTCATTACGGCCGACGAAACGGCTGTCGATGTTTTTCTGACTGGCAAATCGTGGGGTGTCGAAACGTTAACGGTGCCCGAACGCCATTACAAAATCCTGATGGCCGGAGCCGATCAGTTTGGCGGCAACAACGATGCTGGTCCGGTAATTGAGGCCTACAAAATGGGCGTTAAAGAAAAAGGAGAAGCGGCTATGCGTGCCCGGTTCGAACAATCGGCGGTTCGGTTGCTGACCAATATTTTTCAGGTTGGCTTGTTCGAAAATCCGTATCTGGACCCAACGGTTTCGCGCACTATCGTCGGGAAATCCGATTTCATGCAAGCTGGCTATCAGGCGCAGCTACAGTCGGTGGTAATGCTGAAAAACAACGCCAAAACGTTGCCCTTGACGAAAGGAAAAACCGTTTACATTCCCAAGCGTTTTACACCTGCCGGACGCAACTTCCTTGGTATGGAAACACCCGAAAAACTGGAATATCCGGTAAATCTGAACATCGTGAAAAAATATTTCACGGTGACCGATAACCCCAACGAGGCCGACTATGCGCTGGTGTTCATCCAAAGCCCCAATTCGGGGGGTGGTTATAGCAGTGATGATGCCAAAGCGGACGGAACAGGTTACGTTCCCGTCAGCCTTCAATACGGCGACTATACGGCTCACAATACCCGCAACCCAAGTATTGCCGGTGGCGACCCGCTCGAAAAATTCACGAACCGGACCTACAACGGCAAAACGGCCAAAACCATCAACAGTACCGACCTGGGCATGGTAACCGATACGTATGCCAAAATGAAGGGAAAGCCTGTAATTGTATCGCTGCTGGTTTCGAACCCAACTGTTGTGGGTGAGTTTGAAAAACAGACGAATGCCTTACTGGCTCATTTTGGCGTTCAGGATCAGGCGCTGATGGATATTCTGACCGGAGCCAGCGAACCATCGGCCTTGTTACCGATGCAAATGCCTGCCAATATGCAAACCGTGGAAGCGCAGGCCGAAGATGTGCCCCGCGACATGAAACCCTACGTCGATTCGGCCGGAAATGCCTACGATTTTGGCTATGGGCTGAACTGGAAAGGCGTTATTGAGGATGCCCGTACGGCTAAGTACAAAAAAGCTCCACTGAGCATAAAGTAAATGAGTGCAACAAATCCGCTATAAAGCAACCCGCCGGAAGGTCATTCTTCCGGCGGATTTTTATTTGGGCCTAAAAGCTATTCAGCTATCTCAAACTTAAAAACTTTACCATAGTCGTTAAACGGGTAAACCTTGTCTGTTCGGGTCAGTCGAAATCCATTATTTTTTAATCGTTCAATCAGCGTTTCTTCAGTATACATCGGCTTCCGACAATCGATGTGTTTCTTACCGGGTCTCCGAGCAAGAAGTTCCGCAATAAATAAACAACCTCCTTTTTTCAAATTGCCTTTAATACTTCTGAGCATCTCGTCAGGAAACTCAAATTCGTGCAGGCTGTTCTCGATGATGATTTTATCAAAGAATTGAGCCGGAAGTTTTGTCTCTTTAGTTCTTCCCCGTATAGGAATAAACGATGCGGTGCAAGCCAGGCCAGTCACAGCGTATAATCTTCGGGTAGTTGCCAAAAGTATATCAGGTTCCAGGCAGACTGGGTTTATATCCTGGAGATAAAACGTAAGACTATCGGCCATCATGGAATAGATTATTTCCCGATTCGCACTCCCGGCGCCTATACTGGCTATACGCTCATGCTTATGAAAATCATAGATAGGCCGATAGCTTTTTAGTATTGAGTCGATGATCCGTTGTCGAGCATAATAGTCATTTACACAGTCCTTGTCCTGAGACCTGGCACTACCTATAACGAGAAGAAAGATCAGTAATACAGCTAAATAACGCATTAGAAATAAATAGCCGAAGTGTAGCCGAAACAACTTTCGGCTACACTTCGGCATGAGTTAGTTGAGGTCTGTTACTTAATATCCCCAACCATATCTTCGGGTTTAACCCACTCGTTAAATTCCTCTTCGGTGAGGTAACCTAGTTTCAGAGCGGTTTCTTTTAGGGTAGAGCCGGTTTTATGAGCAGTCTGGGCAATTTCGGCCGCTTTGTAATAGCCAATTTTCGTGTTCAGCGCCGTAACCAGCATCAGCGACGAATCGACGTGCTTTTTGATATTGGCTTCGATTGGCTCGATCCCTTCGGCACACTTATCGTTGAACGATACGCACACATCGCCAATTAGCCGGGCCGAGTGCAGGAAGTTGTAGATCATGACCGGCTTGAATACGTTCAGCTCGAAATGGCCCATAGCACCACCGAAGTTGATGGCCACATCGTTCCCCATTACCTGCGCGGCTACCATCGTCATGGCTTCGCATTGCGTTGGGTTTACCTTACCCGGCATGATCGACGAACCTGGCTCATTATCAGGAATGTGTAATTCGCCAATACCAGCCCGTGGCCCCGACGACAGCATCCGAATGTCGTTACCAATTTTCATCAGACTGGCAGCCACTGTTTTCAGCGCACCGTGGGCTTCCACGATGGCATCATGAGCCGCCAGTGCCTCAAACTTGTTTTCGGCCGTAACGAACGGCAAACCCGTCAGACTGGCAATGTGTTTGGCTACGTTTTCGGAGTAGTTCGGTGGCGTGTTGATGCCCGTACCTACGGCCGTTCCGCCAAGTGCCAGTTCGCTCAGGTGTGCCAGCGAGTTGTTGATGGCCCGCAGACCATGGTCGAGCTGCGATACATAACCCGAAAACTCCTGCCCTACTGTCAGCGGAGTGGCATCCATGAAGTGCGTCCGGCCAATTTTAACGATATGCATAAACTGCTTCGATTTGGCAGCCAGCGTATTGCGCAGTTTGGTAATACCCGGAATGGTTACGTCGAGCAGGATTTTGTAAGCCGCAATATGCATGGCCGTCGGGAATGTATCGTTCGACGACTGCGACTTATTAACATCATCGTTTGGATGCAGAAACTTCTTCTCGTCGGTAAGCTGGCCACCGTGCAATACGTGTGCGCGGTATGCCACCACTTCGTTGACGTTCATGTTCGACTGCGTACCCGAGCCGGTTTGCCAAACCACCAGCGGAAACTGATCGTCCAGTTTACCATCCAGAATTTCGTCGCAGACCTGACCAATCAGATCACTTTTTTCTTTTGGTAATACACCCGCATCAAGGTTGGTTAATGCAGCCGCTTTTTTAAGATAAGCAAACGCCCGGATAATCTCGCGGGGCATTTTATTAATGTCCTGAGCAATTTTGAAGTTTTCGATGGAACGCTGGGTTTGTGCGCCCCAGTAGACATTGGCCGGAACCTGTACCTGGCCCATCGTGTCTTTCTCGATGCGGTATTCCATGTATAACGAACGATATAAGAAGTTAGACAAAAAACTGCCTGTCAATTTTAGCGGCAAAGGTAGGGCGGGAGTTGTGTATTCCCATGCTATTCATTGGGTTTATACAGGCATATCGGGCTTTGCCGGTACATTGCCGATCAAAAACCATCCGTAAATGGTTACTTTTATCAGCGAATCTGCTGGCAACACTATGGCAACTTATAAACTACCGCAGAAAATTGCGGCCCGACAGCACGAGATCACGGCCGATTTTTTGAAACTGCTGGACCGGCATCTGGCCGATATTGTGGAAGGGCGCGTCACGGATATGTACGAAATTCGGGACATTGCCGACGAAATGCACATCCATCCTACCCACCTTAGTAATACCATTAAGCTGACAACCGGCAAATCGCCCTGCTATTTCTTCGAAAGTAAGATTATGGTCATTGCCCGAACCATGCTGCAGGACCCGCACCGAACCATAGCCGATATTGCAGCTACGCTCACCTTCGACCCGTCGAACTTTACGAAGTTCTTTAAACGGTTTCAGGGTGTAACGCCAAAGCAGTATCGGGAAGAAATCTGGCAGGGCGAATGGAAAAAAACTGAACTACTCACCATTTAATCTGAAACTCTCACCAGAAACCGCCTGATCGTATTCCGCAATTTTGTGCCGTCAATTAACAACAAACAAGATGGCAACGGAAAACAAAATTGCAGTAGTAACAGGTGGAAGTCGCGGATTAGGCAAAAATATGGCGCTGCGACTGGCAGCCAGCGGAATAGATGTTATTCTGACCTATCGGTCAAAACAGGAAGAAGCCGAAGCCGTTGTCCGGGAAATTGAACAAACCGGCCGAAAAGCTGCCGCCCTTCAACTGGATACGAGCCTTGTGAGCACATTCGATGCTTTTCTGGAAACGGTTTCTTCGCTACTTAACGAAAAATGGGGACGTAGCACAATCGATTTTCTGGTCAATAACGCCGGTATCGATGCCGCTTCGCCTTTCGCTCAAACCACAGAAGAAGACTTCGACAATCTGTTCAATATTCATCTAAAAGGCGTCTATTTCCTGACTCAAAAAGCCCTTCCGCTCCTGGCCGACAACGGCGGCATTGTCAATGTATCGACGGGACTGACCCGCTTTACTACCCCAGGCTATGCCGCTTATGCAACCATGAAAGGCGCAATTGAAGTGTTCACAAAATACCTGGCCAAAGAATTAGGGGCACGTGGCATTCGAGCCAATCTGGTAGCACCGGGCATTATCGAAACCGACTTCACAAAAGCCGCCCGCGAAGCACACCCCGGTCTGGAAGCCTATATTTCATCACAGACGGCACTGGGGCGTTTCGGCCAGCCCGACGATATTGGGGGCGTAGTCGCTTTTCTGTGTTCGCCAGATGCCCGCTGGGTGAATGCACAACGCATCGAAGCATCAGGCGGTATGTTCCTATAATTGAACAACTTACCCAATCTTTTTTCATAGAATAAGGGCTATAAAGCAGTTTCCCATAAATGCGCTAAAAAAAATGGTTAAACGACGGGTTACTTTTCTTTTACTATAGGATTAATGGAGAAACAATTAACAACCTTAATTCTATGAAAATCGTGGCTAAATATGCATTCTTCCTGCTTTCGATGATGGCCCTAACAACAGCCTGCTCAAGCACGAAAACCGAATCGACCGAATCGTCGACTACAGTAACGGATTCAACAACTATGTCGTCGGATTCGGCATCGACCATGTCGACCGACACGACAATGACAACCGATACGACGAAAAGAGATTCCATCAAGTAATCGATTTTAGCAATAGCACAAAAAGAAAGGCTCTCCGCAATGGGAGCCTTTTCTTTTTATGCATGATTCTGGGCATGCCGCAGCTCCGCACGTAGCGGCTATT
This sequence comes from Spirosoma sp. SC4-14, assembly GCF_037201965.1. NCBI lineage: Bacteria > Pseudomonadati > Bacteroidota > Cytophagia > Cytophagales > Cytophagaceae > Spirosoma > Spirosoma sp. SC4-14. Next base: position 2,798,023 of record NZ_CP147518.1, on the reverse strand, counting down.
GTCTCTTTTTTTGCCGGTGACACAGCCTTTTTGCCGTTGATTAATTAGTTGATGATTTGTACATGCAACTTTTTTAGTTTTATGCACTCTTTTTAGTCCACAGTTATTAAAGACTATGGTTTACGAAACCTGGCTCTTCCTCTTTCTGGGCATGATGGCAGCAATTCTACTGTACAACATTGTGCAATGGGCCTTCTATCGCGAACGTATTTATGGTCTTTATACCGTTTATCTGCTAATCTGGTTTATTTACTTCCCCTTACGGTCGGCAGACGATTTGCCCGAGAAAACCTCCGATTTTGTGCGGATCACCGGCCCTATGCTTGCCTATCTGGTTTATTACGACTTTACCATTGCTTTTCTGAATCTGCGGCAATATCGCCCACACCTGCTGTCTCTTTTTCGATTCATACAGTCAGGACTTGGCCTCTATATTGGGATTGAACTCATCGTTTGCTTCCTGACGGATTATTGGCAACAGCCCGTTCATGAACTTATTCATACGGTAGTGCGAATCAGTATGGCTCTCTTATCGGGCTACCTTGTCGCTATCATTTATAAGCGTAGAGATCCCATTACCCGTTTTTTCATCACCGGATCGGCTATGCTGGTATCAGGAGCCTTAGTAGCCATGATTCTGACAATGGTTTTGCCAGACTTCGGCCCGGCCTTCTGGCGAACTCCACTAACCTACCTGCAAATTGGCATACTCCTCGAACTACTCTTTTTTTCGCTGGGCTTAACCTATCGCCATCGGCGCGCAGCCGTCAAGAAGGCCCTATTCGAACAGGCACTCGCCCGAGAACGAGAGCAACGGCAATACGAACAAAACAGAGCCGGGCAAACCCTGCAACAGCTACAGCATGAAGTAGCCGAGATGCAGATGCGGGCATTACAGGCCCAGCTTAGCCCTCACTTTCTGTTCAATAGTCTTAATTCGCTGTCGTCACTCATTGCCGACAATCCGCCAAAAGCCGAGCGCTTTGTTGATGAACTCTCCAATGTGTATCGCTATTTGCTCCAGGCCAGCGACCACGAGCTCATTCCGCTGGCGAGAGAATTGACGTTTATTGGCTCCTATTATCATCTACTAAAAACGCGATACGGTCAGGCAATTGATCTCGAAATTTCGGTGGATCAGACCTACCAGAAAAGCCTGCTTCCGCCCATAACGCTCCAGCTTCTGGTCGAAAATGCGGTAAAACATAATGTTGTCTCGGTCAAAGCGCCACTGCTCATAAAAATATTTACCGATAACGAGGGCTTCCTGATCGTTCGCAATAATCTACAACGCAAACAGGTCAACCGGCTCCTGTCAACAAAAAAAGGGCTTCAGAACATCAACCGAAAATACCAGTTACTGAACCAACCAACCATCGACATTGCCGAGCGTGACCATTCCTTCGATGTAATCGTCCCCTTAATTCCGGAAGCCAGTCCGGTCGTTTTCCAGTCTACTGCCTATTCGCTCAGACAGCGGCATCAGACCTGACTACCCATTTAACAAATGGTATGCATCAGGCATCTATAACTCCTTAAAAGTGATCATTTTACAATGTGTTACCGTTAGCTCACTTCATTTTGAAATAGGGGTAATAGCCGTTTATTTACAGATAGTTAGCCAGATTTCTCGCTAACCTGTAAACCACCCCTTTTATGAATACCATCCTCCCTTTTCAACCCCCGCTGGTTGCTCCTCTTTTTAAGTTAAGCAACCGCGAACTTCATTTTATTCAACTGGCCTGTACAGAACTTACATACGTTCAAATTGCCGACCGTATGCACGTAAGTCCGCGCACGGTAGATGGCTATCGCGAAGCGCTCTTTGAGCGATTACAACTAAAAAGCCGGGTAGGGCTAGCGCTCTGGGCCGTACGAATGGGCCTGGTGACACCCTAACCTTTTTGGCAATGATTAGACAGAACGTAAAGAACTACCCTACTGCCGATAGCGCAACGAGTCTCCGAACAATCGCCTATCTTAGCGTCTTATTTCTTTACGTTCTGTTTTCTTATGCTCAACCTTGGCTTTGTATCGGCAATTCTGGCCGATTATGATTTGAATGGGGTTCTTAAATTTGCCTCCGAACACAACTTTAAGTGTGTAGAAATAATGTGCTGGCCCAGTGGCAATGCCGATGCCCGCCGGTATGCCGGTGTAACACACATCGATGTCGACAACCTGAACACCGAGCAGGTTCATGCGCTTAGCCAACAATATGGCGTGTCGATTTCGGGGCTGGGCTACTATCCTAATCCGCTGGACCCCAACCCCGAGCAGGCGGCATTCTATCGGGAACATATCAAAAAAATTATACGGGCAGCCGCTAAGTTGGGTATTCCTGTCGTCAATACATTTATAGGGCGGAACCCATCGCTGAGCATTTCCGAAAACCTGAAACTCTATGCCGAACACTGGCCAGCCATCGTAAAAGAGGCTGAAGAGAACAATATCAAAATCGGTATCGAAAACTGCCCCATGTGGTTTACGGACGACGAATGGCCCGGCGGCAAAAATCTGGCGACAACACCTGCCATCTGGGACCGAATGTTTGAGATTATTCCGTCGCGGGCGCTTGGGTTAAACTACGACCCCAGCCACCTCATCTGGCAGATGATGGACGAAGTAAAACCAATTTACGATTACCGCGACCGTCTGCACCACATTCACCTCAAAGACGTAAAACTCTATCGCGATAAACTAAACCGGGTAGGTATTATGGCCAACCCGCTGGAGTATCATTCGCCCAAACTGCCAGGCCTGGGCGACGTTCGCTGGCGGGATTTTTTTGCGGCCCTGACCGATGTGCGCTACCGTGGCCCTATATGCATTGAAGTAGAGGATAAAGCCTATGAAGGCAGCGCCGACGATGTTAAAACGGCTATTCTGACCGCCCGTAATTACCTCAGCCAGTTTCTTGTGTTGTAAAAACGTTTACGGTTGCTCCGCATCAAAAGCAAACTAATAGGCAGAGCAACCGTAAACCGAATACTGTAAACCGAATTTCCCACTTTGCGCGACGCGATCAATCAACTTGATACGGATCTCTTTCTCTGGCTAAATGGCCTGTATGCTTCCTGGCTCGATCCGATTATGATCTTTGCCACGGAGCGTAATAGCTGGTTTCCGTTTTATGCAGCCCTAATCATCTGGTTAGCCTACCAGTATCGAAAGCAGGCAATCTGGATGGTGTTGACACTAGTTGCGGCCGTTGCTATCAGCGACCAAACGGCATCGGCACTGCTTAAGCCGCTCACGCTGCGACTCAGGCCCTGCCATGTTCCGGCTCTTCAGCGAATGATTCATCCAGTAATGGAATGCGGTGGGCAATATGGCTTTGCCTCATCTCATGCAGCCAACACATTTGCCCTGGCAACGGGCTTATGGCTGATGACTGGTAAACAACATTCCTGGACGAAATGGGTATTCTTGTGGGCGGCCTTCGTTTCCTACAGTCGCATCTACGTAGCGGCTCATTATCCGTTGGATGTACTGGCAGGTGCCGGTATTGGTGTCCTGGCAGCAACACTCTGCGTTATTATTCTGCGGTCGCTACAACATCGGTATAACCATCAGGCAAAGGCATAAGGGCTACAATACACTGCTTTTGGCAACGTATTCACGCAAAACAGTGTATCGTAGTGCCCCAGGCTCATTTACAGCCCGAACAGACTGATTACCAAACTCATAGTATCTTTATTCAAATAAACTTATAGAGTATCATCGGTAAACTGCTTAAATTTTTCGTACCTTTGCGGGAAATTTGTCAGGTACTGATGGCTTCCTTCAATCCGGTTAAGATTTTTTCAGGAACTCAATCGACTTATCTAGCCGAAAAAATTGCACACTATTACGGTAAAGATTTAGGTGGATATACTTGTCGGCGCTTCAGCGACGGCGAGATGTCGCCTAGCTTTGAAGAATCTATCCGTGGGTGCGACGTATTCCTGATTCAGTCGACCCCCCCTCCAGGGGATAACCTGATGGAATTACTTCTTATGGTCGATGCGGCTCGGCGAGCGTCAGCACACTATGTTACGGTTGTAATTCCTTATTTCGGTTATGCCCGCCAGGATCGTAAAGACAAGCCTCGGGTTTCGATTGCCGCCAAGCTGGTTGCCAATATGCTGGCTGCATCGGGAGCCGATCGATTGATGACGATTGACCTTCACGCCGGGCAAATTCAGGGCTTTTTCGATTTTCCGGTCGATCATCTGGAAGGCACATCGGTTTTTGTACCCTACATTAAAAGCCTGAACCTCGAAAATCTGGTTATTGCTTCGCCCGATGTTGGTGGTGCCAATCGCGCCCGTACATTTGCCAAGCATTTCAATGCCGACATTGTTCTGTGCGACAAGCACCGGAAACGAGCCAATGAAATTGCCTCCATGCAGGTTATTGGTGATGTTGAAGGAGCCAATGTTGTGCTCGTCGACGATCTGATCGATACGGGCGGCACAATGGCCAAAGCGGCTCAGATTATTATGGATAAAGGAGCCGCATCGGTTCGGGCCGTGTGTACACATCCAATCATGTCGGGTAAAGCACACGAGAATATTTCGAATTCGGTGCTGGAAGAATTAGTTGTTGCGGATACGCTCCCGCTGAAGGAGTCGAACCCAAAAATCAGAGTGTTGTCGGTAGCGGAGCTTTTTGCCAAAGCCATCGGCCGCATTCGCGACCATGAATCTATTAGTTCACTGTTTATAAAAAATTGAGTGAGTTGCTGAATGATTGAGTGATTGAACTATTCAGTCGGCCAGTTATTCAACAAGTCAGTCATTCAACAAGTCAATCATTTCAAACTCATGAAAAAAATCGAGATTGTAGGGTATAAACGAGCGAATCTCGGCCGCGCGGAATCACAGGCGATTCGGGCCGAGGGCAATGTTCCGTGCGTGTTATATGGCGGAAATGAACAGATTCATTTCTATGCGCCAGTTATTCTATTTCGTCAATTGATCTACACACCAAATGTTTACGAAGTATCGCTGAACATTGAAGGCGATGTGTACCGTGCTTTACTTCAGGAAGCTCAGTTCCATCCAGTGAGCGACAGTCTGTTGCACGCTGACTTCCTTCAGATCATTGATAATAAACCTGTTAAGCTGGCTGTTCCTGTTCGTCTGGTCGGTACGGCTCCGGGTGTCCAAAAAGGTGGTAAGTTAGTAACCCGTGTTCGGAAACTGCGCGTGAAAGGTATGGTTGAAAATATTCCAGACTTTATCGACGTCGACGTAACGGGTCTTGATTTAGGTAAATCGGTTCGTGTTGGTCAGATTCAGGTGCAAAATATCGAACTGCTCGAACAAATATCGAACCCAGTAGCCAGCATTGAAATCCCACGCGCACTGCGCGGTCAGGTTTCGGCCAAATAAATCGGCCTGTTCTGGCAAATAAACTAATAGATACAGCAAAGCCCTCCTGAGCAATCAGCGAGGGCTTTTTGTTTGCGCTCTCGTTAAAAATAATAACCATAAATTCGGAAAAGCTCACCATAATCAACCGCCGAAAGTTGCCAATCTTTGTTGCAGTGAGCAATAGCCGAATTGCGCAATTCGGCTATTGCTGTTCTTATATTCGCTTCCCTTTCCTTCATATACTCAAAAAACAGTTAAACTATGGCCCTGACAATCAAAATACTAAATACGATCCTGATTCTTTTTGCCTTATATATGGGTATAAAACAAGGCTGGGCCATGCTCACCGGCAAACCCGAAATAACCGCTATGTTCAGCAAATGGGCAATCGGAAAAACGGCCCTGATGATTTTGGGGGCTTTTACCATTCTGGGCGCCGTATTAGTGCTTTTTCCGCCAACTTTTGTCTGGGGTAATTTTATAACGGCGGCTGGAATACTCGTCATTATTGCCTTTCATCTGAAAGATCAGGATTTGAAAGGCGTAGCCATTGAGCTTCCTTTCTTTCTCTTATCGCTACTCATTATCTATCTTCAACATCCACTCGTAAACAGGCACTAAGTGTCTGGAAATTATGCAGCTTACTGACGCTATTTCGCTGATTGAAACCACTGATTATAGACAAAATCAGGCCACACAGTGGGCCGACCTGGGTTGCGGGAAAGGGCTATTTACGAAGGCGCTGGCGAGTTTCCAGAAACCGGGTAGTGTGATTTATGCCGTTGATACCGACCGCTCGGCACTTCAGTCGATCAGTAGGGAAAACAGTGTGAGAATTGAACCGGTTTGGCTCGATTTTATACAGGATGACTGGCCTTTCCAAAATCTGGATGGTATACTTATGGCCAATTCGCTCCACTATGTAAACGACAAAAAAGGCTTTCTGCAAAAAGCGATACAACACCTTACCGACTCCGGCAGCTTTCTGATTGTAGAATATGACACCGAAAAAGCCAATCCGTGGGTTCCCTACCCAATCGGTTTTCGCTCGTTGGGTCAGTTGTTTCATAGCTTAGGTTTCGGTTCCATCAAAAAAGTAGGAGAGCGGCCTTCCCTTTATGGCCAGGCGCATATGTATGCGTCGTACATTAGCAGATAATGCTTTTCTGTAGCAACCCTCATGTCGACCTATAACAAAATATCGGGGCAGCGTATACAACGAATTGAGGCCTTGAGTGATGGTTTGTTTTCCATTGCCATGACCATTCTGGTATTCGACCTCAAAGATCCGGTTAGTGACACGCTGCAATCAAATACCGAACTGCTGCTTTCATTGAAAAGTCTTCTGCCTAAACTACTCACCTATTTTCTGAGTTTCATGACGCTGGGAATTTTCTGGACAGGTCATTCCACGCAGTTTAATTATATCGTAAAATATGACCGGAACCTGTCGTGGTATTCGCTGTTTTTTCTCTTATTCGTATCAATTATCCCCTTTACGACCAATATCCTGAGTAATCATATCGCCAATGAATTATCAATTGGCATTTATTGGTTTAATATTTTCGCCTTAGGCACTATGCTGTTTATTCACTGGGACTATGCCTACAAACACGATTATTTATCTCTCCACGACGAGAAGAAGATACTTGTTGACCAGGCCGTCAGGAGCCGCATCCGAACGGCCCAAAGTCTCTATTTTTTTTGTGCACTCCTCTGTTTCGTCAGCACTTATTTAAGCATTGCCTGCATTATCGCCATCCAGCTTAATTATGCGCTGGGTATTGTTTCTTCTCAAACACAAAGACCCGAATAACCTATGCACACTGGCCGTAACTATACGTTTAAGGAACTCATTCTCTGGACAAGACGAGACATTTATGTTCTTACTGGCATAGCCGTTCTGGCTACGGGTCTGTATGCCGTTGCTGGCTGGAACTGGCTGTCTATTCCATGGGTGCCAGTCGCCTTAATGGGAACTGCGGCTGCATTTATTGCCGGTTTTAAGAATAGTGCCACCTATGCCCGTGCCTGGGAAGCCCGGCAAATTTGGGGTGGTATCGTCAACAGCAGTCGAACCTGGGGAATTATGGTGCGGGATTTTATTCGTTCGCCCTCAGCAACGGCATCCGAGCGGCTGCTTGTTCACCAACAGCTCATTTACCGGCATATTGCCTGGATGACCGCCCTTCGGTATCAGCTACGCGAATCGCGTAGCTGGGAAAATATTTTCACGAAACGCTATAATACCGAATATGCTTCACGCTACACAATTCCGGAGCGGGTCGGCAATCTGAACGATGAGCTTCAGCCGTTGCTGTCGCCCGATGAGGTGTCGTATGTGTTGAGCAAGAAAAACCGGGCTACCCAACTCATTAGCTTACAATCGAAGCAATTACAGACCTTATCGGATCAGGGCTGGATTACCGAATTACAGTATGTGCAGCTTGAATCGCTTTTGAAAGAGTTCTACGACCATCAGGGAAAGAGCGAACGAATCAAAAATTTTCCTTACCCGCGTCAGTTCGCCACCATCAACCAGTTTTTCATTCGCCTGTTCGTGATCATGGTTCCGTTTGGGCTGCTGAAAGAGTTCGACAAACTGGGCGACAATCTGGTTTGGTTAACCATTCCTTTTAGCGTAGTAGTTTCGTGGGTTTTTACGACCCTCGAAAAAATTGGCGAAAGCACCGAGAACCCATTCGAAGGTGGCCCCAACGATACGCCCATCACCTCGATGAGTCGAACTATTGAAATCGACCTGCGCGAAATGCTCGACGAAACTAACCTTCCACCAGCTATTCAGGCCGTGAATAACATTTTGATGTAATTAAAGAGCCGTTATCAAAGGCTATAACCGGGTCAAAACCAGAAAAAAGACCGTAAAGTACGATGGGCCTTTCGTGGGTATCTAATTCAGGGATAGTCAGTTGAAAAAACTGCTAAAAAACTGGTTATTAGGGTAAAACTTTAACCGAGTTATACCCACCATGAAAAAATCACTACTCCTTATTCCTCTGGTTTCTATTCTGGTATCGGCCTGCTGCCTATTTAAGCCCTGTTCCGATAAACGGATTACCGAAGCCTGGTTATTTACCGATGGCCTTCCTGGCCAGGGCTACACTACAGAAGCACTCGTAGCCGACGCTTCTGAAAATTTGTATGTAGCCGGAATTGGCTTTGGCCAGACACTCTTTTGCCAACAAACCCAGGTGACAGGTACCCATTTTAGTGGCGTTGTCCTGAAATTTCATCCAGATCGTACCTGTGAATGGTATTATCAATTTATGCCAAAAAACACAGATAATCGCGACGATCGTTGTTTTGCGAATAAGGTTGTAGTCGACAAGGATCAGAACATACTGGTTTGTGGCGGATTCTACGGTTCACTGACCTACAGAGAACAGCTTTTGTTTCCTTACGACTCACTATTCCGGGGCTTCATTGCTAAATTGGATAAAAACGGCGGGCTACTTTGGGCAAAAGAGTTTCGAACAGCAAAAAATACATCTCTGGAGCAGTTGCTCGTGCTGCCTAATGGAAATTTTGTAGCTCAGGGTTCAAACATCAGTAAAAATGGCCATACTGGTGACGATGATACATTTCTGGTTGCTTTCGATCCGAATGGAACGAAGCTCTGGGAAAAGCCAATTAACACAGCTCTCTTCGACAATGCCGACGACCTGCGCCTGAGTAAGCATAACACGTTCTATTCGCTCACCGTGGGCGGAGAACGTTTTAGCAACAGCAGTAGTATCCTGATTAAAGAATGGGATTTTGCCGGTAATGAACGTTGGTCATTTGAGCAGCCTTCAGGCGCATTGACTCAGAAAGGCTTTCTGGCCGTAGACGAAAACGATAACCTGTGGTTTGCCACTACTTTCACAGCCGAACGAACGCCGTTTATTTTTGGTAAAGACACGTTACGGACAAGCCAGAAAGAAGATAGTTATCTGGCTAAGTTTGTGAATCGCCAGCCTGCTTTCTCAACTGTATTGGCAGGCAGCGATGTTGATTATATGACAGGACTATACGACGGAGCCGGTGGCAACATGGCGCTAACCCTTAATCACGGCACGAATCTAACCGCTTTTGGCAAAACCTATACAATATCAACTCCTTATGCATTTACGCAGTTAAGTTTTCCGGCACTGAAACCTGAACAGGCGACTGCAACAAGTTATGGAGTATCATTTGAAGACCCAGGCTTCCCACGTAACTCGCAGATACTGACACAGGTCAGCCGAAATGGCAATGAATACCTCGCTGGCAGAATTAGCGGCACTCTCATTGCCGGAACCGATACACTACGCACCCGAGCCATTTGGGGAAGCTTTATCATTGCCAAACGGAAGAAGTAAGTGGTTTACGGTATTTGGTTTACGGTTGCTCCGCCTGTTAGCACACATCCTGCTCTGGCAGCGCAACCGTAAACCATAAACCGATTATTTCTTCGTCACGCGAATTGAAATCCGGCGATTTTTGGCACGGCCCTCTTCAGTGTCGTTAGAGGCTACGGGATGCTCCTGTCCATAGCCTTCGGCTTCCAGACGGTTGTTGTCAATACCCATCTTTTCTAACTCAACCCGAACGGAGTTAGCCCGATCCTGCGAGAGCTTTAGATTGCTGGCGGCATTGCCCGTATTGTCTGTATAACCGCCCAGTTTGATGTTCACTGCCGGAAACGCTTTCAGAATTTCGGCAATATTTTTCAGTTGCTCCTGCGACTGTGGTTTCAGCGTAGCGCTACCGGTTTCGAACAGCAACCGATCGAAATCGAACCAGGTCGTTTTGTCGACGGGCTTATCGCTCTCGATAAATTTCAGCAGGTTGTTTTCGATACCATTTTCCGGGATATTGAGTTCGGTGCCGCTCGACAGTTTCCGCTTCATGAACTCACCCAGATTGGCCGCCGTTGGATCAGTTTCGGCCATGCCGTCTGGTGTATCACCGGCAGGGAGCAGCACTTCATCGACCTCGGTAACAATTACCTCACCGGTATGGTTGGCAGGCTTAACGGCGATATAGGGCGCAATGACCAGCGATACAATCGACATTAGCTTAATGAGGATGTTCATTGATGGTCCTGATGTGTCTTTAAACGGATCACCCACCGTATCGCCCGTTACCGATGCCTTGTGCGGTTCTGATTTTTTGTAGAACATTTCACCGTTGATCATAACACCCTTTTCGAACGATTTTTTGGCATTATCCCAGGCACCACCGGCATTGTTCTGAAAAATCCCCATCAATACGCCCGATACCGTTACACCGGCCAGCAAACCGCCCAACACTTCAGGGCCAAACGTAAAGCCCACAATAACCGGCACTGAAAGCGCAATGGCTCCCGGCAACACCATCTCCCGAATAGATGCCTGCGTTGAAATAGCCACACATTTTTCGTATTCGGGTTTACCAGTTCCTTCCAGAATACCCGGAATTTCGCGGAATTGGCGACGAACTTCTTCCACCATCTTCATGGCGGCACGACCCACGGCCGCAATCGCCAGCGAGGAGAAAATGAACGGAATCATGGCCCCTACAAAGAGTCCTGCCAGCACGTTTGCTTTGTAAATATCAATCGTCGAAATACCAGCAATGCCCACAAAAGCAGCAAACAACGCCAGAGCCGTTAGCGCAGCCGATGCAATAGCAAAGCCTTTGCCTGTAGCCGCCGTTGTGTTGCCAACCGCGTCGAGAATATCGGTGCGTCCCCGAACTTCTTCGGGCAGATAACTCATTTCGGCAATACCACCCGCATTATCGGCAATAGGTCCAAACGCGTCGATCGCCAGTTGCATGGCCGTTGTTGCCATCATGCCAGCGGCCGAAATGGCCACGCCATATAAACCCGCAAATTCATACGACAGGTAAATACCAGCCGCCAGCACCAGAATCGGTAATACGGTCGACTCCATCCCTACGGATAAGCCACCAATAATGTTGGTAGCCGCTCCTGTAGCCGACTGCCGGATAATTGACAGTACCGGACGGCGTCCCATTGCGGTATAATATTCCGTAATGATAGACATCAGAGCACCTACAACCAAGCCGGTAACGATAGCGTAGAACACATCCATCCGCGTAAATGTAACTCCACGAATTTCCATTGTAACATCGGGCAGGTAGTTTGTGACCAGGAAGTACGACGCAATCAGCGTTAGAATAATTGATGCCCAGTTGCCAAAATTCAGCGCGCCCTGTACACTGCCGTTGTCATCTTTTACGCGCACGAAGTATGTAGCCACAATCGAGAAAATCAGTCCAACACCGGCAATCACCATTGGCAGTACGATAGGTGCATGTCCAAAAATATTAGCCTCGGCTGGAATCTTGATTTCACGTCCAAGAACCATAGTAGCCAGAATGGTAGCTACATACGAACCGAACAAGTCAGCCCCCATACCGGCTACATCGCCCACGTTATCGCCCACATTATCGGCAATGGTTGCCGGGTTGCGCGGATCATCTTCCGGAATACCGGCCTCTACTTTACCAACGAGATCGGCCCCAACGTCGGCCGCTTTTGTGTAAATACCACCGCCTACCCGGGCAAACAAAGCAATGGATTCAGCACCAAGAGAGAAACCTGCCAGTACTTCGAGCGTTTTCTCCATTGGCAGCCCGTTCACGTCGCCATTAGGGCCAACATATAAGTTGTAGAGTACAATAAATAAACTCCCAAGACCCAGCACAGCCAGACCAGCCACCCCGATACCCATAACGGAACCACCCGTAAACGATACCTCCAGCGCTTTAGTCAGGCTGGTTCGGGCAGCCTGAGCAGTACGCACATTGGCTTTGGTGGCAATGGTCATACCAATATAGCCCGCCAGCGCGGACAAAAATGCCCCAAGCACAAAAGACACACCAATGAGGGGGCTTGAATTTTCGACTAAAGAACCGGAATAAGCCAGCAAAATAGCAACAATAACGCCAAAATAGGTCAATACACGCCACTCTGCTTTGAGGAAGGCCAGGGCACCGTTGGCGATATACGTAGCGATTTCCTGCATGCGGTCGTCGCCAGCATCCTGCCGCGAAACCCACATAAATTTGGTAAACATTAGCAGCAAGCCAACAATACCTAGTGCGGGAACTAGATAGACACTATAATTCATGCGATTAGTTAATAGGTTATAAGTGAATTTAGAAATAGGAATGCCTACAAATATAGAATTTGCCCCTGCATAACCCAATGTAAAAAACAAGTTACGTAGACTTTTTTTAAGGATAATTACGGTTTTTCAAGGGAATTTTTGGTGAACACCCCACAAATCAGTTCGATGTTTGGAAGTATAGCTTTGGGTGCGTAGGTTCAGAAACCGAATAAGTAGAATTAATCATACTTCTCGTAATCAGCAAGTTGTCCTTCCTCCTATGAAACCTATGCGACTTCCAACCGTACTTCGAGTAGCCCGTTCAGGCTTAATTCTATTTTTTCTTCAAATACATCAAATACGAGCAAGCGGGATCGATTCAATCCGGGTAACCGTCACGGAAGGCACTAATATGGCCGCCGATTTGTCGCCCGATAAGACTAAACTAGTCATCGACTTACAGGGAACACTCTGGGTTTTGCCCATAACGGGAGGTGTAGCCAAACCCATTACCGATAATCTGGGCGACTGCCGCCAGCCAAGCTGGTCGCCCGATGGAAGCCAAATTGCCTTTCATGCTTTTTGGGACGGTCGGTACCACATCTGGACGGTTCCGGCAATTGGGGGTAAACCAAAGCAGCTAACTTCAGGACTTCAGGACGACCGCGAACCGTACTGGTCGCCCGATGGTAAACATATTGTATTCTCATCGGATCGGAGTGGTAATTACGACATTTGGCAACTTGCCGTAGCCGATGGCAAACTCACTCAGCTAACTACCGATTCGGGAAACGATTTCAATCCGGCTTTTTCAGCCGATGGCAAACAGGTTGCTTTTGTGTCGGATCGGACCGATGCCCCCGGCGTTTATGTGCTGACTCCCGATGCTGCTTCGCCCAACACCACCGAAAAGCTCATTTCGCCATCCACCGCTAAACTTGCTGGCCCTTCGTGGCAACCCACCGGTTCACACCTGTACTATAACGCACTGACCAAATCGCAAAGTGGCCTGGAAGCAGTATCGATAACCGACGGCAAAACCCAGATGCTCACCGATGCCACAGAAGATGTGTTTCCGTTCCGGGCTAGCTGGCTTTCGCCCACCGAATATGTTTTTACCTCCAGCGGATTACTCAAGCGTCGGAAAATAGGTAGCGCTACGGCACAGACCATTCCGTTTCAGGCAATCATTTCGCTCCCCCGAACTACCTATAAACGCAAAACGTATGATTTCGACAGCCAGACGGCGCAAGCGGTTAAAGGCATTAAGGGGGCCGCTATTTCGCCCGATGGTCAACAGATTGCCTTTGCGGCTCTGGGTGATTTGTGGCTACTGGCTAAGGGCACTAAACGACCCGAACGATTAACCCAGGGGCCAACGATGGAACTTGAACCAAGCTGGTCGCCCGATGGCACGAAGTTGGCGTATGTGTCGGATCGAAATGGGAATATGGATGTCTGGATTCGGGATTTAAAAACGGGGCAGGATCGCATTCTGGTTAATATGGCCGACGATTTACATTATCCGATCTGGTCGCCGGATGGCAGCAAAATTGCTTTTTATCAGAGCGACCCACGCAATGCCTGGGGCCGCAGCACACTCTATACGGCCGATGTCACCTACACAGCCGATGTAACGGTTCCTAAAACGCAAAAACTGCACGAATCGGTGTTTGTGCCCAGTCAGGCCAGTTGGTCGGCCAACGGGAAGACCATTGCCCTATCGGCCCTTCATCCCTATTCGTCGCGTTACCGCGAGGGCGTCAGCGAAGTATTGCTGCTATCACTCGACGGCAAAAACGATCGGTACGTTACGCCTGCTCCAGGACATAGTTTGGCAACCCGTGGCCAGAACGGCCCCGTATGGTCGCCCGATGGTACCAAAATGGCTTACGTGCTTGATGGACTCCTTTATGTTACCGATGTAAAAGCAGACGGCTCTATTGTTGGAACGCCCCGCCAGCTCACCAGCGAGCAAACCGATACCCCCACCTGGACTGGCGACTCAAAAAGCCTGCTGTTTCTGGCCACCGATGTATTGAAACAGGTCTACCTGGCCGATGGCCATGTCGAAACCCACCCGATGGAATTGACCTGGCAAAGCAGTCAGCCAACGGGGGTTGTGGTGGTCCATGCCGGTCGACTCTTCGACGGAAAAGCCAATACATACCGCAACAATGTCGACATCCTGATTGATGGTCATCGAATTAAGGCGATCGAACCACATAAAACGGGTCGGGCGGGCAAGTTGATCGACGCATCGACGAAAACCATTATTCCTGGTTTGTTTGAGATGCACACGCATCAGCATTCGATGGTTGGCGAAAAAATCGGGCGGCTCTGGTTATCCTTCGGCATCACGTCCGTTCGGGAGCCGGGTGCCGATCCCTACGATGCCCTCGAACGCAAAGAGTCATGGGCTAGTGGCACCCGGCCCGGCCCCCGGCAGTTTTTTACGGGTGGCCTTACCGACGGTACCCGTATCTACTATGGTGCCGCTACCAGCATCAATTCGGACGAACAGCTCGACCGCGAACTCAATCGCTCCGTAAAATTGGGCTATGATCTGATCAAAACCTACGTGCGTATGCCCGACGCCATGCAACAACGGATTACGGCCTTTGCCCATGCCAATGGAATGCCCGTATCATCGCACGAGATTTTTCCGGCTATGCGCTACGATGTTGATGCGGTTGAGCATATCGGCGGAACCAGCCGCCGGGGCTATTCGCCCAAGATTACGGCAATGAATCGGAGTTATCAGGATGTCATTCAATTGCTGGCCAAATCAGGAATGAACATTACGCCTACAGCTTCGTTGCAGGGAGGTTTTTCGGTATTGGGCACCAAAAACCCGAGCCTTTACAACAACCGGCAGTATAAGGCCTTTTATTCCGAAGAATATAGCAATGCCCTACAGGCTAGTGCCGCACAGTACGCTAAAATCAGTCCGGGCTACCTGACTAACTTCGGTAACCTACAGAAAGGCGTAAAAGCGCTGATCGATGCTGGTGCGCATGTTACCACCGGTACCGACAGTCCGTTTGTCCCGTATGGACTTAGCCTGCACACCGAACTTCAATCGTTTGTAGGAGCCGGACTAACGCCCTACCAGGCACTGCGTTCGGCTACTCTCTGGGCAGCCGAAACAGTAGGCGTCAGCAAAGACTTAGGATCAATTGAGCCCGGAAAGCTGGCCGATCTGGTCATTGTCAATGGCGATCCACTCAGCAACATAACCGATGCGCTGAATGTGGAGCAGGTTATCAAAAACGGGGAAGTGTTTTTGATCGACCAGTTACTGACACGGCCGTAATGTTTTTGGTCATTAGTCATTAGAATAAACCGGATGACTAATGACCAATTAACCAATTACGCCGAAGGCAACTGACCAATAACTAAAACCCAGCGGCCTGGCCGTCTTTTCGGGACTCGGTAGCGCCGTGGTAAACTTTATTTCGGGCATCGTACATAATGGCCTGATAACCGCCATAGCCGCCTATTTCATAGCCCATTTTGTGCCCACGACGCATTAGCTCCCGGATGGTTTCGTACGGATAGCCCGACTCAAGTGTAATCATCCCCGAATCTGTCATCTTCTCTCCGGTTGGTTCCGACGAGCCGTGATGGTCGATACGGGGAGCGTCCCCTGCTTCCTGCGGGTTCATGCCGTAGTCGATCATGTTCATAATGATCTGCACATGACCAAGCGGCTGAAAACTCCCCCCCATAACACCAAAGCTCATGAACGGCTCACCATCTTTTGTAACAAAAGCGGGTATGATGGTTTGAAATGGCCGTTTATGTGGCGCAAAAGTGTTGTTCTGTCCATCGATCAGGCTATATAATTCCCCACGGTCCTGCAACATAAAGCCAAGTCCATCAGGAACCATCCCCGACCCAAAACCCCGGTAATTACTCTGAATTAGCGATACCATATTTCCTTCATCGTCTGCCACGGTCAGATAAATGGTATCGCCCTGTTTGAGCGCTGGATTTCCGGCATCGACACGGCTGGCCGCCCGGTTCATATCAATTAGTTTCCGACGATTGGCGGCATATTCTTTAGAGATTAGCTCCCGTACCGGAATCTGCGCAAAAGCCGGATCGGCATAGTATCTGGCCCGATCTTCGAAGGCTAGTTTTTTAGCCTCCACAAAGCGATGAATATGCTCGGGACTACCCCACGGAATCTGCGAAAAATCGTAACCCTCCAGAATATTCAGCATTTGCAACGTGGCAATTCCCTGACTGTTAGGCGGCAGTTCCCATACATCGTAGCCCCGATAGTTGGTCGAAACTGGCTCTACCCATTCGGAGGTATGATCGGCCAGATCTTTAGCGCTCAGATACCCACCCATCTTTTTCATGAATGCGTCGATAGTTTGGGCAATTTCACCTTTGTAAAAGGCATCACGTCCTCCTTTGGCAATTTTTTCGAGCGTGTTGGCCAATGCCGGATTCGTAAAGACCTCGCCCCGTTTCGGAGCAGCACCATTCGGCGCATAAGTTTCTTTTACGTTCGGATACTTGCTAAACCGACTGATCATACTAGTCCAGTAAAAAGCCGCTTCGTCATGAACAGGATAGCCTTCTCGGGCATATCGAATAGCGTGCGACAGAATTTTGGGCATGGGCGTTCGACCAAATCGCTTGTGGAGTTCAAACCAGCCATCCACACAACCGGGTACTGAAACCGGTAAAGGCCCATCTGATGGAATATGCGTAAGGCCCCGTTTCTGAAATTCGGCTAGTGTTAGCGTGTATGGCGATCGCCCGGATGCATTGAGACCGTATAATTTCCGATCTTTTGCCGACCAGACAATGGCGAACAGATCGCCCCCAATACCGTTGACGTGCGGTTCAACGAGTCCTTCCATTGCATTGGCAGCAATGGCAGCATCAATGGCGTTGCCACCCGAACGCAAAATGTCGACAGCAGCCTGGGTTGAAAGTGGATGCGACGTACAGGCCATGCCATGGCGAGCCATCACCACAGCCCGTGTGGCAAAGGTTTTTCCGCTTAATCGGTCCTGAGCCCGAACAAATGGCGATACGCTGCCCACGATAAGAAAGGCAGTCGTCCATACAATGTGTTTCATGAAGATGAATGTGTTGATTGAGTTCTGTATGTAGCAAAAGGCAGTTCCTGCCCCGCAAATCAGGTTGTGCTAGATCGCTATTAAAAATAGCGATTAAATTAGTCAGGCAAGGTTTTGGCAGGGATAATACCCACAAAAACGGGTAAAACCAGTAGAAAAATGGCTTATTTGCTCGTTACATCAACGTATCCTCATTATTTAAACAAACCTGCGTGCATGAATAAACCAAGTTTTGCTATTCTGCTCCTTAGTCTGATTATCCTTCTGCCGGGCTACACGGTCGTCAAAACCAATCCTGCTATAGTTCGCAAGGCCGATGTTATCGTATACGGAGGCACTTCAGCCGCCGTTATTGCCGCCGTTCAGGTTCAGAAAATGGGCAAGTCGGTCATTATTGTGTCGCCCGATACGCATCTGGGTGGCCTTTCGTCGGGGGGGCTTGGCTTCACCGATACCGGCAATAAGGAAGTTATTGGTGGCTTATCACGCGAATTTTACCAGCGGCTTTACCAGCATTACCAGAAACCAGGCTCCTGGAAATGGCAGAAACAGGAAGAATATGGCAACAAAGGCCAAGGCACACCGGCCATTGATGGCAATGCCCGAACCATGTGGATTTTTGAACCGCACGCTGCCGAAGCTGTTTTCGAGGATTTTATTAAGGAATACCATATTCCCATCTATCGCGACGAATGGCTCGATCGATCTAAAAAGGGACTGACCAAAAGTAATGGTACCGTTCGTTCTATTCGTACACTGAAAGGGACTGTCTACGAAGGTAAAATGTTTATCGACGCTACCTACGAAGGCGATCTGATGGCTGCTGCCGGTATTAACTACCACGTTGGCCGCGAAGCCAACAGTGTGTATGGCGAGAAATGGAACGGCGTCGAAACGGACGTGTTTCAGCATGGTCATTATTTTAAATCGAACGTTAGCCCATACGTGGTCCCCGATGATCCGAAGAGTGGATTGCTCCCCGAAGTATCGCCCAATCCGCCCGGCGAGAAAGGTTCGGGCGACAATAAAATACAAGCCTACTGTTTTCGGATGTGCCTGAGCAATCATCCCGACAACCGGGTGCCGTTTCCGAAACCGGAAGGCTATAACCCCGATCGCTACGAACTGTTAGCCCGCGTTTTTGCCACTGGCTGGCGCGAAACGTTCGATAAGTTCGACCCGATTCCGAACCGGAAAACCGATACCAACAATCACGGCCCGTTCAGTACGGATTATATCGGTAAAAATTACGATTACCCGGAAGCCTCCTACGAGCGCCGGAAACAGATCATCAACGATCATGAACTTTATCAGAAAGGGCTGATGTATTTTTTGTCTAATGACCCACGCGTGCCCGAAGATGTGCAGTCAAAAATGAAGCAGTGGGGGCTGGCAAAAGACGAATTCACCGAAAATGGAAACTGGCCCCGGCAGCTCTACATTCGGGAAGCCCGCCGAATGCTTGGGCAATTTGTTATGACAGAAGAAGACGTTCTGGGACGAACGAGCGTTCCGAAACCAATTGGGATGGGTTCTTACTCGCTCGATGCGCATAATGCCCAGCGTTATGTGAAGAAAGACGGCTATGTACAGAACGAAGGCGACATTGGCGTTCACCCCGACAAACCCTATTCGATTGCCTACGGATCGATTCTGCCCAAAGAAAGTGAATGCAACAATGTGCTTGTACCCGTCTGCGTATCCAGTTCGCACATCGCCTTTGGGTCTATACGCATGGAACCTGTGTTCATGATTTTGGGTCAATCGGCAGCCACCGCAGCGGTATTGGCTATCGAAAACAAGGTTTCTCCGCAAAAGCTGCCATACGAAAAACTGGAAGCTGTATTGTTAAAAGACAAGCAACGACTGACGTTGTAGTGGTCCTTAGTCAATGGTCATTGGATAATGGACTTAGTATCCAATGACCATTGACTAAGGACCATTGACCACTACCTGTTACCGACCAGCCCGACGCTGTAGAGCATCGCGCGATAGCACCAGCAAATGACCAATTGGCTTGCCAGCGCGATAGGTAATGACCCGTAGCGTTATGGGCCCATCGGGCAATTCGACCGGTTCGCTATAGCGTGCCGAAAAATTGTCGGGCATGGTATCGTCGATACTATAGAAAATATCCAGTCCTGGCACTTCACCGGCAAGTTCCAGCACCAGTTTACCATTCCGCATACTCGTTTTAATGATTGCGTCATATACCGATCGAGAATAGTTGATCTGCGCCACATCGGCCCGGTCGAAGTGCGCTTCCATGCGTGGCACAAACGACTCCCAACTTTTGGTTTCTTTCGGCGACCAGTATACCTCAGCAAGTGCCCAGGCACGCGGGTAGGTCATGTATTCGGCATAACGCAGCGTAGGAATCTGCTCGGTCCAGAGATTACCCTGCCCGCCCAGAATGTATTTGGCATCGACGCCATCGGGTACGGGTTCAAAACTATAACTCTTTTTAGTACGCAGATTGGCATAGATTGTCGGATCGGCATCACTTTGCTGGTAATCGAGATAGGCAAATGTGGTCGGTGTCATCACCACATCGTGCCCCATCTGAGCCGCTTCTATACCGCCTTTTATGCCACGCCAGCTCATTACGGTTGCGTCGGGCGAAATACCACCTTCCAGAATTTCATCCCATCCCAGTAGTTTTTTACCCTTTGCTTTCAGAATTTTCTCGACCCGGTTCATGAAGTAGCCCTGCAAATCTTCAACATGCCGAATGTTGAGTTGCTTCATCAGTGCCTGACAGCCGGGGTCCTGCGCCCAATAGCCTTTGTAACATTCATCGCCCCCAACATGAATATAGGGAGTCGGGAAAAGAGCGGCCACTTCAGTAAACACTTTATCCAGAAAGTCGTAGACTTTTTCATCCGACGGATTCAGCGTGTTTTCGACCAGCATTTTAAATGTACCGTTGCCATACCATTCCGAAAATGCTGTTCCCGGATTCACGAATACGGGAGTTTTCGTACAACTCAGCTCTGGATAGGCCGCCAATGCTGCCATACTATGCCCTGGCACATCAATCTCGGGAATAATGGTTATGTTACGGTCCTGAGCGAACTGGATGATCTCTTTAATATCGTCCTGCGTATAAAAGCCCCCATAGGTGGCCGCTTCGCCCGGTTTAGGCTCGGCTCTATTGCCAAAATGGCCAGCCCGTTGCACACGCCAGGCTCCTACTTCGGTCAGTTTAGGCAACGATTTAATCTCAATCCGCCAGCCGTTATCATCGGTCAGGTGCCAATGAAACGTGTTGAATTTGAACCGGGCCAGTTGGTCGATATAGGCTTTGACATCTTCTTTCGAAAAAAAATGACGGCTCACATCGAGCATAACGCCACGCCAGCCAAATCGCGGATAGTCCGTGATCTGAACCGCCGGGACAGTCCAGGCAATTTTCGCAACCGTTTTTCCTTCTACTTCTTTTGGCAATAGCTGAAGCAGCGAATGCATACCATAGAAGAGTCCGGCGGGTTCATTGGCCGAAATAACCACTCCTTTCGACGATGCATTGAGCGTATACCCTTCTTTCCCTAGTTTTGGATTAGGCGTATCGGTCAACGCCAGCAAAATATCAGCCTTCGTGGCAGCCTTCGACTTTATCGAAAAACCCGTTGCCCTACTTAGCTTTTGAGCCAGCATATCGGCCACAGTTTTACCCTGCGGTTTAGTGAACCCGATTGAAGCCGATCGGCCGAGCGTGAAAACACCCTGTTGCGGTTGCAGATCGACCGGTTGCGGAATCAGTGAAATAGATTGCTGAGCATTCGCAAATGCCATGGAAAGCCAGAAAAGCAGAATGCTCACCGTATGTATTCTCATTGTATAAATGGTTTGTGACTTCAATGAAAATGAAAAGAAGATTAGCATCCAATTATAACGATTCTACCCAACCATAAGGCTACCAGAACCAACAGGAAAAATACTTATTCACCCGAAGAACAGGAACAAGATTAAAACAGAATTAAAATGTAATATATTCCTTATTTTATTGTATATGTAATATAATATTCTTCTATAATCAAAATAATTAGAATTTTATTTTGATTTGTGCAACGTTAAAATAGTTTTGTAGAGTAAATACCACGTTTTCTTAATCAAACTACTTCATGAAAAAATTACTACTGCTTAGCTTACTACTCGTAAGCTCAAGTTATGCGTTCGTGTACGCACAAGGCCGAAAGATAAGCGGCACAGTTGTTGTCGATGAAGGGAGCGTTCCGTTTGCGGGCGCTACAATTGTGGTAAAAGGTACTACGATTGGGACGGTAACGGATGCTAAAGGGCAATATTCGCTAACGGTTCCGCCTTCTGGAAATGCATTAATTATCTCGGCGGTAGGTATGGAAACGGTCGAAGAAGCAATCGGCACACGAAACACCATCGACGTGACGCTCAAGAGTGATACCAAACAACTGGGCGAAGTAATTGTGACAGCACTTGGGATTAAGGAAGAACGCGACAAATTTGCTTCCTCGGTTTCGACAGTAGAGGGGAAGAACATCGCCAAATCGGGCGAAACCAGCCTACTGACGGGGTTAAGTGGTAAAGCCTCTGGCGTATTGATCACCCGTAATGGGGGCGATCCGGGCGCTGGTGCTTATATTCAGATTCGTGGCCAGAACACCATCAATGGTAATGCGCAGCCGCTGTTTATTGTTGATGGTATTCCGGTTAGTAACTCCAGCGACAACACCGGTACGGCAGCCGGTAACGGTATTGTGCAACAATCACGCATCAACGACATCAATCCCGAAGACATTGAAAGTATGGAAGTCCTGAAAGGGGCTTCGGCCGCAGCTTTGTGGGGAACACGAGCCGCCAACGGTGTAATTATTATCACCACCAAAAAAGGGAAGGATACCAAAGGCAAAGTTAATATTTCGTTCAAATCGACGGTATCGTTCGACAAGGTCAACAAAATGCACCAGTTGCAAACCAACTACGGACAAGGATCGGGCGGTGTATATATGCAGGGCAACCGTACAACATTTGGCGATCTGATTGCCGACCGATCGGGTGGTGAAGATGCGTTTATAACAGACCCCACCGCAGCTGGCTATAAAGGATATATCACATTCCCGGACGGCACCAAGCGTTATGCTATTGCCAATGGTACGGCAGCAAACCCGCACGGTGGAAAAAATTCAAAAGAAGTCTACGATCATACGAAAGATCCCTTTCAGACCGGGCATTTTGTCGATAACAGCATTAATATTAGTGGTGGAAATGCCCGGAGTAACTTCATGATCAGCTATTCGAATCTGAATCAGGAAGGGGTTGTTAAGAAATTCAGTAACTACAACCGCAACACGGCACGGGTCAATGTTGCCAGCCAGTTTACCGAGTGGTTCCGGGCCTCGGCCAGTGTAGGGTATACCAAAACCTATTCGTCGCGGGTGCAGCAGGGCGACAACCTCGACGGTATTTTGCTTGATGCCCTACGAACACCGGGCGATTTTAACAACGATTATTATACCGGTACGTATACCAATCCAGCCGGCCAGGTTTTCAAGGATGCGCACGTATCGTTCCGGAATCCACTGGGCGTAGACCAGAGTACGATTTACTCAAACCCGATCTGGAACATCAACAATAACAAAAATACCACCGATGTTGACCGCATCATGGGCAACGTCGAATTAAACATTACTCCCCTTTCGTGGCTTGCCATTACGGGCCGTACGGGTATTGACAACTTCGTTGATAGCCGTCTGGAGCGATTTGCGCGAAACTCAGGCTCTTACCTGGGTGGTTTCCTATCGAAAAACTGGATTCAGGAAAAGCAGTTCAACACCGATGTTTTCGCCAATGCAACCAAAACCTTCAGCAATAACTTTGGAGGCTCGGTGCTGGTTGGGGTCAACTACAACAGCCGCCGGAAAGCCTTGCTGAGCGATGCTATTACGAACCTCATTGTTCCATCGGCTCCCGACATTCTGACCAATGCGCTGAACTCGAACCTCACGGCCAGCAATTACAACTCGCTGATTCGGACGTATGCCTATTATGCGCAGGCCGAAGTACAGGCCTATAATATGCTCTTCCTGACCTTGACAGGCCGGAGCGAAAGTGCCTCGACGTTTGGCTCCAAAACCAACAGTAGCTTTTTCTTCCCGTCGGCAGCGCTCGCCTGGCAGTTCTCAAAACTGAAAAGCCTGGAAACCAGCCCAGTACTTAGCTTTGGTAAACTACGTCTGACCTGGGGACAGGTGGGTATTCAGCCTCAGCCTTATCAGAATTTTACAACGTTCTCACCAGCCGCCTACTCAGATAGTTATGCCGGTGGGCTATCGTCGGCCAGTGCACTGTATGCGGGTGGTTATACCCGTAGTTCAACCGCCGGAAATGACTACCTGCGCCCCGAACGGAAAACCGAAAGCGAGATTGGAGTGGACCTGCGCTTTCTCAACAACCGGATCAGTTTTTCGGGTACGGCCTATAGCAACAGCACGAAAGACGTTATTCTGTCACTTAACGTACCGGTCGAAACGGGCTATTCGGTTCGTAACGTCAACGCGGCCGAATTATCGAACAAAGGGCTCGAATTTGAAGCAGGAGCCGATCTGTTAACGATTGCGGATTTCAAATGGAATCTGTCGGCCAATTTCTCCATGAACCGCAATAAAGTGGTTTCGCTGGCCGGTGCCGAATCGCAAACACTGTCGGACAGCTATCAGGAAAACGCGTCGTTGATTGCCGGACAACCCTTCGGTGTCTTCTACTCGACAGACTTCCTCAAAAATGAATCGGGCAAATATATTCTGGATGCCAACGGTTTTCCGCAGGGTGGTACCAGCAACGAAATTATCGGTAACCCCAACCCAAAGTGGCGAGGTGGCCTGGGAAGCACATTCTCCTATAAAGGTCTTTCACTTTATGTGCTATTCGACCGTGTAGCGGGTAACGACTTTTATAACGGAACACGGGGAGCGCTCTACACATTCGGTGTTCATGCCGACCAGGGTGGCACGGCTGTTGCACCAGCGGGCGGTCTAAAGGACGTAAATGGCAATTTACTACCAGAAGGCACAAAGTTTCAGGGACAGATAAAAGACTTCGGTGCAGGACCGGTGGCACTTAACCAGGCCTGGTATCAGGGTCGTGGAACATCGTTCAACTCAGCCTCATACAAGCAGTTCATTGAAGATGGCAGCGTTTCCCGTTTGCGCGAAATCACGCTGTCGTATAGCCTGCGCAGCGAAAAATTCCGTCGACTAACCCATCTGTCGAATGTCGATTTCAGCCTCACAGGTCGGAACCTCGTTCTGTGGACCAACTATACAGGCACCGACCCCGAAGTGAACATTACGGGTGCCGGGCTTTCTCGCGGACAGGACTGGTTTACCAATCCGAACACGAAATCAATTCTGTTCTCTCTGAAAATCACTTACTAATCCCGTTTACAGCTTTCGGTTTACGGGGGCTCCATGCCCGAACAAAACGGCATGAGCTTACCATTGACCGAAGATCGAAAACCGAAAAACATTCTGACTCATGAAAAAACTATTTTCCAATAAAATTGCCGTTTCGCTGCTGGCCATTACCCTGCTAAGCGGCTGCAAGAATTTGTTCGATGAGCCGAATATTCAGAGCAACCCAAATGCCGTTACCGATGTCGATGTGGCTACGCTATTGTCGGGAACTTTAGTAGGTGTTGCCGAACTCCACGAAGATACCGACGTCCGAATTGCCGCCATTTGGGCGGGTCAGTTAAACGGACTTAGCCGCCAGCACCAGGGCTATGCCGATTATATTGTTTCGGCAGGCAATTTCTCCTGGGACCCACTCTATCCCGTTGCCAGTCAGGCTCGCTTGATACAGATTAAAGCCGATGCCGCTGGCGATAAATGGACAAAAGGTGTTGGACAGGTGCTGGAGGCACTGCTCATTGCCAAAGCAACTGATTTCTACGGCGATGTTCCCTATAGCCAGGCTTTCGACGATGTTAAATACCCAACACCGGTTTTCGATAAACAGGCTGATGTGTATAAAGCATTGCTGGCAACACTGAGCAGTGCGATTGAAAATTTGTCGGCACCAGCAGGTCTGTCGTTCAGCGCACAGGATTTTATCTATAAAGGCAATGTTTCGAAATGGATAAAAGCGGCCAATACGCTCAAAGCGCGGCTTTATCTGCACATGGGCGATTATACGAACGCCCTGGCAAGTGCAACAGCCGGTATCAGCAGCACAGCCGACGATGCCCTCATTCCCCACGGCGGCAGTCAGGGAATCGACGCCAATCTGAACTATGTATTTTTTAAACTCAACCGCCCTGGCGATACGGGTTTCGATGGCGCTTATCTGCCCAAATTGCTGCAATTGCGGTCCAATTCGGCAAATACGAAAACCAATGAAACAGCGCTGTATAACCACTATATCAAAGTAGGTATTACTGCCACGGGTAGCTTAGATCCGAATGTAGTCGATGGAGCCTTTACAACCGACGCGCCCCATCCGCTCTTGACCTACTACGAAAACCAGCTCATCATTGCCGAATCACAGGCCCGACTGGGCGATAATACCATAGCGCTGGCGGCCCTCAATCAGGTGCGTAGTGGGCTAGCCAGTGGGTATATCAACGGTAAAACGATCTCGGCAACCGGACGAAAATATGATGCCTACGTGCTGGACGATTTTGGGCCATCGGGCCTGGCCAATTCGAACAACTATGCATCGGTGCAAACGGCCCTGCTCTATGAGATCATCACCCAACGGTATACTGTTTTGCTGATGCAATACGAAGCCTTCAATGATGTGCGCAGGCTGGAAAAAGCGACCCCTCTGGTTCAGTTACCAATTCCATTGTATACGGGCTCTCAAAAACCCGAGCGATTCATCTATCCGCAAAGTGAAGTCAATACGAATCCAAATGTTCCAAAACCGATTGCCGATCAGTTCCAGAAATTACCGATCTATCAGTAACCTCCTTAGTTGTTAGGTAATGTGTTAAAGGGCTATCTCCGTTGGAGTAGCCTTTTCTTTTTGCCAATCGGAACCAAAACAGAGTACGAAATCGTAAATTTGTCAGATACGTTAATAATCCGTTTCCTGCCTGTGTCACTCCGCAACTATCTGTCAGCTTGTGTGCTGGCATTTTCACTCGCATCTGTTTCCTTCGCCCAGGTTCCTTATGGCCCTATAAAACCGGCACCACCGGGCGACATTCTATTGAACCTGAAAAAACTCAATGTACTGGGCAGTGTCCTCTACGTGGCGGCTCACCCCGACGACGAAAATACATTGATGCTTGCCTATCTGGCCAAAGACCGGCTGGTGCGCACCGGCTATCTTTCGCTAACACGGGGCGATGGGGGCCAGAATTTGATTGGCCCCGAACAAGGCGAAAACATTGGTATCATTCGCACGCAGGAATTGCTGGCCGCCCGGCGTATCGATGGTCCCGACCAGTTTTTTAGCCGGGCCTATGATTTTGGTTTCTCCAAATCGACCGACGAGGCTGTCCGTACCTGGGGCCAGGAAAAAGTACTGGCCGATGTGGTCTGGCGCATTCGGAAATACCAGCCCGATGTCATTATTACGCGCTTCCCGCCCGATTCCCGCGCGGGTCACGGCCACCACAGCGCATCGGGTTTTCTGGCCGAAGAAGCGTTCAAAATTTCGAACGACCCAACCAAATTCCCGGAGCAGCTCAAGTACGTAAAACCTTGGCAAGCCAAACGCATTCTGTGGAATGTGTTTATTCCGGGAGCGTTCATGAGCAACAAAAAACCCGATGAAGCAGGTAACCTGATTGGTATCGAAACGGGGCTGTATAATCCGCTGCTAGGCAAGTCGTATGGTGAAATTGCGGCCGAAAGTCGGAGCCAGCACAAAAGCCAGGGGTTTGGTGTACCGGCAAACCGGGGCGAAAAGATTGATTATCTGTTACTGAAAGGGGGCGATCCGGTCGAAAAAGATCCGCTGGATGGCATCGATACCAGTTGGAAGCGTGTGCCGGGGAGCAATGCCGTACAGGCACAGGTGAATCAGCTTATTGCCAACTTCAAACCCGATCAGCCCAATGCCTCCATACCGGCACTGACTCAGCTATATGAAAGCATCAGCAAACTCGACACGACCAATCTCTACGTAAAAACTAAACGCCAGGAAGTAGAAACGCTGATTCAGGAATGCCTGGGATTGTGGTTCGAAACCAACCCCACCGACTATGCCGCCACTCCGGGCGAATCGATCAAGCTACTGTCCAACATCGTTAACCGGGCCGATACGCCTATCAAACTCCTGGACGTTCGCTATTCAACTGGCTATGACACAACGTTGAATTTGCCCTTAAAAGCTAACGACGTTGTGGTTGTATCGGCCCAGGTAACAATACCGAAAACGCACAAGATTTCGCAGCCTTACTGGCTCGAAAAGCCAATTGTCAAAGGTGTATTCCAGGTTGATGATCAGCAGTTGATTGGCCTTCCCGAAAATCCGCCCGCCCTAACGGCCAGCTATACATTTGAGAT
This sequence comes from Spirosoma sp. SC4-14, assembly GCF_037201965.1. Lineage (NCBI taxonomy): Bacteria > Pseudomonadati > Bacteroidota > Cytophagia > Cytophagales > Cytophagaceae > Spirosoma > Spirosoma sp. SC4-14. Next base: position 2,769,968 of record NZ_CP147518.1, on the reverse strand, counting down.
CAACGGCCAACGGTTTACGTTCAGCCGTCCGGTGGTTTATAAATCAACCGATCCGGTCGATGGGGAGGTCTATCGTCCGTTTATTATCCAACCCGATGTGACGGCCAATCTGACAGAGCGGGTGTATGTTTTTGCCGGGGTAGCTCCTAAAACGGCCGAGCTTGTTCTGAAAGCGGGTCGCCCGAATGTATCGGGCACGGTAAAAATAGAAGCGCCTGCTGGCTGGCGTATCGAACCGGCATCGGTGCCGTTCTCGCTGGCCGGAAAAGGCAGTGAACAGCGGGTTACGTTTACCATAACCCCCACCGAAAAAGCACAGAATGGGAAATTGCAGGCTGTCATGAGCACCCCTGCGGGCACATTTACGACGGGCTTACGGATCATTGCCTACAAGCACATTCCGACTCAAACGCTCTTCCCTCCTGCCGAAGCCAAACTAGTAAAACTCGACGTTAAGGTTACAGCTAAAAATATTGGCTACATCGTTGGGGCTGGCGACGAAGTTCCGGCTGCTTTGCAACAAATGGGTTGTAAGGTTACCATGCTGGGCCCAGCCGAATTAAGCCGGAACCTGTCGGCCTATGATGCCATCGTTGTGGGCGTACGGGCCTATAACATCAACGGCTACCTGGCCAACTACCAGTCGAATCTGATGGAATACGTCAAAAATGGTGGCAATCTGATTGTACAGTACGTAACACCAGGCGGCTCCAGCTTTATCCAGAATGGGCTGAAGGTCAACAGCCTGGGACCGTACCCGTTTAAGGTTGTTAACGAGCGCGTTACCGAAGAAGATGCGCCCATGACGTTCATCAATCCGCAACACCCATTGCTCAACTACCCGAATAAGATCACTCAGGCCGATTTCGATGGCTGGATTCAGGAGCGGGGTATTTACTTCGCCCGCGACTGGGACAAAGCCTATGAGCCAATTTTCTCATCGCACGACCAGAACGAAGCGCCTAAAGAAGGAAGCCTGATTTATGCTAAATACGGCAAAGGCCATTTCATGTACACAGGACTGGTTTTCTTCCGCGAACTACCGGCTGGTGTACCGGGCGCTTATCGCCTGTTCGCCAACATGATTTCGGCTGGAAAATAGGATTAACATAGCAAACAGAAGGGTAGCCCGGTTATTCGATTTACGATATAACCGGGCCACCCTTCTGTTTGGGCATCACCAAATCTACCATTAAAACTTTTTGGTTATTCTTGACAAAGCCTGTCCAAGCCATGACTACAGTAACCGAAAAAAATATACGCTCAACAAATATCTGACGCGGGAAGCACGCTCGCTTTATAAACATGAGTTCTATAACGGAAAGATCGTTGGTATGGCTGGTGGGAAAGCTCGGCATAATCAACTAGCAGCAACCCTAACAGGCGCTTTAAAATATGCCCTAAGACCACTCCCCCGGAAATTCATCGTCTACAATGGCGTTTCGCTCCCTCTTGCCGAAATCTACGAACACGTCAGCTTCCCGAAACGCTAACGCTTACTTGCCCAAAAACAACTGAAAACCAATGGCAAGCGACAGCGAACGTGTATCTATATCTGAATCACTTGAGCCAAAAAGAGCCGTATAATCCGTATGTTGCTTCTGATGGTTTATGTTATAATCGGCTTCCAGCGTGAGAGCCAGACTGCGATTCACAAAACAGGCAATTCCTAAAGAAGGTACCAAAGCAGTTGTATGGCCCTTTGTCGTTCCTTCATAGAGACCAATTGTGTCATCGTTCTTAATCGTACCGGAAATTTTCTGATAACTATACGACAGGCCCACATACGGTTTCCATTGCGAACGCCCTAAGAAGTAACGAACAAAAGGAGCCAGTCCAATTGCTTTCGTTGAAAAATGGTTATAACGGTAATTATCAAAATCGGACTTCTGATTGTTGATGGTTATCGGTATTCCCATCCCAAGTATCAATCCATTCGTAACGAAATAACCGGCCGATGGTCGCAGACTGGCCGCAAATGATTTGAAATTACTCTTGCTCTGAAATGTTAAGGTACCAACCTGAGCCCCAACCGTCCAGCGACCTTTTTCTGTTTGCGCGTTGGCAATAGAAAACGAGCAAAAAATCAGTAAGACGAGTATCTGTGCATTTTTCATAACTACTTCCGTTGGTTTGTGTGAATGCACGAAAGTAAATAAATTCACAAATATTCATATTAAATAGTTATTAACTACTAATTTATTGTTAGTTCTGTCTTAGCTGCTCAAGCCGTAAATACTGCAATAGCATAATGGTCTTGCCGTCCATAATTTCTCCGCGCTCCATCATGGCCAGGGCTTCCTGAAAAGGCAGTTCCAGAATGTCGATTTCCTCTTCGTCGATACCACCACCTGTGTTCCGCTCCGTTTCGGCCGAGTACTGCGCAATGTAGAAAAACAACTTTTCGGTAACCGACCCCGGACTCATATACGCTTCCATTACTTTCTGTACCGAATTGATGCGGTAGCCGGTTTCTTCTTCGGTTTCGCGTCGGATCGCATCATCCGGGTGTTCGTTGTCGAGCAATCCGGCACAGGCTTCGATCAGCATACCGGAAGATGGGCTACCGTCGCAGTTGCCATTCACAAACGTTGGCAACCGAAACTGGCGCGTCAGAATCACGGTATTGGTTTGCGGATTATGCAGCAAAATTGTAGCACCGTTACCCCGGTCGTAGGCTTCCCGCTGCTGCGTTGTCCATTGTCCATTTTTACCGAGGTAATTGAATGTGTACCGTTTCAGGATATACCAGTTGTCGGAAAGCAGCTTTTCCTCGGTTATTTGCACTCGTTCAGCAAGCATAATGTTCAAAAATGTTTAAAATTGTTTATTTTTGAACAAAACAATACAATTGAGTATGAATTTCCAACAGCGAAAGCAATTAATTATCCAAACGGTCGACGAACGTGGTTCTGTGGATGTCAGCGAATTGGCCGAGCTGCTACAAACGTCTGAGATGACCGTTCGGCGCGATTTGGTGCAACTAGCCACAGCAGGGTTGATTTATCGCACACGTGGAGGGGCAATGAAAGTAAGTCTGGCAACCGACAAACATACCTTTGCCAACAAAACAGCCGTCAATGCCGAACAAAAAGATTACATCTGCCAACTGGCGGCTCAGGAAATTCAGGAAGGCGATGCCATTTTCATGGATTGTGGCAGTACAGTTTTTCGACTGTGTCAGTTTATCCGCAACAAACGGATTACCGTTATTACAAATTCACTACCTGTTGTAGCCGAACTGATGTCATCGGCAGTGTCGGTCAATCTGATTGGTGGCGAACTCGATAAAGAACGGCAGGCTATTCACGGCCTAATGGCCGAAGAGCACATGGCCCGCTATCGAGCCAACCGGGCGTTTATTGGCGTCGACGGAATTTCGCTGGCCCACGGCTTGAGTGCCAATGGCGAAAAGGAAGCCAGTACGGCCACCGCAATGGCCCGGCAATCGCAAAAAGTTTATCTTCTCTGCGACTCGTCGAAATTAGAAACCAACAAATACCTCTATTTTGCACCATTAAGCCTGTTCGATGTACTGATCACCGACAACACGGCCAACCCGGCGGTTGTAGACGCTTATCGTCGGGCAGGAATTACGCTGATTCATTAACCCATGTGGCAAATCTGGATTGATACGGGCGGCACGTTTACCGACGGCATTGCTCAGGATACCAACGGCATCATTCATCGCACCAAAGTACTAAGCAGTAGTCGGCTGCGCGGCCAGTTAAAAGATGGCAAACTGGTTGCACCCTGGTTAACCGCACCTCTTTTCGACGGCTATCAACTGCGCGTCATTGAAACCGGTGAGCTATACGAAGTTGTCTCCCTATCTGTCGATGGCACGCTGCACCTGAACCGTCCCTTAGCAGCATCAGCTAACTTAGCGACAGTTGAATTATTTACGGGCGAAGAAGCCCCCATACTAGCCACCCGCCTGCTCACGCAAACACCCATTCATCGCCCTTTTCCAGCCCTGGAAATGCGATTGGGAACTACCAAAGGCACAAATGCGCTGCTCGAACGCAAAGGCGGCCGCGTGGCCCTGCTGGTAACCCAGGGATTTAAGGATGTACTGAAAATTGGGACCCAACAACGACCGAATCTATTTGAACTGGCGATTCCTCCTGCCGAAGTATTGTACGACTCGGTATTGGAAGTCAACGAACGGATTGCGGCCGATGGTCAGGTTTTGGTTCCGCTATCCGAACCATCCATTTCGGCACTAATCCAGCAATTGCACCAAATCAACCCCGATTCAGTCGCCATTTCGCTGCTGAATGCATACCGCAATCCGGTTCACGAACGGCAATTACTCGATGCTATTTCAGCCGCGGGATTTCCGTTTATCACACTGTCGACCAACGTTTCGACGGCTCCACAATACATCCCACGAACGCAAACCGCCGTTGTCGATGCTTACCTGACCCCCGTAATGCGATCGTATCTGACCAATGTTCAGGAGCAGCTCGGTTTGGGGCAATCCGTACGGATCATGACCAGTTCGGGTGGTCTGGTACGGACCGATTTATTTCAGCCGAAAGATAGCCTGCTGAGTGGCCCGGCGGGTGGTGTTATCGGCGCATCGGTCGTTAGCAATGAGCAGCCTGTTCTAACCCTCGATATGGGCGGTACCAGTACTGATGTTGCCCGTATCCAGCATGAGCTGGATTATCGATTTTCGACCAAAATTGGACCATTTGACCTGCAATTGCCTTCGCTGGCCATTGAAACGGTAGCCGCAGGTGGCGGTTCGGTTTGCTGGTTCGAAAAACACGGAAGCACATCGGGCCAACTTCGCGTAGGGCCGCAAAGCGCCGGAGCAAACCCAGGCCCGGCTTGCTATGGAGCCAGTGCGCCCGGCCAGCCAATGCTGCTTACAATTACCGACGTAAATCTGCTGCTGGGCAAACTCCATCCAAAACAGTTTGGTATTCCGGTTTTTCCTGAAAAAGCACACGAAGCACTAGTGGCAGTAGCTTCGGAAATTGCAGCTCAAATGGGCAGTAGTCCCGATTTACAGGAGTTACTTCGCGGATTTGAACGAATTGCCAACGAAACGATGGCCGGAGCCATTCGCAAAATTTCGGTAGCACGCGGTTTCGATCCGAAAGACTATGCGCTCCTGGTTTTTGGTGGAGCAGGTGGCTTACACGGTTGTGCCATTGCCCGATTGCTGGGCATGGAACAGCTCATTCTACCGTTCGATGGCGGCCTTTTGAGCGCCTACGGAATTGGTCAGGCTCAGATCGAACGAATGGCGTCACGGGCAGTTTTGTTGCCACTCGAAGTGATTAACGATTCCATCAACCGGTTGCTTGCCGAATTAAGCGAACTGGCAACCGAAGAACTTCGACAGGACATCGGTTATGACGTACCAATCATTACTAAATCGGCCCGTATTTTTTTGCGGTTAAAAGGGCAGGAATCAACCATCGGCCTTCCAGCCACGTCGAACTTAGCCGCCGACTTTCGGGATAACTACCAGCATCTTTATGGTCATTATCCAGCCAATCTGCCCGTCGAAGTCGAAAGCATCAGGGTTATTGTTAGCACCACAAAAGAAACCGACGCGGTGAGCAGTGCTCCCCAAAGTCACCGCCATGCTGTTCCGGCTTTCGAAACCGACAGCTATCCGGCTTACGACTGGACACAACTTCAGGAAGGTGACACGTTTAGAGGCCCAGCCCTGTTGCTCAACAAAACCTCATCGGCCTTTATTGAATCGGGCTGGCGAGTGATTGTGCAGGCCAATAATAATGTTCGAGTCGATTCAACAGCCCCTGAGGAGGAAGATTACTCTATACCCCCAACAGAACATTCGGCTGGAGTAGAGAAAGCTCCCCCTTTGGGGGCGGAAGGGACCGTTATCCAGCTTGAGTTATTCACACAGCGTTTTCGGGCTATTGCCGAAGAAATGGGAGCCCAATTGCAGCGAACGGCTTTTTCAGTAAACATAAAAGAACGACTCGATTTCTCCTGCGCCTTGCTCGATGCCAACGCCGAACTGGTAGCCAATGCCCCGCACATTCCGGTTCATTTGGGAAGCCTGGGCATTTGTACCCGACTAGTTCTGAGCACGGTTCAACTGGAACCCGGCGATGTTGTGATCACGAATCATCCAAAATATGGCGGCTCACACCTCCCCGATGTAACGCTGCTCAGTGGCGTATTTGCCGACGATGGCCAACTGATTGGCTACGTCATCAATCGGGCGCACCATGCCGAAATTGGTGGTAAAGTGCCGGGATCAATGCCGCCTGATGCTACGTCGCTGGCCGAAGAAGGCGTAGTGCTGGAACCGCAATATGTTGTCAGAAAAGGTGTATTTCAGTGGGATGGCCCTATAGGTCTGGAGGCTCGTTTCACAGGGGCTACGTATCCAACCCGCGCACTGGCCGAAAACCGCGCTGACATTGAAGCGGCACTGGCTTCGCTGAAAGCGGGAGAAATGGCGCTTCAACAGTTGGTTCGGCAACATGGCCTGGCAACCGTACATCGCTATATGTCGCGGCTGAAACAATCGGCCACTGATGCCATTTCAACGGTGCTGGCTCCGTTGCGGGGACAATCGTTTCGGGCAACCGAATCGCTTGATGATGGGCATACGATTCAGGTAACGGTCTCAATAAACGAAGGTCGTGTTGCATTCGACCTCACGGGAACATCAGCTGTTCATCCCAATAACCTCAACGCCAATATTTCGATTCTCTACAGCGCCGTGCTGTATGTGCTGCGGCTCTGGTGCCAGAAAGATATTCCGCTGAACGAAGGCTTGATGACACCCGTTGATCTGATTCTGCCCGAATCCTCGTTTCTGAACCCTGTTTTCCCCGATGATCCGGCCCACTGTCCGGCGGTTGTGGGCGGCAACACCGAAGTTAGTCAGCGATTGGTCGATACATTGTTGAAAGCCCTGGGGCTGGCTGCCTGTAGTCAGGGAACGATGAATAACTTTCTGTTCGGCAATAAACAGTTCGGCTATTACGAAACCATCGGTGGAGGTGCGGGAGCAACCGAAGGCGCCGATGGTCGGTCGGCTGTGCATCAGCACATGACGAATACGAAACTCACCGATCCCGAAGAATTCGAACGACGCTACCCGGTTCGGCTGCATCAGTTTGCCATTCGCAATGGCTCGGGTGGGGCTGGTCGATGGCAGGGGGGAAATGGAATTGTCCGGGAAATTGAATTTCTCGAACCCGTACAGGCAACACTTCTCAGCCAGCACCGTGTCGTAGCGCCTTATGGACTGAACGGTGGGAAGTCAGGAGCTACAGGTCATCAAACATTAATTCAAGCGAATGGCCACGAAGAAACACTTCCTGGCATTTTCACCCGCGCCATGCAATCGGGCGAGCGCATCCGAATCGAAACACCGGGTGGTGGTGGCTTTGGGAATATAAAAGCCATTTTAGACTGTACTTTCAAACCATAGATTTCTCCTACTATGTCCCTAAACCGTCGTCATTTCCTAACCTCAGCGGCCACACTTGCCGGTGCCTTAACCGTGCCGGATTTAGTTTGGGCCCAGGCAGGTAAACCCGCGAAGTCGTTTCCAATTGCCTGCAACTCCTATTCGTGGGTAACGTTTTATGGCCGTCAGCATAAAAACTGGATGGACGATCCCAATGCCTCCCTGACCGAGTTTACCCAAGCGGGGCTGGCGGCTTATGAACCCGCGATCAACTCAGCCGACGAGGTTACTAAACTGCTGCCTCTGCTCAAAAAGTATGGGCTGGCCATGCACTCGCTCTACGTAAATAGTACGCTGCACAAAGCCGATGAAGCCCAAAAATCCATCGATTCCGTGCTGGCGATTGCCGATGCCGCTAAAGCCGCCGGGACCACCATATTCGTCACCAATCCCAGTCCGATTCAGTGGGGCAGTACCGACGATAAAACCGATGCAGAACTAATCGAACAGGCTAAAAATCTGGATAGGCTGGGGTCAGAACTTCGTAAACGCGGCATCACACTTGCCTATCATACCCACGCGCCCGAACATCGGCAGGCTGCCCGCGAATTTCACCATATGCTGCTGGCGTCTGATCCAAAAAATGTATCGTTGTGTCTTGATGCACACTGGGTATACCGGGGCTCAGGCAATTCGCAGGTTGCGCTGTTCGACGTTGTTAAGTTATACGGCAAACGCATTGTTGAAATCCACATCCGGCAGTCGAAAAACGGAATCTGGCAGGAGACCTTTGGCGACGGCGATATTGATTACCGTCGGCTAACAAGCGATCTGAACGCACTGGGCGTTCGGCCTAATCTGGTGCTGGAACAGTGTCTGGAAAAAGAGTCGCCCAATACGATGGGGCCAATAGAAGCCCACAAACAGGATCTGGCTTATGCCCGAACGGTATTTGCCAGCTTGCTCGATTAACGAAACAAAGCGTTTGATTGCTGGTTATTCTGCTGAGTAGTGTGCATCGTGCACACTACCCTATTGGTTACCAACACATCAAACTCACGTTATCATGCAGCCTAACATTGGTCTTGAAGAAGATGTCCTGAAACAGGACAACACCTTACTGAACGACTTTCTTTCTGATCTACACGTTCTGTATATCAAAACCCGCAAATACCACTGGAACGTGGCTGGTCCGAACTTCATGGAGTATCATAAATTCTTCGAGAAGCAGTATAAAGCCATTGAAGAAGAAATTGATGCCGTTGCCGAGCGCATTCGGCAACTGGGCGGAAAGCCGCTGGCTACAATGGCCGAATTTATTCATAACACCAGCCTGAAAGAAGATTCGGGCACGCCGGATGGAACTCCCGAAATGTTTAAAAACTTACTGGCCGACCATGAACAAATTGTCCGCGAACTCCGCGACGATGTGGATAAATGCACCGATGAGCTAAACGATGCGGGCACAGCCGATTTTCTGACGGGGTTGATGGAAGCGCACGAAGCCATGGCCTGGATGCTGCGGAAATACCTTTCGTAAAAATGAAGAGTTAAGAATGAAGCGTGTAGAATAGTTGATAATTTTCTATATTCAGCACTCTTCATTCTTAACTCTTCACTTTTACTCGTGCCCAAGTTACTTTCCTTGCGTGCCGGTCTCGGCAGTGTCTTATTCTGGTCTGTTATTTCGGCCGCATTTATTGGCCCCGGCACCGTCACGACCTGCGCAATGGCAGGTTCGCGCTTTGGCTTACAACTCCTCTGGGCGCTTACCTTCTCAACAATTGGCACTGTTATTTTGCAGGAAGCTGCGGCCCGCGTCACCATTGCCTCTGGCCTGAGCCTGGGCGAACTGCTTACAAAAGCATATGGCATACGAGTGCGCTGGCTGATGGTTACGCTGTTTGGAGCCGTAGCGCTGGGATGTGCGGCCTACGAAGCTGGTAACATTCTTGGCGCTGTTTCGGGCCTGGCATTACTGACCAGCCTTTCTCCCCAGTTACTTACGCTGCTGATTGGTCTTCTTTCAATGGCTCTTTTATGGAAAGGTTCTACCCAGTCAATTGCCAACATCTTGGGTATTATCGTTTTTTCGATGGGCATTGCCTTTGCTTATGTAGCCATTAGTGCCTCACCCAATGGGGTAGACCTGGCCAAAGCAATGGTTGTTCCTTCCATACCTCCCGATGGGCAGGTTCTGGTAATCGGCCTCATCGGCACTACTATTGTCCCCTATAATCTATTTCTGGGTTCAGGCATTGGCCAAAAGCAAACGTTAGCGGAGATGCGCTGGGGTATTGGATTGGCCGTTTTGATTGGTGGTCTCATTTCAATGGCAATTCTGGTATCGGGAACGTTGGTCTCAGGCGAGTTTTCGTTTCAGACGGTTGCCCAAACGCTTAGCCTTCGAATAGGTTCCTGGGCAGGTAGCCTGTTTGGCTTTGGGCTGTTTGCGGCCGGTTTTACCTCTTGCCTGACGGCTCCGCTGGCGGCTGCCGTAACGGCCAAAAGTTTGTTAGGCTGGTCCGAGACCTCAATGCCCTATCGAATTGTCTGGCTGGCAGTAATGTTGATTGGGCTACTATTTGGTCTGCTGGGCGTAAAACCTGTTCCGGTCATTATTCTGGCACAGGCCGCTAATGGTCTTTTGTTACCAGTCGTGACCATTTTTCTGTTCATTGCGGTAAACAACAAAACACTCCTGCCCGCCCAATACCGCAATTCACTCTGGCAAAATCTGGCCATGCTGCTTGTTGTGGCCGTAACGGCTTTTTTGGGCCTTCGCAACGTTTGGCTGGCACTCCAATAAACTAAAAGGGATCGCCGTTAAGACGATCCCTTTTAGTTTATAACGATATAATGTCGATTATTTCTTTTTCCGAAGCTGGCGATTCTGCTGCTCCAGACGCTCGATACGTTTTTGCTGCTCAATAAGATGCAGGGTCAATTCTTCATTTTTCTTCACCAGTGTAGCCAGCAAAGTTGTCAGATCGGTGCCCTGTTTTACCATCTCTTCAGCGCTTGGTATTCCGGGAAGGTGCTTATGCTGCTGGATATACTGTTCGGTTTCGGCCAGTGACGGAAGCTGATAGTTTGGCGCAAACACATAATCGGCCCACTGGTTTTCTGACTTAGGCTGTACCTGCATAGCCACGGCCGAAAGTCGTCCGGCCAGAGTAACATCACCTTTGTCGTTAACAGTCAGAAACTTACTCGTTGCAGCTTCAGATGCAGGCGAATTAGTTGTCAGGTTTGTCAGCCGAAGACCACTCCGCCCATCAATACCAGCAGTGAGTTCGAGTCGGTTCTGGGGAGTCGATGTGCCAATACCAACGTTTACATTGTTGCCCAGCACCATCGCATTGCTAGTTAATACACGAGCATTGGCACCAATAGCCGTTGCATTGGATAAACCGACGCCAACACCAACCGCATTAGCCCCCAGAAAGGTATTGTTTTCGCCCTCTACCGTTTCGAAACCAGCGTTTGGCCCAATAATAAGATTACGACTTCCGCGACGGTTGCCCTGGCCGGCATTAAATCCGATAAATACGTTATCGTCGCCGTCCGTATTTAATTTACCGGCTTCATAACCAACAAACGTATTGTGGCTACCAATGGTGTTCGGGAAACCTGCTTTATAGCCAAAATAGGTATTATAGGAGCCGGTCGTATTGCCCTGGCCCGCCTGACTTCCCATAAAGGTATTATACGTACCCCCCATTACGGCACTGGTACTCTGACCAATGAACAGGTTGTTTGTTCCGTTGACAGACTGAAAGCTAACCACCTGATTATCGGGTGTTACGATCTGACTTTGCGCAACCGCATTGGCAGAAAAAGCGACAACACCAGCAAGTAGACTAAACGTAAAAATTTTCATACGAGCAAAAATGGTTTGGGATATGGTGGCTAAAGATACAAATTTCCAGATTCCATATCTTATTTTTCTTTCTGATATATATACTTTATGCTACTCGAAAGGAACACGTTTTTTGCCTGTCTTCAACGCTGTAAGCCGTGCTTTCTCATTTTCGATATACTACAGTTTACTAAAAAAATACTCATCAGAACGTTCGTTGCAACCATCAACGATGTTCTGGCATCTATTCAGAAACAGATTGTTTCAACAAAACATACATAATCTGTAACTTTACCAAAAGCAAAGCGAATTGCACGCTTCAACCTATCTGCCCATGAAACGATTTACTTTTTCGGTCTATATTCTTGGAACGGCCTTTCTGGCCTGCTCGCTGAGCAGTTGTGCGCCTACCCTCACCACATCGTATCAATTGGCACCGGCTTCGGGCGACATTACTACAATTGATGGACGTCCTGTAACAAAAGCAGAAGCGAATGGAGTAGGTGTTGTAGCTTCCTTCGAACGGGAAGATCTGGAATTCGTAGCGCTGGACATAGAGGTTAAAAACCATACCGATCATCCCATAACGGTTGATCCAGCCGATTTTCATTTTACTGCCCTCAATGCCAATCAGGACACTTTATCCGAGCCGAATAATCCAGCACTAAGTCTGGCGGGTTCAGCAGCCGACCCCAACTACGAAGCAGGACGCGTTAACCAGAAACGCAGGCAGGAAGAAAAACGACTAAAACGAGCGAAAGTATTTAATACGGTGCTGATGGTGGCTGCCATTGCTTCCGACGTTTCGTCGTCGGCCAACAGCCGTACCTATCGCGAATACACAACAAATCGAGCGGCTCACTATCTTGCCTATCAGGGCATAGCAGTCAAACGCGCTGTCGATTACAGCACGTTTGCCAACCGGATGCAACGCTACGACTACGAAGACTACCGTTGGCGTGAGTTGGCTCTGAAAGCGAATACATTAGCACCGAACGAATCCGTACGAGGTTTTGTGTACCTGCCTAAAGTACCCAATGCCCGCTTCCTGGCCATTTCCTACACAATTCCCGAACAGGCCACGGTTCCACTGTTGTTTAAGCAGGACTTTGTGCAGCAAACGGCAAAACGGCGTCGTTAACAACTACCACTCATCATCATCGTCGTCAAAGGCCTGCTGAGCACGCTGTAGTTCCAGTAGCGTTTTCTGGTTGTTTTGTGCCCGAGCCAGTTCAATCCCTTTTTCGTAGAGCTCCGCAGCCCGGTCTCGCTCGTCAAGATCGGTATAGAGCGCTGCTGCATGATAATAAGTTGGCAGGTAGTCAGGAAATTGAGCCAGAAGCTGATCGAAGTAGGTTTTTGCCTCCGTTGGCCGACCGTTCAAAAATTCCATTGCTAAAGCATAAACATTGAACGGCTCATCGGGTTCTTCCTGTACAAATCGAATTAATTGTTGGATACGATCGTTATTCATTTCTCGATAAAAAAATAGTATGCATGCATACTTTTATTTGAGACAGTTTGTACTTTTGCCACAAAAGTAGTGGATAGCGCTCAGTGATTACGACCCGAAGCAGCAATACTTCATCGATCTATTCGCATCCCTGTCCTTAGACTGTATCTGTCAGAATCTATCACAAAACCCCAGGAAATATGAAAATTTTAGTGTGTGTGACGAGTGTGCCCGACACCACCACCAAAATTGCCTTCACGGACAATAATACCAAATTGAATAAGGCAGGGGTAACATTCATTACTGGCCCCTACGACGACTACGCCCTGGCGCGGGCAGTTGAACTAAAAGAAAAAACAGGAGCATCGGTAACTGTACTCAACGTTGGTGAAGCCGACTCCGAACCCGTTATTCGCAAATGCCTGGCAATTGGTGCCGATGATGCCATTCGGGTCAATGCCGAACCCACCGATGCTTATTTCGTTGCCGAGCAAATTGCAGTTATTGCCAAAGAATCTCAATACGACCTGATTTTGATGGGCCGCGAATCCATCGATTACAATGGCGGTCAGGTTCACGGTATTGTTGGCGAAATGCTGGGTTTTCCGTCCATTTCACCCGTTATGCAACTCGATCTGGATGGAGATACGGCCCAAATCACGCGGGAAATAGAAGGAGGTAAAGAACAGTTAGAAGCCAAACTACCGCTTGTGCTAGGTTGCCAGGAGCCTATTGCGGAATGGAAAATTCCGAATATGCGTGGCATTATGACCGCCCGCACCAAACCCCTTAAGGTTGTAGAGCCAGTCGGAACCGACAAACTCATAACCGTGGCTAGTTATGAACTACCAGCCCCACGAGGTTCAGTGAAAATGATTCCAGCCGACCAGGCCGAAACGCTCATTCAACTTCTCCATACCGAAGCAAAAGTTATTTAATCGGTATAGGGTTTACGGTTTATGGTTGCGCTGCTATAGAAGGATATATGCTACTAAGCGGAGCAACCGTAAACCATACACTGTAAACCATATACCATAAACTGAAAACTCTTTTATGTCCGTTCTCATATTCGCCGAATTAGACGAAGGTAAAATCAAGAAATCGTCGCAGGAAGCTATTTTTTATGGCGCAAAAGTTGCCGAACAAACCGGAACGTCTGCCACTGCTATTGTAATTGGTCAGGCTAGCGATAGCGAACTTGCATCGGCCGGGCGTTTTGGTGCAACCAAAGTGCTGTACGCATCCGATGCCAAACTCAATGAGTCTAACGGGATGGCTTATGCTTCTGTTGTAGCGGCAGCCGCACAACAGGAAGGGTCTACCGTACTTGTTCTGGCGAAATCATCCCTGGCCGATGCCATGACCGCCCGCCTGGCCGGAAAACTGAAAGCGGCTCTGGCTGCCAATGTAGTTGAATTGCCCGATCTGTCGAACGGATTCCGGGTAAAAAGCAGCATTTATACCGGCAAGGCATTCGCCTACAATGAGTTGAAAGCCGACACCAAAATTCTGGCAATCAAGAAAAATACGATAACGCCCGAAGAAACAGACGCCACGGCTTCCGTTGAAGCGTTCAATCCGGCGCTAAACGATAGCGATTTTGTTATTTCAGTTAAGAGTACCGAAAAAGCATCAGGCGACGTATTGCTTCCCGAAGCCGACATTGTCGTTTCTGCGGGGCGGGGGCTCAAAGGTCCCGAAAACTGGGGCATTGTTGAGGATCTGGCTCATGCCCTTCATGCAGCCACCGCCTGCTCAAAACCCGTATCGGATCTCGACTGGCGCCCCCACTCCGAACACGTTGGCCAGACAGGTCTGAAAATCAGTCCGAATCTTTATATTGCCTGTGGTATCTCCGGTGCCATACAACATTTAGCTGGTGTAAACTCCTCGAAGGTAATTGTTGTTATTAACAAAGACCCAGAAGCACCGTTTTTCAAATCGGCGGATTATGGTATCGTCGGTGATGTATTTGATGTACTACCCCGATTAACAAAAGCGGTGCAGGCATTATAGTAGTTGGTAGTCGGTGGCGGGTGTTTTATAAATTGATTAAACAGACCATCAATCACCGACTACAAACGACTAAAAATTCTTAAATTCGCACCGTGGATAAGATTAAGCTGGAAATATTAGGACTATCGCCCAGCCAGTCGCAATCGGGATCATTTGCGCTGGTACTGGGAGAAGAATATGGCAATCGTCGGTTGCCAATAATAATCGGCATGTTTGAAGCACAGGCCATCGCCATCGAAATTGAAAAGATTGTACCCAATCGACCGATGACGCACGATCTCTTCAAGCAATTTGCCGAGCAATTTAAGTTTACTGTACGCGAAATCGTCATTTCTGATTTGCGCGAAGGGATTTTCTTCGCTAAAATTGTTTGTTTCGATGGCGTGCGGGAATCGGTAATCGATGCGCGCCCCTCAGATGCCATTGCCATCGGTATTCGGTTCAATGTTCCCATTTACACGAATGAATCGATCTTATCGGAAGCAGGCATTACGGCCAGTTCGAACGAAGATGAAGACGAGCAGGAAGAACTGGTTCGCTCGTCGAATCGTCCTTCCAGCCGATCGTTTGGTGATCAGCTAAAAAATGCCTCTTCGGAAGAGTTGCAGCGGATGCTCGAAGAAGCTCTCGGCAACGAAGAATACGAACGAGCCGCCAAAATTCGTGACGAAATGAGCAAGCGCAACTAATTTACTTCTACCTCATAAATAGAGCCGCCATCCCCTGGGGATGGCGGCTCTATTTATGAGGTAGGGTTACTTCTTTTTTCGTTTTTTTACCACTAATTCATGGTATCCATAGGTCGGGTCGGGTTCCCGAACGTAATCCAGCTCAGGCATTACACCGATCACAATTTCTGCTGTCGTATAAATTTTACAGCCATCCAGTAAGTGCCCGCCAAAGGTTCTGCCCGTTGAATCAGAAGCTGACAGATGCAGATGGCTGCCATGCATGGAAAGCGTTCCAGCCAATGAGACAATCTCAAAATGGCCGCTCCATTTGCTTCCCTTCTCCTGATTTGCCAGGCGTAAGGTTAGCTCGGTAAGGCTCCCTACGCAGGTAAGGATAACCCCAGCTCCCAGGCGCTGTTTCTGAGCCAGCGTTTCCAGCTCTTTCTTTAAATCCTGCCCCGGACGCAGGCGAAACGAGTACGTATGCATAGTTGCCTCAACAGGCACAATTGGCTGAGCATCGGAAGGAGTCATACAGCAAACTAGTAAAATCAGCAATAAAAAACTTCGCATTTATGTTATCAGGTTGTGAGATTGAACTGAGGAATGCGAAACTACATCATCTGGCCTATACTGGCTTTTCTTTCTTTTTTTACGCCAGCTTTTACAGCTCGCAGCATAGTTGGCCCCGGAATTCCCCGCCCATCGAAATTTGTTGAAATTGACTATAGCACCATCGATACGTATGCCCGGAATGCTCCCGAATCAGCGGCTAAAAACTTAACGACTCTGAGCGATTACCTGACGTCTCCGGCTCGCACTGATCTGGCTAAAGCCCGCTCGGTATATGCCTGGATCACATCGCACATACGCTATGATGAATCAGCATTTAGTGGTCGGCGGTATTCGTCAGAAATAGACTATGCGAACCGAACATTACGGAACCGCCGAGCGGTTTGTACGGGTTTTGCTCTTTTATTCAAACACATACTGGGACGTACGGGTATTCCGGTTGTCACAATCAAAGGGTACTCGCGCACCAACGATAGCGATGCGGGCCAGCCAATTGCTCAGATTGATCACGAATGGAATGCCGTTCAGCTCGATGGTGACTGGTATTTGCTCGATATTGCCTGGGCGCAAACAACAGCAAAAGTAGGAACCGATGGGCAACTGCATCCAAACGATTTCTTCTTCCTGACCGAGCCACTCCCTTTTGCAGCCAATCATTTTCCACTCGATCAACGCTGGCAATTACTGTCGCCTTCGATCACTAAAGCGCAGTTCGACCACTTCCCGAAACTGTATGATACCTATTTTAGGCTGGGCTTCGATCCTGATTTCCCTAAAAACGGCCTGATTCGTTCAGGAAACACCCTTACCCTTTCATTCCGTAATGATCAGGACATTGAATTTATGTGTTCAATTGGGCGGCAAGGCGGCTCTACAGCCACTGATGTCCTGTTTACCACGAAGCGGTTGGGCAACACTTATCAACTGAGCATACCTGTTTCGCAGCAGGGCAATTTAACGCTTTATGTTTTTGCCAAACCGAAAGGAGCACGAACCGAACGTGTAAAATCGTTTGAAGGTATT
Organism: Spirosoma sp. SC4-14; assembly: GCF_037201965.1. Lineage (NCBI taxonomy): Bacteria > Pseudomonadati > Bacteroidota > Cytophagia > Cytophagales > Cytophagaceae > Spirosoma > Spirosoma sp. SC4-14. The sequence goes on along the minus strand of NZ_CP147518.1, from coordinate 2,752,953 downwards.
GCTGCCTTTACTATCGTTAAACGTTGATCCTTTTTGTAGTGGTGCATTGGCCTGGAGAGCTGAATCAGAAAGTTGTTACTGTTAGTGATCCCGAGAGCCAGCAATAGCCATCGACAAACTTATTATTCAAACTCACTAATCGTCTGCCAGCCTCTGGCCCATGACCGATGGCCTACCTTATTTCAGGCAAAAAAAAGCCGGAAGCGTTGGCTTCCGGCTTTTTCATTCCGTGTTGCTTTAATTATTCTACACCGAACATTACATCTGACCGGCGACCGCTGTTACCAGCCCGGCGACGTGTTGCTTTTTTCTTAGGTGCAGGGGGTGCCAGCAATTTAGCTTTCTGCTCATCGGTCAGAGGCTTCAGATCAGTGATCGAGTAGCTGTTGTCGCTAATCGTTGTGTTGAAGCTACCAACTGGCTGTTCAGGCTGACCGTTGCATGGCAGTTTCGTAACGGTGAACACCGCGCGGAAGTACTGTACCTGTGGGCGAACGCGACGGCCTTTGTAACGAATCGCATTACCGCTTTCGATTTTGGCTTTTTCAGCCTGTAGCTGCTGAGCCAGATCGCCTGGCAGATCGCGCAGGTTCAGGATAACCGTGTTGGTATCGAATTCGATGGCGCTGGTAGCCAGTTGACGGTTCAGACCACGGTAGCGCAGGCGAGTAACGGTGTCGCCAACCGACGTGATTGTTCCATTACAGTAGCAGACATTAGCCACTTCACGCGTATATGGAGTGCGGTAGTATACTTCCAGACGCTCCAGACGGTGGCGATATTCGCACTCAACCACTTCTTTACGCGGCCGAAGAACCGAGAAGCTCGTGGTAGCCACTTCACTCATACAAGAGCCGCACTTGGCCGACTGCTGGTTGTGAACGGTTACGTAATAGAACCCTGGAGCCATTTGCCCATTTGCGAAGTAAGCTGTTGGGAATGTCAGTTGGGTATCGGTCGTATTTTCCAGTTGAGCAATCACCATATCCGAAGCACTTGTTGTCACAGAATCCGGACGATAGTACAGACGAGCCGTAAAGGTTTCGTTTTTCGGATTCGGTGTTGTGCTGCGCCAGCTAATTACAGGAGCGGCTGCCGATGTATTAACCGGAGGCATTTGTTGAGCATTCGACTCATCAACATAAGCCAGCGATACACCTTTGAGCGTATTTCCATTAAACTGCACCTGGAGTTCTGGAATCGAGTCGCAGGTTGGGCAAACCGTTGGTGCTTTTGGAATCAGCTTTTTCTGGACAAATCCTTTACGAAGTGCCAGACCAGCGCTGAAACCACCGTGAGTCCGTTTAAACTCATACAGAACATCCTGCTGGCCATTAACGATCAGGTAGTTCAGCTTCGTAATAAAGCCCTGCCCCTGAATACCAATGTTCCAGTTGTTGCGACCAATTGGGAAGAAAATACCCAGATTACCAATAGCTCCTAAGTGATACAGATTTGAGCTTGGATTAACCGAACGAATCAGTCGGCCACCTGTTACCAGCGGGCCACTTGGAATGATGTTACCCTGCGATGGAATGAAGGCCGCAATGGTTGCAGCTTCGGTACGGAAAAGTCCGCCGTATGCACCTGCTTCAATAAACGTCGTTGCATCCGGATTCTTACGGCTCCGTGCCAGCGTAAATGTTAAAGCTGGCCCAACGGTCAGGAACATATCTTCCGAAGCCCGTTGCTTGATGGTTACCTGATCCTGAGTAACACCCTGAGCGGCTGCCAGACCATAGAGGTAATCCCGATAAATATTTCGGGTAATATAATTTTGATACCCAAATACAGACCCTACGGCAAAACGAAGCCGACGGGTTGCTGGCGTCAGAAAATACTGAACGGTAGCCGTAATATTAAATCCGGCTCCATTGTAGAGAGTCTTATCCCGTTTGTTGGGACCAAACGTATTTTCCCACGTACCGCAATAAGCGAAGTTAGGCCCGGCGAAAAGACCAATCCGCCAGGGCGACAAACGCCGTACGAGAATAAATGTTTGGAAGGTAGTGTCGCAATCATCCAACTCAGCAACGTCACTTGCCTGAGCTTTGAAATCATCCCGACGTAGTGTATCAGTATAGACTCCTTTGCCCAAACGATAGATATTCTCTCGTTGGTAATTGGTGGTTCGGGTATTAGCCCGGACAGTATCGGCCTGTTGGGCCATTGTGCCATAAGGGGCAGCAAAACTCAGCAACACGAGTCCAGCCAGCATCCGCAGGGGGTGTCGTTGGATAAATGTTCGCATAGGTACGTAATTAATTTTGACGCAATGTTTCAAACTAAACTTTAATTCTCCCAAAAGCCATTCAAGAAACTTATGTAACGGCCAACTCAGGTAATGAACAACTTTTGTTACTCTTCTAACTAAGTGCCTATATTATAAGATTCTGCAAGCAACTATAGGACGGATTAATGCTTAAGTTGCCACACAAAATTATTATAACTTTTAGCACACAGTTAATCTGGTTAAACGTAAAATGTTGTTTTTTTCTTAAAAGAGGCTGATCACTGACTTTACCTATTCTCTAAAAGTCTTAGTCCAATCCGTTAAAACAAGACTCTAAAAAACAGATATCGGTTGGAAAATTTATGATCGAGTGTGGATAATATTTTCAAAAAAACAAGAATGGATGGCTACCTGTTAAGTAGGTTCCATTGGTATGTTTCTTTTGTAATACTCGCCCTTTGTAACCTTAAACGACCAATAGTATTTGATCGTCCAATTATAGGTATTAACTGTTAATTCGCCAACAAAAGATTTCATACATCAATCAATTTCCTGACTTATTCCCAATTCTTCTAAGATTTCTTTCATATTAGAGTTATTAAGGGTCGGTTGTTGGATAGCTTCCAGTTCCTGTTGTACGATACGAAGGATTCGCGCTATATAATCGGCCTGCCATTGCTGACGTTTTTTTTCCTGGTCATACGTTGGAACAAACTGGTCAACTTCTTCCGGCAAAACCACCCCTTTTTGCTCAAGTAATCGTTCGAGCGTGTCTAAACGTTCACGAACAACGGCCAGCTCACCAGCCAGTGCCATTATAATATTCAGTGCATCTTCCAGAGATCTATCGCCTAAACTATAAGGCCGTGGCCCTTTGGCTCTGGCTCCGGAAAGTGTAATGTTATTAATCATAATTGCAGTTTATGATAATTTGTTTGCCATATCGATAAAAAGTTTTCGCAGAAGGCAATAATTGCCTCCTGGCATTCACTTCCAGCCACCAAAAACATGCTGAATCAGAGGTGCCACACGCTCAGCTCCTGCTTCGATGGGTGTACTCTTTCCAGCAAAGTCATTTATGACCTCTATACCAAATTGCAGTCGATCTCTTTCGGCAAAACCGCCCGAGTGAAGCCATTTTACAATGTTTCTTTGGGGTATATCCAGGCTAAAAAGTTCGTTGTTGGTCAGGGCTCGCCAATTATGCACAAACTGATCAAATAAAGGAATAGCTTCTGCATTGCCAGCCTGATCGATATGAAGCATTAAGCCATTGGGTTTTAGTATCCGGTAAATTTCCTGAATGATTGCCTCGACCGAATTTGCCGGAATCTCGTGCAAAAATCTTGTCGTAAAAACCAGATCGAATGAATTATCGACAAAAGGCAATTGCTCGGCATTGGCTTGCCAGAACGTTACCTTATCAACACCCAACGCTACCATACGGGCATGACCATAGCGCAGCATTGGGGCACTAACATCAACCCCAATTATGTCGGCATCAGGATACCCCATAGCTACTGGTAATGTTTGATAACCACTACCACAGCCAATGTCGAGGATTTGTTTTGGGCTAAAGGTCGGATAGTTAAGCCGTAGCCACTGAACCAAACCCCGGCCAATACCGTCTGAAAGCTTCCCCAAGCGTCCATCCGTTATAAGAAACTGCCCAGCATCATAGTTTGCCGCATTCGTTACATCGTCGTTGCCGTATTCGGTATAATAACTACCCGGCATGCAGCCCTGATCAATAACACTCAGATAGCAGGGAATCTCTACAGCCGGATTGAGTTTGAGTGTTTCCGGACGCTGGTTATTATAGTACCGCGCTTTTTCTGCCAACTCATCAATCTGGCGCAAAACCACCGAGCGCGTCGCCTGCTGAATCATTTCAATCGTAGACCGGCGTAGCGCGCTGCCAACTTGATACTGAGAATCCTGCATCATCATCTCCTGAATTTCGTCGGCGGTGGTAAACAGACGCCCAGTCTGCGCTTCAAATCGAGGCCTTACGCGCTTCTCAAAAATAGCTTTAACCCCTGGTTCTACAATCCGATTCAGGTGACGGTTCAAACCGGTCAGAAAATTGAAACGGGCAGTCTCGTCGTGTGATATATCAGGAAAAGCACCATGCTTTTCAACACGATTGTAGACAGGCGGCAGGTTATACAGTATGGCCCTATCGTCGTTCATCAATCTTTTCCGTTTATGTGCTCCTGCAAATAAACTGACGGCTTACCGAAAGGTTTAAGATAGACTTAAGCTATGGTCAGCTATAGCCTAATTCATTATCCCGGCGAGTGGCTACCGGGTCGCGCTCCGATGCCAATCCATATCCGCCCCCACCCGGTAGTTGCAGCGTGATTTCATCGCCCGCATAGAGCCGGGCAAGTCCCTTGGGAGGTAATTTCCGATTGCTAATGATGGCTCCCGCTGCTCCCGGTTCTCCACCTAGCATTCCATGGGCAACGGTCTTTGTTTTTTCTGTCAGAATAGACACTGTAATAGGGTCAGTACCAACCATCTTAAACGAAAAAACTTGTCCTAACCCTCCACGAAATTTACCGGCTCCTCCCGTGCCTGGCCTCAACGATTTTTCGGTTATCAATATGGGAGCATTTCGTTCCAGCACTTCAATTGGCACGTTTGCTACATTTGTCGGGAAACTCAATACATTAACACCATCTTTGGTCGGACGAGCACCGTAGCCACCATTCAGGAAACAATATTCTACAAATTCGATCTTTTGCGTTTCGACCCCAGTTTTTGTTTTTACGGGAATTTCCCGCTGTCCGTGCAGAACTATACTCCAGCAGGCAGAACCACTATCGGCCTGTACTAAGTCAGGAACAGCCTGCGCCAAAGCTCCGAAAAGCGGAGCCTGTAATAAATTGCCCGTTATATAGCGAGCGCCTAATGGAGCAGGAGGTTGTGCATTGAGTAATGAACCTATAGGGGCAGAAACCCGAATGGGACGCAATGCGCCTTCATTACTGGGTACGTCGGGGCTAAAAACGCAAATGATCGGGTACGTTGTATAGGCATACACATAATTAAAAGCAGCATTGATTGCTAATGAATGAACGCCCGACGTGCCATCATAATCGACCGTAATTTCATCGTCCTGAATCTGAACCAGGCAGTTGATAAACGCAGGCTCATTGAGTCCATCCCCATCAATCGGATAAAAATAGTGGTACTGCCCATCAGGTGCTTTTCGGATTGCCTCACGCATTGCCCGCTCCGATGCGTCGAGAATTTGCCGGGCCAATGGCTCAAGATTATCCATCTGGTATTCGTCCATCATGCGCATCAGCGAACGAACGCCCTGCTCAATGGCTGACACCTGCGCCCGAATATCGCCGATGGTTTGTTGCGGAGCCCGCACATTGGCCTCAATAAGTGTCAGAATCAATTGATTCTGATTACCAGATTCATATAATTTAACAGGCGGAATTAGCAAGCCTTCTTCATATAGATCACGAGCGCCAGCTCCCCAGAGTATTCCGCCCATGTCGGGCGAGTGGGCAACGCATCCCATGAAACCAATCAGTTTTATGTCACCGAAATCACTTTGCGACCGGAAAACAGGAGCAATAATCCCGACATCCGCTTTCGCCCCGGCACATAACCACGGGTCGTTTGTAATTACCACGTCGCCAGGTTGCCACTTTGCTAATGGGAAATTACCGGCTAGTAAGGATCGAACCAGCATCGGCAGAACTCCCATAAATGAAGGCACGCTGGTGGTCGACTGAGCCAGTGAGTTTCCGTCAGTATCCATCAATACAATGGCGAAATCGCTGGACTCACGGGTGCCGGTCGAGAAAGACGTTCGCCGTAGTATTGTTCCGGCTTCGTCGACAATAGCAACGAGTCGTGCCCAGAGGATGCTTAGGGTGATAGCATCATAGGTATTCAGGCTTTCGGTCGATTCCATGACTACAACATAGGGTCTATGGCTTTTTTTATCAGCGTCGCAGACTGACAATCAGGTTTCGGTGTTCGTCCATACGAACATACGCATGACGGCCAATGACAACAGTAGATTCTATTTCTTCAATGATTACAGGCCCCGACAAATAATCGTTCGGACGAATTTTATACCGATCATAAACCGGACAGGCACACGGAACGTCGTCGCCCATATAATACACTTGCCGGTAGCCTTTCAGTCCCGAAAAATCACGGTCGCCGATCCGATAGGTTGTATTGATTTCCCGCTGCTTGGGCTTAAACAATACTGAAGGGCAACTGACAATTACGCGCCAGCTTACGGCCTCAATGGCGGCTTTAGCGATGGTTCGGCCAAACCGAAGCTCATACTCTTCCCGAAAATTAGCTTCTATTTCTTCGGCCGAGACCGCCGACAATATTCCGTTTGGAATCTTTACGGCAATTTCGTGCCCCTGTCCAACGTAGCGCATCCCTGCCGACCGGCTAACCATGGCATCAGCCGACTTGTGTCCGGCTTTTTCCAGAAACGCATACCCTTCTTCTTCCATTTCGGCCAACAGATCGTTCAGGCGAATCCAGTCAATTGAGGCAACATGATTTACATAGCTACGTACGCATTCGTAGGCGGTAGGCGATACCAGAAACCCTAAGGCCGACGCTACACCTGCTCCCGTTGGGATAATAAGCTCTGGAGAACCCAGCAGTCGGGCAACATCGAATGCATGAACAGGGCCTGCTCCACCAAAAGCCAGTAAACTATAGTTACGAGGATCATGGCCTTTGTCGAGAATATGCACCCGAGCCGCATTCGCCATGTTTTCGTTAACAATCCGGTGAACGCCCATGGCAGCCTGCTGAACACTAATACCGAGCGGTCGGGCAATATGTTCTTCGATTGCCTGTTGAGCAGCTTCCTTGTCCAGACGGATAGTTCCCCCCAGAAAAAATGCTTCGTTCAGGTACCCCAACAGCAAATCACAATCTGTTACAGTAGGGCGTGTCCCTCCTCGGCCATAGCAGGCAGGACCGGGGTCCGATGTTGCACTTTCGGGACCCACTTTGAGTAAGCCTAATTTATCTACATAGGCTATACTGCTCCCTCCTGCCCCAATTTCATTGATATCAATTACCGGTATCCGAACCGGTAACCCAGATCCCTGCTTAAATCGCCGGACTCTGGCAGCCTCAAATTCATTGGTAATTTCGGGCTGATGGTTAAATATGAGTGAGGTTTTTGCCGTCGTACCGCCCATATCGAACGTAGCAATGTCGGTATGGCCCGTAAGCTTCCCAAAAAATACACCTGCCATCGCCCCCCCAGCCGGTCCGGACTCCAGAAGCTGAATGGGTTTTCGCTGCGCTTCGCCGAGCGTGGTCAGCCGACCGTTCGACACCATAATCCTGACGGCTCCCTTAAACCCTAAAGCCGTAAGCTGATTCTGCAACGCATTGAAATACCGATCGATCAGGGGTTGTACATAGGCGTTTAAGACAGTAGTTGATGTACGCTCATATTCCCGAATTTCGGGCATAATATCGACCGATAAACTAACCGAAATAGCCGGATAATGCCGTTGAATAAAATCACCGACTCTCCGTTCGTGAACTGGATTGGCAAACGACTGAAGCAGACACACCGCAATGGCCTGCACCCCTTTGCCAACAAGCTCATCAACCACAGAAGCTATCTCGGTCTCCAGCAACGGTGTCAGCACATTGCCCTGAAAATCGATTCGCTCTGTAATACCCAAACGGAGGTTGCGGGGAATCAGCGGATCGGGCATTGTTATCTGAAGATCATATATATCGTATCGGTATTCGCGCCCGATTTCCAGTACATCTTCAAATCCGCGTGTGGTGATTAACCCGGTTTTTGCTCCTTTTCGCTCAAAAATGGCATTCGTTACCAACGTGGTTCCATGAACAATCATATCAATATCGTTCAGGTGCAGTTCAGCCCGGTTCAGCAAATCGGTAATGCCGGTTATAATGCCACCAGCGGGGTTATGGTAGGTAGTCAGGGTTTTGCCAAACACCAGCTCACCCGTTGTATCGTTCAGCAGAACCAGATCAGTAAACGTACCTCCTATATCAATACCGATTTTGTACATAAGAAACACCCTTTTCGATGAACAGGTATCAATCAACAACCGACCTGGGATGGTATCGCCACACCTGTTGGCTGATACCTGCTTATTGCCGTCCTTTCATGTAATCGCCGGCGGCCAGCTTTAGTAGCCCGGCAAACGAATTGAGGCAAAACAAAACACCCCGGTCGATCAAGGCTCTGGCCTGATCGCCAGTAGCGGCTGTGGTACCTGCCACCAGCCCTGCTTTTCGTATTTTTTCGACTACTCCCGCAATGGTTCGCTTCACTTCATCGTGCGCAGGCCCATCGTAGTATCCCATCGACATAGCCAGATCGCGAGGACCGATTACGAACCCATCGATACCTGCAACTGCCAACAGGTCGTCGATGTTGTCGATCGCTTCCCGATCTTCGATCTGGGGCAATATTAGCGTCTGTTCATTCGAGAAAGCAACAAATTCGCCCTGGTTCATAGCCCCCAGTAAATAATCTGACGCTCGGGCCGGGCCAAAACCACGATTCCCCAACGGAGGATATTTTACGGCCTGAACCAATGTTTCAACCTCAGCCACGGTTTTAACTCCTGGCATCATAATACCCATTACGCCAGCGTCCAGAAACTGGAGTATCAGTTTGGGGTCATTGCTGCGCACACGAGCCAGTGGCGTAATACCGCTTACTTCACAAGCCCGCACTATTTCCTGCACCTGCGCAGTAGTTACAGGACTATGCTCACCATCGATCATGTAAAAATCCAGGCCCGAAAAACCACAAAGTTCAGCTACTGTTGGATCAGTACTATTGGAAAGGATACCTAAAACGGGCTGATTATTTTTGAGCCGGGTTTTAACAATGTTCTGCTTCATATAAGGAACAAAACGAGGCCATTCGTTTTGCTTTATTTCATTTGGAGTCGCTCAGATGAAATCGCTTAGATAGAGCCGCCTGAAAAACGGATCTATTACCTACGCTCATCATTATTAATAGTGATGCCAAGATACAACTACAGTTAAGAATCTCCGATAAACTGTGCTATCATTCGAATGAATGTTCAGGTTTATCGATCGGGCATAGCCCCGGTCTGGTGTTGTTTTCCTGTAGTATAGGGGCTGGGGTAATCTTTTTCTACTCATTTAACAGATAGCCTGATCAGACAAACCTGAAAATACCCCCAATCAATGCACCCCAGAAGCCTGGTTCTCGCTCCCAATCATGGAATTGTGAACTCAACGGTTTCGTTTTGTTTGCCTTCTATCTACCTCATGATTGGATCAGGAACCAGTCAACAGACCGTTTCTACAACACTATTTATGTGGTTCCGGGTCAGAAAAACAGATTGGCCGCCACCCGAAATGTATTGCAGTGCGCTTCGACAATATCGGTCAGGCGGGGCGAATATCCTCCACCCATCGACACTACTATGGGCAGCCCGAATGCTTTTGCCTGATTGAAAACGAATGCATCCCGCTCTTTACAGCCCTCCCGCGAAACGCCGAGTTTACCCAGCCGATCTGACTCCAGTATATCGACACCTGAGATATAAAACAGAAAATCGGGTTGTTCGCGTCGGATCAGCGCCGGTAGCGTATCGGTAAGAGTTGTCAGATAAGCATTGTCGGCCATGCCGGTTGGAAGTTCAACATCCAGATCCGACTGTTCTTTTTTGAGCGGATAGTTGTCTTTACCGTGCATGCTGAACGTGAAAACCCGTGGTTCGTGCTGAAACATTACGGCCGTTCCGTTGCCCTGATGCACATCAAGATCAATGACCAGAATTTTCTTTGCCCGACCCGTTTCCAGCAAATAATGAGCAGCTACACCTACGTCATTAAGCAAACAAAAACCTTCGCCCCGATCGGGATATGCATGGTGTGTTCCGCCAGCAATGTTCATGGCAACACCATCGCGAAAGGCAATCTGTGTGCAGTCGATGGTTCCCTGAGTGATGACCCACTCCCTATCAATCAGTTCTTTCGTTAATGGAAAGCCAATCCGGCGCATCATCGCAGGCGCAATGGTCAGGGTTTTCAGGGCCAACACATACTCCGCCGTATGCACACCCAGCACCCAACGGTCGTTAACGGGGTCCGGCGCAAAAAAATTGTTATCGCTGCAAGTGCCTTCGTAAAGCAACTGTTCATAAATTAGTTCATACTTAAGCATTGGAAACCGGTGACCTTCAGGGAGTCTAAGTCGATAAACCGGCGAAAAAGCAATCTGAAGCATGCCAATAGAAATAGCCCGTTCGATAAAGATACGGTTTAGTTAACCCAACATCATCTAATTCTGTTACCAATCCTACCGATTTAGACGTTTTTAGGATTTATCCAACTTGTATGAGAACAGCTATCATTACCGGCGGAGGCCAGGGTATCGGCCGAGTCGTCACACAGTATTTGCTTACACACGGCTACCGCGTAGCCATCTGGGAGTCGGACACCGATGCCCTGGCCGAACTTCGCGAAGCATTCAAAGCATCGTCGGCCCAGATTCTCTTCGTATCCTGCGATGTGTCGAGTGAGATGAATGTTCGGAAAGCTGCCGAGCAAACCGTTTCACATTTCGGCCAGATCGATGCGCTCATTAACAATGCAGCCATCATGATCGAAAAATCGCTCGACAAACTAACCCTCGACGAATGGAATCGCGTAATCGGTACAAACCTGACGGGTGCTTTTCTATGTGCCAAGCACACGGCTCAGTACCTGGCCCAGCAAAAAGGGAGTATCATTAACCTGGGGTCAACGCGGGCTTTTCAATCTGAACCCGATACCTTCCCCTATTCGGCCAGCAAAGGAGGAATTCTGGCTCTGACGCATTCACTGGCCATTAGTCTCGGCCCCGACATTCGGGTCAATGCCATCAGTCCGGGCTGGATTGATGTATCAGCATTAAAGAAAAAATCAAAAGCCAAACCCGAAGAACTACGCCCCGAAGATCATGCTCAGCACCCGGCTGGCCGAGTGGGACAGGCCGACGATATTGCCCGTATGATTCTGTTTCTGATTGCGCCGGAAAATAACTTTATCACCGGGCAGAACTTTATAGTGGATGGTGGCATAACCCGGAAGATGATCTACGTATAAAGAAGAGAAAACATCTCCTACCTTTGTCCGGTTTACTGCTTACTTTATCTTCTTCATCTCCCTATATGAACATTGAACTCGCTACAGCATCAGGGACATCACCATTAGAAGTTCTAGACCTGCAAGTATTGTCAGGTCCGGCAACAGGACAGTCTTTACTGTCCTTACAGGTTCTTTTTCGCAAAGGCCGCCAGACGAATCAATTGAATTTTCCGAAGTTGTCCTGGTTCGACGCCGACCAATTGCAGCGGTTTTCTCATGTGCTGGCAACAGCTCAACACCCCGAGAGTTGCGCCGTTGATCTGATTGATGCCGGAGTTCGGTTAACCGGCTCGGTCCGTCGGTTGGCCGGGCGCTGGACTACCGGGCGAACCATTCGGATTGAACCACTGTCGTCGGCTCCCCATCAGTTTAGTCCGTTTACGATTCACGCGTCCCATCTCGATGTTAAGACCTATGCCGGAAAATTGCAAAGCCGCCTGTGGGAAGTATTTACACGAGGCTAATCATATTGGCTGGATTTTAGTTTGACCTATAAACCAGCTAAACAAAATACTATGGAAAATACCAATCAGGATGCCATGCTCAATGAGCCATCGCAATCGTTTCAACCCGAAACAGGCGGCCCCATCCAGATACCGGATGAAAGTGATATGCTGAGCGAATCGTATGCTCCTACCGATTTATCGGGTGATGCAAATTCTGCCCCAACAACCCCAACTGACGAGCAGGAAGCGCAGGAAATAAACAAAGGTATGGGTGCCGTTTCGGGAAGCCCGAATATGGCGCCAGATCTGTCGAATTACGGCAATGCCGATTCGCTGGGCAATAACGATGGCACGGAAGATGATCCGGAAGAATCGGATTATGACGAGCTTCCTGAATAAACAACCAGTTGCTTTTGCTATAGCGTCTGTACCAAAAGCATCGCCCATCTGCCTGATAATCAACAAATAGCAACAACAAAAAACGGCACCGCAATTGTTTGCGGTGCCGTTTTTTGTTGTTGCTATCAATTATATACCAAAGGTACTTCCCCGATTTATATCGGTTCCGGTATTATAGTCGGTTGTGGTCGTACTTTCGGCATAACGTGTTCCATCTGGATTAACCACACCCTGGCGGTCGGCATTATCTGTCCGATTAAGGTCATTTCGGTACGAATCATTGTCGCCATCCTGCTCAGACGCAGCCCTGTTGTTCACAAATGATTCGGCAAGCATAGTTAACTTTTTATCGGCGTTTTTCTCCTCATCTAGCGTCTGTTGCAACAGCCTGGCGGCTTCCGTATAGCCGAGCACCTGGGCTAATGTTACGGCCGAACCGTAGGCAGCAATTTCGTGATGTTCAATTTTCTGACCAGCAATAATCAACCCAGCGTCGCGCGTTAGTGAACCCGAGTCGGTGTTCGATACAACACGCTGAGCATCGTCGACCAGCCCATCAATTGCATCACAGGTTCCCTCATCTACATCAATGCCAATACTGTTGAAAACCTGCTCTAATCGCATCACCTGATTGCGGGTTTCACTCTGATGCTGCAAAAATGCGTTGCGGACTTCATCGGTTGTCGACGCATCGGCCTGTTCGCCCAGGGCATCAACTGCCTGTTTCTCGGCATAATACATATCCTTCAACTCTGTTGCGAACAGACTACGTAGTCCTTCCTGAGTTTCGGTGTCATTTCCACCAAAAAAGTTTGCAATGCGTTCTCCAAACGTTGCCATAATTACTTGTGGTTTTGAGGTTAGTCAATTATTCTATTTTGCCTAACTCTTTACCAATACCATGCCAACTACTGATTATCTGACAGTTAACCATTTTGCAATACAAATTGTGTTTATTATTTTCTACAGAATCTGTAGATTATAAATACTTTATTCCACATGCCACTTTCCCGGCCAATACCTACGTTTTACAAAAACGTAACACAAACAGCCATTGCAGTCTTAAAGATTAGTCCTAATGATCATCTGGCGAGATTTTTCAAAAAAAATCAATTTCTGTAAATCCGTCCTTATTAAATTCTCGTAGGTACAGATGACTTTTCTTTTCAAACTACTAAATAAGGCTGCTCTTTAAGGGCCGCCTTATTTGCTTACTATTCGGTAAGATTCTTATATTTATTGTAAACTAATTGTATTTCAATTTGAGAAACTATACATGAAACTTAGTAAGCTGAGTGTCAATACCTATCGCATCACCCATCTGATGGGATGGGGAAATTACACCCGTGTATTTTTAATTGGATCGTCAGTGCCAGAAGTCAACTCAACTACGTTAAAGAAATGTATTGACACAGTACCCGACTTTATCCGATTAAGTAAAAGTTTAGCCGTTAATCCCCATCATATAACCCATATTCGCCGAAATGGCGACCGTTCTGCCGATGTTCTGGTAGCCGGAGTGTGGTTGCCCGTTAGCCGCCGACGCATTTCTCCGGTTGTAAACCAGCTTCGCAGCCGACCCGACATCAGCGTAAAAGGCCTCATTCAATTTTATCGTGGACATGAATTGCCAGGACTTCCCGACGAGCCAATTATATTTAACCCGATTGGTAAGCAAGTATAAGGTTCTGGTAATCGTTGGCGCAGTGCTCCGATGTGCTTAAGCCCAGTTGCATACATTAGCCCCCCGATTATGTGTTAATTATCTGATAGTGGCATACAAACTCCTCTATTGACCCATTAACCAAAAACCGTCTCAGATTATAATTAGTCCCAATATTTTACAAAAAAGTCAAATATGTTTTGGTAGAACCCTGTCTTTATGTATTTTTGACACAAAGGTTCTGACTAATTTAATCCTACCGCCCGGAGCCTGCATGAACAGATACTTAACTCCTGTCTTACAGCATGAAATCTATTTTGCGGCCGGTTGCTTTTTGCTTGTTTTTTTTACCTCAGCTTGCTTTCTGCGCTAAAGTCGATACACTGGACGTACCGAGTGCCGCCATGAACCGGAGTATGCGGGCGGCTGTGGTCCTTCCCGAATCCTACGCGAAGAGCAAAACAACCTATCCTGTCTTATACCTGCTGCATGGAGGGGGTGGTCAGTTCAGCGACTGGCTCAAACAAACGCCGGATAAGATGCTGATCCACAAACTGGCCGATCACTACAACCTCATTATTGTGATGCCCGAAGGCGACAAGCTTAGCGGCTATCTGGACAGTCCAACGCAAAAAGACAATCTGTTTGAAACCTATCTTACCAAAGAAGTAATTAGCAAGATCGACAATACGTACCGCACCATTCGTGAGAGTAAAGGCCGGGTCATTACGGGCCTGAGCATGGGCGGCCACGGGGCATTGTATCTGGCAACGCGGCATCCTGAGCTTTACTGCGCGGCTGGCAGCATGAGTGGCGCCGTCGATCTGAACTACAAGACCTGGCGTATCGATCCGACTTTCGAAAAAAGAATAGAACCAGAATTTAACCGAATCCTGGGACCGATGGGTTCAATCCCCAACAACTACATAGCGAACTCGGTCGTTTACATGACCGACAAAATCAAAGCAAACGGTCAGAAAATCATTATAGATTGCGGTGTCAATGATTTCCTCATCGAGCCAAACCGCGAACTGCATCGCCGATTGGTTTACAGTAACGTTGAGCATGACTATACTGAACGGCCGGGTGGTCATACCTGGGATTACTGGCAAAACTCGCTGCCTTATCACCTGCTGTTTTTCCAGAAAATTCTGAAAGAAAATGGTTCGATTGCTCAATAACGTCCGCAAAATGCCATGATTAGAACGTTGATAATCATACTTAGCCTGATTTCTACGCTGACTTCCTTTGCAGCTAAAGTCGATTCGCTCGACATTCCAAGTGCTGTCATGAAAAAGAATTTCCGGGCAGTAGTTGTATTGCCTGAATCCTATGCGAAAAGCAAGGCCAACTATCCGGTGTTGTACCTTCTCCATGGCGGCTACGGACATTTTAACGACTGGATCACTAAAACGCCCGACAAGCACTTAATTCAGCGACTAGCCGACCACTACAACCTGATTATTGCAATGCCGGAAGGTGAAATTTTCAGTTATTACCTGGATAGTCCGGTCAACAAGGAAAGCCAGTTTGAAACATACCTGACCAAAGAAGTTATTTCTAAAATCGACAATACGTATCGTACTATCCGCGACCGAAAAGGGCGTGTTCTTACGGGCCTAAGTATGGGAGGATACGGCTCGCTTTTATTGGCTGCCCGTCACCCTGACCTCTACTGTGCGGCAGGTAGCATGAGTGGAGCCCTCAACCCCGACATGCAAAGCTGGAAACTGCCGCCTGAAATGGCCAAAGGCATTAAACTGGAGTTTGAGAAAATACTGGGGCCTATTGAGCAGGTGCCGGATACCTACGCAACTTTTTCGGTAATTAATCTGGCCGATAAACTAAAAACCAATGGACAGAAGCTGATTTTTGACTGCGGTGTCGACGACTTTCTTATCGAACCAAATCGCGAATTGCACCGCCGGCTGGTTTTCAACCAAACTCCTCACGACTACAGCGAACGACCTGGCGGACATAGCTGGGAATATTGGCAAAACTCGCTGCCGAACCACATCTTATTTTTTCAAAACGTGTTAAAAGAGAATGGATCTTTATCTCAATAGTCCGTATCAATAATGCATACTAAACTGTTCACGGCTGCGATTGGCTGTCTTTTTGCAATTCAAACACTGGCGGCAAAAGTCGATACGCTGGACGTAGCAAGCGCTAGCATGAACCGGACATTACGGGCAGCTGTCGTCCTGCCGGAACGCTACGTAAACGCTAAAAAACGGGATGCTACGCCCTTCCCGGTGCTTTACCTGCTGCATGGAGGTACAGGCAGCTTCCGCGACTGGCTAACCAAACTTGCCGATAAGACGCTGCTTCACCGAATGGCCGATCAGTATAACCTGATTATCGTTACGCCCGACGGCGACCCAACCAGCTATTATTTCGATAGTCCACTCGTCAAAACCAGTCAGTTCGAGACATTTATTTCAAAAGAACTGATCGACAAAATCGACAATACGTATCGTACCATTCATGATCGTAAGGGCCGGATTATTGCGGGTTTGAGCATGGGCGGGCACGGTGCCATGTTTATTTCGAGTCGGCACCCGGATCTGTATTGCGCAGCCGGAAGCATGAGTGGCGTCATGAATATCAATACGGCTACCTGGAAAGTACCCGCCGACTTTGCCAAATCCCGTTCGGAAAACTTCGCGAAGCTCCTGGGCCCACCGAAAGAAGGCGATGCACCCTATCCGGGCTATACGATGGTGACGCTGGCCGATCAATTAAAGAAAAACGGGCTCCCGCTCATTTTCGACATTGGCGTCGATGATTTTCTAATTGTCGGCAATCGGGATCTGCATCAGCAACTCATCGAAAACAAAACGCCACACGACTATACCGAACGGCCCGGCGCTCACACCTGGGCATACTGGGAGAATTCGCTGCCGTATCAGGTCTTGTTTTTCAGTAAAATCCTGAAAGCCAACGGCACAATGAATCAGTAAAAAACCCGCTCGTCCGCGATGCAATCGCGGATGCTGGAGATTCGCGTCTGCGACGCGATAACAAACCAACTGGATGATCGCGTCATAGACGCGGGCCTCGGTCATCCGCGATACAATCGCGGACGAGCGATCGAAAAGCAACCGACAAGCGAACGACTACAAACCTAAATCTTTAATGAAATCCGTTCTTTCACTTTTACTCCTGAGCCTGCTTGGAACAGCAGCTTTTACCTCAACGAAGGATTTCGACACGGTAAAAGTGGAAGGCGGTATGATTTCCGGCACGCTCAATCAGGACGGCGACGTACACATTTTCCGGGGGATTCCCTTTGCCGCTCCACCCGTTGGCGACTTGCGCTGGAAAGCCCCTCAGCCCGTAAAACCGTGGTCGGGCGTTCGGAAATGCGATGCGTTTTGTGCAAGTCCGATGCAGGGCACACCGAATCCATTCGGGCCGTGGAGCGCTGAGTTTCTGATCCCCAAAGAGCCAATTAGCGAAGACTGTCTGTACCTCAACGTATGGTCGGGAGCTAAATCGGTGGGCGAAAAGCGACCTGTGCTTGTTTGGATCTATGGTGGAGGTTTTGGCAGTGGCGGCACCGCCTGCCCAATTTATGATGGGGAAGCCACCGCCAAAAAAGGTATAATTTTTGTTAGTGCCAACTACCGCGTTGGTCCCTTTGGTTTCTTCGCCCATCCCGAACTGACTAAAGAATCGGGCAAACAGGCGTCGGGCAATTACGGGCTAATGGATCAGGTAGCGGCTTTGCAGTGGGTGAAGAAAAATATTGCCCAGTTTGGCGGTGATCCAAACAACGTAACCATTGCCGGGCAGTCGGCCGGGTCGATGAGTGTAAACTGCATGGTGGCAACTCCACTGGCGAAAGGTCTGTTTAAAAAAGCCATTGCCGAAAGCGGAGCCAGCTTTGCCAATCCACATCCAACGCTTCAGCAGGGCGAAGAAGCCGGGCTGAAAATGGCGCAGGCACTGGGTGCATCGTCGCTGGCCGAACTGCGGGCCAAACCCGCGGAGGAGATCATGAAAAAAGCACAGGGACGCGGTCCGATTATTGACGGGTACGTACTGCCGGAGTCGATTCCGGCCATTTTTGCGGCTGGGAAAGAAAATGACGTAATACTGCTGACGGGCTGGAACGAAGATGAGGGCATGTCTTTCGGTCCAAAGAAAACTGCGGACGAATACCGAAAACAGATTCAGCAGCAGTACGGCGCGAACGCTGAACAATTTCTGAAATACTACCCCGGCAACACTGACGCCGAAGCGGCCAGTTCGCAAATGAAAATCTCCCGAGATATGATCTTTGGTGCGCAGAACTACACCTGGGCAAATATTGCCAGCGGGCAGGGCAAGCCTGTGTACGTGTATCGATTTACCCGAAAAGTTCCGGCTACGGGCGATTATGCCCATTATGGTGCTTTCCACACGGGCGAGGTCGCCTACGCCTACGACAACCTTAAGTTTATCGACCACACGCTACGTCCGCTGGAACCGACCGACGCCGAACTGGCCAGAAATATGTCAGCCTACTTTGCTAATTTCATCAAAACCGGCAATCCAAACGGTAAAGGGCTTTCGCAATGGCCATCCTATTCGGCAAAAGACAAGCACATTATGGTTTTTGGCGATAAAACAGCCGCAGCGCCAATGGCCGATAGCCCCGCGCTGGATTTCCTGTTCTCGACCATTAGTAAACGATAGAACAAAGCAATCGTCGTTTGAATCCCGTAGGGATGTCAGGATTATAGAATTAGAGAACATAAGTTTCAGTTTAGCCCCGAAGGGGTGAAAGACTAGATGGACCGCTTTTCTCTATAATTATAAACCCCCTTCGGGGCTGATACCGGCATTCAACGGATTGGAGGTAATGCTCAACAATCCATAAATCAGTGTAAATCAAACCAACCAAACTCAATGAAAACCAAAGCTCTTCTGCTTTCTTTAACGGCGCTTGCCCTTCCGCTACTGGCCGTAGCGCAAACGCCCAAAGCAGCTCCTACACCTATCATGGCGGGCAAAGACATTGCCGTTGCATCAACCGAATCGGGCAAGGTTCGCGGCTACATTCACAACGGTACGTTCACATTCAAGGGGATTCCTTATGCAAAGGCCGAGCGGTTTATGGGTCCATCGAAACCCAATTCGTGGACGGGAGTACGCTCTTCGATGACCTATGGCCCAGTCTGCCCAATGGACCCAACTACCTCCACCTACGACGAGATCGAGTTCCCGTTTCACCACGACTGGGGCTACACCAACGAAAACTGCCTGAGCCTGAACGTCTGGACACCTCAACTGTCTCAGGCTAAAAAACGTCCGGTCATGGTGTGGTTCCACGGCGGTGGTTTTACCGCTGGATCCTCGGTAGAGCTGCCATCGTACGATGGTGAAAATCTGGCCAAAAAAGGCGATGTGGTGGTGGTTACGGTCAATCACCGGCTGAACATTCTGGGCTTTCTGGACCTGTCGGCATATGGTGAGAAATACAAAAACTCGCCCAATGCCGGTTTGATGGATTTGGTAGCTTCGCTCGAATGGGTGAAACAGAACATTGCGCAGTTTGGGGGCGACCCGAACAACGTAACGATTTTCGGTCAGTCGGGCGGGGGCGGAAAAGTCACGAGCCTGATGAACGCACCATCGGCCAAAGGTCTGTTTCACAAAGCCATCGTACAAAGCGGCAGCTATCTGACCAGTTTCACGGAAAGCGACGTTGCTAAAAAGGTGGGAGTTGCCTTACTGGAAGAGTTGCATTTTCAGCCTGATCAGATCGATTCGCTGCAAAAGATCTCCTACGAGCGTCTGAACGCTGCCGGTAAACGCGCCCTGCGCAAAGTGAACGAAAGTCTGAAAGGTCAGAGTCAGGGAGGTTTTGGAGTCGGCTGGGGCCCCATCCATGACGGTAATTTTCTGCCTTACCAGATTTCGGAACCCGCAGCGATGGCACTGGCCAAAAACATTCCCTTGCTGGTTGGTTCGACCAAGACAGAGTTTGGCCCGTTCAACCCAGCTAACCGGGTAACTGATATGGAAGCCGCCAAAGCAGCCATGCAGAAACGAATTGGCGACAAAACCGATGCCTATATGGCCGCCGTAAAGAAAGCCTACCCCGAAACAGCCAGCCCGGCCGATTACATCAATATCGACATCAATTTCCGGGCGGGGGTTATCCGGCAGGCCAACCAAAAAGCTGTAGCGGGTGCCGCACCGGTTTATATGTACCTCTTCACCTGGAACTCGCCCGTAAACGACGGTATGTACAAATCGATGCACTGCATGGAAATTCCGTTTGCCTTCAACAACATCGCTCGCTGCGAAGAAATGACGGGTGGCGGTAAAGACGCCTATGCGCTCGCCGATAAAATAAGCAATGCCTGGATTGCCTTCGCCCACACCGGGAATCCAAACAACAAAAGCCTACCCAACTGGCCACAATACAATGCTGAAAATGGCGCTACGATGCTGTTCGATAATACCTGCCAGGTAAAAAATCATCCCGACAAAGAACTGATCGAAATCGCGACAGGTAAGTCGATGTAGAGTGACCAATGTATCCAATATAAGAGATCACTATCTCTCATAGAACTAAAAAGGAGTTTTAACTGGCAGACTGTTACCCCGGAGATAGCAAGTTTCACCGTAAAACCTCAACTGAGTAGCGGTAATAGTTTTGTAACAAAGAATCCCAAAGGAGTGACAGATGCTGTCACTCCTTTGGGATTCTTTGTCAATAGGTTCGGTAGCTAGCTACATAATGCCCTATCTATGGCATTTTCATACGTACATCAACTGTCTTTACTCCGATCAGTATGGCTAGGGCCTACTGTAAAATCTGTCAATTTGGAGCCCGCAGCCTATCGAACATACTAGAAAATCGATTACTGACAGTTTATACATCCCTGAGCGGTTTAATCTTAAAGAGGAATTTATATATGATTGGTTAGCAAAGCTATCAGCCTCACAATAGCTTATATACCTCATCCGGATATTTTTTAGTGTACAATTAGTTGCATATAAGTATGTATATTAATATACTTGCAACTCGCAGAGAGATACATGCGTATTTCTTCAATCTCCAAAATGTGGCCTCCCCTGACAGTTGAATGATGCAGAAAAACAGTTGCTAAAAGGCGTGAACTGGGTGCTACATGATGTTGATATCCAAGGTCTGGTTTAGACTTACTCTGTCGGAGTGCAGTTGACAGTCAAATACACCGATATTAAGATTAAACAAGGCTAGCTGAGAGGTATTCATTTTTTGTTAAACTATACTTTACCCTAATTTTATGATCCTACTCGCCATTCTTGTGCCAGGCCTTTCATTCTTACTAAGAGGAAAAATTATCTCAGGTATTATTGCCGTCATCTTGCAGATTGTTGCATTCTTAACGTTCGTATTTTTTGGGCTTGGTTTCTTTATCTGGTTGGGCACCGCTGTTTGGGCTGTCATTTCATACAACAACGGGAAAGCTGAAAAGCGAAATAATGAGCTGATAGAAGCCATCAAAAATCAACAACAAAGCCAGTAGATTTTCTGAATCCGATTGCAGTGTTGTTTTCACTTCTTTTCAAGTTTCGAGAGTAAGTAATCACACTTATAACTTTGTCTCAGCCGCTTCTGAGTCAGGAGTTCTGTCGCTCACGACATAACCCAGAAGCGGCTGAGACAAAGTTCGTTACTACTATACTTTTAGACCATAAATCTTTATCATGAGGTTTCGAATCGCCCGCGATGATAAATGTTAATTGAGTTCATAAATATTGCAAAGAATGTTTTTTTGGGAGTCGGATTACGAAAGAGGAAGACGCCATGAGCGCGAGTCCAGCGGTTTTGGAGGATGTTTATTTTCTCTAGTACTCATTGTTATTGCCTGGTATTTAATCAGGTTAACTCTTCGTTTAGCAATGGATACCATATATTTTATATTGACGCCTATCCTGGATAGTTACATTTTTCTTTCCCTAGTATTTATTGGCCTACTGTTTTATGGATTTTGGGGAATGTTAGCAGGGAGAAAACCAGCTATTAAATTTAAGCCAGTAATTCTAAGTTTTCTTGCCTTTAGCTTTACGTACTGGGGATATGTGTATAGTACCACCAAGCAATTACTCTTTGGTAACTACATTCGAAAAGACCATCAATCGCGACTCTTAATCCACGACGACTCTATTAAAATATGGTCCGGAAAAAATTATCTAAAAGGCACATGTAATTTTAGGCCGTATTTGGCCGATTCAATAATTGAAGTCCGTATTGATGGCTTCCCTTATGCAAAAGAGAGTAAAGATCCGTTTAGCACTAGTATTGATAATATGTTTGGGGAAACTGTTTATAGGTTCAAACCTACGGAAGATAGTTTACTTATATATCATGACGATAGTCCTACCATAAGATATATAAGGATTAAATGATATATATTCTAATAAAATTTCATACTAACTTTAAGTAAATCAGTGCCCAGCCAGAAGGATGTTCAATCCTTTCTGTAGGGATTGTCCTTCACATCGAACAAGATCCTGCTGACGCAGTTTATAGGTCCTCTCAGTAAGATCGTTTTATCAGGGTAATGTGCCGATGACGAGTTTGCTTATAAATGTAGTCTAGAACTAGCCTTATATCATTTAGTTCAAGGACACCTTGGGTACATTCAGCCAGAATCACTTCCCTCCGGATCAAGTTTACAACCTGCTGAGAAAGGGTATGTTTTTAGCATACAGATTTATAGTTAGCTAGTCACTCATATCCAGAAGGGTATCGGATGACTTGACACCAAACGACCCAATGTAGCCTGTATACCAGCAAGTTGAGACTCAATCAATCGAAGCTCCTTTTCTCTTTCCTGATCAGTTAATTTGTCAACCACCATATCCGTTATTTTTCTTAGCGGTTACTTCCGTACGGAAGTACGTTTTGCAGAATCAGAAATCAACTTCCCAGAAGTTTTGCCTTTTCGGGAAGCTAAAAGGCGCTACATTGTGTCAGTAAATCAGTAGCAAAAGCCACTTTGTAAATTGGTCGTCAGGAACGTACAAACAACCTGGCTTACTCAATTTGCCTGACGCACTCTTTCATACATGAAAAAAATAATCCGCTTTCCGTTCCGACAATCCCTGCTTCCTCTGGCAGCCATTGGCTTGACCACCTGGGTAGGGCTTACCGGATTTATGGATGACCCCATTGGGTCACGCATTAAAAAGCTAGCTCCCCAAAAAGCTGTCGAAATGGCCCATGCCGTTGAAGCACTGGTAAAACCGCAACTTGCCGAGGGCCTTACGCTAAAGCTATGGGGTGTCGATTCGCTGGTTTCCGACCCGATTGCCATCGACATCGACGATCAGGGGCGGCTGTATTATACCCGGACCAATCGTCAGAAAAATTCGGAGTTCGATATTCGCGGGCATCAGGATTGGGAAATCGAATCGAACCGACTCCAGACGGTTGAAGACAAGAGGGCCTTTCTGCATAAGGTTCTGTCGCCCGCCAACAGCAAAAAAAATGAGTGGTTAAAAGACGTAAATGGCGACGGTTCGCACGACTGGCGCGACATGACCGTAGAACGCGAGCAGGTTTTCCGGCTCGAAGATACCAACGGCGATGGCGTGGCCGACCTCTCGAAAATGATCGTCAACGACTTCCACGACGAAACAACTGACGTGATGGGTGGCGTTTTATCGGATGGAAACGATCTATATGTGACGGTTGCACCGGACCTTTGGCGGCTACGCGACAAAAATGGCGACGGCATTCCCGATGAAAAGAAATCGCTGTCGCACGGCTATGGCGTTCACATTGGTTTCAGCGGGCATGGTCTGTCGGGTGTTGAAATGGGGCCCGATGGCCGTATCTACTGGCAAATCGGCGACATTGGTTTCAACGGCCTTGGCTCCGATGGTAAAAAGTGGGAACATCCGAATAGCGGTGTTGTGGTGCGGTCGAATCCTGACGGCAGCGATTTTGAAGTATTTGCCTATGGCGTTCGAAACACACACGAATTTGTCTTTGACGAATACGGTAACCTGATCAGCGAAGACAACGACGGCGACCATCCCGGTGAAAAAGAACGGCTGGTCTACATCGTGAACGGTTCCGACACGGGCTGGCGCAGCAACTGGCAATACGGTAAATACCGCGATCCGCTGAACAACACCTACAAAGTCTGGATGGACGAGCAGATGTTTAAACCCCGTTTCGACGGGCAGGCGGCTTATATTCTGCCCCCACTGGCCAACTTTGTCAGCGGTCCGGCGGGTATGCTTTACAACCCCGGCACGGCCCTGAGCCCGAAATACAAAAACACCTTTTTCATTGCCGAATTCGTCGGCAGTCCGGCCGCGTCGGGTATTCATGCCTTTACGCTGAAGCCCAAAGGCGCGTCGTTTGAGCTAGACAAGTCGAAGAAGATTCTGGGTAATGTGCTGGCAACGGGTATCGATTTCGGTCCTGATGGCGCCATGTACGTAGCCGACTGGATTAACGGTTGGGATACCAAAGACTACGGCCGCGTCTGGAAGCTCGACGATAAGGATGGCGCAAACTGGGCTGAACGGGCCCTCACGAAAAAGTTACTGGCACAGAATTTCAGTAAGACGCCCGTAAGCGAACTGAGTGGCTATCTGAAAAATGCGGATATGCGTGTTCGGCAGAAAGCACAATTCGAACTGGTGAAACGGGGCGAAGCGGGCGCTGCGGCTTTCGGGCAAATGCTTCAGCAGACCGAACACCAACTCGCCCGCGTGCATAGCATCTGGGGCATGAGCCAATTGGCGCGTAAAGATGCCAAATATGCACAGCGGCTGATGCCGTATCTGAAAGACAGCGATCCCGAAATCCGGGCGCAGGCCGCTCGCTGGCTGGGCGACATGCGTTACACTGCGGCTGGCCCGGCGCTGGTGCCAATGCTGAAAGATGAAAATAGCCGCACACGCTTTTTTGCCGCCGAAGCACTGGGCCGTATTGCGTATGCACCAGCTATTCAGCCAATCATTTCATTGCTCGAAGCTAACAACGACGAAGATACGTACATCCGTCATGCGGGCAGTCTGGCACTGGCGCGTATCGGCAAGGCTGAACCAATTATTGCTTTATCCAATCATCCGTCGCGGGCGGTGCGTATCGCAGCCGTGGTGGCTTTGCGTCGGATGCAAAACCCCGGCATTGCCAACTTCCTGAACGACAGCGACGAATTTGTGGTCACCGAAGCAGCTCGCGGCATCAACGACGATTTATCGATTCCGCAGGCCCTGCCAGCATTGGGAAAAGTCCTGACAAGCACCAAGTTTACGAACGAACCACTTATTCGCCGGGCTATCAACGCCAATTTGCGGGTAGGCACGGCCGAAGCGATGCAAAATCTGATTCGCTATGCCAATACCGATGGCAACCCAGTTCCGCTACGTGCCGAAGCTATGGATGCGCTGAGCACCTGGGCAAAACCGTCGCTGCTCGACCGGGTTGATGGTCGATACAGGGGCCCAATAACACGCGATCCTGCGGCTCTTAAGACCAAATCAGCCCAGCTATTCATGGCAATGGCAACGAATTCTGAACTGCCACTACGCCGGAGTGCCATACGGGCAATCAGCAAGTTATCAATTACTGCCGCCGGACCTGTGCTTATTGATCGGCTTAAAAACGACCGGGAAGCTGAAATTCGGGAAGAAGCCCTCCGCGCGCTGGCCGCCCTGAACGACAAGCAGATTGGCACAGCCATCGAAACAGCCCTTGCCGATAAGGACAAACGGGTGCGGGTAGCTGCGCTGGACCTGATTGGCAAAACCAATATGCCCAAAGACCAGATGGTTGCTCAGTTGTCGGACGTTCTGAAAACGCATTCGACGGAAGAAAAACAGGCTGCGCTGGTTACGCTGGGGAAATTACCGGTTGCCAATACCAAGCCCATTTTCGACCAGTTACTCGCTGACCTGTCGGCGGGTAAATTACCGGTTGAACAGAGCCTTGAGCTGGAAGAAGCCATCACCGAAACCAAATCGCCCCAACTTATTGCCCAGCATAAGGCGATTTTGGCCAAGCAGTCGCCCGATGCCGTTCTGGCTTCCTATCAGGCCAGTCTGTACGGTGGCGAACCCGACAAAGGACGGCGCATTTTCTTTCGGCATCAAACTGCCCAATGCATCCGCTGCCACTCCTACGATGACTTAGGCGGCAATGCTGGGCCCCGGCTCAATGGGGTAGCTAGCCGCCTGACGCGCGAACAGCTGCTCGAAGCGGTCGTCAATCCGAGTGCGCGGCTGGCTCCCGGTTTCGGAACGGCAACGCTCGAGATGAAAGATGGTAAAACGCTTAGTGGTATCGTGCAGAAAGAAACGGATAATGAACTGGTGCTAAAAAGTGGTGACGAGCCCGATCTCACCATCCGAAAAGATCAGATTGCGAAAACGACCTACGCCCCGTCGAGTATGCCCGACATGAAGTATTTGCTCACCAAGCGGGAAATTCGAGACG
The DNA here is from genome assembly GCF_037201965.1 of Spirosoma sp. SC4-14. Taxonomy (NCBI): domain Bacteria; kingdom Pseudomonadati; phylum Bacteroidota; class Cytophagia; order Cytophagales; family Cytophagaceae; genus Spirosoma; species Spirosoma sp. SC4-14. The sequence goes on along the minus strand of NZ_CP147518.1, from coordinate 2,726,593 downwards.
TAGTGAGCTTTTTGGCAACATTGAAGAGTAATTAATAAAAGTATGAAAGGCGGATTGTTATGGTTCCTGTTAATCATAACAATCCGCTTTTCATAAACAATCCGTAACGTGTTGTCCTATGCTTGCTCTTCTTGGTTTTGCCACCATTGGTATTTTTCTGACACTAATTATTACCAAGCGTTTGTCGGTCATTACGGCGCTGGTACTAGTGCCTTTGGCTATGGGTTTGCTGGCCGGTTTCAGCCCGAAAGAACTGGGTGAGATGATTCTGGCAGGCATTAAGCAGGTCGCGCCCACGGGTATACTACTCATGTTTGCCGTGCTCTATTTCGCCACCATGCTCGATGCAGGTCTGTTCGATCCGATCATTTCAGGCATCATTCGCTACGTAAAAGGCGACCCGCTGAAGGTGATTGTCGGAACGGCTATTCTAACGATGATCGTACACCTCGACGGCGATGGTACGGCTACGTTCATGATTGTGATGTCGGCCTTTCTGCCCATTTACAAGCAACTGAAAATTAACCGGCTGATTCTATCCGGCATTGTGGCACTTGGCGTTGGACCGCTACATCTGGTTCCATGGTCGGGCACGTCGGCGCGGGCAATCTCGACGCTAAAGACAGATGCTACGCAACTTTTTAATCCAAATATTCCGGCTATTATTGCCGGTATTGGCTGGGTCCTTTTTGTGGCCTACTGGTTCGGACAAAAAGAACGTAAACGGCTCGGCATTACGAATTTAGACTACGCTCATCAGGAAAACCTAACCGAACAGCAACAACAGCTACGCCGTCCGAAACTCTTCTGGCTCAATGCAGTGCTGACAATTGGCCTCATCGTTACGCTGATGAAAGGCTGGGTACCAACTCCGGCCCTGTTCATTGTAGCCAGTGCGGTTGCCTTACTGATTAATTATCCTAAACTGCCCGATCAGCAAAAGGTGCTGCGCGCTCATGGCAACAACATTTTCATGGTGTCGAGCATGATCTTTGCTGCGGGTGTGTTTTCAGGAATTCTGACCGGCTCAAAGATGATCGACGCGATGGCTACGTCGCTGGTTTCGCTCATTCCTGAGCAACATGCTGGCTGGCTACCCACCCTGACGGCCATTACGAGTATGCCTGCCAGTTTGCTCTTTACGCCCGATGCGTATTATTTCGGCGTGGTGCCCATCCTGAGCCAGACGGCCACGCAATTCGGCATCGACCCGCTCGAAATCGGACGGGCAGCTCTGCTGGGGCAAATGACCGTCGGCTTTCCGGTAAGCCCGCTGACCGCTTCAACCTTTCTACTAGTCGGACTGGCCGAAGTCGATCTGGGCGACCATCAGAAATTCATTCTGAAATGGGCTTTTGGCACTACGTTGGTCATGACCGTAGCGGCTCTACTAACGGGATCGATTCATTTGTAATTGGAAAATACGTAATCACTAAATAACTGACTATCATAAGTAATAAATAATCCCGTAGGGATGACAGGATAATAGCAATACGCAAATAGTCTCCGGTTGAACCCAAAGTATATTACCCCTTCGGGGTTCATGATACGTTATGGCTTAACTTTTTCTATAATCATATAACCCCTTCGGGGTTGGCAAACATCTCATGAAACAATCCATTCGCATTGGCTGTGGGGCCGGATTTTCGGGTGATCGACTGGAACCAGCCGTTATTCTGGCGCAACATGGACAACTGGACTATCTGGTACTGGAATGTCTGGCCGAACGAACGATTGCCCTGGCCCAGAAACGTAAACGTCAGGACCCAGCCCTGGGATACGACCCGCTGTTGGAACGCCGAATTGAGCGCTTACTGCCCCATATGCTCCAAAACAACGTGCGGCTCATTACGAACATGGGCGCTGCCAACCCTCTGGCAGCAGGCCGAAAAATTATTGATATAGCCCGGCAGCTACAATTGCCGGTAACGGTAGCCATTGTGACGGGCGACGATGTAATTGATCAGCTTACGGGGGATGAACTATCGCTGGAAACCGGCAACCCCCTGAACGCTTCGGGTACTTTACTTTCGGCCAATGCCTATCTGGGCGCTGATGCGATTCTTCCTGCTTTGGCAACGGATGCCACCATTATCATCACTGGTCGTGTGGCAGACCCTTCCTTAGTTGTCGCTCCGCTGGCGCATGAATTTAGCTGGTCGCTCAACGACGTCAATCAGATTGGTCAGGGCACCGTGATCGGTCACCTGCTGGAGTGCGCAGGGCAGTTGACAGGTGGCTATTTTGCCGATCCTGGCCGAAAAGACGTACCGGATATGGCGCATCTGGGGCATCCGTTTGCCGATGTATCAGCCGATGGTACGGCAATATTCAGTAAAGTGTCGGGCACAGGAGGACTGTTAAGCGTTACAACCGCCAAAGAGCAACTCTTATATGAAGTGATGGACCCCAGCCGCTATTTCACCCCCGACGTTATCGCCGACTTTACGCAGGTACGTCTGGAACAAATCGGTCCAGATCAGGTAAAAGCCTCGGGGGGGCGGGGACAAAACAAGCCCAACACATTGAAGGTCAGTGTGGGTTACGATGCGGGCTATACCGGCGAAGGCGAAATTTCCTACGCAGGCGCAAACGCGCTTGGCCGCGCTCAACTGGCAGGGGCCATTATTCAGGAGCGATTACAGGATCAGTTTACCGATTTGCGGGTCGACTACATTGGCAGTACATCGGCACACCGAACCTCGTTCGGTACGTATCCGGAGCCCTACGAAATTCGCTTACGCGTAGCAGGTCGGGCCACTACGCCACAACAGGCGGCTCTGATAGGCGAAGAAGTAGAAGCCCTTTATACAAATGGTCCTGCCGGGGGTGGAGGTGCGCGCAAGTACGTTCATGAAGTGGTCGGAATCGTTTCTACACTAATTGAACGAGACAAGATTCAACCAGCGGTAACCCTATTGCAGTCATGACAATCAAACTCTACGACATTGCCCACAGCCGCGCTGGCGACAAAGGAAATACATTGACGCTGTCATTGATTCCCTACAAACCGGAAGATTATTCCCTGCTATGCGAAAAAGTGAGTGCCGAAGCGGTTAAAAACCATTTACGGGATATTGTCGCCGGTGATATTACCCGATATGAGCTTCCCAATTTACCCGCCCTTCAGTTTGTCTGTCAGCAGGCTTTAACAGGGGGCGTAACGACCTCACTTACCATGGATACCCACGGCAAAACGCTGAGCTATGCTCTGCTCGAAATGACAATCGAAGGCTAAACCATTGCGCTCTGCCCGCTTGAAAAAACGGGTAGAGCGCAAACTCTCAGGCCGACGCCAGTGACTTTTCTTTCTGTTTATCGATAGCGTCGAGCAATTTGTCGTAGGGTTTATTGAATTTTTCAATGCCTTCGTCTTCCAGTTGCTGGCTGATAGCGTTCAGATCGATACCCGCCTGAGCTAATTTTTCCAGTACCTGCGAAGCCATATCGAGATCTGTTTCCAGACGGAAGTCGGGCTGACCATGATCGCGATAAGCATCGAGCGTTTCCATCGGTATCGTATTCACGGTTTTAGGGCCAATCAGCGCTTCTACATATTTGACATCCGAAAATTCGGGGTTTTTACTACTCGTGCTGGCCCATAGCAGCCGCTGCGGCTTTGCACCTTTCTCCTCCAGTTTACGGAATCGGTCGCTGGCGAATACACGCTTATACGTTTCATAGGCTTTTTTGGCCAGCGCAATAGCGGTTTCGCCTTTCAGCCCAGTTTCGCCTTTCTGTTCTAGCATTGGGTCGACCAGTACATCAATGCGACTCAGAAAAAAGCTGGCAACCGATGCAATTGAATCAATGGGCTGATCGGCTTTTACACGATCTTCAAGTCCTGAAATATAAGCGTCGGCAACAGCCTCGTATCGCTCCAGACCAAACAGCAACGTTACATTGATATTAATGCCTTCGCTGATGCATTGCCGAATAGCGGGTAAGCCTTCGGCGGTTCCCGGTATTTTTATCATCACATTGTCCCGGTCGACGGCTTTCCACAGCGCCCGTGCCTGATCAATGGTTCCCTGTGTGTTTCGGGCCAGATGGGGCGACACCTCAAGACTTACGTAGCCATCGGCACCCCGCACTTCTTGCTCATAAACGGGTTTAAACAAATCGGCCGCCCGCTGAATATCGGCAATAGCGAGGCCATAGAAAATTTCTTCGTTGGTTTTTCCTTCCTGAGCCAGCTTTTTAATGTCTTCATCGTACTCCGAACCACTGCTGATTGCCTTTTCAAAAATGGCCGGATTTGACGTAAGCCCACGTATGCCATCGTCGTCGATAAGCATCTTGAGTTCGCCGGAGTCCATAATTTTCCGGTCGATGAAATCCAGCCAGATGCTCTGATCAAAGTCATGAATTTTTTTTACGTTGCTCGTTTCCATAATTAGGTGTTCTAAATGGCCATTGATTCATTCAACGAACCCTTTTGAGCCAATTACGGCAGCAAGGGTCTACTTAATTCAACCCTGCCCCTGCCTAATTGTTTATCGGCAAGCTATGCAAAGTCTTAATCATAATCTTTAGGTCATTTAGCGGAATTGAACGATAGGAGAAGCGAGCCCTTAGCGGAAAAAACGTATTCGTTTCATTCACCTTTTTCTTCCTCACCATATATAGTCGCAGGTAGTTCAGACTTGCAGCTCATTCCTGACTACCAGCTTATGAATGAAACTGACCTATATTGACGCACTACGAGGAATTGCCATTTTAAGTGTTATCTGGTTCCATTGCCACCTCCATCACTATAGCGCCCCCCAGTTCTATTCTGTTATGGATACGTTGGGCTCACCAGCAGCTATGGGCGTTCAACTATTTTATGTCCTGAGTGCCTTCACACTTTTTCTGTCGCAACAGCGAACACACCAAACGATAGGTGTAAGGACAAACTTTTATAGGCGACGTTTCTTTAGAATAGCCCCCATGTATTACGTTGCTATCATCTACTATTTAATTCAAATGGCTTATGCAACTAACCAACCATTTACCCAGATAATTACTACCAATGCCTGGGGTATCGTCCTGAATATTTCTTTGTTGCATGGCTTAGCGCCACAATGGATCAATAGTATTATTCCGGGCGGATGGTCAGTAGGAATTGAAGTTATCGTTTACATAATGATTCCATACGCATATGCTATCATTACTACCTTAAACCGAGCCGTTTTCTTCACGGCCTGTTCATTGGGGGCGGGTTTCGCAATTACCTCCATTTTATACCAAATACCCGCTGTTCAATCCAACGATTTACTGAAGCAATATTTGTTTTTTTACTTGCCTTATCAATTACCCGTATTCGGCTGTGGGCTAATCGCCTATTATTTAGTGATTAAGCAAGACAATTGGGTCAGTACACCTACCTTGTGGCTAGCAGTAAGTGTAATCGGAATTAGTATTGGCAGCAAAACAGTTGGAAAACCCTATCTCCCTACGCTGCCTCCTACGCTTCATTTTTGGGGAAGCATAGGCTTTGTCGGGCTCATAATTGGTCTGTCGAAATGCCCGGTCCAGTTACTGGTAAACCCCATCACTACTTATATTGGCAAAATAAGCTACAGCGCCTACTTAACTCACTTTGGCGTATTATATTGGTCAGATAAGATCCTTCCCCAGCAACTAATTCCCGTCAATAGCACGGCAACCAATATCCTGAATTTCAATGTAAAATACATGATCGTTGTCTTTCTAACCGGCCTAATCTCCATACTTACCTATTACCTTATTGAGAAACCAGCTCAGGAATTAGCGAAAACACCGTTACAACGCACTAATTAGATAATCTACGCTCTTCTGTATGAACAAATTAGAACACAGATGACACCGATTGAACGGATTCTATGTGTAAAAATCCGTTCAATCGGTGTCATCTGTGTTCCCCATCTTATTATAAGAACCCCCTTTTTACAATAAATCCCGACACAGTTCATGGAATCTGTTCAAACAATAGGGTAACCTCCCCCCCAAGTTCAATCTGGTCTCCATCGTGCAATGGATAGGTCATACCGGCAATATCGGCCCGTTCAATGGTATTGTCGGGATGAAGAATTTTCGTTTTATTCCCTCGGGCGGGTAGCCCTCCCGGATCAACAAGCAGACGATAAGTTCGTTTAGCCGGATCGAACTGGATGGTGGCATGATCGCGACTGACGGTCTGATTTCCGGCCCCAGTTTTAGGATCAAAGCCCGGATCGTCTTCTGCCAGTATCACAATGTCGTTGGTTCGTACCCGCCCCGATGTTGTTCGGCTGGTCTGGCCACGGCCAATGTAAAACTGTGTTTTTTGTTCAGGATCAAGCACATACAGAGCCTGCTCCGTTTGACCAACCACTGTTTTTAAACTGGCTCGACACCCAGGACCAACCGTCTGATTAGTCTCCGGCAAACTCAATCCTACATTCCCTTGCTGATACGTAGAGACCGGTAATCGATCCCGAAAAAACGCATAGCTAAGCTGCCAGTTTGGGGGGAGTTTAATGTAGTTATCGGCCAGTTGCCGATTAAGTTCTTTTTGAAACTTTCCGGGTTGCTTGTCCCAGAGCGCCACTCGATACAAGTCTTCTTCCTCCTGATTCTCACATAATACGAAAAGCTGGATTTCGGTGGGTGCATTGTCGGGTTCATTCTGGTACGGCCTCAACTTTTCCAGAACAAACGTAATCACCTGGTCGCGTCGCTGAGCGGCTGGTGGTGGCCCCAGTGAGTTCGGGATAGCAGGTGTTTGCAACCCGGCCGAAGCGGGCAAACTAGTGGGTGCAAAGCCAAATAGATGTTTAACAGATTCAAGAATACCCATATAAAGAGTGAATGAGTGCCGCAACGGATGTTGAATGAGCAGGCACGTTTGGTGATGTTAATTTCGTTAAAAGCTTCCCAGATAACCCCGCTGCCGGAGAATCGGCGCGACAACCGTATTGGCTAGTCGTACGGCATCAGCCGACGAATCGCCAAGCTCAATACGCACACACACCACGGTATGAGATCGCCCGTCGGGCGTTGGAGTAAAGAACACATACCATCCATCATTTTCTTTTTTCCCCAATACAATGCGTTCGGGTGTACCGGTTTTACCCGCAACCCGAGCTTCACTGATTTTACGCCGTCCACCGCTGGGGTTAGATTGCTCAATCATAAAATCCGTTAATTGAGTAGCATATTCAGGCTTCCCGATAGGCTGTCCTACCAACAAAGGCTGCGGTTTACCAGACCGATTCAACACATAGCGCGACGGCTGCAAAATTCCTCCGTTAGCCACTGCCGCAGCCATTCGGGCCAGGGCTCCCGGCGTGGCTGTCAGTTGTCCCTGCCCCCAGGCCAGTCCCGAAAACTCGCTCCGATACCGCCGTGGATACCGATCACTTTGATAGAGCTGTCGACGAACGACAAAGGAGGAATCGCGCCAGTGTTGGCGAATGGCCGTTCGTTCTTCGTTGGTGTGCGTATCGGTATAGGAGTACCCACCTATCAGATCAACATTCATCCCCGTAGTCAAATAGAGATCAGCCAGTTCGTTATCCAGTTTATAATCGTTGGCTAATCGAATAAAATACACATTACTCGACCGAACGATGGCTTTTCGCATATCTACTGATTCTCCGCATGGCTCGGATTCATATTTCCCCCGCCGGATAATTTCCTGGCAGGAAATTGGGTAACTAACCCCCGACGCCCGGCTCCCCAGTTTAGTAAACGCTGCCATTGCCGTTAAAATTTTTGCCGTCGATCCGGGAGCCGTTGGATATGTCATACCTAAATCACGCTCCGTCACCAGATAGGGCAACTTTAACCGATCCCGATCGGTCAACAGCATGGGTTCGGGCGTATCCAGATTTGGCAACGGATGTATGGCAGAAGCTAACACATCGCCCGAAGCGGCATCTATGACCACCACCGACAGCCGATGGTTCCGATAGTCCGAAGCGGCCAGTCCTTTTTGCAAAGTAACCTGTAAACCGGCATCTACAGCCAGTTGTATATCCCGATTCCGGGCTTTGCGCTGCTCAACTTCCCGACTGTTGATGCCAGCTCGCAGGGCTGGTGCCAGTTCACTATAATCATACACGGTTAACGTTCGACGTTGCTCAACCGACGGACTGAAACGATCGGCCCGGTATTCGGCGGTGATCAGATCTGTTTTACGCGGGCGACTGTTGAAGCCACGTAGCTCACTATAATGAGCTGCTTCGGCAAAATAGCCATTGCTTTGCCCCCAGAACAACTGCGTATTCAGGTCGCCGATCCAGAAAAAGAGGTGTTCGTTAAATGGATAATAGCGCTGTAGCCGCTTCTGGGTCAGCGTAGCTAAGTCTTCCGTGATGAGGCCAGCCTGTCGTAGCCGGGTCGATTGTCTGGTCAGATCATCGGACGAACTGGTGGCCAGTACTAACCCTTTCCGGTCGTAGATGGTGCCCGCAGCCAGTTTGCGGGTAAGGCGTTCGATTCGGGGATTATAACTGTAAACCGGATCACCATTGCGCGTCACTACCCGAGCAGGCCGAACGATGTACTCATTGCCATACCAACCGATAATCGGCAGTAATCGGCCAATTAAAATCACTACACCGATCAGGAAACCCGCAATGCCAGCCATCAATACGGCATCATAGTGTTTTTCGAGGTATTGGCGCTGATTTAACTGTCCTGGCCGGTGCGCAACACTGAACACAGCCCCCAGCACAGTCAGACTAAAAATGAGGGAAATCTTCCCATAACTCAGAAACGGCACACTAATGCCAGTGAGCGGCAGCAAACCAATGGAACCGCCCGCAATGATCAAAAACTGTACGCCGGTGGCAATAGCAATACCAGCTACCAGAAAAAAGCTAAAAGGTTGACCAGCTCGCCGGGCCAGAAGAAAAATCCGGTGCAGCAAGACGCCAAACAGTAAAAACACGGCTACCAGCCCCAGCCCGCCCAGTTCCTCACCAATGCTCGGGAGAATCATGTCGGTATGGGCAGCTGGCATAACCGCAGCAAACCCTTTGCCTAACCCCTGCCCTGCCCAGCCGCCAGACGATAAAGCCCAGAATGCATGAGCAAGGTGATCGCCCCCATATACATCATTGTTCCACGGGCTCAGCCACATGGCTTTTCGGTCGGCCAGCCGACTTCCGACATAAGGCAGTAAATCGCCGAAGGAAAACATAGCCATTACAAGCAGCAGCACCATGGGAGCTTCGGTCAATAAAGCGACCCAGCCTAGTTTTGTAATTGAACGGGCTTCTCCACGCCAGATCAGGAAACCCGTCAATATGCCAACCGAAAGCAACAGCGCCAACCAGCCAGGCAATAGCCAAAGCGCTACACCAAATCCGACACCCGTCGCCAGGGTCAAGGCCAGATTCCCTCTGGCAATGCTGTAAAACAGTAAAAAAGTGAAACAAACCACCAGGGCAGGCCCCATGTCGCCCAGCAACAGATAGAGCAGCATAATGAAGCCACTACCGGCCAGTGCTCCGAAACTAACGCTGAATCGCCAGCGCAAATCAGGCAATTCCCGAATTGACTGCTCGTTGGCGGCAAAAAATCCGGCAAAAAAAAGCAGCAACAGATATTTGGTGATCTCGCTGGGTTGAAACGTCAAACCTGGCAGCGACAGGTTCACCCGCACACCACTCCCTTCTGGCCCTGAGCCAAAAAGCAACGTTAGCAGGGCAAGGCCAATGGCCAGCACCAGCCATGTCCAGCCAACCAACCGAACCGACGACCGGTTCCGAAACGTAAAGAGCCAGTCGAACCGCCAATTCGTATAAAACCGACCGATGTTTAGCTGCGACACAAGTGTTAGGCCCAGCAAGCCTACCGCTATGCCTTGCAGCATTTGCCAGGCATAGAGTGTATCCAGCAGTGGGTCCTGAATGGCTAACAGAGTTAGAATGGAAATGCCGGTAAGCAGCATCACAATTGGCAGCAGCAACGGATCGGACTGAAAACGACGAAGAACCCAAAAGCCATCGACCAGCCAAAAAGCCAGCAGAAACAGGAGGGCAATGCCCCAAAACTGCATCGTAAAAGCAGCGGGCGTCCGTACCAACAATACCTGGTCGGCTTTTAGTTGTCCATAAACAACCGAGCCAATGAGCCGCAACTGATGCGGACGGGCGGCAAACGAATACGATTGATTACTACTTAACCGACTTGTTCCACGGCGACTGCCAAACTCAAAACCGGGTTTCAGCGGCACCACGCTATAAGCAGAATCTGTTTTCAGACCAGTAAAGGCAAATCGGCCGTCGGAATCAGTTCGGGTATAGAAATAGCGATCCAGAAGGGTGTCGGGGCGGGCCGTTGGCGGATGACGTTTTAGCTGTACCAGAACACCCGCCATCGGCTGGTTGTTCTGGCTTACCTGACCAGAGAGCACCCGGTTTCCACTACCAACCATTAGCGTAGCCGCATACGGCTTAGGGTTGGTTAGTTCCCGAACGTATAGCACCGAGTCGAATCCCATTTGCTGACGGGATAACTGGAGCCGGTTCTGAAAATCCTGACCGCCAGCCCGGCTTTGCCAGGCACGCGGTGCCACAACCGAAAATTGTCGCTTGTTAATGGCTCCTAGATTTTCCAGTGAACCATTTTGGGCTAGTTTGGCAGCCAGCGAATCGGCTATCAACGTCCGGTCTCTGGAATCGGAATAATAGTTACCGGCCTTAAGAATCCGTTGAATAGCGGCTGGTTTTACGCCCGTTTTCAGCGTTATAGCCTGCCCATCTGCGAGTGTTTGTTTAGCCTCGTTCAGATGAGGTAATAGATTAACAAACAGCCGCGCAAACAACAGCAGAAGCAGAAGCGTTGCTCCTCCCAGATACATTTGCCCGGATGTGATAGGCGCTGATTTCATTTGTTAATGGTCATTGGTGATTAGTCATTGGTTGTCGGTTTAGCCACTCAATTACTAATGACCAATAGCTTAATTTGAATTTTTAATGGAATCTGGAACCGTCCGGGTCGAATCGGCGGGGGGCGTTGGTGGCATATGATTCGTAGAGTCGGTCGTAGGGGTATCGGTTGCGTCGCTTTCTGCGGGTGTTTCCTCTTCCGAAGTATCATTCTCCCATGAACTTGTCGTATCGGGCTCCATCATTCCGGCACTCAGCGAATCCGACAAAATCCGGCTTGAATCATCCTGCCGGGTTTCGACTCTGGGGGGTATTTGTTGGCTCCGATAATAAACGAAAAACGCAATGCCTGCTGCCACAATGATTCCAGCCAGCGCGGCCCAGTTCCAGTTGCTTCCTGTACTGGTGGGTTCTTCCTCCTGCGCCGGTGGTCGGGGTTGCTCAACAAGGGGTGTTACGGGCAAGGGAGCAGACATCATTCGAGACCGGGTAAATGAAGGCCGATCACCAGCATGACTCGCTTTCCACTGCTCCACATTTGCCTGCCCCAGCAGCACCCGCAACTCGTTCACATCGCTCAGCCGTTGAGCCGGGTCTTTAACCAGCAGCCAGTGAACCAACTCATCCAGGCTCGGCGGGATGGGCTGTTCCTGGGTTCGCAAAGGAGGAGGGGCCGATGTCAATACCTGATTCATGAACGAGGCTATGCCGGCACTGTTGGCCATAGAAAACGGGACCTGCCCCGCTATACACTCATACAGAACGACACCGAGCGAATAATAATCCGTTGCTATATCCAGGTTTCGTGGATTGTCGATCTGTTCGGGAGAGGCATATTCATAGGTCATTAACGACTGCCCCGTTATGGTATGGGATTGCTCGCGCAACCGGGCTATTCCGAAATCGGTCAGCAGAAAATGGTATTCGCCACTTGGCAATAATCGATACAGAATATTTTCGGGTTTACTATCCCGGTGAATGATCCCTCGCGGATGAATTGCCTGAAACGCTTCGGCCATTTGCTGCCCCAGTCGAATTACCGTCGGAATATCCAGGCACGCCTGACGATCCAGCAGTGTCCGCAAACTGCCTCCCTCAATCCACTCCATAACAATAAACGGCATAGGCAGGTCCAGCGCCACCTCCCGAACACCAACCACATTTGGGTGCCGAATGTCTGTCATCAGTTGCGATTCAAGCCGAAACCGTCGGAGGGTTTCAGGCTCCGTATGGAACGTAACGTGCTTGATGGCTACCAGATCGCCAGTTGCCAGATGACGCGCTTTCAGGACTCTGGCATTGGAACGGCCAATCTCACCAATAATTTCATAGCCCGGAAAATGGGTATTGACACTTACGGTTGGCATGACCAGTTAATTTAATGTGTCTGAAGTCAACGAATCAGCCGGAACAAGATTAATCAGCGAGTCGAGTTCCTTCGGAAAATCGTACTTCAGCACCTTACAACTCACCCGCGTACCACGGTCGCTGTCGGGAGCTTTCCGACTGCGGGTTGAGTTGGGCTCTACATTATTGAAAAAAACCTTCTCGGTTTTGTATAGTTGACCATTATCTTTAAAATAACTGACCAGCACCGCTACAGAAGGAAATTTGAAGTTGCTGGGGTTATTTAGTTCGATCAGGGCATTTTTGATTCCTCCCAGAAAACCAACCCGAAAATCAATCATTTCGGCAGTCAGCGATTTCCCGGCCTCGACGGCATTTAAAGCCTGTTGGCGGAGTTCTTCCTGTCGCCGGGCCTCTTCGGCCTGTTGTTGCTGCCACTGGTCTTCATTCGTCGAATCGACGGGGGTCTCTGCTGCCGTTGAGTCCGTTGATTGCAATTCCCCGATGGTATTGTTTGTGGACGATACCCCTTTTTGTAGCGGTCGGTTGAACGCATAATAAAGCCCCGCACCACCCACTAAAATTACCAGCAGCAAAACCGTCCATGTCAGGCTTTTTCCTGATGGTTTTGGCATTTCTCTCTGAACGGGCGACGAACTGGCGATTGGTTCGGGAATGGCGTCCGGCTCAGATGTTGGATCAGAAACCAGCGGAACAACGGGAGTCGGTCGACTGGCTGGTATACTGCCTCGACCGACTTTCAGACAATTCAGCTCTGCCTGTTTTAGCTGCCAGATTAGTTCATCGGGGTCGCTCAGGCGTTCTTCCGGTTTCTTTTGCAACAAATCCTGAAGAATAGGCACGAACGGACCAAGCAATGCATCCTGACTGGTTACGGTTAAGGCAGGTGGCGTTTCGGTTAATACCCGGTTCATAAACGTCACAATGCCGGAATGATCAGCTAATGCAAACGGAACAGAGCCGTGAAGGCACTCGTATAAGACAACGCCCAGCGAATAATAGTCGGTGGCGGGCGTTAGGTTTCTGGGATCGTTGAATTGCTCCGGCGACGCATATTCGTAGGTCATCAGCGATTGCCCGGTCAGCGTTGTTGACTGCTCGTGCAGGCGGGCAACCCCAAAGTCTGTCAGCAAAAAATGCAGTTCACCGCTGGGCAATGGTCGATACAGAATATTTTCGGGCTTAATGTCGCGGTGAATTATTCCCTGCGTATGAATCGCTTTAAAGACCTCGGCCATTTGCAATCCCAACCGAATAACGGTGGGTATACTGATGCGATTCTGACTGGTAATGAGCTGTCTTACACTTCCGCCCTCTATCAGCTCCATCACAATATACGGAAGCTCGGCTTCCAGTTGCACTTCCCTAACTTTCACAATATTGGGATGAGAAATGCTGGTCATAATAGCCGATTCCCGCTGAAACCGACGGAGTGTTTCCTCATCTGTATTAAGCGCAAAATGCTTGATAGCTACCAGATCGTCAGTCGCCAGATGGCGCGCCTTCAGGATACGGGCATTGCTGCGCCCTAACTCACTGAGCACTTCATAGCCGGGGAAACGGGTATCGAATCGAATCGTGGACATCAAGGACGATGAGGTTGGGTAGATACTGACCGATTTTGAATAGAAACCTGAACCTGCGCATTTCGAAAAGTGTCTTGCCGGATAACTGCCTGAATTGGCCGCCCTACCCCTCGAAAGTACACATTTGATAACTGAATTGGTGGGGCTGGAATTGTCTCGATGCCGGTTCTGAACCCGCAAATCACCATATTTTCGAGATGTACCGGTCCTGAACGCAGAATTTGCAGTGCCAGCTCAGCCTGGGCGGTATCTGCTGGCAACAGAACTGTCAGTCGGCTGTGGCCTACAATCCGTTGCAGTGAATCGGTCACTAACAGAGGCCTATCAAGCCAGACCGTATCGGCTGGCAAGTTCAGTTGATGGTCGGCACTTCGGTAGGCAACCTGCATGAGCGAATCAAGCCGAGCTGTTTGTTTCAACACAATGCCGGGCACCCCGGCAGTTGTAAGGCTATCTGTGCGAATCACTTCGTGCGTGCCCGATGGTTGATTGTTGTACCAGACCAGTCCGGTGATTCCGCCAACCAGAAGCAGTGTCGCCACAACCCATAAACGTCCCGAACGGCTTTTTTCGGGCTGAGGCCGAACGGGCTGGCCATTATCGGTACCGGCCGGGAGCAATGGATTTTGGGGCAGTTGCGCCTTAATAGGTGGGTTGGCAGAGGGTGCGGGCTGGCTTGGAGGTGTGTTGTTCGCAGCCAGAACTACCGTAATATTATCATTTCCTCCCTGCGAGTTTGCTAACCGAATCAGTTCAGCCGAGCGATCGTTCAACGATCCATTGCCCGTTAATATGGCAGTAACCTGGGCCTGGGTAATCATGTCGGTAAGGCCATCGCTGCACAGCAACAACTGATCACCGGGTTCAAAACTAGCCTCACCCGACTCCAGAAAGTCAGGGTCATCGACCCGGTGTTTCAATGAGCCAAGGTCGCGCAGAATTTCGTTCCGGCGGGGGTGTTTCATAGCTTCGGCTTCGGTTAATTCATTAGCATCCTCCCGAACGCCGACGAGCGAGTGATCGTGGGTTAGTTTTTCGAGTACGCCCTGCCGCAGTCGATACAAGCGGGTATCGCCAACATGCACAAACACGACTTTCTGCAAACGACTATCGGCTACTGCAGTGGTCAACACACAGGCCATTTGCGCCAGTTGTGGATTTTCCTGCCGTTGTGCATTTATCTGATTATTGGCAAACACCACCGCTTCGCGTAGCATCGATAGCGGATCGCCATTGGGTTTGGCCATATACTGTTCGATGCTCTCTTTGGCAATGGCAGCCGCTTTATCGCCCCCGGCATACCCCCCGACGCCATCAATCACTCCTAATAAAACACTGGTTTCTGACCAGATCGGGCTACAGATTAACGTGTCCTGATTGTCTTTACGACGCTGACCGACGTCGGTTTGTCCGGCAATTGAAATCGAATTCATGTTCATTGGGAACAGGTATATACGGAACCATGCCGCTAAAAATTCAACCCATAAAGCAGGGCGTTGTTTCTTTAGCGGGGCAAATCCCGAAAGTGGCTTATGACCAGAAAGCCCACAAACAGAAGCAGCAGAACGACGAGTAGTGTATCGACGAGCATCTTACCCAATCCGTTTAAAATGCAGTGTAACCATACTGTTGAGCAGAATCTGGGCATCATCGGGCAACGCAAACCACTGCGGACTGGCAGGTTCGCTGCGTGGAATAAGCTGTTCGTTGACGCGGGTTTCGTTGCGGCTGAATGACGTAATTTGAAACGACTGCGTTGCGTCGTTGTAACGAATTCGGGCGTGCGGATTCGACACGTAGGCCGATTCGATCAGCAGGTAATTCGGAAAATGCTGGTTATCAGGCTCCTTCCGAGCTACTACAATTTCGCGGTCGCGCATCTGGTAATTAGCTTCCTTACTGAGTTCGGCCACATAGTAATCGATCTGGGCCAGCCCCGAACCCAGGTTTCGGTGCGGTATTGGTGCACTTTGGGTCGCATTTCCTAAGCCAGCAGGGCGTTTGATGGCCTCTGCATTCGTATCAAAGGTGAACTTAACAACAAATGCGCCTGGTTCGCGGAAGTCGATGTGCCGAAACGTGTTGGGGTCGAGATCAACTTTTTCGTATCGGTTGGTTTGCTTAACCCGCCGGGTTGCGCGCCAATTTTCCGACGCCTGAGCGGGGCCTTGCCCTGGTAGCATTCCCGTTAAAGCCCCAATTACTTTCACATCGCCCGGATGTATGGGTTCGCCCCCAAACTCATGTCCGCCCCCAAATTTAAAAAACCAGTTCGAAGACACGGGGGCAATGTGTTCATAATTTGTTTTCTGCGATTTTATGAGGCTGGTAAAGGCTTTAACGGCTTCATTGACAATAACGGGAAATGCATTTTGACGCTCTTCGTAGGTATCTGGATGCAGAATGATCAGATAATGAGCGTTGAACAACATACTACTTCCGACCGATTCCCGGCGTATGGAATCGGAGAAAGAAGCAATAAGTTCGTCTAAGATTTGCGTATTCGTAATGGTGTTGGCTGGTGTAGCGTCGGCCAGGCTGGTGGGAACCAGGAGCTTGCTTAGTTTACCAAGCCAGCCGGTGGATTGATCTGCCATCTGAGAACTGGGTTAGATTGCTCCCTTGTAACGATAAAGGCGAAGAATTTCGTTTGAGCAGCCAACATTTGTTCGTAAGCGTGTTCGTCTACGATGCAATCGTGAACGAACTGAGATACGTTACTAATCAGAAAGCCCTTCGTCTTATCAGCAACCATTAAATCCCCTATTTTCACGATGAGCTTCCTTATATCCATTCTTATTGGTGCGCTGGCCGGATGGCTGGCCGACCAACTGTTTCCTCGTTTTTCGTTTTCCATCTGGATGCAGATTTTATTAGGTATTGCCGGAGGTTTTGTTGGAGGCTGGTTATTTGGAAACGACTTCCAGCAGATGCTAGGTTTACCGGATTTGCTGGCTCGAACCCTAACAGCGCTGATAGGGGCTATTATTATACTGGCCATTGCCGGCCTGATTAAACGCATGAATAGTTAACTCATTCTGAAAGTTCAATTAATAAAAAGGGCGGTTCAACCAATTGAACCGCCCTTTTTATTGAAAATCGTTAAACAACGGGGTTTCTGATCAATAGCTTACAAGTCTATAAATCAGAACGTTAGTCTCCTTTTTTCTTTCCCTTTTTTCGTTTCCGGGATTTCGTATGTTTCCACTCCCACCATAGAGCGGCTCCGCTTAGGGCAATAACTCCTGTAGTGAACAAGATGACAATGTAATTTCCCATAATCGAACGCTTCGTATTAAGCCTGGTCAACTGGCTGGTATTGCTATCCATACGTAACTGCTACAACCAAAAACAGACCCGTTACGCACGATATAACAACGCCTGAAAACCGATTATGTCCGTATAAACAGAAGCAATAACAAATTTTGCCGACTACGGCACCCGTTTCTCCAATTGCCCAATCAGCATATCGACCGTTTTCAGCACCTTATCCAGATACATTGGCGTGTTGGTTGCCTGGGCAATCATGATCCCACCTTCAATGAGCGCAATGATCGACAACGCGGTTCGTTCAGGTTCACTATCTTCGCGAAATTCGCCAGTAGCAATCCCCGCCCTGATCAGATCGATAATGTTTTTTTTCCAGTACAGGATCGCTTTTGACGCCCTGTCTTTGAGCAGGTTATTGGTATCATCGGCTTCGATGGCGGTATTCAGAATCGGGCAGCCCCCTACTACTATCGGGTTACGAAAAAGCTCTCGATACACATCGCCATAAACCTGTAATTTCTCTCGATAGGTTGCCGCCAGATCCATTCGTTGTTGAATTCCCTGCTTTATTCGGGACAGATTGTAGTCAAAAGCGGCCAGTGCAACTTCTTCCTTGTTTTCAAAGTTGCCGTATATACTTCCTTTCGTTAGGCCGGTTGCTTCCGTTAAATCATTCAATGATGTGCCGGCATAGCCTTTTGTATTGAAAATACCGGCCGTTGTTTCGATAATAAACTGACGGGTTCGTTCGGCTTTTGATCGTTTTGGTGTCATGTCGAAGGTGTGTATTTGTTGTTTATTAGTCCGTTTCTCCTGGCGAAAATTCAACTAGCTACTCAGCGTTTAGCGCATTCTGGCCCAAAGCCTGAAGGCGCTGTCTATTTCTGCATCCCGGCATTGGCTGGTGCCCTATCGCCAATCTTACAAAAATAACAATTGGTATTTATTATTTAATTAAATAAATGAACAGGAAATCAACTATACGTACAAAAACTGCCAAATCAAGCTGATACATCAGAGCCAGCAAAAGAACTTATTCGCTCATTATTTCGTCAGTAAAATACCAAATAGTATTATTTACCTATATTTACCAGCCGCTGAAATTATTTTTTACCAGTCAGTGATTAAAAGACCTTAGTAGTCATTATTTACAACGAAAATGTTACACCGAGTTGTTGTTACCGGAATTGGTGCTTTAACACCAGTGGGTCATAACGCCCCGACGTTCTGGCAGAATGTAGTGAATGGTGAGAGTGGTGCAGCCACCATCACCAAATTCGATCCTACGCTGTTTCGCACCCAGTTTGCCTGCGAAATCAAAGGATTCGATGCATCGCAGTATTTAAATCGCGCCGATCTTAAACGCACCGATCCATTTACACAATATGCATTGGTAGCCTCAGATGAGGCCATTCGTGATTCGGGTTTCGACCTGAACCAGATCGATCCATTTGAGGTGGGGGTTATCTGGGGAACGGGACAGGGCGGCATGGATGTCTTTGAAGAACAGGTAACCGAATACGCACAGGGCAATGGCCAGCCACGGTTTAGCCCATTTTTTATACCCAGGTTAATTCCAAATATGGCTTCGGGCATGATTTCGATTCGAAATGGTTATATGGGAATCAACTACACCACCATTTCGGCCTGTGCCACATCGAATACCGCCATTATGGATGCCTTCAACTACATCCGTCTGGGGAAAGCCAAAATTATTATAACCGGCGGCTCTGAGGCTCCCATTACACCCGCATCGTTTGGTGGATTTAGTGCCCTGAAAGCCATGTCGACCCACAACCAGAATCCCGCATCGGCCTCGCGCCCGTTCGATGTAGATCGCGATGGTTTTGTGATGGGCGAAGGCGCTGGTGCATTAGTGCTGGAAGAGTATAACCATGCCGTAAAACGTGGAGCCCGTATTTACGGAGAAATTACGGGAGCTGCCATGACCGCCGACGCATATCACATGACTGCTACTCATCCCGAGGGCATTGGAGCCGCAAAAGCAATGCAACTGGCACTGGAAGAATCAGCGCTGACCATTGCCGATGTCGATTACCTGAACACCCACGCTACCTCTACCCAGGTGGGCGATTTATCAGAAATCAAAGCGGTAACGAGTTTAACGGGTGGCGAAAAAACAAAGTTACAAATCAGTGCAACCAAGTCCATTACGGGTCACTTGATGGGTGCCGCCGGAGCAGCCGAAGCCATTATCTGCCTGCTTTCGATGCGCGACAGCGTTATTCCACCTACCATTAACACCACCAAACTCGACCCGGCTATTCCCGACAATCTGACTATTGTAACGAAAGAAGCCAGACCCGCTTCGGTGGATGTTGCAATGAGTAATACCTTCGGATTTGGTGGCCACAACAGTATTGTTGTGTTTCAGAAAGTCTAGCGTTTTGGTCTTAAGCGCTCATTTTTTACAAAAATGAGCGCTTAAGACCATTTCAAACCGGCAGTTTTGAATAATAATTGCCGAACGCCCTGTCCGGCAAAATCAAGATCGATAACCATTTCTTTAGCAGCTTTCATCTGGTTGATCAGCTTTTGTTCGGCATCAAAAAACACAATGTTGGCCCGACCATTTTCGGCGGCTACTAGCTCATACGCAACAGGTGATTGCCGATCAAAACGTATTCGGGCTTTACCACCCTGAAAGCTTCGATTAAACTGACCTTTCGACACCTCTATGTATACCGTTGTGCCGCTTTCGCGCTTCCGAATGGTCAGGGTAGCTACTGAACCTCCGTTGTATGGAAACGAAAACTCAAGAATATTGGAAGCCACCAGCGAAGCTTTATAGACCGGTTTTCCCTCTTTATCGGTCTTTTTTTCATAGGCCCATTTTCCGGCCCCGGCCGCAACTGTCGCTTTTATAGCAGACTTAGTGGAAACGGTTCCACCGGTTTGCGTGCTGTCGTTTTTTGGAGCTTCGGCAACGGTTTGTTCAGTGGATTGTTGCGTAGTCTTTTCTTTCGTTGAACAACTACCCAATAGCAGGAGGCCTATAGCTCCAATCAGTGCCTTCATAAATAAGTCTCTACAGAATTCTCCATAAAGATATACCCATCTGGCATACGGGCTCAAAAAATAGAATAGATAAACGGAGCCAGTGCCGAGCCAGTCGTAAAAATGGTCAGGGCGCCCAACAGCAGCAATAGGATAAAGAGCGGTACTAGCCAATAGCGCTTCCGTTCGCGCACGAACAACCAGAAATCCCGAAGAAATTCCATACTTATTTCTTTTTCAAAAATCAGAGCCATCTCCATCGAGTGAAAAGCGGCTGATGCATCTATTTCACGCCATGGATAATTACAATTGCACTACCTCCTACTACTTTCTTAGCCGCTCTATCTGCCGACTCAATTGAAGCGCAACGGCATTATGCGGGTCATGTTGTAGTGTTTTCTTCACATATCGGGTAGCTGCCGTCGCATTGGCAAACTTCAGATAACCAGTTGCCAGTTGGTTGCTTAGCTTTACGTTCGTGCTATCCTGCTCATACTGTTTTTTAAGACCAACCAGTTGTTCAACAAACGCCTGCAACTCACCAAGGCTAAACCCCGACTGATTGTTTGCCGCAGCATAGCGCAGATAAGGTAATGCCGCGTCGGGCCGATCCATCTTCAGCAAAAGTACAAACAACCGCTGCGCCCGCTCGAACGAGTTAGCCAACTGAAACGCCTTTTTCTGATGCCAGACAGCGTCTTCATTTTTGCTTAAACTCATGCACAGTTTCCCGGCCTGATCGTATAAACCCGGATCGTTCGGATATTCCAGTATGAGTGATTCGGTAACCCGTAACACCTTCCGCAGATCGTTTTGTTTGGCATAGTAAGCAGCC
Organism: Spirosoma sp. SC4-14; assembly: GCF_037201965.1. Classification (NCBI taxonomy): domain Bacteria; kingdom Pseudomonadati; phylum Bacteroidota; class Cytophagia; order Cytophagales; family Cytophagaceae; genus Spirosoma; species Spirosoma sp. SC4-14. Next base: position 2,705,672 of record NZ_CP147518.1, on the reverse strand, counting down.
AACTGATTCATCGCGTCGCGCCATATCAATTGTTTCACAGCCAATGCTCCGGCCAGTTGCTCTTCCAGGGTTTTCGGACGGGTTTCTTCGGGCGGCATCGGCTCATTGAAAGGCCAGCCTTCTTTCAGAATCATCATTTCGTAAGCACCCTGCAACGAATCGACAGTTGTAATGGGCATTTGCTGGCGCAGTTGGGCAAACGAAAGTTCGGCCCGATTTGCCGGATCGATCAGTCGACGTTTTTTCAGGGCTTCATAAAAAGCGTCGGACAGTAAGGCATAGCCCAGCAAATTAGGGTGAACATGCTCCAGCAACGTTTCCTTACCGAGTATTCCCTGTGGCGACTGCCGTTCAAAATAGGTTTTTGTGTCGACCACCGTTACGTTTGGATACTGTTTTCCCAGCTCATCGATAACCTGATTCATAGCTTCCGGGGCCCGAAACCGCAACAAGTCCAGCTCTTTTGCCTGTATAAATGCCTTTTTTGCGGTTCTGAAATCACCCTGTTTATAAGCCTGCTTACCGAGCCGGTATTGTTGTTCAGCCGATTCGGGGCCGTTGCCCGATGCGCTGATAAATGGCTTCAGGTCTTTTTCGTTACTAACCAGATTGCTGACAAAAACCGGAATTTTCTGACCCGACAATTGCTGGCAAAGGTCATTCATATTGGTTTTAAACTGCTCGATACCCTGTGCATATGCACCCGACCCGTAGGAAATCTGCTGGTCGGCCGCCATACGCTTCATCAGGTTTTCGCGCAAATCGACCTGCTTTCCCGACACGGCTCTTTTCAGCTTAGTCAATGCTTTCGTAACGAGTTGCACCACCCGAAAGTCGCGCAGCCACAGCACTAGCCGAACCACTTTCGGATTGTGGGCAATCGAGCTTGTTGAGCCCACACCCAATGCACCGTAATACTCGTTATGACCAGTATAAATCAGCACCGCATCGGGCTGATGAGCGGCCAGTTCGCGGGCAAAGCCAAATACCGTATACGAGTTGACGGCCGTTAAGGAAAGATTGATAATTTCGAATTCCCGCTCCGGAAAGGTATGCATCAGCCGGTACTGCAACCAGCGGTGAAACGAGCCGTTGTGCATATATGGATAGCCAATAGTCGTTGATTCGCCCAGCACAAAAATTCGTAAGGTTCCATCGGCTTTATACTTCCGAAACGGTTCGAAATTACCGACAGTAGCATTGTCTGTTTCTGTAAAATACCGCTCCGATGCATAGCGGTTCATGACCAGAAAGCCCGGTTGTTGCGGATCATCGACAAAAAGCCGCAGGTCGTGCCCATAGCCCGCTACGCGCAGAATACCTTCCAGCAAAGCCAGCAGCACCAATGGCAACAGCATCGCGATTCCTTTAAACAGCCAAAGCTGCGGGCGGGTCATGCGCCTGCGATCGGCCAGGGTTTTGGCGGGCGTGACGACTGGCTTTGTCATAGCCATTTTTACCGTTTTTGTTTATGACTTTGTTCGACTGGTTTCAGATAGGGGCTCAGCTTTGCAACTAATTTCTGATAGCCTTCGGCATTAGGGTGCAGCCCATCCGTAAACAGTGTTTCATCAATTTTACCGTCCTCTTTCAGAAAAACGGTTCCAGGATCGGCAAACGTCACGTCGACCTGCCCGGCAGCGCGTGCAATACGTTTATTCAGTTCCAGAATTCGCGCTTCGCCCTGCCGACGGGGCAAAATCCCCAACAATAAAACAGACGCTCCGGGCTGACGGGCTTTGATCGCATTGACCAGAAATGCCAGTCCCTCCACAATTTCAGTGTCCGTATTAAGATGAAGGTTATTCGTACCGATCATAACAACAACCTGCGCAGCGGCATAACCATCGAGTTCGTCGTGGTAAACCCGCCACAGTACATTCTCGATCCGGTCCCAGCCATAGCCAAAATTCTGCGTACCCAGCGGCTCAAGTACGGCATTCCACGAATCGGCCCCCCGGCTGATGGGTGCCTGCGGCTTACCGCCCCAGTAGTGCGTGATAGAATTACCGATAAACACAATCCGTGGTGGTTTTGCTTTCACCCGTTCCAGGGTCTGGCGGTGGCGGGTTTCCCAATCGTAGATAGCGGCATCCCGAAACTGTGTGCAGGGTTTGGTTGTGCCATACGCTCCGATTGGTTCGTTCAGGATCGGGCGAATGCTGTTTTCATAAGCATCGGCATAATGCTGCATACCCAGATCGGTTGGGTGCGTCCCATCGACCATATCGTCCATACCCAGATTGATGTCGGTTCGGGAAAGCAGGTAAACCAGATTGATGCCTTCGGTCTTCAATTGCGCAAATGCCTGACTCATCAGTTCATTAGCGTCCATGTAGTATTTCCGGCGGGTAGCATTGAGCGAGCCCTCCGTATAACCCGCATGATCGACCAGCAGCACGGGCACCTCGGGTCGTTTCTGGCGCAAGGTTTTAACGGATTCAATAATCCGGTTTCTGATTTCATCGGGAGCGATTCCTACTGAAGCCACCAAATTCGGTAAACAGTCGAGCACATAGAGCTTAGCATCAATGCTGGGCAGCAACTCAATAATCTCTTTCTCTAGTCGACCATTGCCCGAAAAACCCAGATTGATAACCGGCCGATCCAGTTTGCGTCCCAGAATGGCGGTCCAGGCCATACCCGGCCGCGAGGCACAAGCTCCCTGGGCAATGGAGGTTCCGTATATAACAATCGGTTTTTCGATACGGGTCGGCAAGGGCGTAAAGGACATTCCTTTCGGTACGCCAATTTCCAGCCATTTCACCGAATTATAAAGCGGCAGATAGAGCCGGTATTCACGTCCTTTCTGATGATACTGATCGTTGGGCGTAAGGCCCGTAAACCGGTATTCGAGCGTATCTTTGAACGAATATTTCCCCGTACACCAGTGCCAGTTGCCATCGCTGTCGAGCGCATACAAATCGACGCCACTCACGCCGGTAGCGGGCATATGCGGCAATGCATGAGCGCCACTCACAGCATACCGAACCACGAGCTGGTCGGTACTGGCGTTAAACCGAATCAGCAAGCCAGCAGCATTGTGCGATAAATTCCAAACGGGCGGCCTGACACTCTTTTCTGCCTGGGCGGGTAGCCGATCGTATGGACTCTGAACCTCTTTGGGCCAGGCCTGTCCTTCAATAACCGGAAACGAATTTCGGGCAGGATTCCACCAAACGTATTCGGTTGTGGTTTGGGCAAATCCGGTCAGGCAGTGAATACAGGCAAACAGGAGAAAAAAGAGCGGTTTTCTGGGCATAATCAATCGTTGGTTTGGGACCCTACAGGCACAAAGAGCGCTATGGTTGCTTTGCGTACGTAATGTCCCAACTAAAGCATCATTCCAGGGCATAGCTACTTTCAGAATCGGGCAAAATTTCTTCGTCTGATTCGTAATGAGCACCTGCGTGTCATCAATACAAATCAGACGAAGAGAACTGGTATGAATAGAAAAAAGTACCTCTTTTCGACCCTAATAACCTGGGTTCTGCTTCATGTTGGCATTAGCCGTAATTTCATTGATTGGAATGGGTTGCGCATAGTCGATAGCCGGATCAAACTGAATGGTTCCACCCCTAATTTTCTGATAGTAAGCCGCTTCCTTATCACCGATTTTCCATCGACATACGTCATACCACCAGTTAAACTCGCCGAAAAATTCGGCCCATCGTTCATAGCGAAGCGGGTTATTTTTTAAGACATCGTCCGGCGCTATGGTCTGGTCGGTCAGGCTTTTATAATCGATGGCCGATGGCGAATCAACAGGAAGCCCATAGGCTCGTCGATGCACCTTGTTCACATACTCAAGTGCCATCGCATTGTCGCCCGTATGGGTGAGTGTTTCTGCATAGAGCAGGTATATATCTGCGAGCCGCAGCCAGAGAATATTGTCGCCATTTGATCGGTTGACTTCTAACTCCGTGCCTGCCAGATTAATGTATTTTCGGAAACTCCAGGCCTCCATATCAATTTCCGTAATGTCCAGATAATGAGAAATGGGTCGTTTTACGCCACTCACCACCATCGAATCGACATACGGCTGAAGGCAGGCTACCCACAACCGAGGGTCTACCGTTTTGTTGGCTCGTGCCGCTTTCGATTTCGTAATATACGTGGGGTCGACATTAGCAATATTGGCCGTTGTTGTTCCCTGCGGAAAATAATGGCCCAGATTAAACCCAAACCGGGCAATGTTTTTAGCATGAGGGAACACATTCGACCAGGCCGATGCAATGGGCGCTCCATTGTCGCCGACATAGGTAGGCGCAATTAAGGTTCCGATCATAGAACCCATCGATAAATCCTGACCGCCATAGACCATATCGACGTTCAAATTAAGTTCGACCAACGATTCTGAATTGAATTCGTTTTGCCCATTGAACATATTTTTGTAGACATCGAACGCAACCAGCGACTTTCCACTACCGGCTATCACGTTGCCCAGATATGTTTTTGCGTTTGCCCAATCCTGCGTAAATACATAGACTTTTCCCAGAAATGCTTTTACGCCCCAGCCTGTCACTTTGTGTTTATCGGTAGCGGCCGTCCAGGTTTGGGTTCCCAGCAGGGTTTCGGCAGCTTTCAGATCGCTGATGATAAAATCCCAGCACTGTTTTACGGTTGAGCGGGCCACCTGCGTTTCGGCCAGATTATTGGCTACCGCCGTTACAATCGGTACTCCCATTTTATCGCCACCGGCCCCATCAACGATAAACGACTCTCCCCAGAATGTAGTCAGATAAAAATAATACCAGGCCCGCAGGTAAAGCGCCTGCCCCTTAATGAGACTGATAGTTGCCTGATCGGTAGCCGATGCTTTTGCATTGACCCGCTCGACCCCCGCCAGCAGGGTATTGCACCGTTGAACACCTCGCCATAAATCGGGCCATATCTGTTGCAGAAAGGCATCGCTGGGCAAGGCATTATTCTGCCCCATCTGAATCCAGTTGGGCGATCCCTGCCAGCTCAAATCTGTAGTATGATCCCACAGATAGGTGCTGTATGGGCCAATGGCCCGACCAAATATGCCGGTTGCGTGCTGAGTGCCATAAACACCCGTCAGTAGTTGTTCGAGATCAGAAATGGTGTTGGGGTAATTGCTCGTTGAAATGGCCGTTGGATTATCGACATTAACGAAACTGTCTTTACAGGAAGCAAACGCTATCAGTACCGTAAATAGAGCTAGTTTGACAAATATTTTCATAACAGGAATGGCTTTGGAAGTTAGAAACTCATGTTGATACCCATCGACAGCAGCATGGTACGCGGGTAGGAGTTGATGGTGTCAATACCACGGGCCGTAGTACCGTTTACGCCCAGCACTTCCGGATCGAGACCGCTATATTTTGTCAGCGTAAGTATGTTTTGCCCCTGTGCATAAATCCTCAGATTCGAGATTTTCAGAGACTTCATGAGCGTTGTGGGCAGCGTATAGCCAAGTTGTAAATTCCGCAGTTTCAGGAACGAGCCATCTTCTACGAAGTAGCTGGAAACACGGCCATAGTTCTGGTTCGGATCACGCGAGAAAACCCCAGCCGAATTGGTTACGCCCACACGCGGCTGATTGGTCAGGCCATTTCCATTAAAAAAGGAGGAATTGAGAATATCCTTCGTGCTGTTGTAGTCGCCATAAAAGTACTCCCGATAATACTTGGTTCCGTTGTATACGTCGACACCCTGAACCCCCTGAAACAGTGCCGTTAAGTCGATTCCTTTCCAGCCTAGGTTTAGCGTAAGACCATACGTCATTTTAGGCCAGGGATTGCCAATAAACGTTTTGTCGGCAATCGTGATTCGGCCATCGCCATTGGTATCTCTGAACTTCAAATCACCGGCGGCCGTACCCGCATTCTGATAATAGATAGACGTTGAGCCAGCGGCTTTCTGCGCCTGTTCGTTTAAGGCCGTCACTTCATTATTTGACTGAAAAATACCATCGACGATATAGCCATAAAACTGACTCAATGGATGACCTATTTGCGTACGGGCAGCATTTCCATCCAGATCCAGAGCCGCCGATCCATCGGTGATCGGGTTGTTGTTGGTGCCATCCAGTTGTTTTACCAGATTGTGGTTAAATGAGGTGTTCGCGGTAATTCCATACGTGAACGCCCCCTTTTTTCCCCGATAATCGACGGCTAGTTCCAGACCTTTATTGCTCATCTGACCAATATTGGTGTAGACATACGTACTACCAAACCCGGCCGACAAAGCTACGGGCACCTGATAAATCATCCCCTGTGTCTGGCGATTATACCAATCGACAGTGATATTCAAAGCATTTTTCAACAGTCCAACATCCAGACCAATATCAGTCTGAAGCACCGATTCCCACTTGATATTCTGGTTGGCCAACTGTGCCGTCAATGCATACCCTTTTGCGCGGCTACCATCGGCCAGACCCATACTGTTTGTACCACCCGAACCACCGTAGGACGATAAATACGTGTACTGAGGAATGTTGCTCGTGCTTCCCAGTTTACCATAACTGGCCCGTAGTTTCAGGTTTGTCACAAACGTGAGATTATCCCGAATAAAGGCTTCTTCATTCATTTTCCAGCCTACCGAGGCCGACGGAAAAACACCGAACTTGTTGGTTGGCCCGAAGCGGTCGGAGCCATCCCGGCGGATGGTTGCCGTTAACAGGTATTTACTCGCATAGGTATAGTTGATCCGGCCAAATTGCGACAGAATCCGGGTCTGTGGTAATTCGCCACCACTGGCTACGTAACTACTGGGGTTGGTCGATAGGGCCAGGTTGTAGGTCACATACGGAAACCCCTGGGCAGACGCCACCAGACTGCTCAAATCCGATTTATAAGCCTCATACCCAGCCAGTGCCTTAAATTCGTGCAAACCAACAGTTTTGGCATAGGTCAGTACGAAGTTGGCTGTCAGGTTGCGTTGATTGTCGATTTCCCGGTTCAAGGCTGCTACCCGATTGGCGACAATTCCATAGTCATAGGCTTCTGTGAACTTGTAGTTTTTGACATTATAGATCGACGCCCCGAACGTTGACCGGAAATTCAGGCCGGGTACAATCTCCCAGTCGGCATACACATTGCCTTCCAGTGCATAGGTCTGATTCAACATATGGTTCTGATATTCCTGTGCCACCAGATTGGGACCGCCAAAGTAGTTGCCTGTTTTGGCCCAGCCACCATATGCATTGCTGGCATCATAAATCGGAATCACCGGTGCCGACCGGAAGGGGAACGTAGTCGTTACGGTCGGATTGGTATTGGTCATCCAGGCAAAGAGCGTTTCGCCAACCTTAATCTTCTTGTTAATTTTAAAATCGGCATTCGAACGAAGCCCATACCGCTCAAAATAGTTATCGATAATGGTACCACCCTCGCGCTGGTAATTGGCCGACAGGTAGTAATTGCTTTTTGCCGAAGCCCCCGACAGGGAAAGCGAATAGCTTTGCTCTACTCCGTTGGTAAAGATATCCTTCACCCAGTCATTATCCGGCAATGTTTTCGGATCACCCCAGCTATTGGTAGCTACCCCAAAGGCCGTTTTAGCCGTATAGTAGTCCGATGTATTGAGGAGTTTATATAAATGAAGCGGCTTCCGAACGCCATAGTACGCATTAAAATTGATGCTCATTTTGTCCATGGCAGTACCCCGTTTTGTGGTCACGAGCACAACGCCACCGGCTGCCTGTGCTCCATAAATGGCAGCAGCACTGGCATCCTTCAGAATTTCGATGGATTCGACATCCTGCAGGTTGAAGTTGTTTCCCGACGACATCCGAATACCATCGACAATGTACAGGGGAGCCATTCCACCAATAGAGCCAACTCCCCGGATCACAATGTCAGAATTTCCGCCCGGCGCACCGTCGTTGCGCGTCACCTGCACCCCGGCCGCTCGTCCCTGCAAGGCTTCATTGACACTTCGGACCGGCAGGTTTTTCACATCTTCCGATTTTACGGACGAAATCGACCCCGTCAGGTCCGATCGTTTCTGTGTTCCATACCCTACAACAACTACCTCACTCAGGTTTTTGGTATCGGTGGCCAGCCGAACATTCATCGATGTCTGATCACCTACGGTTACCTCCTGGCTTATATAACCCACAAAACTGAATACCAGCACATCGTCGCCCGTGAGCAGGTTCATCCGAAACAGGCCATTGGCATCGGTTGTGGTTCCTCGCTGGGTTCCTTTAACAATTACGCTCACACCCGGCAAGCCAACTCCCGATTCATCGGATACGGTCCCCGATATGGTGCGGTCGTTGAACGGATCGTTGCTGGTGAAATCAATTTCAGAAACCGACCGGGCAACAGGCGGCTCCTGATTGAGAATAATATGCCGACCTTTTACGCTATAGGTGACATTGAGGGGTTTCAGCAAATAATCCAGGATTTCGCCTAAACGCTGATTGGTAGCATTTACTGATACCCGGCTGTTTAATTGTTTAAGCGCAGACCGATAGGCAAAACGGACATCGGCCTGACGCCCTAGTTGGTTCAGCACAGTTTTCATGGTCATGTTATCGGCACGGAGTGTGATCCGCGAATCCATGACCTGCTGTGCTTCAACCGATCGGGCGGTGGCCAGACCGGCCAGAATAGCCGCTAATAGAAACTGATAGACCGTAAATTTCATAAGGCTACGCAACAGGCTAAGCGGTTGTCGAAGTTCTTTCATACTTTTGCTTGTTTTTTGGCTATTTGAATTTTGAAATGGACAAAGAACCCCCTGCCTCATCCTGGATGAGGGTCTCGAACAAGGGTGTATCTGAAGCCAGTGATGCCGGAATCATCGCTGGCTTCTTTCGTTCTGATTTAGCTTATTTTGTCATAGGCTACGGCATAAAAGGTGGGTTTATGAGTAGAGAATTATGAATTAATGGCTTAGTTATCAACCTATTGACAACCTTTACTGTTGATAACAATCTGACCATCCTGCACCTCATACGTAGCGCCAATGGTCTGACAAATTACCTCCAGTCGTTCAAGCAGACTTTCATTTGAGAATGTGATATTGACCAAACAGGCGGATAAGTCTTCTTTTGTATAAAGCAACTTCACCCCGTAGGCACGTTCAATGTTTTCGAATACCTTCGCAACGGGTGCATCCTCATATACCTGCTCCTGCTTTACCATCTCAGGCTGCAAAGCTCTGGGCTGTTCAACCGATTGTTTTTGAAGCCGGTTATTATCCAGATTTAAGGTCATCTGCTGATTGGGCATCAGAATCACTCCCAAAATCTTTTGGCTTCCCAACTGCTGGGCTTTCTCGAAATCCTGTTGTTTATAGACCGACACCCGGCCCGTTCGTACCGTTACGACCACGTTCTGTTCATTGTCGTATGCCCGCACTAAAAAGCTTGTCCCCAGCACCTGTGTAACTGTCTGATTGGCATAGATCAGGAAGGGCTTTGCCGGGTTTTTTACAACATCGAAAAAGGCTTCGCCATTGAGGTAAACGGTCCGGCTACGTGCTTCAAATTGAGAGGGATAGCTTAATCGGCTTTTCGGTTGTAAGGTAACTACACTGCCATCGTTCAATACGACATTCATTATCTGAGCAGTGTTGTTGACTTTTTCCTGAAGCCGAACACCCGATGCTTTTGTCAGATCAGCATACGTCGTTTGACGGTGTCGTTGGTTCATGAAAAATCCATACAGCCAGATAGCCAGCCCCACACTAACCACTACCGAAGCCGCAGCCACCCAACGCCACAACTTCCGTTGCAGCAATGGAGGTTGTGGCAACCGAATAACTGTCGCTTCGCTTTCAGTATCCCGACGTTCGGCGGCCCGTTGCATCAACCGATCAATCTCGCTGTTTATGCGCTCTTCCGTCACCTCATTGCCATAGTGCTCATTTAGAGCCCGGACTAACTCCTGAGCCTGCCTGACTATATCGGCACGGTCGGGATTTTCCAGTAGCCATTGTTCCCAAAAAACGGCTGCTTGTGGCGAAGAACCGCTGGTCCATTGTCGAAACGACTCGTCGAACAGAAAATCCTCAGCGTTATACGTCTTATAGTTCATAGTAGAGCGAAGCACTCTGAGTTGCTTTACCCTATAGTGTCGAAGTCTGGCTGGCCATACTCAAAAAATCGTAAAAAAATTTTCCCTTATAATGCAATTCAGAAGAAGCCTACTCAACCGAAGGGAACAATACAGCGTCTCCAGAAGCAGAAGCGCTGCTACAAGTGGGCGGTAAGAAAGGGGATTACGGAAAGGAGTAGGTTGGGCGACCACTGGCTACGCAGCTCTTTGAACGTACGGTGCAGCAAATTGGCGACACTCTGTCGCTCCAACCCCATAATCTGCGCAATTTCGTGATTATCGAGGTTTTGGTAAAAACGCAGATACAGCACTTCCTGCTGACGTTTTGTAAGACCAGCCATCAATTGCCGCAACAGACGAGCCTGCTCGGTATGCAGTTCCTGGTCTATAATCTCGTCTTCAATAGACACCGAAAATGGCCCGGTCCCCTCGCCGTGGTCGTCGAAAGGGATTGGCGATTGCTGCGAGCGGGCTTTGAGCAATTTATAGCGCAGCGCTTTGAGCAGGTATGTTTTTACAAAAACGGCCGTACCAATTGTTTCCCGATGGTCCCATAGTTCCAGAAACAAGTCCTGAATAGTATCCCACACCAGTTCTGAGTCGGTTGTTAGCCGTCGGCCATAGTTAAAGAGACCAGAATAATGTTCTCTGGCCAACTCGCCTAATGCACGTTCGTCTCCGGCTCTGAAGCGTTGCCAGAGTTCCTGTGCTGGTAATTCCCGATAACTGGCTGCAGTAAAACGTTCCAAGGAGTATGTATTTTACTGTATTAAAGGTAAAGACAGCGAATAACATTTTATATTGATCAAATAGAATAATTATTATGCTCGGCAATGCAATCCTTTCCTATGGCCCGGTTTTCTGCTTACTAAACTGCGGTCGAGCCTGTCCAGTAGTGAACAAATGCTGTCCATAAACGGACAGCAACGGTTTATCCTCTTCTTTCAAATGCGTATTAACAGAGCGCATTGGGGCGTTTGTTAGTTTGGCAAGCCATTTGTTTAGCAAATTATAATCAAATCAGTAGCGACTGCCAACCAGCATGGGAAGAGCTTACTTAGGCGAATTTGAAGAACTGGTCTTACTTACCGTTGCCGCTCTGGAAGGCGGAGCCTATGGTGTGGCCATTGCCGACGAACTGAAACAACGAACAAACCGAACCATTAGCCTGAGTGGCGTACACATTGCGCTATACCGACTGGAAGAAAAAGGCTTTGTCTGGTCAGAACTGGGCGGTGGCACCACCACACGGGGCGGGCGTCGGAAACGCCTGTTTACCATAACCGCAGCAGGCAAACAAACACTGAGCGACATTCGGGATGTGCGTAACCAACTCTGGGACTCTATTCAAAACCCTTCTTTAACATAGCTCATGGTCGATAACCCACAAACCCCAAATCCACCCGCATGGGCCGACCGACTCATAACCTGGGTATGTCCTCTTCATTTACAGGAAGAGCTTCTGGGCGATTTACACGAACAGTTTGCCCAGCAGGTGGCCGACGCTGGGGTATCCAGAGCCCGTCAGTTCTATGCGCTGGAAGTACTGAAATTTGTTCGTCCTTATTTTATCAGACGCCGTATTGCCAACCTTGCTCAGGCCACAACCCGATCAGGCACTGGCAACGCGTACCGCTATAAAACCAATGATTACCCACAACCCTTTTTTCTTCATCCCGATATGTTACGGAATTACCTTAAAATTGCGTTTCGCACCCTCTGGCGGAGTAAAAGTTACGCATCCATCAATGTAGTGGGGTTATCTGTCGCGTTCTGCATTTGCCTGTTTTTGTTTCTGACAGCCTATTTGCAACTTACCTACGACTCGTTCCATAAAGACGGCGACCGGATTTTTCAGACCTATATGGTGTCGAATGATCCGGAAAAAATGGTTAAATCCGGCACAATGCCGCTGCCGCTGATGCCTGCTCTGAAAGCCGATTTCCCCGAACTGGAAGCGGCCACCCGAGTCATCAATATCCGCAAAAGTCTGGTCGAATACAAAGGCAACTACTTTGATAAGGCGGTTTATCTGACCGACCCTGATTTCTTTAAAATTTTCTCCTTTCCACTTATCAAAGGAAATCCAGACAATGCACTTCGTAATCTGAGCAGCATTGTTCTGAGCGAAAACATGGCCAAAGCCATTTTTGGCGACAAAGATCCGATGGGTAAAGCCGTGCTGGTCAGCAATGATGGCAAGCAGAAACAGTATATTGTTAGTGGCATTCTGGGAAATGCGCCTTCCAACTCAACCATTCAGTACGATGCCCTGATTCGCACTGAAAACCTGCCTAATTATCAGGATTCAAAAGATCATTGGGATTTTGGCTTACTACAGGTTTTCATCAAATTACCCGCTACAATCAGTCAGGCAACGTTTGAACAGCGTCTGAAACCGTTTGTTGCCAAATACTACGCTGGCACACTGAACAACCTGAAGACAAAAGGCGCAAAGCCCGACGAACGGGGTGATCTCTTTGCGCTCCGGATTCAAAAAATCGCCAATATCCATTTTGACAGGAATATTAACGATGGCCGGGGGGCACCCATTGCCCTTGTCTATGTATTGATGGGGATTGCCACCTTCATACTGCTCATTGCGTGTATCAATTTCATTAATCTCAGCATTGCCCGTTCGTTTACCAGGGCAAAAGAAGTGGGCGTACGAAAATCGCTGGGAGCGTTGAAGAAACAGCTATTCGTGCAAATATGGGGCGAATCGACGCTGATTTGTTTTGCCGGATTTGCTCTTGGACTGCTCCTTGCCTATCTGCTCCTGCCGACGTTCAATGCTACGTTCCAGTCGAAACTTTCTATTGATTATATGCTTCAACCGGGTTTTATCGCGTTGATTTTCGCCTTATTTCTGGTTGTTACACTGGTAGCCGGTGGCTATCCGGCCTGGCAAATGGCCCGGTTTAATCCGGTTGACGTATTGAAAGGGAAAATCTCGCTGAAACGACCAGGAATCCTTCGCAACTCGCTAATTGTCAGCCAGTTTTCCATATCAACACTATTGGCCTGCTGCACAATCATTGCCCTCCAGCAAGTCGATTATCTGCGCGAGCAACCGCTTGGTTTTCAGAAAGAACAGGTTATCAGCATTCCGGTTGGCAATCAGGTAAGTGGTCGGCAGGTACTGCAACGGCTACGCAACAAGCTCACGGGCGATCCATCGGTGCTATCGATAACGGGTTCGGGCCTCAACCTGGGGCGTGGCAAAGATCACGTCAGTTCCCGCATTGGCTATGGTTTCAACTACAAGGGTAAAGATATTTTGACCGACTGGCTGCTGGTTGATTATGATTACCTCAAGACCTTGGGTATTAAACTAAAAGCGGGTCGTGACTTCGACCGGGCGTATGCTGCCGATTCGGCGAATCGGGTAATCGTTACCGAAAGTATGGCCAAGATGATGGGCGAAGCTAATCCGGTCGGGGTATTTCTACGCGACGATACCGACACAACAGCATCGGCCCCTCAAATAATTGGCATTGTTCCCGATTTTCATTTGTATTCGCTCACTGATGTGCACAAACCCATCAGTATGTATTTGTCCAATAACGAACCCATACGCTATCTGTTTGTGCGGGTAGCCCCCCATAACCTGGCCGGATCGATGGCTAAGTTGCAACAGGTATGGAAAGAGATCGCTCCGCAGTCGGAATTCATCGGGTCGTTTCTGGACGAAAACGTCGACGCCTGGTACCAGAACGAAGATATGCTTTCACGAATTTTCAGTCTTGCGTCGGGCATTGCCATTCTCCTATCGTGTATTGGCCTGTTTGCCATTGCCCTGATGGTTATTGAGCAGCGCACAAAAGAAATTGGCATTCGTAAAGTACTGGGAGCCAGCACTCCAAACATTATAGTTGCGCTTTCCCAGGATTTTATCAAGCTAGTTCTGATAGCGTTGGCCATTGCTATTCCGCTGGCCTGGTTCAGTATGCAACAATGGCTCAACAATTACCCTTACCATGTGGCGATCAGTGTGTGGGTATTTGTGCTGGTTGGTCTTGCTGCCATCCTGATTGCTCTGGCAACAGTAAGTTTTCACAGCATCAAAGCGGCATTGATGAATCCCGTAAAATCGCTTCGGACCGAGTAGGTTTGTGGCATAGGGCCTGGGGATGCACTAGCCACCCCAAGCCCTATGCCACAAGTGCCTTCTCATACTATTCAAAACCAATATCACTATGGCTCCTGAAATCAACAACTCATATCTTCGAACACGTATTGTCGACGATTCGAACACCCTCTCGATTCAAATCGATGGGCAAAAAAATGGGCATACCATTCACCTCAATCAAGTTTTTATTATTTCTGACAAGAATACTCTACAAAAAGAACTCTTCAAATATCAGGCGTTCCGTTCTCAGGGCTTGTTTCTTCCCCTTCACGAAATGCCTTTTCTGGTCGGCTCGGGGTTAGGGATAAGCCTATTGCTTGTTTCACTAACCATTATCGGCTTCAGGCGGAATAGGCAAAGGGCTTAAAGCAATACAGTAAGACTTCATCGCGGTTGTCTTTTATGAGCGCAATTCCGTTCGTCTACCATACAACTATGCGTGTTCGCCATTTCCTCGCCCTGAGCTGCTTTCTTGGAGCATCGACCCTTTTGGCCCAGCCCAACCCCGACCGTCCAGATCTTTGTCAGGGGGCTTATTTTACCGAAGCCCAGGGTGCCGAAGCACTAAAAACGTTTGCTCAGACATACCATGACCGAGCTGGCTGGGAAAAACGGGCAGCCATGATTCGGCAGGGTATCCGCGATGGAATGGATTTACCCGCAAAGCCCAAATTTGCCCCAATTAAGCCCATTCGGCATAGTCTGCGAAAAATGAATGGGTATACGATCGAAAATGTAGCTTTCGAAAGCCTTCCGGGCTTCTGGATAACCGGCAACCTATACCGGCCCATTCACTCGACGGGTAAGCTGGCCGGGATTCTCTGCCCACATGGACATACAGCTAAACAGGATGCCCGATTTCTGGAACAGGCCCAACAACGCTGCGCTACCCTGGCCCGAATGGGTGCCGTTGTGTTTATTTACGACATGCTCGGCTATGGCGATTCGAAACAGTGCGATCACAAAATTCCTGAAGCGCTGAAATTGCAGACGCTGAACGGTATCCAGGCGCTCAATTTCCTCACCAGTCTTCCCGATGTCGATACTGATCGAATTGGTATGTCGGGCGAATCGGGTGGTGGCACGCAGACATTTCTGCTCACGGCCCTCGACCCACGCATTAAAGTTTCGGTTCCAGTCGTGATGGTATCGGCGCACTTTTTTGGTGGCTGCGTTTGCGAAAGTGGTATGCCCATTCACAAACGCCCAACGCACCAGACCAGTAATGTAGAAATTGCCGCACTGGCCGCTCCTCGTCCGCTCCTGCTTGTGTCTGATGGAAAAGACTGGACCAAAAATACGCCCGATGTCGAGTATCCCTACATTCGGTCGATCTATAGTTTCTACAACGCAGCCGACCGGATTGAGAATGTTCATTTACCAGCCGAAGGCCACGATTACGGCCCCAGCAAACGCAAAGCGGCCTACCAGTTTTTGGCCAAACACCTCAAACTCGACCTCAACCGGGTGATGAAAGATGGACAATTCGACGAAGCAGGCAATACACTGCTAAAACCCGAAGAACTACAGGTCTTCAACGCCGGGCATCCCCGTCCTGCCAATGCCGCTGTGGGCGACGACGCGGTAATGGCTTTGCTGAAATAGGATAATCACTGGCCAAATTCCAAAAGGGATTTGGCGGCTAAAACCGAGCCCCAACGGTCAGATAAAACGCCCGACCATCGGCTGGAATAATACCGGGACCGGGATATGAGTCGGCCCGACGGGTGAAATAATACGTATTGAGCAGATTGTTACACGAGCCTTCAATCAATAACCATTTATAGTGCCAGGCGGCTGACAGATCCATAATCTGATAAGCCGGTATGACCCCGTTTACAGCCGTTGACGTGCGAATGGCGTTGGTAGCGTCGGTAAACTGCTGGCCGGTATAGGCATATTGCAATGTTGCAGAAAAACTCCCCCGCCGAATGGTTGTGCCGGTTCGTAAAAGTACCGGTGGCACCTGCTCAACCAGTTTGTTCCGAATGGTCGGATCTTCGGTATTGATGTACCGGGCATCGATTAACGACAGGTTCGCAAATACCGACCAGCCCCAACTGCCGGTTTTATGGCCTGTCATTTTCAGCAGATCTATTTCTCCGAAGGCTTCTATCCCCAGATTTCGCGAATCGGAAATATTGGTCCGAAGCCGATAATCCAGATACAACGGAGGCTGGTCGGCTTTCAACAAAAGCCCGATTCGGTCTTTATACTTCAGATAAAAAAGTGTCAGCTCATAGGTAAAAAAATCTTCGGCACGCCCCCGAATGCCCAGATCGGCGGTATAGCCACGCTCATCATGCAATTTCGGATCAACGGCGAAGTTTGGGTTGGTGATGCGCAAATCCGAGAAATTAATGGCCCGGTAGTTCTGCGAAATATTGGCGTAAACTTCAAGTCGGTCGGTTGGCTTATAGCTTAAGCCAGCCCCAACCAGCACAAACGCCCGCCGACGTACCTGATCGTCGTAAAATTTTTCGTCGGAGATGATGTTCCCCGCAAAATCGTAGGTTCGCTGCCGATAGAACCCCGACGAAAATGTTCGGATGGACTCAACCCGAACACCGGGTGTAATACTCAACTTCGAATTCAGGTTAATGATGTGTTCGGCAAAAAGTGCGTCGTTTTTATTGGGATACCGATAATCGGAATTTTCGAGATCGTTGGGATGCAGAAACCGAAAATCGGAGCCCGACCCATTGCTGGCGTCACCCTGTTGGGCTGTTGTTGTGCCACGATACCAGCGAAAACCAACCAGTAGCGTAGCGGGCTGGCCCAGCAACTGATACCGGTGCAGCAGTCGCGTTTCATTACCGATATTATGAAAAGTGCCATCAATCAGGTTTCGATTACCACCCAGATCAGCAACGTTGATACGTTCCAGATTCCCCAACGCCGAACGTCCTGCCAGCAAGCCAAAAAACCGGGTATTCAATTTCGTACGATCCGCCAGTTGATAATCGCCCGTTAGCGCAAACAGATTCCAGTTGACCCGAAACCAGTTTCTTGCCCGAATCGACTGGCGGGGATTTTGCGCAAATTCGGTGTCGGTCAAGCCACCGGGTTGCTGTGCTTCGTAGTGCATAAATGTATAGTCGGCACCGAGCGTAAACCGGGGGGTCAGCCGATAGTGTACAGAACCGTATGCCGTATTGACATTGAATTGGGAATTAGGCCGCCAGCCATTGCCCTGCTTATGCTGATAGAATGCATAATAGTTGAGTTTGCCTTTATCGACTGTACCGCCGATGCTGTTAAACGATCCGAAAAACCCCCAGGAACCCAGTGTTTGCCGACTGGTCAGTTCAATGGATTTGTTGCGTGGGCCACGCTGAAACCGAAAATTGAGTAATCCGCCAAACTGCGTACCATATTGCAGCGAAGCCGCTCCGCGCACCACTTCGATGCGGTCCAGAGCTTCAACGGGAGGTGTATAATAGCTTTCGGGATAACCCAACGCATCGGCCGAAATATCGTAGCCATTCTGCCGCGTATTGAAATTGCTGGTCCGATTGGGGCTCAACCCACGCCCACCGATGCCCAGTTGCAGTCCAGCGCCGTCGCTTTCCCAGATATTGAGTCCCGTAACTTTCGAAAAAACCTGCCGGGCATTGTTGGTTGCTTTATTGGCCGTCAGGTCACGCAGTACTACTACTTCACTTTTCTTTCCCTCATAAATAGCCGTACCCTCAACTGACCGCAATCGGGTAATACCAAATGTACGTTCGCGCTCGGCCTGTACCGACACTTCGTCGAGCGTTCGGGCCAGTTCATTCAGGATAAAATTGACGGTTATGGCCTCGCTCGCTACCGTTATCGACTGTGTTGCGGTTTCTCGCCCAAGCGCAAACGCAACCAGCGTATAAACCCCCGCCGGAAGTTTCAGTTGATACTGTCCATTAACATCGGTAAGCGTATGAACATGACCATCCTGCGTGGTTACAACCGCTTCGGCCAATGGTTTATGCCCATCGGCGGTGTGTACCGTTCCACTCAGTATCGTCGTTTGCGCGTATGCGGTTGCCGTGAGCAATAGTAAACACGGGATGAGTATGGTAAAGTAATACGGTATACGGGTATGTATTTTAGTTGTGTTCATTCGATAAAATCCAGGATTTGTGTGCCCAACTGTCCTGAATCTGCGTGAGATCAATGGCAGGGTCAATCAGTAACTGACTCGGGCGTGCATTCAGGGTGACATAGACCTCAGCGCGGACCTGCGGTTTGTACACCCCATGTTTTTGATAATAATTGGCCAGATAATGCGCAAACTGAATAATCAGATCGGGTTGCATGGCCATTTGTTTTTCCTGATGATCGTTCAAAAATTCACGATTATCCACCACGCCTTCGTGGCCCGTACGGCTATCGCGCACAAAAAACGTAGCGGTTCCCGCCTTCTCCATCAACATAACGCGCCAGCCAAATCGGTAGCCTTCTTCTGTCCAGAACAGATTGCCGGGATAGAGTAGATAACGCCAGGGAAAAACAAGCTGAAAGCAGACGAAAACAAGTAGCAACGTCTGAACAATACCCTTAGGCGCCAAACTCCTCCATACCCCCTGCCCCAAACCTCTTCCCTGCTTCCCCCAGCGCAGTAGTCGCTCATGCCAGTCTACCGAGAAGAAAATGGGAGTAGCAGCAATCATGACCAGAGGAAACACACCAATCTGAAACAAAAGACCCGTTAGTAGGTGAAAGACGACCACCGTTGCATAGGCCCACGGACGCGAGCGCGGCCAGAGCAGGAAAAACACAATAAATGTGTCGTATAACATACCGGCCCAGCTAAACACATACGGCATCCAGGGAAGGGCGAATAGCGGCCCAATAATGGGAAGAGCATCATTGGCGGGCAACCAGATTTTTAAGGGTAGTGCGTTGATCAGCCAGTCGTAGCGAATTTTGGCCAGCCCGGCATAGATATACACTAGTGCTAATTGCAGTTTGATGATGTTGATTGTCCAGGCCGGAACATAACGCACCGACGGTATGGCTCTGCGCCAAACATCGACCGACGCAGCCCGATTGGCTGGCAACCAGATCAGTAGAAAACTAACAACGCTTACAAAGTAATAGTGATTGAGGTAGTACGTACTATCGAGCAGCTCGCAGTAGGTAAATGTCAGAAAAAACATCAGTGCCGATAGCCGATAAAAAGCCCCAAGCATGATTCCCAGAGCACCTAACAGCATGAGCACATGCACGGTATACATAGCTATAGCCGGTAGCGGCTCAAGCCACTCGAAGCCGTAATAATGAAAATGGAGTTTAGGCTCAATGTAATGATCAGCTACCCAGCCTAAGGCCATAAAACGCGCCGTGCTGAACACCATCATGGCTCCAAACAGCATTCGAAAGGTAGCCAGCGGAGCGATGGAAGTAAACGAGTGAGCGAGTGAGCGAGTGAACGAGCGAAAAACTACCGAAACGGACGGAGAACGAGTGCCGAAACGGACGGAGAACAAATGCAACCAGGACTGGTCCTTCATAGCCTTGTCACTCATACTCCCACCTCCTAACGACTCATTCTTTCGCCCTTTCATTCGTTCACCCTTTACAAACTTTGAACAAATGTTACCAGCGCATCCCGATCTTTTTTAGACAAATTCCGAAAACCATCGGCTGCTTTCTTCGCTTCGCCAGCATGCCACAAAATGGCTTCTTCTACGGAACGGGCACGACCATCATGGAGCAGATAGGTATGCCGATTGACAAGTTTTATCAGGCCAATACCCCATAGCGGTGGTGTTCGCCATTCAGTGCCAGTAGCCTCAAAATCAGGACGGTTATCGGCTAGCCCGTCGCCCATGTCGTGCAGAAGCAAATCCGTATAAGGCCGGATCGTCTGATTGCTGAGCACCACCACCGAATGAGCGCCGGTTTGCAATTTGGCTACGTGACAACCCATACAATTCAGTTGCTGAAAAAG
The DNA here is from genome assembly GCF_037201965.1 of Spirosoma sp. SC4-14. Lineage (NCBI taxonomy): Bacteria > Pseudomonadati > Bacteroidota > Cytophagia > Cytophagales > Cytophagaceae > Spirosoma > Spirosoma sp. SC4-14. The sequence continues at coordinate 2,685,568 of NZ_CP147518.1, read as the reverse complement.
CTGTTTGCCGCGCAGAACGGTTTCATCCTGCACATTACGCCGAGCCGGAACAGCTAATGTTTGTAGGTACACGACAACGTTGTCCAGATTTTTATCCTCAAGTTCGGGCGAACCACCGTTGGGCAACTGACCATAGAGTTTTTGCTGCGTAGTGGTCATGTCAGAATTTGAAAACAACGAAGTCGTTATGCCAATATCGCCATTGAACGCCGAAGCTGTCTGCTGATGCAGATCAGGCTGATTGGCTTTCCAGCCAAACCGACCCAGTACTTTTTGTTTGGTTGTATAATTCCAGACGTAGTTAGGGCGTCCTGAAATACCGTCACGATTCGCATCATCGGGATCGGCCAGGGCCAGAATAGTGGCATCGGGAACCGCTTCCAGCAGACCCATTCCGGGCAATTGAGGCCCAACCCGTGGCGACATCATCGTGTTAGCCTGCATGGCTCCATACCCTAAATCATGAAACTGATAGACAGGCTTCCGTAATGAGTAAGCGGTGCCGTCGGCATACGTTCCGGGCTGCTCAACATACGTAACGGCTACGGTTCCTTCGGCCGTTACGCCCGGAATAGCCGATGGATTGAATTGACCACCATAATTAGGCTCGGGTACAGGGCCACCTTCGGCTGTTTGCCCCGGAATACTTAACCGGAACAACAACCCTTTTAAATCGCCATCCGACAGATCGGCGGGAGGCTCTCCCCGTCCATCGCGGAGGTGGCAGGTACTGCACGAAACAGCATTCATCATTGGCCCCAGGCCATCGCGGGCCGAAGCCGAAGCTGGCGCAATGGTCCAGTTATTTCGAAAGAACGAATTTCCGATGACAAACTGATTTTCCTGGTCGGACGTAACACCGTCGGCCTGATTGCCGAACGCATTTTCGGAGAGGTCGCTTGTGGTGGCAGCTCCACCACTCAATTCTTCGCCAGCTTCCCGAATATCGCTCAGGGCATCCACATCGCGCTGACACGACCAGCCCGCTATGGTCAGGAAAAAGAGTATACTCGTTACGGTTAAAATTGGTTTCATTATACTGACAGAACGCAGTACGAAACGAAGCCCGGATAGACTACACTTCGCACCGCGCTCTATAAAAAATTAGTCTATTCGGTATTTCCGTTCACCTGAATACCCAGCGAGAATGCAGCATCTACAATCCGATCGCTCAATGTCCGCAGGCCATCAATGGTAGCGGCAATGTAGCCACCCGCATCGGTCAGAATCTCCTGATCAAATGGCGCATTCGCCACAATTTTGTCGACGCTGGTTTGCGTACTGCCGAACGCATTCAGAACAGCCTGATTTTTTTGCGCACTCACCTGCGCCACAATGTCGGCCAGACCAGTTCCTTTGATTACGGTGCCATCGGTGCGGGCGTAGGTACCCATATACACATTCTGAATGCCTTTAAAATTCATGGCAATATCCACGTGCGTGTTGTCGCTGAAGCAGGAATGCTCATCTTCCTGGTCGTGGCTGGCCAGGGCTACGGCCAGACGCTCACCTGCCAGTTCTCCTTTACTCAGTGCAGCAATGCCCCGAAACATATTCGACAGCATGGTTTTCGTATCGCCCGTTGTGGTAAACTCTTTCCGATAGGCAGCATCGGTTTGCCAGGCGTCCCTTACTTCGCCCAACTGATCGAGCAAGAGTTCAGTAACGGCTTTCAGGTACTCGCCCCGCCGGGTTGCATTGGTAGCTGTGGTGTAGTCGGTATACGAACGGTCGCCAGGGCCATTGGCGTTAAAATCCTGCCCCCACAGCAGAAATTCGATGGCATGCCAGCCAGTGCTCAGGTGCGTTTCGGAGTCTTTCTCGTTCAGATCGATCAGCAACTGCTTCGTAATGGTCGGATAGGTCGCAGGATCGTTGATGATACCAGCCGTAGGGCTGCCTTTCACATAATCGATATACGATTCGTCGAGCGGCCAGCCGTTGATATAGCTTTCCGGTCCATTGTCGCCATCGATAGGTCCACCATAAAACCGGAATGCTTCCGTTTGGCCATAAGGCACACGAGCATCGCGCCAGGCCTGCCGGGCCGCATCCAGCCCAGCCGCCGATGGTGCAGCCAGAAAGGCATTAATTTTATCGCTCATGGCTTTGGCTCCGTCGTAAGCATCCGAATAATTGGCATAAACCAGATTGGCATAGTTGGTCAGTGCTGCTTTTTCGAGTTCATCCGTCGATGGTACCGTTGAGGGATTACTTTCGTCTTTACAACCTGCCAGCGTCAGTAGGGCAGCCAGAGAAAGGTAGGTAAGTGTTCGTTTCATAATCGTTTACATTAATCGCCGTCGCCACTGCTGAAGGTTATAGCAATGCCTAACAACGACGACATGTCACTTTTGAAGTAGCGTGTGTTTTTCTGAAGCTCGGTGTAGAGTGCATCAACCGCCGACTTATTCGTCGTTATCTGCTGGGTTAGCGATGTCTTTCCATTCAGGGCTTCCAGGGCCCGATGAATTTGGGCCAGTTCGGCTTCGGTGTTGGCAATCAGGGCTGGCCCACCTTCTACCTGTTGCAGATATTCCTGAAAACCTATACCATCCTTGTCGGCCGATTTGCCGCGCCAGATGTTTTCGATCGCGTTCAGATGGGCATTGATGAACGTGAGTGACTGATTGCTGTAATAGCCTTCGGCCAGATTGGGTTGAGGGGCCGTCTGTCCGGCACGAGCCCCCAGCGGCAACCCGACTTTATAATTTTTTATACTCTCGTAGCTACGAATAAATTCGTTGTAGAGTTCGGATGTTGAACTACCGGCTTCAGTACCGTTGCTGCTAACAAAGGTTGTTACATATGTATCCCAGCCGGTCACGACATCATCGACCCGCTGCTTAACATTGGTCGCCAATGCTTTCAGATATGCCTGCCGATTTACGCTCTGCAATGAAGAAAGAATCCGGCTATTGTCGCCACTGACATCAAAAATGAGGTATTCGATCGCCAGCAGGCCACGAGCGTCGTAGTTGGCATCGGTTAGGGTATAAGTTCCTTTGGGGATAGTTGCTTCGATTTTAGTCGTACTTACCGGAAACGTACCAATTTCCTGAACCAGCGCCATTCGGCTCCCCGACTCTCCTGCCGGACCAAAATTATAGGCATTGGCCGCCTGAAATGAAGTGTGTGTTGCCAGCCAGACAGTTTGTAGCGTTGCTAATTTATCGGCAGTTGGTGCACTCACAAACGCGTCAACGGTTGTGTTGAGAAGAGTTGTGTTGGCCTGAAGAAGTTGAAATGCAGGACGAATCAGATTATCGGCGTACTGCTGCAACATGGCTTTACGGTCAAATTGCGTTCCCGTATTCATGTCTTCACCGGGCGATGAACAGGCCAGAATAAGGACTCCAGTAGTAGCCAGGATCAATAAACAACTCCAAATGTAACGTAGTGACATAAATCGCATTGCCTTCAGATAAGCACCAGCATCTGGTGGATTGGCGTTGCAAAGTACTTTTAGATTTAGAATTATTCCAAATTAAATTAAGCACCTACCTGTTAATTCCAGATAAATACTAAAACCTACCGCTCAAATTCAGCTCACTTCACATACACTCCGGATAGGTAACGATTAGAACACATTAAAAACCCAGGAATCATCAATTGCCGAATGAAACTTAATAGTAAGTACACACTATGAAGTAAGATATATATAATGTTATTTTTTCTATCTATCGGTAACAATATAATTATGGTTATTTCTATAATTGCATAATTATCAACATTTAAATTTTATCATTTAGTATCACTAATTTTTTAAACATTTTTTATACATACCACCAGAACTGTACTTTTTAATATATATTATTTTAATCGAATCGCCTTTTAGATACTTTATAATACCCTACTAAAAGAGTACTGTATACTACTTTATGCTATTGACGGATTAAGCAGCTTCTGCATTTTCCAAAACAGAATATGCCATGAATACAAATAGCTGATGCAAAGCACCATGGTAAAAACACCTACAGAGGCAACCGTAAACCACTCCCCCGAAACACTGCTATCTGGCAGTCTATCGTTGCTGGCGTTGACCGATATGGTAACAATGGCGATCAGAAACAGCCACAATCGGTCTAAACGGAACGGATTTCGGTCTATGCTGCTAAAAACATTAAGTCCACGAATTACCGACTGGGCTGATCAAACTCTTTTCTTTCGTCACCGTATCAATGGTATAACACAACGAGACGCTTTCGACGAACTTCTGGAAGCACAGAATAGATCTATCAATACGATACTGGGCTACAAAATAGAGTTTTACCCCACTATCGTCCTTAAAGAAACTCACTGGTATAAAATTATTCGCTATTGCCTATATGCGCTGAATCAACTGGATGCGCCAAGCGTGGTATTTACCAATCCTTCGATCGCTAATTGTATAGATCTGTTTACGCTTTCGTTTGAGCCATTTCTGGATCAGGAATCCTCAAAAATTAAACTGAGAACCCTTCACCAGATGATTGCCATGCAGATTGCGCTTTGGCTACAAAAGCCAGCTTATCTGCACTTCAGGACTAACCGGAATGAAGTTCTGTATGCGTCTACTCAGATCCAACAGCGTTATATAGCTGCATCGCTCTATGATGCTTTGTATGCACACCAGCCCGAAAATGTTCCCTCCCTGGTCGACGTTCTGACCAACAGTTATGGTATAGAAACTAACTATAAATTCAGAAAAAACTTTCCGCTATTTATTCGTTTCCGTTTATCTGGCGTATCACTCTGGCAGGCAGCGGGTGACTTTAGTCTTACAATTGCCGACATATGGGCCTGGCTCGATTTTAATCGCTATTTTAAAAATACTCCCACCCGCAGTCGGGTACTGACCGGGCTACGGCTATTTGATGAAATCGTATAGACTGGTCAGGCAACCAATCTATAAAATGTCCAAATTTCTGCTAACCGATTTTCAGCCAAAGAATTAACTTGCCCATAGCGGTAGCGAGTTCCTATTACCCCTTCCCAACGGCAATCGGTGCCCTTTCAAATCAGGCATCGATACAGAGGCTAGACCGCCGATCAGCCAGGCATATAGAATGAAAAAGCCCCAAATTCTGGTGAATTTGGGGCTTTCAATTCAAATGTTAGTGACCGATACGGGAATCGAACCCGTGTTACCGCCGTGAAAGGGCGATGTCCTAACCGCTAGACGAATCGGCCGTCTTGTAACCAAGACCCAACGTTTTAGCTTTGTTGCCGCTGCGTTGGCGAATCGTGGTGCAAAGGTAGGCAGATGTTTTTATAATGCAATACCCACCGCAAAAAAATTTTCAAAAAAAGTTTTCTGGAACGATTTACTACTATTTTTGAGGATGTTAGCTTTCTAACTTTTTTACCGCATACATGAAACATCTTTTTCTACTGGCGGTCCTGGCACTTACGTCGCTGACGGCTTCATCGCAAACCTCCAGCAATTCGTCTTCCCGTCCGGATTCTCCCGCTCAATTTCTCGGCTATAAAATTGGCGAGCGTTTTACTCCTCATTATCGCGTTCTGGCCTATGCCCAGCAGGTGGCCCGACAAATGCCTGCCCGCGTCAGGCTACTTCCCTATGGCACAACACACGAGGGACGCCAGTTAATGGCCGTTGCTGTTGCGTCTGAAGCCAACATGGCCCGACTTGACGAAATCAGAACCAATAATCTGAAGCGGATTGGCATGCTCGATGGCCAGCCGTCGGGTACTAACCAGCCTCCCATAGCCTGGCTTAGCTACAACGTTCATGGTAACGAGGCTGTTAGCTCGGAAGCCTTTATGGAAGTGCTATATAGGCTACTGGACCCCACTGATGCAGTTTCCCAGAAAATCATGAACACGACGGTGGTTATTCTGGACCCTGGCTTAAATCCCGATGGGCATGACCGCTATGTGAACTGGTACAATCAGATGATGGGTCAGAACCCTAATCCAACGCCTTTTGCCCGCGAGCACGTTGAACCCTGGCCGGGTGGTCGCTATACCCACTACCTCTTCGACCCCAACCGCGACTGGGCCTGGCAAACCCAGGAAATTACCCAGCACCGGATGGCACTGTATCAGCAATGGATGCCTCATCTGCACGGCGACTTTCATGAGATGGGGGTAGAGAGCCCTTACTATTTTGCCCCTTCAGCCAAGCCCTATCACGAAGACATTACACCATTTCAACGCCAGTTTCAGCAAACCATTGGCCAATATTGCAGCCGCTATTTCGACCGTAATGGCTGGCTCTACTACACCCGCGAACGTTTTGACCTGTTCTATCCCAGCTATGGTGATACCTATCCCACTTATAATGGCGCTATTGGTATGACCTACGAACAGGGTGGCAACTCAAGAGCCGGTCTTGCTATCGAAAAACAGGATGGCGACACGCTTACCCTTCGTCAGCGAATCGACCACCACTATACTGCCAGTATTGCCACGCTCGAATCCGTTGCCGATCGACCTGCCGAAGTGGTAAAAGAATTTGGTCAGTTTTTCGACAAATCGCGAAACTCGCCAGTAGGTCCCTATAAAACGTATATCATTAAATCGAATGGAGATGCCGGGCGTCTTAAGGCACTACAGCAACTGCTTGACCGTAATAAAATCACGTATGGCTATGCAGGGAAAGCCCAAACATTGGCAGGATTCAACTATACGACTCAGAAAAATGACAAAACGGTTTCGGTAGCTGCTGAAGACATGCTGATTAGCGCCTATCAGCCTAAATCAACACTACTCAAAATCCTGTTCGAACCAAACTCCAATCTGGAAGATTCAGCCACGTATGATATTACGGCCTGGTCGTTGCCCTACGCCTTTGGCTTGCAAACCTATGGGCTGACTACACGCCTGACACCTGGCCCTATCCCTACGGCCAGCAAACCAGCCTCCAGTACCGTCACAAAACCCTATGCTTACGTTGTTCGCTGGCAATCGTTACCCGCCGTGCAGATGCTGGCAGGGCTGTTGAAACAGAAAGTTCGGGTAAGAGCCGCCGAAAAACCGTTTGAACTGGACGATAAAACGTATCCATCGGGCACACTCATTATCACTCGCGCGGGTAACGAACGCTTTGGCGACCGCTTCGACGGCATCGTCCAGGCCGAAGCAGCCAAAACCAGTGCCGACATTACTCCGGTTCAAACGGGATTTGTTGCCAAAGGATCTGACTTTGGCTCCGATTTCGTAACGGGTCTGAAAGCCCCTCGGGTTGCTCTGGTGGTGGGCGATGGAACACCTCCTCCCTCGGCGGGCGAAGTCTGGCATTATTTCGATCAGGAGTTAAACTACCCCATTACGCTCGTCAATGGTACTTCTTTAGCCGACATTCAATGGAGCAAACTCGATGTTCTGATTTTGCCGACCAATTATAATTATAGTCGATATCTGAACGATCGATCGCTGTCGGCCATGAAAGAATGGATCCGGGCCGGTGGCAAACTGATTGCAATGGAACGGGCGGCTTCGTTTCTGGCCGGTAAGGATGGCTTCGACCTGAAAGAAAAGGAAGAAAAACCAAAAGATAAAGGGAAAGAGAAGGGTAATCCAGCCGACTCGCTCAAAACCTACGGCGACCGGGAGCGAGTGGCCATTTCAGACGATATTCCGGGCAGCATCTATCGGGTCAATATTGATACTACTCACCCACTGGGTTTTGGGCTTTCGGGAGGCTATTACACGCTGATTCAGAACGCATTCAACTTCGATTTCCTGAAAGATGGCTGGAACGTGGGCTATCTGAAAGCAGATAATTATGTGGCTGGTTTTTCGGGAAAAAATGCGAAAGAAAAGTTAAAAAATACCCTGCTGATGGGCGTTCAGAATCTTGGCAGAGGCAGCATCGTTTACCTCGCCGATGATCCGCTTTTCCGTGGATTCTGGTATAATGGTAAATTGCTGTTCGGCAATGCTGTATTTATGGTTGGCAATTAAGGCAAAATCAACCAGCCATAAACGTCATACGGGCAATAACCTGGAGGTTGTTGCCCGTATGTTTTTTAGGGAACGGGGTAAAAAAGTTGTTCTCGGCGCTTTTAAGAATACGTTTTCTCTTCTCTGGTTCTATACCCGACAGTCATTTAGTGAAACTTTCCCTTACTATTTCAATTACGTTTTTACTGTTTTTGCCTTTGGGGCTACTCGCTCAAAAGAAAAACGAGAACTATCAGTTGCATATTCATCGCGCCCAATCGCCAATTCAGATTGATGGGTCTATCGACGAAGCCGCCTGGAAAGATGCCGAAGTGGCTACTGATTTCTGGATGGTGTTGCCGATGGATACCAGTTGCGCCCGGGTTCAGACCGATGTGCGTATGACGTACGACGACCGCAATATTTATCTGAGTGCTGTTTGTTACCATGGGTATATTGAAGGACCTTACATGGTTGAATCGCTCCGGCGCGACTGGGCTTTTGGTAAGAATGACAACTTCATTTTTTTCATGGATACCTTCGACGACCAAACCAATGGCTTTACGTTTGGCACGAATGCGGCTGGCGCTCAGTGGGATGGCTTACTCTACGAAGGAGGCAAAGCCAATCTGAGCTGGGATAACAAATGGGTTTCGGAGGTACGAAACTACCCCGACCGCTATGTGGTTGAACTGGCTATTCCGTTCAAAACCATTCGCTATAAAAAAGATATCCGTCGATGGGGTATCAATTTTAGCCGACAGGATCTCAAAACCACCGAAAAATCGTCCTGGACACCTATTCAGCGCCAGTTTCCAACGGCCTCGCTGGCGCTCACCGGCGTATTGATATGGGACGAAGCTCCCCCACAACCGGGGCCAAATATTTCAATTATACCTTACCTGCTAACGGGCCTAAACCGCGACTACGATAACCAGGTGCCAACCCAGAATCGGCTAAATGCCGGACTGGATGCGAAAGTGGCCGTTACGTCGTCGCTGAATCTGGATCTGACGGTCAATCCTGACTTTTCGCAAGTCGATGTTGATCAGCAGGTTACTAATTTAAACCGGTATGAGTTATTTTTTCCGGAGAAACGGCAATTTTTTCTGGAAAACGGCGACCAGTTTGCCAATTTTGGCTATGCCACCATCCGGCCATTCTTTAGCCGACGCATCGGTCTGGGCGGTGTTCCCATTCGCTTTGGTGCCCGACTTAGCGGCAAACTCAATAAAGACTGGCGCATGGGAGTAATGGATATGGAAACGGGTCGGGTAGACAATACTGGTCTGCCAGCGCAAAACTTCGCCGTTATGGCTCTGCAGCGCCGGATCGGAGCCCGCTCCAACATCGGTATGATGCTGGTGAATAAAGAATCGGTCAATTATACATCCGTAACCGACAAATCGCTTTATTCCCGATTCAACCGAAATCTTGGTCTGGAATATAATCTGGCTTCTGCCAATAACCTATGGAGTGGTAAGCTCCTGTATGTCAAATCGTTTAGCCCGCAGGACAGCACCAATAAAACCAATAACACAGCCGTTTACTCTGGCAATTTGCAATATTTCAGCCGTAAATGGCTTATTAATGGGCAGGTAGAAATCGTTGGCAAAAACTACAATGCCGAAGTGGGGTATGTTCCCCGACGCGGTTATGAACGTGGACTGGCCACGGTGGGTTATACCTTTCTGCCAACGGGTAGCGGTGTTCTCAATCACGGCCCAACGCTGACGTCCAGCTATTTTTTTGATTCGAACTGGAAACAAAGCGATAACGAAAGCACGCTAAGTTATGCCATCACGTTTCGAAGCCGCAGTGTGCTAACCCCCTCCTTCACTACGGATTATGTCCGGCTCCTGCAACCATTCGACCCAACCAATACTGGAAATACGGCACTGGCAACCGGTACCGAACACAACTGGACTACCTGGGGTCTTCAGTTTGTTTCCAAGCCGCAGAGCGTATTTACCTATGGAATCTTAACCTCCTATGGTGGTTATTATGCCAATGGGACCCGACTGAATATTGTTACCGATCTGGGCTATCGCTTTCAGCCCTATGTGAGCCTGGCCGTCAACATCAATTACAACAATTTGCGGCTTCCCCAACCCTGGGGAACCACAAAAATCTGGCTCGTGAGCCCTCGCTTCGATCTTACGCTTACGAATACGCTCTACATGACCACCTTCATCCAATACAACCAGCAACAGAAAAATATGAACATCAACGCCCGGATTCAATGGCGTTACAAACCGGCTTCTGATTTTTTCCTGGTGTATACCGACAACTACCTGCCTAATGGGTTGCAGCCCGGTCAGGACATTCCGGGCCTGTTCTCGATCAAAAACCGCGCTTTGGTCTTGAAATGGACTTACTGGTGGAATATCTGACGACCAGAAGTTTAAACAAACGTTGCCGGGGCTTGTTATTGGTATAATTCGTTTTTGAATGAATTACTCAACTACACATATAAACCATTCAACGTTTATGAAAATCTTACTGCGCATTTTACCAATAGCCCTGGTGGCTGTGTTTATTACCGTATTTATGACTGGCTGCGAAGCCATCGGCGATATTTTCAAAACAGGCGTCTGGACAGGCGTTTTGCTGGTTGTGCTGGGAATTGGCGTCGTTATCTGGCTGGTCTCTAAATTGTTTGGCGGAGGAGGCCGATGAGCAATTCTATACGTATTATAGTCTTCAAAGCAAAAAAGCCGAATCCTGTCAGGATTCGGCTTTTTTGCTTTGAAGACTATTTATTGATCAGGCCACCAGTTCCAGCAATCCATCGCGCTGAAGTACTGCTTTCTGGCGTTCGCTCAGGTCGTCGGATGCTTTCATGAGCGGTAGCCGGACTTCGGCCGAAATCAGGCCCATAATTTCCATGATATTTTTTACCCCAACTGGATTGCCTTCTTCATACAGCAGTGGATCAATTCGAAGAAAATGGCCAAGTTCTTTCTGAGCAAAGGCAAAATCTCCCTGTAGGGCAGCATCGATCATAGCCGAGAACTTAGCCGGAAATGCGTTGGCAATGACCGACATAACCCCAACCCCACCAATGCTAATGATAGGCACAGCCTGCACATCATCGCCCGAAATTAGCAGAAAATCATCGGGCTTGTCGCGAGCAATTTCCATGCATTGTTCGATCACGCACGATGCTTCTTTCACACCAATGATGTTGGGATGTTGCGCCAGTTCGCAGATCGTTTCGGCGCTCATATTGATCCCCGTCCGAAATGGAATATTATAGAGTATAACCGGAACCGGACTAGCATCGGCAACACGCATAAAATGCTCGATAACACCCCGTTTACCAGGCTTGTTATAGTAGGGACAAACCGACAGAATAGCATCGACTCCTTCGAAGTCGATATCCTTCATACCCGCCACAACATCGGCCGTCACATTCCCGCCAACGCCAAAAACAATCGGCAGATTCTTTGGGTTATTTTCCTTAAGGTATTGCAGCAACTGTTTCTTCTCCTGCTTCGTCACCGTTGGCGATTCGCCGGTAGTGCCCTGCAGAACAATGTAGCGGACGCCCCCCTCGGAAACGTGCCGAATAATGCGGCCGAAGCCGTCGAAGTCAACAGATTGATCAGCGTTGAAGGGTGTCACAATGGCAACGCCGACGCCGTGAAATTTGGTATCCATTCGTGGAAACAGGAATATATTCCTGCAAAGTTACGGGAAATTCGTTGGGAGTTTGCAGTTTATTTGTCCAGATTACTGGCGAAGTTCTTCGGGACAAAATAAGCTGGTGTCTTCAACTCAAAAACCTCATCATGAATGGATGCGACAAACAATCCTGCCTCCATTGCCTTCTTCATAATCTCGGTTGAACCCTGTACACTGGCCAGAATACCGTATAGTTTTTTGTCGGCGTATTCGGGATGAAAGCGCCGGAAACGGTCCAGATTTTTCAGAAGCTGCTCAATGTCGCGCTCTCTGAGATGGCTTTTTACTTCGACCAGCACGACCGTATTCACAGCCCCATTAGCAAAGCCCAGCACACCGATTTCCAGCGTATCGGGTCCATACTCGGTTTTGTAATTGGTCGTAATAGTGGTGATGCCAAACTGTTTCCGCAGCACTTTTTCCATCGACGGAAAAGCCATTCCTTCTGTAAACGAACCAAATTTATTACCCAAATCGCCAATCATGCGGGCATTCTGCCGCGTGATCGATCTGTCTCTTTCTGGCTTTCAGCTATTTCTCGCAGATTAACGGTTATATCCTTTAGAATAGCTCTTATGTCATCAAAATTAGCGGCTACTTCCATAGGCTGGTGGGTTTATGTGATCACAAAGGTAACAAATTCATTTTCAGCAATAATCATACGGACAGCATAGCCATAAATTCGTCTTCGCTGATCATGGTTACGTTTAGTTTCTGCGCTTTTTCGAGCTTCGACGGCCCGGCATTTTCGCCAACAATGAGGTAGTTGAGCTTTTTAGAAATGCCACTCAGCACCTTACCGCCATTAGCGGCAATACGCGCTTCGAGTTCTTCCCGGCTAAAGTTGATAAAAGTGCCTGTGTATAAAAATGTTTTGCCTTCCAGCGTATCGCCTTCGCGCTCAACCACTTTTTTCTCACCAGCAAACTGCAAACCAGCCGCCCGCAACCGTTCGACATAGTCCCGATTTTCCGGGTCGGCAAACCATTCCACTACACTCTCGGCAATCCGTGGTCCGGTGTCGGGCACGGCCAGTAACTGCTCCTGTGTAGCGCTCATGATGGCATCCATCGAACCAAAATAATCGGCCAGTTTCTCGGCGGTTGTATTGCCAACGTAGCGAATACCGAGCGCAAACAACACATTTTGAAATGGTTGCGCTTTCGATCGCTCAATGGCCGTCAGAATATTCTCCACCGTTTTTTCGCGGAAACTCACCACTCGGCGTTTACCTGTTTCTTCATCGTCAAAGACTTTTTCAATACCAAGTAAATCATCGAACGTGAGCTTATAGAGATCGGCGGGTGTTTGCACGAGTCCCCGGTCGATCAGCAGTTCGATTTTACCTTCGCCCAGGCTCTCAATGTTCATGGCCCGTCGCTGAATGAAGTGTTCGAATCGAGCCTGCCGTTGTGGCGGGCACCCCCGTTCGTTGGGGCAGTAAAAATTGGCTTCGCCTTCTTTCCGAATCAACGGCGTTCCGCAGGCCGGACAAGTGGTTGGGTATACAATAGGCTGGCTTTGGTCGGTACGGTGCGTTAGATCGACACCCGTTATTTTCGGAATGATTTCGCCCCCTTTTTCTACAAACACCGTGTCGTTCAGCATTACGCCCAACCGCTCAATTTCGTTCGCGTTGTGCAGCGACGCCCGTTTTACGATGGTTCCGGCCAGCAATACAGGCGTCAATAAGGCTACGGGCGTTACGGCTCCGGTTCGGCCAACCTGATAGCGAATCCCATTAAGCACCGTACTGACAGCCAACGCTTTATACTTATAGGCAATGGCCCAGCGTGGGCTTTTGGCAGTGTAGCCCAGTTCGCGCTGCTGATCATACCGATTAACCTTAATGACAATACCATCCGTACCGAGCGGCAGATCGAATCGTTTGGTTTCCCACTCGTTGATATAAAGCATTACCTCCCGAATGTCGGCACATTTCCGCCAGGTTTGCGACACATTAAACCCCCACTGTTTCATAGCAACCAGGCTTTCTTCATGCGTTTGAAATACTTCAGGGTCAGATAGAAACGAATATAAATAGCAGTCGAGTCGGCGTTTGGCTACAGCGCTGGAGTCCTGCTGTTTAAATGTACCGGAAGCAGCATTTCGAGGATTGGCCAGCAGCGGTTCGCCAATGTCTTCCCGCTCTTTGTTGATCCGGTCAAATTCGGCCAATGGCAGAAATCCTTCACCACGAACTTCGAAAAGGGCGGGGATGGCTGGGGGCTGGGGGGCGGGTGTTTGTAAGCGGAGCGGCAGGGTTCGAATTGTGCGGATGTTGTTCGTAATGTCGTCGCCACGAACGCCGTCGCCACGGGTTGCTCCCTGCACCAGAACACCATTCTCATAGGTCATACTCAGCGCTACACCGTCGAATTTGAGTTCGCAGACGTATTCATACGCCTGACCATTCAGTCCTTTTCGGACACGGTTATCGAACTCAACCAGGTCTTCTTCCGAATAGGTATTTCCTAACGACAGCATCGGAAACCGGTGGTAAACCGTTTGAAATTCTTTACTGATCGTTCCGCCAACGCGGGCTGTGGGCGAATCGGGCCGACGAAATTCGGGGTATTTCGTCTCTAGTTCGGTTAGCTCAACCAACAATTGGTCGAACGTAAAATCATCTACTTCCGATACACTCTTTTGATAGTACTGATGATTATAATAATTCAGTTGGTCGGTCAGTTCTGCAATGCGCTCCTGGGGTGTCATAGAATAAATTTAAATAAGTAGCTAAAGCCATTCGCAAGGCGAAGCAAGCAGAAAATTCGGCAATTCGATCTGTCGTGCTCAACTTCTGTATTTACGTTCACTCCTGCGTTGTTTTACTAAACGAATTCTCAAATATTGGGTTTGTTTCCTCGTTCAAGCAAAAAAACTTAGCTTTACAGGATAAAAAAAACAGACAGTTTGATACAACCTGCGAAAAGCGTTTCTTTTAAAAAGTAAGGTTTCGGACTGTTTCTTAACAACTATGACTCAGCCTATCGTTGCGCCATCGCTACTTGCCGCCGATTTTGCCAATCTGCAACGGGACCTTGAATTAATTAACCGAAGCGAGGCTGACTTTCTGCATTTTGATGTAATGGACGGGGTGTTTGTACCTAACATTTCGTTTGGTTTTCCCATACTTGACGTTGTTCGCAGGTACTGCCAGAAACCCATTGATGTGCACCTGATGATTACGGACCCCGACCGCTATATCGACGCATTTGCCGAGGGAGGAGCTTCGGTTATTCACGTACATTATGAAGCCTGTACGCATTTACACCGTACGCTTTCGCACATTCGGGAAATGGGATGCCGGGCGGGCGTTGTTTTGAATCCGCACACCTCCATAACTAATCTCGAAGATATTCTGGATCAGGTTGATGTAATTCTAATCATGTCGGTCAACCCAGGTTTTGGCGGACAATCGTTTATTCCGCATACACTTCCTAAAATAGCCCGCCTTAAACAGTTGCTGCTGGCCAATAACTCACCGGCACTGATTGAGGTAGACGGTGGCGTTAGCTTAAAAAATGCCCCTGCCCTACTGGAAGCAGGAGCTGATAGTTTGGTAGCCGGAAGCTCTGTTTTTGGCTCACCTGATCCGCTGGAAGCCATCCGGCAACTAAAGAATAGCCATAAACCCATGATGGCCTGACCTCAAGCCGTACGACTTAACCGACTCTACCGCAGACCTGTACTTATGAAGAAATTATATCTGGCCCTCTCTCTCAGCACTATGCTGCTGACCGTGGCCTGCCGTGACACCCAAAAATCAACCACCGAAACAACCGCTTCTTCCAACGACACAACCGCAGCGGCAGCTCCTCCCGCTCCGGACTGGGCCAAAAATGCGACTATATACGAAGTTAATACTCGTCAGTTTTCGCAGGCAGGCACCTTCAAGGCTGTAGAAGAGCAACTCCCGCGTCTGAAAGAACTCGGTGTCGATATCGTTTGGATGATGCCCATTTATCCCATTAGTCAGGAACACAAAAAAGGGAAGCTGGGTAGCCCCTATGCGGTAGCCAACTACACCGCCATTAATCCGGAGTTTGGCACACTGGCCGATTTTAAATCGCTCGTTAAACGAGCTCATGCGCTGGGCTTACGGGTCATTCTCGATTGGGTACCCAACCACACAGGCTGGGATCATGTATGGGTAAAAGAACACCCCGACTGGTATACGAGGGTAAATGGAAAAATGACAACCCCCATTGACCCCAAAACCGGGAAAGCTACCGACTGGACCGATGTTGTCGATCTGAACTATAACAATCCGGAAATGCGTAAAGGCATGATCGAGGCCATGCAGTTCTGGCTGAAAGAATGTGATATTGATGGCTACCGGTGCGATGTAGCGGGTTTTGTTCCCGACGATTTCTGGGCTCAGCTACGCCCGGAGCTGGACAAAATAAAAACGGTGTTTATGCTGGCTGAGTGGGAAGATGATCCGGAGCAGTTCAAAACCTGTTTCAACGCCAACTATGGCTGGGCCATGTTTTCGATGATGAAAGCCATTGCACAGGGCGACTTACCAGCAACCAGCCTCGATACCCTGCGGGCCAGCAATCAGAAACGGTTTCCACGCTGGTACTACCAAATGATTTTCACCCAAAATCACGACGAAAACACGCATCACGGTACACTGGCCGAAACGTTTGGGCCTTCGGCCGATGCGTTTATTGTGCTGAGCAGCACTCTAGAAGGTATGCCACTGGTTTACAATGGCATGGAGTCTAACTTAAATCGACGGCTGGCTTTTTTCGAGAAAGACCCTATTTCGTGGGGAACGTATGCCAAAAGTAATTTCTTTAAGACTCTGCTTACGCTCAAACACCGCAACCGGGCTCTCTGGAATGGTCTGGCAGGTGGTAATGCCGAAAAAATCAATACTGATCACGACGAAAAAGTGTATGCCTTTTCGCGTCAACGCGACAACGACCGCGTCGTTGTTCTGATCAACATGAGTGAAGAACCACAAACCTTCCGCCTATCGGGGGCAAGTCAGGGGTACGAAGGCGTTTATACAGAGATTTTCAGTCGGCAACCGATGGAACTGAAGCCCGAAATGTCCCTCACGCTCAAACCTTGGGAATATAAAGTCCTGACAAACTAACTTTTTTTGTAACTTACCTAACAATCTCCCATGATCGTTTAGAGTTTAACAGGTAGTGCTTACCCATAGTAGGGTCAGCAGCCTGCCAACGTCTTGATTCCCTTTTCATTGTTTATGCGAGTTTGGTTCATCTTGTCTGGTTTATTACTGGTGATGACCGGTTCAGTAAGTCCGGCACAAACATCGGGGGCCCGTCCGACAGAACCACAACGGCGCACGGGCGACCCGACAGAACAGGTCGGGAAAGCACAGGTTCAATGGGCCAGTCGTGTGGTCGGGTTTTCTTCCGAAAAAAAGAATGATGTCAATGGCGACCAGTATAAAGCATCGCAGGCGCTGGGCAAACCCAGCAAATTGCCCCAATTGGGCGAAAGTCCGGCTGCCTGGGAACCCCGAATTGGTGGAGGAGTGGAAGAGTGGATACAGGTCGCTTTCGACCATCCAATCACAATTCGCCAGATCGTTATTGGCGAAAATGTCAATCCGGGTTCCGTAATACAAGTGCTCGTTATTGATAAGAGCGGGAAACCACATGAGGTCTATAAAAACGACTCCCCCGCCCTGCGCACTGATCCTCTGCTGCACATCACGCTGAACGATTCGGCTATTATCGGCAATCAGGTCAAAGTTGTTATTAACAGTGCGGCTATCCCCGGCCCAAATCAGATCGACGCCATCGGGATCTCAGAAACCACTACGCCCATAACTGTGGGTATCAACGTCTCGAAAGATACGCCCAAAGAAATTGTCAAAGAGAATCTGGGCAAAGCTGTTAATTCGAACGGCCAGGAAGTAGCCCCCGTAATTGCTCCCGACGGCCGAACGCTCTACTTTACCCGCAACTTCAACAAAGCCAACATTGGCAGTTCAGACCGGCAGGATGTGTGGTTTTCGACCCTCGAATCGGCAGGTTCTGGCCAGCCCGCAACCTGGAGCGAAGCTGTCAATGTAGGTTCACCCATCAACAACGCTGGCGATAATGCCATCAGCGGCCTCTCTACCGATGGCCGTACAGCCTATCTCATCAATGTTTATCGGCCGGATGGAGGCTTATCGTTCGGCATTTCGCAATCGACAAAAACCCGCCAGGGATGGTCGCAACCCGTTGAATGTAAGATTGCCAACAATTATAATCTTCACGAAAAAAACCAGTTGGAGTTTTGTGTCTCACCCGACGGCAAATCGATTATTCTGGCCGTACAGCGCAAAGACACCCGTGGCAACCGCGACCTCTACATCACCCACCAACAGCCCGATCATACCTGGTCGGAGCCGGTTTCGCTCGGGCCAGTTGTCAATACGGCCGATTTTGAGAGTTCCCCTTTCCTAGCCGCCGATAGCCGCACACTTTATTTTACGTCTGGTGGCCATCCAGGCTACGGCAATGGCGATATTTTCGTAACCCGACGGCTCGACGACTCGTGGACAAACTGGAGCGAGCCCGAAAACCTGGGACCCGCCATCAATACGCCCGAATGGGATGGCTATTTTACCATTCCGGCTTCCGGCGATTATGCCTATCTAAGCTCACGGGCTGGCTCGATGGGAGAAGACGATATTTTTCGGCTT
The DNA here is from genome assembly GCF_037201965.1 of Spirosoma sp. SC4-14. NCBI lineage: Bacteria > Pseudomonadati > Bacteroidota > Cytophagia > Cytophagales > Cytophagaceae > Spirosoma > Spirosoma sp. SC4-14. Next base: position 2,667,309 of record NZ_CP147518.1, on the reverse strand, counting down.
AAGCTTTACCCGGCCATTAAACCCGATCCGGTAGCCATTGTATCGGGGCAGGTTCTGGATTCCAAAAGCAAAAAACCCGTTGCGTCGGAAGTTATTTCGAGTCTGGCCGACGAACAGAAAGAAACAGCCAAGGCCGACTTCGATCCCGAAACGGGCGAATACAAGCTTATTTTGCCCACGCAGAAAGTGTATACCATCCGTGCCATTAAGGAAGGCTACTTCCCAACAACCGAAACACTGGACTTAAGCAAAGACAAACGGTTTCGGGATATTAAACGGAATTTGCTATTGGTAAAAATTGAAGCAGGCCAGAAAATAACCATGCGTGATGTGCTCTTTGAGCAGAGCCAGTACGATCTGGTTGCCGGGGCCAGCACTGAACTGGATCATGTGGTGGAGATGCTAAAACAATACCCTGAAATGGAGATCCTGGTCGAAGGACATACTGATAATCAGGGCGAATGGGACCTAAATATGAAATTATCGGCCGATCGGGTTCGGGTTGTGAAAGACTACCTGATTGAGAAAGGAATCGATGAAAATCGCATCCAGACGAAAGCCTGGGGGCCTAGCAAACCGATAGCCAGTAACGGAACCGAAGAAAAGCGTAAACTAAACCGGCGGGTAGAATTCACCATTCTCAAGCTGTGAGAACTGAGATTTTGCGCTAGCTTTGCCGCAATGTTCACCCCATCATCACGTACAACAACACTGCTGCTAGGCGCTTTGCTGGTGCTGGCGCTAGCGCTCCGCCTATACCGGGTTGGCACTTATAGTATTTATTTCGACGAAAAATCGACCCTGCTCATCAGTCAGGGCGTTTGTCTGGAAGGCTTTAATCAGAAGGATGTTTTCAGTAAAAAATACTTTACTCCGGCTGAATTCTGGAAACCCAAAACCTTCAACGACTTTATTGAGGCCAACATTCGGGGCGATATTGGCAATAGTCCCTCCTACTACGGTGTGCTCTGGCTCTGGATGGAAGTTTTTGGGCTAAGCGATACGTCGCTGCGGATGCCTTCGGTTATTTTCAGTACGCTGATCGTCTGGCTACTGTTTGTGTTTGTTCGACGACATTTCCGCTCCGATTCGCTGGCGCTGGTGAGTGCGGCCGTTGCGGCCGTTGAGCCGTTTTTTGTTTCCTATAGCCATATTGCCCGTAACTACTCCATGACGTTTTTTCTAACGTTGTTGGGTACCCATATCTTTCTGTTGATTATGGAGCGGGTTCGGCAAGTCTCATCCTCTTCCCCAAAAGGGCTTTCATTGCCAGTGCTTTACCTGGCCTATGGGTTCGTGTTTGTTACGTCGGTGTTGTCGCACTACCTCACCGTTACCGTATTTCTGTGTCATGGTTTATACGCACTCTTGTTCCTTCGCAATACAAAAGCCTGGGTAACACTCGGCATAACCAGCGTTGTTGGACTGGGGCTCGTATCGCTCTGGTTTATTTTTGGCGGTGGCAAATACACGTTCTTTACGCTGGATTATCAGGCAAAGTTTTACCGAAACATTGCGCTGACAAACCCCTACAAATCGGGTTTCGGGATTATTTTACCGGCCACTATTCCGAACATTGCGGTGCGGGCCGTTCCGATTTTTACGGACCTGTTTATGGTAACCAACGGCATGATTGCGGTGCTGGTCAGTATCCGAAATTCGCTGCTGGCGCTTGGTCTGGGAACGGCTGCCGCGTTTATCATTCATCGGTACTATAAGGTTTCAAATCCACCCGTATGGCTTTATGGAGCCGTGCCAGCCCTATTGCTGATCGGACTTCCGTTCTATTCGTTCGAGCCACTGCGGCTGCTGGTTCTTTCGGTCGTACCTTCCTTCCTCTATTTGATCTGGCGCTACATAACCGAGCGAACCGACGCGAGTCAGAAGCCACTGGTTGTGATGCTGTTGCTGCTGGCTTTTGTACCGACGTTGTTCCTGCTCTTTATGGCCTGGCGCTCGGGGCATACGTTCGGAATCACCCAACGATATTCGGGTTTTTCGTTTCCATACGTATGCATTTTTGTGGCTATGGGCCTGCGGCAGTTAACTACGCTTCGGTGGTGGTTCAGTATTCCCATCGCTCTGGTATTGCTGATTCAGGCGGGCAACATTGCTCAGTTGCTCATTGACCTCTATGCCGATCAGGCTCCCAAATATACCTTCTTTGCCAAACCACGTATTTCAAACCCCTATTGGGCATCGGCGAAGAAGTTAGAAAAGCTCTATGCCCCCGGCGACACCATTCTGTACCCGAATAAGACGCGGCAGATTCATTCCGAAAAAATGGACCGAACCTATTCGCCGGTGTCGCTGCTGGATGCCCAGTCGGTCAATGTCTACTTACCAAAAAACGCGACCTACATTCAGCGTATCGACCCCAACGAACGCGACCGTATAGTATTAGTTAAGGGGCAGTCTGGCGAAAAAATTACTATTTTTGACTTCAAAGGTTCAACCTATCGTTACGGCGAATAAGTCTTGCCTTCAAATCAACCAACTACGACTTTGACAACAGAAGCCATCGATCTGCAAACACTTCAGGGCCAGCTTCGGCTAAAAATTCTGGGTTTATATCATCAGGCTCATGCTGGTCATATCGGCTGTTCACTCAGTTGCGTCGACCTGATGATTGGCACGCTGGTGATGCGCAAACGCGAGCAGGATACGTTTCTGCTTTCGAAAGGCCATGCAGCGGCCTCACTCTATGCCTGCCTGAATTATACAGGCGAAATTTCGGACGAGGTGCTGGAAAGTTACTACAAGAACGGAACGACGCTCCCGGCTCACCCCGCCCCCAATCAACATAAAGGCATTCCTTTTGCCACCGGTTCACTCGGCCATGGTTTACCCATTGGATCGGGTATTGCTCATGCCAGCAAATTGCTGAACGACGATTCACGCGTGTTTGTGCTGATGTCTGACGGCGAAACCAATGAAGGAACAACCTGGGAAGCAGCTCATTTCGCCGTTCAGCGAGGCCTCGACAATCTGGTTGTGCTGATCGATAAAAACGGATTGCAGGGATTCGATCAAACAGCCAATGTGCTGGGCGACACCGCCGATGTACGTACCTGGGCAACTATGGGTTTCGACACCTACGAGGTCGATGGTCATAATGTGCCGGAAATTCTGAAAACCATAGATCAGGTCACCCAATCGGCAAACGGTAAGCCCAAAGTCGTCATCGCCAAAACCGTGAAAGGGAAAGGCGTTTCGTACATGGAAAACCGGCTCGAATGGCACTATCTGCCCATGACACCGGCTCAGTATGAACAGGCTCATGCCGAAGTGAGCGAGCGCTATTTATCGGCTCAGGTAGCCTGATCAGGAAATTTGTTTCATAACCGTTGGCTATAAAACTGTTGTCAGATACGACACATCCACCCTTTTGCCGTAATATTGCGGCCTGAATGAATCAGTCTGCCCCCATTTTGCTACCAGAAAAAATTGCCCGTCTTCAGGGACCCATTGTTGTTTTCGGAGCCAGTGGCTTCATTGGCGCGAATCTGTTCGAACAACTGTTTCGCGCTCGCAAGGATGTTTTCGCACTCACACACGACGCTACAAAAGCCTGGCGGCTAAAGTTGCTCGATGTGCCCGCCGAGAATATTGTTCACTGCGATATACTTTCCAATACGTCGGTTCAGGATGTGTTTGGAAAGCTAAAGCCCAAAACGATCTTCAACCTGGCGGCCTATGGTGCCTACAGCAAACAGAAAAACGTTAGCCTGACCTACGAAACCAACGTTTTGGGAACAGTAAACATTCTGGAGAACTGCTCCCCCGATATGGTGTATATCCACGCCGGAAGTAGCTCAGAATATGGGTTCAACTGCACCGCCCCCAAAGAAACGGACCCTGTTGAACCCAATAGCCACTATGCCGTTTCGAAAGTCTCGGCGGCTTACACGCTCCAATTCTACGCAAAAGTTCATGGGCTAAACACCCTCAACCTACGCCTGTATTCGATTTATGGCGGCTGGGAAGAACCCGACCGACTCATACCCCGCCTGATCGAAGAAGCGCGTGGCGGAAAATTACCTCCGTTGGTTTCGCCCGATATCAGCCGCGATTTTGTGTATGTCGATGACTGTGTCGATGCCTTTGTACAAGCAGCGCTTCGAGTCAATGAAACCATTCGCGGTCGATCATACAATATTGCTACCGGCCAGAAAACCACCATGCGCGAGCTGGTAGAAGTTACCCGGCAAACATTCGGGCTGGCTATAGAGCCAATTTGGGGAAGCATGAACAACCGCAATTGGGACCTCCCCGACTGGTATGGCGACCCCAATGCGGCCGAAGCTGATCTGGGCTGGAAAGCAACGACATCACTGAGCGATGGACTGCGCCAAACCGCCGATTGGCAGCTTTCGCATGAATACGAAAGTCGGGTTATTCCGGCCTTCAATACACCAACGCTCAACCCGGTCATCTCGCCAATTATTGCCTGCTACAAAGACGCTCAGGCTATTCCGTATATGTACGAGCGGCTGGTGAAAACCTTCAACGAAATGAAGGTTCGGTACGAAATCATTTTCGTCAACGACAACTCCCCCGACAATACCGACGAAGTACTGGCAGGTATTTGCGCCAAAGACCCAAACGTGATTGCCATCAAGCACTCGCGCAATTTTGGTTCGCAGTCGGCGTTTTTGAGCGGTATGGAAATCGCCACGGGCGATGCTGTGGTACTGATGGACGGCGACCTACAGGACCCGCCCGAAGTTATTCCGAAATTTTATGAAAAGTGGCAACAGGGCTACGACGTGGTGTATGGCGTTCGTGTACAGCGCGAAATGGCTCCTCATGTTCATTTCTTCTATAAACAGTTTTACCGGCTGTTCCGCAAAACGGCCTACATAAATATTCCGGTCGATGCGGGCGATTTTTCGATCATTGATCGGAAAGTGGTTCGCGAATTGGTCAACCTGCCCGAAACCGAGCAGTTCCTGCGCGGACTACGGGCCTGGGTGGGCTTTAAACAAACCGGCGTCGATTACGTACGCCCGGAACGTATGTTCGGTGTATCGACCAACAACTGGACCAAAAATATCTGGTGGGCCAAGAAAGCCATTTTCTCGTTTAGTTTCGCCCCACTGGAGCTGATGACCTACGCGGGTTTTGTGCTGACCGGATTGTCGGTGCTGGGTATTATCTGGCAAATACTGGCTAAGTTCGTATTCTTCCCCGACACGCCAGCCGGTTTATCAACCGTTATTATTTTGGTGATGTTCTTTGGCGGAATCAACCTGCTGGGGATTTCGTTTCTGGGTGAGTATATCAGCAAGATTTTTGAAGAGACGAAGAAACGGCCGAAGTTCATCCGCACGATGGTTCGGAAAGGGCAGCAGGTCTATAAAACGGCGGCCGAAATCAGCGCCCTGGTCGAACAACGGAAAAGTAAGTAATTTTAGTCCATCGGAAAATCAATCCTGACTCAACGCTGCTCTTTTAAGGGTAGTCTGTCTGCTGTTTAGTATGCGAAACGAATTTTCAGCCGCTATCGAGCGCCTGGCGCGTGAAGACGATAAAGTAGTATTTATTACCGGCGACCTGGGCTATAATGCGCTGGAAAATGTTGCTGAATCAATGGGCCCCCGATTTATCAATGCGGGGGTAGCTGAGCAAAATATGGTCGGCGTTGCGGCCGGAATGGCCTATAAAGGCTATAAAGTGTTTTGCTATAGCATTGCTCCTTTTGCCGTATATCGGTGCCTGGAACAGTTCCGAAATGATGTCTGCCTGCACAAAATGCCCGTTTTTCTGGTAGGCAATGGCGGTGGCTACGGCTACGGCATCATGGGCAGTACGCACCACGCGATCGAAGATCTGGCCTGTTTGAGTAGTTTGCAAAATGTAAACACCTACATTCCTGCTTTTTCGGACGAAGTTGCACCTATGTTAGAGCAAATCCTGACAGAAAGCGGACCGGCTTACCTTCGATTGGGGGTAGGCCCCAAAACACCCGATGGCGCCGAAAAGCTGGGTACCTTCAAGCATATTGTGCGGAGCAATGCCCCCGTTGGCACAGTAGTAGCCCTTGGCCCTGTAGCTGGTAATGTGCTGACTGCCTTACAGGACGAATTACTGGCCGGTCAGTTTGATGTTTACACGGCTACTAATTTACCGCTCAATCTGCCTTCTGGCCTGGCTCACCGCTGGGCTGGTAAACCGTTGCTCGTTGTCGAAGAGCACGTATCCATTGGTGGTTTAGCCCAGCAACTTTCGGTAAAACTGCTTGCCGATGGTGCTGCTCCGAGTCATTTCGTCAGTTTGTCGGCGCAGGGTTATCCGAATGGGCTGTATGGCGACCAGAAATATCATCAGCAACTATCAGGGCTCGATCCTGCCAACATTGCCCGACACCTGGCTTCGTTCACAAACTAAATCGGTTTTCAGTTTATGGTTCATCGTTTATAGTTTTTCGTTGCTCGGCTTATCAGCACACACCCTGCTCATGCAACGCAACCGTAAACGATAAACCGTAAACCATAAACTTTTCAACACTTTGCCAACGCTGCAACACGAATCTGCCCATACACTTGCTCCGATCCATTCGCGGTCGGCAGGTGGGCTATTGGGTGGTGCTTTGCTGGCGGTACCGGTTCTTGCGTTTGCCGTTATCTGGAATTACTACGCCGTTAACGTGCCGAAATGGGACGATCACGCCTTGCGTAATTTTCTGTATTTGTTCGATCAGGAAGATACTGTTTCGGGAAAAATCTACCAGTTTTTCCGGCAACACAACGAGCACCGCATTGTCTATGATCGGCTGATCGCGTTTCTGGATTATAAACTTACCGGAAAGCTCAACTTTCGGCATCTGATGGCAGTTGGTAACCTAAGTCTGGTTGGCCTCTTGCTCGTTTGCATCGGTGTGTTTCGTCGCGAAGGACGTTCGCCCCTGTATGCGCTTCCGGTTGCACTGATACTCCTGAATCTGGCTAACTGGGAGAATATGTTTTGGGGTATGGCCTCTCTTCAAAACTTCTCCGTCGTGCTCTGGGTTGTTCTCAGCATTTACTGGCTTACCTACACAAAACGCTGGGAGTTGGCGATAGCGTCGGCAGTGCTGGCAACACTCACCAGCGGCAATGGAATATTGGTCTGGCCCATTGGTGCCGTTCTGCTGATTCTTCAACTGAGCGAGTCGCGTATATCATCGAAAAATAAGTTCAGGCCGCTTATTATCTGGCTTTGCTGTGCAGCCCTGATTCTGGCTCTCTATTTTACGGGCTATGAAAAACCAGCCGGAAACCCACCAGACCGGGGCTCGTTTACCGACCTGACAAAAGGCTGGCTAGCTTTTCTTGGTGCTTCGGCAGATGTGCTCCCCATCAAATCGCCTTTACAGAACAGTATTCTTCTGGGTTGTTTTATGGCAATACTTGCTGCCGGGTTATTGGGTTGGGGCCTGATCAGGTATAGCCAATCAATCGTTCGTTCCTTACGTCAGTTAAACAACCCCAAAGCCAGAATTACAGCAAAGTCAATTCCAGCGATCACGTTGTTTTTCTGGGGATGCGTTGCATTTATTATTGGTACAGCCGCTGTTGTGGCCTGGTCGCGCACGGGCTTTGGTCTCGACATGATCATTACGAGTCGTTATAAAATTTACTCGCTGACGCTGCTAGCCCTGCTTTATGTATATTGTACCCTTGTTGGTGGGGACACTTTGGGGCGATGGATAATGGGCATCAGCTTAGCAGGAAGTATACTATTCTACTGGGCTTCTTATTTTTCGTTTCTGGACGATACGATCTGGTTTCGGCATTGGCAAACGACGAACCAGTTTAACTGGACCTATACGAACACTCAACCGATTGCTACGTCCGATTCGATCACCAATCATTATACCGACCCATCGCCTGCCTTCTACGACAATTTCTTACCGGTGCTTTACGGCCCCGCTCAGTCGATGGTTGTTCCCATAACGCTCTCCAAAGCGCCACATGGCTACATTGTTGAGACCAGCTCGCTCCTTCGGCCTGAACTCTTGACCCGGCAAACAACCGATGCCGATGCTGGCTGCTATCTGCTGGCGCGGTCTCCAAAACGGTCGTACCTGTTTCCGGTATGGCCTAACCGGCTTTCGCTCATACAGGCCCGATTGTGGCCAGCGAATCAATTTACTAACGGTTTCAAAGCCGACATCTGGACAGCCGAGATGGATGCAGGCACCTATCATTTATTTATCGTAAACCTTTCGAACGCTCATCAGTGTATGCTGTTGGCTACAAACCAGCTCATCACTTCGGCGGGCCGACCTAAGGATATTCAAAAAAACTGGTAATCAGTATCGAGTTATGCAAACAAATGCACCAACGACGACTGCCGCCCGCCCGGCTCTGAATCATCTCCAGCAACTGGATGGAGTTCGATTTATTGCCGTTGCGCTGGTGCTTTTCGATCATTGGATGGCCGGACGTATTGAAATGCCATTGGGGGCGCTGGGCGTAACGATCTTTTTTGTTCTCAGTGGTTTTCTGATCACCCGTATTTTATTATCCAGCAAAGACAAACTCAGTAGTGAACCCAACGGGGGCTTAGGAAAATACCTTAAAACATTCTACATCCGCCGAACGCTTCGCATTTTCCCAATCTATTATCTGGTCCTGTTTGTGCTCTATGCCATCAACGAACCCCCGGTTCGTAAAACGTTTGGGTGGCTGGCACTCTATGCAACCAATCTGTACATGGCCTATCACTCTACCTGGATGGGCACTGTCGATCATTTGTGGTCGCTGGCGGTAGAAGAACAGTTTTATTTGTTTTTTCCGCTACTCCTGTTCGTAGTGCCGCGCTCCTGGGTTCCGTTTACGGCTGCCCTTATGATTGTAGGAGCCGTTACGATGCGTTACGTGCTTTATCGCGCACACATGCCCTGGTTCATTGGCTACGTAACGATGCCTGCCTGCCTCGATTCATTCGGTCTGGGAGCCATCATGGCCTTCTGGTGGCTCTATCAGCGCGAGCGATTCAAACAGGTATTTCAGAATACCATCTGGCTCTGGATTAGTATTGTACTCTTTGCTACAGTCGTGATTGGTACCAAAATCTTACCCGCCATTCCTGATCCGCAGGGCTGGCTTGGCCATCATAACATCATGTCGGATGTGTGGGAACGGCTGGCGGGTTCGCTGATCGGTTTTTTCCTGATTGGCAGGGCGGTGCTGGGCTTTGGAGGACCGATGAAATGGATACTCGAAAATCCGGTTAGCCAGTATATGGGCAAAATCAGTTATGGCCTCTACCTCTACCATAACTTCATCTTCAACGTATACCACACACAACCAACCCATTTCACGCTCCGGTCGTGGCGACGGATTACGGACATTCTACCGTTTCTGAACAGCTCTTATTTCTTTCAGTTTAGTTATTATCTGACCTTAACCCTGCTGTTGGCAACGCTGTCGTGGTATCTGATCGAAAAGCCAATCAATAATCTGAAAGATCGGTTCTCCTACTAGTTTGGGCCGATTCGGTATAACTCTACTACGTTAGCTACTGAAACAAGGGCATAGCTCTAATTTTTTCAGAATTAGGATTATATAAACAGTCTCAATAAATTCCCTTCGTATTTCACCTGAAAATACTATACGGTGACAATGAGACTTACCCTTTTCCTATTCCTGGCCAACATTTCATGGGCATTTGCCCAACTTCAGTTTTATGTCTCTCCCAACGGTCAGGATACCAATCCGGGAACGCTATCCAAGCCTTTTGCTACCATAGAGAAAGCACTAAGCCGCGTTAAAACTGCTCCGTCTACCCGTGTTCAGATCAATTTGCGAAAAGGCACTTATTATTTATCGGCACCGATTCGTATTAGCCCAGACCTTACGGCAGGAAAAGCTCTTTCGGTGCTAGCCTATCCGGGTGAAAAGGTTTACCTGAGTGGTGGGCGACGATTGCACCTTACCTGGACGAAGAAACCCAAAGGAGTCTGGACGGCAACCATTTCGGGTGACCCATTTGAGCAGTTGTTCGTAAACGGCAAACAACAGATTCTGGCCCGTTACCCAAACTACAATGCACAAGCCCGCGTATTTAACGGAACATCCGCCGATGCCATCAGCGAAGATCGTATTAGCCACTGGAAGAATCCAGTTGGCGGCTATGTGCATGTTCTTCACCAGCATGAGTGGGGCGATATGCACTACCGGATTGCAGGCAAAGAAAACGGACACCTCGACCTGGAAGGCGGCTGGCAAAATAACCGCCCGGCACCGATGCATGCCCGCTATCGGTTTGTCGAAAATATTGCCGAAGAACTGGACGCCCCCGGAGAATGGTTCTACGACAACGTTTCGCATACGCTCTCGTTTATCCCCCCCGCCGGTGTCGATCCGCGAACTGCAACGATTGAGGTATCCCGCCTGAAAGACCTTGTTGAACTGACTGGCACGCCAACAACGCCGTTAAAAGAAGTCCGGTTCGATGGCATCCGGTTCGTTCATACCGAACGAACATTCATGGAAGTATATGAACCGCTACTTCGCAGCGACTGGATGATTTACCGGGGTGCTGCCGTCTTGCTCGCACATACAGAAAATTGCTTTATCGAAAACTGTGAATTCACCAACCTGGGCGGCAATGCCGTATTTCTGAGTGGCTATAACCGAAACTCCGGCATTCGCGGATCGCATATTCACCATATAGGAGCCAGTGGCATTTGCTTTGTAGGCGATACATCGGCCGTTCGTTCGCCCGCTTTCCGATACGAACAGTTTGTACCGTATGAAAAACTGGATCGCCAGGCAGGCCCCAAAACCGATGCTTATCCAGCCCAGTGCACGGCCGAAGATAACCTGATTCATCACATTGGGCAGATCGAAAAGCAGTCGGCAGGGGTTCAGATGTCGATAGCATCGGGCATTGTTGTCAGGCACAACTCCATTTATCAGGTTCCCAGAGCCGGTATCAACATTGGCGATGGCACCTGGGGCGGGCATGTGCTGGAGTTTAACGACGTGTTCGATACGGTACTCGAAACGGGTGATCATGGCGCATTTAACTCGTGGGGCCGTGACCGATACTGGCACCCCAGCCGCGACACAATGGACAGCCTGGTCAGCGTTCATCCTGAGTTGATTTTGCTTGATGCCCAGCAACCCACCATTATTCGAAATAACCGCTTTCGCTGCGATCATGGCTGGGACATCGACCTCGACGATGGCAGCAGCAATTATTACATTTCAAATAATGTATGTCTCAACGGTGGATTGAAATTGAGAGAGGGGTTCAAGCGGGTAGTTGAAAACAATATCCTGATCAACAATAGCTTTCATCCGCATGTCTGGTTCAAAAACGACGGCGACAACTTCCGCAGAAATATTGTGATGCGCCCCTATGCCCCCATCGGCATTCACGAATGGGGCAAGGAGATCGATTACAATTTATTTCCGAACGAAGCGGCCCTACAGAAAGCGCAGGCAAACGGGACCGATAAGCATAGCCTCTTTGGCGATCCTCGTTTCAGGAACCCAGCACTGGGAAACTACCAGGTCGGCACGGATAGTCCAGCCCTGCAACTTGGTTTTCAGAATTTTCCCATGAATCAGTTTGGTGTACAGAAGCCAGCGTTACGGACACTAGCTCAGACACCCCGGTTCCCGGCCCTGCTCAATGCCCAACAGGAAGTAACCGTCAGAGAAACAACCTGGCTGGGCGTTTCTCTTCGAAATGTACAAGGTTTGGGCGATCGGTCGGCCTATGGCCTGCCCGATGAAAAAGGTATTGTTGTTGTGGCCATTTCTCCGCAAAGCCCACTGGCCACTTCGGGCCTGAAAAAAGGCGATGTTATTCGAATGGCTAATAACGACGAAATGGCAAGTATTGGAAACCTAATGGCGATTCAGCAGCAAGTGAACTGGACCGGGCATATGACATTAACTGTTATTCGCAATCAACAGCGCATCCGTTTAACTGTTCCGCTAAAATAGGGCTGGGTTTTCGTTCATCTTCCCTGAAGATCAGTAGAAGGCAGGGTATTGTTTTCACCAATTTTATTACCTCACTAATAGTTCGTTACCGTTCACTCAGAGGTTGTGCAAAAAAATAACTATCCGGCACCTACCTCTAAATGAATCAAAACGGCACTAAATAAATTCGCGGGATAGGCTAACTCATTCACAACGAGTTAACATCCACTTCATTATAAGCGAAAAACCGGCTCACATATTACTAAAGCGAGCCTAAGCAGAAACCAGAATAAATGAAATCGGTAATTGCTGGTGCATTCTTCCCGCTGAATAAAGTCCTATTCAGTTTAGAAAACCACCAATAACATTTCCCTATATTTGCAGGGTTTTGTATCCGTACACCATCTGCGTCGCGGCTCATTGATTGCTCGGCGTTTTTTGGATCGGCCCTTACGGCCCACCAGTTACAAACTCCATAAATACGCTGCATGAGCATTCTGCTATCTATTGTAATGCCCGCTTACAACGAAGAAGAGGTAATCGATGTTGTTGTTAAGCAATGGACCGACCTATTGGCCCGCCAATTCCCCACCGAAAATACCCGGTTAATCGTTGTCAATGATGGTTCGCGTGATAAAACGGGAGCTATTCTGGATCAGATTAAGAGCAAGTATCCTAAACTGATTGTGGTTCATCAACCCAATGGCGGCCACGGCAACGCCGTTGTCAATGGCTATCGGCAAGCCATCGCGCTGGATTCGGAGTACGTATTCCAGACCGATAGCGACGATCAGTTTATTACGGATGATTTTGGGAAGCTTTGGGCCAGACGCCACGAATCGCCGTTTATTCTGGGCTATCGCGAAGAACGATACGATGCTCCTGCCCGATTAGTAATCACCCGTATATTGCGGCTCAGTATTGCGTTTATCTATGGTACGTATATCATGGATAGCAACATTCCGTTTCGCCTTATTCGGGGTAGCTTTCTAAAAAAATTATTGGCTCAACTGCCTACACCTACCCCTTTTGCCCCCAATATTTTCCTGGCTGTAATGGCTAAAAAAGCAGGGTGCAATACGTTCGATATTCCGATTACGCACAAGGAGCGGCAAACAGGCACGGTGTCTATTTTAAAATGGAAGCTGCTAAAAGTATGTATTCAGAGCTTCAAAGAACTCGCCCAATTCCGTCTTGATCTAAGTGGAAAGGTTAAAGAACTAAAGAAACCAGAGCCAGTAACGGTTTAAATGGGATTTCGGTTTATAGTATTGGGGTTATGATTTATGGTTATTCCGCCTAGTAGCACACATTCTATTGAGGCAACGCAACCATAAACCGAAACCCATAAACCGAATACCAAATGCTCAACCCATGAATTATAAATATGTAATTATTGGCTCAGGTCCAACAGGTCTTGGCGCAGCATATCGCCTGAAAGAATTAGGCATTACAGACTTCATTGTTCTGGAAAAAGAAAACCGGATTGGTGGACTCTCGAAAAGTTTCGTAGATGAAAAAGGGTTTACCTGGGATGTTGGCGGACATGTTCAGTTTTCGCACTACAAATATTTTGATGACCTGATGCTGAAGGCACTGGGCGCAGACGGCTGGCTCAGTCACCAACGCGAATCGTGGGTCTGGATCGAAAATCGGTTTGTTCCATATCCGTTCCAGAATAACATCAAATACCTCACGCCCGAAACCATGTGGAAATGCCTGGAAGGCATTATCCACAACTACAAATTTCCCAACAACCAGAAACCGGCCAATTTCAGGGAGTGGATTCTGGCAACCTTTGGGCCAGGGCTGGCCGAAACGTTCATGTTCCCCTACAACTTTAAGGTGTGGGCTTATCCACCCGAAGACATGAATGCGGTGTGGGTCGGCGAACGGGTTGCGATCACAGACCTTCAACGTGTCACGAAAAACATCATTTTTGACCAGGACGATTTTTCGTGGGGTCCAAACAGTACGTTCCAGTTCCCCAAAAATGGTGGAACAGGCGGTATTTGGGAAGCTGTTGGAGATCTGGTTGGCCGGGAGTATGTAAAACTCAACGCAACCGTTGAGAAAGTAATTGGACCAGAGAAAAAAATTGTGCTGGCCAGTGGCGAGGAGATTCACTACGAATACCTGATGAGTACCATGCCACTCGATCTGTTTACGCAACGGGTCGACGGATTGGACTCGAACATTGTTCAGACGGCGCAGGGATTAAAGCATTCTTCTACCAACGTTGTCGGCATTGGCCTGAAAGGGAAGCCTAAAGAAAGCCTGAAAACGATGTGCTGGATGTATTTCCCCGAATACAATAGCCCCTATTACCGCGTGACGGTATTCTCCAACTACAGTCCAAACAACGTTCCGGATATCAATCAGCACTGGTCGCTTATGACCGAAACCAGCGAATCGTCGGCAAAACCCGTCAATCGGGAAACATTGATTGACGATACGATTCGGGCACTGCTGGAAGATGAGCTGATTGAGTCGGCCGACGATGTAATTTCGACCTTTCATATGGCGTTTGACTATGGTTACCCAACACCATCGATTGAACGGGATGCTATTCTGAAAGTAGTATTGCCACAACTGGAGCCGTTCGGAATTTACTCACGGGGCCGGTTTGGAGCCTGGAAATATGAGGTTAGTAATCAGGACCATTCGTTGATGCAGGGAGTAGAATGGGCTAACCGTGTGGTGGCTGATGTGCCCGAATTAACAATGCCTTTTCCTGAAACGGCCAACGCCATGTGGGGAAAAAAACTATAGTCGAAAGCCCGTAATGTTGTAAGTTGCCAAAGTTGCAAGAATCGTAAGTCTGAAACGTCGCCAAAAGGTACTAATGCACTTACGACTTTCAGCCTGCGACGCTTGCAACTTTATGTTTTCGACGCTTACAACTAGTTATGAAACGACGCACCTGGATCGGTATTGGCGCACTTTTGCTGGTAGTTGGCGGTTGGCTGGGTTATCGGCAGCTTTTTTCGCCCCCCCCTACCGTCTGGTCTTTGATGCCAGCGGGGTCGCTACTGGTACTAGCCAGCGACCGACTACAGGACACCGTTTCTGCCCAGGATTTGCGGACGCATATTTCACTACAGCAACTGCCCATATTCAGTGAAGCCAGCCAACGACTCGATCAGTTCATTTATGCAGCAACCGACTCAGCAACGGCTATTCGTTTTGTAAAAAATAAAAACATCCGGTATTCACTTCATTCTATTTCCAAAACTACCCTCGATTTTATCTTTTACATTCCGACGTCGGAAGTAGATCAGGCTTACCTGCATCGTCTGACCAATCCAGACCCACGCCAATATCGTATACTGCGCCATACGTTTGCCGGCGAAAAAATTCTGGATCTGGTAACCCGTTCCAATGATCCCGTCGGATCGTTTATTCTGACCGAAAAGTTTCTGGTTGGTAGCCCTTCGGGAATCCTGATCGAGAACGTGGCCAAACGAATGAACCAATCGTTTCGGCTCTCACAGAACGAACCTAAGTTTCAGGTCGATGCCGACCACTGGGCTGGGCTATCCATTCGGCCAGAAGTGCTTCAGTCGCTGTTTGGTAATGCCAGTTCGCTGGTCCGGCTCTTTCTTCCCGAAGAGCTTAATTTACAGTTTCGCCCATCGGCGTCCCAATCTCATCTAATCGGTTATGCCGTCGACGAAATTGGTGCCCGGCAGGATGTTGCGTCGTTGTTTACCAACCAAACACCCCGACGGATACAGAATGCCGATCTGATTCCACAAACAACGGCAACGCTATATCACATTGGCGTTAGCGATGCTACCCGCTTTGGCAACTCACTTCGTAAACTGCTCCGCTCAGCATCCAGCAATTTTCTGCGCGAGCGATTCCAGCAAATCGAACCCAGCACCGAGGCTATTTACCGCTCGCTGGGCCCCGACATTCTGCTTTGTCGGATGGAGTCGCCAACAGGTGCTCGCCAACAGGTACTGGTTATTACCTCCAAAAACATTAAGGAACTTTCGAATGCGTATCAGCAGGCTGCCTACCGCGCCGGAGCCCAGGCTCCGGCGCCGTTGAAAAATTTTCTGGGGCACAAAACGTTATTGCTCAATGTCCCCGAGCTTCCGGCATCGCTTTTCAGTAGTCTGTTTACGGGGTTTCAACGGAGCTGGATCACTCAGCACGGCACGTCGCTTATTATTGCCAATGCCGAAGATGCCATGCAGGAATACCTCCAGCAGATCCAGCGCAAAGCGGTCTGGTCGACCGATGAACGCCAGGCCGATCTAGTTCGCAATACGCTTCGTCCGGCTAATTTTACAGCCTTTGTCCGGTTAAATCGAATCAATACCGATCAATCGCAAACCCTGTTGACCTCTACCTGGCCTCTGGCCTGGCAAAACCTGCTAACGAATACCGAAACCGGTTCGGCGCTATCGAATCTGGAGAACATTGCTTACCAGGCCAGCTATGGCAACGAAAAGATTCTGTCGACGTTAATACTAGGGCGTACGACCCGCCGGGCCAGCAATGCCGTATTGAATAAACTACTGCTTCAGAAAAAAGTAGACTTCAACGCTCCGCTCATAGCAGCTCCGGTTGTAACAGGCAGTTTAAGCGATGGCTCAGCTCAGTTTTATGCCCAAAACAACGCGGGCCAGTTTGTTCTGGTAACTCCTCAGGGCGACAAAATTGTACAGGATACAACCGATGGGCCCATTCGTAGCAATACCCTGGCAGTCGACTTTCTGGACAACGGTAATCTACAATATCTGTTCATGACCGATCGAACGCTGTACATTGCCGATCCTCGCAAAAAATCGGTACATTTGAATACGATCCGGATTCCAGAAGGTATTGATCCAACGTTTCTGAGCCGCCCACGGGGAAGTTTACAACGAAACTGGGTGGCGCTTGCGGCTCATCGGGACGGTCATATATACGCAATAGATCGCCAGCGCAAAGCCTTTGTACGTATCATTACAGCCCGCCAGAAAGGTTCTCTTCTGCTGCCTTTTCAGGCGATTGCCACGCCAGCCGGTATGGAAATCCTGGCTGCCCAACCTAACGGTACACTGAACCGCTGGCGGGAAAATGGCACTCAACTTCCGCACTATCCCATACGGATTGAACGAACCAATGAAGAAGAGCTCGAAGTTCGGTTTGCAGGTCCGGCCCTGTTGCCACCGGGACAATCGACCATACATACCATTACGGAAGAGGGTCAATTGATAACATTGAATCAGAATGGCCTGATTGCCAGCCGGACGCAACTATACAGGCCCGTTCGGAATGGTGTTTTTAGCCTGTTTCCCGACGAAGCCCAAACCAGTTGGCTATTACTACGCAAAACGGATACGGAAGTGGCTATTCTGGATCAGAAAGGACAGCGCCGGTTCGATGTCCGGGCGTTGCAATCGGGGCGCAATTCTGTTCGTTACCACCGGCTGGGCGCTGGTGTTGAATTGATTAGTGTTCAATCGGGAGGATTTACGACGCTCTATAACCTGAATGGACAAATTGTTGGCGACCGGCCCATTCCGAGCGATTTTCCGATTGCTCTACAATTTGACGAACGAACCAACGAATTATATATATTAAGCGGGGCCAAACAGGCTGTGCAGCTATTTAGTATCCGAATTCGGTAACTCCATTGAACAGGCTTTGCGGTTCAATGCTCTCAACTCCGAGCCACTACACTATGCGTTTTCTTCGATACACTGTTCTGACCATCGCCATTGTTCTATGGGCTGGTGGCCTTTCGTCAACAATCTCGCACTGGTTATATAACCTGAACGTTATTGTCGACGATTATCGCTATGGCGATTTATATCGTATTTCAGCATTACCTCAGTTTAAAGATAGTCAGCCCGTTTGCCCGGCATCGAACCGATCGAGCGATACAGCCACTACACATCTGTATATTATTGGCGATAGCTTTTCAGAAGAACAGCGAATTGGTCAGAACGATTTCCGGGTAAGTTATTATAAACGGGTAAAATGGGGATTCCCTGCCCGTATTCAGCTCGACTCAACCAAACGGAATGTACTTTTGCTCGAAACGGTAGAGCGGCATTTCCGGGAACATTTTGCCCAGCCAGTCAATGAGTTAATTGTTGAAACCGATACGGCCGCATCGCCCACGCCTACCCCATCAGTATGGCGTCGACTTTACGACGATCTGCACCGTAGTGATGTAGAAGAACGGTTATCGTCTGCATTGTTTAGCCACGACTGGGCTTTCTGGTTTAAAGAACTTAAAGCTTCTCTTACCCTAAACTGGTTCGACCGGGCCAGTTCGGGCGTGAGTTTGTCGCGCGATAAACAAAAGATTTTTCTGGATTTCGATACCGACACGACCCGCAAAAAACTATCGTCGTTCGTCGACTTTCCGAAATCAGAAGAAAAAACCCTGATCGATAGCCTTAATTCGGTTGCTAACCACTATAAACAACTGGGCTTCGATGCGGTGTATCTGTCTATAATACCCAACAAAGCGACCATCCTTGAGCCAAACCGAGGCAACTATAACCAGTTAATTCCTCGTATACAGAATAACCCGGCTCTGAAGATAAAAACCGTGGATGTGTATAATCCATTTAAGGAGTTGACGGAGTCGCCTTATCTGAAAGGTGATACGCACTGGAATTGTCAGGGACGATCGGTCTGGCTCACTGCAGTTCGCCAGCAACTGGCGATCTAGCACCATTCGCAAACTAATTAGTGCCCAAAAAAGTCAATATCATCAACAAAAAATACCGATAACTAACAAAATTTTATATTCTAGCCGCTAAAGTCTTTGTAGTGCTTAGATTCAAACCTTGTGACCACAACAAGAAAGTGGTTATGGCAAAAAACAGACAACTAGTGGATTCACCGGGCCAGCGTCGGTTATTGCATCGAATGGTACAGATACACGTAACATGTATCCTGTCTGCGCTGCCTGTTCGACGATCTCAGGCTCTCTGGCAAAGCCATTTTAGTTATCTGATTCGTTTATATGCAGTAGTGATACTTTTTAATGTACCAGTCCATACTACTTTCTGCCAAACCAGGCTTACCGATAGTTTAAAGCATCAATTAACCGTGATAAGCCATGATTCGAGCCGCGTGTTGCTGCTATCGGAATTATGTCTTCAGTATCGATTGTCGATGCCAGACTCGGCCATGTGGTATGGTCAGCAGGCTCTTCAGCTAGCCCGCGAAATCAATTATGTAAAAGGAGAAGCCGATGCATTAGGAAGCATCGGTTTTGTTATGCGCGAAGTTGGCAACTTGCCCAATGCATTGAAGACCGAATTTAAGGCTTATCAGATTGCGGAATCTCATAAACAGGTTTATGAAATGGCCCGTAGTCTGAATATTATCGGGAATATTTATTTCGACCTGAAAGACTATTCGCAGGCACTTATCTACTACCATAATGCCCAGCGCAAACACGCCAGTATTCGCAGCGAAACGGGTCTGGCCATTACACAATCGAACATTGGCAGTATTTATGAGCAGACGAATCGGCTGGATTCGGCCTGGCATTATGAGTGGCAGGCTTATCAGAAAATGAAACGGCTAAACCTGATCAACAATCTGCCATATGTATTGCGCGTTCTGGGAAATATTCAGTCTAAACGTGGTCGTATACGGCTGGCAATGCATTACTACCAGCAGAGTTTAGCCATTGCCCAGCAGGAAAATAATTTACGAAATCTGGCCTTTGCCAATACGGCTATTGCGCGCTTATATAAAAAAACCAACCAACTAGATTCCTGCATTTATTATGCTCAAAAAAGCCTCCTCGAAAGTGAAGAAGGCTCCTATAAACGCGGGGTTCTAATGGCAAGCAGCCTTCTGGCCGAAGTATACGAATCTCAAAATAGCCTGGAAGCCCTTCGCTATTACAAACTGGCCACAGTAACTAAAGACAGTTTATATGGTGCCGAAAAAATACAGGCGCTCCGAGGTATATCGTTCGATGAGCAGGAACGACAACGGGAAATGGAAGCCTCACAACTGGCTTATAAACAGAAAGTAAGTCAATATATCTTACTAATCAGCCTGGCTATTCTGCTGCTCATTGCCCTGATTTTATGGCATAACAATCTGCAAAAACAGAAAGCCAATGCAATGCTGCTCCAGCATCAGGAAAAAATTGGCCAACAGGCCCACCAACTGACTCTGATGATGCAGGAACTGCACCACCGGGTAAAAAACAATTTCGCCATCGTGGCCAGTTTGCTCAAGCTCCAGTCGATCCGGCTTCAGGACGAAAAAGCCATTCAGGCCATGCTGGCCGGGCAACAACGGGTAGAAGCTATGTCGCTTATTCACCAGCGGCTCTATCAAAGCGACCGCGTTACTTCGGTGAATATGGAAGAATACCTGACCGACCTGGCCCGAGGCTTAATGGATGCCTATGGCTACCATCCGGCCGATTTCGACCTTATTCTTACTGTCGAACAAAAAACGCTGGATGTCGATGTAGCCATGCCACTTGGCTTGATCGCCAATGAACTGATTACGAACGCATTCAAACATGCCTACACAGTTGTGGAGCGACCGATGCTTCGAATTGGCCTATACAAAGGCAACGGCATTACGCTGGAAATACAGGACAATGGTCCTGGCTTCGACATCGAACACTGGCAAACAAGCAGTAGTCGCACCACATTCGGTAAGCAATTAATCGTATCGCTCAGCGATCAGTTGGATGCTCAAACCGAATTACTTTATCAGAAAGGGACGTTGTTCCGCATCCATATTACCCATTTTCCGGTAAGTAGCCTACGGGCAACCATTGCCCGGCATTCGGCCGAGATTATGCCTCAGCATTAGAAGGATGCTCAGGCTCGCTGGCGATTGCGTTGCAGACGTACGTCTAGGGCATCTGCAACGCAATTGATCGCTTATCTTAACTGAAACAGATCGTTAACGCCCAGCATTCGTTTGGAAATAAATCCTTCACCAAACTCAGCCCCAATCATGTGGCCATGTTCGCGGGTACGGGCTTCGAGGAATTTCCAGAACGGTTCACTTGAGATATAACTTGCGGGCTCGCTGTTGTCAGGGTCAAAAAACTGACTCTTATAGGCTTTGATAGCCGCCAGTTTGCGCTCCCAATAGGGCGTCACATCAACCACAAAATCGGGTTTTAGCGATCGGTCCTGAATAAAATAGTAAATATAGTTTGGCCGAAACGCTTCCTGGGGCTGGCCATCTTTTCCAACGGTTTTGATCTGCCGAAGGCCTGCATAAAAACAGGCTTCTGTGACTAGCTGAGCAGCCCGGCCATGATCGGGATGACGATCATCGACAGTATTGGTCAGAATAATCTCGGGCCGATAATGACGAATAATGGGTATCAACGCCATTTGGTGTTCTTCGTCGTTCCGAAAAAAACCATCGCGAAAGCCCATATTCTCACGAGCCACCAGATTCATGATTCGTGCCCCTTCGGCCGATTCCTGCAAACGAATTTCGGGAGTACCCCGCGTTCCCAGTTCCCCTCTTGTTAAATCGACTCCGGCTACAGTTCTGCCGCGTTCAACTAACGACAGGATCGTTCCGGCGCAAGTCATTTCAATATCGTCGGGGTGGGCCGCAATGGCCAGTACATCAACCTTCATATAGTTTTGTTCTGTTATACGGGTAATTTAGTTAGGGCAGTATCCCTGATACCCTGACAATCAAACAAACATAGAATTTGTTCGCACTACCGGGTTTTATAGGCTATCATTTTTTCAATTGAAACCCCTAAATTTAGCCCTGAGACGGCAAAGTTTCACCCCACCCAAACCCATCTATGTCGTATAAAGCCCTTGCCCTACAGGCAACCTGTCAAACTGTCAATAGCTACCAAACCCGCGACGAAGTCGAAGCGGTTATGCTTCAGTCCATTGAACGTCTGGAAAAACAACTAGTCGCATCAATCAATTTTATTGGCCGGGATACTCTTCTGGTGGTTGTGCCAGAATATTTTCTGACGGGCTCTCCCCTGCACGAAACAACCGAACAATGGCGCGAAAAGGCGGCTCTCGAAATCGACGGACGTATTTACGAAGCCCTTAGCGCTATGGTGCAGCGGCAACAGATTTATTTTTCGGGGAATGCCTACGAACAGGACCCCTTTTTCCCAGAGCTCTATTTTCAGACCAGCTTCATTATTGGCCCCAGTGGCGATATTCTGCTCCGCTACCGACGGCTTAATTCCATGTATGCTCCCACACCACATGATGTTTGGGAACTGTATCTGGACGCCTATGGATACGATTCGCTGTTTCCAGTCGTCAAAACAAACATCGGCAATCTGGCCTGCATCGCGTCAGAAGATATTTTGTACCCAGAAGTAGCCCGATGTCTGGCCGTACGGGGAGCCGAAGTGCTCCTGCATTCTACGTCCGAACCAGGTAGTCCACTCCAGACACAGCGCAAAGTAGCCAAAGTGGCTCGGGCCATCGAGAATATGGCCTATGTTGTCTCGGCAAATTCGGCAGGACTGGCCAACAGCCCGATCCCGTTTGGCTCAACCGATGCAGGCTCCCGAATTATTGATCCGAAAGGCCTGATACTGGCCGAAGCCGGGTATGGCGAAAGCATGGTCGCCAATGCCGATATTGACCTGGCCGCTCTGCGCGAATTCCGTCAGCGGCCAGCAGCCGCCAACCTGCTGGCGCGTCAACGATTTGAGCTATACATTCAGAGCTATTCCGAGCATAAAATTTATCCGCCCGGCACCCTGTTAAGTCAACCCGCCGAGCGGCAGAATTTTGTTCGTACGCAGCAGGAAGTTATCAAGAAACTTTATAGCTAAGTACTGGGGTATTACTGCCTATTACCTGATATGCTTACGACGGATTGGCCTTAAGATTTTCAGCCTCTGCTGTTTTCCGGCGTCGTCGTGATAGCCGAAGCAGGTTGTTTCCCAATTCTTCGGGGCTCTGATCGCCCAGCAGTATTCCCCAGGCACGCAAACTCTCAACCCGATCGAAAATAACTTTCAAAATGGCGATGGCCGGAATCGACAGAAACATTCCCGATACACCGGCTAAAGCCCCACCTATCAGTACTCCAACAATTGACACTAACGCATTGACCCGGACTTTGGAGGCAACAATGAGTGGTACCAGCACATTGTTATCAATAAACTGCACGAACAGAAAGACGCCAACAACGCCCAGCAATACGCCAATATCTGGCTGATTACTAAATGTGATTAACACCGTCAGGGCAGTTGCAATGAGACCGCCGATATACGGAACCAGATTTAAAATAGCGGCAAACACGCCCAGCAACACCGCATATCGGACGCCCAACAGCAACAAGCCCACCGAATTCAGAACAGCAACGGTAATTGTTTCGACTAGCAATCCAACCATATAGCTCTGAATCACACCTTTAATTTCGGTCAGCACCTCGCGCACCTGAGCGGCATGTTTTTCGGGAAATAGCACAACCGCAAAATAGAGCAGCATTGAGCGATAGTACAGCAGCAAAAACACATAGATTGGAATGAGCGTCATGGTTCCCAGCGGGCCCGCCAGTACACTGATCGTATCTGGGCTCTGTAAGGTATCGAGTGTTTGCGTCTGCGCCTTCTCGATGTATTTGTTCTGTTGTCGGTAACTGACATTGTATTCGCGTCGAATCCACCGCTGGATGTCGTGATATACATCGTTGATATTCCGTTTCAGCTTAGGAATATCGTCCGTAAAATCGGCCAGTTGCATCGACAACAAAACCGTAACGCCCGCCAACAGAATGATCGCCAGTAGTAAAGCCAGGCTAATGGAAATTACTTTGTGCAGCCCCAGTCGGTTCAGACGATTTTCAACAGGACGGAGCAGTACGGCTAACAAACCTGCCATAGCCAATGGAACCAGAATATCCTGTCCCAGATAAATAGCCACTGCCAGAATAGCCAGCGATAGTAACGAATGCGAAAAACGGTGATAATGCGGGGGTAAGGTGTTGGGAAGCATGGTCCTGTTCCTGGAAAAACTCGTTCGATTTATGCGGGTTGGATAGTAGACAAAAAAAGGAAGTATGCGACTTTCGAGTTATAGTACGGCGCTTTCCAGCAACCGAATCGTGCCCTTATCGGCGTCGATTTCGGCATTGATCCCAATTGGAACCGTAAATTTGTCGGTGATGTGTCCAATCATGGCCCCCGCAAAAGCAGGCACGTTCAACGGTACAACCTGGTCGGTCAACACATCGTCGAACGTTAGCGAGCCATAGCCACCGCTACCGGGCTCGCAGGAAGTACACTTCCCAAACACAAAGCCCGCCAGTTGCTCCAATACACCCGCCAGTTTCAGATGCGTTAACATCCGGTCTACGCTGTAAATATCTTCGTGTGTGTCTTCTACAAACAGAATCTTGCCTTTCCAGTCGGGCAGGTAAGGCGACCCAAGCAAATGCGACAGCACCGTCAGATTACCACCTACCAGTTGACCACGGGCCTGGCCAGATCGCAGGGTAAAAATCCGATCTTTTGTCTGAGTCAGGTTATCTTCTTTTTTTTCAGGATTCTGGAACGTTACGGCCCGACCATCAATCAATACCTCCCGCAGCCAGCCTACACTAAATGAATTCCAGGTAACGGCTCCCACGGGCCCATGCATGGTTGCTAATCCTGTTTGGGCGTGAATGCCCAGCAGCAACGCTGTGATATCGCTATAACCAATCAAAATTTTCGGATTACGCCGAATGAGCTCATAATCGAGCAGTGGCAAAATACGGGCACAGCCCCAACCACCGTGCATGGCCATGATCATACTTACCGACGAATCGGCAAACATTGCATTCAGATCCGCTGCCCGGTCGGCATCGTGCCCGGCCAGATATCCGTATCGGTCATAAAAATGCGTTCCAAGTTTCGTTTTAAAACCCAATGCCTGCAACGACTCAATGGTTATCTGAACGGTTTCGCGACTGTAGGCCGGAGCCGCCGGACAAATTAGCCCTACCGTATCGCCAGGCTTTAGCCGATTTGGCTTAGTTGTTGAGAACCGCTCAGACGAGAACGGCAAAAAAGGAGCAAAAACCGCTGTTTTAAGCAGCGAACGGCGGGTTGGCATCGCTTATTGGTGGCGTTGATGATTGAGGTGGCTAAAATTAACAGCTAATTGTGAACTCATAGACTGAAACCTAAACTATTCTTCCAAATCAGAAAACTGGTTTACCTTCAAAGAATCTAATTTTATTTACTAAAATTCCAGTATTTTAACTTATCCATTGGTAAATGAGTAATTTGGCGACTGTTACTGGATACCACCCAACAGTATTTTCGCTTAATTATTCTGAAAACCAGCCAACCTAACCCCTGCACGCTTTATGCAATTGACTATAAATGAACGTTCCAGTACGCCAAAGTACCGCCAGATTGTAGAAGCGGTATTACATGGCATCGAAACAGGTTCATTACATCGCGACGAACAGCTCCCCTCTATTAATGAACTTAGTGAGGAGTTTTATCTGGCCCGCGACACGGTCGAAAAAGCATATAAATTTCTAAAAAAAGAAGGCATTATTCAGTCGGTACGGGGAAAGGGGTACTTTATCCGGCGAGAAAGCCCCGATCAGTTACGGGTTCTGCTCCTGATGAATAAGCTCAGTGCCTATAAAAAAATCATTTATTACGCCCTGCTCGATGAATTAGGACCAGGAACGGTTGTTGATCTGCGCCTGCATCACCACGATGCCGCTCAGTTTGCCCACTTAATTCGCGAAAATCAGGATCTGTATCAGTACTATGTTGTGATGCCCCATTTCTACGAACAGGCATCACGCCCCGTCAATCTTCAGGCTCTCCTGGCCGGGATTCCTTCCGAAAAACTGGTCTTGCTCGATAAAAACATTCCCGATCTGACGGGAAATCATGTCGCTGTTTATCAGGACTTTGAACATGATCTATATGAAGCGCTGGAAGCCGGGACCGATTTACTGGAAAAATACCAGAAACTGATTCTGATTTTCCCGAAAGATGTTCATTACCCAACAGATATTGTACGTGGCTTCCGGAATTATGCGATTCATCACAAAAAAGATTTCGCCATTCTGGACACAACCAACCAGTATACCATTGAATTACATACGGCCTATATCGTTCTTGAAGACAGCGATCTGGCCGAACTTGTCCGTCAGGCTCGTCAGCACGGCATGATTCTGGGGCAGGATGTTGGCATTTTGGCATTCAACGAAACTCCGCTCAAAGAAGTACTGGCCAATGGCATCACGGTGGTGTCGACCGATCATGAACAAATGGGCCGTACGGCCGCCCAGCTAATGCTTAGCCGACGATTTGAGAAAATAAAAAATCCATTCGGCCTCATCCGCCGAGGTTCGTTGTGAAATAAGTTTTCAGTGCGCTGCATTTAATTATCGTAAGACGATAGGCGGAGCCACTATAAACTTACCGCTTATAGTCAAACTTCAGAATATATCCTTTTTTGCCATCGCCCTCGCTGGAAATAAACATATCGCCATTAGGCGCAAAGCAGATACCTTCTGGCTGACGAAATTGCTTGGGGTCAAGCGGCTCGGAATACAAAATTTTAGCCTGTCGATTTGTAATCAGCAACCGTTTTCCGGCCGATGTCAGCATATACCACTCACCCGTGAGTGGATGCACCGCAATAGCTGAAGGCTTGTAGGTTTTCGGATCGATGCCTGCCGCTTCGAGTTGGTCGTCATTAAGGCTCATATCCTTAAAAACCGCTTTATTAAGCAGATCGAATGAATAAACTGCCTTATCGCTAGACTGACTCCCGTTCTTAACTGCAATCAGCAAGCGTTTGGTTTTGGGATCGTAACCCAGTCCTTCCACTTCCGTTTTTTTGGGTAAGTCGGTTTTTGTACGTCCTATCTGTTTCGACTCAGGCTCGAACCGAAACAGGTTTCCGTTGCTTTCGAGCACATACACCTCACCGTTTACGTACTCAATACCTTCAAAATCGCCATATCCGCCAAACCCGAAGCTATTGGCAACGGCTTTCTTTTGCGTATCGTATACAAACACCACCGCTTCTTCGTCCTGCACGCACAACAACTGGTCTTTTTTGTAATATGTTAGTCCCGAAATTTCCTCTAGTTCTTTGGGCAGCGTATACTTTTCGGTAGAGGCTGTTAATGTATAGGGCAATTTGAACGGAGCAGCCAGTTGGCCTGCTTCTGGCTTGTCATTTTTTTTCGATGACGTGCCGCAGCCTGCCAAAAGCACAGCTATTCCCAGCAAAAAACGATTCATATTGGATCAGATTTGCAACAAATGTACATCCGATGTAGCACAATTGTATGTACTGTTCAAAGCAGCCTCGCCACTTTAAAGGCAGACCCAGATAGCCCAACTTTAAGAAAATAGCCGTAGAATAGCGGTTCAATCCCTAAATAACCTCAATAAAAGACGTTTTCATTTCTCTAGTGACCTGCTCACAAACAGAATGGCGTCATTCAGATTAGCGAAATGGGCATTCCGCTCGTTTCATTTTTGTCGGTTATTAGCTATAATTAGATTTGTATAATGGCTATTCCCCCCCTGACATATCGCCTGACCAATCGGCAAAAGTGGCAACTCGCTTTAAGTGTGTTTGTCATTTACTGGCCTATTCGGCTCTATGTAGCGATTGCGACCTTTAGTTGGGCGCTGATTGTCCGGAGCATCCCTTTCTGGATTCTGGAAACAATATTGAGTGTTTTATTTTTCTATGCCTGGATAACAGTAACAGAATGGCTACAGCAACGGCTTTTTAAAAGCTTTGGCGATGGTTTTCTAATTGAATTCAGAATTCCGGCACAACTAGCTACACTTGGTATTGCCAGTGCGCTGGCAGTAGTGTTCAATATTGGCTTTTATACGCTCTGGCATAGTGTTGACGATACCCTTCAACAACGTTTTGGAATTGTCCGCGATCAGGATGCTCAACGTACTAAACCCAGCCCAAACGTTGTAGAAGAACGTCGCAAACGAACCGAACAACGACGGCGCAGCAATAACGGTATGACTGTTATGGCCATGTTATCGGCCTTTTATCTGGCAGCCAACCGCCGGGCCTACCGCCAGTTGGAAGATGTTCAGGTGCGGGCCGAACGACTCGAAAAGGAAAATGTTCAGGCCCAGTTTGCGGCCCTGAAAAGTCAGGTAAACCCCCATTTTCTGTTCAATAGCCTGAGCATCCTGTCGTCATTGGTTCATGCCGATGCCGATTTATCCGAAAAATTCATCGACCAGTTATCCAGAGCGTATCGCTATATTCTGGAACAGAAAGATAATGAGCGGGTGCTGCTCAAAACCGAGCTGGAGTTTATTCAGGCCTATCGGTTTTTGCTGAATATCCGCTTTGAAAACAAATTTGATGTTGTTATCAATGTACCGGAAGCCGATCAGAATCGCTATAGCATTGCTCCGCTGACATTGCAGTTACTGGTCGAAAATGCGGTGAAACATAATCGCATGTCGGCCAAAGAACCTTTACATGTACACATTCGGGTAGAGGGCGAGTGCCTGGTTGTTCAGAACAATCTGCAAATACGTCCTCAATCTGAAACATCAACAGGAGTCGGATTACAGAATATCATTACCCGCTATGCCATGCTCACAGAACGATCGGTTTGGGTTGGCGAGAATGAGGGCAGTTTTATTGTAAAAGTACCGCTACTAAGCTAAACAGAATGCACGGCTGCCATCTACCTCTTTCGTGCATTCGCTCTTGAACAATTATGAATGTAGTCATTATTGAAGACGAGAACCTAACGGCCAAACGACTTGAAAGTCTTCTGCTCAAATACGATCCGGCAATTAAGGTACTTAACCGGATTCCGTCGGTAGCCGAGGCTGTAGACTGGCTAAATGAACCCGACCGGCCCACTATCGATCTGGTATTTATGGATATTCATCTGGAAGATGATCTGGGATTCCGAATTTTTGAACAGGCCGAGCTAAACACCCCCGTTGTTTTTACGACCGCCTACGATGAATACATGATTCAGGCGTTTAAGGTAAACAGTATCGATTACTTACTTAAACCGATTAACTACGATGAACTTGTTGCTGCCATCGAAAAATATAAAGCGCTAAAAAAGCAATTTGGCCAGGCCAGCTCTGCCCCCGACCTGGAAACCATTTTAAACCTTATTGGCAGACAGAAACAAACCGAATATAAAGATCGGTTCATGATTACGGTGGGCACCAAAATCAGAAGTATCGACACAAACGATGTCGCTTATTTTTTCCTGGAAGAAAAAGTGGTGTTTCTTGTCACGAAAGATGGGCTGACTCTGCCAGTCGATTATAGCCTCGATAAGCTCACTCAATTGCTTAACCCAAAGCAGTTTTTCCGAATCAGCCGACAGTATCTGGTATCGTTGCCTGCTATACAGACTATTCATACCTTTTCGGCGGGCAAACTAAAACTGGATTTGGTGCCCAAAACGAAACACGATGTTTTTGTGAGCGGAGACCGTATGACCGAGTTTAAGGAATGGTTAGGAAAATGATCCGGGAAATCGGCGTTGTCCTGAAAAACCATTCTATGCCAGGTCATTCATTCGGGCTAGCTCGTCTCTAATCTTCACAACTCCCAGATCAAATCCCGACTTGAACTGACCCCAGGCCGTAAGAAACGGTTCTGATTGGGGGTTTCCTTTCACCATATCCTCCAGATTCCGAAAATCTGTTTCCAGTTGCGTAAGGCCAACCATACCCAGCCAGGGCAGTACCTGATGCATGGCGTTTGCTATTTCCGGCCATTGCTGCAAATAGACATCACGATCAAGTTTTTCAAAATCCGGCAATACACTGTCCAGAAACAGCCCAAAGGTATTTCGAATTAACCTTGGGTTATCACCATATAAACTAACCAGTCGCTCATAGTCGATAACCGCTACGAGATTTTTATCTGATGCCTCCATAGCACTTCGTTTATGAAGTATTGAGCAGCATCAGAGCCAAGCACGGTTAAGCACTTATCTGACGCTGGCTATACTTGGCAATTTTATTAAATAAATCTTTAGGATTAAAGGGTTTTGTAACGTAATCGCTCATTCCGACTAATACAGCCCGGTCGCGGTTGCTAAATGTAGCAGATGCGGTGAGCGCTATTATGGGTACATCGGCATTAATTTTTCGTATTTCCTGAGCGGCCGTGTAACCATCCATTACGGGCATCTGCAAGTCCATCAATATCAGGTCAAATTGTCCCTCCCGGCATTTGTCGACACCGATCTGACCATTTTCGGCTGTTTCGACGTTAATACCCCACATCGACAGAAATTTCAGTGCTACTTTTACATTGACTGGATAATCTTCTACAAGCAGAATTTTTAAGCCTCTCAACGTTTTATTATCAACCGTATCGGGCACCACTATTGCCGGAGCCGATGTATTGCCAATGGCAAGGTCAAGAATAAACGAAAAGGTAGCACCCTTCCCTTCTTCGCTCTCAATGCGAATAGTACTGCCGTAGAGTTCGAGCAATTTTTTGGTAATTACCAGCCCCAGGCCCGTTCCACCAAACTTACGGGTTGTGGCCGAGTTTGCCTGAGTAAACATTGTGAAGATGGCCTGCTGCTTTTCTTTAGGTATGCCGATGCCCGTATCCTGCACAGACACAAAAATGGAAGCCCGATCGGCAGTTCGGTTTTCCAGCGATAGCTCAATGGTTATTGTACCATTGCGGGTAAATTTAATTGCATTCGAAACGAGGTTGGTAAGCACCTGGCCAATTCGTAGCGAATCACCCATTAACGAATCCGGAATGTCATCATCGATCATCAAGCGAATACGGTTGCCATTTTCCTGCGCTTTCGCCTGCTGAGCCCGTTTGATATTCGAAACCAGGTGTTTCAGGTCAAAATTTATATCTTCCAGTTCAACTTTTCCGGCTTCAATTTTGCTGAAGTCCAGAATATCGTTGATCAATGCCTGGAGATGTTCTATTGAGAACTGGAGGGTTTTCAGGTTTTCGGTCAGGGCGGGTGGCACTTCTTCCTGAAGCATGAGATACGTCATACCTACAATACCATTCAGTGGCGTCCGAATTTCATGACTCATCATCGACAAAAAATCCGACTTAGCCTGAGTAGCCTGTTCGGCTACCTCTTTGGCATGGCGTAGTTCATCTTCAATTTTTTTCCGGTATTCGATCTGGCGTTGTAAAAAAGCCACTAATCCAACCAGATTATTAGGATCAAAATCGGCCTTTCCCTCATCGTCGGGAACTTCAATGAGATGAATGGCTTCTATTAGTTTCTCAACCGATTGTCGTCGCTGACTAACTTCTTCCTTTAATTTATCGTTAATCTCCGAATAATCGCGCTCATTTATGAGCGCCGAATGTTCGAGTAATTCTTTATCACGGTCAAAGTTTAGGTACGATTCATTTACAGCCTGAATAAACTGCAGAAAGCGTTCATGCTGCAAACACTCTGTTGTCAAATGCCGGTTGATCTGACGTTTTAGTATTTTATGTAGAGAATTTACCTCCATTGTTTATTGTTCAGACAGAATAGTAATTGTCATGGTTTGGTTGTGCAGTTCGCCGGGGGTAGCGGGGCCTGCCGGTGCAATTTCGCCGTAAGAATAAAAACCCGTCATAATGGGTTGGTTGCCAAAAATATCACGGGCTACTTCCACTTCTTCTTCCGTACGTTGGCCCAGCACCAGTTTACGTCCAACACAGCTAATCAATAAAGCCAGCTCGGGA
The DNA here is from genome assembly GCF_037201965.1 of Spirosoma sp. SC4-14. Classification (NCBI taxonomy): domain Bacteria; kingdom Pseudomonadati; phylum Bacteroidota; class Cytophagia; order Cytophagales; family Cytophagaceae; genus Spirosoma; species Spirosoma sp. SC4-14. Next base: position 2,635,709 of record NZ_CP147518.1, on the reverse strand, counting down.
GTCTTTCCTAGCTGTTGAAGCGATTTCTGAGCGGCCGTTGCCGAAGCTTCGACCAGCCGGTCCATATTTGCCCGCATAAACCGGACTCGGGCTCCTTCGGGAATGTCGCCCGCAAAAGTCATACTCTTAGCCGTTTCATCGATCGACAAAATAGTACGAACCAGCGGTTTCGAATCGGGTGTAACCCGAATCGACAGAGGAAAAAGCAACGCCGTTCCGGGCAGTCCATCGGCATATTTCCCAAGATAGTCTTTATATAGATCCAGGGCAATTCGATCGTCGATCTGGTATAGTTCGTTATAAGACGATTTGGTCACTTCCCGCTCCGGTCCAAACACATCCCAGCCCCCCATTGAACCATGACCAACTTTCAGGTCAGCACCGTATAAGCCAATACCAACAACTTTCCCAGCCGCAGGGTCCTGATTCACCCCCACCAATGTTCGTTCGAAACGGTCGGCATCGCCAGCCAACCCCCCTATCACGGGCACCAGGCGATTCAGACTTCGGTTTGTACCTTCTATTAAATCGCTCCCATTTACAACGCCACCGTCCGAAATAAGGATAATAGCAGCCAGATTGGCATCATCGAGTGCGTGCGCAATGGCCTCTCCTGCCTGGTAGCTTTCTTTATGATCGAAAATATCGACCTGAACCGTTCGAACCGTCGATTTTTCGAACTCAATGGCCGTAACTACGAGTGAATTATCCTGTACTTTGTCGGAAATTATTTCGCCCGATGTCGAATTGATAACAATCTGAGCGTTGGGGTACAAAGCATGCAGGTATGAATAGGGGATTGTGGATTCAAGCAGTTTACGCTCGCCAAAGGTTAAGACTAAATGTGCTTTCTCGGGCTGGAAACCCGGCGTTTCTGAGATTTGCTCCCAATTTCCATCCACAAATCTCAACTGCCCTATCTTCATAGACGTATAATAAACCTATTTATTAAAGTATAAATTTACTTTATCGACAAATTTCACGGACGAAAATATAAGTAAGTTTACTATTAATCATTAACTCTTGCGGTTATTTTACTTGTATTTTTTTTACCTACCGTATAATCCGCAAATTCAGCCGATCTTAGTTACTAAATCAGGTAGTTATGACTGAAAAAGTAACTTTCGGTAACTAGTCCAAACGCAAAAAAGTTATTTTTTGTCTCCTTGTCTTTGTTAGTGCTTTCTCTTTCTTAAGCATACGAACCGTCAACTCACAAGTATAAATTCGTTTCAACCGTAGTATACGAGGTCGAATCAGTATCTTTGCCAATGGAAAAATCCGATCTGCCCCGCTCACGACGCGGTCAACATAAAGATATCAGCTTCACGGTAGCTGAACCCTCTGAACTGATGACGTTTCTGATTCGTCAGTTACCGCACAAGAATCGTAACAACATTAAATCATTACTGCGTAATAAACAGATCACCATTGACGGAAAGGTGTATACGCAATTTAATCATCCGTTACGGGCAGGCCAGACAGTTACCATTGGCGCTACCCGAGCCTCGGTTTCTACTCAATATCGGGGTCTTACGATGCTGTATGAAGATCCTTTTCTGATTGTTATCAACAAACAGGCCGGGCTGCTCTCAATGGCTACCAACAAAGAAAAAATTCGGACAGCCTATAGTATTCTGAGTGATTATATCAAGCTGGAAAACCCTAAAAACCGGTTGTTTATCATCCATCGGCTCGACCGGGAAACCTCGGGCGTTATGATCTTTGCCAAAAGCGAAAAAGTCCAGCAGCTAATGCAGGAATCGTGGAATTCGACTACCAAACAGCGCACGTATGTTGCTCTGGTAGAAGGGATTCCTAACCCAAAAGAAGGCACAATTACCTCTTATTTGCGAGAAAGCAAAGCTCTGATTGTATACTCGAGTCAGAACCCGGAGAATGGTCAGCTAGCCACCACCAATTATCGGGTTCTGAAATCGGCCCATAATTTTTCGTTACTCGAACTGGAGCTGGAAACTGGCCGTAAAAATCAGATCCGGGTACATATGCAGGATATTGGCCACCCGGTGGTTGGCGACGCCAAATATGGTGCCACCTTTGACCCAATTGGTCGCCTGGGGCTTCATGCCGAAGTGCTTGCCTTTGAGCATCCGATTACGGGCGAGCCAATGCGGTTTGAGGCCTCGATTCCCAAGAGCTTTCTGACTGTCGTGAAAGAACGTAACGAGTAAGACCAACCACTGTTATAAGTAATTTACCTGAACCCGGCAACATTGCCTTCCCCTGCTCAATCGCCCGTTTCAGCACTAAAAAATCGGCATTCGGCCAGATTGATTTTCGGACGTACTATATAAGCCCCAATTTTGAGGCACCAATTCCGAACATCATGAAAACGCTATTACTGTCTATACTCATCGTTAGCTCAACAACTGCCTGGGCACAGGTGTCAACGACACCTGGGTCGCCAGCCAGTGGAACAGCAACAACACCGGCAAATACTGCCCCTGACCCTTTTGCCACACCAGCCAATCCAACTCCCAATAGTACAACAACAGCCCCTGACACATTTACTCTACCAGCTAATCAAACACAATCTGCCCAACCAGCCAAAATCCAGCCACAAGCCGCTCCAACGGCTTCTGAATCGGAGCCAATTGCCCGCGGCAATGGCAAGGTATCGGGGGTTATCATTGACTCAACGAGCAATCAGCCTGTCGAATTTGCAACAGTCGCTGTTCTGAGTACAACTACCAACAAACCAATCGATGGAACAACGGCCGATGCTTCGGGCAAATTTAGCCTCAATAAGCTGGCTCCGGGCCGCTATCGGCTTTTATATACGTTTATTGGCTACAAGGATAAACGTTCTAAAGTAATTACCATTGGCAAGGGGACGGATATCGACATGGGCACCATTAAACTTGCTTCGGATGTAAAAACCCTGAAAGAAGTAAACGTAGTTGGGCAGGCGGCCATGATTGAAGAAAAAGTTGACCGTCTTGTTTACAATGCCGATAAAGATATTACGGCCAAAGGGGGTGATGCCAGCGACGTAATGCGGAAGGTTCCTATGCTTTCGGTTGACCTGGATGGTAATGTTAGCCTCCGTGGTAGCAGCAACGTAACTGTGTTGATCAACAACAAGCCGTCGACCATTATGGCCAGCAGCGTGGCCGATGCGCTGAAGCAAATTCCGGCCGACATGATCAAGACGGTAGAAGTCATTACCAGCCCGTCGGCCAAATACGATGCTGAAGGGTCGGCAGGGATCATTAACATTGTTACGAAGAAAAATACCTTACAGGGCGCTACGCTGAACGTAAACGGTGGTGTTGGAAACCGGGGTAGCAACCTGGGGCTGAACGGCAATTTGCGGACCGGGAAAATGGGCTTTAGTCTGGGAGGATTTGGCCGGGCCGAATACAATGTCCGTGGCTCATTCAGCAATGACCAGACAACAAAATCAAGCACGGGTGATGTGCATACGCTACAAACGGCCAACACCCTGTCGAGCCGGTTGTTTGGCAATTATCAGTTAGGCTGGGATTACGATATTGATAAAAACACGTCGCTGACGGCCAGCCTTCGCTACGGTGCCCGCAATGGAACAGCCAATCAATATAATTTGCTGACTCAGACCTTCCAGCCTACGGGGTATTTTCCATCGGTAAACGACCGGAATGTGCAAACCAAAGATCTATCGGGTACAGTTGATGCTAACATAACGTATACCCGTACGTACAAACCGCAGCAGGAATTTAGCCTGTTGGCCTTATACAGCCGGAATAACCGAACCAACAATTTTGTAGCCGATATTCTGAATAATACCGATTTCGAAACGATTACATCCCGCCAGAAAAACGACAACAATAGCTATAACCAGGAAACAACACTCCAGGCCGATTACCAGACGCCGATCAAGAAAAATCAGATGCTGGAATTTGGTGCCAAAGGTATTTTCCGGCAGGCCAATAGCGACTATCAATACTTTATTGCGAGCGGTGCCGAAGGTGATTTCCAGACCGACCCGACCCGCAAAGGCAATACTTTGTTCTACAATCAGAACATAGCCGCTTCTTATTTGTCGTATACCCTGTCTACCAAAAACAAATACACCATCAAGGCCGGTGCCCGCTACGAATATACCTTCATCAATGCTAAGTTCAGCAACGAAACGGCAGGTCAGCAAACCGACATTCCAGATTATGGAAACCTGGTGCCGAGTATCAATATTTCGAAGAGCCTGAAAGGAGGCAAGATTATTAAACTGGCATATAACCGCCGGATTCAGCGCCCAGGCATTCAGTTTCTGAACCCCAATATTAATATATCGAACCCAACCAATATCTCTCAGGGAAACCCTCTGCTATCGCCCGAATTGACCGATAACTTTGAGTTCGGTACCAGCACAAATATCAAAGGTCTGTATCTGAATGCAACGTTGTTTGCCCGGCGCACTAACAATGAAATTACGGCCGTACGCGACGTAACTCAGCAGTTAATTGGCGACGTCAATACGCAGGTCATTCGGACTACCTATCAGAACGTAGGCCATCAGAATGCTTATGGTCTAAACCTGTTTGGCAACGCCAACCTGTTTTCTAAACTACAAATTGGTGGTGGTATCGACCTCTATCATGTTAGTCTGACCAACAACAATGCGAACCCCATTTATGCGGCTTCAAACTCGGGTTGGGTCATTTCGGGTCGGTTAAATGGTAGTGTGTCGCTTTCGAATGGCTGGGCTTTCCAGGTCTTCGGTGGCATGCGCGGCAAACAGGTACAGCTTCAGGGCTATCAGACCAGTATGTACTTCTACAACCTGGGTATTCGAAAAGAATTTAAAGATAAAAAAGCCAGCATTGGCCTGGCTGCCGAGAACTTCCTGAACCATCCGTTCACGATGCATTCAGAACTGTCGTCACCAATTCTTATGCAGAATACAACAACGAACTACTACAACGCAGGCGTTCGTCTGACATTCAGCTATCAGTTAGGTAAAATGAGCTTCGACGCTCCCCGCAGAAACCGCAAATCGATTAACAACGACGACCTGAAAAATGGCGAAGGTGGTGGCGATGACAATGGCGGTGGCCAGCAACAACAGCAATCTGGACAAGGTAGTACTGGAGGAAGTCGTAGTGGGCGTCCACGCAAATAAAAGCCCAACCTCTGATCAAAAATCTTAATTAGAATAGGTTGGTGGTTAATCCCTCTGGCGGTGCCGGAGGGATTCCTTGTTTTAAAGCAAAATTAAATTTCTTTAATCACCCAATGCGTGCCATCCAACGCTTATTTTTGCCTGTTAATTAACCTAAAATGAAATCAAAAAACTTAGTTAGCCTCTCTGTTGCACTGGCCTTTCTCGTTTTAGCCAGTACTGGCCTGTTAATTTATTTCGGGCAGGGTACTCATCCCGTCGAACACACGCATGCCTGGTTCGGCATTCTGTTTGTGATTGCCGCTGTATTCCACATCGTCAATAACTGGGCTTCGCTCAAAGGCTATTCCCAGGACCGTAAAACAGGTGGTATTCGAAAAGAGTTTATTATTCCAACGGCACTGGCTGCTGTTTTCGCCATTGGTATTGCTGCCGATGTACCCGTATTCGATAAGCTGGCAAATGCCGGAAAAATGCTGGTTCGTGGCAACAAGCCCAAACCCGGTGGCCCGCTCTCTCAACAAGCCGTAGATTCCATTGCGCACAGCACAGAAGCGACTTACCTAAAGGCATACAGCACAAGCGATACGGCCAGCCTATGGTCTGTGGTCGATAAAAAAGCTCTTATCAGAAATGAATCAGGTGCAGTTGGTACTGGCTCAGAAACGCTGCCCGACCTGATGAAACTAGCCAGCACTTCGGCATCACAACATACCGTCGATCGGGCCGAATCGATTGATAATAATTTCATTATGGTCTATGGCACCCTCACAAACCCGAGTAACCCGGCCAAACTCTTATACAGCCATTTACTGAAACAAAAAGATAACGCCTGGAAAATTGTAGCTATCCAAACGGCTCAACCCACATCATTGCCAGGCACTCCCGTTGCTTCGAAGTAATGCTCATCTGCGGCTTGTTCGTAATTGTATTGCGAACGGAGCCGCAGATGTCTACTACTAATTACCTTTGGTGCATAGCAAGGCCGCTAGGTTTGCACCTAATATAGTTTTTTTATAATTTTCACACCAAAATAAAAGCATTTTCTATGAGCGATATTGATTGGAATACTCTTGATAATCCTGATGTTCCTCAATCTGATAACCCTTCAGGTGGAAAGACCAGCCTTTCAGACAAAGAGACACTCGAAGAAATGTTCATCGAGGCAGGATGTGCAATTTACCAAAAGTATATAGACGGGGGGTATCTCGATAGTGATGGTATTCCAGATTTGGCAAAAGCTCCCGAAAGTCTCCAGAAGAAACTAATGGATTTTGCAAAAGAAGTTGAAAAAGCCGGACTGGACGTAGATGATATTATGACAAAAGTAGAACAAAAATTCTCATAAATTTGGCTTTGTTGCATGAGCTAGGCGGAAGGGATTGTAGTATAACCCATGCAACAAAGTCCCACTAATTTAGTGCTTCTTTATTGTATTTATTTCGATAATCTAACGGTGAAATTCCGGTTATTTTTTTAAATACCGTTCGAAAGGCTTTTGTATCATTATAGCCTACATCATACATCAATTCGTTGATTGTTTTCCGGCTGGTTTCCAGTCCTTTTTTGGCTGCTTCAATTTTCACGCGCTGTATGTATTCGGAGACCGTATTTGCTGTAGCTTTTTTAAACCGTCGCTCCAGGTTTCTCCGGCCAAGTGCAAACATAGAAGCTAATTGATCGACTGTTATTTTTTCCTGAAAATTTGTCTCTATAAATTCCTGTGCTTTTTTTATTGGTTCGTCTTCATGCCCTTTTTGCCCCTGAAAAATAGTAAATGGTGATTGCGTTTCCCGATCTATTTCAATAGCGAAAACTTTGGCCGACAGAATGGCAATATCACGGCCTGCATACTTCTCGATCAGGTATAAAATGAGGTTCAGATACGAGAATGCTCCACCGCTTGAATAAATGCCCTGTTCATCGGTGATGATTTTCTCGGTCACCAATTCCACATCCGGAAACATCTGCTTAAAGTTGTTGGCAGCCATCCAGTGAGTAGCACACCGTTTTCCCGTCAAAAGCCCCGTAGAAGCCAGCAAAAAGGCTCCAAGGCACAAACTCGCTACTTCAGCCCCGTTTTCATACTGCCTGATAATCCAGGGAATAAATGCCCGGTTTATTTCGATAGCGTTGTTAATCTCACCATCGATCGCTGGAATAATAATGAGGTCGGTTTTCTGCACATCGTCGATTAGTAGGTCTGTGTTGACCGTAAAAAGGCCACCCCCTAGCCGAGTCTCCTTCGATAGGCCTACAAGCTGCACTTTAAACATGGGTGATTCGCCCCTGCCTTTCATAAATTCATTTACCTGGCTAAGCAGTTGTCGGGAGCCTTCAAGACTCCCTAAAATAGCGCCTTTAGGGACTAGGATTGATATGTGCTTCATAGCTCAAATATAAAAAGAAGCCGCCGAAAAACCAATCCTTTTCCTCATCAATAAGATTAACTTTTTCAGTATTTTCATTTCAATAAATTAGGAAAAATTTATCAGCTAAACAACAAAAAATAATCCATCTACAAGCACCTATTATGCTCAAAAACAAAAGGCAAATTCCATCATCCAACATCAACAAAGTTTAGAATTTTTCCAACATTTCCCTCACCCGCAAAAATCATCGACGAACACTACCGTTCGCTCAAAACAAGCAATCCGGCTGGTGACTCTGTATCCGATACGTCGGTCATAAACTCCCGGTTCAGCATACAGGCCTCCCGTGTTGCTTCCGGGCACAAAGTGCTAATTTTTTCGGAAACTTAGATCCATAGAGCAACGGCCTTCGATCAATGGTTTCCGTTTAAAGGCATCATAACCGATTATACCCAGCCTATCTGGTTTTACCAGCAGAATTCGCAGGGGAGTCCTCTGATCGATATTCGGGGAGTGCAGGGCTTATGGATAGCTTGGCTACGCGTTTTATTGGATGGCTAATTGAGTCTTTTTTTCGACTTCCGCCAGTTCGTCACTAATTTTAAGCCCGGTATGCCCAACCCACGATCGGGCTTTCATTGATCCATTGCTTTCCCTTTTGAATTATGCTTGCTGTTATTCAACGCGTTTCTCAGGCTTCGGTCACGATCGACAACCAGACCAAAGGCCAGATTGAAACAGGCTTTCTGATTTTACTTGGCATTACACATACCGATAGCCGCGAAGATGTTGAATGGCTTAGCAAAAAAATTGTCGGTATGCGTATTTTCAGCGATTCCGACGGCAAAATGAACCTGGACCTGGCTACAGTTGGAGGCAATATTCTATTGATCAGCCAGTTTACCCTACATGCCAGCACTAAAAAAGGAAATCGGCCCAGCTTCATCGACGCGGCCCGGCCCGAAGTAGCCATTCCGCTCTATGAAACCATGATCGCTCAATTGTCGGCTGATTTGGGGAAGCCCATTCAGACCGGCGAATTTGGTGCCGACATGAAAGTATCCCTCCTGAACGATGGTCCTGTAACGATTCTGATCGATTCTAAAAATAGACTATAGCCTTCGTTTTGCTACCTAATACTATTTTTTTAGTACTACGATCTCATTTTGAACGTTCGTTACCTAAAAAATACTACTTTTACTTAAACCAGCCCATTGGTTATTTCGCTCTGGCAAACGAGATGGTATAACCGAGTCAGCCGAATGGATTTTTTGCCCTCCAATCTTACTGCTTATGCCGAAGCACATACGTCGCCCGAAAGCGATCTGCTTCGTCAGCTCAATCGCAATACCCGTGCTCATATTATGGCTCCCCGAATGCTCTCGGGACATATGCAGGGTCGCTTTCTGTCAATGATTTCATGGATGGTTCGGCCCCGACGTATTTTGGAAATAGGGACTTATACGGGTTATTCAGCACTTTGTCTGGCCGAAGGCTTAACCGACGATGGTGTGCTGATTACTATCGATCATAATGAAGAGCTCGAAGATTTTGCCCGTTCCTACTGGCAGCAATCACCGTTGAATAGCAAAATCGATTTTCGCCTTGGCCTGGCTGCTGACCTTATTCCAACACTCAACGAAACCTTCGATCTGGTATTTATTGACGCTGATAAACGGAATAATTCGCTCTATTTCGATTTGATTTTCGACAAACTCAGACCGGGGGGCCTCATCCTTGCGGATAATGTTCTATGGAGTGGCAAGGTTATTGAGCCCATAAAACCATCGGATCAGGATACGCCTGCAGTGCTGGCTTTTAACGAAAAAATACAGGCCGACCCACGCGTTGAAAATGTGCTGCTGCCCGTCCGCGACGGGATAATGATGATACGCAAACGCTGAATTACGATGACTAAACAAGCCGCCGTAGCGGTACGATTTATGAAAAAACAGACGTACTCTCTAACCCTCTTACTTACTCTAATCAGTCTGATCGTATCGGCACAGACGTCGGTGCCCCTAGTGCCCGAACAGCTAACGTTTGCTGATATTTCGGTCCGGCTCGACCCCGATGCCCGCCGTATTGTTCAGCAGGATGTGAATGCACTACTGGCCAATCGGCAGTATTGGACAGCCAAACTCGATCGGGTGGCGCTCTATTTCCCGATGATCGAAGCCATTCTGATTGACGAAGATGTGCCGACCGATTTCAAATACCTCGCGGTTCAGGAAAGTTCGCTCACACCGGATGCGGTATCGGCTTCGGCAGCTGTCGGCTACTGGCAGTTCAAGCGCGAAACAGCCACCAGCCATGGTATGCGTGTTGATGATGAGATTGACGAACGGAAAAGCATTACCGCATCAACGCACGGAGCGGCCAAATACCTGAAAAAAAGTAATGCTCAGTTTAATAACTGGGTAGCGTCGCTTTATTCCTACTACCTTGGAGCAGGCGGCATTGCCAAACTGATTCCTCCCGACTGGTCGTATGCCCGCGAAGTAGCTCTCGATGGCCGAACAGACCGCTATATTCTGCGGTTTTTTGCCCACAAGGTTGCCATCGAAAATGCACTCAAATTTCATCAGTCTGGCAACCAGTTCGCCCTGATCGAATATGCCAATGGTGGTGGCAAAAGCATGCGCACCATTGCCGACGAATTAGGGGTAGATGAATTTGAGCTTCGTAAATATAACCGCTGGGTATTGGGCGAAAGCGTTCCGACAGATAAGGCGTATGTAATGGCTATTCCCGTTGGTAATAACCAAATCAACGATGTTCGTCAGAAAATTGCCAGCAGTACCTCTCAGAAACCTCAGGATTACGCCCAGAACGATGTAGGGTTTCCGGTATTACGCCGGGTAACAACAGGGTTGAGCAGCAAAAACGAACCCGTTCTGTATGAAATTAACGGGCTGCCCGGAATTCAGGCCCAGGCCGGCGACAATAGTGCTTCGCTGGCCCGAAAGGCAAAAATCAGTCTGTCGAGTTTCCTGCGCTACAATGATATGGGCGAACGCGACCCGATTATTGTTGGGGATGTGTATTATCTGGCCAAGAAAATGAAGAAAGCGCTGGTGCCCTTTCACACGGTTCGGCCCGATGAAACAACCCGAAGTATTTCGCAACGCTATGGTATCCGGCTCAAAAAACTGATGCGCTACAATCGTATCGATCGATTGCAAAAACTAACCGTTGGTCGGGTAATGTGGTTGCGCGAACGTCGGCCTGCCAACAAGCCAATTGAGATCATCAATGCGCCAACCGCCCCCGTTTACGACCAAACGCCTACCCCTCCTACCCGTTCCGACGCTACAGTAGCCGACCGCAGCTCAACAGGATCGCCCCGAACGGTAAGCGGGATGGACAATATTCCCCGTAATCCTTCAGAACGCAAAAAATACCAGCCTAAACTCGTTGGTGGTGGCGTAACACCCAATGACGGCACATCGGAACCCGCAACGACGCCCGCTCCTGAACCAACCCGTACGACCACCAGCCCCTCGGTTGAAGTGCCGACCACTCCGGCACCCGATAATCGTCCGGCCACAACGAGCAGCAATCGCTCAACAACTGACGATGGCACACAGCGCGTTGTTATTGTTCGCTCCAGCGATCCCTCAGAAGCACCACGAACTGTTCCGGTAGCTACTGCTCCCGAGCGCGAAAAAGCGCCTGCGCCTAAAAAACCAGCCGATACGTATGCCAGCAGCCGCCCAGTCAAAACGTCTTCGGTTTCTCAACCCGATCGGAACTACGAAGGCCCTAGCGAGCAGCAGGCCGATGGCAGCATAACCGACGTATCGTCCGTTCCGAGCCGGTCGGGTAGCCCAGCCGTAGTTAAAAACAATCCGCGGTCTGCTTCATCGGGCAATAAGCCCTTGCCCGAACCCGTCAAACCCTCGCCATCTGCCGTTAGCCGGGGGGCTGCCATCAGCGGTTCTGCCAGTCGCTCAGCCGCAACACACACCGTAGAAGCCGGTCAGACATATTATAGTATTTCAAAAATGTATGACCTAAGTGTCGATGAACTGCTTGCCCTCAATAATCTGACAACGAACGATGTGCTCGAAGTGGGGCAGAAATTAACGGTAAAAGCAGGCAATGGCCAGGCCCAGACCGCGCCACGCACCGATAGTCCTCAACAGGGATCGGTAACTTACCATACTGTGGCTAAGGGTGAAACGATGTTCCGCATTTCAAAACAGTATGGCGTAACCATCGAACAAATTCAGGAATGGAATAATCTTAGTGACGTTGGGGTAAAAGAAGGCCAGAAAATCAAGATCATGAAGTAAGTTCCTTCTTAGTTTTTCAACACAAAAGCCGTTCTTAATTGACTGAGAGCGGCTTTTGTGTATGCAACCTATTTTCGCCAGTCAGCGATTGGCTCCAGCCTTAGATCAGGTTTGCTTTTTCGTGAAATAACAAACCTTTGTTTGCAGAGATGTATCTTTACATACTGAAACGATCGCCAGCCGACTCTTTTCCGGAGCACTGCTACAAATCTGATCCACTTCGGTTACGGAAGTATGGGCTAATAACCCACAATTACTACAATCTGGCGGGTTGCGGCTCGCCATATGGCTATGATTCTTATTGAAAATACCTGTATAAGCGACGACGTCGCCGAAAAATTTTTCGTCTGCAATTTAGATAAATGCAAAGGAGCCTGCTGTGTTGAGGGCGATATGGGTGCCCCGCTGGAAGGCGACGAACCGGCTATTCTCGACCGCATTTTCGACGAGATTAAACCCTATCTTTCGCCCGAAGGAATTCGGGTAATCGAACAAAAAGGGGGCTACGAATCCGATGGTGACGGCGGTTTTGTTACCACAACGGTTGGTGGTCGCGAGTGTGTATATGCCACCTGGGACGAACGCGGCATTCTGAAGTGTGGTATTGAAGAAGCCTATAACGACGGCAAAGTTGACTGGAAAAAACCGATTTCCTGCCACCTATATCCCATTCGTGTTACCAAATACGAGTCGTTTCATGCGCTCAACTACGACCGTTGGCCTATCTGTAGCCCAGCCTGTAGCTTCGGCGAACAACTCAATGTACCTATCTACAAGTTTGTCCGTGAGGCTCTCATCCGCGCTTATGGCGAAGAATGGTATGCGCAACTGACAAAAGCAATCGAAGAGAAGGAATAATTAGTCAATTGACTAATTATTCCTTAACCCGTTGCAGATCGAGGTCCTGAAAATCGAAACTAAAGTCGGTCAGGGGCGAGATCGGCTTCATTTTTATGGAGCTGGGTTTCATTCCATCATCGACGGAGAAGGTCACAAATGCATCGGCATCCAGGCTCCGGTTGTTCCATTTAACCACAAATGTATTGCCTTTGTAATAAAAAAGCTCACCGGTTAGCTTTGGCGAACGCACCGACCGAAACCACCATTTGCCGCCCTGCTGGCTTAGCACTACATCGCCAAACCAACGGTCGCGATACGTTCCGGCATAGTTCGAAAAATCAATTGACTTTGTGTTTTTGCTCTGCTCGCTGGCAATTCCTTCCCAGATTTCCTTAGCAATTTTGTCGGCTTCTTGCTGCCCCTGCTTCACGCGCTCGCCGTAACGGCTAACCCAGTCGGTTGCAGGTAGCCCCAGATAGCTATCTTTTATGGTGTTCGTAATGGCACTGAAAGCTGCGCCCGATTGCTGGTTCGTAAAAACAATAATTCCGAGTTGTAGTTCAGGAATCAGAGTTACCTGCGTGGCCATGCCAGCCAAACCACCCGTGTGTGTTACTTGCTTGTAGCCTTTCACATCGCTGAGTCCCCAGCCTAATCCATAAGCAGAAAAATGCGTATTATAAGGCGGAATGGGCGTTGGGCTTACGGGCAGAATGGTTTGCGGACTCCACATATCGGCGTGTATTTTCTCCGAAAACAACTGCTTATTATCGCCGTATTTCCCTTTATTTAACTGTGCAATAACCCATCTACTCATATCGGCCACGCTGGAGTTGATCCCCCCGGCCGAATACCCGAATCGAAACATATCACGACTGATTACCTGCACTTTTCCGTTAACTGGCGCGTGGGCATCAATCACGTTAACCTTGTCGGCCAGCCGTTCGTAAGACCCCGCACTGCGGTTCATGCCGAGTGGTTTCATAATCCGCTCTTCCACAAACTCAGACCAGCTCTTGCCGCTAACCCGCTCAATCACTTCTCCGGCCACCATGTAGAGCAGATTATCATAATCATATTTCGTCCGAAAGCCCGACACGGGTTTCAGGTAGCGCAGATTATGGATAATGTCTTTCATGGTGAAATTGCTGGAATCGGGCCAGAACATCAGATCGCCCGCTCCAAGACCTAAGCCGCTCCGATGAGTCAGCAGATCCCGAATGGTAAACTCCTCGGTCACGTAAGGATTATACATACGAAACTCCGGTATGTAATCAATGACCTTATCGTCCCAGGTCAGTTTACCTTCTTCCATCAGCATTCCCAGTGCTGCTGCCGTAAACGCTTTGCTATTCGAGGCAATACCAAACAGCGTATTTTCATCGACTTTAGCGCCTGTTTTTAACGAACGCACGCCATAGCCTTTCGAATGGATAACCTTGCCATCTTTGATAACGGCGACGGCTATGCCCGGCACATCGAATGTGGTTAAGGTTCGCTGCACTAAGGCGTCAATCTGCGGAGCGTTGATGGGCTGAGCTATAGTGGAGCCTACAAGCAGCAGGCCTGTTAAGAGCGTGATCAGTAATCGGGTTGTCATGAGATCGTGAATGGCAGAAACTACGTATGGTTAGCCTTTTCGGTTAGGTTGCCTAAAATTAGCCGAATCAGACCAATAGCAAGACAGATTAGCAGAAAAACAAGCTCTGCTGTAGCTAATTGCAGCCCAGCTCCCCGGCAAAAGAGCGACACCAGCGAAGTAATTACTTCGTTTTCTTTTTTTGCCCTCTACCCAGCCACAGTAAACTATTGATAATAAGCTGGTTCTGAGTTTCGTTGGCGAAGGTAAACGACAGTTCTTTGTTCGTTTTATTTTCGTAGTCTATGTCGTTATGACCCATATTTACATACACCATTCTGTACTTTTTATTGGTCCAGACAACCGGATAATAGCCACTATGCCATATTTCGTGCGGCTTAGGGCCGGTTCCTAACGGAAAACTGGCCGGATCGATTGACAGCAGAATACGGATATCGGGATTCGTTCGTAAGTCGTTTTCCCAACGATACCATTCATTGGGTGCTGATTTGAAGGTTTCGGGCAATTTTTTGGTGACGGGGTGCTTTCGGTCTTCAACCCGTAGTATTGCCGAAGTGGGACGCCAGGTATTGCTTTTATATTGCCCCGATCCCAGAAACTGATTGTGATACCAATCCCAGTTTTGTGGATAGGCAGATGGCGTTAGGGCAAAAGCGGCAAAATGGAAACCAAGCCAACCCCCTCCATTCTCCATATATTTTTGAAAAGCCTCCCGCTGAGCGGGTTCTTCGGGGCGCGTATCCAGGAACAGAACGACCTGATAAGTAGCCAGAAAATCGGCATTCAGATTATTCCAGTTGTCGGTCGAGTCGTAGGTGAAGTTGTATTGAGCAGCCATTTCAGGAAACCATCGATTGGCCTCGTGCACAAAGCTAATGTGTGCACGATCGTTTTTGGCCGTGTAGAAGGCAATTACTCTGAACGACGAAGCGGTAGACTGTGCATACCCGCTGCCCCAAAAACACAGGCAGCAAAAAACAAGAACTGACTTCCGAAAAAATGAAGGCATCGTTAATCTGTAATAAGTAGCGAAAAATACATTCCTTTAAAGCAAAGAAACGCTCTTATCAATAAGTCCATATATCCATCCATTTTACCCACTCTGTTAGAGCAGTTCGTCGAATAACACGCTCACATAATACAGTCCGCCGATCCGGGCAAGGCCATACCCCTGCGCATAATACTGGTTTAGTAGATTTGTCCCTCCCAGCTTCACAATAGATTTGTAGTGCGGCAAACGGTACGAAACCTGTGCATCGAGGCTCCCCCACGAGGGCAACCAAACATCGCCAGCCGTAATGCCCTGCTCATACCAGGTCCGTCCGGTCCAGCGGTACAACAAAGTAGCCCCGATTCGGTCGGTCAGGTGCGCATTACTCAGGCTGATAGTAAAGCGATTTTCGGGCGAATTAAAGTAATTACGGCCTTTCTGAATAACTTCAGGGTTGCTCATCCGGCGCCTGACAATATCATTTCCCGCATTGTCTTTACTGAGTTTACCCTGTGCATCGCGCAAGGTAATGGTCCCTACCTGATACGCATAATTTCCGCTCAGCAGATACCCTCGCCCTGGCTCATAATTCAGACTAACGCCAGCTCCATTGACAAATACCTTGCTGAAGCTGTTAAAATTGATTTGCAGGGTTCGGTAAGCTCCGCTTGTCAGATCGCTTATCTGGGCAGTATTGGTCTGGAAAAAGGGCTGAGCTGTAATCAGATCGGTATAAGCGCTATGGAAGAAATAAGCATCGAACGTTAGTTTATTCGTTAGCAACACATTATACCCCACCTCCCAGGTCTGCATTTTTTCGGTTGTCATTGGAGCAGGAATATAGGCCTGACTCCGGAGTCGATCTTCCGTAATCAGTTTATCCATAAAACTAGCAACACTGGTTGCCGGATAGGCTGGATGCGTCAGTAAACCTGCCGATTCGATGGCAGAGGCATCTCCGCCATCTTCGCCATTTTTTCCGGGTGCCGGAGCCGCAAACAGTTGCATAGGGGATGGATTGCGAAACGCCGTTTGCCACGATACCCGAAAGGCATGATTCCCTGCACTAACGACAGCAGCAGCCCTGGGCGAAAACCGCCCGTCTACATATTGATTTTTGTCGTACCGAAGCGTAACCGTTGGTTTTACGATTACAGAAGAACCTACCTCCAACGCTTTGGTAGCCTGCACATAAGCCCCATATTCGTTGATTGAATACTCCGATCCGTCGGCTTTCAGGGCAAATAACGTTCCTGCCGAATTTAACGCATAGTGCCGAACACTGGCTCCGGCAATCACATCGGCAAACCCAATCAGGTTCGTGAAATTATACATACCTTCATAATGCCAGAGCGACGAGTTATCACGAAAACGGGTTCCGGTCGTATTTTCGAATCCAGCAATGGTATCGGTATTGAACGTAGTTGACAGCCGATCGCGGGCTCTATTGAACGCACTAGTACCAGGCAGATAGCTCCCCCGATCAGCTTCATTACGGGCCAGTCCGGCACTGACTTTATTGTCGATATATACCTGTCCGAATTCCGTTGCCCATTGATCCAGCGATTTCCAGGCATTATTAACCCCAACAGCCGTTTGGCCGATACTCCAGCCTTCGGCTTTCTGCTGGGTTGTGTAGGCTCGCAGGAAGAAATTTTCGCCACGAATTTCGGCTTTGAACTGATTTTGCCGATAATCGGGGAAATAATTACGGTAGTTTCCGGTCTGAATAAAATTACCATTCCCATAATACCAGCCCAGCGATGCTTCAACCTTATCGGCAAGCTTATAGTGTATGGACACGTTTGCCCGGTTATTAAACACGCTGCCGCTATTACCCAACATGGCCAGTTCCGAATATCCCGTCCGGGTTACCAGCTTGTTTTGCAACGACACATTGGCATAATCGGACGGAAACAGATACGCCCCTCCGGCATTTATTTCATCGCCATAAACATTTACTCCGTCATATTGCAGATTCGCGCTGGCATTACTGTTGGGCCGATAAGCAATGCCAGTAGCAATATTGCTCTGTCGGCTATTGGTAGCAAAAAAATTATCGCGGGCGCGGGTCGAGCGGTCATCATAATTGTCAGCAATAAAGTCGGTTGCGCTTATGTGTTGAAAATTGATCTTTATGGCCAACCGGTCGTTGATTTCTTTGGCATACCGAATAGCAATATTGCCGTAGCCTTTGGGCCCAAACCCTGGTTTACCAAAATTGTTAGCTCCTGCTTTTAGCTGAGCACTCAATCCCTGGTAGGTGAAAGGATTTTTGCTGGTGGTCGATAATAATCCCTGCATGGCACCTGGGCCATACAACGCCGACGAAGCCCCCGGCACCAATTCAATCGTTTCGACATCCAGATCAGGCAAACCAGCAACATTTCCAAAGCCGAAACCAAGCCCTGGCGAACGGTTATCCATACCGTCGGTCAGTTGCAGAAACCGGAAGTTGTCGGTTGCACCGAAGCCGCGCATATTTACCGATTTAAAAAAGAAACTCTGCGTAAAGAAATCGACTCCCCGGAGATTTTGTATGGCATCGAAGGGGCTGATTGCGGGCGATTGCCGAAATTGATCAACACCAAGTTTCTCGGTCGTTACGGCCGCCATACGACGGGGTTCCTGCACCCGGCTGGCCGCTACAATCCGATCGTCGGGCACAATGGCATCGGCTACGAGTGTTGCCAGAACACGACGGAAATTATTGCCCCGAACCTGAATGTTCTGACGTTGATAACCATCTAATGAAGCCAGCAGAACGAAAGGCAGCGCTTGAGCCGTTGGTAGCATGAAATGGCCATCGGTCTGAGTAACGGCACTTTCGCTGGTTCCCCGAACAACAATTGTTACGCCGGCTAACGGCTGTTGGTTCGCATCAGTAACGATTCCCTCCACATTGATCTGCGCCAGTACGGATAATCGGCTCGTTAACGCCAGTAACAGTAAAAGAAATTTCTTCATAGGTGAGTAGTATTAAAAATATAGCAGGATAAAACGCCTTAAAATTACAAAAGCTGCCCGCGTTTAGTAAACACGAGCAGCTTGAAGCAGGGCAAAACTTAGGATAGAACCTTAATTTCTACTTAAGGACCTTTTTTGTCATTCGACTACTCCCATAATCAATGACCAATTCAGAATGTATACCGGAACGTAATGCCATAGGTGCGCGGATCGCCTACGATGCCTGCATAATGCCCGGCACTTCCGGGAGCCGCCAGCAACTGCTCATAATAATTGGTATTGGACAAGTTGCGTCCCCACAGAAAAACCGAAATTCCGGTCGATGCTCTAAACCCAAGGCGGCTATTCGCCAGACTATAACCATCAATATTTAAATACTGAGAAGGCGATGGACTCGATGAAAATGTTGACCGATAGAAGGCATCAACACCAAAAAAGTAATTTCCTTTTAAGCTAATGAGCTGCCCTTTGGCAGTCACTTCGCCCCCTACCGAACCCGACCATTTGGAGATCCCTGGCAACACACCTCCCGAAATATCTTTAAAAGCCTGTTCGCCACCGACTTCTTCGAGGGGTACGGGCGCATTTTTAAATGACACATATAGTCCATCGGTATACGCCAGGGCCGCATTCAGTGTCAATCGATTGGCCACCCGTATGTTTCCATCTACTTCAACTCCCAACACACGCACCTTTTCGGCATTGGCCAGATAGCCCCGGTTTACGCCCGGTTCCGGCGTTTGCACCTGGGTCTGGTAGTCTTTAATATCGGTATAATGGAACACCACATTCAGGAGTGAGTTGGGCGTAGGTCTTGTTTTGATCCCTAATTCGCGATGGGTTACAAACTCAGGCTTCACTTTAGCCAGATCGAGTAATACCTGTCCATTCGCTGTTGGCAAACCGCCAATGTTAACACCTACAGGTTTGTAGCTTATCGAGAAGGTCCCGAATGCATTGATCGACCTATTGATTTTGTATTGCAGCGTTAATTGTCCAGATAAATTACCCGACGATACATCCGTATCGAACGCCTGATTAGTATAAACAGCATTCTTCAGGGCCAGCAACGCAGCGTCGGTAGTCTGAAGCCCGCCATAGGTCTCACGTTTATAGTTGGCAATTTTCCGGTCATAATTATACCGGATTCCGGGTAATAGGTGAATCTGATCGGTTATGGCCCAGTCGGCCTGGCCAAAAATAGCCAGACTTGTGCTTTGAATTCGGTTGGTCGTATGGATACCAAAATTATCGAACAGACCCGGTGTTTGCCAGAGCGGGCTAATGGAACTTTGGGCAAACCGCCACTGGGCCGAACCGGCTTCTTCGGTCTGAACAGGATCGGATTTCAAATCCTGCCAAAGCCCAAATACCCCAACAACGCCATTTAATTTAGCAGATACTTTACCAGCATACCGTATTTCCTGCGACCACTGGTTATGGACCGAATTGCCAGACGAAATGGTGAAAACTGGTAATCCAATATAATCCCGATCGTTCAGCGGGTCCCATTTCCAGTATCGCCAGGCTGTTGTAGACGTCAGCGTTCCAGAACCTAGCTTAATGTCGGCGTTCAACGATACACCCCCAAGCTGATTATCGGCCTTTGAGGGTGTGTCGAGGTCAACGATCCGTTGAAAAGCACTCGTGTAAGGGATTGTATAGTTCAAATCGGCAATTATGGCATTAAACTGACGGTAGGCAGCTCGTTTTGTGGCGACAACCCCCGCTATTGGCCAACCGTACCCATTGGGCTTCTGATCGGAAACATCTGCGATCAGGGTAAATTTTACGTTGTCGGAAGGCGTATACAACAGTTGCCCCCGCACTCCAATATTGTTAATGTCATTAATACGCTCCTGGGTGTGCACATTGTAGAACAAACCATTTCGCTGCGTTCCGGTAAACGATATACGGGCTGCCAGCTTACTGCTCAAGGGGCCCGTCAGCGAACCTTTTGCCTGAATGAATCCGTAGTTGCCATAACTCAGCTCAAAACTTCCACTCGGCGTAAAACCCGCCGGTCGCGTTGAAATATTAAAAGCGCCCGCCGTTGTGTTTTTCCCAAACAAGGTTCCCTGCGGGCCTCTTAATACCTCTACCTGTTCAATATCGATAAAATCGAGTGCCGTAGCCGCCGGACGAGCATAGTAAACCCCATCGACATAAAAGCCAACCCCAGGGTCGATACCATCGTTGGTTAAGCCGAATGTAGAACCCAACCCCCGAATATTAAGCGTAGTATTGCGAGCATTGGAGGAATATAACTGTACAGTTGGTACCAGCTCTTTCAGGCGATTTACATTAAAAGCTCCGGCATCTTCGGCACGAGTACCGCCCACAATTGAAATCGGAATGGGTACATCCTGCGACGATTCCTGACGACGCCGGGATGTAATGACGACATCGGCCAACTGATTGGCGGCTTCTTCGAGCTGGATTTCGGTCTGATTATCAGTCATAACAACTTCTTTTGTCTGATACCCTACAAAAGAGACCACAACCGTAAATGGAAGCTTCTGGCCAGTAAGCAGTTTAAATTGTCCCTCCAGATCGGTAGTGCTGCCATTGGTTGTTCCTTTGATGGTTACTGTTGCCCCAACCAATAGTTCTTTGGTGCGGGCATCGATGATTTTCCCAGAAACAGTTGAGTTGATAACGGGTGCATGCTGAGCAGATAGTGCGAACGGGATCAGTAAGGCCCCAATCAGAAACGATGATGTTAAAATTTGCTTCATTCTATTTATTTGACAGGTTATATAGTTTTTAAGGTCATGCAATAGACATTTCATGGCTGCCATCGGCCTTTCAGCCTATGTACATGACTGGGTGGTTTTGCATTGCTACCTATTCTCCGATTACTCCCGGTATTAGATAGACTATTAGTACTTATAATCTATTGATTTAATAGATTTATCACAAAGAAACGGAAAGCCTGCTCTTATTTCCAACTATTTTTATGGAAAAAGAGTGGGTTTTCCGTTTCTGCTACCCGAAGGCAGCTCCCGGAGGCAGGTTAACTAGTTCTGGCAGAAGGCAATACTATTCGAAATACCCCCTTAACTCTCCATAGCCAAGAATATGGCCTTTCATGGCTTCAATAACCTGCTGCTTCGTCGGAACATCGGTAAAGGAGAGCGATTCATCGAGGGCGTAGATCCGAAACCAATAAGCATGGCGCCCGGCAGGTGGGCAAGGGCCAATAAATTTGAGATTCCCGGCAGAGTTTTTACCTATTTTCCCTCCCAGCAATTGCATTTGCTCCGCTGTAACGGCTTCAGGAATACTTCTGACCGAAGCCGGGAGGTTGTAAAGCACCCAGTGGGAGATATTAAAGATAGGCAATGTCGGTGTGGGCACGTCGTAGTCCGTCGCCAATAGTACATATGATTGGGTATCGGGCAAATTATTTTCCCAGGCTAAAGCGGGCGATGCCTCTGCACCACGACAGCTACAGTTTACGGGCATATCGCCATTGGGTGGAAATGAACTACTGGACAGGGCAATATTCTTATGCAATGTTGCCAGATAAGCCTCTTCATCGTCGCGTTGGCCCTTTGCCCGATAATGCATTACGACCATAAATAACCCAAACAGGACGATCAATCCCAGAAGAATTCTCGTAGAAGAGCGCATAAAAACAGCCGGCTAAGTACGTACGCAACGTTAACCGGCTGAATATAAATAAAGTTTATTAAGTTTTGAGCTGCTTTAGCGAAAGGACACGCAGCTGTCATTGTCAGGCAATCTGACCTACGCGGCTCGACTACTTTGTGGGCGACGCAGCGCCGGACGCAGCGATTGGGTGCTGGACCGAACTTCT
Source organism: Spirosoma sp. SC4-14 (assembly GCF_037201965.1). Lineage (NCBI taxonomy): Bacteria > Pseudomonadati > Bacteroidota > Cytophagia > Cytophagales > Cytophagaceae > Spirosoma > Spirosoma sp. SC4-14. Next base: position 2,613,696 of record NZ_CP147518.1, on the reverse strand, counting down.
TCAATCACCTGCTCCGATACCAGACCCAGGTGGTTGGCGCGTTTCAGCACATAATCGAAGGGCAGATTGAAATAGTTGGCTACTTCGCTACGAAAACTATCCGGAAATTTCGACAGACGAAGGCCAAAGAATTTACGCACTTCTTCTTCTGGCAGCATAGCCGCCAGGGCAACCCGCTCGGCTTCGGCCAGTAGCTCAACCCGCGAAGGATAGAGGTATTCGAGGCCAATTGACGCCCCCAGAATATTCAGAAACAGATTCTTATACATTGCCGATAGTTCGGCAGGTAAAATAACCCAGCCCTGTTCGCGAAACTTAGCCGAAAAACCGGTTAATCCCTGCTCACCCCGAAGTTCTCCGGCAATGAGCTCATGGGGAAACTGCAACCGCTCATCGGTTTTTTGAAGCCGGAACACAACCGCTTCGATTGGGCTTTTATGAAACAACAAATCAGCAGGCATAACCTGAGTGCTTTCCCACTGGTCGGTCATGCGCATAAACAAACTTTCATTGACGGGCAGGTTTTCGGCACTGCCCAGGCTAATAAGCATCCGGCGGAATGCGGCCAGAAAATCGATCTGGAGTTGATTCGAAATGGAACGTCGCTTCATGCGGTTTGTATTGCCGGTTTGGTTTATGTTTTATCCCCAAACCGACATCATTAGTATGGTTGTCTGTTGGAAATTGGGGAGGTAAATATAAACAACAAACGTCTGATTTCAAAGCAGTAAGCGTGCCAAAACGAGCCAGCTTATCGATTTACTTATTTTTTAATTCTGGCCTGCGAACGCGTGTTCCTTCCGGCACACATGCTCGCCCGTTTTCTTGTTTCATAGCTGTTTTTCGTCCAAGAATCGCGGTTCCGGAATTTGTGGGTGAAAAACAGCTATGAAACAAGAAAACCGAACCAATATGCTTTGGGTATCGGAAGGATTTACGGTTTATTTCGAATACCTGATTCTGCACAGAGCCGGACTTATGACCGAAACTGAACTAATTTAGCCATCGACACAACGCTCCGCGAAATGCCCGCTGCCTGGACGGGTTTAAACCTTCAGCCAAAAGCAGATAGCCTGCTCATTTCGAGCATCGACTGGGAATCACCAGCCTGGAAAGCCGGAATCCGTAGTGGCGCCGTACTGCCAAAAGTCAATGATCTGCCCGCTACGTTGGCTGCCATGAAAGCCTCCAGACCCGATGAAACCCTGAAACTGCTCGTTTATTAAGGTGGACAAACCGAAGAAAAAACAATTGTCCCGACAAAGAAATCGGAACGGAGTTTCCAGATCACCCGCCTTCCAAACCCCAATAAACGCCAGGCCGCTATTCTGGAAAGCTGGCTAAATCGAAACTAACACAGCTACAACTCTGCCATCACAACATTACGCTCGCGGGTGTCATAACGCTCGCGGGCCTGTATAATCTGTTGGCTGTGGTTGCTGGCCCAATCGCCCAGCTCGATAATCTGCACCAGTAAACTACGACCCAGATCGGTCAGTTCGTATTCGACGCGGGGCGGAATTTCGGCATAGACCCGGCGTTTCACCAGCCCGTCGCGTTCGAGGGTTCGAAGCGTTACGGTAAGCATCCGTTGCGATACACCATCGATTCGTTTCTTCAGTTCGTTGAAACGAAGGGTTCCGGCATCGCCCAGATGAATGATCGATAAAGTTGACCATTTATCGCTAAACCGATCCAGAATATTTCGAATTGGACAGGACGACAGCAACGGCCCGGTTCTTTTCAAAATATTTTGCAATTTTTTTTGCAGATCATCCTGCTGATTATCAACAATAGTTCTGTCCATGTTCCTGACTTACAAATAAATGCCTTCTTGTGTATACTTTAGTTACTAAATACTTTTGAGTTACCAAAAGTAACTAAGACACAAATATAACCAGCACACACAATGATTGCAATAACTGGCGCTTCTGGCCATCTGGGAAAAGCCACGCTCGAATTTTTAGTAACCCAAACCAGCCCCGAAACGCTGGTTGCTCTTGTTAGAGATCCCGAAAAAGTCACCGACCTTTCTGCCAAAGGCATTCAGGTTCGAAAAGGTGATTATGACGACTCTGCCACACTGGTTTCCAGTCTGGCCGGGGTTGATAAATTAGTCCTTATTTCTGGTTCTACCATTGGTGAAGAACGCATTCGTCAGCATACTACCGTTATCGAGGCTGCTAAAGAAGCCGGGGTTAAGCACGTTTTCTATACCAGTTCGCCGAGTCCATCGGCCAATGCGCTGTTTGGAGCTGCTATTGACCATTTTCATACCGAAAATGTGCTGAAAGAGTCTGGGCTAACGTATACCATTTTCCGCAACAATCTCTATCTGGATATTTTGCCGATGGTTATTGGCGATGCGGCACAATCGGGTAAGCTCTACTATCCGGCCGGTGATGGTAAGGTTAGTTTTGTGCTTCGTGCCGACATTGCCGAAGGTCTCGCCAAAGCATTGACTACCGACGGTCATGAGAACCAGGTCTATGAGATTGGCGCGCCTACGGCCTGGTCTTTTGGCGACATTGCCGAAGCATTGAGCCACAACGGCAAACCGGTGGCGTACATCGATATTCCAAACAGTGCGTATGAAGCCGAATTGCTCAAACATCTGCCTGCTCCTATCGCCACGCTCTATGCGGGCATGGCCGAAGGCATGAAGCAGAATGATTTCAACAAGCCCGATATAACGCTGGAAAAGCTGTTGGGCCGAACGCCGGTTAGTTTGGGAGAATTCCTGAAAAATCTGGCCTAGATCTTAGTCATTGGTCATTAGAATGATGTTTTCTAATGACCAATGACCAAGAATTTCATAAAGCCTTCTTTCAGCCTTATAAACACGAACTTAATCTCCGATTAATTGCCCTAAAAAATCTGGAAAGCGTATTTTTGCCATACGATCATCTGTTTCATCAACAAATCGCATGGCAAAACTATTGCGTTTTCTTTCTCTATTTCACTTTGTTGTTTCCATTCTGTGGCTATCGTCGGTGGAAGCGCAACCTAAGCCGTCAAAAGCCCCTGCGTTCAATCTAATTGACGCAACGATCAGCGATATACATCGGGCCTTTCGGGCTGGTTCACTAACCAGCGAACAGTTAGTGAATGCTTATCTGAACCGCATTCGGGCGTACGATCAGCCCAAAAAACTCAATTCGATCATTATTATCAATCCAGAAGCCATCGCTACGGCCCGGCAACTGGATGCCGAATTTCGAAGAACCGGCAATCTTCGGCCACTCCACGGCATACCGGTTATTGTCAAGGATAATTACAACACCAGCAACCTGCAAACAACCGGAGGTTCGATAGCCCTGAAAGGTTTTCAACCTACAGAAGATGCTTATCAGGTTCGTAAACTCCGCGAAGCAGGCGCTATTGTACTGGCCAAATCGAACATGGCCGAATGGGCCTTTACGCCCATGCATACCCAAAGTTCAATAGCGGGCGAAACACTCAATCCCTATAATCTGGCCTATGTTCCGGCCGGATCGAGTGGCGGCACGGCTGCGGCAGTGGCTGCTAATCTGGGAGCGGTTGGATTAGGCTCTGATACGGGCAATTCCATTCGTGGTCCATCGTCGCATAATGCGCTGGTTGGTTTTCGAACATCACTTGGCTTAGTTAGTCGATACGGTATTATTCCGCTCTATTCGCGCAATGATGTTGGCGGCCCCATGTGCCGAACCGTTGACGATGCCGTCCGTCTGCTTGAGGTTACGGCCGGTTATGACCCGCATGATCCCATTACGCAAAATAGCCAGGGCAAGGTTCCTAAAAACTACAGGCAATTTCTGCGGAAAGATGGGTTGAAGGGCGCTCGTATCGGTGTATTGCGGCAACTGACTGAGAAAAACATTCATCCTGAAATCAAACAGCTTTTCGAGCAGGCCATCGCCAACCTGACTCGGATGGGTGCTCAGGTAGTTGATGTCACGATTCCTGATTTCGATTCGCTACGTGCCAACCAGTCGTGTGCTGAGTTTAGAACCGATATTGAAAACTACCTCCAGACATTTGTTAAACGAGATACCCTGAAAACGCTGGAAGACATTATTCGGGTTGGTGGCTATTCGGCTATTGTGCGCGATCGGCTGACCTATCAGCAAACGCATCAGGGTCGGGCCAGGCATCCCGAAATTCCCTGTGGCGATCCTTTTACCGATCCATTGCGAATCGCTTATCGAAAAGCAGTAGAAACCGCAATGGCCCAGCAGCATGTCGATGCCCTGATTTATCCAAGCTGGAATTACCCACCGGCTCTGGTGGGCGATGCCAAAGGCTACAAAGGTGATAACAGTCAGTTGATTGCCCCCGCAACCGGCCAGCCCGCCTTCACGATTCCAATGGGATTTACGACCAGCAACTTGCCCGCCGGACTTCAGTTTCTGGGACGCATGTTTGATGAACCAACCCTAATCCGGCTAACGTATGCCTATGAACAGGGAACGCATCATCGGATTCCTCCGCAACAATTTCCGGCTCTTGGTCAGTAAATTGGGTTAATCCGTTTTTTTTACCCTCTTTTCGCGTAGTATTATGGTTCCGTCAAACTCACTCCATCATCGATCCTGCATGAATCACTTCTGGTTGCTATCCGTTTTCTCTTTCGCCTTTGTTACTGCTGCGTTTTCGTCGCTGACAGCCACAGGCCAACCCTTTAACAAAAGTGAAATAGCCCGTTGGCAGCAACAAGCTAAACAAATTACCATCACGCGCGACACTTGGGGAGTGCCACACATCTATGGCAAAACTGATGCCGATGCCGTTTTTGGCGTTTTATATACCCAGTGCGAAGATGACTTTGCCCGCGTTGAGGAAAATTACCTCGACGCCATTGGTCGACTGGCCGAAGTTGACGGCGAAGCGGCTCTTTACCACGATTTGCGGGCGCGGTTGTTTATGGATACAACGCAGGCATTGGCGGTCTATAAAAAAAGTCCGGTTTGGATGAAAAAACTGCTGGATGCCTTTGCCGATGGCGCCAATTATTACCTCTACACGCACCCAAACGTGAAGCCCCGGCTCCTGAACCGGTTTCGACCCTGGATGCCTTTGATGTTCAGCGAGGGGAGTATTGGCGGCAACATTAGCGTTGTATCGACCGATCGGTTAAAGGATTTTTATGAGAAACGTAAAACGTCCTGGCTCTACGATTTCGACAAGTTTGAGCGCGAGCCGGTAGGCTCCAATGGTTTTGCCATTGCCCCTTCTAAAAGTGCAACCAAACATGCGCTCCTGCTCATCAATCCACATACCTCGTTCTACTTTCGGTCTGAAGTGCATCTGATTAGCCAGGAAGGGCTAAATGCCTATGGGGCGGTTACCTGGGGTCAGTTTTTCATTTATCAGGGTTTCAACGAAAATTGCGGCTGGATGCATACCTCCAGCGGTGCCGATTCGATGGATGAGTACCTGGAAACCATCGAGAAAAAAGGCAACAACTACTACTATCGCTACGGCAACGAATGGAAACCTGTTCGGACCCAGAAAGTGCGGCTTCCCTACAAAGTAGGCAACGATATTCAGTACAAAGAGCTTACAATGTACTTTACGCAACATGGCCCCGTGGTTGGTCAGAAAGGCGATAAGTGGGTAACCGTCAGCATGATGAACACGCCTTTGAATGCGCTGGAGCAATCGTATCTGCGCACCAAAGCCAAAGGCTATGAGAGTTACAAAGAGGTGATGAAGCTGAACGGCAATGCCTCCAACAACACCGTCTTTGCCGACCGCAATGGAACAATCGCTTACTGGCATGGCAATTTCATGCCTAAACGCGACCCACAATTCGACTGGCGCCAGCCCGTAGATGGCAGCAATCCCAAAACCGATTGGAAAGGTTTACACGCGGTGGAGGAACTGGTTCAGGTGCGTAACCCAGCCAGTGGATGGATTCAGAACTGTAATTCAACGCCCTTTACGGTTTCGGGCAATAGCAGCCCCGATAAGAGCAAATACCCGGCCTATATGGCTCCCGACGCCGAAAACTACCGGGGCATCAACGCGGTGCGCGTATTGTCGCAGAAATCTATTTTTACGCTTGATACGCTCATAGCAGCCGCCGACGATCCACATCTGGCGGCCTTCGACGACCTGCTCCCCTCCCTCCTCTCGGCCTACAAAACCGTATCGGGCGAAGAAGCCAATAAAACTGCCGATTTACGGGAAGCCATTCAGGTACTGGAAAGCTGGGACAAGAATTACGGCGTTTCGTCGGTTGGTACGGCGCTGGCTATTTTCTGGGGCGAAAAAATTCAGAAGTTGGCTCGCAGCCGCGTTCCGGCCGACCAGCGTCTCGACTACCTGACACTGACCGAGTTTACCATTAGTAATACAACGGCTCAGGAAAAAATTGACGCGCTGAAAGAAACCCTCTCGGAACTAACGCGCGATTTTGGCACCTGGAACACCCCCTGGGGTGGCATTAACCGTTATCAGCGGCTCACGGGCAACATCCAGGAAGCCTTCGACGACAATCAGCCGAGTATTCCGGTTGGGTTTACGCCGTCGGCCTGGGGGTCGCTGGCAGCTTTTGGTGCCCGAACGGCGCCCAATACCAAAAAGCGGTATGGCTATGTGGGCAATAGTTTTGTGGCGGTTGTCGAGTTTGGTCCTAAAGTAAAAGCGCGTTCGGTCGTGACGGGCGGTCAAAGCAGCCAACCCGGAACGCAGCATTTTACGGATCAGGCTCCGCTGTTCTGCGCTGGTAAATTCAAAGATGTCTGGTTTTATCCTGAAGACGTGAAACAACACGTAGAAAAAACGTACCATCCGGGCGAGTAACAACTGGCGATTTTCACCTTTTTTTCTGCTCATACGCCATACAATCGCGTATGAGCATGGCTCGCGTCTGTGACGCATCGTTAGCCTTATAAACACGAACCTCGGCCATACGCGATACAATCGCGGACGAGCGCCATCATTAACAATAAAACTATGATCTATTTCACTCAACTGATCTATATCAACGAAGGGCAGGAAGACATTTTCCATCAATTTGAAGAGGTTGCTATTCCGTTGATCGGGAAATATAATGGACGTTTGCTAGCCCGAATCCGTCCTACCGACGAATCGGTTATTGAACACCAGATCGAAAAACCCTACGAAATTCACCTTGTCGAATTCGACAATGAGCAGGACTTTCATGCCTTTAGCCGCGACGAAAGCCGTAAGCAGTTCCTACACTTAAAAGAACAGTCGGTTAAAGAGTCTATTCTGATTCAGGGCATCAGGCTTTAAGCGTTCGCAGCTTAAAGCCTATAGCTTCCTGGCGTTACTTCCGTTAACTTGCCAAGCAGTAGCCCTGTGTGGGCATTAGGCTATTCCAAAACGATGACGACCAAAACCTTACTTACTCTAGCAGCATCTACGTTTACATTCTGGGCTTGTGAGACAAAAAAAACAGATACTCCCCTTGTTGGTACCTGGGAATTAGTATCGGCCACAACGATCGAGAACGATTCCAGTTTTTCGACGTTCGACCCCACTCACAAAATGATCAAGATCATTAATCCCACCCATTTTGCCTTTCTGAATCATGCCATCAGTCCCAAAGATTCAGCCAGCAACGAATTTTCGGGGGGCGGTGGCAACTATACGCTGGTCGATAGCACTTACACCGAGCATCTGGATTACTACATCGACAAAGCCTGGGAGAATCATACCTTTGACTTTGTGGTCAATATTAAAGGCGATACGCTCACGCAGAAAGGTGTTGAAAAACTCGAAAAACTGGGCATCGACCGGATCATTATCGAAAAATACAAGCGCATCAAAAACTAGTCCCTAATGCAAAAAGAAATTTTGCTGGAAATTCTGACCCAGAATCAAACGACCTGTTCAACGGTTTTCCATAAAATTACACCCCAAAATGCAGCCTTTCGACTAAACGAACAGGCTGCATCCGCTGGCTTCATCTACCGCCATATCGGTGAAACGATCAACCTGTTCGGCTTATTTTTTGGCATACCGACAACCATCCAGAATACAACGATGGGCAAATCCGACAATGGGCAGGGGCGCGATATTGAAGCCAGTCGCCTGCTGATTGAGCAGGGCTTTGACTGGCTTCGGCAATATATTGAAACGACACCCGATTCGGCCTGGCTCGACCCGATCGATACCCCATTTTTCGGCACCGTTTCGCGAGCCCGGCTCTTTTCTCACATTCTATCCCATAATTCACATCATGCCGGGCAACTTGCGCTGACGCTGAATCGGGGAAGCACTGTATCGGAGTAATTTGCTTCAAATGAATCCCTATCTATGGCAACAGTAGAAATCCGTAACCTTATCAAGCAATACCCCGGCGCTACTCAGGCTGCCATTCCTAATGCAAACCTTACTATTGACGATCAGTCATTTGTTGTATTGGTAGGCCCATCGGGTTGTGGCAAATCGACCCTTCTGCGTATGATTGCGGGTCTGGAAGATATTTCGGGTGGGGAGTTGCTCATTGATGGAAAACGGGTTAATGACCTTTCGCCCAAAGACCGCGACATTGCGATGGTTTTCCAGAACTACGCGCTCTATCCGCACATGAGCGTATACGAAAACATGGCATTTGGGCTAAAGCTTCGCAAGTTTTCCAAAGTTGAAATTGAGACGCGGGTTCGGGCCGCTGCCGATATTCTGGATATGAACGAGCTGCTGGATCGCAAGCCTAAAGCCATGTCGGGAGGGCAACGGCAACGAGTGGCCATTGGTCGGGCCATCGTTCGCGAACCAAAGGTATTTCTGTTCGATGAACCGTTGTCGAACCTCGATGCCAAACTGCGGGTACAGATGCGGGTCGAAATTAAACGGCTTCACCAGCGACTCAAGGCTACAATGGTCTATGTTACCCACGACCAGATCGAAGCCATGACAATGGGCGACAAAATTGTAGTCATGAAGGCAGGCGTCATTCAGCAGGTCGATTCGCCCATGAACCTCTATCACCAACCGGCTAATTTGTTCGTTGCAGGCTTTATTGGGAGCCCATCCATGAACTTTAGTAGAGGCAGGCTGGTCGGCGAAAGGGGTGGCTTACGGTTCGTTAACTCCGCCTTTAATTTCCAGCTTCCGACGGATAAGGCCGATGCGCTGAAAACTCATAGCGGCAATGAGGTAATTTTAGGCTTCCGGCCCGAAAGCATCTGCGACGTTCGATTCGCCAATGAGAAAGTACTAACCGAACCGCAACGAATTACAGTCGACGTAACCGAACCAATTGGTAGCGAAACCTTTGTTTATTTCACGCATACCGACCAAACCGCCTGCATGCGTGTATCGTCGGATATTGGGTACGCTCCTGGCGAAGGTATTGAGGTTGGTTTTGATAGCGACCGGCTCTATTTCTTTGATCCGCAAACCGAGCAGCGCTTGTTTTAAACAGAATTCCCTCCGTACTTTATGATGAACTTCTTTACTGCAGCAGGCCTTTTCCGGGAAAGTGGCCTGACTCTCATTCGAATCGTTCTTGGAATATTTCTGATCTATCATGGCTGGGAAGTGTTCGACCCGGCCCAGATGAAAGAATATGCAGCCTGGGACACCTTCCGGCAATCGGCTTCACCTTTGTTTATGGTTTATCTCGGCAAAGGGTCCGAATTTGTGTCGGGCCTATTGCTTCTGGTGGGGTTTCTAACCCGAATTGGTTGCCTCATTGTTATCGGAACCATGCTCTACATTGTCTTTTTCATTGGGCATGGAAAAATTTTCTACGAAGATCAGCACCCATTTCTGTTTGCATTGCTGGCCCTGGTCTTCTTCTTCTACGGACCAGGCCCCTGGAGCCTCGATGCTCTGTTTTGGAAAAACAACCGTTGATGTAACGAAACCACAGAGTGGCCGTTCTGACTTTTCGGCAAAAAAGTCAGAACGGCCACTCTGTGAGCTAATCAATTCATTATAACGCAATTGGAACGACAACCACGGTTGTGTCCCAGCCCATATACATAACTGCGTTTTTGGCGTCCTTTTTCGCAAACTGAATCGAGAAATTTTCAATCTCGCTATCGGCTTTCTGAACCGGTACGTTCACCCGGGCCACATCCAGTGCTTCATTATAGCTATAAGCGCCCCACTGATCCAGATCAGAACTCAGGATGATTGTCCACTCCTTTTCGTTCGGGATAGCCAGCAAGGCATAGTTACCGGCCGGTATTTTTTTACCACCGATGGTAACGTCCTGATAAAATTTTACCTCAGGCGCTTCATTCGCCCCAACCCGCCAGACTTTTCCATAAGGTACCAGTTTCCCAAAAACTTCCCGTCCGTTTTTAGCCGGTCGGGTATAGGTGATCCGAACCATAGCCTTGTCAGTACCAATTTTGGCAGGCGCAAATTTACGGTCGTGCGCATAATCGTCGGGATAATAGGCCATATCCATCGGCGATTTATCGAGTCCCCGAAAGGTTTGAGCCGAAGCCGCAAGAACCGTAAAACACAGTAATCCGAACAAAAGACTAGTTTTTTTCATCATGCTCATCAATGCAAAGTCAATCCAGGTGAATAACGTATCCTTGCAATATACTTCACCCATACGTTTTCTGGACACTACAGGAAATACAATACTCAAAAATCTGCCATTTATTGCTCTGTTAGCCCTTGCCGGAGATGCCAGGTATACTAAAAGGTGCGATGAAAGAGACTATCATCGCACCTTTTAGTATACCTGACCGATACCTACTCCACGGTCACTGACTTGGCCAGATTTCGCGGCTGATCGACATTTCGACCACGCATAACGGCAATGTCGTAGGCCAGTAACTGTAGTGGGACAACCGAAACCAAGGGCATCAAAACTTCATGAACTTTCGGAATTTCGATCGTAAAATCAACCATCGATGGCAGATGTGTGTCGCCCTCGGTAGTTATGGCAATGACCCGTCCTTTGCGGGCTTTAACTTCCTGAATGTTTGAAACAACTTTCTCGTAGGAACTGTCGTTGGTAGCAATCACCACTACGGGCATATCTTCGTCGATCAGCGCAATCGGGCCATGTTTCATTTCGGCGGCCGGATAGCCTTCGGCATGAATGTAGCTGATCTCTTTCAGCTTCAGCGCTCCTTCCAGAGCTACCGGAAAGTTAAGACCACGGCCGAGGTAGATAAAATTACGGGCATAGGTGAAAATGTAAGCGATTTCCTTAATCTTATCGGCTGCCTGCAATACTTTCTCCACCTTCGCCGGAATGCTTTCCATTTCGGCCAGTAGCAGCCGAAACAGCGAGTCAGAAATGGTACCTTTCCGCTTAGCAGCCGCCAGCGCCATCAGGGTCAACACCGTTACCTGTGCCGTAAAAGCTTTCGTACTGGCTACGCCAATTTCGGGTCCGGCGTGCGTATAGGCACCCGCATCGGTTGCCCGTGCGATGGACGACCCAACTACGTTGCAGACCCCGAAAATGGTGGCCCCTTTCGATTTTGCCAGCTCAATAGCCGCCAGCGTATCGGCTGTTTCGCCCGATTGCGAAATGGCAATCACAATATCACCTTCTTTAATGATCGGGTTTCGGTAGCGAAACTCCGATGCATATTCCACTTCAACCGGAATTCGGGCCAGCTCTTCAAAAATATACTCGGCAACCAGCCCGGCATGCCACGACGTACCACAACCAACAATAACGATCCGTTTCGATTTTGCCAGTTTATCCAGGTAGTCGCGCAAACCACCGAGTTGAACCATTCCCTCGTCGGCCTGCACACGGCCGCGCATGGAATCGGCAATAGAACGCGGCTGCTCAAAAATTTCCTTGAGCATGAAGTGATCGAAGCCTCCTTTTTCAATAGCTTCCAGTTCCAGTTCCACCTTCTGAACATAGGGCGTTGTCGTCGTATTATCGAGCGTTACAACCTTGATGGCACCATCGCGAATGACTGCAACTTCGTAATCGTTCAGGTAAATAACATCTTTGGTATACTCAACAATGGGGGTGGCATCCGAAGCCAGGAAAAACTCGTTTTCGCCTACGCCAATAACCAATGGCGAGCCTTTCCGGGCCGCAATTAGCTGAGTTGGGTCTGTTTCGCTCATGACCACAATAGCATAGGCTCCAACCACCTCCTGCAAGGCCAGCCGAACGGCCTCTTCGAGCGTTCCGCCCTGGTTCTCCCAGATGTCTTCGATGAACTGACCCAGCACTTCAGTATCGGTTTCGCTGGAAAATGTGTGGCCTTTTTTCAGCAGTGTCTGCTTAATGGCTGCATAGTTTTCAATGATACCGTTATGAATGATGGCCAGTTTGCGGTGAAACGAATAATGCGGGTGAGCATTTACGTCGTTGGGCTCGCCGTGCGTGGCCCATCGGGTATGCCCCATACCAATTGTTGCATGAACGTCTTTGCCTGATAACTCCTGTTCTAATGCCGCAACTTTTCCCTTTTTCTTGTATATCCGCAACCCCTGCCCGTTCATAAGGGCAACACCCGCGCTATCATAGCCCCGGTATTCGAGCCGTTTAAGTCCTTTTATCACTAATGGGCATGCTTCCCGATACCCAACGTATGCTACAATGCCACACATAATTCCGTTCTCTGTTTACAATTTTGGTGTTATTCCGACTGTCGGTGAGTAATGAACAGGGGCAAAGTAAAGCCAAAAGCCGGAATGTCCGGCTTTTGATGGCATGAGATTTATTTTATTACCCGTATAACTAGTTCATTAACCAGCCAGTTGCGTGTACAGATTGTAATAACGCTCCGTTACATCTTCATCTTCAGTGCTATCGAACTTGTGCTCGGGCATATTATCCAGAATGGCATTGAGGCTATCGCTTGTTTCTTCTTCTGCCCGTACGACGGCATCGGCATAGGAGCAACCAATTCGAATAAATCCCTGAAAATCAGCCGTTTTAAGCGCTTCCAACATCGAATCATCAATATCCATCATTCGGGCTTTTTCGATGATGTCGCCTTCAAACCGGTGCTCAAATGCGTTATTATAGACCGTAAAAACCGATTTGGTGTCCTTAAACATCGGGTCGTTTTTATAGGTCGTTTTCAGGTACAATGGAATCAGGGCAGTCATCCAGTCGTTGCAATGAACAATATCGGGCGCCCAGCCTAATTTCTTAACGGTTTCCAGCACTCCTTTGCAGAAGAAGATAGCCCGTTCATCATTATCATCGTAGAATCGGTTTTCCTTATCGTGGAAGACGTACTTACGCTGAAAATAATCCTCGTTATCAATAAAATAGACCTGCAACTTGGCCGTTGGGATCGACGCAACTTTAATAATCAGCGGTTTTTCTTCATCACCAACGGCGATGTTGATACCCGATAGCCGCACAACTTCATGCAACCGATTCTTGCGTTCATTAATAAGCCCGAAGCGTGGCACTAAAATTCGAATCTCCATTCCTCGCTCCTGCATAGCCTGGGGCAGTTTGCGGACAAAATCGGCGACGTCAGACGTTTTCAGGAAAGGATTGATTTCACTGGCCACGTAAAGGATGCGTAATTTGCTCATAAAAACGGGCGGGGTGTGTTGTTTAAACTCCGAAAAAACTTGCAAAATTATACAATTTTTTCCCGTATTTCAATACATTTTACCCAAAAAAGATACCAAACCTGTATCATTGCAGCCGGAAAATCCTCCGCTAGTTATGAATCGCTTTACTACAATTACCGACCTTCGCCAGTACTTTTTGCCCCTTCGTTCAACGCATACCATTGGGTTAGTGCCTACTATGGGAGCCCTGCATAAAGGTCATCTTCAACTTGTTGAAAATGCCAGGCAGGAAAATGACCTCGTTATAGCCAGCATCTTCGTAAACCCCGTACAGTTCAATAATCCCGACGATCTGGCCCGCTATCCGCGTACGCTGGAAGACGATTGTCAACAACTGGAAAGCGTTGGTTGTGATGCCGTTTTTGCTCCATCTGTCGACGAAATGTATCCAGAACAGCCAACGCTTCGACTCAACTTTGGTGAGCTGGAAACCGTGATGGAAGGCGCTTTCCGGCCAGGTCACTTTAATGGAGTCGGCCTTGTGGTGGCCAAACTATTCAACATTGTCCAGCCCAATCGTGCTTATTTTGGGCAGAAAGACTTACAACAGGTAGCGGTTGTCCGGCGGCTGATTCGCGACCTGAGTTTCCCCGTCGAGCTTGTCCGTTGCCCTATTATCCGCGAAACCGCCGGCCTGGCCATGTCGTCACGAAATCGTAACCTCACGGCCGATGAACGCAATCAGGCTCCTGCCTTGTTCGAAGCCCTGAATATGGCTCACGACCTGCTTCGGGAAGGGGAAAGTATAGTTCAGGTAAAAGCCGCCGTTGACAGCTTTTTCAACAGCCGTCCACATTTCCGGTTAGAGTATCTTGAAATCGCCAATGCCGATACCATGCAGCCCGTCGACGAAGTGCTGGCTCCGGGTCAAACCGCTATTTGCCTGGCTGCTCATTTAGGCAAGGTCCGCCTGATCGACAATCTGGTGTTCTGATAGTACAACAAACTTTCATAAGTCAAAAAGGCCGCCTTGTGAGCGACCTTTTTGACTTATGAAAGAAGAGATTTTACTCCTTAATCAACTTCATGACTTTGTTTTGGGTATCGGTCATGATTTGCAGGAAGTAAATACCACTCGACCGACCCAACGGTAATGTAGCCCGTTCGACCAGTGTGGGCCGCTCAATCGACGTTTCGCTGATGCTACGGCCCCGGCTATCGATGGCCTGTAGGCGAAGTGTCTGTCCGGTTGCGCCCCGTACTTCAATGTCGACCGATTCGTTTACAACCGGGTTTCCTAGTATTACGACCGATAACGTTTCAGTAGTTTCGCTCGCACCCAGACGCACTGGCATCGTACAGGCCGCCAGCCAGTTGTAGCTAAACGTAGCCACTACTCCCGACTGTTCTGCCTTCAGCGTGATGGTCGGATTGTCGGTGTACAAACGCAGGGTATAAGGACCCGATGCGGTTGTTGGCACACGTTCATTTACCACCGAGAACGTAATCGTACTGTTGTCGCTATTGCTGTAGACCGGTGTAAAGGTCACGTTCCGTTCAGAGGCCGAAATCGTTTCACAATAAATCGTGTTGACACTGGCAATGGTGAAACTGCCCGGATTGCTCACCCCTTCGGCATTCACCGTCAACGGGAAGCTGGTGCTGACCGATAAACTCCCCGGATCTGTCGCTGTGACCATGATCGTGAACGGCGAACCTACCGTTGTCGAGGGAGTACCCGAAATGGTAGCCGGAGCCGTAAAGCTCAGGCCAGCAGGCAGGCTACTTACGGCCAGGGTCAGGCTACCCGGTGTTTCGGCATCGGTAAAGGTGTTCGAAGGAATCGTGAAGCTAAACGCCTGATTGACCGTTGCCGACTGGGGAGCAATGGCATTGGCAACCGTTGGAGCCGTGTTTCCGCCCGGATTATTACAAGCCGCCAGCCAACTATAGCTGAACATGGCCGGATTGCCATCCTGAGAGGCCCACAGCGTAATGATCGGATTATCGGTGTATAACGACAAGGTATACGGACCAGAATTGGTTGTAGCCGCCATTTCGTTCACCACCGAGAACGTAATCGGCGAGGTTGTTGTCCCACTGTAGACCGGCGTAAAGGTCACGCTACGCTCACCCGCCGAAATGGTTGCACAGTTAACCGTGGTCACGCTGGCAATGGTGAAACTGCCCGGATCGCTCACCCCTTCGGCATTCACCGTCAACGGGAAGCTGGTGCTGACCGATAAACTCCCCGGATCTGTCGCTGTGACCATGATCGTGAACGGCGAACCTACCGTTGTCGAGGGAGTACCCGAAATGGTAGCCGGAGCCGTGAAGCTCAGTCCGGCAGGCAGGCTACTTACGGTCAGGGTCAGGCTACCCGGTGTTTCGGCATCGGTAAAGGTGTTCGAAGGAATCGTGAAGCTAAACGCCTGATTGACCGTTGCCGACTGGGGAGCAATGGCATTGGCAACCGTTGGAGCCGTGTTTCCGCCCGGATTATTACAAGCCGCCAGCCAACTATAGCTGAACATAGCTACCGTACCCGACTGCTCCGCTTTCAATGTAATAATTGGATTATCAGTGTAGAGTTGCAGCGTGTAAGGTCCGGCATTGGTCGTGGGCAGCGTCTCATTCACGACCGAGAACGTAATCGTACTGTTGTCGCTATTGCTGTAGACTGGTGTAAAGGTCACGCTACGCTCACCCGCCGAAATGGTTGCACAGTTAACCGTGGTCACGCTGGCAATGGTGAAACTGCCCGGATTGCTCACCCCTTCGGCATTCACCGTCAACGGGAAGCTGGTGCTGACCGATAAACTCCCCGGATCTGTCGCTGTGACCATGATCGTGAACGGCGAACCTACCGTTGTCGAGGGAGTACCCGAAATGGTAGCCGGAGCCGTGAAGCTCAGTCCGGCAGGCAGGCTACTTACGGTCAGGGTCAGGCTACCCGGTGTTTCGGCATCGGTAAAGGTGTTCGAAGGAATCGTGAAGCTAAACGCCTGATTGACCGTTGCCGACTGGGGAGCAATGGCATTGGCAACTGTTGGAGCCGTATTCGGAGCCGTCAGTTTCGTCAGGTCGAAACGAGCCGAAATCGGATTGTGGTCAGATGTCGTGTTGCCGTAGTTCGGAATACTGAACGGTTGCAGAACCGAAACTGAGTTGTCGATATAACCGGCCTGTAGGTCATTTGACACAATCATGTGGTCGATGAAGCTGGCCGATGAGTTAAAGGTCGAGCAATTCTGCTGTTCCAGCGGCTTTGTCAGTACGTCGTAATTAGTGGCATCGGTCACGAAATTATCGAACGATGAAACCGGTGAGCCAGTGTAGATTGATGTTGTCGACTCATCGTTGTAATCGCCCAGCATAACAATGTTTGCATTCGGATAGTCCGTATCGAGTAAGGTTTTGAGATCGGCAAAATCCTGCTTCCGACGATTGAAGTCGGCCGATGCACTCCCCGATTTGGCATGAAGCGCCACTACATGGATGCGACGCGTAACCCCATTGATTGTTGCATCGGCCACGAACATGAATGGCAACCGTCCCGACGACCAGCCATTGCCTCCCGGATAAGTGTAGAGAGCAGACGAGTTGTACAACAGCGCTTTTGTTTCGGCCAGATCCGGCGTAACGGTAGCTGTATTGTAGATCACACAAACTTTCTGAGCCAGTGACGTAGGGCCAAACACCTTACCACCCGTTACCTGCTGATCGCACTGATCCTGAAAGAAATACGAAAACTTATCGGAACATACATAGCTATAGCTACCAGGAATAGCAGCTACGGCTGCACTGAATCGATTGATATCGCTCACCTCTTCGACTGAGATAATGTCGGCGTCCAGTTTGGTCAATACCGTTGTGGCATTGGTCTGTTGCAGATCTTCGTTCGTTGGGCCCATATCGTCATAGGTATAGGTACCGTTCGGGCAAACGATCGACCCACCATCGGCCCCAAAGAACTCCATATTCCAGGCTGCAATATCGAGCGTCTGTCCGCGGGTCAGCGTTGTCGACTCTGTACCTCCGCAATATGAATCCTGCGCGGCCGTACTACCAGGAATATCGGCCAGAATCCGGGGCTGAAGCTGCATACCGTTCGTACCTGTAGTGGTCGCACCCGACACAAAGCGGTCTGAAATACCCGTTACGCTCACCGGATTGCTCGGACGACCTGCGCCTGCCAGTGGTGAGTTGGCACTGATGCGCAACGTACCCGACTGCCCAGAAGCCGTTACTGTATAGCTGGTCCCTCCCGAAAATGTTGGGTCTGATCCGCTAATCGTTGCATTATCAATAGCCACTAGTTGGCCTTGATAATTGGCCAGTTGATCGGGTGTAATCGTCATAGGCGTAGGAATCACGGTACCAACACCAGAAATAACCGTAAAGCTGGTGGCGGCTGGCGACGTAATTTCCAGATAGCCATTGTACACCGTAACCGGGCCACGAGCCAGCACCGAATCACCCAGTTGCACCAGCGATGCCAGATCATCGCCCGTCGAGCCACTGTAAACGGCAATGCCTCCTGTTTGATCCTGAATGTAAATCTGGCGGGCGCCAAGCTGATTGGTCACCGTTACGCGCCCCTGAATCGTATAGGTATTTCCTACGCCCGCCCGCGCAATGGAGATCGGCGTATAAGGCGAATTCGAATTGACAGTACCATTTACCGTCACCGTTGCCGTGAGGCTCGTCGATGTATTGGTAATAGTGCCACTGACAATGCCAGCCGTAGCTGCTGTCAGGCGAACATACACAACTGGCAATGCGGTTGCTGATGGGATCAGGATTGATGAAGCAAACCCGCTTCCCGAGGTTGAGCTAACCTCAACACCAGCCGGAGCGGTTATAGTGATATCTTCTGAAAGATTAGCCGTTGTCAGCGTATACGATTGTTCAGCCGAAGCGGTTCCCTGCGTAGCCGTAAAACCCGACAGTGTAGTAGGCGATGCCGATAAGAGCGGAGCGCTCGGTGCGTTCACCTGCCCGCTAACGGTAACTGAAGCTGTCAGCGTGCTACTTGCCGTATGAGTGATTGTTCCACTAAACACTCCGGCCGTTGCCGTACTACTCAATCGCGCATAAATAACCTGAGAAACACTCCCCGACGAGGGCGTAATGGACAGTGTTGGCTGGAATGTACCATTATCGGTACTTAATTCGATACCAGCCGTTGCCGAAACCGAAACCGGATTTGCCTCCAGGTTGGCTCCCGTCAGCGTATAGGACAGTGATGCCGAAGCCGTTCCCTCTGTAGTTGTAAGTCCTGTTAATGAAGTTGGTATTGCCGTTAAAACACTACCGCCACATGGGCTGAGCGCCGTAGCGGAGTTTCTCGGATTAGGCGTTCCTGCACTAAAATCCGACGAGTTATCATTTGTATCCGTACATCCATTGCCTGCCCGCAAAACAGCATTTGTATTACTTGGCGCGGGCGTTGAGCCGCTTCCTTCGTAACAATTAGCCGTTGTACCAAATCCTACAAAGTCAATGATTGATGCTCCCGTCGGACAAGTACCACTCAATGCCGTTGTAACATTTACCAACGCTACTTTCCCGGCGGAGGCACTCAAATTGATACTCCCTGACAAATCACTGGTGGGCAAATCGACCCCATTAGATCCGCCAGAACTTTCTTTTATTAAAAAGTATCCGCCAGCCGCTATTGTACCACTCAAGGGTGTTGTATTAGACCAGCTACTGCCAGTAGCACTAGCGTACTGTACGCTCCAGCCGTCAATCACTACGGGAGTGTTACCCCTGTTAAATAACTCAATAAAATCATTTTTATAAGTAGCATTTGAGTTGCCACCACCGCCATACACCTGGCTAATAACAACCTGCCCTCTGGCAACCGGAGCAATCAGCAATACCATAAGCCATAGCCATAGCTGGCTTACCGAACGTAAACGTCGAAACATACAGGAAATTGGATTAGTTAAGTTTATGTAAAACTACGTTAAAGATAGGCCCCTAGTTTTTCCTGATTATTAAATAATAGGTTTCTACGATCATTTTAATCCAAATCAATACTACTTTTAATTATTTATAGTTTACTTATAACTATATTAATACAATATTTATTAGCAATACTGCTGCATTTTCTACCTTCCTATATTTTCAATAAACCATAACAGGTCGCTTACATTAACGTAAGCAACCTAACCATTTATTACAGATACAATTCAGGCTTATTGTTCCCGATAATAGCAGATAAGTAATTAATCCACGATCCGAAACATCATTTTAGCTTTCTCGCGGGATAATGCATTGAAATGCCACCACTCGTATTCGATGGGGCTAAAGCCGCCCTGTCGCATAGCCGTCCGCAGAATATGCCGATTGTCGATTTGCTGCTGCGTCAGTTTACCGGCTTTCAGTAGTTCGTCTTCGCGCGAGGGGTAAGCCAGTTCGCCAAAGAAGTCGTATTTAGTACCCATATCGAGCGGCTTGCCATCTTTGGTGGCTACCGTCAGATCGACCGCGCAACCGTAGTTATGAATAGACCCCTTGCGTGGATCGGCTACGTATTTCTGGCGTTCATTTTCTGGCAAGTCGGGCAGGGCATTCCACAAATTCCACTGCGCCGACCGGGGTCGGGCTGCATCATAGACCAGTAATCGTAAATCAGGGTGAGCAGCCTGAAGTGCCTTGCTGGCACTGGCCAGTTTCTGGGCAGCCATTGGTTGCATATAGGCGCGGGTAAGGTCGCCATATACATCTTTCCCAACAAAGTTATCGGTAGTCGAATATTTGAGTTCTACCAGAATGGACGGATCAACCTTCTGAATATTGACCAGTCCCTGCTTAATCATCGCTTTCTCAGACTCGGGCTGAGCGGTAGCAATGAGTGAATGAGCGAAAGAGTGAATAAGTGAATAAACAAAAAGAAAAGACAAAGAAGACCGATTCATGCTATTGTAAGGGGTGTAAAATTGATTTGTGGCCGACAATAGCGTAAACTTACAGGATTTCTCAGTTAAACACCGTCCCAAAACCAAATCACTCTTTCAACGTCCGTTGCGACACTGTTTCACCCTTTCGCTCATTATAGAACGATGGCATTAAACTATATCTGGGTTGCTTTTTTTGTAATTGCCTTTCTGGTAGCGCTGGCCAAACTGATTTTTCTGGGCGACACCGAAATTTTCAAAATTATTGTCGAAGGCTTATTCGACTCCTCTAAAGTTGCCGTTATGGACATTGCGCTACCGCTGGCGGGTGTCATGACGTTTTTTCTGGGGTTACTCAACATTGGCGAAAAGGCCGGTGCTATCAACCTGCTGGCTCGTATCATCGGGCCGTTTTTCCATAAACTCTTTCCCGAAGTCCCGAAAGACCACCCGGCCAACGGCCAGATGATCATGAACTTTTCGGCTAATATGCTCGGTCTCGACAATGCAGCCACCCCCTTCGGCCTGAAAGCAATGGCGAGTTTGCAGGAACTGAACCCCAGCAAAGACACAGCCTCCAATGCTCAGATCATGTTTCTGGTGCTACATACGTCGGGGCTCCAGATCATTCCGCTCAGCATTATGGCGCAACGGGCTATTCTGGGAGCCCAGGACCCTTCCGATGTGTTTATTCCGTGCGTAGTTGGCACGTATGTTACCACAGTGGTGGCATTGATAGCCGTAGCGATCAAGCAACGTATTAACCTCCTCAATAGTACCGTAATGGGTTGGCTGGGCGGCATTACAGCCTTTATTGGCGTGGCATTGTGGTTGCTGGCAGGTCGGCCTAAAGATGAAATTGAAACTTTCTCGAAGGTCTTTGGTAATGTGGTTCTGTTAACTATTGTTGTTGCATTTCTGCTGGGTGCCATCCGCAAAAAAGTCCCGATTTTTGAAACGTTCATCGAAGGAGCCAAAGGAGGCTTCGAAACTACCGTCAAAATTATCCCTTATCTGGTTGGTATGCTCGTGGCTATTGGCGCTTTCAGAAATTCGGGAGCAATGGATTACCTCGTCGATAGCCTTCGGTATCTGTTCTCACAAACCGGCATCAATACCGATTTTACCGACGCGCTACCGGTTGCCCTGATGAAGCCTCTGAGCGGTTCTGGTGCGCGGGCGTTGATGATCGATGCCATGAAACAATTCGGGCCGGATTCATTTGTTGGTCGTCTGGTCTGTATTTTTCAGGGTTCGGCCGATACCACCTTCTACATCGTTGCGCTTTACTTTGGCTCCGTTGGTATTCGAAACTCCCGACACGCCATTCCCTATGGGCTCTTTGCCGATTTTGTGGGTGTTGTTGCTGGTATCGCCCTCGGTTATTTCTTCTTTCACTGAACAAAATCCGGTGAGTCATCATTAATGCTTAAACGACTCAACACACGAACTATAATGAACATTACCCAAGTACGCGAACATCTGCACCGGCTCATCGACGAAATTGACGATATCTATGTTCTGAATGGGCTCTATCGTAATCTGCTTTCCGAAAAAAGGCAACGGGATGAGTATGAGAAAGAACAGGCCGAACGAGCCAGGCGGCAATCACGTTCGGGCGGACGATCGAATTAGAGTTTCCCGGAAAGGCCACCCACAGTGAGCGCAATAATGATTGTGTTGAACAGAAAAGACAGCACACCATGAATAAGCGCTGCCCGACGTATACGCTTCGACGTTATAGCTACGTCGGATACCTGACTGGTCATACCGATCACAAATGAGAAATAGGCAAAATCCAGATAATCAGGTTCGGTGTCGTTCGGAAAATCCAGTCCGCCGGGTCGTTTGGCCTGTTTTTGGTCATCGCCATAGAACAAATGTGCATACCGAAGCGTAAAGAGCGTATGCACCAGTGTCCAGGCACTTGCCACGGCCAACACCGCCAGAATCGTATTCTGCGTGCGGTTTGCGTCGGTTATTGAATCGAGCAAATCGAACACTGCAAACAGGCTGGCCATTGCGGCAATTACCACAAAAATCGAAATCAGGACCCGACTAGAATCTTCGATCCGCGAAATATGCGGCAAGTCGCGCGGGTGCGCAATTCCAATAGCCAGCCACATCAGCAACAGACTCGTAAGGGCAAATACGACCCAGGAGAGAGCAAGGCGGGCCGATCCATGAAAATTTCCGGGCGCCCCTATATAGGTAACAAGCGCCATAATAAGCGCAATGATTACGCGATGGCTGGTATCGAACCGGCTGATAGTGCGTAAAAAACGTGTTAGCATAGCTGTTTTCACAATATACCAGGCAGGTGGTCCAACATGAGCAAATGCTATTGTTTAAGCGTCCTCACCGGCCAATAACGATACGCCAAAATAATGGGAAAGCATAAATTTCAATCACATAATCGAATAACAGGAAAATATATATATTAACTAAATAAGATCTTGGCATCTATTCATTAACAACTAAATAATCCTAAAAAATACAATCCAAACAAAAACCTTAAACAGAATAAAATTTTGCAATAAAATTATTAATTGAATTATAAAACCAATGTATTATAATTTTATAATATATAAAATCAAAAAATACAGCTAATATGTAATTTTACAAAGGAGAGACTTCTTCAACAAAAACTAACAAATATCAAACTTTCATGAAAAAAGCAGTACAAAATATGCTTTTTTGGGGGTTACTAATGCTAAGTATAAGCAGTAGCCTGTATGCACAGACCGTCACGGTTAAAGGGAAGGTCACATCAGCCGAAGAAGGTATAACCCTTCCGGGAGTTAGTGTCATTGTTAAAGGAACCACCACTGGTACGACCACCGACAATGATGGAAACTACAGCATCAATGCCAGCCAAAATGCGACGCTGGTGTTCAGTTTTGTGGGAATGACCTCAAAAGAGGTAAAAGTGGGGAACCGTAGTGTGCTAAACGTTGCACTCGATCCAGACGCCAAAACGCTCGACGAAGTTGTCTTTGTAGCTTATGGTTCGCAGGACAAAAAAACCATTACCGGCTCTCAGGCATCATTAGACAGCAAAAACTTCACAAACAATCCACTCCCTTCGGCCGATCAGATGCTTCAGGGAAAAGTGGCAGGTTTGCAATCGACCGCTTTTTCGGGCCAGCCGGGCGCCAATCAGCAGGTGCGGATTCGGGGAATCGGTTCAATCAATGCCAGTGCCGATCCGCTCTACGTTATCGATGGAGTACCCGTAAACTCGGGCGACGTATCACGCTTAACCACCAGCGCAAACACACTGGCGGGTCTGAACCCAAACGACATTGAAAATGTAACGGTGCTGAAAGATGCCGCGTCGACATCCATTTATGGGTCGCGGGCGGCCAACGGTGTTATTCTGATTACGACCAAAAAAGGAAAAAGCGGCAAAACCCAGGTTCGGATGGATGCCGAATATGGTGTCAACAGCCTGGCTATTTCTGATCAGGCCAAGCCTTTGAACCGCCAGCAGTATCTGGATTTGACCCGCGAAGGACTAGTCAATGCTGGCTATAGCGACGCGCAGATTACGACAACACTTAACTCCTTAGGAGCCGATAATACCTACGACACCGACTGGCTCGGTCTGGTAACCCGGCAGGGCAAAACCAATCAATACAACCTGTCGGTATCGGGCGGAAATGAAAAAACGACGGTATTTGCGTCAGCCGGTTATTATAAGCAGGAAGCCACGGTTATTGCCTCCGATATGGAACGGATTTCGGGTAAAATCAATCTGAAACACAATTTTCTGGACAAACTGAGCCTGGGTATCAACACAACCATTTCGAATACATCGCAGAAAGGCCCTTCCAATGGTAGTACCTATGCCAACCCGGTTTGGGGTGCCTATGGCCTGCGCCCAACCATGACACCGTATGCCGCCGATGGCACACTGAATACATCCCGAACCGACTATCCTAACATTTACAACCCGATTGTTATTGCTACGTACGATAAGCGGACGCTGAACACGCTGAAAGGGCTGGGAAGTGTTAGTTTAAACTACAACCCGATTCCAGATCTGAACATCAGCACACGCTATGGTATCGACTACAATGGTCTTGAAGAAAACCGCTACAACAACCCATTCATGGGCGACGGTCGAAACAGCAATGGGCAGGGCTTTTCGTACTACACCCGGTTGTTCAACTGGGTATGGACCAACCAGGCCGACTATCGGTTACACCTTTCGGCCGACCGCGAGTTCTATGCCGATGTGAAAGTGGGCTACGAAGCCCAAAAGTCATCGACTTATCAGATTAGTGCATCGGGTACAAACTATCCGGCCAATCTCGATCTGATTCTGCCGGTGGTGGCCGCAACGCCAACCACTGCGCAGGCTACGGGCAGCGATTACACATTCTCCAGCCTGTATTCAAACGTGAACATCAGCTACCACGATAAATATGTTTTATCGGGAAGTTTCCGCCGGGATGGGTCGTCGCGCTTTGGCTTCAATAACCGCTATGGTAACTTCTATTCGATTGGCGCGGCCTGGAACATCGATCAGGAAGAATTTTTACGGAACAATGAAAAGATCAGTTCCTTAAAACTCCGTGCATCGTATGGCGTAAACGGTAACGGTAATCTGCTTACCTCGTCGGGAGGGCCCGGTAACTACCTCTGGCGTTCGACCTATGGATATGGCTATAACTACAACCAGAACCCCGGTAGCGCGCCCAACAACGTTGGTAACCCCGACCTGACCTGGGAGTTGAACAAACCCTTCGATGTAGGGGTAGAAATTGGCCTCTTCAACGACCGGCTGAATATCAATGCCGATTACTATGTCCGCAAAACCAGCGATCTGATTCTGGAAGTACCACTTTCGCGGACCAGTGGCTTCTCTACGTATTTCGACAACGTTGGAGCCATGAAAAACAGTGGCCTCGAACTTACCGTGAGTGGCAGCCCTATTCGCAAAGCACTTCGCTGGGATGTGTCGTTCAACATTGCCTTCAACAAAAATACGATTACGGCCCTCGACAATAACCAGGACATCATCTCAGGGAGCTTTATTCGTCGGGTTGGCGAAAATTTTCAGACGTTCTACCTGCGCGAATGGGCGGGAGTCGATCCGCAAACGGGTAGCCCGCTCTGGTACAAAAACACCACCAATGCCGACGGCACAATTGACCACAGCACAACAACCAGCTATAACCAGGCCCAGCAAGTTCTGGCCGGTAGCGCCAGCCCCAAAGCGTTTGGTGGTTTCAGCAATACGCTATCGTGGAAAGGTCTGACGCTGGATGCGCAGCTCGTGTATACCTACGGAAACTACATTCGTGATACCTGGGCTCAGTACTACATGGGCGATGGCTACAATCCTTCGCGAAATAAAATCGTACAGCAATTAGATCACTGGCGGCAACCGGGCGACGTCAGCGAAAATCCGAAGTTTGTGTATAACAACTCCAATCAGTCGTATTCGTCCTCAACCCGCTTCCTCTACAAAGGCGACTATATTCGCCTGCGGAACATCACCCTGTCGTATGCACTGCCTGCGGCCCTAGTTCGGAAAGCCAAGCTGAGCAATGTAAATGTGTATCTGAGAGGCACCAACCTCTGGACGCTGAAATTCGACAAGAAGCTCTATTTCGACCCAGAGCAAGGCATATCGGGCGAAACCAACAATAACGTCTTCATCAGCAAAGTCGTTTCGGCTGGCTTAAACCTCACGTTCTAACCACTGCTAACGACCCAATTCAACTATCATGAAAAAAGTAATTTATAGTAGCTTACTCATCAGCACCCTGGGACTATGGTCCTGTGGCGAAAAATTCCTCGACCAGGTTCCTTACGATAGCGTAAACAGCGACATCGCCATCCAGAACGAAAATGATATGTCGAACGCCGTAAACGGTATCTATTCAGGAATGCGGAGTTCGAACCTCTACGGTCGCACGATCCCGTTTGTCAACGACGTGATGGCCGATAACGTTTACATTTCAACGGCAAACTCGGGTCGCTATCTGGCCCAGAATACCTACGGCATCAACTCGCAGGATACGTATTTTACGAACCTCTGGGCGAGTGGTTATCAGGTTATTCTTCGGGCTAACAACGTTGTCAATGCGAACGTTACCACCACAACCAACACCGATCAGTATAAAGGCGAAGCGCTGACCACACGGGCTATTATGTACTTCGATCTAGTTCGGTTGTTTGCCCGCCCTTATACATCCGACTCTACCGGAATGGGCGTTCCGATTGTGCTGGCCTATGATCCTATGGCCAAACCCGGCCGAAACACGGTAGCGCAAACCTATGCCCAGATTGTGAGCGATCTGACGCAGGGGTTCAGCCTGATGACGGTTACCAACAAAAACTCGTCCTATGTGTCGAAATACGTTGCCCAGGCCATGCTTGCCAAAGTGTATCTTTACAAAGGTCAATACGAAAAGGCTAAAGCGGCTGCTCTGGATGTTGTCAGTAAGGGAGGGTATTCGCTGGCCGATTCGGCAAGCTATGTCGCATACTGGAACAACCCGGCTCCCCGCACCGACAAGCTGGAAACGATCTTCGAAATATCGGCCGATAACGTAAACAACGCCGGTTCCGATGCGCTGGCCAATATGTACAGCCAGGCGGGTTATGGCGACGGGCTGGCGGCAACAGATTTGTATAATCTGTATAGCGACCGCGACGTTCGGAAAAAACTGATCATTGCGGGCAAACGTTCGGGCAACGACGCGCTCATTGTGAACAAATATCAGAACGTATCGAACAACAATGATAAAGATGATTTCAAAATCATTCGGTACGCCGATGTGCTGCTAATTCTGGCCGAATCTTACTATCGGACGGGTGACGAAACCAATGCGCTGAAATACCTGAATATGGTTGCTCAGAAACGAGAACCATCGCTAAAAGCCTATACCTTCACGGGAGCGGCATTACTGGATGCCATCATTACCGAACGCCGGAAGGAACTGGCCTTCGAAGGCGACCGCTTCGACGACCTCAACCGCCTGGGCCGCGATATTACACGAAGTACACAATATCCATCGGCGGCTCAAAACATCCCATTCACCGATTATCGGCGGGTTGCTCCCATTCCACAGGACGAACTGAATGCGAATGCGGTTATCAGAAGCCAGCAAAATCCGGGTTATTAAGTACCGCTGAATAAATCGGGGGAGTTGGCCCATGTGCTCAACTCCCCCGATTTTGTTTATATACAGTATACAAACGACTCTTTATAGTGTCGGGATGCTTAAACATCGATTAAGAGAAGAACATACGGGTTTGTGGTAGCTTAGCTTTTTGTACTTTTGGTATTTTAAGACCCAATTTCTTCGCTCATGCCTTCGTATCGGCTCCTGCTTATTACTTTCATCAATGTACTTTTTGCCATAACGGCTTTTTCCCAAGCATCTCCTCCTTTTTTAACACTCAGTCAGGCCCAGAACCGATGGGCCGACTCTGTTTATGCCTGCCTAACACCCGACGAGCGAATTGCGCAGTTGATTATGGTGGCTGGCTATTCGAACCGCAAACCCGCCTACGAAGACTCGCTCGTGAATCTGGTCCATAGCTACAAACTAGGCGGGGTAGTCATGTTTCAGGGCGGTCCTATGCGGCAGGCCAAACTCACCAACCGGCTACAGGCACTCTCGGCCGTTCCCCTGCTTATTGCCATGGATGCCGAGTGGGGTCTGGCCATGCGGCTGGATAGCACCGTTCGGTATCCGTATCAGATGACGCTCGGTGCCATTCAGGGCAACGATTCGCTGATTTATAACATGGGGGCCAGTCTGGCCCGTCAGGCCCATCGGCTGGGCGTTCATGTCAATTTTGCCCCATCGGTCGATGTCAACAACAATCCCAATAACCCGGTCATTAACTTTCGGTCCTTTGGCGAAGACAAATATGCGGTTACGCGTAAGGCACTGGCCTATATGCGTGGCATGCAGGACAATGGGCTCCTGACCAGTCTTAAACATTTTCCTGGTCATGGCGACACCGGCACCGACTCGCATTACGATTTACCGCTCATTAACAAAAGTCGTTCGCAACTCGACTCGCTCGAACTATACCCATTCCGGCAGTTGATCAAATCCGGTGCCGCTGGTGTTATGATCGCTCACCTGAGCATTCCGGCCCTCGACACGACCCGCAACCGCCCCTCGACGCTTTCGCCCGCCATTGTTACGAACCTGCTTAAAAACGAACTCGGCTTTCAGGGACTGATTTTTTCGGATGCCATGAATATGAAAGGCGTCACAAAATATTTTCCGTCGGGGCAGGCCGACGAACTTGGCCTCGAAGCGGGTATGGATGTGCTGGAGTTTACGGAAGATGTTCCGGCAGCACTGGCTCAAATCAAACAAGCCGTTGCCGATGGGCGTATTTCGCAGGAGTCGCTGGATGCCCGCTGCCTGAAAGTGCTCCGCGCCAAAGCCTGGGCTGGCCTCAACAACTACAAGCCCGTTGTGCTCGACAATCTGGTGAACGACCTTAACCGGGTGAGCGACGACCTGCTGAATCGCAAACTCACCGAAGCCAGTCTGACGGTACTGAAAAACGATAATAGCGTCCTGCCTCTACAGCGGCTCGACACTCTGCGCATCGCTACGGTATCGGTCGAAAGCGACAAACTAACCGCTTTTCAGAAAATGGCTGCCAACTATACCGAGGTCAAGCATTTTAACATCACCTCCAAAACACCCGATTCAACGCTGGCGGCCGTTCGCGATTCGCTTCAGAACTACAATCTGCTCCTGGTAGATGTGCATCTGAATAATATTCGCCCGGGTGCTAAATACGGTCTGCAAGCCAAAACCGCCGGCCTTGTCAGCGAACTGGTAGCTACCGGCAAGGCCATTGTTACCGTATTTGGGAATGTCTATGTGCTCGACAAACTGACTTTCCCGGCCGATACAGTACAGACCAACCGAAATATAGAGCAGGCGCGGGCCATTGTAATGCCCTATCAGCTAACCAACTACACAGAAGAACTATCGGCTCAATTGATTTTTGGAGCTATCGGTGCTAATGGAAAACTGCCAGTTACCGTAAACCAACGCTTCCGTACGGGCGACGGACTGGCCATCAATCCGATTGGTCGTCTGAAATACACCATTCCCGAAGAAGTGGGCATCGACAGCCGTTTCCTGACCCAACAGGTCGATTCGCTGGTCAACGTTGGGCTAACCCAAAAAGCCTTTCCGGGCTGTGTGGTGCAGATGGCCAAAGATGGCAAAGTAATTTTCCATAAGGCTTACGGAAATCACACCTACGATGCATCGCTGGGAGCCGAGCCCAAACCGACTCAACTAGACGATCTGTTCGACATGGCGTCGGTGACGAAGGTGAGCACCTCCACGCCAGCACTGATGAAGCTCGTTGATGAAGGCAAATTCAATCTGGACGGCAAAATGGTCGATTACCTGCCGTTTCTGAAAAAATCGAACAAAGCCGATCTGGTCTGGCGCGATGTGCTTACCCACCAGGCCCGGCTGAAAGCCTGGATTGCCTTCTGGAAAGATACCAAGAATGAAGATGGTACCTGGAAACCGCGCACGTTTAAGCCCGCACGTTCGGCCCGTTTTCCAATTGAGGTGACCGATAGCCTGTTTGAGTTTAAGGGTTATCCGAAAGTTATCTATCAGCAAATCAAGGACTCACCCCTGAACGAAAAGAAAGAGTATGTCTATTCGGATTTATCGTTTATTATGTACCCACTGGTCATAAAACGACTTACCAAAATCGATTTTGAAGATTATCTGAAATCAACGTTTTATCGACCAATCGGTGCCTCAACGCTAACCTATAAACCACGTCGGTTCTACTCGCTCAACCGCATTGCACCCACCGAATACGATTCGTTGTTCCGCAATACGCTCATCTGGGGCCGGGTTCACGACGAGGGAGCGGCCATGCTCGATGGGTTGTCGGGCCACGCGGGTCTGTTCGGCACCTCGAACGATCTGCTCAAGATGGTTCAGATGTATTTGCAGAAAGGGTACTATGGTGGCCAGCAGTTTATTTCGACCAAAACCATGAACGAGTTTACGCGCTATCAGTTTCCTGAACTGGGCAACCGGCGCGGACTGGGCTTCGATAAACCCTCGTTCAAATACTCAGGCAATGCTCCAAAATCGGCTACAGAAGCCAGTTTTGGCCATTCGGGCTTTACGGGTACCTTCATCTGGATTGAACCTGCCTATAATCTGGCCTATGTCTTTCTGTCGAACCGCGTGTATCCAACCCGGAACAATAACCGAATTAGCGAGTTGAATACGCGAACCAACGTTGTTGAAGCGTTGTATCAGGCAGTGAAACGCGGGATTCAATGAAAAACTACCTTGTCCATTTACTAAATTACGAACTCTGGGCCAACCTCCGGGTTATTGACGCACTCGAAACGCTGGAAAATCCCCCGTCACGCGCTATTGCCGTGATGGGGCACATTCTGTCGGCTCAGCATGTGTGGCTTAACCGAATCATGAAAGAAACAGCCTATGTAGCCATCTGGGAAGACATTCCTATTAGCTGGATGGCCGAGACGGCCGAACGACAGCACCGCAAAATAGTCAGCTACATCACTACACTGGCCGAACCCGAACTACTGCAATCCTTCGACTATGCTACCTCGAAAGGGGTTCCCTACCAAAGTACGCTGCTCGATATGCTAACCCACATGAGCCATCATGCGGCTTACCATCGGGGGCAGGTCGTTCAACTGATTCGGCCGCTTCTGACAGAAGCCCCCGTAACCGATTTCATTGTCTGGACAAGAGAAGCATAACCGCCATGCGTATTCATCTTGTAGGCGCATCGGGTTCAGGGGTTACCACATTAGGCGAAGCACTGGCCGCGCGCTTGTCGATTCCCTATTTCGATGCCGATGCCTATTATTGGCTCCCGACCCAACCGCCTTTTCAGGTTCGGCACGATCCAACAGTGCGCAATCAGTTATTGAAAACAGATCTCAACCAGCATCCGAACTGGATTGTAGGTGGCTCGCTGGATAGTTGGGGCAGCTACTGGGAAACGCTATTTGATTTGGTTGTATACCTTTGGATTCCTGCTGATATTCGTATTCAACGGCTATGGCAACGGGAAATTGATCGTTATGGCTTCGGAGCCCAACAAAATGCCGAACAACGTCAACGTTCCGAAGCATTCATTGAGTGGGCCGCTGGCTATGATTCGGGCTTGCAGCAAGGGCGTAGTAAACCCCGACACGAAAGCTGGCTGCAACAACTCTCCTGCCCCGTACTTCGTCTTGAAGGCGATCTGACCGTCGAAGAGCGAATAACGGCTGTGTTGGGAGCTATTGATCAGCCATGAAAACACCAAAAGACATTGTTCGCGACGGATATGATCGTTTGGCGGGTGTTTACCGCAAACACTATCAGAATGATCATAAAATTCGCTACGAAAGCTGGCTGACCGAATTTAGCAAACGGCTTTTGGTCAATACCTCTATTCTCGAATTAGGCTGTGCCGACGGTATTCCTACGGCTGAGTATCTAAGCCAGCGTTTTAACTACCTCGGTATCGACCTGTCGCCGGTACAGATCGAACACGCCAGAAAAAACGTACCAGTCGCTCAATTCGAAGTCGGTGATATGACAACGCTATTGTTTCCCGACGAATCGTTCGGTGGTATTGTGGCGCTTTATTCGATCATCCACGTTCCGCTGGCCGAGCAGCCCGATCTGTTTCGGGCCATGTATCGCTGGCTTCAGTCGCCAGGGTATTTGCTATGTGTGGTGGGTGCAGGCGAATGGACCGGTACTGACAACAACTGGTTGACACCCGGCACCACCATGTACTGGAGCCATGCCGATGCTACTACCTACGCCAATTGGTTTGCCGAAACAGGTTTTACGATCATCAAAACCGCTTTCATACCAGAAGGCGAGTCGGGACACACATTGTTTTTACTGAAGAAGTAAAGAAACCTGCTCTTATCATGCTGCTTTACGCATACCCGTAAGCGTTTCATCAAGCAATGTTCTGTAATAATACAAAACCGGGCGTATTCCCCCAGTAATGAATACAATTAGAACACAGATGACGCGGATTGGACGGATTTTTATTGCTAAAAGCTACATTCGGCCTATTTATCCGTAAAAATCCGTCCAATTTGTGTTCCCCCTCTTTTTATAAGAACGTCCTGTAATACCAAAAGAGACGCAAACTCAATTGCGTCTCTTCTCAGAACTTTATCAGTTACAATTAGTAAGCTCGTACCAGACGGCCTTCCATGAAATTCACGAATGCCTTATTAACCACACTGTTTCCACCGGGGGTTGGGTAGTTTCCGGTAAAATACCAGTCGCCAGAGTGATTTGGGCAGGCTCGATGTAAGTTTTCAACAGTTTGGTAAACCACGGCTACTTCGGCGTTCAGATCAGCAGGTGTCACAATCTGCGCTACTTTCTGCGAGAGTTCTTCGTGGGTGAACGGATCGAAAATCGCTTTTACGTAGTTCTGCTGCGACGAATTCCCCGATTCAATAGCTACTACGCTCTGTGCATACACCTCATCGACCAGATAATCCTGTCCGCGGTCGCGAAGCAGTTCGAGAGCGGCCCGGAAGGCAACAAACTCCTTAAACTTCGACATATCGATGCCATAGCAATCGGGAAACCGGATCTGCGGTGCCGACGAAACGATAACGATCTTCTTCGGTCCCAGCCGGTCGAGCATTCGCAGAATACTCTTCTCCAGCGTAGTTCCCCGAACAATGGAGTCATCGACCACAACCACGTTGTCAACGCCCTTCCGAATCACCTCAAACGTGGTGTCGTATACGTGCGAAACCATATCGTCGCGCTGGGTATCATCGGCAATGAACGTTCTCATTTTTACGTCCTTCGACACCAGTTTCTCAACACGCGGCCGGAATGAAAGCACCCGGTCGAGTTCTTCCTCGAACAAAATGCCTTCCATAATGGCTTTCTTCCGTTGTTTGTACAGATATTCTTCCAACCCTTCGACCATGCCAAAGAATGCCGTTTCGGCCGTATTCGGGATGTAGGAGAAAACCGTATTTTCGAGATCGTAGTCGATTTCTTTCAGGATCTGCGGAACCAGCAGTTTACCGAGGGTTTTGCGCTCATTGTAGATATCGGGATCGGTAGCGCGGGAGAAGTAGATTCGTTCGAAGCTGCACGAACGTTTTTCAATAGGCTTCACGAACTGGAGTTCGTTGTATTCGCCGTATTTGTCGATGATCAGCGCATGACCCGGCTGCACTTCTTTAATTTCGCTGTATTCGGCATTGAATGCTGTTTTAATGGCTGGTTTTTCGGAAGCTACCACAACCACCTCATCATCGGCATAGTAATAAGCGGGGCGAATTCCGGCCGGATCGCGGGCCACAAAAGCGGCTCCAAATCCTGTCATTCCAACCATGGCATAGCCCCCATCAAAATCGCGGCAGGATCGGTGTAATACGCGCTGAAGATCGAGGTTATCTTCAATAATATCCGACAGGTCGGGGTTTTCGTAAATTCCTTTGAACCGGTCAAATACGCGCTGGTTTTCTTCGTCGAGGAAGTGGCCGATTTTTTCCATCACCGTAACAGTATCGACCTTATCTTTTGGGTGCTGACCTAGCGAGACGAGTTTATCGAACAGGCTATCGACGTTGGTCATGTTAAAATTCCCGGCAACGACCAGATTCCGACTGCGCCAGTTGCTTTGCCGAAGCATGGGATGGCAGTTTTCTATTTCATTGGCTCCGTGCGTGCCATATCGGAGGTGGCCCATCCAGACTTCGCCCGTAAATGCGATATTTTCCTGGAGCCATTTTGCGTCTTTTGCTTTTTCTTTATTGCCTTTTATGGCCTTACGAAACTTCTTGTTAACCTTTTCGAAAATGTCTGTTACAGGGCGTTGATCAACGGATCGGTAGCGGCTGATGTAGCGGTGCCCAGGAGGAACATCAATTTTGATGTTAGCAATACCGGCTCCATCCTGGCCCCGGTTGACCTGCTTTTCCATCAGCAGATACAGTTTGTTTGCGCCGTAGAGGGCCGTACCGTATTTGTCGATATAATACTGATACGGTTTGCGGAGCCGAATGAGGGCAATCCCACATTCGTGTTTAATAGCGTCGCTCATAACAAGGACCATGTAACGGCAAAAAATCGCCGTGGCAATCGAGTATTTGGTTGATGAAAAGGTAACGGACTAATGCCCCATTTCGTTCGACAATAGCCCTGAACAAATATAGAAAAAGTTACAGGACTACCATCCTTAAAACAACTCACCTCCCAAAGAAACTTAGCGTTAGTGAAGCTGCCCTTCAACCAAAAACTCGTTTTTATCGAAATAAGACAGCTTTTGATAGCCAGTTAACCTATACCGTTTCACACGCCATTGCTGATTTCCGGCCAGGCCACTTTCCAGTAATAAATGGCGTTCTGACGAATAGAGTGGGTTGCTGGTCTGCAAAACGGCTTCAATCAATCGGGGTTGGCGAGTGGCCGAATCAAGCTGAACAAATAATGATCGAACGGTTAGCCGTTCTTCCGATTTTTTTAGTGTATACCGATACGTCAGCGAATCAGGCCGGGTAATCTGGTAGCTGTTCCGAAGTGCAGGTTTGTTAATATCGACCTGCGTGAACAATTCAAGTTCGCGACTCCAGTTCACTTCGTTCGTCTTTTGCTCAGACTGTTTCTGATTAATTGAAATTGTCTTCGCAACGAGCGGCTTTTGAGCCGAAAGCTCGTCGATCTGGCGTTTTACGAAACTCAGAACGTCGTAATACACATTGGGTTGGTTCTGCTGGGCAGAATCGGTACAACTGCTGGTGGTGAGAACAAAAAGCAGGCAAACAGAATAAACAAAGCGCATAAATCAGTAAAATACGGCACCGGATGGAGCGTACCGTATAGTACCACCAACATGATTTTTAAGAAATCAGTTTGGGTAATCGATTTCTGAACCAAATTTGCAGTCACAATGCTATTTAGATGGGTTACGGTTCATGGTTTATGGTATATGGTTTACGGTTTATGGTTGCGCTGCCTCAATGAGATGTATGCTAAAAGGCGGAGCAACCGTAAGCCGTAAACCATGAACCGTAACCCATGAGCCGTAAACCGTAAACCTAAGAACAACTGCTTCATGGAATACGATGTTATTATGATCGGTTCGGGACCGGGCGGCTATACCGGTGCGATTCGCTGCGCTCAACTCGGACTCAAAACAGCCATTATCGAAAAATACCCATCTTTGGGCGGTACCTGCCTCAACGTCGGTTGTATTCCGTCGAAAGCCCTGCTCGACTCGTCGGAACATTACTATAATGCGGCTCATACCTTTGCGGAACATGGCATCAAACTGAACGACTTACAGGTCGATCTGGCCCAGATGATCAAGCGAAAACAGGAAGTTGTCGACGTAACGACCAAGGGAATCAATTTTCTGATGAAGAAAAACAAGATCGACGAAATTCACGGCGTTGGTTCGTTTGTCGATCCGCATACGATTAAGATTACCAAAGCCGACGGTTCTGAGCAAACCATCACCGGAAAGAATATCATCATTGCTACGGGCTCGAAACCGATGTCGTTTCCATCGATGCCTATTGATAAAAAACGGGTCATTACGTCGACTGAAGCCCTCAAACTTACCGAAGTCCCAAAACACCTGATTGTAATCGGTGCGGGCGTAATCGGTGCCGAATTGGGTTCGGTGTATGCCCGGCTTGGCGCCAAAGTATCGTTCGTTGAATTTGCCGATTCAATGATTCCGACGATGGACAAGACGCTCGGTAAGGAGTTGCAAAAAGTCGTTAAAAAACTCGGTGCCGATTTCTATTTCAGCCATAAGGTGACGAAGGTAGAAAACACGGGCGACGAAGTTATCGTTACGGCCGACACGCCCAAAGGGGAACAGATCACCATCACTGGCGACTACTGCCTGGTGTCGGTGGGTCGGCGTGCCTATACCGACGGCCTGAATCTGGAAGCTGCTGGCGTGAAAGTCGACAACCGGGGCCGGGTTGAAGTCGACGATCATCTACGCACCAACGTTCCACACATCTATGCACTCGGCGACGTGATTCGCGGGGCTATGCTGGCACACAAAGCCGAAGAAGAAGGTACGTTCATTGCCGAAACCATTGTGGGTCAGAAACCGCATATCCATTATCACCTGATTCCGGGCGTGGTGTATACCTGGCCTGAAGTGGCATCGGTTGGTTTAACGGAAGAAGAAGTGAAGCAACAGGGCATTCCCTACAAAGTGGGTTCTTTCCCGTTCAAAGCGCTGGGTCGGGCGCGGGCCAGTATGGATGTCGACGGATTGGTAAAAGTGCTGGCCAATAAAGAAACCGACGAAATTCTGGGCGTTCACATGATTGGCGCTCGTGCGGCCGACATGATTGCCGAAGCCGTTACGGCGATGGAGTTCCGGGCCTCGGCCGAAGATGTGTCGCGGATGTCGCACGCGCACCCGACCTATACGGAAGCCTTCAAAGAAGCCTGTCTGGCCGCTACCGACAACCGGGCCATCAATATGTAGTTGCCGGTGTTGCCGTGCCACGGTTCAGAACCGTGGCACGGCTATTTCGCCTATACAGATTTAATGCCCATATTCTTTACGAAGACTGGCCACAAACGCAACGGTCACTCCTACCAGGTCGGCAATTACCTCATCGGAATAATCCGTTTTGTCAAGAAGATTCTGGACAAACGCCCGTTGTGCCATAACAATCCCCTTCTGCTCTCCCTTCTCTTCTCCCTGTTTTTCGGCACGTTGTAACAAAAATTCTTCGAGGCCCATTGTTGTTGTTCGATTTGTCAATAATCCTACCCGTTCTTCAAATTTAGTGTAAAGTTCAGCATCCTCAAAACGCACATAATACCTCAAAAAATCCATTAGAACGCGGATTTTGTTCTTCGAAATTTGTCGGTTTAACAGGCGTTTTGCCAGATCGATTTTCAACGAAAGTAGCTTTTCAGCACTTATAGACTTCTTTTTTCCTAACAAGGCTACTTTTACGGTTTGCACAACCGTAGCAAATGGGTTATTGCTTTGGTTTAGTAATTCATCGGACTGATCGGCAATTTTATAGGCGTTGAAACCATAATGTAGTTTTGTTCCCAGAAAAGTATGTTCGTAGGCATCTGGGCGAAATTTTGGGTTTGAATCGGTTAAAATAGCAAAGGCAGCAATAGGACGCTGATATTTATCCAGTATTCGATAGTAGTAGGTAAACATTCGATACTCAAAATCTGGGTCTGGATACCCTTGAACTTCTATATGAATCAACACCCATTGCTCATCGCCCTGGCACGTATAGACCTTAAATAACGCAGATGAAACTCGTCGTTTTCGGGCGGGAATAGCTGCTCCAGCTCTTTATCCAGAAACTCTAACCCCCGCTCCATTACAAAGTAAGTATCGGCGTCGGGGATAAAATACCGCAGAAAGTCGTCAAAAATATCCTCCAGAATTGCTTTCCAGAGCGTATCGTCTCGTTGAATAGCCACAAAGAAACCAAAATACCATAAAAGTATAAAAACTAAAATCAGGAAACGGGAAATCCTACGGCCCGTTTTCCTACAGCCGGGCTTTTCTGTATCTTGCCTTTTTAACGAATACAACCGCCAATCATGAACAAACTATATACCCTTCTTTTGGGCTTGTGCGTTTCCTATGCCCACGCTCAAAATACCGACTCGGTAACAATCCGAAAAATCTACAACGAAGCCCTTGCCAACGGTAAATCCTACGAATGGCTTCGGTATCTGACCAAACAGATCGGGCCACGCCTTAGCGGTTCCGATGGTGCCCAAAAAGCCGTCGACTGGACTAAGCAGGTCATGGAGAAAGAAGGGTTCGACCGGGTTTTTCTTCAGGACGTAATGGTGCCGCACTGGGTGCGGGGAGCCAAAGAAGAAGCCTATATCAAAAATGGCAAGCAAAAAATTACCGTACCTATAGCCGCTTTGGGCGGTTCGGTAGCAACAGGGCCAAAAGGTGTTGAGGCCGAAGTTATTGAGGTTAAGAATTTCCCTGAATTGAGGGCTATGAGTCCCGATCAGGTAAAAGGGAAAATTGTGTTTTTTAACCGCCCTATGGACCCCACCAAAATCAACACCTTCGAAGCCTACGGCGGGGCCGTAGACCAGCGGGCCAATGGTGCTTCTGAAGCGGCAAAGCTTGGTGCCGTTGGCGCTATTGTTCGCTCAATGACCAACATCCACGACGATCTGCCACACGTGGGTAGTATGCGCTACGCAACGGGGGTACCCCTGATTCCGACAGCAGCCATCAGTACCAATGGAGCCGATCAGCTTAGCAACCTTCTGGCCGAAAACCCAAAGCTGACCTTCTATTTCAAACAGAACTGCGAAACCCTGCCCGATGCCAAATCGTATAATGTGGTAGGCGAAATCAAAGGCAGTGAAAAACCCGACGAAATTATTGTAGTCGGTGGTCACCTCGACTCCTGGGATCTGGCCGAAGGGGCTCACGACGACGGTGCCGGTTGCGTTCAATCTATCGAAGTGCTGCGCATCCTGAAAGCGTTGGGCATCAAACCGAAACGCACGATTCGGGCCGTTATGTTCATGAACGAAGAGAATGGCTTGCGGGGTGGAGTCCAATATGCCGATCTGGCGAAGAAAAACAATGAGAAACACATTGCGGCCGTAGAATCGGACAACGGTGGGTTTACACCACGTGGCTTCGGTATTGTTGGAACACCCGCCCAGCGCGCCAAAGTAGAACCCTGGAAACCGCTGCTGGCCATCTATGGTCTGCACGAAATTGGTGCCGGTGGCGGTGGTGCCGACATTGGTCCCCTGGCGCAGTTGGGTACAGTTCTGTTCGGTTTCAAACCCGATTCGCAACGGTATTTCGACTACCACCATACATCGGCCGACCGTTTCGAAACCGTCAGTCAGCGGGAGCTTGAATTAGGTGCGGCCTCAATGGCATCGCTGGTGTATCTACTCGATCAGCATGGGTTATAGTTTACGGTTGCTCCGCCAATTAGTTCCTCTTCTGCGGAGCAACCGTAAACTATAAACTTTTATTTATCACCTTTCTGGCTTCGTCGAAATCGGCGGGAAGGGGTGCGTTTCGTTTTTCGATCTTACCGGTTCGGCTGATTACCATTGCCGATAAATCGCCGTCGGGCCGCATCCGTTCGACAGCATCATATAACTGCGAATCTGTCAGCAACAGATGGTCGCCGGAAAGATTATAGCGGGTTGCCAGCTCAGGCCATAAGGCTTTATCGTTGCCGGGCATCGGCACATAAATCAACGCAAAATCGCGGGGGCTGTAGGCGTTGCGCAAACGCTGTGCATCGAGAGCCGCCTGCCGACCAGCTTCATCCGACGGCGATGCCAGCAGCACATAAATAACCTTGCCCCGGTTGGCATTGATAACCTGATTAAATAACGATGATCCACTCGTCAGGTCATTGCGCGTAATAAATACGCCCGGCGAAATTTCCAGACTACTGGCCTGTGGTCCAGCTTTTCGCAGAGTTTCGATAGCCGCCCGAATGCGGGTACTATCTTTCACTTCAAGGCTATATAATTCATCGAGCGATTCGGCCAGTTCGGTTTCCTTAACCTGGGGCCGGGCATAGCTATATAATAAACGGGCATAATTAAGCGTCAGCGCAGGCAATGAATTCGCCAGCCAGTAGGCGGCCAGATAATTAACCGAAAGACTGTCGTACTGCTGGCGACTCCGTTGAATCATGGTTTCGTAAGTAACCAGCCGTTGCAGTGTATCTGGATTTCGCCGAACGATTCCGTCGAAAAACCGAAGTTCGGCCGGACGGGCCGAATTTTTAATGGCATAATCGTTCAGCCGCAACCGTTCGTCGGCTGTAAGGTTTTTACCGTACCGCTCCAGCAACAGCGACAACGCCCGAACTGAGATTCCATTCGACCGGCTAACCTGTGCCGAAACGCGCTGTGTAACGTAATTACCAAAGCGATTCATCGCAAGAGCACGAGCCCCCGTCAACAATTGATCATTGGATGGCCGGAGCGAATCTGCCAGCGACTTGTCGATTTCATCGTTCTGGTAAGCCGCCTTATCGTACACAAAGGCGGCAGCATTGTAGCGAT
Source organism: Spirosoma sp. SC4-14 (assembly GCF_037201965.1). Taxonomy (NCBI): domain Bacteria; kingdom Pseudomonadati; phylum Bacteroidota; class Cytophagia; order Cytophagales; family Cytophagaceae; genus Spirosoma; species Spirosoma sp. SC4-14. The sequence goes on along the minus strand of NZ_CP147518.1, from coordinate 2,573,252 downwards.
CGGCGGAGCCAACCCAACGGGTGAGCAGCGGAAACGGCTGTTCCTTAGCCGAAAATGCCTGCAATGGGGCCAGATATTCGCCATAAACAACCCGGTAGGTCGACGGGTCGCTCATAGAGCTTACCCGATCCGACAGCTTTCGGGCATCGGGTTTGTTGGGGTAAGTAGCCTCGAAGGCTTTGTAACGAGCAAACTGCTGGTTCACCTGTGCATTGACGCCCCCAAACTGAAACGGAACCGCCACCGTAAACAATGAATCGGCATCCAGTTCAATACTGAGCGTTCCGGCCGAAGCCAGAAAAGCGGTAGAAATCCGCCCATAGGTGAAATACATTTCCTCCTGCGGATAAATTAGCGGCATCGACACGCGAAACGAACCATCCACATTCAAAGGAGCCTGCCGGGCCAGTTCACGACTGGATTGAAGAATATTATTCCGGCTAATCTGAACCGAGGAGGCTTCGCGATATAACTGAGCCGACAAATGGCGAATTCGTCCGGTTACGATCACCGAATCGCGTTGGGCATACCCAGCCAGCGGTAATGCACAACAGACAATTAGGAGCAGGTTACAATAAAGTCGACAAGGGTTTTTCATTCTTTAACGAGAACAAGATAAAACACCAGGGTGTTTAGACAATTGGGTAAAGATAAGACTGGATTGCATCCTACTAAACACTGTTGTCGATTCGCTGGCTATTTTCTGTCTGTTCCGACGAAGAAGAATCCATTTTCGCTTCCTGAATTACACCCTTTTATTCATACGTTATCCGTACTGACCGTACCGAACCCACTGCCTTATCTCCGGCAACGCTCAACCCAACTCGTGGAGCCCGATCCCAGCGTGGCAAGAACGAACCATCGAGCCAGGCATCGGTCATTAACTGCGTTTTTCCATTGGTTGTCTGCCAGCTAAATTCGTAAAACTGCCCGAAACGACTGCGAAGCTGAAGCCGAACAGGTGCTGATACATCGGCAATCGGCGCTGTTCTGAGCACCCTACGCTGCCCGTCTTTCACTTGCCACAACTCTACCTGATTGTTACGAACACCCAGCCCCAACGCATTGCTGGCATCGCCATAGAGACAAATGCTTTGAAGCGAATTTTGTACGGGATTGATTTCGGTCGTAAACGTATAGGAGCCTTTTTTAATCACCAATCCCAGAAAGGTACCGGTTGTATTGATGGTAGTATTAGCCAATTGCAAAGCTCTATTCTCAATAGTAAAGATGGGTTTTGGCAAACTCACATCCCAAACCCAGGGTATATCGGTTACATTTTCACTGAAATCGATAGCCCGATCAGGTATATTTTTCTGCCAGGCTGGTAGTGGACTTTCGGCCTGAGCGGGTGGTGTTGTACCGTAGCGAAAGACAGGCCATTGTGTTTTTTCGTTCCAGACCAGCTCGCTCAGCACACCCTGACGGCCGACCTGGGTAAAATCGACAGCGCTATACGCATGATGCAGATAAAAGAACCGATTATCGGGCGTTGTTACGACCGTTCCATGGCCGGGGCATTTCCAGCTTTCGTCGCTAACCAGCACCGGATTACCGGCATATTTCTCCCACGGCCCCTGCAATTTTTCGGCGCGGGCTAGACCTACCTGATAGTTACACTGGGCTCCGCAACAGGTATTGCCCGAATAAGTCATGTAATAATAGCGGCCGTGTTTAAAAATAGCCTGCCCTTCGGCTCCTCCCGATTCCCAGTTGTTGCCATCGGCTTTCAGCATCGGAAACGCTTTCCCAACAACTTTGAGTCCATCTGCCGATAGTTCGGCTCCCAGAATTTCGATGTCTTTGCCTTTATCGAGCCCGTAGGCTTTCCAGCTAATGTACAGTTTTCCGGCGTCTTCAACCACAAAAGCGTCGATTGCCTCCGAAGTCCATTCCAGTAAAAGGCCATGATCGGTAAACCCTTTTCGAAGATCGCGGGTAGAAGCCACACCGATATACGAATGCTTATCGGACTTACGGCGTGCGGTGTAGTATACATAAAAAGTCCCGTTCCGATAAAACAATTCCGGAGCCCAGTAGCTTCCCATTGTCCAGTCGGGCAGATTCTGAAAAACCGGTCCTACATATGCCCAGTTTACCAGATCTTTCGAGGTATAGACAGGATAGGCAGGCCCCCACTCCGACGATGTTCCGGCAGCATAGTAGATATCACCAACCCGAATAACGGATGGATCGGCAAAATCGCCCGCAATAACCGGATTTCGGTAGGTAATAACCGGCTTAGGTTGCGAAACAGACTGAGCTATACTGGAAATGGCAACGGATAGACACAGAAGAGCAGACGGAATAAAGCGAAGCATAGGTTCTTTTTTAGAGGACATTAGCAGAACTGTGGTACGGTTAAGTGGGCCAGATGCCCTTGGGTCTGTTATAACCGTGCCACAGTTCTGCTAATATCCTACTTTTTTCGGGAAGGTTTTTCGGCGCTATACCCCTTCCTGCCATGAAACCAATTGGCAGCCTGCCCCGTAAGCCACAGATAGTAGTCCGAATCCAGATCAGCCTCGATTCCAACAAACTTTCCGTCGGCATTGAGTGGCAGATGGCCTTCTTTTTGGGTTTTAAAGATAGCGGTTCCTTCGTCAACCTCATCAAACATGGCCACATATAAACTCGTTACGCCTGCCTGTTTGGCGCCTGCCACCTGTTGCCAGAGGAAGTTGCCCTTTAGCCGTGGAATCTGATTATAAACCGCTGGGCTATTTTTTAGATTTCCCCAGCTAAACCCTGGAAATACCAACGGCACATAATCCACCTGATTGGCTGCGCACCAGGCTATATCGCCGGGCAAGGTCGCATCGGCTACTGATGCGTAGGTCTGAGCGGTATACCGTCCAACGGCCCAGGGCATAATGATGTCGACACTTTTGATAAGCGGATGTAACAAATTCGATGGTTCCGTATCCTTCGTCATCGTTCGCCAGTAGTAGGGTACGCCCAGTAGAATCGACGTTTTATTGGTTGAGCTCTTTAGTTTCCCTACCACCGTTTGCACATCGGCAACTGTATAGTTACGCCCATCGTTAAAGCCAACACCCCAGATCGCCAGCAACGGTTTACCATTATGGCGCAGATACGTAGGATTTGCCTTATTACTAAATAGATCGAACTGCCGCTGAAGCTCGTTCCAATCGTCGATCAGTAAATCCATATCGGCCGACGTTGCGCCACTCAAGTCATACATAATGCAGAGCGCCCGCTTGTATTTTCGGGCCGCTTTCAGGGCATTGGCCAGCACCTGATTAAAATGTCGTTTGCCTTTTTCGGATTTCACTTCGACCAGAAATCGCTGCATGAATACGCCATCGATTCCGTATTCTTTCATCCACTTAAAATGCAGATCAACACTAGACTCATCGTAGGGACTGTAGACATAGGCCGGTTTCCCATCGGCATACGAAAAAGCTGTCGGATACGTTTTCGGGTATTCGTTCACATCGGGCCAAAAGTCGATCGAAGCATGCCCCGGTTCAAATGTGTCTTTCTTCTGGTAATGATGCCAACCCCGATTCGACGCATCACCCTGAGCCGCAAACCATCCCTGATAGCCCGCCATCACCAGCCCTTTATAGCTGGTGTACAAACACCCCGTTTCATCATAAACAACCGTCCTCGACTGGCTATTGGCCGTAAGAGTCTGGCAAAAAATAAGGATAACGATCAGAAAAATAAGCCTTTGCATACGATCTGCGCCCTAGAGTTACTCCGTCAATTTCAGCGTTCGAATCAGGAAAGCATCCAGCAAATCCATAAATCCATCGCCAGATGGGAATGCGTGTCCACCATTGACACTCATCCAATACGTGGTATCAGCCCCAAGGTTTTGCAGTTTTTCGTGCAGCAACTTCCCATGCAACCCCGGCACAATAGGATCAATATCGCCATCGCAAATGAGCAATGGCGGCACATCTTTCCGCACTTGTCCCATTGGGCACATCCGCCGGTATAAAGCCATGTGCTCCGGCGAATCCGGTGTAATACCATGAAACAACATGCGTAAGCGGGGCCTTGAGTCATAGGGAATCTTAGGATCAGGCACGCGAAACGTTATGCCACCATATGCACTCGTCACGGCATCGTCGGGGCCCTGATTCCAGAATCGGATAAAATCGGTAGGGGCAATGAATCCAAAACAACCGGCAACACGGGCACTGTACCCTTCCAGCTCATCGGTGGGTCCACCATCGTCGAAATCGTCGGGGACCATAGCCACCATCAGGCTCAGATGCCCCCCAGCCGACCCACCCATACAGTCGATCCGATCGGGATCGATGTTAAACCGGGCAGCATTTTTTCTAATAAACCGAATGGCATTGCGACAGTCGCGGATGTTTTGTGGAAAACCGCCCCGTTCACCCAGCCGATACGAAATCGAAAATAGGGCAATGCCTTTTTTTGCCAGATAATCGGGAATACCCGTTACCGGCTCCCCCCCACTCCACCAACCACCATGAATATCGACCATAACGGGGGTTGGCTTCTTCGCATCGATGGGCAAAAACGCATTGAGGGTTAACACATTGCCATCAACCGTACAATAAGGTATTCTCAGTTCACTTCGGTAAGCGGGTGCCGGAACACCAGCCCCCGCAACGATAGCTGGTCCGAAAGCAATGACAATCAGTACAAGAATGCTATTTTTCACCCTCTTTTGGCTTGATGAGTTCAGCTAGTGTCCAGGTTTTATCCCGGCCTGCGGTTTTTGCCCGAGCCGCTTTTACATCAGTTGGACGAATCGGAACTGCTGGAGCAAACTCATTCCGAACATAGCTCAGAACGGAAGCAATCCACTCGTCGTCATTAGCACCCATAGGCGGCATCATATCGGGATAGGTTTGCTCATCAATGGGACCTGACAGCCCATGCAGCAAAATCTGAATCGGAATGTTTTTGTCCTGATTACGTAGGCGTTGCGAGCCCACCAGCGAAGGAGCTACCTTGCTGGGCAAGCCTTTTCCGTCGATACCATGGCAGGTTGCGCAGAGCGATTTATAGATCGTAGCCCCGTTGAGCACCAGTTTCCGGTCGGCTTCGTCCAACCGCCCCAGTTTCAACCCAAACTTTTTCACATCTTCGTTTTTGTCGAGGCTCACTTGGGCTCGGGCCAGCATTTCATTGGCTGGTGCTGCCGCCCGCATTTCCTGCGACAAGGCTCTGGCAGCAGGCAACGAACTGTAGGAAGCCGACAGAATTACCTGTGTCCGAACGTCGAAGCTGGGGTCGTTTTTCAAGTGGCTCAATTGTGTCAGCCATTGCTCATCGTTTTGTTTCAGATAGGGTTCCGTTAGTCGAACAGCCGTACGGCGCACCTGCGCATCATCGTCTTCAAGGGCTTTCTGAATGGTTGCTTTATCCAGTACATTGAGTCCTTCTAGTGTCCAGAGGGCATGAATCCGGCCCAGAGCTGTGGCATTTTGCTGGCGATTGGCCATTGCTTTCAGCGTTGGCACCACCGACCGGTCGTTGCGCACGATGAGTTCTTTCTGGGCGTTGTCGCGCCACCAGCCGTTCGGATGATCCAGGTAGGTAACCAGTTTACTGCCCGGTTCATCGAGCATATGCGGAGCCTGTCCCGGCTTCATGCCGTCGTGTACCAGTCGATAAATACGACCGTGCTGAATGTTTTTATCCAGACCAAGCCGCTGAATCTGCGGGCGCAGGTAACTTCCGGGGCGGGTCCAGTTGCCTTCCTGAATAATTCCCCGGTTCATATCGACCAGATAGAGGCAACCATCAGGACCAGTATACATATTTACGACCCGGAAATTCATGTCCGTTGAGGCTATAAATTCCTGCTTGTCATAGGCGTTTTCGAGCGTTGTCTTTCCATCTTTATTGATGACTTTTGCCCGCCGAATCAGGCGGCCAACGGGTTCGCTAATCAGCAAATCGCCCGATAGATCGGCAGGTAACCGATCGCCCCGAAAAACGACCTGGCCGCAACTGGCGGTAAAGTGATTGAGGGTCGTATCGGTCGTACGAATGCGGGGCACGCCCCCCTGAATATCGGGTGTTTTGATGATTGGCCAAACAGCGTTGAACTCCTGCGTATACTGATCGGAAAATTCCATGCGGCCATAAATGGGGTTAATTTGAAAACCCAGCGCTGGCACTTCGCCACCCGCCGATGAAAAATACAAGCGGCCGTAATTATCGTGCGTGAGCCCCCACTGCCCACCCGATCCGCTGGGAATTGAGTCAGCTTTCAACACGCCATTGCTATACCGGAACCGGATCGGGTCGACGGTCACATAAATCCAGTTGTCGAGATTCCAGTCGAGGCCGCTACGCTGGTGCTCCAGATTACCGGGTGCTTTTCGGCCCAGTTCAAATACGGGTCTTTTTTGATCGGCAACTCCATCGCCGTTGGTATCTTTATAGCTATAAATATCGTAGGTATCGGTTTCGTTGACCAGTAATTCGTGTCCGACACACATCAGCATACGGGGCAACAGCAGTTTATCGATAAACACCGAACTTTTGTCCATTTTGCCGTCGCCATCTGTATCTTCCAGCAACTTTACCCGGCTGATGGGCGCATGCTCGTTTGAGCCGTCAATGTCCTGCATGTAGGTATCCATTTCGGCTACGTACATCCGGGCATTACCATCCCAGGCAACGGCAACGGGCTCATGAATCATGGGTTCGCTGGCAACCAGTTCCAGATGATAGCCCTCAGGCAACCGAAAGGTTTTTAAGCTCTGCTCGGGCGTTAAATAGGCGGGCGACGGATTGGCCGTGAATGCAGGAACGGTGTCGGCAACGTCGGTAGTGGTAGCCTTCGTCGATTGCTGCGTTGTTCCCATCGACGAATTACGCGATACCTGACAGGTAACTACCAGAGCTGAGGCAGCCATAAGGCCAGCAAACCAGATTTTCTTTTTCATACGTTTTTCTTGAATGTGCAGTACGCTACAGCAAGTACGACACAGTTGCCACTTTAGGCCAGTTGGGTTTTCTGAAAAATTTATATTTCTGAAAACTTTATACTTACCTCTTTTTACTCATTCCCGAACACTCCGATGCCACCACGAAGCCAGCATAGAACCCGTAATGTTCATCAGCGGGCCGAATATAGCCGGGGCCAGTCCAACCGTAGCCATCTTCCCCATTTCTTTGGCAATGCCCGAAGCCAGCCCACCGTTCTGCATACCAACTTCGATGGCGATGGTTCGGCAGTCGCGTTCGTTCATTCTGAATAACCGGGCCGACCAATAGCCCAGCAGATAACCGCAGAGGTTATGGATCAGGACCAGCCCAATCAAAATCGGCCCAATCGACAATAAACTGTTGCGCCCGGCAGCGGTGATTACAACAATGATGAAGGCAATCCCGAACATCGACACCAGTGGCATGGCCTCATCGAGCCATTTAGCTTTTCCGCTCAGAAATTTGTTAAAAAGCAGCCCGGCCCCAATCGGCAAAATCACCATCTTAATAATATCCCACATCATGTGCAGCACATCAATTTCGACAAAAGCGCCCGCCAGCAATTTCATTAGCAAAGGCGTTACGAAGGGAGAAATGGTGGTCGAAATGGCCGTTATGGTAATCGAGAGCGCCAGATTGGCCTTGGCCAGATACGAAATTACGTTCGATGCCATGCCGTTGGGCGAGCAACCAATCAGAATAATACCAGCCGCAATTTCGGGATCGAGTCCGCTGAAATTCGCAATCGTAAAACCCAGCATCGGCATAATCGCGAAATGACTAACCACACCGATAAAGACGCCTTTGGGCATTTTAACCACCCCCACAAAATCCTCCAGACTCATCGACGTTCCCATACCAAACATAATCAACTGAATGAGTGGCGTAATTAGCCCCGACAGGTTAAATCCATTTACTTCAATGAAATAATTCGGGTAATACAGGGCGGTTGTTACTGAGGCAAAAATGATAACGGTATACGAAAATCCTTTCAGATGCTCGTATCCTCTAAAACCAACAGCCAGCGTAATGAAAAAAGCAATCAGGTACGGTCCGGCCTGCGGCAAAGCGTCTTTTGACACCAGATAGAGGGCAATAAACAGACACACTGCGCCCAGGCCCAGCACGAATTTATACACATTCATAGATACAGAAAATAAGCTAGGCAACTCCCAAAAACTTGCTGTTTTCGGGAGTTGCAGGTAGAATTATGGCTTCAAAATCGTGCCGTCGCTTTTCCGAACGGTCCAGCGCGATTTGGTTCCGATGGGATATTTAGCGGCTTCTTTCTCGTTGATATCGACACCTAGTCCGGGTGCATCGCTTACTTCATAGTAACCATTTTTGATGGTCGGGCAGCCGGGGAACACTTCTTTCACCTTATCGTTGAACATCTGCGATTCCTGAATACCGAAGTTCCAGACGGCAATATCGATACTGTTGTTGGCTGCATGTCCAACCGGCGACGTATCGCCGGGGCCATGCCAGGCCGTCCGAACATTGAACCACTCGCCCAGACGCGCCACTTTCATTGCGGGTGTAATGCCGCCAATCTGCGAAATATGAATCCGAATAAAATCGAACCACTGATTCACCATCGGCTCTTTAAACTCATTAGTATTGTTGAAGAGTTCGCCCATGGCAATGGGCACCGAGGTCGATTCGCGTAGTGTCTTAAACCACTTCATATTTTCGGGCGAGAATGGGTCTTCGACGAAAAATGGACGGTATTCTTCCAATCTCTTGATCATGTTGATCGCATCGATGGGCTCTACCAGCTCGTGCATATCGTGTAATAACTGAACGTCTTCACCGCAGCGTTTACGAACCACATCGAACATCTTCGGAACGCGCTTCAGGTAAGTTTTCTGATCCGAAAAATCGTCGGTATCTTTAGCAAAACCAGCCGTTTTAAAATCGGGCTTAATGTCGTTCATAGCCCCTACGCCACCGTAACCGCCCTGCTGAATCCGTACGTGCCGGAAACCCATTTCCATAAACTGCTGTACCCGATCGGCAATAGCCTCGGGTGTTGGGCCACTAGCGTGCGTATAGGTATCGACCGCAAACCGGGCTTTGCCACCCAGTAACTGATAAACCGGCATATTGGCCCGCTTGCCTTTAATGTCCCACAACGCCTGATCCAGCCCCGACAGCGCATTGTTCAACACCGGACCGTTCCGCCAGTACGAACTTACATAAGCCGACTGCCACATATCTTCGATATTGTCGACATCCTTGCCCACACAAAATTCGTTCAGGTAGGTGTTAATGGCTGGCACCACAACCAGCGCCCGCTGGGTGAAGGTTGCACAGCCGATTCCATATAAACCAGGCTCGGATGTTTCAACTTTCACAATTACCAGATTGGAACCTCCTGGCGCAGTGGTTATGGCTCGTACACTTTTGATGGTCACAGGGGCCGCTCCTTTGGCATAGGCAGGCGTTTGATAGGTTTCGGCACGTGCTTGCGGGCTACCGAACAATCCTAAAATTCCGGCTGACGATCCCATCCCTAATAGTTTCAGCGCATTCCGACGGCTGGTTTCTGATTGAATTTCTGGCTTGTTCATTGCGGGTTTATTGAGTTATAGAATCAAAAGTTCAGGCTGTTGCGTTATTTCACTACGGTTTAGTGTAATACTGATAGGCAATCTGCCAGCTAAAGGTTTTGCCCGGCTCTACTTTAATGTCGATGTAGGGTTCGGGGCATACTGTGGTTGGCGACGACCAATACACAAGTCGGGCAATTGCCCGGTCGCCCGTGACCTTCACACCAGCACCCGTTTTGGTATTCTCGACCCCAATGGCATAGGGAACTGGTTTCCCGGCCGACAAATCGGGAAAATATGCCTGTTCGCCCTTATTCAGATTGCGCAGATAGATCAGTTGGTTTCCCTGAAGCCTGGCTACTTCGCCAAGTCCTTTACCACCTTCGGCCGATAGATCGGCAATTGGAAACGTTACGGAATAGGTCGGGCCAGTTGGTTGCTGATCGATCACAAAAAAGTTATGATCATAGGCCATTGTTGAAATCAACCGCGTACCGGTATTCTTCAGCGTGTGCGTTATGACCAGTTCAGGCTTTCCTTTTGTCAGCTTCAGTATTTTCTGATAGTCATAGGCATACTGGCTGCCTTTGAACGTATGCCTGAAGAGCACCTGGTTGTCCTTTTTCTTCACGATCCAATGCCCCAGATCGACCCTCGGATAAAGTCGGAATGGGCTGTAGGGTTTATCGTCGGGTTTGGTCAGGCTACCAATACCAATCTTAACAAACGACTCCCCTGCTTTGGCATCGGCATAGCCCAGTGGGCCAAATTCTTCGACCGGCCCCATCACGGCATCGTGCAGGGTTGGGCTGTAGCTGTCGAACCACTGACCATGATACGTATGCCCATTGTATTCGAGACTGGCCACCACACCCGACCAGTCGAAGCGTGTGCCCCGATAATATCCCTTGCTGGCATCGGGCAGGTACAGTTTCGCCTGCACCAACCCATTGGTGATGTCGGCCTGCGGAACATCCAGCGCTGGTTTCAGGCTGAGCAGCAGACTGGCCAGACCAATACCGCAAAAGCCAATGAGCAAGGAAACGTATGCTGACTGCCTGTTTTTCATAAGCCGACCTAGTAGCGTTTAAGCGCAAAAGCAACATAATTTCCTCCAATCTTCTGGCCACGCCCACCGCCAGCCGCAATGACGATATACTGGGTTCCGGCAACTTCATAAGCAATTGGCGTAGCAAAGCCCCCCGCTGGAAGCTGATACTCCCAGACCACCTTACCCGTCTTCTTATCGAAAGCGCGAATTTTCTCATCTTTCGTACCAGAAATGAACACCAGTCCGCCTGCGGTTGCGAGTGGCCCGCCGTAGCTATCGGTTCCGGTGGTGGGGACGCCTTTCTTCGCCAGTTCGGGATACTCACCCAGCGGCACCCGCCACAGATAGTCGCCCGTGTTCAGGTCAATGGCGTTCAGCGTTCCCCAGGGCGGTTTGATGCCCGGATACCCATTCTGATCCGTAAACCGCTGCCAGACTTTGCTCACATAGGCCGGAACGTAGGGGAAACCGCTGTTTTTAGAATCACTCGATTTTGTGGTAGCTGCACTGGCAACCGTAGCCGAACCCGAATCTTTGTTGAGCAGGAAATTAACCAACGCATCACGTTCCTTATCGGAAAGGTGCTGAAACGAAGGCATACGACCACTGCCCGTTTTTAGAATGGCTTTAATTTCGTCGGCCGATCGCTTTTTACCAATGTCGATCAGCGACGGCAGTTCCGGACCACTCCCCCGCCGATCCTGCCCATGACAGGCTGCGCAGTTAGCTACATAGAGAGCGTTCCCAATGGTGAGGGGTTTATCCTGTTTGCTCAGACTAGCCCGCTCGGTCATGATTAGCTCCCAGGGTTCTTCATTGACGTTCTGGTAAAGAATACCGTCGGGGTCAATAGAATTGCCTCCCCATTCGGCTCCACCGCTATAACCAAACAGCAATGTTCCATTCGTGCTCGGTGGTGTAAATTTGTTCGGAGTCCTAATCTTTTCAAATCGTTCTTTTACATACGCATGAGCTTCTGGTGATAAATCGGTAAGATCGGCTTCGGTATAGATCTGGCGCGACAGCGGCAACGGTTTCAGTGGGTATTTCTGCGTTGGCCAGGGGTGTTCGCCCGGCAATCCGTTTACGGGCACTTTCCGTTCCTCAACCGGAAACAGCGAGGTCCCTTTATCCCGATCCAGCACATACACCAGGCCGTCTTTTGTGGCCTGCACCACCGCATCGATCCGCCGGAGTCGCCCGTCGGAGCCTTTCCGTTTCAGCGTAATCAAATTTGGCGGAGATGGATGATCGCGGTCCCAGAGATCGTGGTGGATGGTCTGATAATACCACTTCAGCTTTCCCGTTTCGGCATCCAATGCCATAATACAGTTGGCAAACAGGTTTTTTCCTTTTCTGTCGCCCCCATAGAAGTCCGATGCCGGAGAGCCCGTACCGAAAAAAACCATACCCCGCTTCTCATCAAGCGACATACCACTCCAGTTATTGACAGCCCCAATTTTCTTATAGGCATCAGCAGGCCAGGTGTCGTAGCCCAGTTCGCCCGGTTGCGGAATGGTATGAAACACCCATTTCAGTTTTCCCGTCAGCACATCGAACGCCCGTATGTGGCCGGGAGCGGCATCGCCCGATTCCGAAACGCTCGATCCAATGACGAACGTATTGCGATAAACAATACCCGGCGAAGTAGCCGTAACCGACAGTTTACTTACGTCATGATCCAGATTGGTTTGCAAGCCTTCGTGCAGATCAGCTTTGCCATTTGTACCAAAACTGGCAATTCCCTCACCGGTTTCGGCATTTACTGCATACAGACTCGACCCAACGGTATACAATATACGTCTATCGCTACCCGACTCCCAGTATACTACGCCCCGATTTGAGTTTAGCCGGTCTGATTTTGAGGGTTCAAATTTCCAGATTTGTTCGCCCGTGTCGGCTTTCAGCGCAAAAAGTTTAAGCTCAGGTGTGGTACCGTACAGAACGCCATGAACAACAATTGGCTGGCACTGAATGGCGCGCTCCCGTCTTCGTCCCGGATTGTTCGGGTCGGGTTTTTCGGACGCATCATACATCCAGGCCACCGCTAATTTTTTTACGTTACTGGTATTGATCTGGGTCAGTGGCGAATAGCGGTTACCAGCTTTGTTACCACCATAGTAGGGCCAATCCTGCCCAGTTGGCAACTCGCCCTCCCACTTCTGGGTACCGAACATAAAACAACTCCCAGCCAGTAGGGTAGCAATGGCAATTCGGGGTATGGGGATCATAGCATTCATTGAGCGCAAGCAGCGCCGAAAAATAGTTTGTTTGTTGCGTGTGCTCATTGTACACTGACAGTTAGCGAAGATGCGCCATCAGCGATAAAGCACCCTGATTATCAGCATCTACTTTCAGAACTTTCTGAACATATCGGGTTGCTACGCTTTTATTATCCATCCGGAAGTAAGCGTCGGCAATTTGATTGAGAATGGTTAAATTAGCTGAGTCGCGCTGGTAAGCCCGTTTAAGCTCAATAACCCGCTCGGCGTACCCGCGAACTAAGCCCAGATTAAACTGCGTCGTGTTATGCTGAATGGCATAATCGAGATAGGGCATTGCTTCCTGCGGTCGGTCGAGTTGGAGCGTAAGCGCAATCAGGTACCTTGCCCTATCGAACGATGGAGCCAGCGCAAACGCCTTTTTGAAGTAGAAAACAGCCGTTTCTTCGTCTTTCAGTTCACCACTGAGCATAGCCGCTTTTTCGGCATAGCGCGCATCGGTCGGGTATTCCAGCACTAAGGTTTCCAGCACTTTTCGCGCATTGGCCAGTTGCCGACTGCGCATGTAGTGGTCATACAAATCGCTGAGCGCATCCAGCCAGGGCAGTTGCCGAAATGTAAGATCGTATGCCAGCTTTTCCTCTACCGTTGTGACCGAAAACGAATCGGCTTTCATGACCTCCTTAAATGGCCAGTTCCGTTTCAGGTTTGCCACTTTATAGATACCAGCAAGCGAATCGACTTTTGTAATGGGCATATTGTGCAACAGTTGTTCGAAACTCATTTCCTTTTCAGGATCGGGCGAAATAAAATTTTCGGCTTTCAGGCTCGTATAAAACGCTTCTGACAGCAACGCATACCCCATCAAATCGGGATGAACATGCTCCAGAATCAGCTCATCGCCAATTAATTTATTGGTTGAATGGGCTTCAAAAACCTCTTTAGTATCAACCAAATGCGCGGTCTTGTAGGTACTACACAATTGCTCGATAATGCCGTTTAGCGAACCCGGTGCCCGGAAACGCAATCCGTCCAGATCGCGGGCTCGGGCAAAATAGGCTTTGGCATAGCCAAAGTTACCCAGTTCATACGCGGTTTTCCCCAGGTAAAAAGTACACAATGCGTGCGTATTATTGCTCTGGTTGGCAGCCTTGAAAAAGGTATAAGCCAACGAATAATCGTGTCGATTAAAGGCCGCAACACCGCGCGAATAATTCTGGACAAAGCCCGGAAATTTCTGGCTATCGACCGGAAAACTGACGAACGGTTTTAAATCTTTTTCATTACTGACCAGGTTGCTGACAAAAACAGGAATAGTATGTTCATTGAGCAAACCCAGTGTCTGGTCCATGTTGGCTCTAAACTGCTCAACGCCCCGTTCGTATAGCTCCGACTGATAGGGTATCTGCTGCTCGGCCACCATCAGCTTCATCCGCGTACCGCCCGACGGTTGCCCATCCGGAGTTATTAAATGACGAGCGTGTTCATAGGTGTTGACCAGCAACTGCGCCAGCCGAAGTTTACGCAGTTTCAGAATACTATGTACGAGCGAAGGACTTCCGCCAATCTGCTCCGTTGAGCCAACACCTAATGCTCCGTAATATTCGTTGTGCCCCGTATAAATCAGAACCGCATCGGGCTCATACTCAACAACCTCTCTGGCAAATCCCAGTACACAATACGAGTTTACCGCAGTTAGAGACAGGTTAATGATTTCGAAGTTTTTATCAGGAAACGTATGCGTTAACCGATACTGTAGCCAGCGATGAAACGACCCGTTATGAAAATAAGGATAGCCAATTGTGGTTGATTCGCCGAGCACGAAAATGCGGCAGGTATTCGGGTCTTTTTTCTTTTTAAAGGGTTCTATATTACCCGTTGTGGCAATTTTCTGATTCAGGAAATAGTTCTTCGACGCATTTGGGTTCAGAACGAGAAACTCGCCATTTTCAGGATAATCGACAAACAGACTCATGTCATAGCCATAGCCAACTACCCGCAATAGCACTTCCAAAAAACACAGGATCAGCAGCGAGAAGAGAATACTGATTAGTTTGAAGAGTATGATCCTTCGGGAGGTTTTTCTGACGGGCGGATTATACTCTTCTATAGTATTCATTTTTGCTGGCTTAACAATTCTTCTTCGCACAAATTATGACTCAGGCTTATAAAAAGCATAGTAGAAGCTCTACCATGCTTTCCTACCTAACCTATGAATAAAAATTATCTTGTGCCTTCCCGAGAGCAGGAAGCTTCCGGGAAGGCTGGTTAAAGAGGTTTAGAATAGCTTAGTATCCATCATTCTGTTTCCAGTCGGGATTCCGGGCCATTTCGTTCACCGGAATTGG
The DNA here is from genome assembly GCF_037201965.1 of Spirosoma sp. SC4-14. Classification (NCBI taxonomy): domain Bacteria; kingdom Pseudomonadati; phylum Bacteroidota; class Cytophagia; order Cytophagales; family Cytophagaceae; genus Spirosoma; species Spirosoma sp. SC4-14. The sequence goes on along the minus strand of NZ_CP147518.1, from coordinate 2,558,128 downwards.
GGCCAGATATTTCTGATTGACATTCACATTGGCCGGAATCGGATTTTCCAGCGGACTCCGTTTAGCGATGATCTGCGGAAGCAACTGGAGCCGAACAATATCGAACCAGCGCACGCCGAACTCGCCCGCAAACTCATAGGCCCGTTCGTATACAACCGAATCGCGGAACGCAGTTGCCGATAATCCAGCGGTCAGATTAGGCAAACCGGCCCGTTTCCGAACCTGGTTGATGGCATCGTAGCTGGCCGTTGTTGGGCCGCCGTTTGCCATTGCTGAAGCTTCGGCATAAGCCAGCAACACCTGCGGATACCGAATAACATCGTATACCTTATTGGTACTTGGATTGATCGAATTAATAACCGTTTCGGTTTCCGACACACCATCGCCATTCAGACCGGCCCGGAATTTTTTGTAGTACGGATGACCAGCATGCGTCTCGGGCGAATCCCAGGGTACGAGCTTAAATGTTTTGCCATCGGGCTGCCGCAGTTTGAGGGTCGTGTAGAACGTAGCATCGGTACGCGTACAGTTAGGTGCCGCCTTGTAGAAGTTAATTTCCGGATAATAATCGTCCCAGCCGCTCGACCCATTGGTAGCAATCTCATCGAGGGGAACCGACGACGACCCCGAGCTCCGCAGGGGCAACCCACCGCTTACGTTATACTGAAACCCAAAGATCGACTCCGTGCTGTTATTGGTCGTAAATACGGTAGCATAAGGCGTATTCAGATTATACTGGCCCGATTTCATCACCGAATCAGCTTCCGTAGCCGCCAGTTTATAATAACTATCCTGATTCATTGGCCAGCCGGTCATGGTTAAGTACACATCGGCCAGCAACGACCGGGCCGCCATCTGGTTTGCTTTACCTGGTTGCCCCGGAAACGATGTTGGCAACATTGCCTTTGCTTTTTGTAAGTCGCTGATAATGGCTGCATACACCTTATCGACTGGGTCTCTTGGCGGTCGATCGTTCACGTCGATCTGGGTCAGAATGATGGGCACCGGGCCAAACGTCCGAACCAGATAGTAGTAGCCAAGCGCTCGCAGAAAATAGGCCTGCCCGGCCGCCTGGTTTTTCAGTTCATCGGTCGAATTTACCTTGGCATAGTTGGCAATCACGTTATTGGCCTGATAAATTCCCTGCCACGGCCCTTGCCATTGCGCCACCAGACTGGCGTTTCCGCTGCCGCCACTCAACCGGTCGAACAGTCGAAAATCTTCTTTGTTCAGACCCGGATCGGTAGTAAAATCGTCGGAGCCGAAATATGACGTACTTCGATTGGTAAAACCCCAGGCCCCATCGCGGGCAAACTGAATGTAGATAGCGGATACGGACGCATCCAGATCCGATTGGGTTTTAAAATAGGTAATTGGGGTCAGACTAGCTTTCGGGTCCTCCTTAAGGCTCTGGCATCCACCGGCCAGAATCATAATGAGGAATGCGAGTGATAGCAAATAGGTAGTGTTCATGATTCTGTTTCTTAAAGAAGTCTAAATCGTACAAACAGGTCACGGATTACAGCCCCAGGCGTAGGCCCAGCGTATAGGTTCTTGGGTTCGGAATAACGCCCATTTCAAGTCCCTGCGTAATCGCATTCGTGCCGTTCGACACTTCGGGATCGTATCCCGGATATTTGGTGATCATGAACAGGTTCTGACCACTCACATACACTTCCAGGCTACGCGCTTTGGCTTTGTTCAGGAGTGTTTCAGGCAAACGGTAGGTAAGCGACAGGTTTTTTAGCTTGGTATAACTACCATTATAGACGTACCGGCTGCTGTTGTTAAAGTTCTTGCTGGTGTTGCTGAAAGCCGGATTGTCGGTCTGATTCTGCGGAGTCCAGATGTTCAGTGCTTCGGTAGTGGTAGCGTTCCGCTGATCGCCCAGGCCGCCCCACAGATAGGCCAGCGTCTGCGAATAAATCTGGTTGCCGTGGGTGCCCTGAAACATGAAGCTCAGCGTAAAGTTGCCGTAGCTGAAATCATTGATAAACCCAAACGAATACTTCGGTGTACCGTTGCCGATTGCCATCCGGTCGTCGGCTGTATAGGCATGATCACCATTCACATCTACGTATTTGGCATCACCAGGTTTCATGCCATACTGTGCTGCCTGATCAGCTTCGCTGGTTTTCCAGGTGCCCAGGAATTTATAACCATAAAATTCACCTAGCGGACGGCCTACCCGCAAAATCGACGCGTTGCTCAATGCCGATCCAACCCCATTGACGATTACATTGTCGAGACCACCCAGATCAAGAACCTTGTTGCGGTTGAACGAGATGTTGAAATTGCTGGTCCAGCGCAGTTTACCCGTAGCGATAGGGGTTCCCGTCAGCAAAAATTCAAGCCCTTTGTTTTCGACACTACCAATGTTCCGCAGGTAGTTGCCACCACCCAGGTAAAAGGGTGCCTGATAGCTATACAATAGGTTCGAAATCTTTTTGTAGTAGGCATCAATCGTTAGCCGTAACCGTCCGTTCAGCATGGCGGCATCGATACCAGCGTCGTACTGCGAAGTGGTTTCCCATTTCAGGCTGCTCGACACCGGTGCCCCTAAAGGCGTCGCTACACTTGGCGTTGACCCATCGTAATAGTAGGCTGGCTGGGTGCCCCCAGTGGTGATCTGTGCAATGGTGGCATAAGCCCCTACCGCCTGATTACCTGTCTGACCATAACTAGTCCGTAATTTCAGGTCATTAAACAGTCTTGAATTCTGCATAAACGACTCTCGGGCCAGATTCCAGCCCAAGGCCAGCGACGGGAAGGTGCTGTATTTCTGTGTCAGGTGCGACGAGCCATCAGTCCGGACACTGGCTGTTAACAAATATTTGTCTTTATAGGCGTAGTTGACCCGACCCATGTACGACTGCAACGCATCGGCCGAATAACCCGACGAGGTTTGCTGCGACGTTCCTAAACTTAAATTGTAATAACCCAGCGCATAGGTCGACAGGCTGTTGGCGCGGGCATTTACCGACATACCCTGCCCCTGCTGCTGTTCGTACAAAGCCGTTACGGTTACGGCATGATCGCCAAAATCGCCTTTGTAGGTCAGGAAGTTACTGTTCTGAAAATTCCAGTTGCGCGACGCATTCACCTGGGCATACAACACCCCGTTGCCAGTGCCGGGCCCGAAAAGAGTCTGGTTAAACGGCGACGACACCTGATACGTCGTATTGGTCGTAAACGTCAATCCTTTCAGAATCTGATAAGTCAGAATGCCCGTTCCGGCAATATTTGTATTCCGGCTATCGTCGTACTGACTCGAAGCCCTTGCAACCGGATTGTACTGGATCGACGCATACGGAGCCGTCAGGATAAACGCACCCGTTGCGGGGTCACGAACCGGCGACGTAGGGTCCCATTCGGTAGCCTGCGTGAAGGGGTCTGTCAAATCACCGGCGTAGTTGTTGTTGCGGCTCTGGGGCAACACGGTAGCCAGATTAAACTTCAGATTGATCTTGTTATTGATTTTGGCGTCGATATTGGCCCGCAGCGTAGCCCGCTTGTAATACTGATTCAGAATTAAACCGGGCTGATCGAGATAATTGGCCGATATTAAATATTTAAACGCCGAAGAACCGCCCGACACATCGAGTTGATAATTCTGAATGATAGGCTCCTGATGCAGTTCGCGCTGCCAGTCGGTGCCACCACTGGCTCTGAGTGCCTGTAGCCGATCGTCCGAAAAAGCGGGGGCATTCCCCGTCGATGCAAACTGCGTGTTAACCGTACGGGCAAAATCATAGGCATTCATCAGCGACAGTTCGCGGGGAACACTGGCCCGGCTGAACCAGGTACTGAAGTTTACTTTTGCCTTCCCTTCCTGCCCCGATTTGGTTGTGATCAACACGACCCCATTCGAGCCTCTGGACCCATAAATAGCCGTTGCCGAAGCATCTTTCAGGATTTCCAGTGATTCGATGTCGTTCGGGTTCAGCGATTCGATATTGCCATTGATAAAGCCGTCGATTACATATAGCGGTTCATTTGAGCCTGTAATTGAGTTCGATCCTCTAATGCGCACGCTCAGCCCTTTCCCCGGCTGACCACTGCTACTAGCTACCACAACCCCAGATGTGGTACCTTGCAAAGCCTGTTCTACGCGCACCAGCGGTCGTTTGGCAATTTCTTTGGCCGATACAGTGCTGGTTGCGCCCGTAACATCGCTTTTGCGCTGTTCGCCATAGCCCACTACCACCACTTCCTGCAGGCCTTTCTCGCTCACTTTCATGGTGACATTCAGGGTAGACTGGTTGCCAATGGGTACTTCCTGGCTTTCGTAGCCGACAAAGCTAAATACCAGCGTTGCATTTTTGTCGGGTACATCCAGTCGGAATTGGCCAGTCGGGTCAGACGTTGTCCCCTTCTGAGTTCCTTTTATCACAATGCTCACTCCCGGAAGTCCTTCCCCTTTTTCATCTACGACTCTACCCGTAATAGGCACAAACACATGCTTGAAATGAGGCACTTTATCGATCAGAATTTCGGCAATTCGCTTATCGAACTCCGACCGCGAATCGGCTCTCAAACCAGACCGGGGCTCAGTAGCCGCGGGCGTTGTCGAATAAATAGTTCTGGCTGAACCAGCGTCTTCTTTTCGTTTAATAACAATTGTCTTACTAACAATAGAATAGCTTAACGGTTGGTTTTTGAACAATTCGTTCAGTGCCGTTTCGATGGTCGCATTTTTAATATGCAACGACACCTTGTTGCTTTTTGTCAGCAAATCGGTCTGAAAAAAGAACGAATAACCACTCTGCTTTTCAATCTTATCCAGTACTTTTTCGAGAGGAGCATTTCGTTCATTTATCGTTATGCGCTGACTATAGCCAGCCGCATAAATATGCAGACAGGAAGCCAATAAGAGTATGCTGATAAAATTAAGCCGCATAATCCATTTTCGTTTCAGTCCGGGACTGATGCCCGTTAACCAGGACATTGCCCGATTACTCAACTGCCCCCACGACTTTGCCAGGCATAGTCGTAGGTTAAAAGTAGAATAGTTCATACTTTTGTAAGGGTTTGGGATTTGATAAAAACTTGTACGTCAACAGTTTTTTCTTCTCTGCGTTAGCAGACAGACTGTCTCAGACTTTATGCCGGAAGTGCTCGCAACACATTCCGGCTTTTTTATGTCTGAACACCCTGGAGTCGGACCGGGCCTTGCCCAGCCCGACCGGTTCGATCAGGCTTTAACGATAATTTTTCGTCCTTCTATTTTAAAGTTCACACCACTTAACTGAAGAATTTGAAAAAATTGTGACAGGGGCACATCCCTCGAAATCTTTCCTCTGAACTTGGTTTCGGGAATTTTCCCCTGAAAATCGACTTCAACATCATACCAGCGTGAAATCTGGCGCATAATGGTGGGCAGGTCGGTATCTTTAAACTGAAACTGTCCATTTTTCCAGGCCACAGCTTCTTCCAGATCGACTTTCGCCACTAAATTCAGCTTCGCCCGACTATTCAGATCCAGTTGTGCCTGCTGCCCCGGTTTAAGCACCAAAGCCGCCTGCTCTGCTTTATGTTCGATCGATTTCGTATGCGTCCGGGTAACCTTTACTTTCCCTTCGAGCAGGGTAGTTTTCACACTATTCTCATCGGAATAGCTATTAATGTTGAAGTGTGTGCCCAGCACTTCGACAACCTGCCCAACCGTTACGACCAGAAATGGCATGGCTTTTCGGTGGACATCGTTGGCATGGGCAATTTCGAAATAAGCCTCACCTTTCAACTCCACTTTACGCGTATTTTCCAGGAACGCTGTTGGATAAGTAAGTGATGAAGCCGCATTTAACCAAACCCTGCTCCCATCGGGCAAAACAATCCGGAATTTGCCGCCCCGTGGCGTGGTTATGGTGTTATAAACCAGTTTCGATGCATTTTCAGTGGTGCCTGATGGTGCCAGCCTCGAAGCATCGTAAACCAGTTGTCCATCTGCTGTTTTAGTAATGGTTATTCCGCCCTGTCGGGCAATTTCGCCATTGGTAGCATCATCGAGGATAATCTGTGAGGCATCGGCCAGTGTCAAAATAGCCTTGTCGCTTCCAGGCGAAACGTCCGCGGGCTGTTGAGCAACCTGTTTAACGGGTTCTGATTTATACAGAAATCGGTAGCCTAGCAGGCCCGATACAACCAAAACCAGTGCAGCAGCAGCATATTTAATCCAACGGTAACCTATATACGTAGTGTATACTGGTTTATCATAATCCGTTGCGGCAACAATTCGTTCCCAGGCAGCCTCTTTGTCGAACGATGCCAGTAGCTCAAGCTCACGCTGAACAGCATCTTCGCTCGTCAATTTTTCGAACAACGCCTTATTTCGATCGCTCTGAGCAATCCAGTCGTTCAGTTCCGCTTTTTGCTGATCGGTTAGTTCTCCTTTCAGATAGCCTACGATCAGTTCGGCCTGCTCAAAATAGCTGCTATAATCCTCCATACTGCTGCTTTACACTATAGAGACACCTGAGAGGTAAAACGGGATAAAGAGACTAGAACTTTTTAAGATTTTTTTCTCCGAAAAGAAGGCAAGGCGACTAATTGGGACTTATAATACCCTTATAGCCAACAGAATCAAAAAATATCAATAGAGTCAAGCAGAATCAAAATCCCTAACAATTCGGGTGTAAGCCGCAATCGAAGCAATTCCAGCGCCCGATATTTCTGTTTTTTAACGGTATTGACCGACATACCCAGTTCATCGGCTATTTCCTGATTTTTTTTACCTTCCAGATAGCTCATTTCGGAGATGATCCGATAATGTTCGGGCAGGGCTTCGATCGCCGAATGAATTTCGGCGATCACCTCCGATGAAATGATTGATTCGATAACGGGAAGTTCTTCAGGTTCGGTCTGTCCCTGCTGCTGTATGTAATCATCGACCACTCTATTGTGCCGAATGCTGTTCAGACTGGCATTACGCACCGAGCTATAGAGGTAATTTTTTATGGCCACTTTATTAGGTACAACCGAATCCCGCTCCTGCCAGTATTTTATGAAAGCATCCTGCACAATATCCTGCGCCTGCGCCTGATCCCGAATTATTTGAAACGAAAAGTACACCAGGCGGTTATAAAATTCCCGGAACAGCGAATCCAGTTCCGGGTGGTTCAGGCCGTCAACTGAACTGCCTTCCGCCGAATGCATTTTCCGTATAACACCCATTGTTTGACTGTCGATCTAAACCAATTCTGTCAACTTACTAGCTTGCACAGTAGCAAATATCGAATAAATAATCTGCAAATAATTCAATTACAGCAAAAAACGCACAAAAAAACCTCGCTTACGTTACCTGTAAGCAGCTAATGCTACGCTACTTTTAACGAAGTTTCATTTTGTCTTTATACCATGATACTGGTCTTCTTCGCGGTAATCGGTCCGAAGCGGATGACCAACCCAATCGGTAGGTAACAAAATTCGGCGCAGATCGGGATGATTCCCAAACGAGATACCAACCAGGTCAAATGCTTCGCGCTCGTGCCAGTCGGCGGTGCGCCACAAATGGGCCACACTCGGCACAGAGGGTAACTGCTTCGCACCCGTCTTTCGCGACACAGTTATTTTCATCATCAGATTGTGCTCATAAGGAATCGATGTGAGGTTATAGATCACCTCCATTGTATCGGCCTTAGGTCCATTGTCGATGGCCGTAATGCAAGCCAGCAAATCGAAGAACAGGCGTTCGTCGTCGCGCAGAAACAGGCAAACATCGGCCACCATTGAAGCAGGCACTGTCAGAAAAGGCTGAATCGCCTGCGCATTATACTGAATGTCAGGACCGAACTCTGCTGTAAGAATATCGGCAATTTCGCTAAACGTCATAGTTCAGAACTGAGGCTAAACGGCCTCAACATGGTTCACTTTTAGGTTTCAACCCCACTTATGCCAGCCAGGCCAGCCACTGCATCCAGTTTTCGATCCAGAACAGAAACTTAGCTGCAAATTTAGCAGCCGGAGCCGACGATGGTTCAAGCGTCAGGCTATTATTGTTGAGGTTGGTATCCATATAAATCTTCTGCTTCGGATCAACGGCGGCCCATAGCACTTTTGCATTTTCGGTCAGCACAAACTGACGCTGCCGGGCTTTGCCATCCCAGAACAGCATCAGTTCTTTGCCATTATCGAAATGCACCAGCACATCGACCGGCATTTTGCCATCTTCATTTCGCTGAACCGTTACGACGCCCTGCAGAACACCATTCTGTCTGCGGTTTTTAATCGAGATCAATTCATAGTCAACAACCTGGTCGCCATATAGTGCTTCTTCAAAAAACCAGTTCATGTTCGGGCCATATTTGGTACCGAGCCGCCTGCCCACAACTTCGTTCACAATCGCAATAAAATTGTCGGCATCAGGATGTTTGAATTTCCAGCGGATAAAGTATGTCTGCATGATCTCATCCAGTACAGGGCGACCAACCAGCCCTTCGAGTGTTTTGAGCCAGGTTGCCGTTTTGGAATAGGTCAACACACCATATTGACCATCGGGCAATTGCCAGGTATTGCCAAACGACGATCCAATGGCCGGATTGTCCTGATGTACGTAACTATCGCGGGAGCTTTCCATATCGCCCATCTTAAAGCCAAACAGATCAATTTGCGACGACCGTATGCCATAGGTTTCGTCCATAATCCGACCTTCGTAATACTGGTTGAACCCTTCGTCGAGCCAGGCCTCTTCGAATTCGTTGGAGGCAATCAGTTGCATAAAATACTGATGGCCAAATTCATGGATCGTTACCAGTTCGGGGAACCGGGCACCGGCGGGTAAAAACCAGGCCGTTCCGGCCGTGATGAAGGTTGGGTATTCCATACCAAACGATCCGCTGGCGTGCAAGGGTGGGTCAACAATGGTCAGGTTTGGAAACGGATATTTGCCCATGTGTTTATCGAAATACGCCAGTGCAGCTTTAGCGGCATCCAGATGTCGCTGCGCCTGATGCAGATGCTCCGGCTGCATGACTAGTTCGATAGCTACGGTTCCACCCGAGGGGCGTTTCCAGGTGTCGTTTACGACCTGAAAATGCGGTGACGCCGTCCAGGCAAAATCAACCACATCTTCGGCGTGATACAGAATGGTTTTGGTGCCGTTAGCATGCATTTTTTCCGATTGGAACAGTCCCGTGGCACTCACCCAGTAGTCTTTAGGCGTCGTGATATTGACGTCGTAAACACCATAGTCGGCGTAGAATTCGGAGTGTGCATGAAACTGATGGCAATTCCATTGGCCCTGTTTGGCATACCGGGTTCCGGCAGGTTCATACACTCCAATTTTAGGAAACCACTGGCCAACCAGAAAAAAGTCGCGGCTAAAGCCCGTTCGGGCAAAAATTTTGGGCAGCTTAGCCCGGAAATTAATAGCGAGTCTGATGGTTTCGCCCGGTGCCACGGGTTTACTCAGTGGAACACGAATTACCGTATGATCGTCTTTATTCTGATCGTCGGGCTGAACGTATTCATAGGCTAGTGCTTCCCCATTGGTTTTTATCGACACCACCTCCATATACCCATACGGATCATCCTTCGAATTTCGATCGATCTGGTCACCTCGCAACTGCCCGCCCGATTCGCGCATAAACGTCGACTGATCATTCCGAAATGCATTCAGATATAAATGAAACCGCAACTCCCGAATCACCTCATCCGATGGATTTCGCCACGTCAGCGTTTCGCGGCCATCGAGTTTTTTGGAGATCGGATCTAGTTTTACATCGATCTGATAGTTGGCTAATCGAGGGCTCAGGGGTGTTGAGAAAATAGGGGTAGCCGCTCGGACAAAACCCGTAATTGCAGTAGAGATTAGGGCAAGAAACAGCAATTGCTTCATAGATCAGAGGTAATTTCCGGGCAACAACAGGCGCTAGTGCAAGGTAAATGAAATTTTTGGTTGATTCTGTGGGCAAGTCGCAAAAGCTACTGACATAGGGCTGTCATAGGCTGGTTCTACCTTTGTTTCATCAATAAACGAATGAACAATCCTATGGAACTGATCCCCATGTTTTTGAAGGAAATGGAGCAGGAAGCACAAACAACCCGCAAAATGCTACAGCGTATTCCCAACGACAAGTACGACTTCCAACCGCACGAAAAAAGCATGACCATTCGGCGGCTGGCAACGCACATTGCCGATTTGCCTACCTGGGCAACCATAGCCTTAACAACCGACGAACTCGATTTTGCGAAAAACCCGTATCAGGAACCGCTTATTAACAACACGGACGAATTGTTGTCGTATTTTGAGACTTGCCTTGAAAATGGCAAATCGCAGTTAGTAGCCGACAATGAAGCGGTCCTTAACAAACCCTGGACACTCCGCAATGGCGATCAGGTCTATAGCGTATCGCCCAGGCACGAAGTAATCCGTATGGCGCTCTGCCAGATTGTACATCACCGTGCCCAGTTAGGCGTTTTTCTACGGCTGCTCAATGTTCCAATTCCGGGCAGCTATGGCCCAAGTGCCGACGAACCATCGTTTAACTAAAATGATACGAGTCGATAACCGTACCCCAGTTGACCAGCCATCGCTGGGGCCGGGTTATCGACTTGTCCATGTTCGTTCATAACAACAATCATGGCTTTGTAGAGAATTTGATTTTAAGCAAAAAAACGGCCATATTGATAACCAATTGCCGTTTCTTAACTTCCTCTACAAGCTGATGCAGCACCATTATTTCTTTCTTAGTCTATTTCTTTTTCTGTCCCATTTTGTCGGTGCCCAATCGTATGACCTTGTCATTAAAAACGGGCGGGTTGTCGATGGTACGGGTAACCCCTGGATGTATGCCGATATTGCGGTGCAAAATGGCCGGATTGTACAGGTTGGCACCATCGACCCGTCACAAGCCAAACGCATCATCGACGCTAGTGGACTTATTGTAGCTCCCGGTTTCATCGACGTACATGCACACGTAGAAGGCAGCCTGGAAGCTCAGCCCGAAGCCCCTAATTTCATTTATGATGGTGTCACCACAGTAATCACCGGCAACTGTGGTGGTTCAAGTCCTAATCTGCGTACTTACTTCGATTCGCTTCGTTTACAGGGAATTTCCATTAATGTTGGGTCATTGATTGGCCACAATACGGTTCGAATGAAAGTCATGAAAATGGCATTCCGCGAGCCCACCCCCCGCGAACAGGCCGAAATGGAAGCCCTGATCGAACAAGCGATGAAAGATGGGGCCGTTGGCCTGTCGACGGGGCTTATCTACACACCCGGCACTTATGCCCGAACGCCCGAAGTGGTCAATCTGGCAAAAAAAGCATCGCGCTATGGAGGGCTCTACGCTTCGCACATCCGAAACGAAGGCCAAAATGTGAAACAGGCCATAGAAGAAGCTATTCTTATTAGTCGGGAGGCCAAAATACCCGTCGAGATTTCGCATTTCAAAGTAGCCAGCAAACCGCTTTGGGGAAAAAGTACCGAAACAGTAGAGCTGGTCGAAGCGGCCCGTCGCGAAGGGCTCGACGTAACGGTCGATCAATATCCCTACACTGCTTCCAGCACATCGCTCGAAAGCATCATACCGTCGTGGGCGTTGGCCGATGGTGATTCGGCTGTGCTGGCCCGCTTCCATGATCCGGCTGCCCGTACCAAAATTCGGGGCGAAATGCTGGATGGCCTAACGAAGAACCTGCGCCCAAATTATGAATACGCGGTCGTTTCCAGCTTCAAACCCGATACGACATTCAATGGCTTAAGCATAAGCAAAATCAATCAGAAACTGGGGCGAAAAAACTCTGCCGAAACGGAAGCCGATCTGATCATGGACCTGATGGAGCAAGCTAAACTGAAACGTATTCAGATGGTCTATCACACCATGTCGGAAACGGACATTGAAAACATTCTGCGCTATCCTAACACAATGGTAGCCTCCGACGCGGGTGTTGCCAAACTAGGTTCGGGAATGCCACATCCACGCGCCTACGGTACCAATGCGCGGGTATTGGGGCGTTATGTACGCGAGCGCCACGTGCTTCCGCTCGAAGAAGCGGTCCGGCGCATGACCTCGCTGCCTGCCCAGCGCTTTCGGCTGGCCGATCGAGGGTTATTGCGCCCGGGTTATGCGGCCGACATTGTTCTGTTCGACGAAAAAACCGTTTCTGATCGTGCCACTTACGAACAGCCTCATGCCTACACGACCGGTATCTCATGGGTGCTGGTCAATGGCACCCCCGTAGTCGAAAACAGCAAACATACCGGCCAACGTCCTGGCCAGCTACTGATGGGGCCGGGTTATGGGAAGTAGGAAGCTAACTACTGGCTACGAGACCTGGCTTGTTGAATAAATTAACCCGCACTGACTTTACTAATGTCCAATTTCCAGCATCCAATGTCCTAAATCCATAGCTATACTAAAACTTTTGCCCCGTATTTTGTTACTTTGCTGCGGTTTTGCCAATCAGCCTAATGACTTGGTAGTCATGGCCGAAAAAATTGGCTTTTTCGTTGTTAACCCTTCTTATTCTTTGCGATGAGTACCATTCAAAGCATTCATGCCCGGCAGATTCTGGATTCGCGTGGCAACCCGACAGTCGAAGTAGACGTTCGGACTGAAAATGGTTTTCTGGGCCGTGCGGCTGTCCCATCAGGCGCGTCTACGGGGTCCCATGAAGCGGTTGAACTCCGCGACGACGATCCGAAAATTTATGTCGGTAAAGGCGTACTGAAAGCGGTATCAAACGTTAACGATCTGATATTCCCCGAACTGGTTGGTATTTCGGTTTTCGAGCAGAACATGATCGATAAAATTATGCTCGAACTCGACGGAACGCCTAACAAAGGTCGCCTGGGGGCCAACGCCATTCTGGGCGTATCGCTGGCCGTTGCCAAAGCAGCCGCTCAGGAATCGGGGCTTCCTCTATATCGGTATGTTGGCGGTGTTAATGCCAACACACTGCCGGTTCCGATGATGAACATTCTGAACGGTGGCTCTCATGCCGACAATTCCATTGACTTTCAGGAGTTTATGGTAATGCCAGCCAATGCGCCAAGTTTCTCGGAAGCGCTGCGTTGGGGAACCGAAATTTTCCATACCCTGAAAAAAGTTCTGAAAAGTATGGGAATGGCTACCAACGTTGGTGACGAAGGTGGGTTTGCACCAAACATCAAATCGAACGAAGAAGCGATCCAGACCATTCTACAGGCTATTGAGAAAGCGGGCTATCGCCCAGGCGAAGACGTTTGGATTGCAATGGATGCTGCGTCGTCGGAATTTTACAATGCCGAAGAAGGTGTTTATCACTTCAAAAAATCGACCGGCGACAAGCTGACATCGTCGGAAATGGCTGGCTACTGGAAAGAGTGGGTTAACAAATACCCAATTCTTTCGATTGAAGATGGGATGGCCGAAGATGACTGGGCTGGCTGGAAAGCACAAACCGATCTGCTGAAAGCCAATAAAACCCAGCTTGTCGGCGACGACCTGTTCGTAACGAACGTAACACGTCTGCAGCAGGGTATTGATGAAGGTATTGCGAATGCTGTACTGGTAAAAGTAAACCAGATCGGTTCGCTCACCGAAACCATCGATACGGTAAATCTGGCGAAACGGAATTCGTACAAAAACATCATGTCGCACCGTTCGGGCGAAACCGAAGATGCTACCATTGCGGATTTGGCCGTTGCCCTCAATACGGGTCAGATCAAAACGGGTTCGGCTTCCCGCTCCGACCGGATGGCGAAATACAACCAGTTGCTTCGTATTGAAGAAGAATTAGGCGAAAACGCTTACTTCCCAGGTCTGAAATTTTAATGCGCTGGGCGAAGGGCTTGGGGCATGGGGTAACAAACGCACCCTACCCCAAGCCCTCCCCGCTCCATGCCCTCCCTGCCCCAAGCCATGTTCAGCCGTTTGCTCTCATACTTCCGCAATTTTTATGTTGCCACTGGCCTGGGGCTACTGGTTTGGATGACTTTTTTTGATGCAAATGATCTTCCAACCCAAATCAGTAACTGGTGGAAACTTCATGAACTGGAAAACGAAGCGGAGTTCTATCAAACTCAAATCAGGCAAATACAAACTGAGCGGAAAGAAGTATTAGGCAACGATCGGCTGCGCGAAAAATTCGCCAGGGAGAAGTACCTGATGAAAAAGCCAACCGAAGATATTTTCGTTATTGTCGACGAAAATAATAATCCCATTGAGAAATAGCGAAGGGCCTGGAGCTTAGGGCATAGAGTATCCCTCCCTGCCCTAAGCTCCAGGCCTTCTGCCCTTTGCCCATGATAAACGTACTCTTCGTCTGTTACGGCAATATTTGTCGGTCGCCAGTAGCCGAAGGAGTTTTTCGGACGCAGGTTGAAGAAGCAGGGCTGAGTAATTTTGTTTCCTGCGACTCGGCCGGAACCGCATCTTATCATATTGGCCAGCTCCCCGACCACCGCACCCGCGCCAATGCCCTCGAACACGGCCTGACACTCACACACCGCGCCCGCCGTATGACAGGCGACGATCTGGCTCAGTTCGACTATTTCGTAGCGATGGATGAGCAAAATCTGGAAGCTATCGAGAAGTTAAACTACCGTAGCACTGGATTATATACCAACGATACCATCTTTCTGCTTCGCGAATTTGACCCCGACGTTAGCGACGAGCCCAATGTGCCTGATCCATACTATGAAGGCCCCGAAGTTTTTGAAGAAGTCTATCAAATCGTTTCACGTTGCTGCCGCCAGCTTCTTACCTATCTGGATCAGCAACATCAGTTTAAGTCTTTATCGAATGATTGAATTGTTAAATGATTGAATTGTAGTTCTATTCAATCATTCAACAACTCAATCATTCAATAATTCAACATATTATGAACAAAAAAGTCATCCTTATCATCCTCGACGGTTGGGGAATTCCCTTAAAGCCCGACGTGTCGGCTATCGAAGCAGCGAATACACCGTTTATAAACTCGCTATACCCGAACTATGCTCACAGCACACTGGAAGCATCAGGTCTGGCAGTTGGTCTGCCCGCTGGTCAAATGGGTAATTCAGAAGTAGGCCACATGAATCTGGGAGCGGGTCGGATCGTGTATCAGGACCTGGTAAAAATCAACAAAGCTGTTGAAGAGCATACGCTCGACAACGAACCGGTGCTGGTCGATGCTCTCAATTATGCGAAAGAGCAGGGTAAAAAAGTCCATTTCATCGGTCTTGTTTCAGATGGTGGTGTTCATGCTCATATCGATCATTTGAAAGGCTTGCTATCAATAGCCAATGCCCATGGCCTAACCAACGTGTTTGTGCATGCCTTTACCGACGGACGCGACACAGACCCCAAAGGTGGCGTTGGTTACCTGACCGATCTGCAGGCTCATATGGCCAGCACAACGGGGCAACTAGCCAGTGTAGTAGGCCGCTACTATGCCATGGACCGCGACAACCGCTGGGAGCGCGTAAAAGTTGCTTACGATGCCATGGTCAATGGCGTTGGGCAGCCAACTCTCGATGCGATTGGAGCATTGCAGGCTTCCTACGACGCTGGCGTGACCGATGAGTTTGTAAAGCCAATCATTCTGACAAAAGCCGATGGCTCGCCAGTGGCCGTTATTGAAGAGGGCGACGTAGTGCTTTGTTTTAACTTCCGCACCGACCGTGGCCGCGAAATAACCCAGGCGCTGACTCAGAAAGATTTCCCTGATCAGGGCATGAAGAAACTGTCGCTGGATTACATCACCATGACTAACTACGACAGTGAATTTACGGGCGTAAAGGTCATTTTTGACAAAGACAACCTGGAAAAAACGCTGGGCGAAGTCATTGCCGGAGCGGGTCGTACGCAGATTCGCATTGCCGAAACGGAAAAATATCCGCACGTTACGTTCTTCTTTTCGGGAGGTCGCGAAGAGCCATTTGCGGGTGAAAAACGCCTTTTATGTCCTTCACCGAAAGAAATGACTATCTACGATGAGCAAGGCAATCCGACAACAATTCCCGTTAAAACCTACGATCAGAAGCCCGAAATGGCGGCTTTCGACATTCGTGATGCCATCATTCCTGAGCTTCAGAAAGCTGAAACTGATTTTATCTGTCTGAATTTTGCCAATACCGATATGGTAGGGCACACGGGCGTATTTGAAGCAGTTGTTAAAGCAGCCGAAACCGCCGACGCCTGTGCTCAGGCCGTAACGGAAGCTGCTCTGGCGAACGGCTATTCTGCAATTATTATCGCCGACCATGGAAATGCAGAATATATGATGAACGACGATGGTACGCCCAACACGGCACACACAACGAATCTGGTTCCCTGTATACTGGTCGATAACGATTACCACCCGACGCTCAACGACGGAAAGCTTGCCGACATTGCTCCTACGATTCTTCAGCTTATGGGCATTCCGCAACCGCCAGAAATGACGGGCGTGAGTTTGATTAATGAGTAAAGAGAATGGCAACCAAAGATTAGTAGCATCATAGTCCGATCAACCAATATAGGCAAACCGTTCAGGAGCTAGTTAAACGATATGCATCGTATCAATCTAACAGTGTTGATTTAGTTGATGCGGGTATTCCTGAAAAAGACATCCTTCTTGCCTTTCTTTCGGAGCACATAAGAAGCAATTCCCCTGTGGCAATATCCTAGCTCTTAATACAAAAAAGCCCCGCAGCACTGCGGGGCTTTTTTGTATTAAAAAATATCAAATTACATTTCCAGTAACAGACGGGCTGGATCTTCCAGAATTTGTTTTACACGAACAAGGAAGCTAACCGATTCTTTACCATCAATGATACGGTGATCATACGATAACGCAACGTACATAACGGGACGAACAACAATCTCGCCGTTTACCACAACCGGACGCTCAACGATATTATGCATACCCAGAATGGCCGACTGAGGTGCATTGATTATCGGTGTTGAGAGCATAGAACCAAACGTACCACCATTCGTAATGGTGAAAGTACCCCCAGTCATTTGATCAATGGTCAGCTTATTATCGCGGGCCAGACCAGCCAGGCGTACAATTTCTTTTTCGATCTGGGCAAAACTCATCTGCTCGGCATTGCGAATAACTGGCACTACAAGGCCGCGCTCGGTTGAAACAGCAATCGAAATATCGCAGAAATCATTGTAGACAATGCTGTCGCCATCGATCTGAGCATTAACGGCAGGGAAATCTTTAAGAGCCGTACAAACGGCTTTCGTAAAGAACGACATAAAGCCGAGGCCCACACCATGTTTCTCTTTGAATTTGTCTTTGTATTTGTTCCGCAGATCCATGACCGGCTTCATATCTACCTCGTTGAAGGTAGTCAGCATGGCCGTTTCATTTTTAACCGCCACCAGTCGGCGGGCAATTGTCCGGCGCAGCGACGTCATTTTTTCGCGACGCTGGTTCCGGCCACCCGTTACTACCGGTGCCGGTGCGGGCGCGGCAGGTTTTGGTGCTGGTGCCTGCGGTTGAGGTGCTGGCTGTGCTGGTGCAGGAGCAGCCTTTAGTGCATCTTCCTTCGTGATACGACCACCAACACCGGAGCCTTCTACCTGCTGAGCGCTAACTCCTTTTTCGTCCAGAATTTTAGCAGCAGCAGGTGAAGGATAATGAGCGGCATAGCCATTCTGTCCGTTGCTGGATGCTTCGGCAGACTGTGCAGCCGGAGTAGGCTGGGCGGGAGCAGGCTGCGATGTAGCCGTTGGCTGAGCCGAACCAGTTTCAATTTTCGCAATCAGGGCACCAATCGGCAACGTTTCCCCGGCCTGGGCAACAATCCGAAGAGTTCCAGCGGCTTCGGCAGGCAATTCAAAGGTAGCCTTGTCAGATTCCAGTTCGCATAGCACTTCGTCGAGGGCGACCTGATCACCATCTTTCTTACTCCACGACGCAATGGTTACTTCCGTCACGGATTCGCCAACGGCCGGAACTTTCATTTCAACTACACTGCCCCCCGATGTTGCTGCAGGCGCAGGTGCCGCTACCGATTGCAGAACCGGTGCTGCTTCGGCTACAGGAGCAGCTTTAGGCGCTTCAGTTTTCGCGGGCTCGGCGGGAGCAGCGGTAGGCGCTGAGCCACCATCGTCAATGGTACAAATGCTGGCACCAATCGGCAGCACGTCACCTTCCTGGGCCAGAATATGAAGAATACCATCGGCTTCGGCCGTTAATTCAAACGTGGCTTTATCGGAGTCGAGCCCACAAAGGACTTCGTCCATTTTCACATGATCACCTTCTTTCTTGTACCAGGTGCCAACAGTAACTTCGGTAATAGATTCCCCTACTGGAGGGATTTTCATGTCAACGGCCATTTTTTATCAAGTTTTCAGTCTGTGGTTTTCAGTTTATAGTTTATGGTTTACAGTTTATGGTTTATGGTTGCGCTGCTTGTTCAAAACCTAAATGAGCAGAGCAACCATAAACCGTAAACCATAAACCATAAACCACATTCCATCTACTCCAAACCGTTTTTTATTCAAAAGCTCTCCGAACGATATCGGCTTGTTCCCGCGTATGGATTTTGGGGTAACCCGTTGCTGGCGAAGCTGCCGCCTTGCGCGAAATTATTGGTATATTCATTCCAATACGCAATAAATAGGTCCAGTATCCCATATTTTCTGGTTCTTCCTGCACCCAGAACAGCTCCGCTTTTTTGTATTGCGACAGCACAGCATCCAACTGTTTTTTAGGTAGCGGGGCTAGCTGTTCCAATCGTACAATAGCTACATCGTCGCGCTGGTCGGCTTGCTGCTTGTCGAGTAGGTCGTAATAGACCTTACCCGTACACAACAGTACCCGTTTTACCTTTTTGGGTTGCGCGTATGTATCGCCCAGTACTTCCTGGAAGCTTCCTTTGGTCAGGTCTTCCAGGGGTGAAACACATTTCGGGTGGCGAAGCAACGATTTAGGCGACATAACAGCAAGTGGCTTACGGAACGGCCATGCCAACTGACGACGCATCAGGTGGAAGAAATTGGCAGGCGTTGTAATGTTAGCCACAATCATATTGTACTCAGCATATAGCTGCAAATAGCGTTCCGGGCGAGCGTTTGAGTGCTCAGGGCCCTGGCCTTCGTAGCCATGTGGCAGCAGCATTGTAACGCCATTCTGAATACCCCATTTCGATTCGGCAGCCGCAATAAACTGATCGATAATTAACTGTGCTCCGTTCGAGAAATCCCCAAACTGTGCTTCCCAGATAACCAGTGCATGGGGATTAGCCATTGCATAACCATATTCAAATCCCAGTACGCCATATTCAGACAATAGCGAGTTGTATACCTGAAATTTCTGCTGGTCTTCCTGAATAAAGTCCAGCGAGGAATACGACTGGTTCGTTTCTGAATCGTGCAATACAGCATGACGGTGCGAGAAGGTGCCTCGCTGCACATCCTGCCCACTTAACCGAACCGGCTTTCCTTCAATCAGCAACGAACCATAAGCTAGTAATTCAGCCGTTCCCCAGTTAACCATTTTCGTTTCGGTGAGCATCGTTTGCCGGTCTTTAAGCAGTTTTTCAATCTGCTTAATTGGTTTGAAACCTTCCGGAATTTTCACCAATGCTTTACCAATCGTTTCGAGCACATCGGCAGGTATACCCGTCTCCGGCGACTGATCAAAATCGGCGGGTTCACTGAATCGTAACTCTGCCCAGTCGAGATCTAACCGAAGTGGTTTATACGGAATTTCCTCTTTTTGCTTCACCCGGTCGAGTCGATCCTGCAATTGCTTCTTAAACTCGGTATCCATCCGGGTAGCCAGCTCAGCATCGACATCGCCCCGTTTGATGAGCAGGTCTTTGTAGATTTCCCGTGGGTTGGCATGCTTGTCGATGATGTTATACATGGTTGGCTGCGTAAATTTCGGTTCATCGGACTCATTATGTCCATAGCGCCGATAACATACCATGTCGATGAACACATCACGATTGAAGCGCTCACGGAATTCGACTGCCAGTCGGGCACAGAAAATCACAGCTTCCGGATTATCGCCATTGACGTGAAAAATTGGAGCGTCAACAATTTTGGCTACATCCGAACAATATATCGACGAACGAGCGTCTTCAAAATCGGTGGTGAAGCCAATCTGGTTATTAATCACAAAATGAACCGTACCGCCGGTTTGATAACCGGCCAGTTTGGCCATCTGCGTAACTTCATACACAATACCCTGCCCGGCCACGGCTGCATCGCCATGAATGAGGATAGGCATAATTTTTCTAAAATCACCCTGATACTCTTCATCGGCCTGAGCCCGTACAAATCCTTCAACAACTGGATTTACGGCTTCGAGGTGCGATGGGTTTGGGGCCAGTTTCACACTGATCTGTTTGCCCGATTTTGTTTCGATCAGGCTCGAATAGCCGAGGTGATATTTAACGTCGCCATCGCCCTGAACCTGATCGGGTACATTTCCTTCGAAACCATCGAAAATAGATTCGTAGGATTTCCCCAGGATATTGGCTAATACGTTCAGACGCCCCCGGTGGGCCATACCGATCATAACCTCTTCAACGCCCATATCGGCAGCCTGACTGATAATGGTATCGAGGGCCGGAATCGTTACTTCGCCACCTTCCAGCGAAAATCGTTTCTGGCCAAGGTATTTTGTAGCCAGGAAGTTTTCGAAAACGGTAGCTTCATTCAGTTTTTCCAGAATCCGCTTTTTTTCGTCAATGGTAGGCGAGAAAACAAGGGCTTCTTTTTCAATTTTATTCCGAAGCCAGTTTTTAACCTCCAGTTCGCGGATGTACATATACTCGAAACCGATGTCGCCTGCATATACCTTACGCAGCGACTCCATGATGACGCGCAGTGTAGCGGGCCCAATGCCGAGTAGTTTACCTGACTCAAATACCGTATCCAGATCGGCCTCCGACAAGGCGTAATCGGGTAAGTCGACACGAGGTTGCCGGTCTTTGCGCGGTTTTAGCGGGTTTGTTTTGGCCAGTAGGTGGCCACGTGAGCGGTAAGCCTTGATGAGGCTGGCAACCGAAACTTCTTTTTCGGCATGGCTGGCATCTACCGGCTTAGCCGTAGCTGTCAGACCATTTCCATTCGGTGCGGCACCATTGGTTTTACCGTTCGTTCCATTGGCAGTTTCGCCATAGGTTAAGGAGAATTCGAATCCTTTGAAGAATTGTTGCCAGCTTGCGTCAACTGATTGAGGGTCTTGCCTATAAGACTGATATAGTTGATCTACGTAAGCCGCGTCGGAGTTGGCTATATATGAATACTGATCCATGACGGGGGCGCGTCGTTGTTTTGACCCGCAAAGGTAACGCTTCGGCCAAACAGTTGGCCGCAAAATTTTGGGTTTTTATCATACTACTTTGCTGGCAACGACACCCTTAGGCCCATAACAGCTAAAATTGTATTTTAGTTGGCTTCTTCGAACCTCTTATAGCGCAGTTCTTCGGGTAAAACAAATCACGTTTTCCGTATACTTCCCCCACGAATTGGCTATGAAAATTGCTCCGTCAACAACCCGTTGTTTATGTCTTTTTTTTCTCCTGACACAATTCTACCAGAACGCCATTCGCACTTTTGGGATGCAGAAAACAGACCAGTTTATTATCAGCTCCTGCTTTAGGAGTTTCGTTGAGGAGTATAAATCCTTCGTTCTTTAACCTTTCCATCTCACCCAGAATGTCTTCAACCTCAAAGGCAATATGATGAATCCCTTCACCTTTTTTCTCTATAAACCTGGCAATCGGACTGTCGGGGCGGGTCGCTTCGAGCAGTTCTATTTTGGTCTGATTAATTTGAAAGAACGATGTAGTTACGCCCTCCGACTCTACTGATTCGGATTTATAGGGCTGCACATTTAGTAATTTGGCAAACAATTCATTTGATCCGGCAAGATCACGAACGGCAATGCCAATATGTTCGACGTTAGTAAGCATAGTGAGTAAATGTATCCAGACAGCGTTTTTACCGATTATAAACAAGTTCTCTCGTTCATAAACAGCAAGAACTTTTCTGTTCGGCAGAAAGTTAATAGATTGGTATTAATTTCGATTCTATTACGACTATGGTTACCGTCTCAGAAATCGCTAAAAATAAAATTGTTGAATTGCGTCAGAAAGATGGCTTTACGGACGACTATTCTATACGGGTTGCTGTACAGGGTGGCGGCTGTTCGGGTTTGATGTATGACCTGCAATTTGATGCGCAACAACAACCGACCGACCATGTCGTTGAAGATAAAGGCATTAAAATTCTGGTTGACCGTAAAAGTCTGCTCTATCTGGCTGGCACCGAACTGGATTTTTCGGATGGGCTGAATGGTAAAGGATTTCAATTCAAAAACCCGAACGCAACCCGCACCTGCGGTTGTGGCGAAAGCTTTGCGGTGTAAGACATTATAATTTACTGAATTTTGTAGTGAAGCCACTCCCCTGAGGAGTGGCTTCACTGTTTTTATGCTTTATTGCATGGCGCGAAACCCTCCGATTTTACTTTACTACTGCACACTCAGCCCTACTCTTCTAATGACGGCCAAACCAGTAAGCCATTCACGCACAACTCTAACGGAACTAATGATTCCGGCTTATGCCAATTTTGGCGGCAAAATTCATGGCGGTATCTTGCTGTCATTAATGGATAAAGTAGCCTATGCCTGTGCTGCAAAACATGCCGGACAGTATTGTGTTACGGTATCGGTCGATGGCGTCAATTTCAGGCAGCCCGTCGAGGTAGGCGAACTGGTTTCCTTATTGGCCTCAGTCAACTACGTCGGTCGAAGTTCGCTGGTTGTGGGCATCAAAGTAGTTGCCGAAAACGTAAAGCTTGGAACCGTGAAGCACACGAACACCAGCTATTTTACGATGGTTGCCAAGGACGACAATGACCGCCCTACCGAAGTACCTGAACTTCTGCTGGAAACCCCCGATGATGTTCGTCGCTTTCTGGAAGCCATGAAGCGGAAAGAGCTTCGGGCTGCCTATAGCGAACACTTCGACAATGCCCGAACCCGTATGCTTCTGGATGAAAACATCGATAAATTAACTACCGAACGTTGCCTGCTCACCGACGACTTACGCGTCAAATTAGCTGAGTTATGATTAGCTCGCCTTTGACTCCGAGTACAGAATCCGCATTGCTAAAGTTCGAGACGAACCTTTTTGGCTCCTGCCACCATATTTGCCAGCTTTTGTTTGGCTGCCCAGCGAGCCGTTTGGCTTAAGCCGCAGTCGGGAGCAACGGCCAGTTTGTCGGCGGGCACATAAGGCAGACACTTACGAATGCGCTCAGCTACATCGTCGGGGGTTTCGATGTAATAACTCTTTACATCGATAACCCCAACGGCAACGTCAAATTTTTCGGCAAATCGTTCCAGCAGATTAACTTCCGAAAAGTTCAGGATCGTCATTTCAGAGTGCAGTTCATCGACGGTCATATCCAGAAAATCGGGCAGCATAGGCGCAATCGTCTTTTTACCAACCGACCGACCTTTATAGTTACCAAAGCACAGGTGCATGGAAAGTCGGGTTTTACCAACCCCTGGTGCAACTGTCCGGTTAAAAATATCGACAAAGCGTTTTGTATCTTCCCGATAGGCATAACATGACATCGATGGCTCATCGACACATATTTCGGGAACGCCAAGGGCTACCAGATCGGAAATTTCTTTCTTTACAATAGGTAGAAGCGCTTCGGTTACCTCCCACCGATCTTTATATAGATTTCCTGGCAACAACCGTCCACTCAATGTATAAGGCCCCGGAATAGAAACTTTCAGGCCCTGCCCGCTGGGAGCCAGGCGCTTTAACCGCAAATATTCCTCAACAACACCCAGGCCTCGGGGAGCCGTTAGTGGTTCTATGATGTTATGTTTACCGCGCTGGTCATGAGCAGGTGGGCCAAAGCGCCGAAGCTCAGTATCGTTGTTTTGAATTCCCTGAATGTATCCGTAGAACGATAGATTGAAATCGAAACGGGTTTGTTCGCCATCGCTGATAACATCCAGCCCGGCCGCAACCTGATCGTGAACAGATGCTGTAACGGCATCTTCAATCATCTCATGAATGTCGGCGGGGCCAAACTGGCTTAAATTCTGACTGGCAAACTCAAGCCATCCGGGAAAAGGCATTGAACCAACCACTGTGGTCTTTATCGGAACTGGTTGCATTTTTCAATGAATAATGTGCAATAAGAATACGCTGGTAAGATCGGAAGCATTTTTCTTATTTCACATTATTCGTTGTCTTTTTACACCTTCTACCTAACTCGTTGCTACGGTTTTTCGGTAGTCATCTCAGCAATGGCAGAACAGACTCAGGCGATTGGCCTGCTTTTCGGTATAGCTTAGTCAGAACGGTTTTTTGCCGATTACTTTCTTAAAAATTTCTTTCAATAACACAGGAAGCGTAAAGTTATGACTGACCGCATAGCGAAAGTTACCCGTATTTATTGTTTCGATAGGTTTACCGTTTTCGCTATGTTGCACTACCTTGCCGGTGGCAATATTTATTACATGGCGTAAGTTCAGATTCTTCGAGAACATATCAGAAAAACGGGGCGAATAATACATGCATCGTTCAA
Source organism: Spirosoma sp. SC4-14 (assembly GCF_037201965.1). Classification (NCBI taxonomy): domain Bacteria; kingdom Pseudomonadati; phylum Bacteroidota; class Cytophagia; order Cytophagales; family Cytophagaceae; genus Spirosoma; species Spirosoma sp. SC4-14. The sequence continues at coordinate 2,533,652 of NZ_CP147518.1, read as the reverse complement.
AGTAATAATGCGTCACCTGCGACCAGCGTGTAACATTTCCCCCTTTAATGGGCATTCCACCATGCACTAAATTCGACGACCAGATTAGTACATCTCCTTTCTGCATGTGAATCTCTTCCCGCTTATATCCCTTGGCCTCCATAAATTCCTCCATGAAGTCTTCATAATGGGGATATTCGGCATAGTTTTCTTCGGCTTCGATACCAATATCAAAATAATTTATTTCCTCCTGCCGATGCGACCGTGGGTAATAAAATAAAGGGCCATTATTGGTTGTGGTTTCTTCCAGGGCTACCCAAACGCCACACATAAAGCGGGCCGGTACGCTACTAAAGTGAATGGTATCGGAGTGGGCCCGCTGCTGAGTGCCAAATTTAAAGTTCAGTGTTTGAAACGGAATGGGCTCGCGCTCATAGAGCAGACGCAGTACGTCAAAAATTTGGGGTAAACTAGCTATTTCCCGAACGGTGCCATATTTTTTCCACAGATCCTGGTGACGGCTTGGCTGCTCTCCAACATTGGCCGGATACTCATGCTGTATTTCCTTTAGCGTTCGGTCGATCAGTTCATGGCTAACTTGCTGGCGAAGCAATAAGAAGCCTTCCCGATTATAGTGAGTAACCATTTCATGCTGCTGGGGGGACAGTTCCTTTTTCTGGAGTAAATCATTAAAAAAGGGGGATTCTACCCAGGGGAGGTTCATTTTCTCGGCGACGGAGACATTTTTCATGGCAGGAATTGTTCGGCGGTGTACTTAAAAAAGGGTAAATTTTCAGGTAGTTACTGTTTATTTTTCTTTCTGTTTTTATGAACAGTATTTTTCCGTTATATTCAATAATCGGTAATTTATTTGTTACTAAATTTAATATTCAAAAAACAGAAAAAATTATCGAATCTTGCTTACTATTCAAAGGCAAATTAAGACAGTATTTACCGCTCAAAATTCTATGGATATATTTTTTTATAAAACTTACCCTAACTAGCTGGTTTATTTGCCTACGATAATATACTCCCACCAAAGCATATTTTCGATTCGATCGAATAAGTTAAATTTATTTTTCTCCAGTACTTTTTGCGACGCTACATTTTCGGTATCCGTGTCAGCCACTACCCGCCGAATACCCGATTGCTGACCAGCCCAGTTCAGTAAACCACCTACTAATTCGCTCATATAGCCCTGACGTTGTAAGGCCGGATAGGTACCATAGCCAATTTCAACAGTTCCGGTTTCATCTGGCTCTCCCTTAAATTTGGCCTCGGCCACAAATTGTTGTTTCTGCCGATCAATTGCCATCCACATTGTATGATAAAGTGGATCATTCGCTGGATTCTGCAAACGCGGAATGGTAAAATACGTGAGGATACTCAATAACGGCTCTACTACTTCGCGATGGCCCCGCTGTAGTCCCAGCGTTTCCTCTAACCGATAGCGATCGGCAATGTGCAGGCGAAGTTGATCGAGCGATAAGGGAACAATAGACAGACGTTGCGTTTCAATCATGACTTATGGCGTATTCGGTTGGCTCACATAGCTTGGTATGCCCACATTCCCGTAAAGTTTCGCCAGTCGATGCGCATGTTCATCGTAAGCCGCTTCAAATAATTCGACGGCTCGTTCTGAGCCAACAATAGCCCCCGCGCTCAGCACTTTGGGTGCTTTTCCGGCTTCGGTTAATAACCGAGCCACTTCTGCTTTGATACAGTTCACAATAACGGCTCCTCCAACGGTGCTGCCAGGAGCCACTGGTGTTTCCAATGATGGCACATATACCATAGCGTCGCCAACAGGAGCGCCCGTGTCAAGCAGTAAATCGGCAAAATCGCCGAGTTTTTTTCCATCGGCTCGCTTGCTTGTACTCTTTTCGGAATGCTCTTTGGTGATAAGTGCTACAACTTTCACGCCCTGACGCTGAAACAGCTCGGCCATTTCAATCGGGACAACATTGCAACCCGACGACGAAATAATCAGGGCAGTGTCCTGATTGCTCAGTTCATAGTTCCGAAGAATCCGTTCGGCCAGTCCTGGTACATTTTCCAGAAACATGGCCTGTCGTTGGCCGTTCGCTCCTACCACAAGGTTATGAAATGTGAGCGACAGTTCAACAATCGGGTTAAAGCCCGGAAACGACCCATAACGCGGCCACATCTCCTCAACCATAATACGACTATGGCCCGATCCGAATACATGGACCATTCGACCGGCTGCTATGGTATGAGCAAACCATTCGGCAGCCTGCTGAATTTGGAGAGTTTGTAACTCAACGGTGTCCAGAATTTGACGACACTTCTGTAAATATGCCTGAATCAAGATTTCTAAAGGATTATGTCCGATCCGAATTGCCCGGTTCGGACGAAATGGCAAAACTTGCGGCTCCAATAGCGCCGGCCATATCGCCAAACCGGGCAATTCGGATCGGTGTAGCGTGTCCGCCCGGACGCCATTCGTATAAATTCATAAACTCTGCCAATGGCAAAAGCAAATCATCTTCGGCCTGGGTTATCCCGCCACCCAACACGACCAAATCGGGCGAAAAACAGTTGATGAGCGAGCTAATACCAACAGCTAGTTTTCGAACCGATGAAAGCCATACCCATTGCGCCAGATAGTTGCCCTGTTTATAGGCTTCCAGCAGTTGGTACGTCGACGTAAAGTGCCCCATTGAGCGCTTCTCTACAGTAGCGTTACCGATGGCATCTTCCAGACTACCCGGCATTGCCGTAATATCCTGATCTCCACTGGCATCGACGGTCATGTGCCCGACATGACCAGCTTTCTGAAAGTTTCCCTGATAAAGCTGACCATTGATCAACACTCCGCCCCCAACACCGGTGCCCAGGGTCAGCATCACAACATTGTTATAGCCTTTGGCCACTCCAAAGCGGCTTTCGGCCAGCAACGCAGCATGGGCATCATTAACGATATGGACCGAAGCGTTCAGAAAACGCCCCCAGTGAAACCCTTCGAGTCCATGCAGGCGCCCTGGCATGAATGCAATGTATTGATTGGTATCGTTGGGTAAGCCGGGTGCCGAAAGGCCCGTTGCCGTAACCATGCCCAACGACAAATGCCGTAGGTCATTAACGGTCTCTTCAACGGCTTGCTTCCAGTCTTTTTCGCTGTTGGTTGGGTGATAGAGTTGCTTAACAATTTCGCCCGTTTCACTATTCATCAGCACCCCCTTGATCCAGGTGCCACCCAGGTCAATCCCTATTGCATTCATATTGTCAGAATCGCGATTTATCCGACTCATCCTATTAAGTCAGCAACGTCTACTTTATAACTGTCCTTCACTGACGCTCCATCCGCCATCGACGGTCATAACCTGCCCCGTTGTAAAAGTTGAATAATCGGACATAAAATAAACCGCAGCTCCATCAAGATCGTTAGGATGCCCGATTCGTCCACCATCGAGGGGTTGTTTGGTGCGCGTAAAAGCCATTATCGTTTCATCGTTGGTTGCCCGTTTGGCCATTGGAGTTTCCACCAGTGCAGGCGCAATCACATTCACCCGAATGTTATCGGTAGCGTAATAGGCGGCAACCGACTTGGTGAACCCAATTACACCCGATTTCATAGCGGCATAGGCATGGGTAGCAAAATAAGTAGGAGACGGACGCGACCCCAGCACAGATCCCATATTCAGAATTGTGCCGCCACTGCCCTGTGCCCGAAAGGCCCGAACAGCCGCCTGATTCGACAACATCAGCGACGTTAGGTTCAGATTGACGGTATAGTTCCAGCCTTCGAGCGTCAGATCGTGCAAAGGACCATCGCCAAACCGCCGGCCACTGCCACCAGCAACATGATATAACCCATCGAAACCGCCAAAAATCTGTTGGCACAGTGCAATAGCTTTGGGGGCTGTTTGTGGGTCAGATGCATCGCCCGACATGGCTAAACCATTACCATCGAGTTGTTGCTCGGCTACGGTACAGCTTTCCGGATTTCGACCAACCACAACAACCTGTGCTCCTTCGCGCACGAATGCCAGCGCAGCCGACAGGCCCATGCCTGTAGTGCCGCCTATCACAACAATTTTTTTAGAGTCTAACCACATTCTATTTTCGCAAATAACGATCGATTTAGCAGTTGGTTAAGTCCCTCTTTGGGTATACCGAATGCTTTTGAACGGCCAATATATGATCTAATTCCCTTTGTTAGTAGACCTATTATCGATAATTTGCTTATTTGGCCAATGCCTTCCAAGCGGAGAAAAAACGGGCGAGGCTTTGTAGTAACGTCTAAAATTGCTCAGTAGCGCTCTGCCTTAGGCAGGCTTCAGAGCCTTAGCAACGCTACTACCCTGAAGCATCAACACAAGCCTTTCAGCCTTATACCAGATCCCGTTCGGTGATTTTGCCAGTCTGTTTGTCTTTCAGAATTACTTTATGCCGCCCGTCGTGCGTAACTTCTTCTTTAATCAGATAGTGTTGTTCGTCGTAATCGACCAGTGTGGTTTGCTGCGTTAACCCTTCCTGACCGCGCCACACAGGTAGCTTTACCTTTTCCCATTGTTTTGTTTCAGCCGATCGGTAGGCGGCATCCAGCACCGCGTTTACTACATAGCCATCATAGAACGTTTCGGCAGGCGCGCGGCCGTCTTCCTGAGCCGAGAACATATCCGTAAACATGTGGTTATAGCCCAGATCATTGACCTCATCACCAACCGGAAACAGCCAGCCCGTAGTCGACTCTGCTTTCTCAGCTACATAATCAGCACCTTTCCCGGTAGTAAACATCTCAAAGCCAGTCCGCAGAAAGTTATTGATCCAGATTGTTCCTTCTGTGCCCATCACTTCATCGCGCAGGTCCATGCCTCCCCGAAATGTCCAGCTTACTTCAAACTGTCCGATAGCTCCATTTTCGTATTTTACCAGTGCAATAGCATGATCTTCTGCATCAATGGGTTTCACCTGAGTGGCTGCCCAGCACATGACTTCAACCGGTTTTACATCCTTACCAATGAAATTTCGGGCGATCTCCACACAATGACAACCCAGATCGAGCATGCAGCCACCACCGGCCTGTTCTTTATCCCAGAACCAGTCAGAATGCGGGCCAGGGTGTGTTTCACGCGATTTTGCCCACAGAATTCGGCCCAGTGCCCCATTTTTAACACTGTCGAGTGCTTTCAGGAACTTAGGCGTATAACATAAGTCTTCCAGATAGCCCGCAAAAATACCAGCTTCCTCAACCGTTTGCATCATCCGAAGCGCTTCTTCCGCATTCCGGCCCAGCGGCTTAGTGCAAACCACGGCTTTCTTATGTTTTGCGCAAAGATTTACGGCTGTTTCGTGAATATTATTGGGCAGTGCAATGCAAACCATATCCACGTCGGGATGGGCAATTACTTCTTCCATGTTGGTCGAAGCAAACGAACACCCGTAGTCGGCCGCAAATTTCCGGGCAGTTTCTTCCCGACGGGCATAAATGGCTACTACTTTATCGCGGCTGCGTTGTCCGTGAATAGAGTCGGCATAGAAGCGGCCAATGAAGCCACCGCCAAGCATAGCAATACGTTGCATAGATAAAGGGTTCTGTGGTTAATGCGTACTTTCGTGAAGTTAAAGGTAAAATTTCCCGCCGATTACTTTCAAGCATGCCCAATTTTTTCGACATCAATTCTATTTTCTTTACTGTCTGGGATTACCCCATGAGTTACCTGGAGTTTTTCGGGGCTGTTAGTGGGGCCGTGGCCGTTTGGCTGTCGGCACGGGCCAATATCTGGAGCTGGCCAATTGGAGCCGTCAGCGTGTTTTTGTTTTTCTTTCTGTTCTATCAGGTCCAACTGTACCCTGATATGTTTTTGCAGATATTCTTTTTCATCACTAATGTGCAGGGCTGGTGGCGCTGGACTCATCCCAAACAGAACGAAGCCGATAACAAACAAGAGCTCCGCATCAGTCGAATGCCCGCCCGTGAGCTCATCGTCTGGAGCCTTTCCGGCCTGGTGGCAACGCTGCTCCTGGGTATGTTTGCCAGCAACTTACATGAGTGGTTTCCGGTTCTGTTCAGCAAACCCAGCGCCTTTCCATATCTGGATTCGTTCACAACAGTGATGAGCATTATGGCAACGTTTCTGATGATCGAAAAGCGAGTTGAATGCTGGTATGTCTGGCTTATTGTCGATAGCATTCTGACCTACATGTATTTTGTGAAAGGTGTCAAATTTGTTGGGGCCGAATACTGTGTGTTTTGTTTGGTAGCTGCCGTTGGAGCCTGGCACTGGACCCGCGAATACCAGCGCTATAGCTATCTGCCTGAGGTTTCCTGACAAAGGAGATCCTGAATTGGTATCACCAGAACGATTAACACCAACATTTCATTGGAATGAAAACGGGATTGGTTTTCGGAAAATTTATGCCTGTCCATAAAGGTCATCTGGCTCTGATCGAATTTGCCCGAAACCAATGTGACCACCTCATCGTTTCCATGACGGTTACGCCCGATGATGTTATCTCGCCCACTCTCCGGCTTCGCTGGCTAACCGAGTTGCTGACCCCCTATCCGACTGTTGAAGTAGTAGCCGAATCCGACGATTTTCATGATCCTTCCCTACCACTCTGGGAAGCAACTAAACTTTGGGCCATTTTCATCAGACGCCGGTTTCCGTTGGTAAGCGTATTCTTTTCCTCGGAAGAATACGCTATTCCGCTCGCTTATCATTCGGGCTTACAGCATATTCCGTTTGACCTTCTCCGGCAAAAGGTACCCATCTCGGCCACACTCATCCGTCAGCAACCATTTAAATACTGGGATTTTATTCCGCAGGTCGTTCGGCCGTTTTTTGTCAAAAAAATATGTTTATATGGGCCAGAAAGTACCGGTAAAACCACACTGGCGCAACAGTTGGCGACCGCGTTTCAAACTGTTTTTGTGCCCGAAATGGCCCGTAGCCTCATTACTTCCAACAACTTTTCGCTCAACGATATTATTCGAATTGGGCAGGCTCAGACAAAGGCCGTTCAGCAAGCCGAACGACAAGCCAACCGCATACTTTTCTGCGATACCGATGTCATTACAACTCAGATTTATTCAGCTCTTTATTTTGACACAGTTCCGCCGATATTAACGGAGTTAGAGAAACAGACAAAGTATGATATATACGCTCTGCTGAACATCGATGTGCCATGGGTTGCCGATGAACTGCGCGATTTTGGCCATCGACGCGCTGAAATGTTTGCCCGTTTCAAGGAGGAGTTAGATAAACGATCGTTACCTTATATTTTTATTGAAGGCACCTATTCCGAACGGCTTCCTGCGCTAAAAAATATAACCAAAAAACTACTTAATACCGGATAAGTACTATTCCTTACTATAGTCTTCACTTTTTATAAACAAGTATAATACAAGGCACAATGAATAGTACTTTAATAAGAATATTTGCACTTAATCAACTGAATGTTATGATATTACTTTTTTTTCAATATAATTTTGCATTGCAAACCAAATAAATGAACCACTATGGCGGTTGCCAAACAATTCCTCAAAAGCAAGCCTATTGCAAAAGTTACGTTTGAGTTGCCGGCTGAAGCCGTCAACGGTGCAAAGACGGTCGCTCTGGCCGGTGAATTCAATAGCTGGGATCCCACAACCCAGGTTCTGAAGAAGCAGAAGGATGGTTCGTACAAAACGACGGTTGAACTGCCAGTAGGTAGCGAATATCAATTCCGCTACGTGCTCGATGGCACAACCTGGACAAATGATTGGGCTGCTGACAAATATGTTGCCAGCGGCATTTCGGGCGAAGAAAACTCGGTTGTAGTTCTGTAGACCAGATCAACCGTTCGCTTGCCCATGAAGGGACATTGCAGAAACGTTAACCCCCGGTAAAGTACGTTCTCTTTACCGGGGGGTCTTTTTTTACCTCTGACTTACAACATACAGAAAGGCATCAACAGACTAAACAGCAAAGCTGTCTGACTCGACATAAGCTTTAATCAGCGCTACTTCGCCTTCTTTCCCTTTCTGCGATTTGCCGTGTTCCATACCGAAAATAAATTCTTTACCAGCCTCTTTCTGCTTTTGGTAAATGTATTTGAACACGTTTTTATAATTAATTTCGCCAGTTGTTGGCTCGTTACGTCCCGGATTATCGCCAATCTGAAAATAACCGATCTCATTCCAGCACCAGTTGATGTGTGGAATAATGCTGCCTTCATTTTTCTGCATGTGATAAATATCGAACAGAATTTTGCAGGCAGGGCTATTGACGGCCCGGCATATTTCGTAGGTTTGATCGGATGTCCGCAGAAATAAGTTAGGTGTATCGCTGAGCGGTTCCAGAACCATTGTGAGTCCGGCCGGTGCCAAAATATCAGCTCCCCGACGCAACGCATCGATCACATTGCCCGTCTGAATACCGATAGGCAAACTCCGTTCAAAATCACCGGGGACCACCGTTGTAAACTTGGCATTTACACGTTTAGCCGTTTCGACAGCTTTCCGACATCCATTTAGAAAAATATCGACATATTCGGGCTTTCCTGCTGCCAGTGTATTTTGGGAATTACCACCTTTATCGAGCACAAAAACGCCCATAGTAAGTCCCAAACGAGCCATCTCTTCGCCAATTTTGGTTTGCAAAGCCGGGTCACGGCCCATCATTCCATTATCTTCCAGAGCCGTAAAACCCATATCGGCAATAAACTTCAACTGGTCGATAGGGTCTTTACCAGCGCTATTTTCAAACATGCCAAAATGCGGAGCATATTTGAGTTTGAAGGTATTTTTTGCCAGAAAGTTAGGCTGCGAATGCCAGTTAGCCGGTAACGTTTCTCCCGAAACTGCGGCCCCGGCAAGCCCAACTGTCGATTTTACAAAATTGCGTCGTTGCATAGTGATTGTCAGAACCGGGATTTGTTGGATTTTACTGACTAACCTTGATTTTGTTTGATTAAAAGCGCTTCAAAGAAGCGAAAATAAAATCAAGGTCGGTCCAATAAATCCCATAAATCCCGGTCTGGGTTATTTTTTCTTTAAACTTGATAGATACGCTACTAAATCTACTAAATCCTGGGTACTCATAGCCTCCTGAAGGCCCGATGGCATCATGGAAGCATCCATCTTTTTCATTGACACAACATCGGCCATTTTATAATTCTGTACAGCCCCCCCCGGAAACTTCATTTGCAGATCGGTTTCGGTTTTGCTGGAGATAATCCCCGACATAGTGCTGCCGTCTTTGAACTTCACCTCCCAGCCTTCATAGCCAAAACTAATACCCGCATCGGGATGCAAAATAGCCAGATACTGGCCTTCTTTGGGTAGCTTAGACCCTATTTCTGACAGTTTCGGACCAAAATCCATCCCTTCGCCGTTGACCTGATGGCAGATAGCGCAATTGTTTTTGAACACACTGACACCCTTCGACGCTTCGCCATTCATAGCCAGCAATTCATTCATGGCCGGTAGTTTCTTTCCTTCAGCACTTTGCCCACCATCGAGAAAACCAGCCGCCTGTTGCCTGATATTCTTACGCCAGTCGCCACTAACGCCCTGAGCAGCAGCCTTTTTGTAGTCTCCTTTAATATCTCCCGATTTTAATAAGGCGATGACCAGATCGGCTCCATCCATACTACCACCGAGTGCGCGGGTGGCCGCCATTCGTAAGGATACGGGTCGTTTTTCGTCCAGAGCTACCAACTTCAGAATTTCGAGCGATTCTTTGTTACCAACACGCTGCAAAGCCATAACCATTTGGGTAGCATCGTCGGCATTTTGACCATTGATGATCGACCATACCAAAGGTCCGCCATTCTGTTTCAGCAATTGCCGGGCCGCATCACGCCCCATTCCTTCATTATATTTAGCCAGCACCAGTTGAGCTAATCGGGTGTTTTCGGTTGTAGGTTCGTAACGTGAAACAAGTTCTATATACTCTGGCGTAGCATATACATCACTCAATACCTTATTCAATGCAGTGGTTGCAATGGGAGAGTTTTTTACAAAAGCAGGGTCCAGATGGCGAAGTACCAGCTTCGAAATATCCGTCGATCCGCTGTTAGCCTGCAAGATACCCAACAACGCAGCCGACTTTTCGCTAGCTCCCGGATTGAAATCGAACGCCCGGAAATAGCGTAACCGCTGGCTAAGGTCGGTACCCTGGTCGGCAGCCAGTTTAGCCAGCAACGGTACCGATTCTTTCGTACGTGCCCGCCAGACAATGTCGCGGCCTGCCGCATTAGCAATCGGATCGTTGGCCTGCTGGCTCAACCAGGCTTTGTAATAGCTGTCCCAGTTGCCATCGGCACCAATACCCAGCGCTTCCAGATACCAGCGGTCTTTACCGTCGTATTTACTGGCCAGTTGTGCCCACAAACCTGGAGCATCGGGCGATGTATTCCGGTGCAAGGCAATGATGCATTCCCGCCGAACCTGCACATCGGGGTCGTTTACCAACTGTTTAACATAAGGAATAATGTCCATCTTCAACTCGCGGGCAGCTCGTAATCCGGTAATCCGAAGGTCAGGATTATTACTTTTGAGTGCCATCTCAATGTATTTTTTCCCGTTGTCGAGCTTGCTCAGTAACCAAAGCGCCCGTGCCTGCATACGCGGTTCCCCCTCCGATGCTTTATAGAATTTTGCCAGTGGCTTTTCGGCTTTATTACCCAGACTATGCAGTTTCTGCCAACCAGCATACCGAATGGACATATTGGGGCTTTGCAAGGCTTCAATAGCCCCGTCGACCGTCGAAACATCCACCTTAGGCATCTTGTAAGGCGAATTAGGTGGAGCCACCCGGTAAATACGACCACGGGTCTGATCACCGGCCTGGTGTCCGCCCACGCCGGGATCGTACCAGTCGGCAATGATCAGCGAACCATCGGGAGCTACACAGACATCGGCCGGGCGAAACCACTGATCGCGGGCACCTTCCAGCACGTTCACGATCTGAGCTTTATAGCCAGCCCCATCTTTCTGTACGGGATACGCCCGAACAACATTAGGCCCTGCATCGCAGTGAATCATCTGATTCCGAAAAACTTCTGGTAGCAGCTTTCCTTCGTAAATGACCATGCCCGTTGGCGAACCGGCTCCGGTCTGAAGCAAGTTTGGCACTACCCCCGGATCATTCAGGTGCCAGTGTCGACGGGGAATTTCGGGCTCAATATTATCCCGATTGGCCTGCCAGCCTGCGCCAGTCATTTCGTCCGAATAACCGTAGTTACCATATTCCATGACATAGTTGATACGCACGCCCTTGTTGCCATCATCATCATTGTCCGACTGCCAGAGTGTGCCATAGGAGTCTACGGCTACTTCATAGTTGTTGCGGAAGTTCTGCCCCAGCAGTTCAACGTTTTTACCATCAGGATCGCAGCGGAAAACCATTCCCTGTTTGAAATGCTGGCGATCGATGGTTTTTCCGGTAGCAATGTCAACAACAGGTTTGCCGTCTTTATCGAGCAATTGTTTGCCTTCGTTACCGAAGTTGAAGTACCATTTACCATCCGGGCCAAACACAAAGGTGTGCATACCGTGGTCGTGTTGCTCACCACCAATTCCAGTAAACAGCAGTTCTTTTTTATCGGCCTTATCGTCGCCATCCTCGTCGGTCAGGACCCATACATTTGGACTATCAGACACAATCACTTTATTTCCCTGTACCCAGATTCCGAGTGGCGACTCGATACTTGGGTCCTGATAGAACACTTTAGAAACATCGGCCTTTCCATCGCCATTCTGGTCTTCCAGAATAACAATACGATCGCCTTCTTTACGGATTGGATTCCCATTGATGGCTGGTCGGTAGTTATAGGCTTCACAAACCCATACGCGCCCTTTCGCATCTACATCGATGTTTGTGGGATTAACCAGCATCGGTTCGGCCGCAAACAGTGTAGCTTCCAGCCCTGAGGCTACGTTCAAACTTCCAACGGCATACTTTGGATCGTGCTTGTCATCGTCGCTAAGGCGGGCAAATAAGGCTGTCAGGTATTTTTCCGATGCGGCATTGAGGTTATGGCTCTGGTAAGCTCCAATGAAAGCCCCGCCTACTGCCACTCCGGCTGCGGAAAAGGCTATGATCCTGCGAGCACGTGCTGAGAACTTAGCCAGTTGAAAAAGATTCATACGTTATGGACGGGCAAAAGGGTTAACTATACAACGTATACGTAGCAATTCGCCAGTGCTCAATAAAGCAATTACCGAGGGGGTTTATACCTATTCTACCTAAATTTTAGTATCATTTTCACTTACTGGCATAGCAATTTATTGCATTTTCGTGTAGCATTGCAACATTATCAACCAAACCGTTAACTTACACATTCTATGGGATTTATCTATTCAATTTTGATTGGAGGCATTGCTGGCTACATTGCCAGCGTACTGATGGGCAGTCATCACTCAGCAATTTATAATATCATTCTTGGTATTATTGGTGGATTTGTTGGCGGCTTTATTGCCAAACGCCTTGGCAACGACCCAAGCAACGATAACCTGCTCATCCAGTTGATTATTGCCGTTGGGGGTGCTGCTCTCTTGATTTTTTTAGGACGATTGTTTTAAGTTTTGTCAGATACGTCCTGCTTTCTGGCTCACTCCTCCATTTAAGCATCAAGTGGAGGAGTGAAAACGCCCATTCTCTTTCTCTCACCAGAGACTGCAACGAAAACCTTACCCATCCGGGCTGAGCCTAACGTAGTCTTCTGCTTCTTTAAACGCCTGAAGTTCTTTGGCCCATAAAAACCCAGCCTCGCTTAACAAATGTTACGAACGGGTTCCATTAACTTGTGATGCCCAGCGCCGGATTTTTCTAAAAAAATAGACCGGGCCGCCCGGCAACAAGGGTCCGATAATGGTTTTACTTACTGCTGACCACCTTCATTTCGAAAGAAGGACCTACCGTTGATGTATTCAGGCTCCTTTTCCTAATCAGAAATCGTTAGCAACCCAATCCTAAATCGCTTATTCCAACTAAATCCGTTCTGCTTTTTATGAAAAAAGTTATTCATGCCTCTTGCTATTTAATTCTCTTATGTTGCCTGTTATCAACTTCGGCCCAGGGGCAAAAAGGCTCTAAACGTGACATTTTCGTTACCAGCCTATTGCAAAAGATGACCTTAGAAGAAAAAATTGGGCAACTGAACCTGCTTACGGGTGGCGAAGCAACCACCGGCTCCACCGTTAGTAATGATGTAGAAACCAAAATCAAAGCCGGAAAAGTAGGCGGACTGTTCAGCATGTCGTCTCCGCAAAAAGTCAGAAAAACGCAGGAACTCGCCATCAACAATACCCGCCTGAAAATTCCGCTTATTTTCGGTATGGACGTTATTCATGGCTACCGAACGGCTTTCCCCATACCCTTAGGCTTGTCGTGCAGTTGGGATCTTGAGCTAATCGAAAAATCGGCACGGATTGCCGCTACAGAAGCCAGTGCCGACGGAATATGCTGGGCCTATTCGCCGATGGTCGACATTTGTCGTGACCCGCGCTGGGGTCGAATTGCCGAAGGGTCGGGCGAAGATGTATACCTGGGTTCGCAAATTGCCAGGGCAATGGTTCGGGGTTACCAGGGTTCCGACCTGTCGAAAAATAATACGCTTATGGCGTGCGTAAAACATTATGCCCTCTACGGCGCTGCCGAAGCCGGACGCGATTATAACACGACCGATATGAGCCGGGTCAGAATGTATAACGAATACCTGCCACCCTACAAAGCAGCTCTCGATGCGGGAGCTGGGTCTATAATGGCTTCGTTCAACGAAATTGATGGCATTCCGGCCACGGCCAATAAGTGGCTGTTGACCGATGTGCTGCGGAAACAGTGGGGATTTAAGGGACTTGTTGTAACGGATTATACGGGCATTAACGAAATGGTCGATCATGGTCTGGGCGATTTGAAAACCGTTTCGGCCAAAGCCCTGCTGGCAGGCATCGATATGGACATGGTTGGCGAAGGTTTTTTGACTACGTTAGGCCAATCGGTAAAAGACAAAACCGTAGCAATGGCCGACATCGACAGAGCCTGCCGCAAGGTTCTGGAGGCAAAATATGATTTAGGCTTATTCGACGATCCATTCCGCTACTGCGATGATCAGCGAGCTAAAACCGAAATCTTTACCGAAAACAACCGCCAGCAAGCCCGGTCGGCAGCAGCTAATTCGTTTGTGTTGCTCAAAAACGCCAATAAGACCTTACCCCTAACCAAAAAAGGAACCATTGCCGTGATTGGTCCACTGGTCAATAATCGCGAAAACATGGCCGGAACCTGGGCCGTTTCGGCCGACTTTGCCAAATGTGTCTCGTTGGTCGATGGGATCAAACATGGTGGGGGCAATAACGTATCGGTCGTGTATGCCAAAGGTGCCAATGTGTATTCTGATCCAACTCAGGAAGCCAATGTCAGTATTTTTGGAAAGCCTACCAACCGCGATAACCGGAGCGACGCCGAACTGATTGAAGAAGCTTTAAAAATTGCCCAAACTGCCGATGTGATTGTAGTCGGACTGGGAGAATCGGCCGAGATGTCGGGCGAGAGCGCGAGTCGATCCGACATCCAAATTCCGCAAAATCAACAGGATCTATTGAAAGCTTTGCTCAAAACGGGCAAGCCAGTGGTACTGGTCGTGTTTACAGGGCGCCCACTAGTACTTACCTGGGAAGATGCCAACGTACCGGCCATTCTGAATACCTGGTTTGGGGGAAGCGAAGCGGGTAATGCCATTGCCGATGTACTTTTTGGCGATGTGGTTCCGTCGGGAAAACTAAGTGTGACATTTCCCCGCAGCGTTGGGCAAATTCCAATTTATTACAACTACAAAAACACAGGCCGTCCGTGGAGCGGAAAGGAAGGCTTCGAGAAGTTCCGTTCCAATTATCTGGACGTGTCGAACAAACCATTGTACCCATTTGGCTACGGTCTGAGCTACACCCGGTTCGACTACAGCAACCTCCAGCTCAGTGCCCGTAAAATGAAACGCTCCGATAAACTTATGGCTACCGTTACTGTAAAAAATGTGGGCGATTTTGATGGACAGGAAGTAGTGCAGCTATACATCCGCGATAAAGTTGGCAGCAACACCCGCCCGGTAAAGGAGCTAAAAGGGTTTCAGAAAATCTTCCTCAAGAAAGGTGAGAGTAAAACCATTAGCTTTCCTATTTCGATTAATGACCTGAAATACTACGACAATAACCTGAATTACATTGCCGAAAATGGCGAATTCATTGTGTTTGTAGGGACCAACTCGCAGGATTGTCTGGAGGCAAATTTCATATTGGAGTAACGGTTACTCAACAAAACATCCTGGACAGCGCATTGCTACCCAGGATGTTTTTATTGAAAACTGACACGACTAGATGTTCTTCTTTTTCATTTCCTTAACGGCAAAATCGGCGGCCCGAGCGGTCAAAGCCATATAGGTCAACGATGGGTTCACGCATGATGCCGACACCATGCAGGCTCCGTCGGTCACAAACACGTTCTTAACAGCGTGCATCTGATTGTTGCCGTTCAGCACCGACGTTTTCGGATCGCGACCCATGCGGGCGGTACCCATCTCGTGAATTGCCATACCCAGATACGAACCCCGGTCATAGCCTTTCACGTTCTTGACACCAGCCGATTCCAGCATCTCTTTCGCATCGTTCATCATATCGACGCGCATTTTCTTCTCATTCTCTTTCAACTCGGCATCGAAAACAACAATTGGCATTCCCCACTTGTCTTTTTCGTTTTTGTCGAGATACATCCGGTTTTCGTAGTAAGGCAGCGTTTCGCCGAAACCACCCAGACCCATTGTCCACGGACCGGGTTTAGTTAGTTCGTCTTTATAATCGGCTCCGAAGCTCATTTCGGCAATGTTCCGCTGCCAGCCCTGCCGACTACCACCACCCTGATAACCAAAGCCGCGCAGATAATCGCGTTTGTCGTTGCCGATGTTGCGATAGCGTGGTACATAAATGCCATTAGCCCGGCGACCGATGTAATATTTGTCCAGATCGCCTTCCCATTCGCC
Organism: Spirosoma sp. SC4-14; assembly: GCF_037201965.1. Lineage (NCBI taxonomy): Bacteria > Pseudomonadati > Bacteroidota > Cytophagia > Cytophagales > Cytophagaceae > Spirosoma > Spirosoma sp. SC4-14. Next base: position 2,517,689 of record NZ_CP147518.1, on the reverse strand, counting down.
CGACGCACCAATGCGGAAGTGGTGATCCATCAAATTATGGCCCAGTTGCTCCGAATCGTTACCGATTCCATTCGGGAAGCGGCTCGACTTCGAATTCAGCATAATTGCTGTTGATCCGAGAGCACTACCACACACAAAAATAACTTTGGCAAAGTACTCGCGGCCCTGAAGCGTTACGGCATCAATCACCCGAACGCCCGTTGCGCGTTTCTGATTTTCATCGTATATAATTTCGGTAACAACCGAATCGGGACGCAGCGTTAACCGCCCCGTTTTGGCTGCGTAGGGCAACGTACAGGATTGCGTACTAAAATAGGCTCCGTAGGGGCAACCGAGCGAACATTTGTTCCGATACTGACACGGAGCCCGGCCAACGCCCAATTGAGCTTCCTGCGCTTTCGACAGATTTGCCACACGCCCAATGGTCATGGTTCGACCTGGGAAGTTCTTTTCAATGCGCTTACGAACTTCTTTCTCAACGCAATACATTTCCATTGGCGGCAAAAAATCGCTATCTGGAAGTTGGGGTAGGCCAAGGGCTTCTCCGGAAATACCGGCAATTTTTTCGACATAGGAGTACCACGGGGCAATGTCTTTATAGCGAATAGGCCAGTCGACTGCAATACCGTCTTTAGCATTTGCTTCAAAATCAATATCACTTAGCCGGTATGATTGCCGCCCCCACATAATCGACTTACCGCCCACAATATTAGGCCGGTACCAATCAAAACGTTTAACTTCTTTATAGAGCGAATCGGTATCCTTCATCCAATACGTTTCGGTCATCTCGTTGTAGGGATAATCGCGCATCAGTTTTGGGTGCGTTTCTTTCTGCTCCATCGTTAGTCGACCGTTATATTTTGTCTGCCAGGGATCTTTCATGGCATACTCATAGCCGGTAACGTGCTCAAGCTGATGCCCTTTTTCAAGCATCAGCACCCGCATACCTTTTTCGGTTAATTCTTTAGAGGCCCATCCGCCCGTTATTCCCGACCCAATCACAATGGCGTCGTAGGTAGTTTCTTTTATAGAATCGATGTTGAGGTTCATTTTAAAAAAGTTTTCGGTTTATGGTTGCTCTGCCATAGAAGGATGTATGCTTATTGGCGAAGCAACGATTAACGATAAACGGTTTAAAGAGCCCAGGCTTTCTGGCCAGGTTTCAGCGGCATACAGCCATTGAACTGGCCCGGAACGGGCAGGTATTCGAGCGCTTTGGTCGCCCCAATTTCTGACGTAAAATAGCCAGTAGTTGTCAACTCCTTCATGCGCAGGAAGAACGGTTTATCGTCGGTCATGATCTGCTTCACCATTTCGTTCTTCTGGGCTCCATCTAAGTCCATAAACCCTTTCCCGAACTTCGATTTGCTATTGGTATCCAGCCTGGCAAGACCGGCATAAAAGTTATCCTGATCGCTTTTGGGGTAGCAGTCGCGCATCACCCGCACAATGAATTTTTCGGCCCCGGCGGCTTTGGCCCCTGGCGTACTGGTTGTGGGAATAATCACATCAGCAACTTCGGCGAGCAGGGTTTCCTGTTCGGCAGTTACGGCTACGCTCGGCCCCGTGTTTGTGATGCGGCCCAGTGCGCCCGCCAACGTGGGTGCCGACAACATACCACCCATCATCAGGGCTGCTCGCTGTATGGCTTCTCTACGTTTCATAGATAGGTAAGTAAAGGTGAATTAAGAGAGTTTTTCAGAAGAAGAACGAAAACGTGGTTTAGAACAGATACGTCCTTAAACCGCAAATTATTTATATTTCTTCAACTCTGAATAGCATTACAGCTAAAAGCCTGAAATGAACGAAATATCCTCTATTTTTTCAGAAATTACTTATCATTTCTTTGGCATCCGGGGCCGATAAACACAGTTGGATCAGGAGTGCCGATAAACACACCGACAACTCGTGCGGTTGTGTTATGCATGAGTAGTGTCGCGTTAATTGTTAGCCTGCTAGCCATAGTAACTGCCCTGGCGGCTCTGGCCGAACGAATTCGGATTGCCTCGCCAATTGTGTTGGTACTGGCCGGAATAGCCATCAGTCTGATTCCAGGGCTTCCGTTTGTTGTGCTCCGACCCGATGTGGTGATTCTTATTTTCCTGCCACCCCTCATCTATTCGGCAGCCTGGAATACCTCCTGGAGCGATTTTAAAGCTAATTTTCGTCCTATACTCTTATTGGCCTTTGGGCTTGTGCTGTTTTCTACCGTTGGCATCGCCTGGGTGATGCATACGTTCGTTCCGGGGTTTTCGTGGCCGCTCGCTTTTGTTATGGGCGCAACCGTAGCCACAACTGACCCGGTAGCAGGTACATCGATCATTAAACAAATGGGATTGCCCCGTCGGGTTGTGGCCATTCTGGAGGCCGAGAGCCTGGTCAACGATGCCACGGGCCTCATTGTTTACCGCTATGCCGTTGCCGCCGTCACCACGGGGCAGTTTGTTCTGATTGAAGCGAGCGGGCAATTTTTGCTGGTGGTTTCGGGCGGTATAGGTATTGGTCTGGCACTTGCCTGGGTCGTAAAAAACATCAACCGACTCACTAAAGAAACCCCTGTTGTCGAAACAACATTAACCCTGCTGACACCCTTTGCCGGCTTTCTGATTGCCGAAGAATGGCACGTATCGGGCGTGCTGGCCGTTTTGTCGTCGGGCTTGTTTCTTACCATCCGATCGTCGGAATTTCTGTCGCGGCAGGCACATTTGCAAACCATCAATATCTGGAACGTCATTTCGTTTATTCTCAACAGTGTCGTTTTTGTGCTGATGGGTCTGCAACTGCGACGAATTCTGCTGACAACAGAACGCTACTCGCCTTCTAAACTGATTTTCTACGGAGCCGTGGTTAGTCTGGCCGTCATTCTGATTCGATTCGTCTGGGTATTTTTGGCCAGTTATGTTTCCCGATTAATAAACCCAAAAAGTGAATCACATCCGCTTCTGGACCAGAAACTGGTAACCGTTATTGGCTGGACCGGAATGCGGGGTGTAATAGCACTAGCCGTGGCGCTGGCGCTACCGCTCAAACTGAGCAGCGGAAGCCCATTCCCGCTGCGCGACCTGATTATTTTCTTTTCGTATTGCGTAATTTTTTCGACTTTGGTGTTACAAGGCCTGGCACTTCCTATCGTGATTCGGTGGCTGAATATTAAACCTGATGAACGAGCTAAACAAGACGAGATTAAACTTCGTATTCAACTGGCCACCTCGGCAATTGAACACATCGAAGCCCATTATTCGCTTAGCGATGATGTGTCGGACGAAACCTTGTCGCTGCTAAAACACAAATACGAAACACGAATTGATCGGTTGCGCCTACAGCAAAATGGCCGTCGGTCAAAAGTTAATGAATCGGCAGTTCGGGAAGCGCTACGGATGCAACTAGAAATTATTCAGGTTGAACGGGAACTGGCAACGCACCTGCGTCGCGAGGGACAAGACGATGAAGTACTTCGTAATATTCTCTACGAACTGGATCTGGAAGAATCCCGGATACGGATGGAAACGATGGGCCGGGAATAGGCGATTAGCGGAAATAGAACCGCGTAGGAGCCACCTCAACCTGAACCGAATCGACCAGGGCGCCATTGGATCGGTAGCGCAGCACATAACCGGGCTGACTGTAAGACGGTGTAGCTGCGGCATAAATCAAGCCTTCCGATGAGGTCGGGGCTACTCCTAACCCCGTAAAATAACGCCGAATAAACGGCACATTGGCCTGTATTTCGGTATCGTTGATCGAGAATCGATAGGTTTCGCCAGTCTGTTTACCACCATTGGCCGGATCGGCAAAGGAGTTAACAAAATAAAAAAGCTGCTTATCGGCACTGAGCGTAATTGAACTGGGTGTTTTGGCACCGCTTCCGACTTTGATGCGGGTTTCCACAACTTTTCCTGCCGGATTGATGCGGACCATTTCGTTGGTTGAGGCCGCATACGCCCAAAGTTTTTTATTATAATCGAAGCCAACAGGATTTGTGTTAGCGCCAACCGTAAGTCCGGGCTGAACAACTTCGTCGGTATAGGTATCGATTACGGTTAGCGTTGGCTCACCGGCAACACTTCCAACAAACACTTCACTATTGGCTAATATGAGTCGCTCGGCCCCTTTAGCAACCGGAATTTTCTTCTCTACCGTTCGGGAACCCAGATTTAGTACCAGCACATAGCCCGGTTTAGAGAAACCGTTACTCGTTGTATCCCAGCAACTGACATAGGCTTTGTTGGGGCCAGCGTAGATAACATACCGTGGATTTTCGACATCGGGAGCCTGAAAGGTAGCGAGTGATGTAAACGTTCCCGATTCCACTATTTCGATGCGATCCTGCCCTATTGCGTTGTTATCGACCAGAATTACCCCTTTCCCATTGATCTCGGTATAATCCTGAACCGTACCCCCTAATGGCCGACCATTGACTGCACTAAATATATCGGTAGCGGGTGTTTTTGCGTTAGCGGCCAGATATGAAATAGATCCATTATTGGCTCCTGGCGCGCCTGCATTCACAATATAAGCCCCTGCTTCATACGGCGACGGTGGCGCATCTTCGACCCGACAGCTTCCTGTTATAACAAATATTAACCCAATGCAGATACCGCTAAGCAAACCACTACGGACTCCCATGAACCTTTGCAACTGAACTATTTTTATTCGGCAAAGAACCGATTTATTGCGAATAAACCCTAAATCAACCGCTTTTTGTTTTTTATTGACCCAAAACAGACGACTTAAAGCGCTTGCAGGTCAGCAAAATAATAGGTCGATGTCTGTTGTTCGCCTGTAGCCGTGTTGAATTCATATGTTTTCGTTACAATATCCTTCACCTGTATGTCAATCGGTTCGGCAAAATAGGGAGCCTGATACACGAAAGTATGGAACTCTCCATTTTCGCCACACGGATCGACTCCGGCAGGCAGCTCATCGACAAAGGCCCGATCGAGCACACGCCCGCAGAACGATTTATCGAGATACTGGCTGTTGACACTAACCACAATTGTAGCAAAACCAGCGTCCCAGAATTCATCCAATAACTGGAGAGACGGCATCTGCCAAATCGGGAAAACACCCGTAAGGCCTTGTTTCGCCAACCGGTCTTCGCGCCATTGCCGCAGATCTTCCAGAAAAATATCGCCAAAAATAGCCTGTGTCACTCCCCTATCGACCAGCGGCTGCAATGCATCGGCCATTCGCTGCTCATAATCGCTCATTGCGCTTTCTTCGGGTAAGTACAGTTTTGTTTGCGGCAACCCTAGCCGATATGCCTGTTCGTCCAGGAGCTTTTCGGAAACGCCATGCATCGAAATCCGGCGGTTAGTGGCATTCAGGGTCGTCAGCAGCGTTTCTACGGCATAGTTTCCCGATTGCCGAATGCGCCACAATGCCAGAGCCGAGTCTTTCCCACCCGACCAGTTCATGATTGCTTTTTTCATGGTATTGGTGCTTTTACAACTAGCGGCAACCCACTGACCATCAGCGTGACGGCATCGGCCCGACTTGCTACATACTGATTGGCCCACCCCTGCAAATCGGTGAACGCCCGCCCAATGGCCGTTTCGGCATGAACACCCATCCCAATTTCGTTGGTCACGATAATGAACCGTCCGGGAATGTTCAGCAAGGCATCGATTTCCTGTTTGAACAGATCGAGTGATTTAGCAACATTACTATTGGTATCACTAAAAAAGTTGGTCAGCCACAACGTCGCACAGTCGATCACAGCCGTCTGACCGGCAATAGGAAGTTGGCTTACCAGACGCATTTCTTCAAATACCGTCCATTCCGGACCGCGGTCCAACTGATGACGTGCTACTCGCTCCGCAAACTCGTCGTCCCAAACACGGGCCGTAGCCACATAAACCGGATTGGAGCACCAGCCCAGCGCCAGTTGCTGCGCATAACGGCTTTTACCGCTTCGGGCTCCGCCCGTAATCAGATGCAGATATGCCATGAAAGAGTGAAAGAGTGAAAGAGCGAAAGAGCGAAAGAGCGAAAGAGTGAAAGAGTGAAAGAGCGAAAGAGTGAAAGAGCGAAAGAGTGAAAGAGTGAAAGAGCGAAAGAGTGAAAGAGTGAAAGAGCGAAAGAGTGAAAGAGTGAAAGAGCGAAAGAGTGAAAGAGTGAAAGAGTGAAAGAGCGAACGGGTGAATATTGATGCGTCAGCCACTCTTTCGCTCTTTCACTCTTTCACTCTTTTATACAACCGCCAGTTTCGGGTAGCGCGTTTGTAACCATTCGAAGCCGCCAAAGAGCAGGGTGCCGTAGGCGAGCGTACCAGCCAGAAAATTGCGCATATACGGAATCCCCTGCGTGATGCACTGAAGCCAGCCCTCAAAATTGCGCGACAATGGCAGGTTCGTACGCAGATCAGTGCCACCCGTTAGCCAAACGCTGGTGTCGGCCAGGAGCCAGTGCGAGAGCGATGCTACCAGAGCCGCCACAATGATATTCCTGATCGTAACCTGGCGAAGCAAGACCTGTCCGTACCAGACAAGCAAGGCAAAAATGCCGTAAATCCAGTACCAGCCATTGTACATAATACCGAACTGACCTCTGTATAACACCAGATTAATCACCAGATCGCTCAGAAACAACGTCAGTAAGGGTAACCCAAAGGCCTTCCCACGGTTTTTGATATAGGAACCGCTAAACAAGGCCATAGCGCCAATGGGCGTAAAATTAAACAGGGGCGACCATTGTCCTGAATTGGCTATTCGCAGGATAGCCGCTAGGGCAATAAACAGCAATAGAACCGCAAAGCGAGGATTGAGTTGTTGTTTCATCGTGTGTGATGGTTACCAGGTAAAGCGAAGGCCGATGTTTGCATTCCGACGACGCGTATTAAAGCCATAAATATCGTAATAGATTTTGTCGAACAGGTTCCGAACATCGGCATACACCCGCAACTGGGGTGCCAGTTTCCCTTCGGCGTATAGATCGACCGTTGTATAAGCAGCTAGTTTCACATTGTCGGTGTTGAATGTTTCGCTGTTATAAAAACGATCGGTCCGCTCGCCAATCGACCGCATCGTGGCCGACACAAATAACGTTGGGATAACCTGATAGCCAACGCTCAGATTGATCTGCGTTTTCGGGCGACGGAACAGGTTGTTGTAGGCCGTATCGCGTCCGGCACTTTTCGTTTTCAATTCGCCAGTCAGCAACGTAATATTTCCCGACAGCGTGAACTTGTTGATTTCGGTTTGCGCTTCGATCTCAAGCCCATGATCGTGCTGCCGGTCGAAATTGATGTAACGACCATAGGGAGCTGTATTCAACGACTCAAAGAACATGACATCCTTAATCAGCCGGTCGAAATAAACGGCACGAACCCAGGCATTCCGACTATGCGTAAACAGTTGCACTCCAGCTTCGGTCGACCAGCTATGCTCAGGCCGGAGCGCCTTATTGCCATATGGCGAAAACAATTGATAAAGCGTTGGAGCCCGGAAACCCGACGACAGATTGACAAACACCTTGATCCGATCGGCCACCAGATACGACGGGTTGAACGAATACGTAAACACATTGCCATAGAGCGAATTGCGGTTATAGCGGCCACCCAATTCAACCGAAAGACCCCGATACGGCGTCAGAACGGCCGTTGCATAGGCCCCTAACTGCCCAATCCGGGCTGTGTCGGCACCAATTGGTGGCGACTGATAAGGGCCATAATCGCTAACCGACAAATAGCTTTGATCAGTATTGCTGAACCGATAATCAACCCCTGTCAGTAGTTCGCCCCACGATCCCAGTTTCAGGTTATGATAGACTTCAGCATAATGGGCCAAGCCACCATATTGCTGATACGAATACCGCTCCGACGCGTTAGGTTCTACCGACGTTGAATCATTTTTATACGTCCGGCGACTGTCGCCAAGGCTGTAGTTTATGACCAGTCGACCATGCGAATGCTTATACTCAACGCCCGTAGCCAACCGCTTAAATTTGTTTTTGAACGTATAATCCTTTTCGTCGGCAAAAGCTCCGGCATCGATATCGGCGTTATAGGCGGTCAACATTCCCTGCACTTTCCAGCTCAATCGCTTCGTTAGCTGTAGGGTCAGATTGGCCAGCAGGGCATTTTGCCGGTATCCGTCGTTGTCGAAATTATTCGTCCCCGTTGGGTCGGTAGCCGACGAAAAACCAGCCGACGATTGGCGGGTATACTGAACATTATACGACAATCGCCTGGTTTGGCCGCTCAATCCAATAGCTCCACGAAAGGTGTTGTAGGTTCCGTAGTTGACCGTAGCCATAACGCCTACAGGCTTGTTACCGCTGGAACCATTGCCCCGTTTTGTGAAAATATTGATGACACCAGCCACTGCATCCGAACCGTAGCTGGTTGACTGCGCACCGCGCAAAATTTCGATCCGGTCGCATTCGCCTACCGTCAATAAGTTCAGATCGAACGTGTTAGCCGTTCCCGACGGATCATAGACCGGCAAACCATCCAGCAGAATAAGCGTATTACCAGCCGACGCCCCCCGCACATAAATATCCGGGTTTGTGCCAAGCGGCCCATTGGCACCCACAATTTGCAGCCCAGCCTGCCTCGACAACAACTCGCTGACCGATTGGGTGGCATAGCGTTGCAGCACCGAATCCGATAAAACCGTAACAACCTTGCCCGTCTGCGAAAGTTTCTGTTCAAATTTGTTTGCCGTAACAGTCACAGCATCCAGTTGTACGGATTTTGAAGATTGAGGATTGTCCTGCGCCCAGACAGGCAGGCAGGAAATGGCCAGAGCGGCCGCAGTAAACGTAATGATTTTGCTCATCATTAATCAGATAAACGAAGATTAAGTAATGAGCTGTCGGAAATTGAAATAAAAGACAAACAGAAAACCTCCGTTTGTGACTGCACAGGCAGCTATGCCACCTCACCGAAACCTGTCTTTCATCTACGGCTTTTTTCCCGAAAGCTCGAATCATGAATTCGTTTAAGGCAGGTCTTCTGGCTTGTTCTACCAACAGCGCCTTCCCACCAAATGGCAGTGGCCGTTTTGCTGCTGGCTGGTAACAGAACTTACAGCTACGGGAATAGCCCCGGATTTGCACCGGTGTTCCCTTTTAATTACCCTTCAGACAAAGGGCAAACCGTAAACGCGGGGGCAAAGATAGACAAAAATGGACATTGGCCAGTAGTCATTGGTCATTACAGGGCTTTTTCATAAACCTTTGTAACCGCGTAGCGCCGAGTCGCCGTTGCGGTGGCATTTTTGTAGTAAAAAGCACTGTTGATCATTGGGAGCCTATTTTTTAATGACCAATGACCAGTGTTCAGCCTCTAAAACCCGTCGGCTTTTATTTCTTTTTCGGTGATTGTCCCGTATTTCTTTACTTTTTCCCGAATGGCATCGGCCTTACCAATAAGCACGAACTGAAGATTGTTTTTCGGGAAATACTGGTCGATAATCTGGCGGGTTTTAGCTACTGTCAGGCCATCGACGTTCTTCTGGAAATTATTGATGAACGATTCATCGAAACCCAGGCTGAACATATCGGTAAGCAGATTGGCCAACTCACTGGCCGACTCGTAACGGGGAGGAAAATCGGCTTTTACGTAGTTTTTGGCCGAAAGCAGCGTTTTTTCGTCAATGCCGGTTCGGTGCAGGCTGTCGAGCACCTGCAACGCCATATCGATTGCCTGCGTGGTCGTACTCCCCTTCGTAAACGACGAAACCGCAAACGTACCGCTGTTGCGCATGGTAGCAAATCGGCTGCTTGCGCCATACGTAAGCCCCGAATTTACCCGGAGTGCGTCGTTGAGCCACGATGTAAACCGCCCACCCAGAATAGTATTGACCACCACGACCGGAATATAGTCGGGATTATTCTGGGTGATACCTTTACCCCCAATCAGAAACGTTGTTTCGCGGGCATCGTCTTTATTAACCAGCAGAACACGGTTTTTGTCGAATGCAACGGTTGGTTCCACGAGTTTGGGCGATGTTGCCGACGCCGTTTTCCAGCTTCCGAACAAGTCCGTCATGCGTTTTTTCATATCGGCCGTATTGAAATCGCCCACAACAGCAATGGCGGCCCGGTCGGTTGTATAGTTTTTCCGGTAAAACTGCCGAACATCATTAGCCGTAATGGCCGACACAGCCGATGGCGTACCCGTAGTGGGGTTAGCATACGGGTGGTTATCAAACACAAACCGATTGAAATACGACGTAACCACACCACGGGGGCTTTCTTTCTGCTGGGTTAGCTGCAGCAAGAGACGCTGTTTGTATTTATCAAATTCGACCTGATCGAAAGTTGGTTTTGTCATCACATCCTGAATAATAGCGAAGAGCAAATCCTGGTCTTTTACGGCGAACGAAGCCGTTAGTTTGGCTACTTCTTTGCCCGCATAGGTGTCGACATTTGCCCCAACGTATTCGGCTTTTTCCTCAAGTTGTGCTTTCGTATAGTTTGAACTACCGAACAGCAACGCATCGGCCGTCATGTTGGCCAGTCCGTAGCGATTACCATCCTGTACCGCGCCCGCATCGAACACCGCCGATACGTTGATCAAAGGCACTTCATGTTGCTCCATGAGGTACACTGTCAATCCATTTTTGAGCTTAAATTTCTGATATGGCGGCACTTTAAAGGTTTGTGCCAATGCCGTTCCGGCAATGAGTAAGGTTATGCAAACAGAAGTTATATATCTCATTTTTAATGTCTTGATAAAATGCAGTACAAACCAGACCAAAAGGTTTGTGAAACTTTTTTGGTCTTAAAAGATATGTAGAGCTAGTTATTTTTTACCGGATTTTCTTTGGGCTGAGGTAGCAGATAACCTACGGTTCGGTTACGGGCATTGAGGTACGTTTTTGCCACCCGCTGCACATCTTCCTTCGTCACCTTCTCATAAAGCGAGGGAGCCTCGTAGAGTTTTTTGTAATCACCGAAAAACAATTCATACGTCCCGAGCGAGTTTGCTTTACCATTGATACTTTCCATGGTATGGTAAAACTCCATCAGTTTCTGGTTCTTCAGTTTTTGCAGTTCCGTATCCGTAATACCTTCATTGACAATCTTTTCGATCTGATATTCAACCGAACGTTCCAGTTGCTCGGCCGATACGTTGCTGGCCGCAATCGCATATACGTAGAACAGATTGGGATCGAACGACTCGCTGAAGTTAGTGAACACCCGCGACGCAATGGTTGAATCGAGCACGAGCGACTTTACCAGTCGCGACGAATTCCCCGAACTCAGCACACCACTCAGCAGATCGAGCGCATAATAGTCGGGATGCCGGGCTTCGGGCGTATGATAGGCCAGCAAAATATTGGGCGTTGCAATGTCTTTATAAGTTGTTACCCGTCGCTCCCCATTCTGCAGTGGTTCAACTGTACGCAGGCTATCGGGAAGTTTTTGCGCCGGAATAGGCTCAATATAGTGTTCAGCCAGTTTTCTGACCTGAGCAGCCGATACGTCGCCTACAACCACCGCAACAGCATTATTGGGCGAGTAGTAGGTCTTGAAGTATTTTTCCAGATCGGCCTGTGTCCATTTTTTAATATCCGACTCAAAGCCAATGACCGGAAACATATATGGATGTTCGACAAAAGCTACCGACTTCACCAGTTCGTTGATAACCCGATAGTTACTATTTTCCAACCCCGTACTACGTTCAGACAATACAACGCCCCGCTCGCTCTGAACCATTTTTGGATCAATTGCCAGGTCGCGGATGCGGTCGGCTTCCAGATCGAAAATTGTTTCGAGGGCACCACTCTGAAACCAGTCAGTATAAACAGTTGTATTTTCGGTTGTGTAGGCATTGTTGGAGCCACCGTTGGCTTCCATGACGCGGTCGAACTGTTTAGGACCGTATTTTTTGGCACCGTTGAACATCATGTGCTCAAAAAAATGCGACAGGCCCGTAATACCATGTACTTCATTGCGGGCACCAACTTTCCAGAAAGTATAGAAGTTAGCGTTGGGAATAGAATGGTCTTCGAGGACCAGAAATTTCATGCCGTTTTTGAGTGTGAATGTCTGCACATCTTCTGGCTTAGGCTTATTTTGTGCCAGTACGACACCCACCGAAAGTGTCAACCCGACCAACAGCCCGATTCGTTTGTTCATGAGAATGGTTTTAAACAGAAAAATAGTGGAGTAGCAACAGATAAAAAAATGCTGTTCGGGCTAAAGAGCGGCAAAACCGGCACAACGTTGCCTGGGCACCCAAGCCTTTATAAACTATTGGGATTGGTTGCCCCAAAATAAACAAGTTCTACCACTTCACCGGGCTGAATAACGGCAGTGCCAGCCTGATGCGCAATTTCGAACTGCTGAATCACATCGATCCATTGCGGATGCCCTTTTACGGGAAGTTTATAGGTCCGGATTTTACCGTCGTTGATAACTGGAATTGGCACATACTGATCGTTGGCCGAGCGTGCACCCCGCCAAAAACGAATAGCGTTCTGGGTCGGGTAATTAGGGTCTATCGCATCGGGGGTTTGGCCATTCAGCAACCAGACCAGATTTAGTTGGCTTTCGGGACCAGTATAACCCATCTGAATATAGAGCGTATCGATGTCGGCTGCCCGCCAGCTCCCTGCTGGCGACATTAGTTTGGTTCCCCGAGCATCTAAAGGGCCATTGTCGATATGACCATCGTAGGTCACTTTCCAGTTATCGGTCTGAAAGGGTTCTTTCTGGTCATGCCCCCCATCGAACACATACCAGCTATTACGACCATGCGCCTTATCGAAAATGAAGTCGGGCTTAGCCGAGCGCGACTGCGAATACGCATACTCCCGAATCTGGTTTTCAGAGCCAACCACAAATGTATATTCTTTATATATCGTGTTATCGCTGTCCAACGGATCGAAAAGCCGGCCACCAACATAGGTTATTGTATTGCCCCCTTCCCAGTTATCCTTGGCAGTGATAGCTGCCACATTATAGTTTACGCGGTAATACATAGGTGCACAAAGCCCAATAAACCGGCCCGAACCGATTTCGACGGCTTGCCAGGGCTCCGTAATCTGAAATGAATTTGATTGTTGAGAAATCGGCAGGCCGTTCTGCACTCGCTCCACTCCATCAGAAGCAATGGTAGGACCATAGGTAAACGGGGCAGAGCCATTATAGAAGCGAACCGATCGGGCACCATTGATCATCATGAACGGCCACTCCTGTTCTTCAAACGTATAGAACGTTTTGTCGGGACGTTGTTGAGTGAGTCGTACTTTTACGTACACTTTATTTTCATCGAGCCGAACCCACTGCTCATAAAAGAATGGTAACAAACGGGCATTCTGATGAGGCCACGACAGACATTGAGTTTTGGTATAGATATATCCGTTGATGAGTCCATGAAACAATACTGGCGACGGATTTCCCCCGTCGTCACCGGCCTGCAACGGATTGTAGCCAATGCCTTTCCAGCGGGGCGAATCGTCGGCAAATGAACGCGGCCCGGCATAAGATCCCATACCCGACTCCCGTCCTTTATCATAAAAATTGATCAGATACTGTCCTGTTACTTTATCATAAATCTGAATTGATCCTCCATACTCTTTCCGAACCTCCAGCCGTAGCGTAGACGACTCCTGAACCGTAGTAGCCCCAATGGCTCCATGCGGTACCTGATTCGAATTATAACTTAGCCAGTTGGCCGTCTCCGCAGGAACTGTATAGGTGAAGGGGCCAACCGTACTCGATGAAACAGGGATCGCTGGTGGCACCACAACTGGTGGCGGGTTAGGGGTACCAGTACCTCCGCCCAAAACCGGGTCGGGCAAAGGAGCATCCTTACAATTCCATAGACTTGTCAATAACAGGCACAGAAACAGGGAGGTAATAGCAGGAGCGTAATATTTCATAATAAACAGACAAACGACAGTAGCCTCTGGTGATGGGGAAAGCTAAACAGGCCCCTGATACCAGTACTCAATGCCAACTAACAAGTTTCAGTAATGTAAGACCCATTTTCGGTTCTGTTCGTTTGTTCGCAGGATAGCCGCACTAAAATAGTAACCTAAATGTGGTTTGCAAACAATACTGCACAAAGGCACACTGCATTGGTTCATAAAGCGAGCCAGTGGGCATTATTGCTCATCTAAAATAGGCGTTTATCCCATGATTTCGTACCTTTTAGCCTTTGATTGTTCGTTAATGAGTATCTCCTCAAAAAATGACAAAAGTTAGCCTTACTATCCTTTTTCAGTTTCTTGTTTTTCTTTCCTTCGCCCAACAGAATCTGGTTCCCTATGTCCATCCGCTAATCGGTACCGAAAAAATGGGGCATACTTTTCCAGGTGCTACAGTTCCTTTCGGAGCCGTACAACTGAGCCCCGATTCCGATACCTTATCCTACGAGTTCAACGGCAAGTATAACGGTAACGTTTATAACTATTGCGCAGGTTATAAATACGAAGACAAAACTATTGTTGGTTTTAGTCATACGCATTTTAGCGGCACAGGCCACTCCGATTTGGGAGATTTCCTGATCATGCCAACGCAGGGTATGCTACAGTTAAATCCAGGTGTGGCATCCGATCCAAAAAGCGGCTACCGATCGGCCTTTTCGCATACGAATGAAGTAGCCGAAGCAGGTTATTATAAAGTCAAGCTCGACGATCACGCTATTCTGGCTGAACTTACGGCCTCCAATCGGGTTGGCTTCCATCAGTACACCTTTCCCAAATCCGATCAGTCGCACATTATTCTGGATCTGGCGCATGGCATCTACAACTACGACGATAAAGTTGTCTGGACATTTGTACGTGTCATAAACGACACCCTCATTACCGGTTTCCGGCAAACCAACGGCTGGGCCCGCACCCGGACGGTTTATTTTGCGCTGTCGTTCTCCAAACCGTTTAAATCATACGGACAGAAAACCCTCGATAAGCCACAGGTTTATAAGGGATTCTGGCGCAAATTCGACCAGACCCGAAATTTCCCGGAAATAGCGGGCAAACGCATTCGGATGTATTTCGATTTCGATACAAATGAGGGTGAACAGGTAAAGCTAAAAATGGCCTTATCGCCCGTGAGTCAGGAAAATGCCCTGGCCAATATGCAGGCCGAAATTCCACACTGGAACTTTGATCAGATAAAAGCTAAAGCGCAGGCCGATTGGAACCGGGAGCTAAACAAAATCCTGATTGACGCGTCGGAACCCGACAAGATCAATTTTTATACCTCGCTCTACCATGCTTTTGTGAACCCAACAACCTATATGGACACCAATGGCCAGTACAAGGGTCTGGATCAGGGTATTCATCAGGCAACTGGCTTCACCAATTACACCACATTTTCGCTCTGGGATACTTATCGGGCATTGCACCCATTTTTCAACCTGATTCAGCCCAGTCGCAACAACGACATGGTACAATCCATGCTGAAGCATTACGATCAGAGTACGTTAAAAATGCTGCCGATCTGGTCGCACTATGCCAATGAAAACTGGTGTATGAGTGGCTATCACAGCGTATCGGTCCTGGCCGATGCCATCATTAAAGGAGTTTACACAGGTGACGCCCAAAAAGCGCTGGATGCCTGCATCGCCACCGCAAACCATCGCGATTATGAAGGTATTGGCGACTATATCGACCGGGGCTATATCCCATCAACAGCCAACGGCACATCCGTCTCCAATACGCTCGAATATGCTTATGATGACTGGTGTATTGCCCAATTAGCCAAAAAGCTAAATCGGCCTGATGTGTATGAAACGTACCGGAAACGTGCTGAAAACTGGCAAAATGTCTTCGACAAATCGATTGGTTTCATGCGCCCACGTCTGGCCGATGGCAGTTTCAAAAAAGAGTTCGATGTATATAGCACCCACGGACAGGGCTTTATCGAAGGCAACTCCTGGAACTTTAGCTTTTTTGTTCCACAGGACCCAGCCACACTAATTCAGTATATGGGAGGGCCCAGGACATTTGCCGCCCGACTCGACACCCTCTTCGCCATGAATCTGCCCGACAAGTTTTTTGCCGAAACCGAAGACATCACGCGCGAAGGAATTATTGGCGGCTATATTCATGGCAATGAACCCGCTCATCACGTTGCCTATCTATACAATTGGGCAGGCCAACCCTGGAAAACCCAGGAGCGCGTCCGCATGATTCTCAACAGGCAGTATAAACCCACACCCGACGGTTTGGGAGGCAATGACGACTGCGGTCAGATGAGTGCGTGGTATATGTTCTCCTCAATGGGTTTTTATCCGGTTGCACCTGGGTCAGAAGACTACTCATTAGGAAGTCCTTCAGTAAAAAGTGCCCACTTACAGCTCGAAAATGGTCGGGTTTTTACGATTGAAGCAGTTAATCAGAGCGATAAAAATATATATGTACAAAAAGCACTTCTGAACGGAAAATTGCTCACCCAGCCAACAATTTCTCATTCTGATATTATGAAGGGAGGAAAACTAACCTTTTATATGACGGCCAGCCCCCCCAGAAAATAATCAATGTAGCACTATCAAGTTCTGGTGTGTTGTAAGTACAACAGTCTATACAGATTGCGTATCAACAGCACACCAATTCGTTCAACAATTGTGCTCTAACTATCCGACCATTACGCAGTCAGCAACCGCCCAGGTGTCAGCATAATAAAGAATCGTGCAGCTTATTTATTAGGCTGACACCTGGCTTCTTATCTTGCTTTTGATTAAGTTCAAATCATTATTATTTCACTAATGCCGATCTTCTTCAATCCAGCCTGACCTGCTAGCGTTGAAAAGCAGATTACATCAGACTAGCTTAGAGGTAGTAGCCGATCTTCTATTGTTGGCCTGTTCCTCTTTCCTGCCCCCCTTTCTTTTTTCTCTGGCGAACGTTTATTACAAGGTGCCAATCGCTGCTTTTCAGCTAGTCTGGCGTTCATACGCTACCATCAATTTTAGCTTACAGTTGCCAGAGCACCAAAAATGCTTCGTTGCCGTTGCTTTTCCTGCTTTTTCAATAGGATTAACCGGCTCCCAAAAACCGCATTGGTTTACTACTGTGTCAGTTGCTTTTCAGCGCTAATTACCCGAATATCTAGTATATCCTATACACCCATATCGCCTACAAACTAAATATATTCTACAAATTATATATACTGTTTTTTAAATAAAATTTACCTATCAATAAACCTTTTTCTAATGTTTTTTTAATAATTTTGTCTATTCTTCTATCTAAACCGGGACACATATGACATATTCTTAACGCGTATTCTAAACTTTATTGACAGAATTTTCGGAAAGAAATATCGACGAAACAGCTACGCAGGATGTAAGCCATCAGATGGCTTGGTAAGCAATTTCTTCATGGACATTCATCTGTAAGTTCATCGTCTTTTTTCTGCACAGATAGCTCATAAGGGGCGTCGGTACTCTTTTTCAGGTTTTATTTCAATTGCTAATTGACAATTCGTTATGAAGTTACGCGTACTGCGCGCCTATACAGGATATTGGTTTATTAGTTTAAGTCTCTTGGCAGGGAGTTGCATATCCAGCAAACAACTGGCACTATATCAGAAAACTGAAGGTGGACACGACACCATTGCTTTGGCCCCACGCTTTATACCAATTATTAAATCGGGCGATGTACTTTCGGTGCAGGTAAGTAGCCTAAGCCCCGAAGCAACGGCCTTCTTTAATCCATATGCTGTCATTGCCACATCGGAACGCGCGGGTTCACCCAGTTCAATTGCCCCAACAACACCCATACAATATACGCCAGGCTATCTGGTGGATGAAGAAGGGCAGATTGAGCTTCCACTAATTGGAAAACAAACTGTTCGAGGCCTGACAAACACCCAGGCAGCAAAGGAGATTCGCCAGAAGTTGCTCGATTATTTGAAAGAACCAACTGTTAATGTAAGAAACCTTAATTTTCAGATTTCGGTATCTGGCGAAGTGGCCCGCCCCTCGCTGTTTTCGATTCCAAACGAACAGATATCACTACCGGCAGCTCTGGGACTGGCTGGTGATATTACGATATATGGCCGACGGAATAATGTCCTGATTATTCGCGAGGAAAATGGCCAGCGCACGTTCAACCGCGTCGATCTTACCCGACGCGATGTCTTTAAGTCGCCCTATTATTATCTCCGCCCAAATGATATTGTGTATGTAGAACCAGGTAGCGCACGGGTAGCCAGTGCTGACCGTATTTATCAGGTTTTACCAATAATAATCAGTGGACTATCCTTTATCGCCATTATTATTAGCCGTTTTTAACACCCAAAAACATGGTTCCCAATTCCTACACACCATATCAGGTCTATGATTTAGAACCTCAAGCCGATCTTCGGGCCATGCTACTGCGATACCTTCGCTATTGGCCCTGGTTTGTTCTTTCGCTTGTGCTGGCCTTAGTGGCTGCTTACATATATCTTCTCTATCAACCACCTGTTTATAAGGTGCAGGCCAGTCTGTTAATTAAAGATGAAAAGAAAGGTATTTCCGATGCTCCTATGCTGAAAGAGCTCGATCTCTTTAGCAGCAATAAAGTGGTTGACAATGAAATGGAGATCCTCAAATCATTCACGATGATGGATCGGGTTGCCAAAAAGTTAGGCCTCGATGTTCGCTATTATAATCCTACCAGCACTTCCAAAAAAGAAATTTATGGGGAATCACCTATACGACTGATTGTTGAGAAAGCCAATCCTACGTTATATGAGGAAGAATTAACCTTTACCTTTCCAACTAGCAATACCGTTCAGCTAAACGGGCAGGTCTACCCCATTAATCAAAGTATTCGAACCCCTTACGGACAGTTACGCATTTTTACCAGGAAACCACTGAATAACAAGCTGGAACCTGTTATTACCAGAGTTTTCCCTCAGTGCTGGACATTGAGGGAGTAGAATAGGAAAAAGCGAGGGCAAATGCTTGTTTTGTAGCGTGACCAACTTAACAAGATTCCACTCCTCGCTTTTGGACAAAGCTAAGGATTTTGGCCAGGATCTCTCACCGACTCTGCTGAAAAATCTCATCGCCATCGGCTGCGCCATCCTCATCAAGGAGACCGTCAACCTTAACAAGCTTAAGAACCACATGGGGCTACTACTAGGTAATCAGCACACCCAGACGGATTCGCACTATCGCCGACTTACCCGCTTCTTTGACCATCCAGTGGCCCAGCGGAGGCTGTGGAAGTGGCTGCTGGTGTGGATCTTAGGCTATATCAAACGCTGGGATGGCCGCTCCATGAGCCTTTACCTAACGTTGGATGCTACCAGTTGGCAGCTAGGTAAACAACCTATTCAGTTGTTGGTTTTGTCTCTGGTCTATCGGCAGGTGAGCCTGCCTTTATTCTGGATGGATTTGGCCAGGAAAGGTCATTCTTCTCAGCAGCAGCGCAAACGCTTGCTCCAGCAAGCCATGAAGCTCTACCCCGTGAAGGGCTTCTGCCTGTTAGGGGATCGTGAGTACGGGGGTAAAGCCTGGTTGCAGTTTCTAACCCAGAGTGGCCTCAACTTTATTATCCGTTTACCCAAAGATTCTTATAAAGAGGCTATTAGCGCCGGGGGCAAGGCCTACAGTGCTTTGCTCAAGCGAGCTTTAAGGGGCCGCACCGTCAGCCAGTGGTTTACCCTGGAGGGCCACCGCTACCAGTTTGTAGCTCGGTCTCATCAGGATGGCGCCCAAAGTGCGGACCCTTTGGTGCTCTTGATCAGTAATCTAAGCTGGTCCAAACACGTCGTTGTTGAGCGCTACCGCATCCGCTGGACCACGGAGTGTCTGTTCAAGCATTTGAAGAGCAATGGGTTCCATGTAGAAGAGCTGGGCGTTCAGCACTGGGCTAAAATTAGGCTGTTAGTGGTCATTATCGTCGTGTTATACGTGATCTGTGTCGCTGAAGGCTTTCGGCAGTATCATCGGCTTCGTCCGAAAAAGAAGGAATTGGGCAACTTTCAGCCACGGGAGTCGGTGTTCCGCAAGGGTTATTCAGGCGTGGTTAATCAGCTTAGCTCGATTGAACATTTCTTAGATTGGTTGATGAAGCAGTTAAGTAAGCCGCTGAAGATTCCTATCCGCATCTTTTTCTTCAATGTCCAGCACTGAGGAGTTTTCCCCCATGCAGAACTGGTTGAGCAATATTTAAAAAACTTAAATGTAGAACCTACCTCCAAACAGGCAACGGTTCTGAATATGAGCCTGGAAGAAACGGTTCCCGACAAAGGAGAAGCCATTCTGAACCAGCTTATTTCTGAATACAACAAAGAAGCGATTGTTGATAAGAACAAAGAAGCCAATAATACGCTCAACTTTATTGAAGATCGACTGGCGCTCATCTCCGGCGAATTATCCACTGTCGAAAAAGAAGTAGAGCTGTATAAATCGACTCAGGGCATAACCGATTTGAGCACTCAGGCACAAACCTTTCTGACAACTGTTAAAGAAAACGATACTCAACTTAATGAAGCCAATATGCAGTTGGCTGCGCTTAAGGATATTGAAAGGTACCTACAAGCCAAGTCCAATGAGAAAGGAATAGCTCCTGCCACACTAGGGTTCAGTGATCCCGTGCTGACCGGTCTGTTGACTAAAATGGCAGAACTGGAACTAAAGCGGGAAGAGGTCTCCCGAACTATGTCGCCCAACAATCCATTGATTCAGTCGCTCGATAGTCAATTAAAAACGATGAAGAGTAGTATCAATGAAAATGTGCAGACTATCCGTCAGCAATTGACCAGTAACCGCAACCAACTGACAGCCAATAATCGACGGCTAGAAGGTATGATTCGGACTGTCCCAGGCAAAGAGCGTGCTTTACTGAACATCACACGCCAACAGGCCATTAAAAACGGGTTATATACTTACCTTCTACAAAAACGGGAAGAAACAGCCCTTTCAGCGGCCTCGGTCGTTTCGGATAGTCGCACCGTCGACCCTGCCCGTACGAGTAGTAAGCCCGTTAAGCCCGTCAAGCTGATGATCTTTGCGCTGTTTGGAGCTATTGGCTTACTCATCCCAATAGGCTTTGTTTCAGCTAAAGA
Source organism: Spirosoma sp. SC4-14 (assembly GCF_037201965.1). Classification (NCBI taxonomy): domain Bacteria; kingdom Pseudomonadati; phylum Bacteroidota; class Cytophagia; order Cytophagales; family Cytophagaceae; genus Spirosoma; species Spirosoma sp. SC4-14. Next base: position 2,496,725 of record NZ_CP147518.1, on the reverse strand, counting down.
TGCGCTTAATAACCGCGTATCGCGTCGATCCGATGTTGAAGAAGCGACGCAGATTCCTATTCTGGGAGAAGTAGTTAAAAGCAACCAAGCCGATAAACTCATCTTTAAGCCACGATTACAATCTGTTATTGGCGAACAGATTAGAGCCATTCGTACTAATCTCCAGTTTTTGCGAAGTAGTACCCAACAAAGCCAGGTATTACTGTTCACATCCAGCGTAAGTGGCGAAGGCAAATCATTTGTTTCATTAAACCTTGGAGCAAGTTTGGCCCTGGTTGGCCGCACCACGGTCATTCTGGAAATGGATATGCGGAAACCCAAACTGCACCAGAGCCTGCATATGGAAAACAAAGCAGGTCTGAGCAATTACCTGATTGGAGAAGTCGGTCTGGATGAAATTATTCAACCTGTTTCAGGGCACGATAATTACTTCATTATCACAGCCGGCCCGCTCCCCCCTAACCCTTCCGAGCTACTAAGTTCTCCTCATCTGTCACAATTGCTTGACGAACTGAAAGCAAAATTTGACTACGTTATTATCGATTCGCCACCTGTTGGCCTCGTAACCGACGCTCAGTTGATAGCGCCCTATGCCGATGCTACCCTCTATATGGTGCGTCACGACCATACCCCACGGAACTATCTGAAAATGGTCGATACACTCTATAAAGAACAGCGTTTCCCCAAACTGAGCATTATTCTAAACGGTGTTGGCGAAGGAGAATCCTACTACTATAACTATGGGGGGTATTATGGCGAATCTGGCATCAAAAAGCGCCTGAGCCGTAACGATTAGCAGATGGGTGAAACCCAGCCTATTTATCTATTCACCTAGTCAGTCATCCACTCATGCTTAGTCTTGACTCACCTTACAAACCACTATATGTGTATGCCGAGCATACTGCCCGGCCCACGGAAGGATTGTACCAACGGACAGGAAAGCGTTTTTTGATGTTTGCTTTTCTCTGTTCATACTCATTGTGGTCTTATCCTGGCTCTTACCCTTGTTAGGAGCACTGATCCTGTTAGACTCACGAGGGCCCATCTTTTACATTCAGAAACGGACGGGCTATCGTGGCTCATGGTTCAATTGCCTGAAGCTGCGCACCATGACGCATAACCCTAATGCATCGTTCCGCCAAGCCAGTAAAAACGACGGCCGTGTAACACGAATCGGCCGTTTTCTGCGTCAGAGTAATCTGGATGAACTACCACAGTTTATAAACGTATTACGAGGTGATATGAGTATCGTAGGCCCACGGCCTCATGCCCTGGAGCATAGCGCTCAGTTCTGGAACACCATGCCTGAGTACAAGAAACGCTATCGGGTAAAGCCAGGAATAACCGGATTGGCTCAGGTACGTGGTTGCCGGGGGGAAACAAGCGAGCGAATCAAAATGCATCATCGGGTTCGGTATGACCGCTTCTATAATCGAAAAAAGTCATTAAGGTTAGATATATGGATCTGCTGGCAAACCGTACTATCCATGCTAAAAGGAAATATTAACGCATGGTAAGATAAATAATTGACTTGTTGAATGATTGAATTATATACCTCCGTTGCGGTTGAATAACGTCAATAAATGGGCCATACAATTCAATCATTCAATCATTCAACCATTCAACAATGCCCTGGTTTGTACTCTATACAAAGTCGCGAAACGAGAAGCAGGTAGCCGCAAAGCTAAAGGAACGAGGCATTGAAGTGTACTGTCCGTTGACAAAAACTAAACGGCGTTGGTCGGACCGGACTAAATGGGTCGAAGAACCCCTGTTCCGCTCCTACTGCTTCGTCAATCTGGACGAACACGAGCGCGCCCGCGTCTTTGGTATACCCGGCATTGTGCGCTACCTGTTCTGGCTAAACAAACCGGCAGTGGTACGCAACGACGAGATCGGTGCCATTAAACGGCTACTAAACGAGTTTGATCATAGCCAGATTCGGGTTGAGTCTTTCTCGCCAAACGACCGGGTCACCATAGGCTCAGGTAGTTTTTCAGATACAACAGGCAGCGTAATAGGCCAACAAGGAAACCAACTGGCTATTCTGCTCGACGCGTTACAGGTAGTGGTGAGGGTCGATCTGATCCAGACCTTGGTATTGAGTTGACAGAATAAGTGTAAAAAAATGTAATTCGGCTAGGCCACTCATGTGACTGAAAGGGCGGAGCTGTACCAAAAACAAAGCAAAGCAATGTATGCAAAATGTATTTAGCATTGCTTCAAAAACTAAAAGAGGTTCAATATAAAAATAGTCCCCAAAAGCTAGTTTCTAATTAATTAAACTAACTGCAATGACCAACGATATCTTAAACAATAAATCTATTTTAATAACAGGTGGAACCGGATCACTCGGCCGCGCTTTAACAAAATACCTACTAGAAAACCATCCAGCTATCAAACGATTAGTGATTTATTCGAGAGATGAGCAAAAACAATTTCAAATGGCACAGGAATACCCTGAATCGCAATATGCCTGCATGCGTTATTTCATTGGTGACATTCGCGATTATGAACGTTTAAAGAGAGCGCTCAATGGAATCGATTATGTTATACACGCGGCCGCTATGAAACATGTGCATATTGCTGAATATAACCCGGATGAATGCGTAAAAACAAATGTGGGCGGAGCTGAAAATGTAATTCGGGCATCCTTGGAAACCAATGTTGAACGAGTAGTAGCCCTCTCTACTGATAAAGCCTGTGCCCCCATAAACTTATATGGTGCAACAAAGTTGACTTCCGACAAACTTTTTATCGCGGCTAATAAAATAAAAGGCAACAGAAAGGTAAGATTTTCAGTGGTGCGATATGGTAATGTAATGGGATCAAATGGATCTGTTATTCCTTTTTTCCTCAAAAAGCGGGCAGAAGGCGTACTACCCATAACCGACCCGAATATGACCCGATTTAATATTACCCTACTAGAGGGTGTCAAAATGGTATTACATGCCTTAGAAACAGCTTGGGGAGGAGAATTATTTGTACCCAAAATCCCGTCCTATAAAATTACTGACGTGGCTTCGGCTATAGGCCCTGAATGTGAACAAAGAATAATAGGTGTCAGACCGGGTGAAAAAATTCACGAAGAGATGATTACCAGCTCTGATTCATTTACTACCTATGACTTAGGTAAATATTACGCAATCTTACCCCAAGTTCCTGTTTGGAATATCAATGACTATATCAATTTTTTTAAAGCAGAAAAGGTTAAACCTGGCTTCCGTTATAGTTCCGACAGTAACGAAGAATGGGTAAATGTTGATGCTATAAAAATGCTAATAGAGACAACTTTTATTAGTAGATTATACTAATAAAAGTTGTCTCTACCAATAAAAATACAAATAAAATCCTAATAGACAAAATTAAATAATACCTCATCAATTAAAGATAATTTATGAGGTACTTGTTATAAAAACAAGTTAAATGAATAGCATTCTAATAAAAAAAATTTTATGTAATAAAATATTTATATATATAACTGGCAGATATATAGCATACGGAATCCAATTTATAAATAGTTTATTAATTGCGTCAATTCTGTCCCCGTATTACCTTGGCATATGGGGTTTTCTAAATTTAATTTTACAGTATTTCTCACAAATAAATTTCGGAATCCCTCATGCGTTAAATGTAATAATTTCAATAAATAAAAAAAATAAAAAGTATACAGCTTCCATCTTTGGAACATCAGTATCACTAACGATAATCCTATCGATATTGATTATAATTATCTTCGCTAACGATACATTTACAAGTATACCTATCTTAAGTAAATATAACTTCTCTAAATATTCTCTAAATATTTGCGTTAGTATTATATGCAATCAAATCATATTATTATATATTAATTTGTTTAGAATCTATAATAAAATACGAGAGATAAGTCTCTATCAAATTGTAACTCAATTGTCCACATCCTTATGCATATATCTATCTGATAGTAAAAATCTTATATTTAATATAATTACAGCAAATGCCATAATATATATTATAATACTAATTTACTATGCGTTAATATGTCCCATTAGTTTTAGTCTGAATTTAGACTACGTATCGATTAAAAGAATAAAAAATAAAGCTATGTTTCTTTTTCTGTACAATGCTTCTTTTTACCTCATCACTATATCAACAAGAATGTTTATTAGCTCTTACTACAATGTTACTGATTATGGGTATTTTACTTTTTCATATACCCTTTCAAGTGTAGTCCTATTAGTTCTCGAATCAGTTTCATATCTTATTTATCCTAAAATACTAAATAAATTATCGAAAGTTACAAGCTCAGAAAGCATATTAATAATAAATCAATTACGATCGAGTTATATAACTTCATCTTATTTAATTATCCAAGTAGCTATATTGTGTTTTCCAATATTTTTGTTACTATTTCCTAAATATAAAACATCAAGCCATAATTTTTATGTTTCAAGTCTAACATTGGTACTATATACTAACTGTTTTGGCTATTCGAGTTTATTAATTACTAGATCAAAAGAAAAATTATTAAGTATGATAGCATTTTGTTCCTTATTAGTTAATATAACACTATGTTATTGTCTTATAATACTTTTCAATGTAAAATATGATAAAGTCCTAATAGCCAGTAGTATTTCTTATTCATTTTTCGTCTTACTAACTAACTATTACGGACGAAGAGAAGTTGACGGTCAGAATAATTTATATAAAGTTGTACATGACTCATTCCCAATTAACCTTCTTATCCCATATATTTTAAACTGGCTAGTTTTATTGCTTCATCTACCTCACCATTTATTTCTAATTATAAGTATATTCTTTTTCGCACTTAACATAAAGCAATTTAAAACTATATTTGTCATATTAAAACAAATACTCAATAATCCAAGTACAATAAATATATAAGCCTCGTTTAATTAACAAAATGGATACACATATATACATATCAAATACCCCGTTTCAAACATTGATGATAAAAGAGATTATACATACTCAAGAATGCACTAGTGTAGAAAATATTATTATCACGACATTAAAAAACACCAAAATAGACATCAAAAATGTGTCTGTTTTTTACGTTAGAAGAAATCTAATGGCAATATGGGATTGTCGTAAAATCAAAAAATTAATACGTAAATTAACTAATACTAAACAAACATTTTTTTTTATTCCTCATGTAAACAATTTATTAAGTTCTTACTTATATGAATATAGCAAACTAAACAATATCAAAATAAACATATACTACGAGGGAGTTGCACTATTGTATGATCCAGTGGTTAGAATAAGTACACTCTCCCTAATGAAAAGATACATAATTGGATACATCTCAGGGATGGGCTATGTGCATAGCCGTTCTTTATACCCACAATTACTTCGAGACAAATCTAATGCATATACACCTATACCTGAATTCACAGAAAATTTCAAGGGAATTATAAAAATAAATATTAATTACGATATAACTGATAAAGTAGAATCAAACATATTAATATTAACTCCACCTATAAAAAACAGGAAAAAATTACGCATATTTTTAAAAAATCTAAATCACACAATAAACACTCTTAAAAATGCAAATAAGATAACTTTTACATTTAAACTGCACTACGAAACTACAAAAATTCAACAGAGATATTTAAAAATATATTTAACAGATAAAAACTACAGATTTTCACTATTAGACAATAATTTACCTATTGAGTTAATATTACAAGATTCATTTTATTCTAAGATTATATCTTTTGGATTTTCTAGTGCTTTAATAAACGCTAAGGTATTTTTCAAAGATAATATTTCGGCCACTGCAATTGTAGATAACCATCTTGATAACATTACACTTCTAAAGATAGCCAATCAACTTGGTATTAGTGTTTTAAAAATTGAATCAACTGGTAATTTAAGAAGTTTAACACCCACAAATTACACCGACATTGGATAAAGAGTTTTTGTGATAGTTTAGGCATTGCATTTAAACCAACAATCAGTTAAGTAAGTAATCACGCAGAATTAATTTGAACTATTTTAACCCGTTTTTTTTCATTCCGACGCAGGGATCTTCGAAGATAAGTAGGAAATTTAGATTTATCCGAAGATTCCTCCTGCGTCGGAATGAAAAAAAATAGTTTAATCTAAATTTGCTTGACTACTTAAGTACTTGTGTTGAATTAAATTAGATTTTTTAGTTTACCAACATACTAATAATCAACAAATTGACTGGTATTGTGTTCTAACTTAAATTCGTCTAATTACTTTAAGTAAATGAGCGAAATAGTGATTTAGTGAATAATTACATAAAAATCAATGATTTAGCTTAGGATCTAATCTGGTTTAAATTTGCGTGATTACTAAAAAAAGCAAAAACGACAAACGACGAGATTAATTATTTTCTTAATTCATGAATTCAGTGTAGTCACTTAAATACTCGTACAACGACTTATATTTAAAGCAACCCAAAATGGAATTTTATATATACTTATTAATATTAGCTATTTGCACATATATTGTAGAGCGAAATTTCCGTATTAATAACTTTTACAATCCATTTGTTTTATTTTTCGTTAGTCATGTTTTTACCTTATATATAGCTCTTCTATGGGCTGATAGTTTTAAATCTTCAAAAGGGGTCAGTATTAGTGATAATACAAAATTCTTTATTTGTTATAGCTTATTAGTGAGTGTTATTTCTGCTACAGTATTTAACTTTTTTTTTACCAATAATACAAATAATACAAATTTCAATAAATGGTTTCTTCTTCCCCCAACAGCAAAGGAGATACGCATAGCATATGTTCTTTATATTTTGGGAATTTCCTTATGGTTATTTTTTATATTATCAGTAGGTACAATACCTATTTTACACGCTGATATAGATAATTTTCGAATAAAAGCTAGAGAAAGTATGGGCTATGTAACGTTAGGAAGTATATGCTTATTAACGTACAATGGTGTGCTCTTAAGTTTGCACTACAAAGGATTCGTCAAAATTATCTTTATTCTTATTAGTTCTCTATTCCTGCTAAGTTTTGGTAATAGAGAACCCTTCTTATCCTTTTTGATCTTCTGTCTAATATTACATATAATAAAAAATAAAATAAAGTTCAGACTTGGTGCCATTACAATTATTGGTAGCATCGCGTATGTAATCTTAGTAGTATTAGGCGCACACAGAATGAATGCAGATGCAGATTTTAAAACTAAGTTCCTTTTAACAATAGGCTGGAGACCATTTGTCAATATTCAAAACTTGGATATTATCCTTTCTAAATTTAATTCTTATTTATACGGACTAGGGTATTGGATTGATTTATACGTTTTAGCCCCAGGCTATTCACCAAATTTGGGAACTTGGCTAAAGGGTATTTTAAAACTCGACTTTGATGGAGGAAGTGTTACAATCACTCATTTAGGAGAATCTTATATTAACTTCGGATATGCTGGTATATATATATATCCAACAATAATTTCATTTTCACTTATAAAGACACATTATTCGTTTAAAAAAAAATATCTGTCTTACTTCCCGTTTGTACATACAAAAAAAGCAGTTATTTATTTGCTTTTAAGTTATAGCCTGAGCGGACTGGTTAGTAGCGGAGTAACTTCGGTTATGCTTTATAAGTTCATACCATTCTACATCATATATAGAATTCACCTGATACTATCTAATGCTGATTCAAAATTACAATAACGTGTCTTGGATCTGCGAACAGGCAATAACACAAATGTCGAATGTATAATCCTTCAATACATTCTTAAATATTATCTTTTCCCGAAAATATTTTCAAGTATGCAAATTGGAATTATAGGTACACGTGGCATTCCTAATTATTATGGTGGCTTCGAACAATGTGCTGAATTTTTAGCGGTTCAATTAACTCATTTAGGGCACGAGGTAACTGTCTATAATTCTCATTATCACCCCTATCGGGAGAAAATTTTTCAGGGTGTTACTATCATTCATTGCTATGATCCCGAAAAATACCTTGGTCTGGCAGGCCAATTTATTTATGACTTTAATTGTATATTAGATACTCGTAAGCGCAATTTTGATTTAATATTACAACTAGGTTATACAACAAATGCTATTTGGGGCTGGCTGTTACCATCTAGGCCGGTTATTGTGACTAATATGGATGGAATAGAATGGATGCGAAGCAAATATCCTTTCCTAGTTCAAGAATTCTTAAAAAAAGCTGAGCGTTGGGCTGTAAACAGTAGTGATTATTTAGTTTCTGATTCTATCGGCATTCAACAACATATAGAAAAAGTATACAATTTATCCTCTACATATATTCCTTATGGGTCTTATGTCTTTACTAATCCGAATTCTGAAATTCTTGAAGACTTTTCTCTTATGCCGTATCAATATGATATGCTGATAGCGCGCTTACAGTCTGACAATAGTATAGATGAGATTTTAGAAGGTGTTATTAAGGCATCCAAGAGAACATTTTTAGTCGTAGGCAATCATTTAACTAAATATGGAAGGTATCTAACAAGGAAATATGCCAAATACTCTAATATCAAGTTTTTAGGCGCTATCTACGATTTATATACACTAGACAATCTTCGCTACTATTCAAATATTTATTTTCATGGACATAGAGTAGGTGGAACAAATCCATCTTTACTAGAAGCAATGGCATCTAGTGCTTTTATTTGTGCTTATGACAACATATTCAATAAATCTATTTTAGGCAAGGATGCTTTCTACTTTAGAACATCTGAAGATATAGCACAGGTTATTTCTGAGTACACCAAACTTCAGTACCATTCCTTCTTGGAAAATAACCGCATCAAAATTGAAAATACGTATCATTGGCCACTAATAGTAAAACAATATGAAGAGTTGTTCAAAGAGGCTATAGCGTCAAATACACACTCCATAAAAAAACAGACTATCTCTATTTAAGTAGCTTCCTTTTACCTCATATCCATGAATCTACCCATTCCATATGGTCGCCAGCATATTACTGATGACGACATAGTAGCCGTGACTGAAGTGCTTCAGTCACCTTATCTAACTCAGGGACCTAAAATTGGAGAGCTTGAAGAAGCATTTGCCAAATACATCGGATCAAATTACGCAGTAGCTGTAGCAAATGGTACGGCTGCTCTTCATTTATGTTGTATGGCACTTGATGTAGGCCCTGGTACTCGCGTAATTACAACGCCTATTACATTTTCGGCCTCAGCCAATTGTATCCGCTATTGTGGTGGTGAAGTCTATTTTGCAGATATTGATCCCGACACAGTATTACTCGATCCAAAAGCTGTTCGAAAACTGCTTGAATCTCACCCAAAGGGCTATTTTTCAGGAATTATTCCCGTCGATTTTGCGGGCTATCCTGTCGATTTAACAGCCTTCCGGGCATTAGCTGATGAGTTTGGTTTATGGTTGCTTGAAGATGCATGCCATGCACCAGGGGCATTTTTTACTACTAATCAAACTGTTCATCGCTCAGGCGATGGTTCATTGGCTGATTTGGCTATCTTCAGCTTTCACCCCGTTAAGCATATTGCGGCAGGCGAGGGTGGTATGATCACGACTAATAATGAAGCGCTCTACAAACACCTGCTGCGATTACGGACTCATGGCATTACTAACAAATCTGAGGAGTTTACCCCCCCCTATCCTGGCGAACCCGAACGGGGCGGGTGGTATATGGAGCTACAGGAGCTAGGCTACAACTATCGGCTGACCGACATTCAGGCTGCTCTGGCATTAAGTCAGCTAAGCCGGGCCGACTCCATGCTCAATCGTCGTCGGGAACTGGCCAACCGCTATGATACGGCCTTTGCAGAAGCAGCCTTAACTGGCATTCCGATAGCGACTATTGCACCACCTGTGGAGATTGGTCATGCTTATCACCTGTATGTGATTCAGACACCCAACCGAAAGCAGTTATATGATTTTCTACGGACAAAAAATATTCTGGCCCAGGTGCATTATATTCCAGTTCACTTGATGCCCTATTATCAGCAATTTGGTTGGAAACCGGGTGATTGTCCCTATGCCGAACAATATTACGGTGCTTGTCTTAGTCTACCACTATATCCGACCCTAACTAACCAAGAGCAGGATTACGTGATCGAAACGGTTACTTCCTTTTTCAATTCCGCTGATAGATTAGTAACATACCCACTCGAAAAATCAGTTTGATGAGTAATCTAGCCATCATAACAGCGCGGGGTGGTAGTAAACGCATCCCGCGTAAAAATATCCGACCCTTTCTGGGAAAGCCTATTATTGCCTATAGCATCACCACGGCTATCCAGTCAGGTATGTTTGATGAAGTTATGGTTTCAACCGACGATGTGGAAATAGCAGCTATTGCTAAAGAATATGGCGCATCAGTACCCTTTCTGCGAGACTCCAAGACCGCCGACGATTTTGCTACTACAGCCGAAGTACTAACCGAAGTGCTAACTCAATATAATAGGCAGGGCTCTCATTTTAAGCAGGCTTGTTGCCTCTATCCAACAGCTCCATTCATTACTCCTTACTTACTCCAGAGCGCATTCGACTTACTTGTTAAAAGAGGTTTTGATTCAGTCTACCCAATTCAGCCATTCAACTTCCCCATTCAACGGGCTATACGGCTACAAGGAGGGAAAGTACAGTGGTTTCAGGCTGAACATGCGCTAACGCGCTCGCAAGATCTTGAACCATCTTACCACGACGCAGGGCAGTTCTATTTCTTTAGTGTAAATGCCTTTGAGCAAACCAGACGATTGATTTCTGACAATTCGGGTGGCATCATCATTTCAGAAATGGACGCTCACGACATCGATACTGAAGATGACTGGGAAATTGCAGAATTTAAATTTCAATTAAATAGAAGTCAAGAAAAACGATGAATCGAGTTGTTCTTCGTGCCGACGGAAATGCGCAGATTGGTATGGGGCATGTGATGCGTTGTCTTGCTCTGAGCCATATGCTCAGAGATGAGTTCTTACTGCAATTTGCAATTAAAGAACCGGAGGCCTATGTATGCACATTGATTCAACAAGCAGGGCTATGTGTTGTTCCACTACCTGAATCAACAGCCGATACAACGTTTCTGGAATTGATCAATACCGATGATATAGTAGTGTTGGACGGTTATGCATTTGACATAAGTTTTCAGAAACAGATTCGCAATCGAACCAAACGGCTGATATATATTGATGATTTACTGAAAGGCCATCAGGTAGCCGATGTAGTGATTAATCATGCAGGTGGTATTAGAACTAATGAATATGATGCAGAACCTTATACAAAGTTTTATTTAGGTCCTCACTACGCATTACTTCGTCCTGAATTTTTACAACCCCAAGGCTTTGGATCTGCAATAAGAGGTGGACCATTTTTTGTTAGCATGGGCGGGGCTGATTTACAAAATATGTCCTTACATATACTGGAAGCCATTCGATTAGTTGACCCAATGCTACCTATCCATATTGTTCTGGGACCGTTTCATCCCAATCGTCAATCAATAGAAGCATACTCCCTCCAATTACCGAACCTTGTCATTTTACAGAATCAGAATGTAAATGAAATGGTCCGCGAATTGCAGCAATGTAGTTTAGCTCTTACCTCTTGTAGCACCATAGCTTATGAGGTCTGCGCAGTAAACCGCCCATTAATTGCGATTGTAACAGCCGATAATCAAGCACGTATTGCTCAGTTCTTGTCTGAAGAGCAACTCGCCGTTTCGGTCAGTTTTCCTGCTTTACTACCACATTCAACTCCAAGACCTGCATTAGCACAGATGCTCAAACTGACAATTCAGTCATTCCAGCTTTTTTCCGATATAACCCTTAAATCGTTAGCTAGTCAAAAGCGTTTTTTCGATGGACAATCTCCTGAACGATTCCGAAAGCTTTTTCAGCAGCTAAGTGTTAATAAAGCATAAAACAACTAAGCCTATTTTTATGCTCACCTACCGCAAAGCTCAACCCAGTGATGTACAGCTTTACTTTGACTGGGCCAACGATCTCGAGACCCGTCAGCAATCGTTCAATTCGAGAGAAATTCCATTAGAGACACATACTGCCTGGTTTACGAAAAAGTTGACTGATCCCGATGCCCTATTATTGCTATTTGAGGATGAGCAGCATAAAGCTGTGGGCCAAGTTCGGTTTGAAAGAAAACATGAAACTGATATGCCTGCCGAAATTATAGTTGGCGTGTCGGTAGATGCTCGTGTTCGTGGTCAGGGATTTGCTAGCCAAATCATTACGCAGGGCTGCGAAGCATGTAAAGAACAATGGGGTGCTGTAACGATCCATGCCTATATAAAAGCTGATAATCAAGGCTCTGTACGTTCATTTCAAAAAGCAGGATTCAAATTTTCGCATGGAAGTGGTAAATTTAATCCTCCTGGTCAGGAAGGTTTAAACTTAGTTTATGTTAAAACCTTATAGTCACAACTCATATATACCTACCGAACTCTAGTTCTAAACCGTTATGACAGCAAATCAACCGATTCAGGTTGCCAATTTTACGATAGGTGCTGGCCACCGTCCTTTTGTAATCGCAGAGATGTCAGGAAACCACAACCAGTCACTCAGCAGAGCTTTAGAGATAGTTGATGCAGTAGCCGATGCAGGTGCTCATGCCTTGAAGCTCCAGACATACACACCCGATACGATTACTTTTAACGGTTCTTCAGAAGAATTTTATATTCGCGATGCTAAATCGCTCTGGGTCGATAAAAACCTGTATAAACTTTATGAACAAGCCTATACGCCTTGGGAGTGGCATAAACCTATTTTTGAACATGCCCAAAAGCGAGGTATGATTGCCTTTAGCTCTCCATTTGATACTACTGCTGTCGACTTTTTGGAGTCGCTCAATGTACCCTTGTACAAGATCGCATCTTTTGAAAATACTGACCATATTTTACTCAAAAAAATAGCTCAGACAGGCAAGCCGGTTATTATGAGTACTGGCGTAGCTTCTTTGGCCGATCTCGACGAATCAGTAAAGGTTTTACGCGAAAACGGCTGCAAGAACCTTGTTTTGTTAAAATGCACAAGCACGTATCCTGCCACGTCTGAAACCACTAACTTGCTCACCATCCCGCATATGCGCCAACTGTTCGATCTACCAATTGGCCTCTCCGACCACACAATGGGGATTGGTGCCGCCGTAGCTGCTGTAGCACTAGGTGCTGTTGTACTCGAAAAACATGTGACGCTTCGTCGGGCCGAAGGAGGTGTCGACTCGGCCTTTTCACTTGAACCCGATGAATTGAAAAGTCTGGTTATCGAAACAGAGCGAACGTCTCTAGCTATGGGACAAGTTAGCTATACACTAACCCCCAAAGAGCAAAAAAGCCTTCAATTTAAACGGTCATTGTATGTTGTGCATGATGTAAAAACAGGAGAAGCTTTTACACCTGATAACGTACGCAGTATTCGCCCATCTAACGGGCTACATACCCGCTATTACGAACAAGTACTTACCTGTTTTGCCAGCCAGGATATTAAAGCAGGGACGGCGCTCCACTGGGACTTAATTGATAAAGAGTGAAACGAATAGCTCAAATGGACAAGCTATATACTCTTTCTCTCATTAAAAAAAATAGGTATAATTGAATCGTAAGCTATTCAGAATTAGGACAGTCGTAATATTAACACTTTTTCATGTTTATAGTTTTTTCTGCTCTGATCTCATATGTTTAGGATTATCTCAACTACCCGTCGATAGGACAAATTCGTCATGAAGGGCCTAGAAGCTGAGATAAGTACCATAAAAATGTACTTACCGCAATCTCCTGCTCCACTCCTTCCGTACCCCCACATACATCCCAAAACCATTCGTATAGAGGCTTCCGTTATCCGCGCTAAGTGACGTCTGAAGCAGTAGCCCCTTCCAATACGATAAGGGAACCTGAAAGCTAACGATGCCTGAAAACTGGTTGAGTGGGTTCGCGAAAGGAGCATTATAGGTACCCAGATTATGGCTAAATGATCCTTTGATCTGGTAGGTAATTGGCCCGTTTAGCCAGCGTCGGGTAGGCTTCAGTAAAGTTCCGCTTAGCCCTATATGCCAAACCTGTACCCGGTTATTATTGCTAAACCCACCATAAGGCAACTCACCCGTTGTGCTATAGGCGGGGGTAATAAACGGCGTACCTAAGCCCATACTGGCATACGACCAGCCATCCCGAAACTGCGAATGGTTGAAATAATTGACTTTCCCGTTCTTTCCCTTCCCAAAGTCATCTCCACCCTGATTGGCCGTATTCAGGTATTCGATTAGTAGCTGCTGAATAAAGGCGTTTGGGTTAGTTGATCGGATACGCAAGCCGTTCAGGCCATCGGCAAAACTATTCCCACGAAAAAAGGCCCCCGTTTCATACGGGTTCTGGCGATAAGCGTAATAAATAAATCGATCTGTCTTGAATTCCACTGCCACATCGACCGAACCTACATGATTACCAATTCGATTCGTTAGGTCGAAATTGGCGTACGCCAGTGAATCGACAATGCCCGTTGCGTCTGCTTTCAGGCCACTGACTACATTGAGATAGTCTTTAAAACTGGAGGGTAAGTATGGACTTTTGACAAGTCCTATTTTCACCAGATCGTCGCTATAACCGCCCCAAACTACCTGGTGATTTACTCCTCCATATAGCTTCCATTTGCTATTGGGTTTTCCCAAACGCACGTATAAGGACTTTTGATGGAGCATCGTATGCTGCACATAACGTCCGCCCAGCCAGCCGTGCGCAAAACTACCTTTCACGGCCACAAATCCCCTTGTGAATGTTAATGGCGTAAACGGCCGGATTTCGAGTTGCACTTTAGGCACCGGGAGTGCATTTCCTGACCAGGCATAGGAGCCTGTCGACAAAGTTGAATCGGCCAATCCGAAAAGTTCGCGCCGACGACCTGCGTAAAACTCAAAAACCCCGTACCGAAACTTTACGTAACTTTCGGGTAGTAGCCATTGTGTGGTGGCACCAACATTGGCCACGGCATTTATGGCACCACCATAGCTGAGTTTGCCAGTAGCTAATCGTAAGGAATCATAGTCAAGGCTAGCACTCAGACGTCCTGTCGCAGCGGGCATTGAATAAGGGATAATACCATACTGATTACTCCGCAGCCAGAACGGCGTTCGTGCAGATGCAGGAATAAAACTGCCCGCTTCGCCCGATACCGTCAGCAATCGTTGTGCATATAAATGCGTACTTACAACGAAAAAACAAAAGATTATCAGAACAATACGATGCGTTGATGGCCTACCCAAACAAGGTAAACCAGTAGGTGGCTTTCCTTGCTGTTTAAGCAAATAAATTTCCATTATACAGTTACGGGCTGTTTCTATTCAATAACTCGCTGGTCTAAATGACGTAAATTGGTAGACCATCAAGCTAAATAACTATTCATGTATAATACATATACAATTATCCCATAAGACGATACCCACAAGAAAAAGTATCCCCCATTTTATGTTTTTTTGTTATTTATTATTATACTATAGTATCCACATTGGATAATTACTTAATATCTATTATGAACGTTGAACGAGGTATTCACTACAGATTGGTTATAAAAAAGGCGTTGTTGATTGCGCAATTAGCCGTGCGCAATCAACAACGCCTATAGGGGCATCTAACCTGGAATAGCTGTTTTCTATCCTATCCAACCCATAAAGCAACGGTTGTCAGAATGGTATCACTCTGTCCTTAAGCTCTTGGCCGGATTAGTTAAAGCAGCTCTGAAACTTTGGAAGCTAATTGTCAATAACGTTATGAGCATGGCTATTAGTCCAGCCAGAGCAAATACCCACCAGGTAAGATCTACTTTATACGCAAAATCCTGAAGCCATTCGTTAATTGCCCACCATGCTATCGGCGAGGCAATGATCAGAGCGACAACAACCAGTTTCAGAAAATCCTGAGAGAGCAATACGACAATATTCCCCGTACTGGCTCCCAACACTTTCCGAACACCAATCTCTTTCGTACGTTGCTCGGCGGTGAAGGTGGCTAGTCCGAATAAGCCCATACAGGAAACCAGGATGGCAATGGCCGTAGAGAGGTTAACGAGCTGAGCTGTTTTTGTCTCTTTTTCGTAAAGTTGAGCTATAGAGTCATCCAGAAAGGTATAATTGAACTTATTATCGGGATATACTGCTTTCCATGCCTGCTCGATATGGGCCAGGGTTTCTTTCAGGTCATCGGCCTGCCTACCTTTTGTGATTAATTTAATGCCAATGTTTTTGGCACGATCAGGTATATGGCCAATGAACACGGGCCCTATCTTTTCATGAAACGACTGTTCGTGAAAATCAGCGACAACCCCAACAATTGGAAGCTTTTTATCACCAAATTCGAGAAGTTGGTTGATGGCTTCAGCGGGCTTCCTGAATCCCAATGCTTTTGCGTAGGAGGCATTGATCACCAACTCACGCAATGAGTCGCTTTTGTAGTAGTTGCGGCCCGCCAGTAGCCGAAGCTTATACAACGGAATAAAATTAGCATCGCCAACTTTGGCCGATACATCCATCTCTATATCTTTATCATTTTGGCCATGGTATTTTAGCTTCGTCACCATGTAGCTCGACCCCATCGGTGGAAACCACTCCATCGTAATCCGCTCGACTCCCGCTAACTGTTTTATTTTTTGGGCCAGTACCTGACTCTTCTCATCCCAGAGTGTACGGACTTCTATGGTCGCGTCGGTCGAAAAACCGAGGTCTTTGTTTCGCATGAAATTTAGTTGGCGCCCAACCATTAGCGTACCAACAATAAACGCTAAGGATACTGTAAACTGAAACACAATAAGCCCTTTCCGTAGGTGGCCTGTTCTACTCCCTTTCAGTGCATTCTGCCCTTTCAAGGTTAGGGCAGGTAGATAAGACGACAGTAGCCATGCCGGATAAAAACCAGCCAACATTGATGTAACAACAATGAGCCCAAGTAGAAACAGGATCGTCTGTAGGTTAAATAAATCGACAGTTAGGCCTTTGGGCAGCAGCGGTTGCATAGCCAATAAAATTGGTCCCACAAGCAAGACGGCAATCCCAACTCCCAACAACGTCAGTACTGCGGTCTCGCTTAAAAACTGAGTAATTAGGCCCTTCCGACTACTTCCCATCACTTTCCGTATTCCAATTTCCTTCGCCCGCTGAATAGACTGAGCCGTTGACAGGTTAATAAAATTGATAGCCGCAATCAGCAGAATAAAAGCAGCTACCCCCATTAGGCCATATAACGTTGGCAAATGGGCTTTACGCGAATAATTATCCTGATAATCAGCATTAAAATGCACATCCGACAGCGGCTGCAAATCCGGCCAGAACTTCATCTCTTTTGCATAATGCTGTTTTGAAAATTGCTGAAATAACGGAACTAGTTGCGCAGGCACTGTCCCTTCCGAAAGCTTTATATAAGCCTGCGATGCCGACCAGTTGTCGTCCCATTGATCGAGATTGATCTCATTTTTTAGCCGACTGGCCCGCACGGTAGCCATCGAAATAAAATCGGTAAAGGTAAAATCGGTTGGCCGCTCCCAGTCTTTTACGATCCCGGCCACACTGACCCGAACTGAATCGCGGTAAATAATTTCCTTCCCAATCAGTTCTTCCACCGGCAATGGGCCAAAATACTTATGCGCTTTTTGTTCGGTTAATACAACCTTAAAGGGTTCATTGAGCACTTTAGGATTTCCGATCAGCCATTTATACGTAAAAATTTCGAAGTATTGGGGATCAACGACCACAATATCGGTACTTCCGCCCGTTCGCCGACTACTCTCAAAGTGGTTTGGTTTTTCCTTTCCAGTCGGTATCAATACATCCGTTTCAATAGTATGAAAAGCGGCTACCGTTTCAAGACCCGTTATTTCCCGACGAATAGCCGCCGGAACGGCATTTGGAATAAACCCAACGGTATGTACCTCGTCAGTCGGGTTATATTTCACCTTACCAACCAATCGGTAAATGCGCTCCCGATCAGGATGGAAGGTGTCGTAACTTAGCTCATAGTGCGTAATCAGGTAGATAACCAGACAGGCGGTTGCACCCAGCGTTAGCCCAAACAGATTAATCAGCGAGCTGACCTTATTCTTCGTCAGGTTGCGAAAGGCAATTTTGAAAAAGTTGCGTAGCATGACAGGATTTGCGAAAAAAGGTGATGGGTATTGATCAGGTTTGCGCTTCACAGCAAACGGCCGTAAAAAGCTCAGTACTTCCCGTCCATATTGTCGACGAGCAAACCCGATGTTAACTTGTTGGCAGTTTCGCTCGAATCGTTCGTGCAGATCGCCCTGCACTTCCTCCAGCAGATGCGGAGCGCAGAACCACTCAAGCAGTCGGTCAGCCCAGCGGGGTGGTAGTGGGTTCATAGTTGGGGACGGAGGGCTAGGGGCAGAGAGCTTAAGGCTGGGGATTACATAGCAAAGTATCCCTTTGCCCTACGTCCCCAGTCCTAAGTTCCTTACTCCGTTTTCAAACTTTTTACCGGATTTATAACCGCAGCCTGCAACGATTGCCAGCTAACGGTGAAGAAGGCTATGGTAATGGCGATCAAGGCTGTACTGGCAAATATCCAGGCGCTCAAACTAATACGGTATGGATAACTTTCGAGCCAGTGTTCCATAGCATACCAGGCCGCCGGAAACGCAAACAAAAACGACAGAGAGACCAGTTTCAGGAAATCGGTCGAGAGCATTTGAACAATGCTGGCAACCGAAGCTCCCAGTACTTTTCGAATACCAATCTCTTTAGTTCGGCGTTCGGCCGAGAGCGTTGCTAATCCAAACAGGCCAATACACGAAATGAAGATCGTCAGAATGGCACCAAACAAGACCATTTGCTTCCATTTCGCTTCCGATTCATACCGCTTCAAGTTCTCCTGGTCCAAAAACGTATAG
This sequence comes from Spirosoma sp. SC4-14, assembly GCF_037201965.1. Lineage (NCBI taxonomy): Bacteria > Pseudomonadati > Bacteroidota > Cytophagia > Cytophagales > Cytophagaceae > Spirosoma > Spirosoma sp. SC4-14. The sequence goes on along the minus strand of NZ_CP147518.1, from coordinate 2,477,870 downwards.
GTGTACGGGCTTAGTGGAAAAAGCCGTTTAAAGGTTTTTTCAAGATGGCGAAGGCTGGCGGTTTCGGTATTGGGTTTGATTTTAATGAATGCTTTCCCATACTGATTACCAGCCCGCATCGTAAACAATTGTGGACGTATTTTTTCGCTCAACGAACCGTAGTGGTAATCTTTTACGACACCAATAACCTTATATTTTTTATCGTTGTTAAGCCAGAAATTCACAATCTGCCCAAGAGTTTTTTTCCACTCGGCCTTCTTCACAAATGATTCGTTCACAATAACTGATTCCGAAGAATCGGACGGAAACTGAGTCGAAAAATTTCGGCCCGTTACGATCGAAATCTTTAGCAACGGAATATAGGCTTCATCGACCGTTTCGTAGGTAAAACTAAGTTGGGTATCGCCGTTTATTTTAGCTACCGTTCCCCAGCGACCGCCATTCTTTGGAGCAATATCAATAATGTTGGCGTTTTTGGTCAGCTCATCTCTGAGCAGTTTCACTTCGCTCCGTTTCAGATTCGATTTGTCAATCATCACCAGATTTTTATCATCATATCCCAACGGCGTATTGGTCAGATAATCAAACTGGGAGTATATGGTTAAGGAAGCAATAATCAGAAACGAAGCCAGTGAAAACTGTAAGACAACGAGTGATTTTTGCAGGTAATTTTTACCCGATAAATTGAAACGGTTGTAAAGCGTTTTGACCGGATCGTATCCCGATAAAATCAGGGCCGGATAGAATCCTGATAATAGGCTGGTCAGAAAAAACAAGGCTATATATCCAGCCACCAGTTTTATGTCGAACAGATAGGAAAGCGACAGTGCTTTATTTGCTAGTTGATTAAAGGTGGGCAACGCCAGTTCGAGAAGGCCAATGGCCAATACGAAGGCGGCAAAGCAGAGCAGGAACGATTCGCCAAGAAATTGCAAGATCAATTGCGATCGGGCACTGCCAACCACCTTACGAACCCCAATTTCTTTTGCCCGCTTTAGCGACCGTGCTACCGTGAGATTCACAAAATTGATACAGGCAATGAGCAGAATAAACAACGCAATACCCGACAAAATATAGGAAAACACTGGATTGCTCTCATCCACAAGACCATTATTGGCCGGTAGCTCTTTACTCAGGTGCATGTCGGTCAGTGGCTGAAGTTCATAAATCGTTTTGTCGGTTTCGTTGAACTTCTCCGCAATTGCTTTGATCCCTTCGCGCGCATCGGCCAGATAAACCTGATTCATTTTAGCCTCTACGACTTTTTTACTGGCATTTGGACTAAGTACAACAAACGTGTTCAAAAACACATTGAACCAGTTTTCGTTATTACTCATTTCTTCGGCACTGACTTTAAGGGGGAGCAGTACATCGAATTTGACGGATGAGTTTTGGGGCGCTTTTCTGGTGATACCAGTTACAGTGTATGGCTCAAACTGATCGTCATCTCTTAAGTACATAATCTTGCCCAGCGCATCGGTAGTGCCAAACTGTTTTTTTGCCATCTCGTCAGATATAACGACCGAATGGGGCCGTTGCAAAGCGGTTTTCGGATTACCGTGGATCAGCGGAAACGTAAAGACCGAGAAGAAGCTGGTATCGGCCAGATAAACCTCCTGATTTATTACGTCATTCCCCAACTTCATATCTTTTCCATTCAACTGATAACGGACGAATGTTTGAATCTCAGGCACGCCAGCCTGAAACTTGGGTCCAGGAAAAAATCCGGTATAGGGTTGTCGGTATTTGGCAACGCCAGCAGGCGTAATCGCCTTACTCGTAATCCGGTAGATCAATGGATTGTTCTTATGAAACCGATCATAGCTAACTTCATCTTTCGTATACAGTATGATCATCATGGCGGCTGCTAAGCCGATGCTCAGGCCCACAATATTGATGGTCGAATAGGCCTTATTCCGGGTAAGATTCCGAAAAGCGATCTTGAAATAATTTTGTAACATATCGATACTGAGTAAAGGAGTTGACGGATATTGACTGGGTTTGCGCTTTACGGCAAACGGTCGTAAAAAACCAAGTACTTCCCGTCCATATTGTCGACGAGCAAACCCGATGTTAACTTGTTGGCAGTTTCGCTCGAATCGTTCGTGCAAATCGCCCTGCACTTCCTCCAGCAGATGCGGAGCACAGAACCATTCGAGCAACCAGTCTGCCCAGCGGGGTGGTGATTTTACCGGTCGTGGCGCCATATTCATATGCTAATGGCGGGAAGTGAGTTGGGGGCAATTGAATTCCACAACTGGTCGCGGGTAGCCCGGATGTCGTGTAGCGTGCGGCTCCCCAGCGCGGTAACCGTAAACAGGCGTTTCCGGCGGCCGCCCCGCTCAGCCGTAGCATCGCCCATGCGTGAGGAAAGCATCCCTTTTTCTTCCAGCCGATGCAAAGCTGCATGAACAGCGCTAATACTTACCGAACGCCCGGTTTGCCGGTCCAGTTCGTCGGTAATGGCCACCCCATAAGCACCATCGCCCAGCACGGCAACCGTCAGTAACACCACTTCTTCAAACTCGCCTAAATACGATCGTCTCATCCTCAAATCATATAATTAAGTTTTGTAGAACAAATGCTTTGCCAAAATCAAAAAACTTGATTTCCAGTCAGTATAAGCCTGCGAGAGTTTAGAATTTGTACGATTCCGGACATTTGGTGTGTCCGTTGTCGAACAGATCTGGATGGATTACGTGTTGCCATCAAACGGGAGTCTGTGCTTATTTTGCTTTGTTCTACAAAATTCTGCTCTTAGTTTCGTAGCCTCTGCCCTACCATACAGACAAGTATTGATTGTAATCATTGCATCGTTTAAAAATTAGTTTCTATGAACCAGCCTCTCTGGTCACTAAATGGCCAACGCGCGCTCGTAACGGGCGGCACCAAAGGTATCGGCGAAGCAATTGTCCGGCAATTTCTTGAGCTGGGCGCTGCCGTATTTATTATTGCCCGCGACAACGAGCTTCTTCGGCAACAACTAACAGCCTACCGCCAGCAGGGGCATATGGTAGAAGGGGTGGCTATCGATGTGAGTCAGCCGGGTGTAGCAGTTCAGATTATAGAAACTGTAAAAATAAAATGGGGCAAGCTGGATATTCTGGTTAATAATGCCGGAACGAATATCCGAAAACCGACTGCCGACTATACACCCAATGAGTATGACCACATCCTGAACACCAATCTTCGTTCGGCCTACGAGTTGAGCCAGGCGGCTTATCCCCTGCTGAAGGCTTCGGAACAGGGCGGTAAACTTGTTTTCGTTTCGTCAGTCTCGGGTCTGACGCACACCAGCAGTGGCTCACTCTATGGCATGACCAAAGCCGCGCTACTGCAACTTACCCGCAATCTGGCCGTTGAATGGGCCCCCGACGGTATTCGGGTAAATTCAGTAGCGCCATGGTATATAAACACCCCGCTGGCATCGCCAGTGCTAAATAATCCCGAAAAATTGAGTGGTATTTTGAAACGTACACCTATGAACCGGATTGGTGAGCCCGAAGAAGTAGCATCGGTCGTATCGTTCCTGAGTATGCCCGCTTCGGGATACGTTAGCGGACAAATCATTGCTGTCGATGGCGGCCTGCTGGCCTGGGGCTATTGATATAGTTAGTGTGCCTTGCCATAGGTTTTTTCTCCGGCTTCGATCGCTATTGGCAGCGTATTTTTTTTGGGAGGAACAGGGCAAGCGTAGCCTTCGTGATAAGCACAATACGGATTATAGGCTTTATTGAAGTCAATAATCATTCGTCCGTCTTTAATATCGCCCAGACGAAGATCGAGATAACGTCCTCCACCATACGTGGCATAACCTGAGGTAGCATCCCGAAATGGCAAAAAAAGGTAGTCGCGGTATTGGGGTAATCGAAGCAGGTTCAGGTTGCGGTAAAGAGTCAACTGCAACGATTTACCAGCCAATACAAACGACACCACCGCATACTCAACATGCGGACGGGTTTGCCCATTGTAGGTGGGCATTTCGAAGGGCTCGGCTTTGGGCGTTAGCTCAACGGTTGCCTCCACCCGATAGGTTGAATCAGGCTCATAAAAGCGCAGGTATGACAGATCTTCTTTCGACTTCAGTGGGCTATTGGACGAGGTCAGAAAATCGTTTTTATATACTTCGCGATGCTGTGTGATTTCGTTGGCAAAATGAGTTTGGCCAACCGCAACAGTTGTCAGAAATACAGACCCAAAAAGCAATAAAGCGCGCATAGGTATTCGGCAAAAGCGTGTTGCCCCGGATGAACTGGCAGGGCATATCCGGTGTTATAATAATACAAAACAACCACATCAGGTCAACAAACCAAATAGAACAATGAATCAGAAAGAAACTTTTCAGCAACTAATTAAAGGCGATAAGCCGGTGCTTGTCGACTTCTATGCCGACTGGTGTGGTCCCTGTAAACAACAGGCTCCCATTCTGAAGCAACTTACTGATCGCACTGGCGATAAAGTCCGCGTAATTAAAATTAACGTAGACCATGCTCAGGCAGCTGCCAACCAATATCAAATCCGGAGTATTCCAACTATGATTATGTTTAAAGACGGCAAAATTGTCTGGCGGCAATCGGGCGTACAGCCTCTTCACACTCTTGAAAATCTAGTGAAGCAATTCGCTTCTTAAAGCAGGCTAAACGATCAATTCAAACAAAAAACCCGACTAGGATTATGGTCGGGTTTTTTGTTTGAATTGATCGTTCTATTTCTTTTGAGCCTGCGCCAGTCCAAAACTTTTTAGGTTTGTCAGGGCAATCACATTAATAATCTTCCATTGCCCGTTTATTTTTTCGACTACCCGCGTCTCTTTCGATGTTGTTTTACCGTGGCTATCGACCAGGGTTTGATCATACGAAACAAAAGCCATATTCCCATTCTGGTGAATGGTGTAGTTGCCATTCTGAACCGTAACGTTGTCCGTTACTTTCGAGCTTTTAAATTGATTGGCAAACTGCTTTTCCAGGTCATTCCAGCCTTTTACCAGCAGGAAATCTCCTCCATATAAATTAGCCGCGAAATTGATGTAAGGCGTATGCGCCCAGGCGTTTGCCCATCTTGCTTTATCTCGCTTGAAAAACCCTACGGTTTCTTCGTGTAATACGCGTTTTATGGCATCGTTGTCGGATTGCGCCGAACTGACAGAAACGTTACTCAACAATAGGATGGTTAGCAAAAATAACGTTTTCATGGCTGGTAAATGTTGATTTACCGGTTAAAGTATAGAAGTTTATTATAACAATCAAATATTATTTTGTACTTTTTCAAATTGAAATAGATTAGGATAGTCTTCGCGTTCCCATCGGTTAAGGTAGGCTTTTGGTCAATGGTCCCGTCCTGTGCTGTTTACCCAATTTGGGTAGTTATCATTACCAATCGAAGGCCGAAACGCAACTGGCTATCAACAAATGATCAGCAGATTTCGGCTTCGGATTATCGTATTCTCGATGGGTTCGATTAGTTTAGCACAAACCCTTTAATCATGAAAAAAAGAACGTTTCTTAAGCTTTCTTCTGCATTAATGACTGCTCCTGTATTTTCTCCGTTAGCGAGTTGGGCATCCGACGATAAGCTAAAAAACTGGGCCGGGAATTACACCTACAGCACCGACCGACTCTATCAGGCCAAATCGCTCAAGCAGGTCCAGGAACTGGTCAAAAAGTATGACAAACTAAAAGTGCTCGGCACCCGGCACTGTTTCAACGGTATTGCCGATAGTACACATAATCTGATCTCCCTGCGGCAGATGGACCAGGTTCTTGGCCTGGACACAAAAGCGCATACAGTAACCATTGATGCCAATCTGAGCTATGGGCAGTTAGCTCCCTATCTGGAAAGCAAAGGATTTGCTCTGCATAATCTGGCTTCATTACCTCACATTTCCGTTGCCGGAGCCTGTGCTACGGCAACCCATGGATCGGGCGTAAAAAATGGTAACCTATCAACGGCAGTGTCGGCAATGGAAATCGTGACGGCAGCGGGTGAAGTCCGAAAGTTGTCGCGGCAGAAAGATGGCGATATGTTTCGGGCAGCGGTTGTTCATCTGGGGGCGCTGGGCGTGGTGACCAAGGTCACGCTCAATGTGGTACCAACATTTCAGATGCGGCAGGATGTATATGAAAACCTACCGCTGGATCAGCTAAAAAACCACTTTGAGGCCATTGCTTCCGCTGGCTATAGCGTGAGTCTGTTTACTGACTGGCAAAAGAAGCGGATCAACGAGGTCTGGATTAAACGAAAAATTGAGAAAGGCGTTAAACTGGATGCTAAGCCTGAATTCTTTGGTGCTAAGCGGGCCACCAAAAACCTGCATCCTATTGCTGAGCTTTCGGCCGAAAATTGTACTGAGCAACTGGGAGTTGCGGGACCCTGGTACGAACGATTACCGCATTTCAAAATGGGCTTCACGCCTAGTAGCGGCAAGGAACTTCAATCTGAATATTTTGTGCCCCGGAAAAATGCAGTTGAGGCTATTCTGGCCGTAGAACACCTCCGCGACCATATTAGCCCACATTTGCTGATTTCAGAACTGCGCACCATCGATGCCGACGATCTATGGATGAGTCCATGCTATAAACAGCCGAGCCTGGCTATTCACTTCACCTGGAAACAAGATTGGGCTTCAGTAAAAAAAGCCTTACCGATGATCGAAAAAGCACTGGCTCCGTTCACTGTTCGGCCGCATTGGGGTAAATTGTTTACCCTCTCCCCATCGGTGCTCCAGTCGCGGTACGAAAAATTGCCAGATTTTAAGAAACTGGTAAAGGAATACGATCCGAAAGGTAAATTCCGTAATGCGTTTCTGGACTCGACTATCTATGGATAGTTGCCATTTTTTCATTGGTGATTAGTCGTTGGGAAAAAACAAATACCTAATGACTAATTACCAATGCCTACCGACAAAGCTGTTAACGGGGTTGCTCAGGCAGCGGAGCTGTCAGAATAGCCAGACAGGTTTTGAGGCCCGTTCGCAGATTACCTACTCGTAAGTTTTCGTTCGGACTGTGCTGATTGTTATCCATGTTCACGAGCGGAACAATAACGGCCGGAATCGTTAAGGCCTGAATAAATGGCACAACCGGCACCGTACCTCCCATAATCCGGATAACAACCGGGTCTTTACCAAAACTATCGGAGAGGGCTTTACGGAGCCAAACCCCCATTGGCGCATTAGTATTGGTCCGAAACGCTGGTGTACCGGCATTTCCTTCGAAAAATACAATCTGCGAATGCATAAGTCGTTCTTCGGTGCCCGGAACATGGTCCAGAACGGTGAAGCCTTGTTTTTCGATGTGCATCCGCACCAATTCAACCATCCGTTTTCCATCCGTTTCGGGTACTAACCGAATATCGAAACTGGCTACAGCCTCCTCGGGAATAATTGTTCCGGAACCGGGCCCTACCACCGCCGATTTCATCCCTCGTATGTTTAGCGACGGATATTGCAGTGATTCCTGGTAGTTGGTTCCTACTTTTTCTTCTTCAGCAATTTGCAGCGTTTTGTTAATGTTCTGTTTGTTATCCGGCACGGCCGCCATAATCGTTCGGCTTTCGTCGTCGAATGAAATTCCATCGTAAAAACCCGGAATCAATACCCGGCCCTGCTCATCCTTCATAGAGGCAATCAGCCGGGCCAGACGAAACCCCGGATTAGGTGCATAGTTACCAAAATGGCCACTGTGCTGCGGAGTAACCGGGCCATAGGTTGTTATGGTAAAACCGGCATTGCCCCGGCACCCAAAAGTTAGTGTCGGCAGATTAGATGAGTGCATTGGGCCATCCATCACAATCATGTAGTTGGCCCGGAGTTTGTCTTTATAGGACGCCAAAGCGCTTTTTAGCCCCGGCGAGCCTTTTTCTTCTTCCGAATCGATAATAATTTTAACATTAAACGGCGGAGTCTGCTTCTGAGCCTGCACAATATCCAAAGCATTCAGCATCATAATGATTGGTCCTTTGTCATCTGAGGTCGACCGGCCAAACAGCCGCCACTCATCGTTGACTGTGGTTTTTGGCAAGCTGGCGGGCAAATCAATATAGGTGCCTGCGGTTGTTTTCTCCTTTAATACTGCCACAAATGGATCGTTCTGTTTCCACTCGCTGGCTCGAACCGGTTGGCCATCCAGATGGAAATAGAACAGAACGGTTTGTGTAGCTTTCGGAAAGGTTTTTTCGGCCAGAAGCAATGGCAACCGTGCTGTTTTCAGTACCGATGTTTGAAAGCCACGCCTGGCAAACGCTTTTTCGGTCCAGGCAATGTTCTTTTGTATATCGTCGGCATTGATGGCATCATTTGGCAGAGCAACATACTCACTCAGTTCATCAATAGCAGGCCACATCTGCTTATCGACCAGTTCATCTATCCGCTGTGCGTTCAATTTTTGGGCCTGGCCCGCCAATGGCATAAGCAACCAGAATGTGCTTACTATGCCCAAAAGATAGGTAGCTGTAGTTAATCTGGTCAAATACTGTTTTGATAGCGTAGTTTGCCGAAGTGTCATAGCTGGCCGAAAATCTCGATTATCTGCGAATTAAGTCAAGCCACCCCACAATACCAATTATTCTACCACCCAAAAGATTCTATTCAATATAAAGAATCACGTAACTAGTATAATACAAAATAATACCTTAGTTAAACATTGAAATTGGCCGGTCAGAAAGTTCCCGAATTCCATACGCCGGAATGGTTTTCAGATAAGAAGCAAACGTTCGGTTATACAATGCTCCGTGTCGTTTCGATTGAATCAGCCGAACAGCATCTTGTCCAGTAAATCCCATATAAGTCAGGATTAGTCCAGCCAAAAGAGCTGATCGATTATGCCCCATGCCGCAGTGTGATAAAACCTGATGACCATTGTTAATTAAACTAGCGCCGAAGCGGGCCAGCGCGTGTAATTTCCGTATATCGGGGAGTTCGTGATCTTCGAATGGGAAAAAAATATAAAGCGTCTGGTTCATAATTGCCGGGATATTCTGATCCAGCGAACTATCCAGATTAAATACGGCGTCTATAGTGAGTTGGGAAATGGGTTCCCAGTTATCGATCGTAGGGGAAATAAATAGTGACCCTTTGTCATCAATTTGATAGAGCTCCATTGTTATAAGTAATTTTCATCAACCTTTTGTGTCGCTTTGAGCTGCTCACCAACCAACAACGTTACGTTATCAGTTTAAAAGCCAATAAAACTAACCATAACTTTTACACATACTCATCGGGATTTACGTAACGGCAGTGATGAGTTCGTATAAGGTTAATAATCTGTTCGAGTCTGCCAATAGGGTTAGGGTATGTACAACTTTATCACTCAATTCGATTTAGATAGTACGGAGGTTTTCAAAAAACAGGACAGTATAAAAACATACTCCCGGCCATGTTACACACAGTCGGGAGTAGTAAGAATTTGCGCTTTCATTGCTTATGATCCACACATCTCGCAACCTTCCGGGTCGTCGAGCGAGCAGGTCATAGCCGCATATTGCTGTTCCAGATCGGTTACCATTGGTACCGGTATTGGTGTGGCATTGGTAGCGTGCTCTTTCGCGTACTGGGCGTAGTCGAGTGGTTTTTCGACTGGTGCTGTTTCGGCCATGGCTGGCTCCAGTTGCGGTTCGGCCTGAGGTTGTACAACGGTGAACTTCACGGCGTCGGTAGCTGCTTTCGTACGCAGGTAGTACATACCGGTTTTCAGACCAGCTTTCCACGCATAGAAGTGCATCGATGTCAGTTTACCAAAGTTCGAATCCTGAATGTGAATGTTCAGTGATTGCGACTGACAAATGTAAGCCCCCCGATCGGCGGCCATGTCGATAATATGTTTCTGTTTGATCTCCCAAACTGTTTTGTAGAGATCCTTGATATTCTGCGGAATACCCGGAATGGCCTGGATCGAGCCATTGGCCAGAATCAGGTTATTTTTCATGGCATCGTTCCACAGTCCAAGTTTTACGAGATCCCGGAGCAGATGTTTGTTCACCACAACAAACTCACCCGACAACACGCGACGTGTATAGATATTGCTGGTGTAGGGCTCAAAACATTCGTTATTACCCAGAATCTGCGATGTCGAAGCGGTAGGCATAGGAGCCAGCAACAACGAATTCCGAACACCGTGTTCAACAACTTCTTTCCGCAACGACTCCCAGTCCCAGCGATTCGATTTTGGATTTACGCCCCACATATCGAACTGGAATTGCCCCTGCGAAATTGGTGAACCTTTCCAGGTTTCGTATGGACCATATTCCTTGGCCAACTCCATCGACGCTGTCATGGCACCGAAATAGATCGTCTCGAAAATATCTTCGTTTAACCGACGGGCTTCATCCGACTCAAACGGCATCCGCAGCATGATGAAAGCATCCGCCAGCCCCTGCACGCCCAGACCAATTGGCCGGTGACGCATATTCGAACGACGGGCTTCTTCAACCGGGTAGTAGTTGAGGTCAATGATCTTGTTCAGGTTGCGCGTGGCAACTTTCGTAATATCATATAGTTTCTGATGGTCGAATCGAAGCACGCCATCTGTGCCACGAGTAATGAATTTTGGCAGTGCAATAGATGCAAGATTACAAACCGCTACTTCGTCGGGTGCTGTATACTCAATAATTTCGGTACAGAGGTTCGACGATTTGATGGTGCCCAGATTCTTCTGATTCGACTTCTTGTTAGCCGCATCCTTATAAAGCATATAGGGCGTGCCGGTTTCGGTTTGCGATTCCAGAATCTTAAACCACAGATCCTGCGCTTTCACCGTACGGCGTGCACGACCTTCGCGCTCATAACGGGTATATAGGGCTTCGAACTCATCGCCATAACAATCGGCCAGCCCTGGACACTCGTGTGGGCAAAACAGCGACCATACGTCGTTGTCTTCCACACGTTTCATGAATAGATCAGGAGTCCAGAGTGCATAGAACAAATCGCGGGCGCGGTTTTCTTCTTTACCCGAATTCTTTTTCAGATCCAGAAAGTCGTAGATGTCGGCATGCCAGGGTTCCAGATAAATGGCAAAGGAGCCTTTCCGTTTTCCACCACCCTGGTCGACATAGCGAGCCGTATCGTTGAATACCCGCAGCATCGGAATAATACCATTGCTGGTTCCGTTAGTGCCTTTAATGTAGGTTCCCGTTGCCCGGATGTTATGGATGCTCAAACCGATACCACCAGCCGACTGCGAAATTTTAGCTGTCTGCTTCAGCGTATCGTAAATCCCGTCGATTGAGTCGTCCTGCATGGTCAGCAGGAAACAGCTCGACATCTGGGGTTTGGGTGTACCGGCATTGAATAAGGTAGGCGTCGCGTGCGTAAACCACTTCTCACTCAGCAGATTATACGTTTCAATTGCCGACTCAATATCATCCATATGGATACCAACTGCTACCCGCATTAGCATATGCTGCGGCCGTTCGGCTATACGCCCATCAATTTTCAGCAGGTACGATTTTTCGAGGGTTTTATAACCGAAATAATCATACCCATAGTCGCGGTCATAAATGATGGTCGAATCGAGCAGGGCTGCATGCTGCCGTACAACTTCATACACCTCTTTTGAGATCAGTGCCGCGTTTTCGCCCGTTTTCGGATCTTCGTACGTATACAGGCGTTTGATAGTCCCCGAGAACGATTTATTGGTTTCTTTATGCAGGTTCGAAATAGCAATCCGGGCAGCCAGAATAGCATAGTCGGGGTGCTTGGTGGTCATCGATGCGGCTGTCTCAGCGGCTAAGTTGTCCAGCTCAGTAGTCTTTACTCCGTCGTAAAGACCATTAACCACCTTCATGGCAACCTCAACGGGCTGAACATAAGCCGGATCGAGGCCATAGCACAATTTTTCGATCCTGGCGGTAATCTTGTCGAACTTGACCGACTCCCGGCGTCCGTCACGTTTGATTACGTACATGAGCGTTTGGGTTAGTTTTTATATATGGAAAAATGTTGAATTCAAAATAAAAAACAGCTTGTGTTACCTTAAAAATATACCCAAATAGCCATCAGACTGCTTTGCCTTTCAAGAAGGCATAAGTAACCTGCATGGCCACCTAACATACCTAACGCTTCGCTGAGCCAGATGGCGTTTTAAAGTTCTATTGAAATAGACGGAAAAGCAACCGTGAAGGTTCGGGTGTTTTCACAATTCACCGAAACATGCAACTCTATCAGACAGGTTAAGAAATTGTTAAGCCGTAAGTCTTAGCGACTTAACAATACCCGGTAGAAGAGCTATGCTAAAAAAAATAAAAGAGCGATTTTACTGACCGGCCTATAGTTCCACAGAGGTCTATAAGCCAGCATAGAGGAAGTGTAACGTTCTTTAAAGTTAAAGAAAAAAGCGAGCAGTAACAAGTGCTTATTATGTCAATATTAGCCAACGGACCCTAATTATCCGGCTGATAATCAAATAGAAAAAGAACCCCTAAAACTATTTGCCAATCCGACCAGAACACCGTACCTTTGCAGTCCTTTTCGGTCGGAAACCGAGAAGATGCAAGAAACTGAGATTAGATCATGAAAAAGGGCATTCATCCGGATTACCGTGAAGTGGTATTCCACGACCTGTCGAGCGATTATAAATTTGTGACTCGTTCAACGGTTCAAACCAGAGACACTATCGAGTTCGAAGGCAAAACCTACCCACTCGTTAAAATTGAAGTTAGCTCCCAGTCGCACCCATTCTATACGGGTAAGAACGTACTGCTCGATACAGCGGGTCGTGTGGACAAATTCCGCAAGCGCTACGGCACCAAATAAGTGTAAAAACTTATACAACAAAAGCCCCGCTACAATGGGGCTTTTTGTGTTAACTGCTTAAAGGAAACCAGCGTATCCTGTTGCTTCTGTCAGTATGTAGTATGACCCAAATTCGCGAGCTTACTTCATTTATCGAATCATTGGCCCCCCTCTCCTACCAGGAGTCGTACGATAACTCCGGGCTGATTGTGGGCGATCCAGCTACTGTAATAACGGGAGTTCTGGTTACGCTCGACGCCACCGAAGCGGTTGTCGACGAAGCCATCGCTAAAGGCTGTAATCTACTAGTTGCTCATCATCCTATTGTGTTTAAGGGGCTGAAAAAACTGAACGGCAACACCTACGTTGAACGAACGGTTATTAAAGCCATCAAAAACGATATTGCCATTTACGCTGCCCATACCAATCTGGACAATGTATGGGGAGGGGTCAACTTCAAGATTGCCGAGAAGTTAAACCTGCAGAATGTACAAATTCTGGCTCCTAAATCGCAGGTGCTAAGCAAACTGGTCACCTTTGTTCCCATAGCTGATACACAACAAGTTCTGGAAGCGCTGTATGCTGCCGGAGCCGGACAGATTGGGAAATACAAAAACTGCAGTTTTCGGGTCAATGGAACCGGCACCTACCAACCCGACGCTGATGCCCAGCCAGCTATAGGGACTATAGGCCAATACCACGAAGAGGCCGAAAACCGGATTGAGGTTATTTTTCCATCGCAACAACAAGGTCAACTACTTACAGCGCTCCGCCAAGCTCATCCGTATCAAGAAGTAGCTTATTATATAACGCTGCTCGACAATCGGAATCAGGAAGTTGGTTCTGGTGCAGTAGGTGATTTGCCCGAAGCATTGGGGGGACAGGCCTGGCTCTCTTATTTGAAGGCAAATATGAACCTGAATCTGATCCGTTACACGCCTTTGGGCAACCGTCCGGTCAAACGAGTGGCGGTATGCGGTGGTGTCGGTAGCTTCCTACTATCGGATGCCATACGGGCCGGCGCTGACGTATTTGTTACGGCCGACTACAAATATCATGAGTTTTTCGACGCCGATGGCCGCATCGTAATCTGCGATATTGGGCACTACGAAAGTGAAGTGTTTACAAAAGAGTTAATTAGCCAGCATTTGGCAAAAAAATTTACTACTTTTGCGGTAATTTTATCTGAAACGGACACGAATCCCGTTAGCTATTTCTAATGAATAATGTATAATGAATAATACAAAACTATCATCCACCTAAAAGTCAGATAGTTACACAAATCTCATTATACATTAAGCATTATTCATTATACATTAAAAAAAATCACACTCCGAATGGAACTGACGATTGCGCAAAAATTAGACGCTCTTCTTAAACTGCAATCCCTTGACTCTCAACTAGACGAACTCATCAAAATTCGCGGTGGTCTACCCGAAGAAGTCCGTGATCTGGAAGATGATATTGCTGGCTTCGAAACGCGAATTGGTAAGTTTCAGGCAGAAATCAAGGCGCTGGAAGAAGACATCGAGCGCAACCGGGTTGCCAAAAAAGACGCCGAAAAGCTGATCAATAAATATAAAGATCAGCAAATGAACGTTCGTAATAACCGCGAGTTCGACGCCATTTCGAAAGAGATTGAATTACAATCACTCGAAATCGAACTGGCCGACAAGCGTATTAATGAGGCTCAATTCCGCGTACGTGGGAAAGAGGAAGAGATCAAGACCACCCAGGCCGCTCTCAACGAGCGTCGGGAAGACCTGAAAGCTAAAAAGCAGGAACTGGACCAGATTACGTCTGAAAGCCAGGAAGAAGAAAAAGAAATTATCAGACAACGCGATGAACAGGCCACTACTGTCGAAACTCGTCTGCTGAACTCGTATAACAAAATCCGCAGCAACGCCCTGAATGGTCTGGCTGTAGTGACCGTAAAACGGGGAGCTTGTGGCGGCTGCTTCAACGTGGTGCCCCCACAACGTCAGGCCGACATTAAAGACAAAAAGAAAATTATTGTCTGCGAACACTGCGGACGGATTCTGGCCGATGTTGAAGGCGTTCCTGAACCAGCTACCGTTGGTCGTGGCCGCTAGTCATCTGCCGACTATGAACCATTTTTTCTCAAGAGCGCCGGGCTTTAGCCCGGTGTTTTTGTTTATTTTATGCTCGTCCTTCCTTACGCAGGGTCAGGATTTCAACTGGACGCCACAACAGCAACAGGCCTATACGGAGTTGCAAAAGCTGAAAGTCTCCTCCGCTCAGCAGCTTTTGGCTAGCGATCAATCGCGAAATGGTATACGCATTTTTCTGGACGATTATCTGGATATGCTTACGCTCGTTACCTCCGACGATGACCGAGCCTACGCCAGCTTAAGCGATCGTGAAGATGAACGACTCGATGCGCTAAAAGATATGGATGGGAATTCGCCCTGGCAACGGGTTATGCAGGCCGAAATTCGCCTTCACTGGGCATTTATCAAACTCAAATTCGGCAAAGAAATCAGTGCCAGCTGGGACGTTATCAGGGCTTACAAGCTACTGGCTGCCAATCAGAAACGCTTTCCAACTTTTTTGCCCACCTATAAATCGCTCGGAACGCTCCATATCATGATTGGTTCTGTACCGGAAAATTATAGCTGGGTAGCAAGTCTGCTCGGGCTGCAGGGTAGCATTAAACAGGGGCAGCAGGAATTGGAACGTGCCCAGCAAGATCCTGCGTTTCGGCTGGAAGCCCAATTAATCGACCTGATGGTTCGGGCTTATGTTCTGAAATTTACCAGCGCCGACGAGCAGACACTCAAACACCTGATCGAAAGTAACCCTGATAATTTGCTGCTTCATTTCTTTGGTGCCACCATCGAGCAAAAAAATGGGCATAGCGCACAAGCGCTTTCCTATTTAACCACACGGCCCACTGGCCCGGCCTATCAGCCCATGCCCATTATTGAAAACATACTGGGCGACATTTATCTTCAAAAAGGCCAGTACACAACCGCAATCCGGCATTTTCAGCAATTTCTGAATACTTATCGCGGGCAAAATTTTGTTAAGGATTCGTACTACAAACTTTTTCTCTGCCATTGGCTTCAACCGACCGACCCATCAGCTACTAAAGCAACCTCTTTTCTACAGAAAGTGCTCCGGGTAGGCCGAACTGCCGTTGAATCGGACAAGGCGGCCCAAAAATTTGCAGAAGCCTATTTAAAGCGGGGTGTTTCGCCAAATCAAAAGGTACTGATGCGGTCACGGCTAGCATCCGACGGTGGTTTTACCGATAGTGCACTGGCCTATCTGCGTCCTTATAATGAAACAAACTTATCGTTACTAGCCGAAAAAGCGGAGTATAATTATCGGATGGGACGTATCTATCAGCGTCGTAACGAACCAGATGCTGCCATCCCCTATCTACAGCGTGCCTTAGCGCTGAGCGAATCGAAACAGGGAATCAGTGAGCAATTGTCGTTTGGCGCTACAGCGGCCTTACAACTGGGCTATATCTATCAACAAAAGAACGACCGCACCAGAGCACAGTCGTTCTTTGAGAAAGCCCTTAGCGTTAAGCACCACGAGTATAAAAACAGCGTGGATAACAAAGCAAAGGCCGCATTAAGCAATTTATAGGCGGCTCCCTATTCCAGGGCGGCAACGCCCGGAAGTACTTTACCTTCCATATATTCGAGCAACGCACCGCCACCGGTAGAGACATAGCTAACCCGGTCGCCATAGCCTGCCTGGTTGACTGCCGAAGCCGAATCGCCACCACCAATGAGTGAGAATGCGCCATTTTCTTCGGTTGCTTTCACCACCGCTTCGGCAATCGCGTTCGTGCCAATAGCAAAATTAGGGAATTCAAAAACGCCCATGGGGCCATTCCAGAGAATGGTTTTTGAACTTAATACAACATCAGAAAACAGCTTCACCGTTTCAGGACCAATATCCAGCCCTTCCCAGTCGTCAGGGATTTCGCCAGTAGCAACAACCTGCCGGTTAGCATCATTCGAGAAGCTATCGGCACAGAGGTTATCAACTGGCATATAAATTTTAACCCCTTTTTCGTCGGCTTTTTTGAGTAATTCAAGTGCCAGTTCCTGCTTATCGGCCTCCAGCAGCGATTTACCGATTTTGCCCCCCTGCGCCTTGGTGAAGGTATATGTCATACCGCCCCCAATAATCAGATTATCGACTTTATCGAGCAGTTTTTCGATAATCAGGATTTTATCCGAAATTTTGGCTCCGCCCATAATGGCCGTAAATGGACGTTCGGCTTCTTCCAACACTTTCTTCGCATTGTCGAGCTCGGCCTGCATAACATAGCCAGCCACGCGATCGTCAAAGAATTGTCCCATAACGGCTGTACTGGCATGAGCGCGGTGAGCTGTTCCGAATGCATCATTCACCCACACATCGCCAAGGCTCGCCAGTTTTTTAGCAAACTCTACGTCTCCTTTTTCTTCTTCCTTATAAAAGCGCAGATTTTCGAGCAGCAAAATCTCGCCCGGTTGCAAGCTGGCAGCCAGATCAATTGCCGACTGGCCAATGCAATCGTCAGCAAATTTCACCTCACGACCAAACGCTTCTTTCAGCGCAGGCAGGATGTGCTTAAGCGAATATTTTTCTTCTGGTCCACCCTTCGGCCGGCCCAGGTGCGACATCAGAATGGCAGAACCACCGTCGTTCACGATTTTCATGACGGTCGGAATTGTTGCCTTAATTCGGGTGTCGTCAGTGATGTTGAACTCTTTGTCGAGCGGAACGTTAAAATCAACCCGAACCAGGGCTTTTTTACCAGCGAAGTTATAAGAATCTACTGTTTTCATGCGACTGCGTATGGTCGTTGGTTTGCGGGGCCAAACTTAGCGGTTTTTTAGCAGAACCGGGCAGGATAGTCCAACTTATGGCTTTATAACTTGTAATGTCGAAAAGCGAGCGATCTGATCAAAATCGACGTCATTGTGTAAAATGGGCATAGTATAAAACATGGCATAGAAAGCGATCAGGCAATCGTTTGGCTTTCTGATCGTGATACCCGCTCGGCGAAGTCCTCGATAAAGATGTGCAGCGCCAATAGCGGCCTCAATGGGATCGGCCTGTAAGCAAATCCCTCCTCACGCGTTCCAATTGACTGTCAATAGCTATTTCCTGAAGAACTTCCCGCAAAATGGTAGGTGTCAGACAAATAAGTCCTTTACCGTTAAGTTGATCTGCTACTAAACTTGTTTTTGCATTATCGACACCCCGGAAACAATCAACCCAAACAGACGTATCAACAATGATCGATCCCAATTGTCTGGCTTATTGAGAGTGCGCATTTGATCTAAATCGCCCTCCCATTGAACCTTGCCGAATAATGATAATAAATCTTTACGACGCATCATATTAATATACTCCTATAAAGCTAACTCGATGGTTGCTTTCTTAGTCTTAGTGTTGCTGATTTCCATTGTCTCTCGAAGCAATTCATCATTGACATCAATATTAGCCCGCATAGCTATTACCTGTCTACTGCCTAAAAATACAGAAATTTACCCGTATCAATACTTCCCTTCACTTCCGCCACCACCAAAGTCTCCGCCCCCGAACCGAACGCCGTGTTTAGCATCAGGGTGCGTTCCGGCTGCGGCCTGAATGGCGGCTATGGTTTCAGTATGAATAAAAAACTCATCCGGCGAATCGTCGTCGGGCGCATCCATAAATCCGTTTTTAGGACTACGCAAGAGTTGAATACCGCCTACCGCAATGCCAATCAGCGTCAGCCCACCAATGGTCAGCGCAGTATTGAGCGGTACCAGCGCTTTGTATTCATGAAACGTAATAACAGCCCCGATCCAGCTCAATACGCCAAGAATAATCAGCATCCGATCCTTCTTCTGCAAACCCTGCCACAGATATAGGGTAGGAATGGCAAAGGTAAGGAACCAGAACAAGCCAGGCCACATAATTTCGGGAGCCAGTTGCGGGCGCGGCTTCAACAGCAATCGATTCAGTTCGCGAACCATAAAATAATTGCCGCTCGCAGCCAGCACAATCAGCGACAGCCACTGAGCCAGGTTTAGCGGATCGGTATAATAAGATGACCGGATTGTCGGTTGCGACAATATGAAATCAGGTTTTCGGGCCAATAGATAGAGCAAGCCCGATACTGCCATCATCACAAAAGGGAGCACCTCGTTGCCCCAACTGAATTTGAGTAAACCATCGAATACAAACGCATAAAAGACGGCAATTGTAAAAAAAGCAATCAACGTATCGCCATAATACCAGAGCACGATCAGGAGCAATGGCAGCGTAAACAGGCAGTGAGTTGCTACCGACAATCCATTGGGTAAAAACTGATTAGCTCCAAATGCCAGAAAGCCCGTCAACATAACCACAAAGGCATTATCGACACCATTGCGGTAGAATAACCGCCGATTAATCAGCCACCGCCCAACCAACCCCACTCCCGCACCAAAGGCTATATTGAACACGCCATAAGTGATTTGATCGCTAAACAACGTCGAATAGACACTGGCAGGCAATAGGTAACAGGCCAGAATGGCAACCGTAGTAAACAGAAACAATCCAATTTCCAGAAAGCCGTTTGTTTGTCTAAAATTGACCGGATAAGCCCGGCGAACAGCCGTAATCTGGGCATCGGTCAGCATCTGTTTCTGATACCATCGTTCGGCCTGTCCAACAATTTCCCGATTATAAATCCACTGTTCGTTATAGGCTTTCATGCGGGGTGTCTCGTTTTGGCAACTGACTGATCAGATAATAAACCACACCAATGCCCGTAAGAATGAAATACCAATAATAAGCGGTGTCGCCCTGAGGGTGTATGTAGTGATAAAATAGATAAGTTACGCCAATGTATCCATACACGACACTCATCAGCAGAAATAAAAATGATTGTTCCCGACGGGCATACTGGTCGAGCATCAGGCAGGCACTCAACAATCCGAAGGCGAATCCGATCCGCCATTCGTCGAAATTAAATAACCCACCCAATAGAGCTACCATCAACAGATTGCTGGCAATAGTCAGGTAGGTATCCGTAAAATGAGCTTTAACCCGACGTTGCTTCAGCAGAAAAGCTACTCCAATGAGGACTAATGAGAGCAATATGGCCGAAAAGACGGTTTTCTGATTAAAAAAATTCGTTTTAAAGTATAGCTCAAGTGGGCGTACCGTAACGCCAACCCATGAAATCAATGCAGTGAGGCCCATACCTACTACGCCCCGATGATCGAATCGGTAAGCCAGTGGCAAAAACAATAGCGCAGGCAACAGCGTGGCCAATCCATAGCGCGTTCCAAACAGGTTATACTGATATTGGGCATATCCTTCGAGCGTCAGAAATAGCAAACAGGCCAGAATAAGCGCATAATCGCCAAACGTTGAACGGCTTTGTGTCTGAGCCGTTGTCCATTTGGGCCGATAACGCCAGGCAAACCCATAACTAGCCACACAGCCCGCAGCAATAGCCACCAATAACGCCGTATGGCCAATCTGGTCGAAATGATCATAGACCAGTAAGCCCAGGCCCGAACTTACTAGCAGAATGCCAAGATAGAGCATCGACCGAAGCTCCCAATGCACCGAAAATAGCCTCGCACGTTCATAATCGGCCAGTTTAGCCTGCTGATCTGTCGATAAAATATCATGCTTCCCTAGTTCATTCAGAACATCAGTTGGGGACATAAATACACTTTTTTTTGTTTTACATATAGCCTTGCTGCTCGTTTACAGTCAGTCTAAGCTACGTTACCTCCAATACCAATACCCAATTTATTATACTAATGTTAACAGGCCCGACAGTATACTGAGGCTTTGATTACATGGTTGGACGCCAGAAAATTATTCTTTCGCCCCGATACTACCTCGACAATTTCCGCTACGTAGTGGATTTTGTTAAGCGTCTGTACGGCGGTTTGCTAAACGAAGCCGAGTGGGCTTTCATCCGCCAATTTGAAGCCTTATCAATCGATGCCCAGTGCCTATATGTTCGATTCAGTAACCGCAAAGGACTATTTTTTCGTATTAACAAGCTACAATACACCGAAATAACTGACTTACCGGCAGCGGTTGGCGAACTGATGCAGGCAAGCTTTATCGAACCCCTGTCGGCTCATCACGAAATCATGGGCGACGAAGCCCTTGGCATCTTCACGAAACCCGAACTGCTGGCACTACTGCCCTTAGAACCCGAAGAAATTAAACCCCTCAACAAGGAAAAAAAAGAAGGTGTTGTGAACTATGCCCGGCACGAGCTTGATTTTGGTGAAATTGTTACAAGCCTGACCACGCACGAAACGGTCATTAAAATGAACTTTGAGGCCGAGGGTATGATGATTAAATACCTGTTTTTCGGTAACCGCAGTGCCAACATGACCGAGTTTGTGGTTCGCGATCTGGGCATGGTTAATTTCGAACGATACGACGAGAGCAAACTCACAGCCCGTTTCCGAACCCGCAAGGAGGTCGAGGATAAATTGCTGATTTCGCTCACCAGCGAAGAATTTCATGATCTGAAAGAAGCCGAAACACCCGCCGACGACATCTATAACTGGTTTCTGAACTGGAATGAAACCCGGCCCGAGCTGAGCGAAATTGCCATACCGGGCTATCAGAAACTAGTTGTTCGGATCGGCAGTTACCTCGAACGACAAAAGCTGCCCGAACCCGCATTGGCCGTGTATGAACTTTCGAACCAGGTTCCGGCTCGCGAACGCCGGGTTCGGCTGCTCTATAAAAATGGTTCGGTAGATGAAGCTCTTGCGCTTTGCGACGAAATTGCGGTTAATCCACTCAATGCTGAAGAGCGTTATTTTGCCAACGATTTCCGGGAGAAAATTCTGGGCGCTGGCGACAGGAAAAAGCGGCCCCGAAAGGCAACGACGCGCTTTCTGTCCGATGCCGAGAGCGTGCGTATACCAGCAGCATACCGGCATCATGTCGAAGCAGGTGTTATGAACTATTATCTGGACCATGACTACGATGCCGCTTTTACCGAAAATTATCCCTGGCGCGGGCTGTTCGGGCTGGTTTTCTGGGATATTATTTATGACGCCAATGTGCAGGCTATTCATCATCCCCTGCAACGGGCACCGTCGGATTTCTATTTACCCGATTTCTATCACAAACGAGAAGAATTTCTGAAAAAACGGCTCGCCGAACTGGCCACCAAAGACGACTGGCGTCGGCATACGGGCCGAATGTTCAACGCCAAATACGGCATTACCAACGTGCTCGTCGACTGGTCCGACGAGCTGCTGGCTCTTGTTCACCGAATGATTGAGTTGCTGGAAACAGAACAACTTCGGCTTATTCTGCTCGAAATGGCCCGCAATGTCCGCGAACACACACGCGGCTTTCCCGATTTGCTAATCTGGAACCAACAAGGCCAGTACGATTTTGTAGAAGTAAAATCGCCAACCGATCACCTGGGTTCTCAGCAGCTTCACTGGCTGGAGTTTTTCCAGACCATTGGCGTTCACGGAAAAGTTGTACGAGTGATCTGGGAATTATAAAGTCGTGCTGCCAGCACTGTTTCTGCCAAAATATTTCCTGGTGAAAATGTGTAAAAGCGTGCCATCTTTGCGTTCTAAAGCCGCAAACAATTTTTATCATGCAAAGACGGAGTTTCCTTAAACAATCTGGCCTGCTCACGGCCGGAGCTTTTGCTCTTAACCAAGTTGATATACTGGCTAATGCACCCAAAAAGGTGATTAGCCCATTTGGTGTTCAGCTTTTCAGCGTTCGCGATGTGCTGCCTAAAGATCCCAAAGGCGTAATGACCGATCTGGCCAAGATGGGCTATAAACAGTTCGAAAGTTTTAGCGGTGCCAAAGGCTTTTTATGGGGTCTGGAGCCGAAAGAAATGAAATCGTTTCTCGATGGCATAGGCGTAAATATGGTTAGCACCCACTTCGATTTTCGGGGTTCGGCCGACAAGCCTGATGTACTGAAGAAAAACATCGAAATGGCTCAGGGTGCTGGTTTAAAATACCTGCTTTGCCCCTATATCGGCCCACAAAAAACCTGGGACGACTGGAAAAAAATTGCCGATCTGTTCAATACCGTAGGAGAGGAAGTCAATAAAGCCGGCCTGAAATTTGGCTACCACAACCACGATTATTCATTCCGGCCACTCGATGGCAAATTGCCGCAGGAGTTTCTGCTGGCCAATACCGATCCTAAGCACGTTATGTTCGAGCTAGACCTTTGCTGGATCGATGTGGCCGGTGTTGACACGGCATCGCACCTGAAAAAATACGGCAAGCGGTATGAACTCTGCCATATTAAAGACTATAAAAAAGAGAATGGCAAACCCGTTCAGAACGATCTGGGCAAAGGAAGTGTCGATTTCAAAAAGACCCTGCGTGTAGCCCTGAACAGTGGCATCAAATACTTCCTGGTCGAACAGGAAGAATATCCCGAATCGTCGCTAATTAGCCTCAAACACGACGCCGAATACATGAAGACATTGTCGGTATAGTCAGAACCGGGATTACACTGATTTAGCTGATTTCTTTTCGCTTCAAAAAAGCGCTTTTTCAGCTAAATCAGTGTAATCCCGGTCTTAATCCTCACTCCTTGCAGAAAATAGCCGTTTCAGCCAGCCTTTCTTTTCTTCGTCCTCTTCCTTTTTATCCTGATCGGTTAATTCATACTTTGCCAGCGCCCGCATATCGGGTTGCCCGGCATCAACCCAGCAGGTATACCAGAAATCGCCTACCATTTTGATGGAAGCGCGCATCTGCCGCTCAACCTGCCCACGCAGCCGCTGGTGATACTGCTTCGAAAAATCGCTCGAATACACTTTCGTAGTAATCCCGTTTCGTTCTTCAAAACCAAACTTACGCATCTCACCAACCTCAGCCGTTAATTGCTCTTCAAAATGCAGCACCGAATCGAGTGCAGCATTGGCCGTAAAGACGGCTTTCCAGGCAGCTTTCTGGGGTGAGTAAACATACTCGGCCTGCCCCGTCAGAAAATCATAATCAGCGCTAAATAGCTCAGGCAACCGCGACTCCCAAAACCCGTGAATTCCCTGCTGATTGGTCAACTGACCATTGTAATTCCGCGTCGTGTGTAAGGGCACATTAGCATCGGCAATGTAATGTCCCAGATCGGCTGCTACCCGTAGAATTCGGCGAACATCTCGTTGCTTAAAGGCTTCGGTCAGTTGGTATTTCGTTAACTGAATGTGCCACGGAACAATGCCATGTAAAGCCAGTGAGTCTTCACCATAGCGCTCCATTGCGGCCTTATAATAACGCGGCAGTGCCGTTGCTGAAGTGTCGGCATAGGCATCCAAGTCGATAAAATGCCGGGGAGCCTCTCCTACTACCGCATACCGGCGTTTATCAGGATTAACGGCATTATCGGTCAGATAAATGATGTGTTTTTTGAAAAAAGGCATCATTTCGGGTGGTAATGTGAATACAGCCAGCCGGTTAATCTGCTGATGAGCATAGAACCCCCAGACAGGCCGCCGTTGCGTTGCCGAGAGAGCCAGAATATAACTTTTCCGAGGTATTACACCCTTACAATTCAGGTTTTTGGGCTGAATTTCAGCATAAGCTACCTTACCATTTAATAAACTTTCGACAAAAAAAGTAAGAGCCACCAAAAACCAAATAAATCTATTGTAGTTTTGACTAAACATGGTACTTTACAGTTAAAATATTTAACTATTCACAAAAAGCACCGTGTTAATCAGAATAATATTTCGAAAAACAAAAGAAACACAAATAATCATGAATGCTAAATCACGGGGCTATGCCCTTATTGTTGTGCTGGTTTGCGCTTTTGCTTTGACAATATACGGTGCGTACTCACCTGCAAGAAAAGCTCAAAAACAGCAAGTTGTATGTATAAAATTTAAAAAAGGGGTTGAAAGTGCAGCTGTTGAACAGCATATGAACGGTTTTGCGGCCCTAAAGCACGAAATTCCACAGATCGTTGGTTATACCTCGGGTAAGACAATTTTGCCCAATCAGGCCGTTTCAGACTATGATGTTGTGCATTACCTGACTTTTCAGACTGAAGCAGATATTCGGACTTTTGAGCAAAGTGAAGCTTACAAACAGTTTGTAGCACAAAACCAAGGCGTTTGGGATAAAACCTTGATCGTCAATGCTGACATTCGCCCATAATTAGGCTAAACTTCTAGAAATTCGGCTGCAACTATTGATTGTTCCAGCCGAATTTCTTATTTTTGCGCCCTCTTATCGCGACAACGATTTCATAATACATACAAATGGCAAACCATAAGTCAGCAAAAAAAGCAATCCGGTCGAGCGCTAAAAAGCGGTTGTTGAACCGTTATCAGCACGTAACGACCCGGAACATGGTAAAAAAACTACGTACCACAACCGATCATGCAATGGCGGTTGAATTATTCAAATCAGTTTCGTCGGCGCTGGATAAACTGGCAAAACGCAATGTTATCCACAAAAACAAAGCGGCTAACAATAAATCGAAACTGGCTCGTCTGGTAAACGGTCTTAAACCGGCGGCTGCTTAGTAGCTAACGGAGCAAGCGTTTATAGTACTAGTTTTATCGTATAAGAACCTTATCTTTTTTGCAGATAAGGTTTTTTTATGCACTTTAGGAACGAAAACCTCCGTAACTAGCTCGTTTCCATGACCTATACAACCTCCGGCACCATTCAAAGCTGGGCCGAAGAAGACCGCCCGCGCGAAAAGCTGATGCTAAAGGGCAAAGCTGCCCTTTCGGAAGCCGAACTCATCGCCATATTGATCAACTCGGGCACGGTCGACCTAACCGCCGTCGATGTAGCCAAAATAATTCTGAAAAGTGTTGGTAACAACCTAAATGAGCTAGCCAGGCTGAGTGTTAAAGATCTCTCCAAATTCAGAGGTATTGGCGAAGCAAAAGCCATTAGTATTGTAGCTGCTCTTGAGTTGGGCCGCCGTCGGAAAGAACAGGACCGCCCGCAACGAGCCCGAATCACCTGCTCACGCGATGCGTACAATGAAATGATTCCGCACCTGATGGACAAGCCCCACGAAGAGTTCTGGCTTTTGCTTCTAAACCGGGCCAACGAAGTGCTGCGGCCTGTCCAAATAAGCTCGGGTGGGGTGTCAGGTACGGTTGCCGACGCCAAAATTATTTTCAAACAGGCGCTTGACTATCTGGCATCAGCAATCATTCTGATTCACAACCATCCTTCTGGCAATCTAATGCCGTCGCAGGCCGATAAAGAACTTACCCGCAAGTTGAAGGAAGCCGGACGCGTTCTGGAAATACCCGTACTCGACCATTTGATTTTTACCGACAAAGCCTACTACAGTTTTGCGGATGAAGGTATTCTATAACAGAAGTTACCTTGTCGACAAGTCTACGAGAACAAAAAAGGTTTTGGACTAAAACACAGTACAAAAACGATCAGTGCCAGCCAGCCCATTATCCTGCGTTTGGTATCGAGCGGTTCCTGCAACTCAGTTTCGGGGTGATAGATTCCGAGAAAACGCCCCAGCACAAAAACGAAGACCAGAAATCCCTGATATCCCTCCCATTGTGGCTGTACCCAGGAAAAAACAAGCTGAGTCGCCACTACACTGAGGGTAATCAGGAGAGAAGTCATACGGTTCTCGCTAATGTTGGCAAAAGCGAGATATAGAAATACGATGTAGAGTGCGAAATTACCTAACTCCGAAAAAAAGGCTTCGTCGGATGGGACCGCAAAATCGGTTGGTTTAAACAACCCCAAACCGGCATAAAAGGCAAAAACGATAAACAGTGCCGGAGCCACCCACCGATACAAGTCCCGCCCAATTAGCGCATACAGAATATGCCCTCCATCGAGCTGGCCGATGGGAATAAGATTCAGGGATGTAAAAAACAGTGCCAGGTAGCCTGCCATCAGATACGGATAATGAATCATCTCATACTGGTGCGGCAAACGGGCAGGATCGGCAACGTAGTTTTTGAAGAAGCTAAAGAGCAGGTTGTCGCCCAAACCGACAGCAGCCCCCGGCGGCAAATTCTGATACGCAAACTGACCGTAGTTGAGGCCCCACTTCTGATACTCGGGATGAATTGTGAAAATAAATTCAGGCGGTGGCAGGTGAGTGAAGCCATACCACAACACAACCAGCGCCAGAGCAAAACCAGCCAGCGGCCCAGCAATGCCAATATCGAAGTATTTCTTCCGGCTATTGATGTAATCCTTGATACGAATAAACGCCCCGAGGGTGCCTATGCTCTGTCCGATTCCTAACCAGAGCGGAATATAGTATGGCAACGTAACGCGAACACGATTGGCTTTAGCAGTAAAATAATGCCCAAACTCATGGACGGTCAAAATGGCCAGAAAGGGTATCGAAAACTGAAAGCCCTGCACAAATTCATCCCAGCCCAACGTTTTCATTCCATCAATCGGAATAAACAGCCGCCCAAACATCCACTCGGCTCCCGCCATCGTTGTTGTGACCAGCGTGATTAAAAAAAGACCTCCGTGGAGGAGGTACGTTTTGGTGCGTTGACTCATCAGTACTGTATGATCTATGAAATTTGATGTATGAGGTTGTTCAACAATGAACCTACCGATCGCTTGTGAATCATACCGTTTACTTCATATATCCTTTAAATAATCTAAAATTGTCTTAGGCGGTAACACATGCACCGCCTGAATCCCTAACGCTGCAGCGGCTTGTATGTTCGCAGCATTATCGTCGAAGAACGCCGTTTCGCTGGCAACCAATCCGGCTTCAGTTAGCACATGCTGATAGATTTCGGGCGATGGTTTTGCCAACCGAACCTCGTACGAATAAAACACCTGCTCAAAAAGATCCCCAAGCGTGGGCTGATTCAACCCAGCCAGCACCTGATTGACACGCCGAATATGAATTGGACTGGTATTACTGAGCAAAAACAGTCGATAATGTGGCTTTAATTCTTTGATTCGCTGAATACGCTCCACAGGCAAATCGAGCAGAACCGTATTCCAGGCCGTGTCGATCACTTCGTCGGCCCAGTCATCATTCTTAAGCAGTGACCGAACATGAGACCGAAACGCTTCGTCATCGATCAGGCCGGTTTCGTAATGATTAATAAAGTTGTGTTCTTTCCAGATCGTCCGTACCTGCTCTTCCGACACATTAGCCAGCATAGCAAAATTACGGATGGGAGCCGTTAGGTCAATCGGAATAATAACGTCGCCGAGGTCAAAAATGAGGTTACGAATCATCAGAATTTTAATGATTTTGCCACTGTATCAGCACTGTTCAGTTTATAATGTTACTCCAGCACAACACCCATTGAGCAGAACTTATCGATCCGTTGATTGATCCGTTCCTGAGCATCAATGGCATTCAGCTCGGCCAAAGCGTTGAGGATTACATTTTTTAAAATATAAGCCATTTGCTGATGATCGTTGTGCGCTCCGCCAATCGGTTCTTCCACAATGCCATCCACCAGTTTATAAAGCTCCATGTCGCGGGCTGTCAGCTTCATGGCTTCGGCGGCCTGTTCTTTAAAGTCCCAGCTACGCCAAAGGATAGTAGAGCAGTTTTCGGGAGAAATAACTGAATACCAGGTATTTTCGAGCATCAACACTCGATCGCCAATAGCAATACCCAACGCTCCGCCCGAAGCGCCTTCACCAATAACAATGCAGATAACCGGCACTGTCAGCATAAACATCTCTTTCAGGTTACGCGCAATGGCTTCGCCCTGGCCACGCTCTTCGGCCTCTAGTCCAGGAAATGCGCCCGGCGTATCGATCAGGGTAATGATCGGTTTATTAAATTTTTCGGCCAGTTTCATGAGCCGAAGTGCTTTCCGATACCCTTCAGGATTAGGCATCCCAAAATTGCGGTGTTGACGCTGTTTGGTATTCCGCCCTTTCTGTTGCCCGATAATCATTACTGTCTGCCCACCCAACTCACAAAATCCGCCTACCATAGCCGGATCATCGCGAACGGTGCGATCGCCATGCAGTTCGATAAACTGATCACACATGAGCGAAATGTAATCAAGCGTATAAGGACGATCTGGATGACGCGACAGTTGTACCCGCTGCCAGCGGGTAAGATTCTGAAATATTTCCCGACGGAGTTTGTCGATACTAAGCTCCAGCATGTTAACCGCTTCAGTAACATCGACATTACTGGTTTGGGCTAATTTCTTGGTCTCTTCCAGCCGCGCTTCAAGATCGGCTATAGGCTTTTCAAAATCGAGGTATGTTCTCATGAGCTAGTCATTAGGAGTAAGAAGCAGGAAGTACCCTAATCGGGGACTCCTCGCGTCGAAATACTCACTACTTATAAGTCGAAGCTTTCGCCTTTTTTGGGAATAGTTACCTGCGGGTAGCCAGCTTCAGACAGGGTTGCCTTAAAGGACTCCATGCTTTCGTATTCACCGTGAACAAGAAAAATATTTTTTAGCGTTTCGGGCGATTGTTTGCCAACAAAACTCATCAAATCATTGCGGTCGCCATGCCCGCTAAACACGTCTATTTTCTCAATATTGGCCAGTACCTGATGATCTTTCCCTTTGATGCTCAGCGTTTGCTGTCCATTCAGAAGACGCCACCCCAGGGTACCTTCGGCACAGTAGCCAATAATCAGAATGGTTGAGTAAGGGTTGCTAATATTTTGAGCAACGTGGTGTTCAACCCGCCCGCCCTGCACCATTCCCGACGAGGAAATAATAATACATGGTTCGGCATAGTCAGAAACGGCCTTACTGGCTTTTGATGATTCGAGAAACTGAAAGTTCTGAAAATCGAACAGTACTTCATTCTCTTCGTAGAATTCTTTAGCCTCGCCATTCAGCATTCTGATATGCTGTGTGTAAATTTTGGAGCTTTCAAATGCCATAGGGCTATCCGAAAACACGCGTATTGGCGGAAAATTCCGTTCCGTATAAAGCCGATTTAATGTATACAACAGCGCCTGGGTTCGCCCAACGCTGAATGACGGAATAATAAGGCGTCCGGGAATGTCGATACAGGTCCGCTGGATTACATCGGCCAGTGCGTCTTCGGGCGACATGTGGTTCTCGTGCAACCGATTGCCATACGTGCTTTCGCAAACCAGATAATCAACAGCGGGCACGGGTGCCGGGTCGACCAGGAGTGGGTAGTTCTTCCGACCAATATCGCCCGAGAAGCAAATACTCTTACGCTCTCCATTTTCAAACACATTGATCACGATATGAGCGGCTCCCAGCAGATGGCCCGCCGGAATAAACGTGACATCAACGTTGCTGGTAAGTCTGAACTTTCGGTTGAATGCAATGGGGACAACATTCTCCATTGCCTCCCGCACCTGTTTATCCAGATAGAGCGTTTTCTGCATCTGTACCTGCCGCTCTTTCACTTTCTGTTTTTTGCTGACATTCAGGTCATTGATCCGCTTCTGATTGAGCGATGCGGCATCTTTCAGCAATACATTGGTTAGAGCCAGCGTTGGTTCAGTACACAGAATCTGGCCTTCATACCCTTCCCGATACAGGTTTGGCAGATTACCCGAATGGTCAACGTGGGCGTGGGTCAGTAATACCACATTTATACTCGAAGCCTCAAACGGGAAAAATCCCCGGTGAGGAATAGTTGGAGCGGCTTCGTGTAATCCAGATTGACCGTTGGAGTTGGGTCTCTCCATGTCCGATCCACAGTCAATCAGGATGCGATAGTCATCCTCTAGTTCCAGCAGGTACATACTACCTGTTACCTGCCGGGCCGCCCCCAGAAACGATAATTTCATGCGTACAGCTTAATATTCCGATGCGTTTTTCGATCTCTCGTCAAGGGTGGAGTTTTTAACACAAGTCAGGTGGTAAGTATTATGTAAGTTTGCAAAAGTACAAAATAGACCCCGAATCGCCTAACCGTCTCTAAACGCAGTTATGCCCCATTTTTGCCATTGGTTATCCATTTCTCTGCTTATTTGCCAATTCAGCACCTGTGGCTGGAGCACAATTCCCTCTCGTCGGTTCTCCGTTGCCGATTCGCTGGCCATACAGCGATTGCTGGCCCATGTCGAAGCTTTCCAGTCGGGGCCAGCGGCTCGTTTCGGCACCGTTGCCTTATCCATCAGGCGGGTTAGTGATGGTACTGAGCTAATTGGCTACAATGCCCGCCAAAGTCTTCCATCAGCCTCAACCCTAAAACTTATAACCACCGGAACCGCTCTGGCTGTGCTCGGGAGCACCTACACCTATACAACAACGCTTGAATACGACGGCAGTATAAAAGACAGCGTTTTAACCGGAAATGTATACATAAGGGGTAGTGGCGATCCATCGCTGGGGAGTTGGCGTTTTCCTAATTATTTTGATCTGAGTTCACTCCTCGAATATTGGGCGTTGGCAGTCAAATCGGTGGGTATCCGTCGCATTCAGGGTTCCGTGATAGGTGATGCCAGCCTATACAACACATTAACAACTCCCGACACCTGGCCTTTTGGCGATCTGGGCAATTACTACGGGGCCAGCCTAAGTGCGCTGAACATCAACGAAAATTTATATCGGGTTTTTTTCAAAACAGGACGCAGCATCAATACCCCCGCTCCTGTTCTACGCACCGACCCGGCCATCCCATATCTTACGTTTCAAAATACGGTAACAACCGATGCGGCCCATACCGGCGATCATGTCAACATTTACGGTGCTCCGTTCATGAATCAGCAGTGGCTAACCGGAAAAGTGCCCATTGGTGAGCCAGCCAACGAATTCAGTGTGAAAGGTGCGCTACCCGATCCTGCTTATTTTACGGCCTTTGCTCTTCATCAACAACTCCAACAGACTAATGTTGTGGTTAGTGGTGCTCCGGTTTCGGTAGGTGGTGGCTTATCGACTACGGTAGCCGCAACAGGCCAACGAATAAAGCTTACTCAGCACCAATCACCTTCTCTGGCCGAACTGGCCCAGCAAACAAACTTTCAAAGTCTTAACCTGTATGCAGAAGCTCTGCTGCGAACCACAGCATTAACATTAGATAAAACAGTAACGACTACCGACGATAGCATTGAGGCTTTGCTAAAGTTCTGGAAAAGTAAGGGCGTTAATCTGGATGGTTTTCGCATTCGCGACGGAAGTGGCCTATCAACAGTTGGGGCGCTCACAGCCGATAATATGACAGGCATTCTAAGCGCATTGAGCCGGGAAAAAACCTTTCCTCAGTTCTACGAAACCATTCCGGTGCTTGGCCAGACCGGAACCGTCAGATCACTGGCCCGGCGAACAGCAGCCGCTGGCAATATACGGGCAAAAAGTGGGTCAATTGAAGGGGTTCGGGCCTATGCTGGCTATTTTACAGCAACCGATGGCGAACGAATGAGCTTCTGTATATTAGTCAACAAATTTACGCCCGGCCAGAATCGGGTAGTAACGGCTGAACTGGAAAAGATTTTTGTCGATCTGGTTAATCTGAGCGGCAAATAAGTTGGCGGTGAGTGACGTTACTACCCGTTTTCGGGCGTCACTCGCCACCGGTTTATTCTTCTGTTTCGTGGTCACACACAGTTACCACATTGAACCAATACTGCCCAATGGCTTTTGTTACTTCGCTCAACCGTTGAAACGTAGGCGGTTTGGTAATAAAGCTGTTGGCTCCATTGAAATACGAGGTCTCAATATCTTCCTTGGCATCCGACGTTGTCAGCACCACGATAGGGATATGCCGAAGCTGGTCGCTGGCTTTTATTTCCCGAAGAGCCTCCCGCCCATCTTTTCGGGGCATATTCAAATCCAGAAGAATCAGTTCGGGTAGTGTATGAACGGCCCCGGAATAACGGCCCTGATACGTCAAAAAATCAAGTAAGTCTTCGCCATCTTCAGCAAATGAAATATGGCTGGCAGGATAATGCTGATGAAACGCTTCTCGAGTAAGATAACGATCGTCCTCATCGTCATCAACTAATAGAATATGAATAGGTCTCGGTTGGGTTTGATCGGTCATAATCTTGTAATGATTGACTTTCGGGCAGAACTACGATAAATGTTGTCCCCTGGCCGGGTTGGCTACGGGCCGTGATATAGCCGTGGTGAGAGACAGCTACCCGTTTGCAAATAGCCAGCCCGATACCCGTGCCTTCAAATTCGCTTTTGCCATGCAATCGCTGAAACACTTTAAAAATATGATCTAAATATTTTTCATCAAATCCGATTCCGTTATCAGCAATTGTAATTTCGAAATAACGTCGGCCCGAAATTAGTTCAGGATACACGGAACCATCGACTGGAGTCGACTGAATACGCAACAGAGGTCTGACATCGTTTCGGGTAAACTTCAGCGCGTTTGAAATCAGATTGGTAAACAAATGATCCATTTGGCTACCAATTGCGTCTATAACAGGCAATTGACCAACCTCCAACTGCACATCAAGCCCTTTAATCCGAAGTTCCTGATCGTCCAGAATCCGTTGGATAATACTTGCCAGCGGCACTGGCTTGAACTCTTCCTGATGATTCGAAATACGGGAAAAGTTTAATAAATCTTTAATTAGCTTCGACATTCGTTCGGCCGAGTGAACAATTT
This sequence comes from Spirosoma sp. SC4-14, assembly GCF_037201965.1. NCBI lineage: Bacteria > Pseudomonadati > Bacteroidota > Cytophagia > Cytophagales > Cytophagaceae > Spirosoma > Spirosoma sp. SC4-14. The sequence goes on along the minus strand of NZ_CP147518.1, from coordinate 2,444,648 downwards.
TGTCCATAAACATCAGGCTGTCGCCATCGAACAGATTGCCATATCGGTCCGTAATAAGGTTAGCAAACGACTGAATTTTTCGAAGTGGCTCCTGAAGATCATGACTGGCCACAAATGCAAATCGCTCAAGTTCTTCATTAGACGCTTCCAGTTGGCGAATTTGTTCTTTAAGCCTGGCTTCATAGGCACGAAGCTGGTCTTCATTCTGCTGCCGACGCGTCAGTTCCTGCTCCAGTAGCCGATAGGAAATAACCAATGCCAGAAAGGTCAGTAAAGACAACGCAAAAATAATAATGAGCGTGTTTCGAAACGAACGGGCAGCCTGCCGGTTTCGCATTTCCATCAGCGTACGTTCCGTATCGACCATCACGGATACATGACGCCGAAGAGCTTCCATACGCCGACGGCCTTCACCACTCAATTTAAGAACAACAGGCGACTGAGAAGCCCGGTTTTTTATCCGCTGTTGGGCAATATCAATTTTAGCATTAACCAACCGGCTTAGTCTTGAGATTCGCTGTTTTTGTAATGGATTATCGCCCATCAGAACACGTAGTTCTTCAATTCGGCCAGGTATGGCAGCAATGGCAGTCTGGTAAGGCTCAAGATAGGTCGAATCGTTCGTTAGCAGATACCCTCGCGCCCCCGATTCAACATCTTTTACCAGCGAAAGAATATTCTGGAGCGAACTCAATACTTCATATGTATGCCGAACACGACCCGTATCGTCGCCATATTGATTATAGCTGTAGAACGACAATGTGAACCCCGACGCAATCAGGACCACGGCCACAAAGAAGCCCAGCGCAATGCGCCGGTTCATCACCTTTGGAGCAGACTGGCTGAGAAATTTCATAACGTCGGAAAAACAGTATCTCGCAAATATAAAAAAAGAAATAAGCAAACCTAGCCCCGGTCCGGAGGGTATCAGAACGATCTGTCTTATTTCCTTATAACGTTTCCACTACCAAATTATGATTGGTATAGATGCAGACATCGGCAGCAATATGCAGGCTCTCGCGCACCATTTCTTCGGCCGAAAGTGAAGGGGCGTGTTTTTTCAACGCTACCGCTGCCGACTGGGCATATACGCCCCCCGATCCGATTGCCGCAATTTCACTATCAGGTTCAATCACATCGCCCGTACCGGATATAATCAATAAATCGTCTTTTGACGCCACAATGAGCATAGCCTCCAGTTTTCGCAAATAACGATCTGTACGCCAGTCTTTGGCCAGCTCGATTGCTGCCCGTTTAAGGTTACCACCATAGGCGTTTAGTTTTTCTTCAAAACGCTCGATCAGTGTAAAGGCATCGGCCGTAGAACCGGCAAAACCCGCGAGAATTTTTCCACCCATCAGAACGCGTACTTTCCGTACATTACTTTTGGCAACGGTGTTGCCCATGGTAGCCTGCCCATCGGCCCCTAGCGCGACTTGGCCATTATGCCGGATACCAACCACTGTGGTTGCATGAATTGTAGGTTGCATGAAATTCAAGTTAATGTTCGCTATAACAAACCAGAAGCGGTTTAGGGTTCACAAGGGTGTAGGGCTTGGGGCACGGAGGATTGTACAGTACAGCCACGCCCTCCCTGCGCGAAGCCCTACACCCCCTTTCCTTCGCTAAACGGAATGGATCGATTGACGCTCTCTTCCAGCGAAATAAAGGTTTCGGTCCGCTGGATACCAGAGACTTTCTGAATCTTATCGTGTAGAACTTCCCGCAGGTGCTGCGTGTCGCGGCAGACAATTTTAGCAAAAATGCTATAGATACCAGTCGTATAATGAATATTGACGACCTCCGGAATTTTTTCAAGCTGTTCGGAAACTTCGCTGTAGAGCGAGCTTTTATCCAGATAAATCCCCAGAAAAGCGCTAATGTCCCACCCGAGCTTTGTATGATCAATCACCAACTGTGAGCCACGCACAATCCCCATCTGTTTCATTTTATTCATGCGAACATGCACTGTGCCCCCCGAAACAAAAATACGTTTCCCGATTTCGGTATAAGGCATGTTGGCATCCTGCATCAGCAAACTGAGAATTTTTAGATCCGTATTATCAATTTCTAAATTTTTCTCGGTCATTTCTAGTTTGTATTTGATAAAGATCAACAAAAATACCTTTTTTTTGACTGATTTGTAAATTTTAAGAAATTTTTATGTAAAATTTGCAACAATTAAGGCCCTCTATTACCTTTGCATTGTCAAGTTGATCGAGCGGGGTCACACGCCGATCTTCTTGATAACTTTTCCTCACACTGTAGGATGTCGAAATTGGCAGACGTGCCCTCCTGTCTCGGGGGTGGTGATAAGGGATAAACGCAGCATAATGCCGCCCGCAAGGGCGACTGGGGTTGACCACCAGAGTTGTACTGTGGCTAACTGCACCGTGGGCGGTTCGAGTCCCCCTCCTACAGCATTTGGTTTTTAGTTTGTTGATGAAGTGTAATTGAACACGCCGGCTCCGCGATGAGACCGGCGTTTGTTTTTTTATAGCCACTTATAGTTGATTCAAACGCGGACTTTTTTACCTATTTTTGTGGTTTCTAAGTATAGACTCCTCCGTTTTATAACGTGAAGCATATCCGTAATTTTTGCATTATTGCCCATATCGATCACGGCAAAAGCACTTTAGCCGACCGATTATTAGAATTTACCAAGACTGTAGGGTCGCGCGATATGCAGGCCCAATTGCTCGACGACATGGACCTGGAGCGCGAGCGGGGTATTACCATCAAGAGCCATGCCATTCAAATGGATTATATGTACAACGGCGAGTTGTATACACTAAATCTGATCGATACGCCTGGTCACGTCGATTTTAGCTACGAAGTATCGCGGTCAATTGCTGCCTGCGAGGGTGCTCTCCTACTCGTTGATGCCTCACAGGGTACCGAAGCACAGACAATCTCCAACCTGTATCTGGCACTTAACAACGATCTGGTCATTATTCCTGTGCTGAATAAGATTGACCTGCCCGGTGCTATGCCCGAAGAAATTAAAGACGAGATGGTCGACCTGCTGGGCTGCGACCGTAACGACATCATTCCGGCATCGGGTAAAGAAGGAATCGGCGTTCCCGAAATCCTGGCTGCCATCGTCGAACGGATTCCCCCACCGAAAGGCGACCCTGATGCTCCGCTGCAAGCCCTTATTTTCGACTCACATTTTAACTCTTACCGAGGTATTGAAGTTATTTTTCGGGTTAAAAACGGCCGCATTCGCAAGGGAGACAAGGTGAAATTCATGAATACCGGCAAAGAGTATTTTGCCGATGAGATTGGAACTCTACGTCTGACCCAGGAGCCCAAAGACGTTATCGAATGTGGCGATGTAGGGTACCTGATATCAGGTATTAAAGTGGCTAAAGAAGTAAAGGTGGGCGATACCGTTACAACCATCGACAACCCGGCTAAAACTGCCATTCAGGGCTTCTCAGAAGTTAAACCGATGGTATTTGCCGGTATCTATCCGGTAGAAACCAGCGAATTTGAAGACTTGCGTGATGCGATGGAAAAGCTTCAGCTCAACGATGCTGCTCTGGTTTGGGAACCCGAAACATCGGCGGCTTTGGGCTTTGGGTTCCGTTGTGGCTTCCTGGGAATGCTGCACATGGAAATTGTACAGGAGCGACTGGAACGTGAGTTCGACATGACTGTCATCACTACCGTACCATCGGTACGGTTTGAGGTATTAACAACCAAAGGCCAGGAAATTCAGGTATCGGCACCAGCCGATATGCCCGAACCAAACCTGATCGACTTCATTGAAGAACCGTTCATTAGAGCCCAGATCATTACGAAGGCCGAATACGTTGGCGGAATCATGAGCTTGTGTATGGACAAACGAAGTATTCTCAAAAATCAGGTTTACCTGACTGCCGATCGGGTTGAACTCCAGTTTGAGATGCCATTGGCAGAAGTTGTATTCGATTTTTTCGATAAACTCAAAACAATTTCCCGTGGTTATGCTTCGCTTGATTATGAGTTTATGGACAATCGCGAATCGGACATGGTGAAGCTGGATGTGATGCTCAACGGCGATAAAGTCGATGCGTTATCGGCCATCGTTCACCGGTCAAAATCGTATGAATGGGGTAAAAAACTGTGCGAGAAGCTTCGGGAATTAATTCCACGCCAACAGTTCGAAATAGCTATTCAGGCCGCTATCGGTCAGAAAATCATTGCCCGTGAGACCCTAAGCGCACTTCGCAAAGACGTGTTGGCAAAGTGCTATGGCGGTGATATTTCGCGGAAACGTAAACTGCTCGAAAAACAGAAAAAAGGAAAGAAACGGATGCGGCAGGTCGGCAATGTAGAAATTCCGCAGGAAGCCTTTATGGCTGTTTTGAAAATAAACTAAGTCCCGAAGCCAGTCAGGAACGACTGGCTTCTTTTTTTATAAACTCGTTTCCAAGTTACAATCATTACTTATTCAATTCACTCTAACTGGTTACGTAACAATACGCAAATAATCCGCCTGGCCATCTCCCAGGCCATTCATACAGAAAAGTAACCGTTCATCACAAAACAATTACTTTTCCTACGTACGCACGTCTTTGGGATACCGGACCCAAACGGTATCTCACAACAACGAATGAACCTAACAACGTGCGGTTATGAAATCTTTCTCTACCTGTTTTCTGTTCGCTCTGCTTCTTGAGTTTCAGGTAGCAGCTTCGCCAATACCTCAGCCCCGACAACGAGCCCAGCTAACTCGCCTTGCCCATTACAATGCTGGCGCTTATGTATCGAAAGATGGACGTTTTCTGCGCGTTAACATCGACAAACAACTGGGAGGGACGGTATCAATACAGCTTTCTGATGCCGATGGAGCCTCCTTTTTCGAGAAAATACTGACTCCACTCGACACAACGGTACGGTTGAATATCAATCTGACTGAACTAGCTGAAGGCATGTATCAATTAGCGATTTCAAATGGTCTGGACACCGATGTGCGAACGCTAAAAATCAGTAGCCCGAAACCAGCCCACCCTACCCGGACAATAACCCCGCTGTAAGCCACTCCTCTTCTACTTAGTCAATTAGTCTTTTGGTGCTACAAACGTTTGAAGCATTTAAACTGGCTATCAACAGTTCAAAATATGTCTATTTAATTAAATTTCATGATTTAACTATGAAAACTATCTTCTACCTATTTGTGATGATTGGCTCATTACACTGTGCATACGCGCAGGAACGAAGTGTGACAGGTAAGGTCACAACTGCCGAAGACGGGAAAGCCCTGCCCGGAGCCAATGTGCAGATTAAGGGAACCACGCGCGGCACCAATACAGATGCTGACGGTAACTATCAGATTACAGTATCCGACAATGCCACCCTTATTTATAGCTTTATCGGTGTTGAATCGCAGGAAATTAAGGTCGGATCAAAGTCGACAATTAATGTAGCTCTCAAAGCAGATACGAAACAATTGCAGGAAGTGGTTGTTACGGCACTGGGCTCTCAGCGCGAAAAACGAACGTTAGGCTATTCGGTATCGAATTTACAGGGCGATGTGCTTACCCGTTCGGGCGAGCCAAACATAATTCAGGGATTGGCAGCCAAAACGGCGGGGGTAATCGTGACCAGTTCGGCCGGTACGCCGGGAGCCTCCAGCAAAATTGTATTGCGAGGGCCGTCAACCTTTACGGGCGAACAACAGCCTTTGATTGTAGTGGATGGCGTACCGATCAATAACGAAACATTCACCTCTTCGTCAGCCGACTATCCCTTCAATCCGAATCTACAGGGCGTTAACAACTCCAACCGGGCTCTGGACCTCAACCCCGACGATATTGCCTCCGTAACGATTCTGAAAGGCCCCGCGGCATCGGCACTCTATGGGGCCAGAGCCGGTAATGGGGCAATCATTTACACAACCAAAAAAGGGCGCAGCCAACGAGGAATTGGCGTAACGGTAAGTTATCGGCTCGAACTGTCGCAGGTAAACAAACTCCCCAAACTACAGTCCGAATATGCCCAGGGTGCGAATGGCGTTTACCAAACAGCCGATGCAGGGCCCGATCAGCGACTCGGCACCGACGACGACCTGGCTGCCGGTACGCCTAATAGCTGGGGACCTAAAATTTCGAGCGTGCCGGGGCTTCAAACATTCGACAACACGGGTAATTTCTTCAAAACAGCCGTTTCGCACACGACCAATGTAGCACTAACGGGTGGCAACGACCGGGCAAATTTCCGGATTTCGTTTGGCAATCTGATTCAAAATGGAGTAGTACCGAATACGGATTACAAACGAAATACAATTCGTCTGACTGCCGATGCATACATGACCGATAATCTGAAGATTGGTGGTACGGTGAGCTACATGAAATCGGGAGGGATAAAAGCCCAGAATGGCAGCAATGTAGCTGGCGTAATGCTAAGCCTTCTGCGGGCACCGGCATCATACGATTTGCGGGATTATCACTACCCAAATGGGTTCAATCGTAACTACTACGCGTTCTACGACAACCCATTTTTTACGGCGTACAATAATCCATTTACCGACGATATCAACCGCGTGTTGGGCAACGTATACCTGAACTACCACCGGTCGTCGCATCTGGATTTTACCTATAAAATTGGCGTCGATGCCTATTCGGATGCTCGTCGGCAAGTGTTTGCTATCAGTTCAAACGGCGATGATAACCAGCAAACATACGGCCAGGTAAATTACGACAATGTCGTTAGTCGCGATGTTTATGCCGATCTGCTGCTACGGGGAGAGCACCGTTTTAGTGAAAAATTCGGCGTAAACTACACGGCTGGCCATAATATTACCTCGTTCAATTTTACCGACAACTTTGCTCGCGGTCGCAATCTGTCGATCCCGAATTTTTACAATCTGGGCAATGCCGCCGAACTATATGCCTCCAATACGGGTACACGCCGACTAACAACCGCTGTTTTTGGGCAGGCCGATTTCGATTATGCCAATCAGTTATACCTGACATTGACTGGCCGCAATGAATGGTCGTCGACTTTTGATCGCACACAGAAAAACAACTTCTTTTATCCCTCGGCTTCACTATCGTGGGTATTTACGGAAAGCGTTCTAAAAAATACACCTATCTCGTTCGGCAAACTACGCCTGGCTTATGCCGAATCAGGCATTCCGCCGGTTCCGTATCGGACCCGTACGTACTTTGGTAAGCCGTCGTTTACGGATGGGTTTACCAACGGGCTTATTTTCCCATATGGAGGTGTAAATGGCTTTGCTTATTATAATCAGGTGGTAGGTTCGCCTAACCTACGACCCGAGCGTGTGAAGGGCCTGGAAGCAGGTCTGAACGTGAAGTTTCTGCAAAATAAAATTGATCTCGACGTCACGGTTTATAACCAGACAACCGTCGATATTCTGTTGCAACGCCCAACAGCACCGGCATCGGGTTTTACGGCCAGTTACACCAATTCGGGCCAATTGCGCAACCGGGGCGTTGAGGTGATGCTCGGCATCAATGCCATAAAAACCCCGGCTTTCTCCTGGGATATAAACCTGAACTGGTCGATGAACCGGAGCAAAGTACTTAAACTGACTGAAGGCGTAACGGAGCTAAGTCTGGAATCGGCTTTCAACGGCATTGGTGGCTATGCCATTGTTGGTCAGCCATTAGGAGTCTTATATGGCACCAAATGGCAGCGCGACGATAAAGGGCAGCTCATCATTGGCTCGAATGGATTGCCCCAACTGCAAGGTGCTCAGCAAAACATTGGCAATCCGTATCCGCAATGGCTCAGCAACCTCCGCAACACGTTTACCTTCAAAGGCATTACCTTAACAGCCCTCATCGACATTCGTCATGGAGGTGCCATCTGGAACGGTACCTATGCCCGGCTCCAACGCCTTGGCCGCACTCAGGAATCGGCCGACCGCGAACATACTTATGTGATTCCTGGCGTAATGGCCGACGGTACGCCAAATACCACAGCCATTTCTGCCCTCAATTATTTTGGTCGTTATCTGGGCGATAATGGTGGAGCAGCCGAACAGTTTGTAGAAACCGTCAACTGGTTCCGGCTCCGCGAAGTTAGCCTGAGCTATCGAATCAAATTCAAGAAATACGTTGATTACGTCGACCTATCGCTGAGTAGCCGCAATCTGTACCTGAGTACCAACTATAAAGGTGTCGATCCGGAAACCAGCCTGACGGGCGCAGGTTCAAACCTGCAGGGTTTCGATTATTTCAATAACCCCGGTACTCGCTCATACATCTTCGGCATCAACTTCGGTTTCTAACTCACTCACAAAGATATTTCGCTATGAAAAAGATACTCCTTGCAGCACTGGCAATGGCGCTGGCTACCAGCTCCTGCAAAAATCAGTTCGATGAATATGGGGTCAACCCAAACTCTCCCGAAACGGCCTCGGCAGCCCTTCTCCTGTCGGGTGCCGAAGTGTCGACGTTTGCTACGTATGGCGGGCAGTTAGGCCGTATTAGCAGTGTGCTGGCTCAGCAGGCTGCGGGCAACCAGTTTCAATATCAGACCTTCGGACAGTATGTCATCACGGAAGCCGATATTACAAACGAGTGGGGAACCATTTACAATGGCACCCTTATCAATGCCCGAACACTACTGGACAAATATGGCGACCAGAACCCTTATTATTCGGGGATGACAAAAATTCTGATGGCTCTCAGCTTTGGTATGGCTACCGACTTTTGGGGAGATGTACCCTACAACGAAGCCGCAATGGGTTTGCAGGGTAATTTTCAGCCCAAATACGACAAGCAGGAAGATGTGATCAAAGGTATTCAGGCACTGCTCGATGAGGCTATAAGTAACTTAAGCCAGCCCCAGTCGGCCAATCAGTTTTTGCCCGCTGCCGACGATATTATCTTTAAAGGGGACGTTACTGCCTGGATCAACGCAGCCTACATCATTAAAGCACGGTATGCTAACCGGCTAAGTCAGGTCGATCCGTCGGGTAGTGCCACACAGGCACTGGCCGCACTCAGCCATGTCTCGGCCGACCAACCCGATATGAATGCCGTTTTCTATAACATTGCCGGTAGTTTTAATCAATGGTACGATTTTCTATCGAACCGGGCGGGCTACATTAAAATGGGCAAGTTTTTTGTCGATTATCTCAAAACAACCGCCGACCCCCGATTACCCTATCTGGTAGACAAAGATGAAGCAGGTGGCTACTCAGGATTAGCCCCCGAAGAGTCTGACAATTCGGCAGCGTCTGATCCGGGGCCGGGCGTTGCATCGGCCGATTCACCCACACCCATTGCTACCTATGCCGAAGCTAAATTTATTGAAGCCGAAGCTCAACTACGGCTTGGGAAAGCCGCCGAAGCTGCAGTTGCGTTCAACACAGCCGTAGCCGCTTCAGTCAACCGGATTACGGGTTCGCCGATTTCGGCCGATTTCAAACAAAAAGTAGCAAGCGAAACGGCCACAACAATTTCGCTGGAAAAAATTATTACCCAAAAATATGTAGCTCTGTTCACATCGCCCGAAGGCTACAATGATTGGCGTCGGACCAGCTTACCCAAGTTGACGGCCAATCAGGATTCGCAGAAAAAAGCGATTCCTGTCCGGTTGCCCACTTCGCAGGATGAACGCAACTATAACCTCAACGCAACCGTAGTTGACGACATCTACCAGCCGGTTTGGTGGGATAAGTAGGAGTATGGTTTATGGTTTACGGTGGCGCTGCCTCAATGAGATCTAGGCCAGCAGGCAGCACCACCGTAAACCATAAACCAAATACCAGGTAAGTAAACAACAACCACAAGCGGACTTTAGAGGTTGAAACCGTCCGATCAACTACAAAACAAAAGAAAGATGCATTGTAAAAAGCTGTTGTTCTTACTCATTGCTTTATGTACGCTAACTGCCGTTGACGGCTGGGCCCAAAAGCAGGATCAGGCTGTTGCTCAGGCTGTTGAAAAACTTCGCAAGCTCATGATCGACCCAGATAAGGCTGGGCTTGACGCCATTACGGCAACTCAATTGACTTATGGGCATTCGAGCGGAAAAATAGAAGACAAAGCCGCTTTTATGGAAGCACTGACAAGTGGTGCCTCCGACTTCAAAACCATTGAACTGACCGATCAGACAGTTACCGTTGTTGACAATACGGCCTGGGTACGGCATAAACTCTTTGCCGATACCAGCGATAATGGCAAACCCGGACAGGCCAAACTGTCAGTACTCCTGATCTGGGTTAAGCAGAAAGGCGACTGGAAACTCCTGGCCCGACAAGCCGTGAAAATCCAGCAATAAACCGATAAGGCTGGATGTTGGTCAATAGTCATTGGCTGGAAACTAGTATCCAATGACTATTGACCAACATCCAGTGCCTTTTTCTTAAATCGGCATTTATTTTGCGGTACTATCGTTATACCCATATACCACCGTACCGCAATGCGTATTTCAATCCTTATTTTTCTATGCCTGTTTGCTGGCTCCCTCGCTAACGGACAGGTTCTTAAAAAGATAGCCACAGCTCCGGCACCCAGCCAGCAAACGCTGTTTAGCCTTAAGGCCGTAGACGAAAAAACAGCCGAAGAACTTCCCGCTTTGTTTCATATTCAGGCTCGGCTGGCCAAAAAGCAATTTGAAGGAAAAAGTCAGCCAGGACAACCGTATACCTTTATCCTGACCCGCACCGATACATTATCCGTCGTAACGAAAGCGCAGGGTTATTACGAAACCGAAGAAATTATGGTTGTTTCGTGCGATACCTGCGCCGACTATGGGTATGTTGTTCAACTCGAAAAAGAAGACCTCAAAGCCGATAGTATTTTTCGAAATTTACAGGTTAATCAGGCATTTCGGCTCGACAATGTTTACTTCGACCAGAGCAGTTATGTGTTACGGTCAGAATCGTATCCGCAACTTAACAAACTGGTAAAAACACTTGTATCGCTTCCCAAACTGGTGATCGAAATTGCTGGCCACACCGACAATGTTGGCGACCGGCGGCTTAATCAATACCTGTCCGAAAACCGCGCTAAAGTCATCCGAAACTACCTCATTCGGCATGGCATTGCCGAAGAACGCTTGCAGGCCAATGGCTACGGCGATACACGCCCAGCCGCTCCCAACGATTCAGAAGAAAATAAACGTAAGAACCGACGCGTTGAATTTGTTGTCTTAGCTATGTAGGCAATTGGTTGAGTCCCCTTACCGATGTCGGACTTTACTAGCTGCTTTGCTAATCAACAACGTACTGATGGCTTATTTCGTTAATCACAACTCGATTGTTCGTCAGATCTGGGGTGATGCTGACGTTATTTTATTGGTTTTTGCGGGATCGGCTGCTGAGTTTGCCCTGAATCGTGCGGTTGACTGGTTATTTTTTACCGGAAAACTCCCTACCGACCCGATTGCCCGTTTATTCTCCACCGTCCGATATGCACAGGAAATTGTGTTTGCCCCTGAAACACAGGCTCGTCAGGCTATTGCCCGGATGAGTGCCATTCATGGAGGAGTTGAACGAAAGCGTGGCTATCAGATTCCCGACTGGGCCTATCGCGATGTATTGTATATGCTCATCGACTATTCGGAACGAGCCTATGAAACACTGCACCGCCCGCTTACCGATACCGAACGGGAAGAGCTGTTTCATACCTTTCGGGAAGTTGGCGCTGGTATGAGCGTGCCCGATTTGCCCATAACTTATGTCGATTGGAAACTCGATCGGGACGCCCACCTGAACCGCGACTTGGTTCGTAGTGAATTTACCGATAAACTGTTCCGGCGCTATCGCCAGCAACTCGGGGGCTGGCGATACGATCTGTTGCGGCAGGCTCAGGCCGTTCTGGTTCCCGATCAGGTTAGTCAACTGCTGGCCTTACCTAAAAAGCCCTGGCTCAACAATTCCATTGGCCTTTACAAAATCCTGAATTCACTTGGTTTACGATCGATCGTACAACGGGCTCTGCTCCCTACCGAATATCTGGCTCAAATTCGAAGCCTCGACGTAGCCGTATAAGCTAATTAGCCCATCGTTTCGGTCTAACAAAACCCATAAAGTCGGGCCCCGGGACCCGACTTTTTTATATAACACAGGGTACGGTTCAACACATATCGTTTTACCGATTACCTTAGTGTCCCTGCTTGCTTAATTCGACTCATCAACATGATCAGTGCTCCTATTACGACCTCGGTTTTCGACTTGTTTAAGGTTGGGCCGGGCCCATCGAGCTCACACACCATCGGCCCGATGAAAGCCGCCTATGATTTCCGACAGCGGTTAGCCCAGCTTTCTGCCGACCTACAAACCCAGGCTAACTCGGTGCATGTGTTGCTCTATGGATCACTTAGCGCCACCGGCAAAGGTCATGGAACCGACCGCGCCGTTGTGGCCGGGCTTCTGGGATGGCAGCCTGAAACAACCGATCCCGATGCGCTGCTCGAACTGCTTCAGAACCCGGCTAGCTCCTACCCGATTCTGGTGGGGGCCACCACCATTTTGCTGGAACCGCAGCATATCCATTTTGAGCGAAAGCGATACCCGTCGCCCTACGCCAACACGATGGTGCTACAACTCCGGCACCATGAACAGGTTCTTTATCAGGAAGAATACTATTCGGTTGGGGGTGGTTTCATTATCCGAAAAGGTGAACCCGAAGCAATTCCCGACGTTCAGTCGGTACCGTATCCATACAGTACAATGACCGAGCTAAAAACACAGCTTACTACTCATAATCTGCGAATTGACGAGTTGATTATGACCAACGAAATGGCCTTGACCGGACGCACACGGGCCGAGGTCAACCAACGAATCGATCTCATTCTGGAGTTCATGCATAAAGCTGTTCGGCGTGGCCTGCGACACAAAGGCATCTTACCCGGCTCGATCAAGCTGACCCGAAAAGCCCCCATTCTGTTTCGGCAGGCCAAAGGCATGAGTCAATCGTCGGATAGTTTTCTGATTTTCCTGAATGCCTATTGCCTGGCGGCCTCCGAAGAAAATGCGGCAGGTGGTATTGTTGTAACGGCACCTACATCGGGAGCGTCGGGCGTAATTCCGGGACTCACCTACCTGGCCAGGTATCATTTTCATCACGACAAAGCCACGCTGCGTGCTGGAATGCTGGCGGCTGCGGCTATTGGGTTTCTGGTAAAACACAATGCCAGTATTTCGGGGGCAGAAATGGGCTGCATGGGCGAAATTGGCACCGCTTCGGCAATGGGGGCGGCTTTTCTGACTCGTTGTGCACAACCCAGCGGGTCTATCAAAGCCATTGAAGCAGCCGCCGAAATCGCAATCGAACACCATTTGGGCATGACCTGCGACCCCATTGGCGGCTATGTCCAGATTCCCTGTATTGAGCGGAATGCCATGGGGGCCGTCAAAGCCTATAATGCTTTTCTGCTGGCCACCTCCGGAGCCGCATCGCTACAAAAAATCTCGCTCGACGCCGTTGTGAAAGTCATGAAAGCAACCGGTCGCGACATGTCGACCAAATACAAGGAAACCTCGGAAGCCGGGCTGGCGTTGAGCGCTACAGAATGTTAGCGGTCAAAACATTTGCCATGCTTTTCCGTGTTGTTAGGTTAGTGCTTAAATAGCAGAAAACTCCTTTATGGCAACTATTTATACGCCCCAACAGCAACGGGTTCTTCTTATTACCAGCCTTCTGGTTATTGCCGGTTTTATTATTGTAGGTCTTAGCAGCTATATATCGGCTTTTTTTGGCGCCGGAATCCTATACGTAGTCTTTCGTCCATGGTTCGCAACACTAGCGCTCAAACACAACTGGAATCGCCCACTTGTTGCTTCGCTGCTCATTCTGTTTGCGTTGGTAGTTATTATTCTGCCTTTTCTGACGCTGAGTTTGCTGCTTATCGGACGAATTCAGTACTACAGCCAGCACACCGACGAAATTTTGAATCTGGTCAAAAAAGCCGAAGACCTGACAGGCTACCAGATAACTAGTCCGCAAAATATTAAAGCCCTATCGCAGCAGGCAGCAGGCTATGCCTCTAAACTATTGCCATCGCTGGCTGGCGGTACGCTTGACTTCATCGTGATTCTGGGTCTGATGTTTTTCACGATGTATTTCATGTTTGTTCAGCAGGAAGATTTTCAGAAAGGTTTACAGAAATACCTGCCATTCAAACGCGACACGCAACGGGAGTTGGGCGAATCACTCAAAAACAACGTCAACGCCAATGTGATCGGGCAGGCACTGGTTTCGTTTGTGCAGGGAGTGTTAACGGGGCTGACACTCTGGATTTTTGGCGTACCCGATGCCCCTTTCTGGGGTGTTGTTGGTTTTTTTCTGGCCTTTATTCCGATTCTGGGCACGCCACTGGTTTGGGCTCCGGCAGGGTTAATTAAACTATCGCAGGGCGATACGGGGCAGGGTATTGGCATTCTGCTGGTTGGCGCTATCGTGATTATCAACATCGACAACCTGCTCCGTATTATGCTTGCCAAGCGCATGGGCGATATTCATCCCCTCATTACGCTAACCGGTATTGTTTTGGGCGTTCCTATTTTCGGTATTCTGGGTCTGGTAATTGGCCCACTGCTCCTCTCCTATTTTATTGTGCTGATCCGGGTTTTTGAACGCGAAAATAAAAAACAGCAGGAAGAAGTGGCCCGAGATGACGAAAGGGTCGAGGAGAAAGCTCAAAAGGGTGAAAGAGCGAAAACGGGCTAATTTCTACAGCTACTGCGTCCAGTGGATAAACAATCTTGTTGATTGTTTATCCACTGGACGCAGTAGCTACCCGCCAGAACCTAATTAACTTATGACCAGGGTATTGGTGATTAACCGTAGCGGCAGTTCTAAAACTTATTTTTACCTATTTATACTTTCAGGCAATCATCCACCCAAAGGAAAGGCTCAATCTGTCTTAAGAACAATGGATGAATTCAGATTGCATTTCTTCATTCGTTCTATAAAGACAGGCAATCCGGTTTGCATCAGTTGCTGGGTCTTTTTAAAATTAGTGTATATATTTTCAGGTGCCCAATCCCAATCCGGCGTAAAAACTAATCGTGCTGGCTATCGAATATCATTTTTCAGAAGCGCCCACTGCGCCAACGTTTTTTTCAACGTGGCTAGTGCTTCATTGGCAGTCGCTATCGCTTGCGTGGTTGGCTGCATGTCGGTATCCTGTAGTACACCAAAAATAGAACTGAAGGCCCGGTTCAAACTTGTTAAGCTGGTTTTCAGCTCATCGACTTTCTTTTTCTGGATGTCGGTAGTAGCCTTGGCTTGAATACTCTGTGCTTCGCCCAATAAATTTATTACCTGTTTCCGGCCTTCATAAACAGCTATGGAAAGGTCATGCTGCTGTTTCAACACTGCCGGGCTCACCTTTACACGCGGGTCCATCGTGATGGTAAGCGGTTGAGTATATACTTTACCATTTACCGTCAGTTTAATCGTGTAGGTTCCGGGTAGTACCCAGGGCGATGTAGGGTCAGGAGCCGTTTGATGATAGGTGGCTGCAATCGGGTAGGCTGGCGGAAGGGGCAGGGGCGTATAGTGCATATCCCACAGGAAACGATGAGAACCTGCTTTTGCCGATAAAATTTGCTGTGGCCGGATCCAGTAAGAGGGCAGATTTACATCAGGAACATTGTAGGGCTGTTCATCACTGCGGTAGTGACGAATGAGTTTACCGCCCGCATCCAGGACATCCAGCGTTACAACTGAGTTCGCATCGGCAGCAAGGTAATAATTGATGATGGCCCCATCGGGCGGATTCTGCCCCGCAGGTTCTTCCTGTGGCAAAGGTGTATCCGTATTCATATTCCAGCGAACGCGGTACGCTCGTTGGGGCTTGTACAGAATGCTCTCCGCTTTTATCAGTTCAGTTGTTACCTGACGTAGGGGGCTAATATCGTCCAGAATCCAGAACGACCGCCCATGAGTACCAACCACCAGATCGTCGTCTTTAATGACCAGATCGCGAATGGAGGTTGCGGGCATATTCAGTCGGAGTGACTGCCAGTGCCCGCCATCATCGAATGAGACGTAGACGGCTGTTTCTGATCCGGCAAACAATAAGCCTTTCCGAATGGGGTCTTCGCGGACGGTGTTGATCGGATCATTGGGCAAACCGGTTACGATTTCCTGCCAGGTTTTGCCTCCATCGTGGGTCCGATAGATGTGCGGACGCATATCATCACACCGGATGCGGTTGACAGCGGCATAGGCCGTGTTGACATCAAAGTGGCCAGCGTCCATAATCGACACTTTACTCCAGGAGCCAACGCCAGAAGGGGTAACATTTTTCCAGGTTTTACCCCCATCACGGGTAATCTGAATATAGCCATCATCCGTACCAGCCCAGATCGTATTTACGTCCTTGAACGAGGGAGCAATGGTATAAATTACCCCACGTCGGGGCATGGTTTTCATGGCGTCGGTACGATATACCCCAACGCTTTCGGGAATGTCAGGATAGGTTTCGCGAGTAAGGTCGGGACTGATGATTTGCCAGGAGTTTCCACCGTTCTGTGTTTTAAACAGTACGTTGCCCGCGAAATAGAGTGTTTTTGGGTCGATAGGAGAAAACAAAACCGGGGCCGTTCGCACAAATCGGTACTTGCCACTACGAACAGTTTCCGGTGCAATATTCTGCACCTGGCCCGTCCGTTTGTCGAATTTGGTAATCTTACCCCCATATATAATATTAGGATCGAGTGGATCGGCGGCTACATAGCCATATTCCTCGACACCAACCGGATGCCATTCCCGAAAGGTTAGCTGGCCATCGTTACCGCGGCTGGCAATGCCCACTGAGCCACTTTCCTGCTGACCACCCAGCACGTTATAGGGAAAACTGTTATCGGTGCTGACATGATAAAACTGTGCTGTTGCCTGGTTATACCAGGAGCTAAATGTTTGTCCGCCATTCACCGTAATAATACCTCCCTGATCGCCCGCCAACAACATCGTGTTGGGGTTGTTTGGATTGATCCAGAGTCGGTGATAATCATCGCCACCAGGCGCCCCCCGAAAATCATTCCAGGTTTTTCCTCCATCTTCTGATTTCCAGGCAGACACATCGGCAATAAAAAGAATATCTGGATTAGTGGGATGTGCTTTTACTTCGGCAAAATCGCTGCCACGACCCCATAGTCGCGGATCTTTATTGAAGCGCGTCCAGGTTTCGCCCGCATCGTCTGAGCGATAGACGCCACCGAGTTCGGGCGCATCGACGGTAGCATAGAGCCGATTAGGACTGCTGGGCGCGATACAAAAACCAATTCGCCCCAATCCCTGCTCAACGGTAGGCAGTCCTTTGGTGAGTTTCTGCCAGCTTGTGCCGCCATCCGTTGATTTATACAGTCCACTTTCCTTGCCTTGCCAGGCACCGTTTTCCCAGGGACCTTCCTGTGCTGTCCACAAATCAGCATAGACAATGGCTGGATTTTTCGGGTCGATGGTTACCTGAATGGCGCCGGTATCCTGGTCTTTGTACAAGACTTTGTCCCAGGTTTTACCCCCATCGGTCGTTCGATAGACACCCCGTTCGGTATTCGGTCCGTAGGGATGCCCTAATACAGCAGCAAAAACCCGGTTTTCATCGGTAGGATCGATTGATATACCACCAATTTGCTGAGCGTCGCTTAAGCCCAGGTGGGTCCAGGTTTTGCCCGCATCAGTCGATTTGTACATCCCGTTGCCCACCGATAAGTCTGGGCGGTGAAGTCCTTCGCCACTGGCTACGTAAATAACATTGGGGTTAGAGGGTGCTACGGCCACATCGCCAATGGAGCCAGTAGGTTGATCGTCGAAAATAGGAAACCAGGTACGCCCGTAGTCGGTCGTTTTCCAGACGCCCCCATTATTGACACCGATGTAAAATACGTTGGGTTGTTGAGGTACGCCCGCTGCTCCTACCGTTCGGCCACCCCGGTGCGGCCCGATCATCCGCCATTTCATAGCGTTGAAAAAGGCGGGATTGATGGTTTGAGCCTGCCCAAAAGCGGCTAAGCCGACAAACGTTAGCAGGAAGATCTGCCGTTTCATGGTATAAAATAGGCCCATGGCAATAGATGGAGTTAACGCTTAACAAACCAGATGAGAAGGCCTGTGACTGTTACAACGGCGGTTGCCAGTGCAAACAGGATATAAATGACCTGAGAAATCCAGCCGCCGTAACGGCCAAAGTGTAATTCCTCAAAAATGTGTTCGGCAATGTACTCCAGGTCAGCATCACGGGCATCGAATCCGCTGATGTAATGGCCGTTTCGGGCATCTATCGTAGCCGAAACAGTGTACTTACCAAGCATCCGGATACTGTTCGGCCTATTCCCCCGAATAACCAGCGTGCTGTCGCCTGGTTTTGGAAAGTCGATTAACTCAGGCTGAAAATCAGCGATGGATGTTTTAGCCATCGCAATCGACGAATCGACCGGAATGCGTTCAAATGCGATGGGAGTTACTGGCGTTTGCTCAGGCTTTCGTTCGTCGCCAAATTCCCGCTCAATTTGCTCCCAGTGAAAGAAAATACCCGTTGCGCTCATCATCAGCATAAACAACAGGGCAACTACGCCCAGCCATTTATGGATATCGGCATACACGATGCGAGATGATTTATTCCAGCGAACGCCAATTTTGAATACACTCAGCAGCGATCGCCGGTAATACCAGGTACCTGTAAGTACAGACGCCAGTAAACAGATGCCCGCTAGCCCCATGATAAATCCACCTGCGGGCTCCAACAGCAAGTTTTCATGCAATTCCCTCGCCCGTCGAACCAGCGTAGCATTGGCATTTCGAGTGCCAAGAATGGCTCCAGTATATGGGTTCATCTCAATCCATTTCCACTCGCCAGCATCCAGCAAATCAACCCGTACAGCTTCATTTGTCTGCTTTTCCGACAACTGAATACTTCGTATCTGAGCCGCAGGATACCGAGTACGTACTGTGGTTAGCAACCTGCCATACGATTGCCGCTGACCAACAGGCTCAATATGGGTTTGATTCGGATTCAGCAACTTATCAACTTGGCGATCAACGACCAGAATGGAGCCGGTGATCGTGATAATCAGAATAAAAAGGCCACCCACCAGGCCAGAAATTCGATGTAAACTGTAAACGGTTTTATCGGAGATCATAGAATGGAGTATTTTTTAGACAGGATGGACAGGATTTTCTTCATAGTGCCCCTGTTCACCCTGTCTAAAAACCTTTACACAAGTTAATTAATAATAATGGCCGGAACCTGTTGTTCTGTTACGACCTTGTTGAACGTTGGCACTTGTGTGTTAACAACCTCTTTCAGTTTACTAACCGCCGTATCAATTTGCTTAGCCAGATCCTCATAAACAGCATGTTCTGATTTGGTCGGTTTGGCATCAGCAGACGAAACGGCCGAACCTACCCCAGCCATCTTGTCATTCAGGCGAATAGGATATGCCAGCGCATCCTGACCCGCTTTCGACTTTGGTTGCATCAGGGTTGATTCAATCTTGTCTAACTCCTCCAGAATGGGTTTAGCCGCATTTTTAAATTTCTCGGCAACTTTCGGTTCTTTGACGCCGTTTGTGTAGGCATTGATCTGGTTCCGAATCTGACGAAGCTGGTTAATCGACTTGTGGGCTTCTGAAATTTTGCCGTTTATTTTTTGCAGTAAATCAAATTGCTCCTGTAACTCGGCAATGGTGGTTGTCAGCCGCGGATCTTTCCGAATTTCGATCGGTTGCTCGGCAATCAGCGAATCGCCCAGTAACAGACGAACTTTGTAAGTACCCGGCACTACTTTGGCTCCGGTGCCGCGCCCCGACCACATGACGTTGGTTCCTTCAACAGCGGTCGCATCCGGATAACGCATATCCCAGACAAAGACATTCATGCCCGGATTAGCCGTAGCCATGCCCGGCTTTGGAGCCGTTTCGTCCTGATAAAACTCGCTCAATACCTTGAACGGCTGTCCTTTTTTGTCTTTTGTATTTGAGTAGGTGATGATGGTATCATTGCTCGTGGTCATATACAAAAGGCGTAGTTCTTTTGTCGGTTTACTTTTCAGATAGTAGCGAACAATTACGCCATTAGGTGCATTTTCGCCTTCACTGGATGGTCCTCGGCGCCGTGGATTTCCGGCTCCCCCATCCATCCGATACGCGTGGCGAGGTTTGAACAAGTAGGCAGCAGCCATTGGTTTACCGGCTTGCTTCAAGTCCATCAGCTCGTGGAGGGGTGTTATGTCGTCCATGATCCAAAATGCCAACCCGTGGGTAGCAATAACCAGATCCTTTTCGCGCTTATGAATCTGCAAATCACGAACGGGTGTAACGGGTAGGTTCAGGCTCAGTTTCTCCCACGAACCACCATCGTTGAATGATACGTAAACGCCCCGTTCGGTTCCGGCATATAATAATCCGGCTTTATTAGGATCTTCACGAACCACATGGCAATATTCGTCAGCAGGAATTCCAGTGGTAATACTGGTCCAGGTCTTACCATAGTCGGTTGTCTTAAATAGATAGGGAGTACGGTCGCCAGACATATAGCGTTTGGCAGCCAGATAGGCCTTTCCGGCGGTATGATCAGACGGATGGACAATGCTCATGATAGCCAGCTCGGGGAGCATTGCTGCCGGTGGAGTAATGTTCTGCCAGGTTTTGGCACCGTCGCGGCTGATGTGCATCAAGCCATCATCGGAGCCCGCCCAGAATACATTCTTCTCCACGGGCGATTCAGCAAAAGTGAAAATCGTTGGGAAGGTTTCGGCGCCCGTGTTGTCTTTCGTAATGGGACCACCCGTATCGCCCTGCGTTTTCGGATCATTACGGGTTAGGTCAGGGCTGATGTCTTCCCACGAATGACCATAGTCGGTACTACGGTGTAGGTATTGGGAGGTGATATAGAGCGTTTTGTTGTCGTGTGGGGAGAAAACAATAGGATAGGTCCACTGAAACCGATATTTCCGGGCCGAGGAAGGCGATCCCATGAAATATTCCGGATATACGTTGATGACCTGATTTTGATCCGTCTTTTTATCATAACGAGTGATCAGGCCGTCATAACTACCACCATACGTTACATCCGGATTTCCTGGCTCAGGTGTAATATAGCCCGACTCTCCTCCCGACACAGCATACCAATCGGATTTGCCAATCGAATAACCCGTTGTGCGGCTGGCAATCCGTATGGATGAATTGTCCTGCTGAGCACCGTACAGATTATAGGGGAAATCATTATCCACAGCTACATGGTAAAACTGGCAGGTCGGCATGTCGACGTCCGAGAAGGTGGCTCCGCCATTGTAGGTTACTTCGGCCCCGCCATCATCGGCAATGATAAAGTTCTGTGAATTTTTCGGGTTCCACCAGATATCGTGCGTATCGCCGTGATGGACACCAAGAACGGTAAATGTTTTGCCGCCATCGTATGATTTCATGGCATTGACATTCAGAACGATCAGGCCATTTTCATCCTGCGGATCAGCGCCCATCATCATGTAGTACCAGGGCCGCTGCCACAGGTTTTTGTCTTCGTTAATAAGCTGCCACGAGTCCCCGGCATCATCCGAACGGTATAAGCCTCCCTTTGTATTTTCGACCATAGCATACAGCCGATTCGAGTTAGCAGGCGAAACAACAATACCAATTTTACCTAATATTCCTTTTGGCATACCGGGCTTGTTACTCAGGCTTACCCACGTATCGCCCCCATCGGTGGATTTAAACAGTCCGCTGCCGGGGCCACCGCTGCTCATCTTGTAGCTATTACGATAGGCCTGCCACATCGATGCGTAAATAATGGATGGGTTATTGGGGTCTATTTTGACCGTAGCCGCTCCGGTGCTGTCGTTTTTGGTGAGTACAGCCTTCCAGGTTTTACCCCCATCGGTTGTACGAAAAACACCCCGTTCCTTATTAGGGGCAAATGGATTCCCCAGGGCCGCTACATACACGATGTCGGGATTATGAGGATGGACTTCGACATTACCGATGGCATCAGCCATCTTCAGGCCAACATGCTTCCAGGTTTTACCCGCATCCGTTGATTTATAGACCCCATCGCCATTCGCAATGTTGCTCCGAATGTCGGACTCACCCATGCCAACATACACAATATTAGGATCGGAGGGCGCTACACCGATAGCCCCTACTGAACTGGACTTAAAGGTAGAATCCGACACCATCGTCCAGTTGCCGCCCCCATCGGTCGTTTTCCAGACGCCCCCACCCGTTGCGCCAAAATAGTAGGTCAGTGGCTGACTAGGATGGCCGGCCACACCTAGTGCACGCCCTGCCCGAAAGGGGCCAATGTTACGCCAACGTAAGGCATTAAAAAGACTGTCGGATGTCTGGGCAGGATTGGCCTTTGTAATTGGCTTGCTTTTTCGCTGCGCTAATCCGGGGAAGGCAATTAAGATCGTAACAAAAAATGCTCCGATTAAGCAGGTAGTGGTTTTACTTTTCATGAAGAGTGGGTTAGTTATTTTGTTGAGAAGGATAAACTTTAATC
The DNA here is from genome assembly GCF_037201965.1 of Spirosoma sp. SC4-14. NCBI lineage: Bacteria > Pseudomonadati > Bacteroidota > Cytophagia > Cytophagales > Cytophagaceae > Spirosoma > Spirosoma sp. SC4-14. The sequence continues at coordinate 2,422,230 of NZ_CP147518.1, read as the reverse complement.
CAAGTTAATTGAACGGGGGCGAGACCGCCATGACGAGCTAAAATCATATTGAATACCAGTAAAAAACTATTCCAAGCATGAACCTATCTGATTTTCACTTTACACTGCTTACAAAAGTAGAAAAGAAACAAAATGTTAACTAACTACATTTTTAACAATTAAAAATGCCAGTAAAACCAGAAAATACAGAATCAACTTCTTATCGCTTACTTTGTATAATTCTCTAGGATTAGGCCCTGACAGGCGTTTCCGTTTTAGCTGGTATGAACTATACACGACTCATCAATCCGTTCTTCTATTCTGTAATGTTCGCTGTCGTTAGCAGCGCATTCGTAAGCGGCCAGCTTTTGGCCCAGCAATCAACACAAGCCGATACGGCGATTAATCCAGTTTTCAAGGGAATGGCCTGGCGAAATATCGGCCCTACGCGGGGAGGACGCTCGCTAGGTGCAGCCGGATCCCCTGGTCGAAAACAGGAATATTACTTTGGTGCAGTAGGGGGAGGCCTATGGAAAACGACCGATGGTGGCCAGAGCTGGTCACCTGTTACGGATGGACAGTTAAAGAGTTCATCGGTAGGAGCCGTCGCCGTAGCAGAAACTAACCCCGACATCGTATACATTGGTACCGGCGAAACCCAGTTGCGGGGCAATATCATGCAGGGTGACGGTGTCTATAAATCAACCAATGCCGGAAAAACCTGGACCAACGTCGGTCTGAAAAATACCCAGGCCATTGCCCGCGTACGCATTCATCCAACAAACCCGGATATCGTTTACGTAGCCGCACTGGGTCACCCCTACGGCCCGAATGAAGAACGGGGTATCTTCCGAACGACCGACGGCGGAAAATCCTGGAAAAAAGTCTTGTACAAAGGAGATAAAGCCGGTGGCGTGGATGTGATCATTGATCGAAAGAACCCCAACGTCCTCTATGCTTCGATCTGGGAGGTTTATCGAAAACCCTGGAAAATGTGGGGTGGTGGCGGTGCGTCGGGCCTGTTCAAGTCCACGGATGGGGGCGATACCTGGACCGAACTAACCCGAAAACCCGGCATGCCCAAAGGAACCGTCGGTAAGATTGGGGTAACCGTTTCGCCGGTTGATCCGAACCGGGTGTGGGCCATTGTAGAAGCAGAAGATGGGGGTGTTTACCGCTCAGATGATGCCGGAATGACCTGGAAGCACGTCAACGACGAGCGAAAGCTGCGTCAGCGGGCCTTTTATTACTCCCGTATTTACGCTGATCCGCTCGACAAAAATGGGGTTTATTGCCTGAACGTTGGCTTTTATAAATCCTCGGATGGGGGTGTAAAATTTAACAAGACCATTACGGTTCCCCACGGCGACAATCACGATCTGTGGATCGACCCGGCCGACTCTACCCGCATGATTACATCGAATGATGGTGGGGCAGCGGTGTCGGTCAATAGCGGTAAAACCTGGACCGACGAGAATTTTCCGACGGCGCAGTTGTATCACATTACCGCTACGAACGATTTCCCCTATCACATTGCGGGTGCCCAGCAGGACAATACGACGGTGGCCGTGCCCAGCGAAGACTGGACGAATCAGTTAGTAAAAGGAAACAGCATCAAAAAAACAGAATGGATGTATAATGTGGGGGGTGGTGAAAGCGGCTATATCGCTCAGGACCCCAAGAACCCCGACATCTTTTATGCAGGGAGCCAGGGAGCTTTGCTAACACGATACGACCGTTCTACGGGCCAAACCCGCGATGTACAGGTCTATCCTCGTTTCTTCTCCGGAGAGCCCGCCAGCGCACTTCCCGAACGTTGGCAGTGGACCTATCCGATCGTTTTTTCACCCAAAGACCCAAACCGACTCTATGTGTGTTCACAGCACGTTTGGGTATCGACCAATGAAGGCCAGAGCTGGGAAAAAATCAGTCCTGATCTCACCTTAGCCGACACAACAACGCTTGGTAAAAGTGGGGGTGTTATCACAATGGATATGAACGGCCCCGAAATTTACGCAACTGTGTTTGCTCTGGCTCCTTCGTATCATGATGTCAATACGATATGGGCGGGTTCTGACGATGGGCTGATTCATATCACCCGGGATCACGGAAAAACCTGGCAGAACATTACCCCGCCAGACTTGCCAAAACATACCCGAGTGAGCATTATTGAAGCATCGCGGCACAAACCCGGAACGGCTTACGTAGCCGCTAAACGCTACCAGATGGACGATCGGACGCCTTACATCTTTAAAACGAATGATTACGGCAAAACCTGGAAAAAGATCATTACCGGTCTACGAGCCGATGATTTTGCCCATGCGATTCGGGAAGATATCACGCGGCCAGGCCTGCTATATGCGGGGATGGAACATGGTGTATGGGTTTCATTTACCGACGGAGAAACCTGGCAACCACTTCAGTTCAAACTGCCAGATACGCAAATTGCTGACATTCAGGTAACCGAGAAGGATGTCGTAATCGGCACCCACGGCCGGTCTATTTATGTCCTGGATGATATTTCACCCGTTCGGGAGTTTACGCCTGATCTGGCCCAAAAACCCGTACATCTTTTTAAACCGTATTATGCCGTTCGCCGGGTGCAACCAGCCGTATTTCAATACTATCTGGCCAAACAGGCCGATAGCGTAAAAGTCGAAATTCTTGATGCCGCCGGAACGATTATCCAGACCTTTACCGGTACTAAACCGACGAATCCTAAAGCAGGTGACGATGACGACGATGATGAGCCAGGAAAACCTAAAGTCAAACTTCCGACAACAGCCGCCGGATTGAACCGCTACGAATGGGATCTCCGCTACCCCGGCGCAACCTACTTCAAAGGCATGATTATGTGGGGAGCACGCCCAACGTCGGGTCCATTGGCCTTACCCGGCCACTATCAGGTTCGGCTAACAGTGGCTGGCCAGTCGTTCACTCAGCCGTTCGAGATTCGGCTCGACCCTAGGCTAAAGGGAGTAACGACAGCCGATGTTGAAGAACAGTTTAAGCTGGCCATGAAACTGCGCGATCAGACCAGTAAAGCCAACGATGCGGTAATTCAAATTCGAACGTTGAAGGAAAAACTGTCGAAACAACCCGACAGTCCAGCCAATAAAAAGCTGAAAGAACAACTAAGCATCATCGAAGAAAATCTGTATCAGATTCGTAACCAGAGTGGCCAGGACCCATTGAACTTCCCGATCAAACTGAATAACCGACTGGCTGCCCTCTGGCGTAGTGTTGAAACGGGTGACGCAAAACCCACCGACAGTTCCTACAAAGTATACGAAGAATTATCGGCCGAACTGGACAAGCAAATAGCCGAACTGGATGTACTGCTGAAAACAAAAACCGTGAAAAGTATTGGTATGTGAATGTATTCTGGTGCGGGATGGCGTCCCGCACCAGAATACCACAATAATTTACAGAAAAATGCTCCTTGGACGTATCCATATCGTGCGTATCTTCCTGATAACAGCTTCCCTGATGCTGACAAGCATCTATGGCTATTATCAGGTCTGCGAATGGATGGCCAAGTGGGCCTTTACCCACCAGTCCTATTTTGCAGCCGATGAGCTTATTTTACTAAGGATTCCCCAAACAGACCTTTCTTCTCAGAACGATTTTCTGGTTAGCGAAGGTGAGTTTGAGTGGCAGGGCGAAATGGTGGATGTACTCCATCGCGAACTTCGTTCGGATACGCTGTATATCTATGGATTTCGGGATAAAGCCGAAACCCGGCTTAGGCAGGAAGCCGCCTGGCTCTACCCGGACACGAGACATCCTGACCACCAACCCATTAGCTCCCGTTCCCACACGAAACGGAATAAATGGCTTAATTTGTTTGTATTGCCCCGCCCGTCAGCAATGGCATCCTTGTCTGGATGCACCCTGTCTGGCCAGCAGACTTCCTTTGCCTATTCTCCATCCCGCATCTGGCTTCCTTTACTGGAAATACTTGCACCTCCACCTAACAGGTAGCAACAACCTACTGACTTGCGGGAGCTGCCTATTCACTCTCCTGATACATCAGCAACATCATCTGAAGAGGTAGATGCATACCCGTGCGTCTACAACTTTTCCGGATCGGTACATCCTGCCCGGCAGCATCTTCTTTTATCAATCAACAACCTGCTTTATGAAATTAATCTATATTCGATATATCCTGTCTGTACTCATGCTCGGGTGCCTGAGTACCAGCCTGTATGCCCAACAAACAATAACCGGACGTATTGTTGACCCAACTAACTCTCAGCCCATTGTTGGCGCAACGGTATTGGTTGGTGGTACAAACCGGGGCACAACCGCCGATGACAAAGGGCAATTTAGCCTGTTGGCCAATGAAGGTGATCAACTCCAATTTTCTGCTATTGGGTATCAGCCCTTGACAGTCGGCGTCAAAGCAAGTACGCGTATGCTAACAATTGAGCTTGATCCATCTAACACAGATCTAAACGAAGTGATTGTGGCAGGCTATTCGACGCCACAAACGATTCAGCGGACGGCCGGAGCGGTGGGGTTGATTACCAGCCGGGATATTCAGCGGACCAATGGAATTCACCTTCAGAATTATGTAAACCTGATTCCGGGTGTGAAGGTAGAGATGCGGACTATAGCTGCCGGGAACCGGATCGTTATTCGGGGCTACGGCAACCAGACCAACTTCAATGGAGTTGGTTATAAAGCCTATCTGAATGACATTCCCCTCACCGACGGGGATGGTACGACGTTTCTGGATGACATCGACTTTACAACGCTGAGCCGGGTTGAGGTCCTGAAAGGGCCCGGATCAAGTGCGTATGGCAATGCGATTGGGGGTGTCGTCAATTTCTATACCGAACGGGCACCCATTGGCAAAACGAGCATCAGCCAGCAGGTTTTGGGTGGATCATATGGCTTATTCCGAACAAACACCTCCCTAAAAACGGGTTCAGATAACACCAGTCTGAACATTAACTATGGCCATCAGAAGTACGACGGGTTTCGGGTACATGGCGGTTCTCAGAAAGACTTTTTGAGTATCACCAGCGACACCTATATGAGTGCCAAACGGTCGATGTCAGTCTTTGTAGGGTACACCAATTCGTATGATTTGCTGGCTGGAGAAATCGACAGTGTTGCCATTCTGGAGCATCCCGAAAGTTCTGATCCAGCTTATGTTGCCAACAACGCCAGCATCAAAACAGAGAGTGCGCGGGTTGGGATAAGCCACAACTACCAGTTCACCGACCGCTTTTCGAACAAAACGACCCTTTTTGTTGGTGGTCAGATTATTGATCAGCCCTTTGCTGCTGGGGTAAATAAGACGAACAAGTTCAAATTTGGTGGCCGTAGTGTATTTACTTATAGCAACGATGCCAGCCCATTACGCCCAACGATTAGTATTGGGAGCGAGTTTTTAAAGAACTTCAACTACGCTAAAGGCTATGGTTTGTCGGGTGGTGTTCTTGGCGCGCTCCGCTCCGATCTGGAAGTACAGGCCATGCAGTACAGTGTGTTCGCGCAGGCAGCACTGCAACTAGCACCTAAGTTAACTTTATCGGCGGGAGCGGGACTCAACTATGTCGAATATGGCATTACGGATATGCGGGCAGCGACTACAACCTACGTCAACGTGTCGGGGTATAAACGCTTCAAGCCCATTGTGGCTCCCAGGGCTGCTCTGGCCTATCAGGTCACCAACAATGTGTCGCTTTACGCCAGTGTTAGTCAGGGGTATTCGGCACCGGGTACAAATCAGGTAATTGTTGCCCAGACAGGTATGGTGAACTACAACCTTCGGCCAGAGTTAGGGACAAACTATGAGATCGGCAGCAAAGGAAGCTTCCTGAATAAATCGCTTACCTACGAAATCGCTTATTTTACAATGGCCGTAACGGATAAACTCGTGCCTCAAGGATTTGCAGCCACCTCAACTGTACCGGCCTATTCGATAACGACCAACGCGGGAAAAGTGCAACATAATGGTCTGGAACTGGCCATTCAATATGCCTATCGTCCAAATGCCGGAGCGGTTTCTCTCATCCGCCCGTTTGTGTCGTATACTTATAGCGACTTTTATTACAAAGACTATAAAAGCGACAATAATAGCGATGCCAAAACGGTCGATTATACGGGCAAGAAAGAGTCGGGTATTGCTCCAAACCTGCTGAATGTGGGATTGGATATTGAAGTTCGGTCAGGCTTTTACCTGAACGGAACCATGATGTATGTCGATAAAATGCCCATTAACCTGCCTAATAACCATTTTGCCGATGCCTATACACTCGTTAATGGAAAGCTGGGGTATCGTAGTGGATTAGGGAATCACGTCAATCTGGATGTTTACGTCGGTTCAGACAACATGCTGAGCAGTACGTATTCGTCGCTGGTATTCCTTAATCTGGCCAATCCGGCCAACAACCGCCCTCTGGCATATAATCCATCCCCGAAGATTACCTTCTATTCGGGAGCAATGCTGAAGTATATATTTTAGAACCTGTGCAGAGACGCAAGTATGCGTCTCTGCACATACATGACCACATTCCCCCCTGTTAATCAATGAACATCTACAAAAAAGTCCTTTTGCCAGCGTTTATTATCGTTGTTATCGCGGCTTGTACATCAACTCAAAAAGACCAGCAGACCATTGAAAAACAACGAATCGTCTGCGTAGCCAAGCAATTAACGGAACTGATTTACGCCCTCGGTGCCGGAGACCAGTTAGTGGGCGTTGACCTGTCGAGTACCTATCCCCCGGCCGCGCAGAAACTGACCAAAGTGGGTTACCACCGGATGCTTAATGCCGAAGGGATTATCGCCCTTAAACCGACCGTTGTTTATCATGATGGTAACGTTGCTCCGGAAGCGGTCATGCAGCAATTGGAGAAAGTAGGTGTGCCAATGAAAGTATTTCCTGATGCACATACCGTTCCTGAAGTTAAAGCTCTTTTTGATACACTGGCGGCTCAGTTTGGCGCTCAGAAACAAGCCGACAGCCTGAAAACGAAGCTGGATGCCGATCTGGCTCAAGCGGCCGACAGTGTGAAGCAATACAAAACCACGCCTAAAGTAGCGATCATCCATTTCGGACGAGTCATTAACAATTACCTGGTTATCGGCAAAGCCGGAACAGCGTCCTATATGCTGGAGATGGCCGGTGGTAAAAATGTAATGGATACGCTGAAGGGTATGAAGCCGCTCAGCCCGGAAATCATCAGTAAAGCCCAGCCCGACATTATTCTGGTAACTGATTTTGGCTACGACCGACTGGGTAATGCGGAGAAATTAGCCGCATTACCCGGCATTGCGCTGACACCAGCCGGGAAAAACAAAAAAATTTACCGCATTGAGGAGCACGATCTGATTTATCTGGGCCCTCGCACGGGCGAAAATATACTGATGCTCATGAAGTTAATTCACCAGTAATGAAATTATCTTCTCTGACGCCCGGAACTTGGTACCTTCTTTTGGCCATTCTCCTGCTGGTATCAATCGTGGCCGCGTTGCGAATAGGTGCCGTCGACCTGACATTCGATGATATCAATCAAATTCTGTTGAATGGCATGGGGTTGTCGAATGCATCGGTTGATCCCATTTCGCAAGGGCTTTTTTTGCAGATTCGCCTTCCCAGAGTCTTACTGTGTGCCACAGTTGGTGCGGGTCTATCCGTTTCAGGCGTATTAATGCAGGCATTATTTCGCAACCCCATTGTTGAGCCAGGACTGGTTGGTACCAGTTCTGGCGCTGCGCTGGGTGCGGCTTTGGTATTTGTACTTGGCAAGAACATCAACTGGGCGTTCACCGACGCTCTTGGGCTGTTTTTGTTACCCTGTGTGGCTTTCATCTTTGCTTTTTTTGCCACCTTGCTCGTCTACAGGATCGCATCCGTTAGCGGTAAAGTGAATGTGGCCACAATGATTCTGGCGGGCATCGCTATAAATGCGCTGGCAACTGGTGGCACCGGCTTTCTGTCGTACATTGCCCGTGACCCACAGGCACGATCTATTACATTCTGGAATCTGGGTACCTTTTCCGGTGCCGACTGGACTCAGTTCGCCATTGTGCTACCCGTCACCTTACTCGGGATTCTACTGGCCCTGCGCTTCACCAAAGCGCTGAATGTACTCATTCTGGGAGAAGACGAAGTGCGTCATCTTGGCTACAACATCGACCGGCTCAAGATTCAGGTACTCTTATTGAACACCCTCCTGGTTGCTATCGGTACTGCAATGGTAGGTGTAATTTCGTTTGTTGGACTGGTAGTACCCCACCTCCTGCGCTTACTGAAAACCTCCGACAATCGATTTCTGGTTATTGCGTCCGCCCTGTTGGGTGGGTCGTTGCTTACCCTGGCCGACACGCTGGCCCGAAGACTGGTAGCTCCCGCCGAATTTCCAATCGGCGTCATCACCGCTTTTGTGGGTGCCCCTGTATTTATCTGGCTCCTTATGCGGAATGCCCGATCATTTCAGAAAGGAGGATTTTATGCTTAAGGCAGAAAATCTATCGTTTTCTATTGGCGCTAACGTGCTGATCAACGATGTATCGCTAACGCTGATGCCCGGCGAATTTACGATGGTATTAGGCCCCAATGGAGCAGGAAAAAGCACATTACTCAAGTTGCTGACCGGTACCGAAACACCCCATCAGGGCCAGGTATGGTATGGTGATCAATTGCTTCCATCAATACCTCTCGCTACGCTGGCAAAACAGAAAGCAGTGCTCTCCCAACTGTTGTCGTTACCATTCGATTTAAGTGTATTAGACGTAGTGATGATGGGCCGTTACCCTTATTTCGACCTTAATCCGACTAGTCTGGACAAACAGATTGCAGACAATTGTCTGGAAGAGACAGGTATGCTTTCATTTAAAAATCGTGCGTTTGCGTCGCTTTCGGGTGGGGAAAAACAAAAGGTCCACCTGGCTCGCGTGCTCGCTCAGCTCCACCGCCCACCGTCCGATCAATCAATAAAATACCTTTTCCTCGATGAGCCCATTTCTGCACTGGATATTCACTACCAGCATCAGATATTAAGTCTGGTCCGCAACTTAGCAGCGCAGAATATGGTCGTCTTCGTTATTGTCCACGACATCAACCTGGCCCTGCAGTACGCCCAGAAAGTAATCCTGATCGACAACGGACGCATTTATGGCATAGGCACCGCCGATCAGGTACTGACCGAAACCGCTATCAAAGCGGTGTTTAAGCTGAAACCCTATTTTATGACGCACCCCGAAACTGGCCGACGAGTAATGGTTTGCTAATCAACAGGGCACGTACGATCCGAATAAATTAGTCGCAGAAAAAAGAGCGAAAGTTGCTTACGCCGTTATTTTACTTCCGGCGGTTCACTGCTTTCGCTCTTTAATTTATTGCCGCGTCACTTTGCTGGCACCTGAGGTTTCGGAGTCCAGCGAACCGACCTGACCCAACGTAGCATGACTGGCCCCGCTGGCATCGACCGATGCTTTATCGATGTTCATGCTGGTAGCTTCTATTTTGCTGGCCCCACTCAGATCGGCATCCAGCTTATTGGCACGACCACGTAATACAATATTTGAAGCCCCCGACAAATTAACCGACAAATTCTCAACCACGCCATCGAATACCGTCCGGCAGGCACCGCTCATTTCGATATTCAGGTTGTTGTAGTGATCGAACTCAGACAGGCTGGCTTTCGAAGCACCCGTCAATTTAAGTTCTTCAATAGAAGGAACCGTAATGGTGAGTCCAATTCGTCTCCGGTTGTTCCAGCTAAACAACCCGTTCCGATCCAGTGATACCTCCAGTGTATTACCATCGACTTTTACGTTGACGTCGTCCAGATCTTTTTCCCGACCGTCGGCCACTACTTTGTAGGTTGTTCCCTTACGAAAACGAACCACAAAAGCACCACCCACATCTACTTTCGAGAAATTTGAGACATTGAACTGACGAGTATGATCGCCAATGCGGTCAAAATCGTCGCCCAATTCATCGGTTACCGCATGTTGAACATCATCCGTCAGATCGGTCACATCATTGTCTTCGTCGTTATAGCTTCGGTCTTTCTCACGAGGATAGTTCAGGCAAATCAGGCCATCGTTCTTGGTGAATTTCCAGATACTCGATGCCATTCGGTCGAACTCTTTCTCGCCAAATTCATTGCGAATGAAGCGGGCAAACTCTCTGGTCATTCGGAATGGCTTTTCGTACGGAATCATCAAATCCATGTCCAGATCCTGCGCCCGGAAGTGCGCACCCGGTTGTAGTTCAAGTGCATTATCGAACCGAACGATCGAGTCTTTAATGGCATACGTGTACTTAACCTGCCGGGCATTGCTCTGAGCGTCGGCGCGGCTCGACCCCTGCGCCTTAAAGCGTTGAACCAGACTGAGCGTTGTGCCATCGTAGCCCTGCAACTCAATCGACGGCCGCCAGTGATCGCTTTCCAGATCGTTGATAGCAAAAGTTGGCACGGCCGCCGGAACGGCCAGCACTTTGGTTTCTTCAACCGTACCCCGGCGCTGGAAACTATTGATGAGCGGAGTGGCTGTTCCGCCAAAAATCACCAGTGCAATAAGCCATACTCCACCAATGGTTAGCGCCGTACGGCTACTCAGTACGTTACGGGTTGTGATAAGCATGACACCCAGAATGGCCAGACCAAACGCCGGAATAAACCCGACCAGAAAAGCCGACAGCACCATCGGTATCGTTATATCGGCCCGAATTAACTCAAAAGGAATATCACTGTCACCAAAATTACCACCCGATCCAATTCCAATGGCTGCCCCTAATACTGCCAGGCAAGCCACCATAAAGGCAAAAGCAATCACCAGCATCAATAGCCCGGCAAATACCCGGATGATGGTCAGCGTACCGTTCAGAAGTGGACCCAGTGCACTACCTAATCCACTGATAATTGTCGCTATGGCCCGAAAAGGAAATAGCAGAATTCGGGTAAATGTACTCTCAGTATTCGGGGCATCGTTGATATTCAGATTTTGCTTAATGCTGTGCTCAATATTCGACAACGTGATGGGTTGCCCCTGCATTTCCATCTTTTCTGTCAGCGTGTTGGCCTGTGGCGAAATAATCCACAGAACGATGTATAACAGAAAACCAACGCCAAAAAACACAATGCCCAGCACAAACAGCAGCCGAATAACACCCGTGTCGACACCGAAGTAAGCAGCAATACCAGACGCTACGCCCCCCAAAACTTTGTCTTCGGGATTCCGAAAAAATTTTTTTACGGTTTTGTCTTCTTCAATGGTCATCACACCGGGCAGCGCAATCCACATAGCGATATATACGATAACAGCAAAACCACCCAGGCCACCGAAGAAATCGTTGTGCGATGATCCACCCAGGGCAGGTAGCCCAACAACAAGCAGCACGAAAATCAACCGAACCCACACCACATCCATATTAAAATAGTGCGCCAGACCAGCCGCTACACCACCAAGGGTTTTTCGGCGCAGGTCGCGAACCAGCCGACGGGGTTCGGAGGAAGGATTCGAAGCATAGGACCTGGGATTGTGAGTTGGGTCCTCACCTCCGATGCCCCTGGCCCCTGGCCCCGTACTACTGGCCGAATTACGGCCACCACTCGTCACGAGTACTTCTTCTTCCTCAACGGCTTCAAAGTCAGCAACGGTACCCATGGCCGCAACGAGTTCATTGACATCGTCCAGCGAAACGGCCTGTTTGTCGGCGGCTTTCAGCTTGGCAAGCAATTTCTCGGCAATCCGGTTTTCGATATCGGTAACAATTTCCTGGCAGTCTTCGTAAGTGGAAAAATACTGCTGAACCGATGCCAGATAATTCTTGAGTTTGTCGTAGCCATCCTCTTCAATGTGGAAGATGACTCCACTTATATTGATACTTATTGTCTTTTTCATGGCGATAGAGAAGAGAATAGGTTAAGCGTTGGCTGAAGGATTAGATGGGTCCGGGGCTGGGGTAACTGACGTACTCCCATTGGCTGGTTTAAGGTGCTGTTCAGCTTTACCTACAATAGAGTTTACAGATGCGGCAAGTTCCTGCCAGGTTTCGTTTAGAGCGGTGAGCGAGTTACGACCAAGATCGGTCAGAATATAATATTTACGCGGAGGCCCGGAGGTAGACTCAACCCATTTGTAATCCAATAGCCCCGCATTTTTCAACCGGGTCAGGAGTGGATAAAGAGTCCCTTCTACCACCATGATCCGGGCAGAAGTCAGTTCATCGAGCATATCGGAGGCATAAACCTCGCCCCTCGATATGATGTGCAGAATGCAGAATTCCAGAATTCCCTTTCGCATCTGCACCTGAGCATTTTCAATATTCATCGGTGTATCGAAATTTAAAACAAGTCCGGGTCCGGTGCTCCGGCAATTATGATTACGAATTTCGGAATGCTAGGAAAGCGGGTTTACCACCGACGGAAAATCATCATCCGGAATTCTTGCAACAAAGTTAACATAAGGTACTATGTGATGCAAGGTACCTGTTAAAAAAACTTATTATTAACTGATGAATGGCAGAAAATTTAATTTGAGTGGTAAAATAGGTAGCTATACCTAGTGGTTCAATACCTCCCCAATCACTAATAATTGCCCCGCATAGCAGTTTTTGGGTGCATACTGATCTGGATTTTTTATGGTTTGATTCCGTTTTTGCAGTATAGCCGCTTTGTCGAGCGTTTCGGAGTCTACATAAAATTCGATGGTGTGTTCGCCATCGGGCAGAGCAGGCAGAATAAAGAAATTAGATCGATAATAGGTACAATAACTGTCGAAACGGGGGTATAATCGTGGCTCCTGTCCATCGATCACAACGCGGTACTGCCCGCAGCCCGGCCCCATTACATCGTATAGGCCCAGATGGGTTCCCCGAAAACGCACCAGAAATCGCTCCCCCGGTGTGGTGGCTTTTAATAAAGACGAAAAGCGGTTGGCCAATATCCGGGCCACCGAATCGGTAGTGGGTGTAATAGTCTGCCAGCCTGCCGAATGTGTTACCCGTTCGGCACTGACCATTTGTGCTTTCTCCCAATTGTTGGGGTATAATGGCTCTTTAAGCTGAGCCTTTCGGCCATTTGTTGCTTTTTCAAGCACACCAACAGCGCGGATCAGTGCTTCAGTATAGAGCTTATGACCGGTTTGTGGGTAGGGATGAACATTGTCGGCCGAAAAAACCAGTTTGCCGGGATGTTCGCCCGGTTTTCCACTAAAAACCAACTCACCTTTTTCGGCCAGTTCTACGACTTCCAGACCAAGGTGAACACTCGGAATTTCGTAATGGTCGGCTATTTTTTCCATCACCGTAGCCGATAGCGGGAAATAGCCTTTAGCTAATATCGGTGCCATCGTAGCCGTCAGTGTGTACACAAAACAAATATCGGTTTGTGGGTTAGCCCGCCAGATTTGGCGAACAATTCCTTCCATCGCAACCGCAATTTGTTCCTCGTTTTTGCCATTATCATTCACCGCAAATTCAACAAAGACCAGATCGGGCTTATGGTCCAGTACTTGCTGTTTTAACCGAAATACGCCCAAATCGGAGCCCGTACCGCCAATAGCCGCGGCTATCTGTTCAATTTTACTTTTTGGATATTGCTGCTGAAACCAGTGTAGCGATTGCTCTCGCCAGCCACCTTGGGCTTCGGTAATGCTGCCACCTAAATAAGCGATTTTGGCAGGCATCCCCTTTTTTACTTTTTTAAAGAAATAAGGTAGCCCACCCCGAACCCGACATTCTTTGGCTTTGGCCAGGGTATCGGATTGAGCCAGGGCCAGCGAGAAGCTGCCAGCAAGCATGATGATTAGAAATGATACCGAGAAGTTTTTTAACATACCGTAATTGAGTAGACAATGACGCAATGATAAGTGCTTGACCAAATAAGGCTTAGTAAGGTAAAAAGTACTGCTTTAACGAACAGACCATAGCCAATTTATAGGTACCAGTTCTGCAATCAGCTCCCCGACAGGTTCTAAAAGTATCCGTTTGTGTTGCATTTATCTCCAATTCAGACGCAACAACGCAGCCCACAGACTCGTATTAGTAAGTAGTTTTTCCACTATCTTATGCAGATGCGTTCTCCTTTTTTTTCTGTCGCTTTTATCCTTCGGTGTCGGTACGGCCGGATTGGGCGGACGGTTTAGTGGGCGTTATCGAGCGCGACATTGTCAATAATCGGTCGGGCCAAAAGCCCTGTTCAACCCCACAAACCCGGCATTCAATCCGATTCTTTTTCTGAAGCTATTTCTGTACGACACCTTTGTCTCAACGAAATAACAAAACCAATGAAGATCATGAAAAAAGTAATCGCTTTACTGCTGGGCCTCACTGCCGCTTCGGCATCATTCGCCCAAAACACTACTGACGATCAGCAGGATGTATTTATCCGATCAACCAATCAGAAAGTAGAAGTCTACGTAGCTCCGCAAACAGCCGATGCCACCATTAAATTGCTGGACGGCGAAGGACATACGTTATTTTTGAAAACCAGTACCGTAATAAACGGATTTCGGCAAAAACTGGATCTTAGCGAATTAGAACCCGGATCGTACCATCTGACGGTTTTAAAAGCCGGCGAGAAAGTCGAAAAAACGATTGTTATTGAAACCCTACCGGCGCAAAAGCAAATCTCGCTCAAAGCCTGACGGCCCCGCATACCGACGAAATCAGTCTTGCAGGCGGACTTCGTCGGTATTGAGTTTAATCAAGCATAGATTTACGTAAGATAACGCCGACCGAATACCAATACCTGTTACGGCACTCATTCAGGCTCCGCATTTCGCTCATTTATAGTAAGTAAATGGATTCAACATCGTCTCATACGCTAACCCTAAAGCAAAAAGCGCTGCTGGCGGCTGGCGTTTTTGCCATTTACTGGCCTATTCGGATCTACTACAATATAAATGAGTGGGATTGGTCGTTTGTGCAGGGAGCCTGGGGACTCTGGCTTATTGAAATTCCGCTAACTATTCTGTTTTTTATTGGCTGGCTGAGCGTTACCGAATGGCTCGAAGAAAAACTGTTTAATCGGTCGGGGCGCGAATTTCTTATCAACATGAACTGGTCGGCTCAACTGGCTACGTTGCTGGTGGCCGTTACGCTGGCTCTTGTATTCAATACGGTTTTTCACGCCATCACGCATCAGATTTATGGCCACGTTGCCCGACAGGAAATTCGGCAGAAACTTGGTGAAGTACCAGAACCCAGACGTGAGCCCCGATCACCAATGCGACCAGACCGGCGTCAAAAAGCCAACAACGGCCTAACCATTATGGCCATGCTAATGGCCTATTATCTGGCAGCCAATCGGCGCGGATATAGTCAGTTGGCTCTATTACGCATACAGGCCGAAGAGTTAGGGAAAGAAGCGGCTCAGGCTCAGTTCATGGCACTACGCAATCAGGTAAACCCGCACTTCCTCTTTAACAGCCTTAGTATTCTGTCGTCGTTAGTAGAGGTCGACCCCAAACTATCGGTCCAGTTTATCAACCGTCTTTCCAAAGCCTATCGGTACATTCTCGAACAACGCGATGCCGAACGGTTGCCGTTACGAACTGAACTCGATTTTATTGAATCGTATACGTTTTTGCTACGCATTCGTTTCGACGAACGATTGCAGGTGCACATCAACGTACCCGATGCCGACCGCGACCGCTACCAGATTGCACCATTGACGCTACAACTGCTGGTGGAAAACGCCGTGAAACATAATCGCATGTCGGACGAAGAACCACTTATTGTAACAATCGACATCGAAGACGATTATCTCCGCATTATGAATCGGCTCCAGCCCCGCCCCCGAATGGAAGAATCGACGGGTGTTGGTCTGACCAATATTGTAAACCGATATCGATTACTCACCAGTAAGCCCGTTTGGGTTGGCGAATCGGAAGGCGCATTTGTTATAAAAATTCCATTATTAAAGAGCGAAAAAGAGAACGCGTAACCGAGTGTCGCAAAACATCCGTTGCGGCACTCGATCACGCGTTCACCCATTCACCTCCTATGAACGTAGTAATTGTAGAAGACGAAAAACTTACGGCCCGGCGATTAGAAAATCTGCTGGCCGACTATGATTCCTCCATTGAGGTATTGGCCATATTGCCCTCGGTAGGGAAAGGAGTGGCCTGGTTTGCCGAACGAGTGGAGCAGGGGCTTCCGCAGCCCGAACTGGTGTTTCTCGACATTCATCTGGAAGACGATTCGGGCTTTCAGCTTATCGAACGGGCAGGATTGACGTTGCCAATCATTTTTACGACTGCCTACGATCAATATACCTTGCAGGCCTTTAAAACCAATAGCATCGACTACCTGCTTAAACCCATCGATGAAACTGAACTGGCAGCAGCACTGGACAAATTCAAACGACTCAGGCAGTCGGACACATCAACTCCCCTGCCCAATCTGAACCTTTTGCTCAAAGCTCTGCAAACGGCACCAGCTCCTTACAAAGAACGGTTTATGGTAACGATTGGCACCAAAATCCGAAGCATCGAGGCTGCCGATATTGCCTACTTCTTTTATGAAGATAAATCGACCTGGATCACCACCCGCGACGGACAGCATGTCAGCATCGATTATAGCCTGGACAAGCTGGCCACTATGATCGACCCAAAACAGTTTTTCCGGGTAAACCGCGCGTTCTTGGTGTCGCTGGAAGGCATCCGCACGATCCATACCTATTCGGGAAGTAAGCTCAAACTGGATTTACAGCCCGTTTCGCGGCAGGAAGTCTTTGTGAGTGGCGACCGGATTACTGATTTTAAAGAATGGCTTGGTAAATAGTACAGCCGTTGACCGCTATTCGCTGGTCGAAACAGACGATTCGGCCGGAGAAATCAGGCATTCACGCCGGAAGTTTTTAGTGTTCAGTACCCGATCAATAATTTCCCAGCCCTGACGTTTGAAAAACAATATAAATAAGGCTGAATAATAGCCTTACTGATGATTAAAACCGCTTTTCCAGTAATAAACTCATGAATACAATCTCACTTTTAGGACTTGTTCCGCTGGCTGTTGGTCTGCCCACTTCATCGGGCGCTACGGCTAGTGGCCTTTTTATCGATCACCTGGAAAACGTGCTCGGCACATCGTTCGACCTGAAGATTGTTGCCCGTTCGTATACCGTTGCCCGACAGGCCGAACAATCGATTCTGAACGAAATAGCCCGCCTGGATGCCGTGCTGAGCGGATATCGGTCCGATAGCGAATTCAGCCAGTGGCTCGCGGCCCCAATCCATGAAGCCATTCGTATTTCCGACGATTTATTTGCCGTGTTAAGCGGTTTCGACCACTGGCAGGCCAAAACAGATGGCGCTATCAATGCAGCTACCGAGCAGCTAAGTCAACTCTGGCAGCAGTCAAGTCTGCACAATGCGACGCCAGCCGAAGCCGACCGACAACAGGCTGTGGAGGCAGTCAACCAAAAACACTGGCGGCTCGATGCCGACCAGAAAACAGCGACCCGGCTAACCAAAGTACCGCTTCGGCTGAACACCTTTACCAAAAGTTATGTGCTGGATCGGGCGGCAGAGATGGCGCTAAATATGCCCGACGTCGATGGATTGGTACTCAATAGTGGTGGCGACCTTGTAGTTCGGGGAAACTGGCGGGAGTTGGTAGCCGTAGCGAACCCCCGCGCCGATGCCGAAAATGCGGTGGCAATGGCGCAAATAGCCGTAGAAAACACAGCCGTCGCTACCAGTGGCGACTACCGTCGGGGTTTTCAACTTGGCAACGAATGGGTATCGCATATCATGGACCCACGCACGGGCCTGCCCGCCCGCGATGTTATCAGCGCAACGGTGTTGAATCCAGATGCGGCTACGGCCGGTGCACTGGCTACAGCATTTAATGTATTATCGCCCGCGGAAAGCGCTTTACTGGCCGGGCAACATCCTGGTACAGACTACCTGCTCATCACCCGCGATGGTCAGTCGGTAAGTAGCGCCAACTGGCCCGGTATTGCTCTCCCCGAAAAAACAGCGATCACCGCCGAAACATCAACGAAAACGGCCCACCTGCTTTCGCTACCAGTCAAAGACAAACTGTGGAATCCTAATCAGGAATTGCAGATTACCCTCGAACTGCCCCGATTTGAAGGCCGCTCGCACCGTCCGTTTGTGGCCGTATGGGTTGAAGACGAATCGGGAAAACCTGTTCGGCAACTGGCTCTGTGGTATAACAAGCCCCGCTGGCTGCACGACCTGCGCGAGTGGTATACTCTAAATGTCAATTCGGATGCGGCTGCTTCGGTTACAAGTGCTACCCGGTCGCCGGGAGAGTATACCCTGGTCTGGGATGGCAAAGACGATCAGGGGCAATTCGTGAAACAGGGGAAGTACACTGTTATGATCGAAGCCGCCCGCGAACATGGCACCTATCAGTTGATTCGCCAGACAATGGACTTTAATGGAAAAACCAAACAACAAACTCTCAACGGAAATGTCGAAGTTGCAGCCGCAGCCCTGGATTACCGCGAAAAAGCAGCCACTCGCTAACGGGAAGCCCGAACGTCGTCAGCCAACGTCTATACCACAAGGAGGTATTCGCTGGGCCGGGCTGGCCCGGTGGCTGCATTTGTACCTTTCGGTAGTAAGTTTTGTTTTGGTTCTCTTTTTTGCCGTAACGGGCCTGACACTCAACCATGCCGACTGGTTCGACGACGCTACGGTCACAACCGACCTGAAAGGAAAGGTGAACCCAAGGTGGGTGGCTGGTACTGATACCGCTACGGTTAATAAGCTGGCTATTGTGGAGTACCTGCGGGCAACGCACCAGCTAAAGGGAAGCGTCAGTGAGTTTCGGATCGACGACCGCGAATGTTCGCTTTCGTTTCATGGACCGGGTTACTCAGCCGATGCTTTTGTGAAACGCTCAGACGGAACGTATGAGGTTACAGAAACCAAAATGGGGCTGGTTGCCGTACTGAACGACCTGCATAAAGGCCGCGATACGGGCCAGGGTTGGGCATGGGTGATCGACATAGCCGCCGTGTTTATGACACTGGTTTCTGTAACGGGTCTGGCGCTCCTGCTTGTTCTAAAAAAACGGCGGGTGAGTGGACTTGGCTGGATGCTTCTTGGTGCCGTTGTTACCGGACTGGCATACTGGCTGCTGGTTGTTTAGAGGTTGGTCACTACTCATTGGTCATCAGTTCAACCAATGAGTAGTGACCAACCAACTATTCAGAATATTATTTCGATATTCTGTACTTTTGAAGAATCATATCGCCCATCTCTTCATCCTGCATGGTTCTTCCTACAACTTCACCCAAACCAGCCACTACGGTCCGCTTATTCAGTTTGCCCGTTATTGTGGCAGCCTTGGGGTACTTCGTTGATATTTATGATTTGCTTCTTTTTGGTATTGTTCGCGTCCCAAGCCTGAAAGATATGGGCCTTACTACCGAGCAGATCTCAACGATTGGTGGGCGTATTTTGAACTGGCAAATGGCGGGCCTGCTGCTTGGCGGCATTCTATGGGGTATTTTGGGCGATAAGCGCGGACGTCTGTCGGTTCTGTTTGGATCGATCATCACCTATTCCATTGCCAATATTGCCTGCGGCTTTGTAAAGCACGTTACGTTCATGGACCCACTCACCTACTACGCTCTCATGCGGTTTGTGGCCGGTGTTGGGCTGGCGGGTGAACTCGGCGCAGGCATTACACTCGTGAGCGAAATCGTTCCGAAAGAAAAACGAGCCCTAGCTACCTCACTGGTAGCGGCCGTTGGCGTTCTGGGCGCCATAGTTGCTTATTTTACCGTTAAACTGTTCGACTGGGAAACCACCTTTTTCGTAGGCGGTGGTTTAGGGTTTGGCCTCTTATTATTACGAGTGGGGGTGATTGAATCGGGGATGTTCACCAGCATTACCGGGCAAAAGAACATTAGTCGGGGCAATTTCTTCTCCTTCTTCACGAATGCTGATCGGCTCAGTCGCTATCTCAAATGCATTGCTATCGGAATTCCAACCTGGTTTATTACCGGCATTCTGGCTTCGTTCAGTAACGAATTCGGGAAAGCGTTAGGTATTGCCCAGGAAATACAGCCCGGTCTGGCCATCACCTGGTTATACATTGGTATGTGTATCGGCGATCTGTCAAACGGGTTTGTTAGTCAGGCGCTGCAATCACGTAAAAAAGCGATTAGCCTGTTCATGACGATTGCTCTCATAGCCAGCATCGTTTATTTATATCTGGGAATTAAAAGTACTCCCCTTTTCTATGGTCTCTGTGTAGTGCTGGGGTTCGGCAATGGCTACTGGGCCATGTTTGTGACCATTAGTGCCGAGCAGTTTGGTACTAACCTGCGTGCTACGGCCGCCACCACTATCCCTAATATGGTACGGGCCTTTCTGATTCCAATGACGCTGGGTTACCAGGCTCTAAAACCGCAACTGGATGTCATTAATGCCGGGGCCGTAGTTGGCCTGATTAGCTTTATTTTCGGGTTTTATGCCATCCTGACAATACCCGAAACTCACAATAAAGAGTTGGATTATCTCGAAGAATAACCAGTTGCTGGTCATTGATCATTGGCTCATTCTATGCGCTACAGATCAATGACCAGCAACTGGTTAACTCTATGCCAGCGCCTTGCGTGCTTCGCGGTCGGGATCGTTGGCCAGAGCTGGAACATCGTCCAGAATCATGGTTTCACCATTCTGCGTTGTATAGGGCTTCCAGTTGGGGAGTCCACCGCCGTTTGGATTACCCGACTTCACAAAGTTAATAAACGAGCCCGCCATCTTTTCCGACAACGCGCGTGGACGTTTACCACCGCCCGTATGCGTAAGCATCAGATCGGTGTTGTAGAACCAGAAACAGATGTCGTCGCAGTGAAACGCCCGCATCCGCCCATCAAATAGCGGGGGTTGCCAGCCGAACCAGGCTACATACACGGGTGCTTTATGCTGCGACGCTTTGGCATCGGCAGCAGCAACGGCGTTTTTACGGTTCGACACAATCAACGCCCAAAGTTCAATAGGGCGGGCTTTGGGGAAATTTCGGGCATATGCATCGACAATGTCGCCCGATTTATCGCCAAAACGCGGCTTGATTTTCTCTTTCACTTCGTCCAGTGAAATGGTTTCCAGCGACGCATCGGTCCGGTTGGGATTCATTTCGTGGAATGTCGTACAGATCATCAGCGGAATATCGGCCGAGAAGTGATTGGGGTCGCTGAAAAACGCTCCGCTATTCAGAACATCGCCGTCGCCAACGGGTGCGTATCCTCCTCGCTGAATGCCAAGTCGTTTCGCTTCATCATTCATTTTCGTAACGGCCCGGTTGGCCACGGCAATGTATTCAAGCCACGGAAGTTGCTGCAGTTTCTCGATTTCACCGGGTTTCAACCCCGCTTCCTCCATCACTTTCAGACCCAGTTTTTCGGCATACTCTTTATTGGTTCCGGCCAGCGAACTACCGCTCAGTGCAACCGCCTTATGAAAGAGTCCCTTTGCCGATGGCATATTCATGAGCGTAGTCACTTTGGCTCCTCCGCCCGACTGTCCGATGATGGTCACGTTGTTAGGATCACCGCCAAAGTTGGCAATGTTGTTTTTAACCCATTCGAGAGCCGCCACCATGTCCAGATTGCCAACATTTCCCGATGCCGAATGACCGCCAGCCGCTTTCAGATCGGTGTAGCCCAGCGGACCGAGCCGGTGATTGAGCGAGCAGAAAACAAGGTTTCCGAACCGGGCCAGGTTTTCGCCATGATACCCGTCCTGTTCTATACCGTTTCCGTTGGTGAAGCCGCCCCCGTGTAACCAAACCACAACCGGGCGCTTTTGCTTGTCCAATGCGGGAGTCCAGACGTTCAATTTCAGACAATCTTCCGACACATCGTCGTAGTTCCAATGATCCACAAACGATGCATAGGGATTTGCATAACGTTTCTCCATAATCTGCGGAGCGGAGTTTCCCCACCACAGAGCAGGCCGAACGTCGGTCCAGGGCACTGGTTTCTGTGGCGGCATAAACCGATTCTTCCCAGATGTGTCGGCTCCATAGGGAATACCCAGAAACTGATGAATATCCCGCAGAATAAATCCCCTGACTTTGCCATATTCGGTAGCGGCTACCGCAATGTTGTCGCCCACAAACAGAATCTGATCATCGCCAGTCGGCTTTGCTTTAGGCCGATGCGGGCCAGCAGCAACGGAGGGATACGACACGCCTAAGCTGGCTACGCTGACGCCCAGCGATTGTAAGAAATTGCGTCTTGAAGCTTTCATCGTTGACTCATTTTAAAGGTTAAAGAAGGGTATTCGCCTATTGGCCGAACGCAGTCATTTGCCAGCAAACGATCTTACTGTCAAAAAGACATAAAGAAGCTTTTTTACTGCTACGAATTCGATTTGTTTCTGAATTTCAGCGGATTGTTTCTGGTTTCTGCTCCCGAAATTCGGTAGGCGATAAGCCAGTATGCTTTCGAAAGAATTTGGCGAAGTAGTTCGTAAATTCGAAATGAAGCAGGCAGGCAATTTCGGAAACAGAATAGGTAGGACAGGTCAGGTATTTGCGGGCTTCATCCAGAACCTATTGCTATACTAACGACTGGCCAATTTACCCGCTACCGACCGGCAAATTCGATTCAGGTGCACAGGCGTAATAGCTTAGTTGAATGCGCGGGTAACTCAACCACAGGTTATGCAAAATTGGATGGCGTGCCAGGTTCACGAAGCCACTGGCATATCGGGAGCCATATCAACGGCAACCACCTGTTTACTAGCCGGTTCAGTAGCCGAGGGTATCGCCATTGTACCGCAAACAACCGAAATGGGTTATCCTGTTGAACACCCAACGGGTGAGTTTACCGTCCAACTGGAACAATGCCTTCAAAATGGCATACTGCACATTGGTAAATCGGTTCTCATCCGCACCGCACGTTTGCTGAGCCGGGGCGCTGGTACCGATCATGTGGTGAGTTAACAATCGACTGGTAAAAACACAAAAAAGCTCCCACATTTCAGCAGGAGCTTTCTAACTGGATCAGGGTAGCCTTAGCGTACCCGCATCCGATAAATACTGCGACCACGCAGGCCGACTATTGGGCCACCCACTTCGATAATCCGAGGGCGTGGAGGCCGGTTAATGTGCATAAGATTCGTTCTCATTAGTAGTTGTTGTTGTTTGTGAATGACAATGCAAATATGCGGCACGATCACAGACAAAGAGTACCGAATTCGTACCAACTGCCATAAAAGTCTGATGAAGCTGCTAAAAACATCAATCAACGGAAAGATCAGTTAATATAACATTTCCAAGCGCTTAACAACAATTAACCAATAATAATATAAAAATTTAAAGTTATTACATTTTTCCAATATGTTACTCGTCTGCAATTGTATGGCGGATATCTAAGGCTCACGTCTTTGACTCAACAATAAATTCATCAACACAAGCGTCGCAGACGCGAGTCCCAATCATCCGCGATTGTATCGCGGACGAGCACTGAAAGTCAACCAAACCGTTGCTCCAGCCATCGAACGGCAAATTGAACAATGGCTTTGGCAGAAACAATGACTGCACTGGCACCTCCAACCCTTCCTATCAGTCCACTTTCGGTATTCAGAAAGTCTTCGACAATTGTTTTGAAATAATCGGCGTCAAGTCCATCTACAACCGGATCGGCTGTATCAAACTCTTCAATCATACGCCAACAAACCTCACCGTCAAGTTGTAGTGGAACCTCCATATGCCGAATACGTTTGCCGGGAATCTGCGCCAGATGTTCGGCATGGTGCAAGATGCTCATTGTGTCCAGCGGTGCCCCAATCATCAGAATTTTCCCATCGGTCAACACCAGTTTTTCAAACGGAGAGCCAGGCCCATAACCATAATCGAATGGATGATCAGTTGTAAACCACTTGGCCAGCCGACCAATAGCCGCAACCGAAGCGCCTGGATTCTGACTCCGTAGCGCACCGGGCGTTGTGCGTACAAATTCAGCAAAAACACCATGATCACGGCTGGCACGGGAACTAAATGTGTTGAAGGGAGCAATATCCGGTTTTAGCACGGCTGGGATCTGCCCCAATTCATTCAGCGCATCTTCATACTGCTGCTCCCAGTTTACATAACAAAGCAATGTCCCCTGATTACCAATAACATCCCGAATGGCGTCAATTAATGTATCGGGGCCATTAAGCATGGGTCCTACAGCCCGCAAACCGGCATGAACCATCACGGCGTCGCCCGCCCGAAGACCTAACCTTCGGAGGTGTTCGCCCAGCAATCGCCGTGTCCAATAGAGGTTATCGCCAACCGTTAGCATAAAATTGGTCATTGGTTGATTTGTCATTGGGTAATAAGCAAAGAAATATAGGAATGACTAATAAATTCTCTTTTTGACTACCTGTTGCACAAAGTGTTACCGTACTTTTGGGACATGAAAACGGCAATCTGCGTGTTTCTGAGCGTTTATATACTCCTGCTGTCGGGGCTTCCCTGCGCCGATGGCGATATTGAGCTACGCGCTGAATCCCAGATCGCAACGCTGGCTACCGACGATCACCCGCATCCGACCAATCACGCGGGTGGCGATCAGTGCTCTCCGCTTTGTGTCTGTAGCTGTTGCGGCACTGTCGTGGATACTCCGTCACTTTTTCAGTTTTCGTATCTGCCGAAAATACAATTTCGACCAAGTCAGTGTTTTGGGCCTGTCACGACTGACCTCAGTGCTCCTACATTGCCAACCTGGCAACCTCCTCAATTAGGCTAAGGCAGGATACATACGCCCTTTCGACTCCATATCAACATGGCTGCCTCGTCACGGGCTCCCATTTCTTCCTCTGTTCCACCTTAGTACGTTTCCATCATGCTGGATGCTATCATCCGTTTCTCCATTCAGAATAAACTGATCATTGGCGTTTTTACCCTGGCATTGATTGTCTGGGGTAGCTACTCCATTAGTCGGCTTCCTATTGATGCCCTGCCCGACATCACCAACAATCAGGTACAGGTTATCACCCAAAGTCCGGCGCTGTCGGCCCTCGACGTCGAACGACTCATCAGTTTCCCCATCGAACAAACCATGTCTACCATTCCCGATCTGGTTGAGGTGCGGTCCATCTCCCGGTTTGGGCTATCCGTTGTTACTATCGTTCTGAACGACGATGTCGATATTTACCTGGCTCGTCAACAGGTTTTTGAGCGACTTCAGCAGGCTCGCAGTCAAATACCCGCTAATGCTGGCGAACCTGAACTCGCCCCCGTTACTACGGGCCTGGGCGAGATCTATCAGTATGTTCTGCGGGCTCAACCCGGTTACGAGAAAAAATACCCCCCTATGGAACTGCGGTCGATTCAGGACTGGATTGTTCGGAGGCAATTGCTGGGCACTAAAGGTGTTGCCGATGTCAGTAGTTTTGGTGGCTTACTTAAGCAATATGAAGTAGCCGTCGACCCGCAGCGGCTGCGAGCATCGGGGGTTACCTTGGATGAATTGTTTACGGCTCTCGAAAAAAACAACCAGAATACGGGGGGAGCCTATATCGACCGTCGGCCCAATGCCTACTTCATCCGGTCGGAAGGGCTCATCAATACCCTTTCCGACATTAATAAAATTGTTGTTCACCGAACACCCAACGGCATTCCGGTCACCGTTCGCGATGTTGCAACCGTACAACTGGGCAGCGCAGTGCGCTACGGTGCCATGACCCGGACCGGAGGCTCCCGCAATGGCGAAGGCGAGGTAGTAGGCGCTATTGTGATGATGCTAAAAGGTGCCAACTCGTCCGAAGTTATCGCCAATGTCAGGCAGCGCATCGAGCAGATCAAAAAATCACTACCCAAGGGGGTCGAAATTCACGCTTTTCTAGACCGCACGAAGCTGGTAGGCCGTGCTATTGGCACGGTAGAACGCAATTTGACCGAAGGCGCACTTATTGTCGTTTTTGTACTGGTGCTCCTGCTGGGCAATTGGCGGGCAGGCTTAGTGGTTGCGTCGGTCATTCCATTGGCCATGCTCTTTGCCGTTAGTTTAATGAATCTCTTTGGCGTATCGGGCAACCTGATGAGTCTGGGTGCTATCGATTTTGGCTTGATTGTCGACGGAGCCGTTATCATTGTTGAAGCAACGCTGCACCATATTGCCCTAAAAAAATTCCGGCATACTCTTTCGCAAACCGAAATGGATGAAGAAGTCTTCCAATCGGCCAGTCGTATCCGGTCGTCGGCGGCTTTCGGCGAAATCATTATTTTGATTGTCTATCTACCCATTCTGGCTTTGGTTGGCATTGAAGGGAAAATGTTCCGTCCAATGGCCCAAACGGTGGTTTTTGCCATTCTGGGAGCTTTCCTTCTGTCGCTCACCTACGTTCCCATGTTGTCGGCGCTATTATTGAGCAAAAAGCCCATTCAGGAAGCCCAAACAACAGTTTCAGATCGAATTATGGCCTTTTTTCACCGGCTTTATGATCCAGCCATTCGCTGGGCACTCGATCATAAAAAGCTGGTTGTCGGTTTGGCCATAGGGCTGTTTGGCGTTGCCGTATTCCTGTTCAGTCGATTGGGTGGTGAATTTATCCCTCAACTCGACGAAGGCGATTTTGCAGTAGAAACCCGCGTTATGACTGGCGCTTCCTTATCCCAATCGAGCGATGCCGCGTTGCAGGCGGGCCGCGTGTTGAAAGAAAACTTCCCGGAAGTCATTGAAGTCATTGGCAAAACGGGTGCGGGTGAAATTCCGACCGACCCAATGCCCATCGAGGCAACCGATCTGATGGTTATTTTAAAAGATCGACGCGAATGGACATCGGCCCAAAGCCGGGAAGAACTGGCCGAAAAAATGGAACGTAAGCTGAACCAAATTCCGGGCGTCGATTTCGGCTTTCTGCAACCGATTCAGATGCGGTTCAGCGAACTGATTTCGGGCGTCAAACAGGACATAGCCGTAAAACTCTTCGGCGAAGATCTGGGTATATTGGCCGACTATGCTGCGCGCATTGGCCGCATTGCGGCTACTGTTCCGGGAGCGGTCGACCTCTATGTTGAACAGGTATCGGGATTACCGCAGATTGTGGTCAAATTTGACCGGGATGCCCTGGCCCATTTCGGGCTATCAATTGAAGACGCCAACCGTTATATTCAGGCTGCGTTTGCCGGAGCCTCGGCAGGTGTCGTCTACGAAGGCGAACGCCGTTTCGATCTGGTAGTACGTTTACAGGCCCAAAGTCGGCAACGGCTCGAAGATGTGCAAAACCTGCTCATTGCTACGGTCGACGGTCAAACGATTCCCTTAAGCCAGATTGCCAGCGTATCGTTCCAGAACAGCATCAATCAGGTGCAGCGGGAAGATGCCAAACGCCGAATTACGATAGCTTTCAATGTGCGCGGGCGCGATGTTGAAAGCGTTGTCAATGACCTACAACGCAAACTGGATCAGCAACTGCAGTTACCACCGGGTTATTACCTTACGTATGGAGGCCAGTTTGAGAATCTCGAAGAAGCGAAAGACCGCTTAAGCCTTGCCGTTCCGATTGCCCTCGGGCTTATTTTCCTGCTGCTTTTTTTCACCTTCGGCTCTATCCGGCAAAGTCTGCTGATTTTCTCGGCCATTCCATTGTCGGCCATTGGTGGTGTGCTTGCCCTCTGGCTGCGCGACATGCCGTTCAGCATTTCGGCCGGAGTCGGCTTCATTGCCCTGTTTGGCGTAGCGGTTCTGAATGGGATTGTACTCATTGGCGAGTTCAATCACCTCAAAGCCGAAACGATTCTGCCGCTTCGGGATCGTATTTTGCAGGGAACCGCCACCCGGCTCCGCCCTGTGATGATGACGGCTCTGGTTGCCTCGTTAGGCTTTTTGCCAATGGCGCTCGCCACTACGGCCGGAGCCGAAGTGCAACGTCCATTGGCGACGGTTGTTATTGGGGGGCTGATATCGGCCACGCTGCTTACCCTCTTGGTTCTACCTTGTCTGTACTGGTGGGAACAAACCCGTTTTGGTCATAAATCCATAGAGCAACCATCAGCACCGGCCCTGTCGGGTAGCACCAGCCGACTCGCAAACTGGGTTTGGCTATGCCTCATCTGTGCTGCTATACCAGCGGCATCGGCTCAGAATGTAACCACGCTGACGCTCGAAAAAGCGCTGAATCAGGCGCAGGAACGCAATGGGTCAGCCCAGGTAAACGCACTCAACACAGCACTCCAACGAAGCAACCGGGGCACTGCCCGTGCCATTGGCCGTACGGATCTGTCGTGGATGGGTGGGCAGTATAATTCGCTGAGCTGGGACAACAACTTCACGCTGACGCAAACTATTCCGAATGTTAAGCTCATCAAACGGCTGGAACAACTGGCCGACGCTACCATCCAAAAAGCCGAACTACAGACCCAACTGACGCGCACTGATTTGCGGACGCAGGTAAAACGGGTTTACTATGCGCTCGCCTACCTGAGCGAACGACTCCGGCTATTGCAGCGTCAGGACAGTTTGCTGGTCGAGTTCCGGCGGGCCACCGAGGTTCGGCACCGAACGGGAGAAGGCACATCGCTGGAAGTAGCCACGGCCGATAACCTGCTGGGCGAAGTACGCAATCAGATTGCCATTTCGCAGGCCGACCAGCAGATTGCCAGCAACCAACTCCAGACCCTGCTCAATACAACCAGCCTACTAACAATTTCGGATAGCAGCCTGACTCGCCGACCCTTACCAATCCTTAGCGACTCCGCGCTGGCGCAAAACCCAACACTCGCCCTGCTGCGTCAACAGATCGATATTGCGGGTCGGCAAGTGGCGGTCGAACAGGCCCGGCTCCTCCCCGATTTTTCGTTGAGCTATTTTAACCAGTCGCTGATTGGTACGCAGACGGTCGACAACCGGGAGATTTTTTACGGGGGTGGTAAACGTTTTCAGGGAGTGCAGGTTGGTGTTGCCATACCCATATTCCAGAAAGCACAGCGTGCCCGAATCGAATCGGCGCAGCTAGACCAGCAGCTAAATAAAGCACAATTAGCCCTAAACCAGCGAAATATAGAAGGCGAACTGACTACCGCCATACAGGTTATTCGTCAGCACCAGTCCAGCCTGGCCTACTACGATCAAACGGGTCTTCCGGTAGCTCAGCGGCTGGCCGAGGGAGCACAAAAAGCCTTTCATGCGGGCGAAGTCAGCTACGTAGAATATTCGCAGGCCTTAACCCGGTCGTACCAAACACGCACCGGCTATCTCGATACGATCAATCAATATAACCAGGCCGTTATCGCCTTAGAACAAATTCTGGGCCTTCCATAGTACGATCCAGGCATCCTTACTCCTCTATGAACCTATTATTTTTCAGAAATCACCCGCGGCTCAACGATGTAGCATCCAACGCTCCCTGTAGCGGCTGGGCGGTTATTGTCTGTTTATTACTCCTGCTACAGGGAGCCTCCTGCCAGCCTGGCAACGATTCTACAACAGAGAAAGCGCCCAACAAAGCCCCAGACCATAAACACGCAGAAACACCGGATGACCGGGTTGAGTTAACCTCCGATCAGATCCGGATTGGTGGTGTTAGGCTGGGAAAAGTCGAGTACCGCAATCTGGGCCAATTGCTACAGGTGAATGGTCGGCTGGCGGTACCGGCTCAGAGTCAGCAGACAATTACAGCTCTATTGGGTGGTTTTGTCCGTAGCCTGCCTTTGCTTGTTGGCCAGCCCGTTCGAAAAGGGCAGCTTCTGGCCCGCATCGAAAACCCCGACCTGATCCAGATTCAACAGGACTATGCCGAAACCAGTAGCCGGCTTACATATCTGGAAGCCGAATTTGCCCGACAGCAGGAACTTAGCCGGGAAAATATCAGTGCGTTAAAGGTATTACAGCAAACAACCGCCGATCTGCATGCTACCCGCGCCCGCGTCAATGGGCTGGCCCACCGGCTTCGGCTCGTGGGCCTTTCTCCGCAGGCAGCGCTAACCGGCAAATTCAGTAGCCAGTATACGATAACGGCCCCGGTAAGTGGAGTTATTACTGATGTAACGGCTACGGCGGGTGGCTATGTACAACCTAGCGATGTTATTGCCCAAATCACCAGTAATGAAGGGCTTTATGCTGAGTTAACGGTATTTGAAAAAGACCTGCCCCGGCTGCGGGAAGGCCAGCGGGTAAGTATTCGACTCAACAACGAAAGAACCAAAGAGCGAATGGGACAGATTACTTACATCAACCGCGCTATCGATACCGATCGATCGGTTCGGGTTGTAGCCCGACTCGATCGACCCGATTCGCAGTTAGCCCCTAATACCTTTCTGAAAGCCAGTCTGGATCTGGGCAACAGTCGAGTAACGGCCTTACCGGAAGAAGCCATTGTTTCAGCCGAAGGCAAAGACTACATTTTTGTAGTAACCGACGAAGAAATCCCCGACGAGCACGAGGAAGGTAAAGCTGGCCATACTGACGATGAACACGACCCTAAAACAAGCCAACCGGAGCCGCACGGAACCACGTTTCGTCGTATTCCTGTTCGGCGGGGAGTAACCGAAGCCGGTTTTTCGGAGGTTACCTTACCGGCCAGTCTTGATCCTGCCAAAGCGCAGGTAGTGCTGAAGGGTGCCTTTACGGTACTGTCGCAGTTAAAAGCAGCCAGCGGAGAAGAGCATGGCCATGCTCACTGATTCATGAAAATGTATTCGAGCCTGCACCAACCGGCAGGATTTACGAACGAAACAAGCCCTGATCGACTCTGCAACTCGTTGCAGAGTCGATCAGGGCTTATGCGTCAATCGATTAGCGAAGTAACGATTTCTTAATGACTAATTGACCGGTTTGGCGGCATCAGTTTCAATATACTGCCCATCGTTGCCAAATACTGCAACCACCGCCTTGCCATCCTGCGTAAAATGGGCGTATGAATAGTCGGCATTGTGCGTCCATTTTACAGACTCTACATTGCCAAATTTTTTCGTAAATGCTTTTTCAACCGTTTCATTCGGGGCAGTTGTTGAACTGCACGCCATAAACCACATGCTAAGAAAAAGAACAGCCGTCCAGTTAATAATCGTTTTCATAGTTTTGATGATTAGTTAGAATACGGATGCCCAGGGCTTATCTCTGGTAGTTAGTGGTAGGAATCTAACTGACACCCTGACGACGCAAAAGTCGTTATTTTTCAAACGTTTCGCCTTATCAATCAGCAGATATTACGCTGATTTTAATCATCTTTGGGAGATGAGCGGTCACTAAAACCACGCTGGGTCACAAACTGCTATTGACACTATCAGTGCCAGACAATGGTCTGGAAGAAGATCATCGTATTATTATCAGCCTGACTTGCATAACGTATACTTACCAAAACAAGCCATTGCCTAGGCCATTACGGTTTCAGCGACGGGTTCTATGGTAACAATCACAAATTTTGATGTTGGTGTATTGCTCCTATCGGCAACGCTCGCTACTGGCACTAATACGTTAGCTTCCGGAAAATAGGCGGCCGTATTCCCTTTCGGAATGTTGTAAGGAATGGCAATCACCCGTTCCATTGTTCGGGTTTGCCCTTCATAATGGCTCGTAATGTTCACCAGCTGACGTTCTCCAATACTGCGCCCAACCATGTCCTGCGGGTTCATAAACACAATACGCCGTTCGCCATGAATACCCCGATACCGATCATTGTAATCATAAACGGTTGTATTGAACTGATCGTGGCTACGAATGGTCATCAGCACCAGTTGATCAGGCTCCAGATGATGCATGACCATATCCGTAATGGAAAAATTGGCTTTCCCGTTTTCGGTCTTAAACGTGCGCTCACGCGGACCGTTAGGCAGATAGAAGCCTCCCGGCTGGCGAATCTTTGTATTGAAGTCTTCAAAACCGGGAATTACCCGGCTAATATCGTCACGAATACGGTCATAGTTTGCGGTATAGCTATCCCAATCAACGGTACTGCGTTTGCCCAGTGTTGCTTTTGCCATACCGCAGATAATCGCCACTTCGCTACGCATTTCGCCTTCCAGCGGTTCCAATGCACCTTTGCTCTGACCGACAACACCCATTGAATTTTCGCAGGATGTAAACTGCTGCCCCGACGTTTGCCGATCAATATCGAGGTGAGCCAGGCAGGGTAAAATCAGCGATGTAGAACCCGTGGTTAGATGCCCTCGGTTCAGTTTAGTGCTCACAAAAGCCGTAAGCCGGAGTTTCCGCATAGATTCGGCGGTAAATTCCGTATCGGGACCTGCCGACAGAAGATTCCCGCCCATGCTCACAAATACCTTGATTTTTCCCTTGTGCATGGCTTTGATAGAGTCGACGGTATCCAGTCCATGGTCGCGGGGTGGCTCAAAGGCATATTCGTTCGCCAGTGCATCCAGAAATTCTTTTTTCGGTTTTTCCCAGATTCCCATTGTGCGGTCGCCCTGCACATTCGAGTGGCCACGAACGGGACAAACACCCGCGCCCGGAATACCGATAGCGCCTTTGAGAAGATGCATATTCACAATTTCCTGAATGCTCATCACCCCATTTTTCTGCTGGGTAAGTCCCATTGCCCAGCAGGTAATGATCTTCTGTTTAGGCGCAATCAGGTTTGCCGCTTCGAGCAATTGTGCGCGTGAGATGCCACTCATCTGCTCAATGTCTTCCCAGGCGGTGTTGCGAATAACGGCCACAAATTCGTCGTAATGGGCGGTATATTGCTGGATAAATGCCTGATCGACAACCGTGCCGGGGGCTTTTTCTTCGGCAGCCAGCAGGTGCTTCATAATGCCCCGCAATACGGCCATATCGCCGTTTATTTTCACCTGCAGAAACAGGTCGGCAATGGGCGTACCATGCCCTAATAGCGTCCCCACTGCTTTGATGGGGTTCATAAAATCCTGCGGGTTTTTGAACCGGGTAAGGCCCGTTTCATGCAAGGGATTGACAGCTATGATTTTTGCCCCTTTACGCTTGGCTATCTGTAGGGCGGTCAGCATCCGAGGGTGATTCGTTCCCGGATTCTGCCCCATAATGATAATCACATCAGCCTCATGGATATCGTTGAGCGTAACGGACCCTTTGCCAAGTCCCAATGTAGGACTCAGGGCCGAGCCACTGCTTTCGTGGCACATATTAGAGCAATCGGGCAGGTTGTTGGTACCGAACTGCCGCACAAAGAGTTGGTACAGATAAGCAGGCTCGTTGGGTACTTTACCCGATGTATAAAAAACAGCTTCATCGGGCGATTGAAGGGCATTCAGTTCATCGGCAACGAGCCGAAACGCATCTTCCCACGTTATGGACCGATAATGGCTATCTCCTGATCGCAGCACCAGCGGATGTGTCAGACGCCCGGCATTATTCAGATCCCGGTCGGTCATATGCGACAGCTCGACAACGCTATGTTTGGCAAAAAATTCCGGATCAGCACGTCGGGTATCAGCATCGGAGGCCGTAGCTTTGGCTCCGTTTTCGCAAAATTCGGCAACCGAGCGGTGTCCATCCGGATCGGGCCAGGCACAGGACGAGCAGTCGAAACCATCTTTCTGATTGAGCTTCAGCAGTGCATGAGTCCCCCGGCCAATTCCGCCCTCACGCCAGGCAAATGCCCCCGATTTCAGTACAGCAGGCACTCCGGCGGCTATTTCGGATGGTTGATCGACCCGAAGGCCCGTCAATATTTCAGGCGGTTGAGCCAGAATAGGGAATGTATGTTTTGCGCCAACGGTATCGGGTGCCGGTACGATTTGCCTGTCGGCATTGGGTTTGCCCTGCGGATTATAATGATCCTGGGCCGAATCTCCTCCCTGTGCTGGCCGAGCACCGCTTTTTGGTTGCCGATCGACAGCCTGTTCGGATTGGCTGGCTAGTTTCTTTTCGTTGTTGGGCGACTTCTCCATGACAAAGCAGCTATTAACATCAATTGCCCTTGACAGGTGGCAGGTACGTAGTTTCTAAACTCATTCCGGGCCAAAATGGCTTATTAAAACACGATTATAGACATAGATTTAGAGTAAAGCGGCTCAAAAACGTCGCTCCATTCACAACCATTTTGTAAAGAAAGCCAGTATATCGGCTCGCATGGCGGCTGTTTCCAGATGGCCTACCTCATATATCCGCAGTTGCCAGGCATCCGGCGCTCCATCCTGTTCATATATCGCTTTCAGGTTTTTATCGATTTTTGCCAGCCCATCCAAAGGCGTCAGCGGGTCGAAGCGCCCGGCCAGTCCAAAATGCGGTCGTGGCGAAATAAGGCCATTGATTTCCGACGTTGTAAAATGATTCAGCAGATCGGGAACGTAGTAATAAATGCCATGCAGCCCTAGCCCTTTGGCGGCAATAAGCGACTGATAATCGGTCAGACAACACAGATCGACACAAACCTTTATGCGCTCGTCGAGGGCCGCCAGCCACCAGGCCATCGTACTTCCCATCGACATACCCATTGTTGCGATTCGGGCCGGATCGATTTCGGGTCGGGTTTGCAGATAATCCAGCGCCCGCAGGTTGTCGTAGACCATCATTCCCCACAATACCTGTCCATGCCAGAGCATTTCTTTAAAGGTATCGGTTTCGCCCCGTGCGCGTCGTTCGCCAAAGCACCAGCTATCGATGCATAAACCGGCATAGCCTGCCCGTGCCAATGCCAGTGCATAGGGAGGTTTCTGCATTTCGGGCCGTCCGCGCACAAATTCTTCCTTCCCAACGTCGTACTGCCCAAAATGCGAATGATTAAACAAAACGACCGGTACTTTGCCAGTTTGCTGTTTCGGTCTTGTAAAATAGGCCGGTACCTGTTCGATACCGTTCAGGTCGAGCAACAATTTTTCGATAATCAGCTCATCGGTTTCCTGTTTGTCGATAAGGGTTACCGTTATAGGCCGGTTTCGGTTGGGGAGTTTTCCGAGCAATTGATACAGCTCTTTCCGGCGCTCGGCCTTGCCAGTCATCGGATTATGTTCAGGCATATCTTGTTGAATGGCTTGTATGGGCGTTTTCGGGCAGTCTGAAAAAGGCCGCCAGTCTATTGTATAGAGCAGGGGGAGTACTGCGCCTAACAGTCCGAATTTGTAGTTCATGTTACGATTGCTAAATCAGTAGCTCTTGTAAGTCGTATTAAAAAATAATCCGTGAACTAAAGCTACTCATCGGCCTGGTATCCGTCAAAAGTCTTTCCTCATACTAAAAGTCTCTTTCGCTACCAAAACTTTATTCAGTTACTAGAGTCATAAACCCATTTCTCTAATCGAAGCCCCCGGCAACCTTACCGTCATTTTGAATACCATATGTTCCGTAACTTACTTGTCTTGCTCGCTGGCGTACTAAGTAGTATTGGCCTTGAGGCTCAGCCTCTGCCTATTGGTAATGAATGGATTAACTTTAGCCAGACCTATTTTAAGATTCCCGTTGCCCAAACTAGTTTATATCGCATCACAACAACCGAATTGCAAAAAGCGGGGGTTCCTGTCAGTCAACTTGACCCTACCACCGTCCAGCTCTTCCATCGGGGTGTGGAACAGGCCATTTATGTTGAAGGTGAAGCCGACAAACGATTCGACGCGGGCGATTTTCTGGAGTTTTATGGGCGAGGTAACGATGGTACTCAGGATTCACTCCTATACCGGCCAGCCAGCGCCCAACCGCATAAATACTACAGCCTTTTCAGCGACACGACGGCCTATTTTCTGACCTGGCGGCTCGACGGTAAGCCCGGCAGGCGAATGGCAACCTATTCGGATACTAACTTTACGAACCTTACGCCCGAAGCCTACCACTGGGAAGAAGAATTACGCGTGTTTACCCAAACCTATCCGGCTGGTAATATTTATCCCATCGGAGCCAACTACGAAAATGGAGCTATTCTCACTAGTTATGATGTTGGCGAAGGCTGGACGGGACCAGTCGTCAAAACAAACGATCGGTATGATCAAACCTTTACGCTCGCAAATTTCATATCAATCAACGGAATAAATCCACGAGCTAGTTTTCTAGTGGTTGGCCGAAACCCTGCCAATCATCGGGTTAATTATCTGGCGGGAGCATCGCCAACTACTTTCCGTACGCTCACGAGCACCCAGTTCAAAAATTATAATACAGATCAATTCGAAACAGAACTGACAACCAGCGACATCTCGGTAGCAGGAACGATTATTCTAACTATACAACCGCAGGAAACAGGCGAAGAAGTGTCGGTATCCTACCTAAAATTACAATATCCTCAACGTACAGAATTTGGTACAGCCTCACAGAAAATCCTTCGTTTAAACACGAACGTGGCAGGCCGTTCCTGGCTGGATCTAGGCAATGCTGGCAATACAAGCCGTATTTTTAATATTACGGATCCCATAAACCCGTCACGAATAAATGGTCAGCTTTCGGCGGGACACTGGCAGGGTATCATTTCCAACACACAGTTTACCCAGACACTGTTAGCCGTTAAAAAACCGCAATCTGTTCTAGCAATAAAGCCTGTTTTTTTCCGGCAAATAGATGCCTTAAAGCCCAACTACCTTATCGTTACCCATTCGTCTCTTCGGCAGCCAATAGGTAACGAAACCGATCCGGTTCGAGCCTATGCTTCGTATCGCGCATCTGAAGCAGGAGGTGGTTATGATACCCTGACGGTAACTATCGATCAGCTTTTTGACCAGTTCAGCTATGGCGAACGTCATGCCCTGGCTATCCGCCGATTTGCCGATTATATGCTGCGCAACGGAGGCTCAACACATAAATTTTTATTTCTGATTGGGCAATCGCGCGACCCACAGGGAATTCGTAAAAACTCAAATGGCCCCCTGCTCGATCTGGTACCTAATGCAGGCTGGCCGGGTTCTGATCTGGGATTGGTACAGGGGTTAAATGGGCAACCGACTGATGTACCAGCTATGCCGATTGGGCGTCTGAATGCATCAAAATCGCAGCAGGTGCTGGATTATCTGAACAAGGTGAAAGAACATGAAAACACAACAGAGCCAGCCCTGTGGCGCAAGGATATACTCCATTTGAGTGGCGGAGCAAATTTGTACGAATTGCAGGCGTTTCGAAGTTTCACCGATAGCTTTAAAGCAATTATTGAAAGTCAATATGTTGGTGCAAAGGTCACTACGCTATCGAAACAGACCGACAATCCCGTAGAAACCCTATCCGTTGTCGATCAAATTAACCGGGGTGTGAGCATGATTTCCATGTTCGGGCATTCAAGTCTGGATGTAGCCGATGTCGATATTGGATTTGTCAGCGACGACCGTCTTGGCTATCGGAACAAAGGCCGCTATCCTTTTCTGCTGGCCAATGGCTGTGCTGCCGGTAATTTTTACTTCGGGCGTCCTACTTTTGGTGCCGATTGGATTTTAACCCCTGACCGCGGTGCCATATTGTTTCTGGCTCATACATACAATGGCTTTCCGTTTGCCCTTAAAAACCTCTCCGATCAGTTGTATAGCCTGCTGACCGATAGCAATTATGTGAGCCGTCCGGTCGCCTATCTTCATCAGGAAGCCATCCGACGAAATCTGGCCAAAAACACCTCTATATACGACATTACCACCTCGCAACAGGTGACCTTGCAGGGCGACCCTGCCGTCAGTGTTTTCCCCTTCCCGAAGGCGGATTTCGCTTTTGCAACAGGCAGCTTAGCAGTAAGCGACACTCATGGCGACACGCTAACAACCCAGTCCGATTCGGTTGTTATTTCGGGAGTGGTGGTCAATTATGGACGAGTAGCGAACCAACCCCTCCCGATCCGTATCAGACGTTATATGGCCAATGGGCAGCTTATTCGTGAACAACGCTTTATTCTGTCGGCTCCATTTTATGCCGATACGCTACAGTGGAAATTCCCAAATGACCGTACTACTTTAGGCACTCAGTTTTTTGAGCTTGTTATCGACCCTGACAACACAATTCCAGAAATCCGAAAAACGAATAACAAAGCCGAAATCAACACCGGTGACCAGAGCAGCCATCTCCCATTTACACCCGATCAGATTCCTCCTGGTATTGAAGTAGCATTCGATGGCAAACGCATTAAGGACGGTGACATTGTATCGGCACAACCCGTTATCGATATTCTTTTGCAGGACGAAAACAAAACACTGCTACGAACCGATACGACGGGCCTGGAACTCTACCTTCAAAGCCCCTGCCCTACAGGTTCATGTCCATATAAGCGCTTAAGCCTGCTTGGGCAGCGCGTACACTGGACAGCCGCCGGAGCCGATAATGCATTCCGGTTAAGCTATCAGCCAGACCAACCCCTGGCAGATGGCGTTTATGCTTTTGAAGCCATTGGTAATGATCTAAGTGGTAATCGGTCAGCCCCCTATCAAATTCATTTTACCGTCAAAAATCAGCCAGAAGTAGTATCTACGGGCGCTTACCCAAATCCGTTTAACTACCAAACTTCTGTTCACATTACCATATCGGGTAAAAATCCACCTGACAATCTATCGGTACAAATAAGCGACCTTATGGGACATATTGTCCGAACACTGGGAGGTTCAACACGAATCGGTTTAAATGAATGGTTCTGGGATGGCACTTCCGATACCGGCAGCAACCTGCCATCAGGAGTATATGTTTACAAAATTCTTGGGGCCGACTTCCTCCTGACTACTGATGCTCAGTTGAAAGGCCGAATCATCCTGAATCGATGAAAAACTCATACCTGATTTCAGCAGCATTAGGCGTAACAGGTTTACTTATCGCAGGTTTAATCCTGATCAACCCCAATCATTTTACCAGTATTGACTCGGGTTATTATCTGCAATCGGCCACAAGTCTCTTAACGGGACAGGGCTACCGCTTTCAGGAAGACCGGCATCTGGTCTGGAATGGTGTTTTCCCCATTGGTTACTCTGCCCTCATAGCTCTGCTTTCGGCACTGACTGGCGTTTCGGTATTGATCGCATCGAAACTGGTTAACTATCTGGCCTTGTGTTTTTCTGCATGGCTATGGGTTCGTCGACTAAGCATCAATCGATCATTTTGGCTACTATCAGTATGGTGGCTGGGTAGTTTTCTGAAAATTCTGGCCTATACATGGTCCGAAACCCTGTTCTTAATCCTGCTGGCCGAATGGGTCTGGCAATTACACCTATTTCTCGAGCAACCATCAGGCGGGCGTTCAGGCCTTCTTTGGGGAAAGGGTTATCTGTTGTTTCTGATACGATATATGGGGGGGTATACATTCGGGCTTTTAGGTTGCCTCGGATTGCTCATTTGGATCTCCCCAAAATGGCTTCGGAATTGGCCAGACATTTCGACCAGTAGAACTATTTACGGGCGTTTATTGGTAATTTCATGTCTGGGAATAGCTGGAATGGGTTTCTATTTCTGGCTAAACTATCGGCTATCGGATTCTATGTATGGTGGAGAACGCTTTTTTCTAACCAGCTCAGTTCATGAACTGAGCTGGTTGTTCGGTCGGGCATTGCTGAATGAATGGTTACTCATCCGGGATTTTCTTCCCAATGAATCGAACCAACTAGCCTGGCTAGGCATGATCATTCAACTCGTTCTATTTGCCATTTTTTACGAGCGATTTTCTAATAAAATCCGTGCTTTAACCAGTTTAACAAGCATCCCTCCTGTAAGCCGTTTGTTCTTTCTGACAGGAGTAACCTATTTACTGGTTCTCTTTTCGATCCGAATTGTGAGTCCTTATGCTGGGCCTAATCTGCGGCTCATGGCCCCGTTTACTTTTTGTATACTAGCTGCCGGATTGATCTGGATAGGGTCACAATCTATAATCTGGCAGCGGTTTATTCGTCCCTACTGGATTGTTCTACTACTTTGCTCCTGGTTACAATTACTACCACAGGTTGATTTTAATCGGAAACTTGAACGAATCCGGGCTAAATTGCTAGCCGAATCAACGGACTTCCAGCGACTCCACTTCGATCAGCGTTATAACTACCTCCTATGGCCACACAACCAACCGTTTACCTTGTTCCCCGATGGGGCGGAACCATCTACTCCGACTGGTATGACTGGATTGATAAAGAAATTCAGAACCGGCATGGTATTTCGATTATCCGATTAAAGATGCCAAACTGGCACCAACCCAATATTGCAGAATCTGCCCAGTACCTGTTCAGCCAAATTGATCAACTCACCCCATCCACCTATTTTATTGCGCATAGTGTTGGCTGTCAGGCTGTAATTCGGTTTCTGGCAACGAAAATCGAAACCGATCCGGGGCTAAAAATTGGCGGCTTGCTGTTCGTAGCAGCCTGGATCAACGTCGTAAAGTCCTGGAGTACACTCGACCCCTGGCTCAACAATGCTACACTGCCCTATCAGGCTATCGCCAATCGGTCGGCTTCCCGCAAGGTGGTTATTTCTGACAACGACCCATTCACCCCCGACTACAAAGCCAACGAAACACTCTGGCACGACCAGCTACACGCCGATGTTACGCTGTGTCATGGCCGGGCTCATTTCAATGGAGCCATTGAACCGGCCGTTCTGGAAGCATTCGAAGACATGATGTCGGCTAATCCCAGCATTCCATAATCAGCAGGTCGCCGGTTTTGGCTTCAATTCGCACAAAACCGTCTTCGGCAACTTCATTGCTGCTACTGGTACGGTAGCCCAGCTTGAGGGTGGCGTCCTGAAGATTATATTTCAAGCCTTCCGACGTAAACCCGGCTACGGTACCGACCGGAATCAGCGAAATGGACGTTCCGGCTTCGTACCATTTTTCGAAATGGCCAACCAGCGGAAAAATCCGGGAATGATCATCGATCATCACGATCCGAATCTGATTTTTATACCGAACAATATTGGTCATGTTGGTCAGGCTATGATCGGCCCGCCGACCGGTTGCCCAGACTATATTGACTGCCGGATAGCCCTGTTCAATCAGGTATTCAA
Source organism: Spirosoma sp. SC4-14 (assembly GCF_037201965.1). Lineage (NCBI taxonomy): Bacteria > Pseudomonadati > Bacteroidota > Cytophagia > Cytophagales > Cytophagaceae > Spirosoma > Spirosoma sp. SC4-14. Next base: position 2,381,494 of record NZ_CP147518.1, on the reverse strand, counting down.
TCCCCTTATCGAGGTCGGTCTTGTCCTGATCGGGGGTGTGCACAATTTCCAGTGGATATTGTTGTTCACGAATTGTGTCGAGATCCAGTTGGCGGTCGAAATCACCCAGCAGTACATCGACCTTAATGCCCAGTTCGAGCACCCGCCAGATGGCGCTATCGAGCACAACCACCGTTGGGCTCCATTCCAGTAGCTGCCCCAATAGGTCGGGCTGGCAGGCTTCGCCATTGGCGATCAACAAAGCGGGTTCCTGTTTTTCGCGGACAATATGATGAGATGACATAAGCAAAAAGTAAAGCTCCCCAAAAGCCCCCTAACCCCCAAAGGGGGAAGTGCTGCCGCCAGCTTTTGCTGCCAAAGGTAGCTATTCGAATGCGACAGCAACTAAGCGGCAGCACTTCCCCCTTTGGGGGTTAGGGGGCTTCTAATTAATTTTACAGAAAGTAACAACCTATTCTCCTCTGATTTTGCAACGAGTTCTTCATTTTCTGACGCTCCGACGTTTATTATGGCTATATATTATTGCCTATTGTGCGGTAGCGGTCCAGAACTACTTGCTGGGTTATGGTAATTACAACAATTACCTGATGTTTGCCAAGCCGTTTCATAACCTGCTTCTGGACAAAAGCATTTACGGCTTGCATCCCAATCTGTATTTCGACAACTACAAATATAGCCCGACATTTGCCTGGCTGATGGGGCCATTTTATTACTTACCCGACTGGCTGGGCATCATTCTCTGGAATTTACTCAACACGCTGGTACTGCTAACAGGCGTCTGGTTTTATCTATCCGATGAACCCGACCCAGCCAAACAGCGTCGTACGGCCCTGCTAATCATTTTCCTCGAAGCGCTTATTACGGCTCAGAATCTACAGAGTAATAACCTGATTGTTGGGGCAATGTTGCTGGGTCTCTATCATCTTCGCAACGAACGTGTCTGGCAGGCGGCCTTCTTTTTTGTGCTTTGTGGCTTCATTAAGTTTTATGGTATGGCCGCAGCCGGATTTTTTCTGTTCTATCCGAAAAAGCCGCAGTTCATACTGGCCATGCTTGGCTGGATTGTTCTGTTTGCTATTGCTCCGCTCACCATGATTCCGCCCGCTCACCTGCTGGCCGAATACCGCGAATGGTTCGATGTGATCGTTGTCAGCAAACTGGGCTTGCAGGTCTCAGTTATGGGAATTGCACAGGCCTGGTTCGGTATGGCCAAAACCGATAGCAACTATCGTATTATCGAAGCGGTCGGTGCTGTGCTGTTCCTGCTTCCCTTCCTGCGATTTAGCCTCTGGTCGGATCGGTTGTTTCAACGCCGGATGGTCGCTTACTTTCTGCTGTTTATGATCGTTTTCAACAAAATGGCCGAATCGCCAACCTATGTGCTGGCCGTGACGGGTGTGGCTCTGTGGTGGATAACACTCGACGTGCCAACGCCACTGGATCGTATTCTGCTAACACTGGTAGTTGTTTTCACCTCGCTATCGCCCACCGATATTTTCCCCAATATCGTGAAAGAGCAGTTTTTTCAGCCTTATAACATCAAAGCTGTGCCCTGTATCCTGATCTGGGCGCGGGTTCAATATCAGATCTGGACACAGCCAAAACCGGTCAGGCAGCTATTGCAACCCACGAGATGAACGTTGACAAAGCGGAGAGCTTTGTCAACGTTGTCCCATATCCCGCAGTGCTTTTTCAATATCGATCGGATCATCGACGCTTGGCGTCTGAAACTGTGTTTCAACAAGCTTGATGCGATAGCCAGCTTCGAGCCAGCGTAACTGTTCCAACGACTCAGCCCGTTCGAGCGATGAAGGCGGCAGGAGTGTAATTTTTTCCAGAATATCGGCCCGGTACGCGTATAAACCGACATGCCGATGATAGCTGTGATGCAGATGCCAGACCATCGGGTCTAGCCCCCACAGATGCGGAATAGCCGCCCGACTGAAATATAAAACTTCATTCTGAGCGTTAATCACAATTTTGGCTTCTTTAGGATCATGCAGTATCTCGGCCGAATCGACCGAGGCCATCTGCGTAGCCAGTTCAACAGTGCCATCCAGAATAGCCGCTAGCTCATCAATCTGAGCCGGATCGATAAACGGTTCGTCGCCCTGAATATTGATAATATAGTCTGATGCTTTTGCCCGGAGTTCGTCTTCTGCAATAAGATGACTATAGGCCTCCCAACAGCGGTCGGTTCCGCTTGGGTGATCGGTGCGCGTCATTATGGCTTCGCCACCAATCCGACGAACTTCTTCGGCAATTCGTTCGTCGTCGGTAGCTACGACTATTTTATCCAGAGATTGCGCCTTTTCGGCTTGCTCCAGAACACGCTGAATCATTGTTTTACCGCCAATATCAGCCAATGGCTTCCCCGGAAAACGGGTCGATCCATAACGGGCGGGTATAATACCAATTATCATGAGATGCTAGATAGTAGACGCTGGATGCTGGATGTTTATTTCGGTTCCGGTCCAGTAGGGCCAACGGTCCAGTAACTGGGGTCGATAGCTTGCCGTTGCTGGTAATACTGATCGTAAACGGGGCGATAGCGCAGACGTTCGTTCATGACGGTTTCGAACTGACCGAGCAGCCCCAGCATGAGTTCACAGCCTTCCCGAACAGCAAAATGACCACTTTCATTACCCGTAATGTAGTCGACATGTCCGTTGCGAATGACATAATCGGTAAAAAGTGGATTAGCTTTCCGGCGAATCATGATTCGAACACCTGCCACTTCGGCAACCGACAAATCGAGCGCATCATCGAAGAAAAAAGCCACCTGCTGCGGTTGCAGCTTGTGCTGATCCAGAAAATGAGCCAACACCTCTACTTTATTCTTAGCCTGTGAATAACAGGCATGAAAATGTTCGCGGCCAACCAGTTTATCGGCCAGCGCATTGTCGACACCGGTAACGATGGCCACGGCAGGCAATTGGCCGCCATGATGCAGCCAAAAACCAAACCGAAGCAGGTTTGTACCCATTGAATCGATTTCGCTAAAGGAACTACTCCCTGCTTCGGTTTTGATACCGTCGTTAAAAACGCCGTCCCAGTCGAACACAATGGCCCGGATGGTTTTCAGTTTTTCAGTAAGTACATCGGCAGGCGTAACAAACTGCCCACCCAGATCAGTGAAGATTTGTTCGATCATTTGAAGTAGTGAAGAATGAAGACCGCACCGGTGGCCCGGTCTTCATTCTTCACTTAATTTACGCCAGTTCTGGAAGTGTATTCCGATATTTTACCTCAACGGCATGCAGTTCGAGCAGCGGTTTCAGGAACTCTTCGAGGTAACGGATGTCGAGTTGGCTGGCAGCATCGCAAAGGGCTTCCGACGGGCAGGTATGCGTTTCAACAAACAGGCCATCGACACCGGCAGCCACACCCGCGCGAGCCAGAACGGGCAGGTATTCGCGGGCACCGCCTTTGGCATCGGCCGACGGAATACCGTATTTCCGAATGGCGTGCGTTACGTCGAACACTACCGGGTAGTTGGTGCGGGCCATGTGATAGAACGAACGGGGATCGACCACCAGATCGTTATAGCCGAAGGTGTAGCCGCGCTCGGTCAGAATGATCTGATCATTACCCGAATCTTCGATTTTTTTGACCGGATGCTTCATGTTTTCCGGTGCCAGAAACTGCCCATGCTTGACGTTGACGACGCGGCCGGTCTTGGCAGCAGCCGTCACCAACATGGTTTGCATACACAGATAAGCCGGAATCTGGATCACATCGACCACTTCGGCTACGGGTGCACACTGGTCGGGATAGTGAACATCGGTCAGCACCGGGAAGCCAAATTGCTCCTTCACTTTAGCCAGCACCTGAATGCCTTTTTCGAGACCGGGGCCATTGTAGTAGTTGAGGCTCGACCGGTTGTCCTTCTGAAAGGACGATTTATAGATGATTTTGATGCCCAGCCGCTCCTGAATTTCGCGGAGTTGCTCGGCTACGGTCATCATAATTTTTTCGTCTTCGATTACGCAGGGGCCGCTGATGAGGAATAACTCATCGGTCCCGCATTCGATGTCGCCAACGCGAACAATTTTTTGAGACATTTTTCTACTTGATTAACGTAACTTATCTGGTAAGCCACTATTGATTTTTTTTAGCCAGGCACTTAACCTCAAAGTAAACAGGCTCGAATATCTTCTTCAGTAATATAAAGGATACTCAGCCAGAATTTCCTGATAGGTAGCCCCATTAGCCAACAAACCAAGAATATACTGAACCGATAAGCGCGTCCCGGTAATAACAGGCTTGCCCGTTAAACTAGCTGGATTAGTTGTGATGCGCTTATCCAAGTCCATATCTCTTTCCCTTTACAACCGACGGAACAAATCTTTCAGCAGATCGATGGTAATGACTTCCTGCCAGTTGTCGCCAATGGCGTGCAGCCACATATGCGGCAGATTGTACGATACATGCGCCATCTTCGTGATGGTTTCGTCATCCCAATCCTTCGACAAACCCTGCGGCAGATCGATCTGATGGTATTCGACCATTTGTTTGAATTCAGCTACGCCCTCTGGATAGTAATCTTCCAGATGATTCATGATCAAACAATTGGCATAACAATGGCGAGTTCCCAGAATTTTCGACAGGCCATAGCTCAGCGCGTGGCAAACCCCCACTTCCGAATAGGTCAGGCTCAGGCCACCCATCAGCGAAGCAACCATCAGTTTGTCGTCGTTTTCGGGAGTCTGGCCCGAATTTTCGCCCAGATATACCTCCCGACACAACTTCATGGCCTGTTCGGCATAGGCGTGCGAATAAGCATTGTTCATCCGACCGTTTTCCGATTCTACGCAGTGGATATAGGTATCCATACCCGTGTAGAACCACCAGTTGCGAGGAACGCTGGCAATCAGTTCTGGATCGAGCACCACCTGATTGAATACCGTCCATTCGCATTTCAGACCCAGTTTTTTAACGGGCCCCGTCAGCACGGCAGTCATCGACACCTCGGCACCGGTACCCGAAATGGTTGGAACGCCAACGTGATAAACACCGGGTTTCCTGATCAGATTCAGTCCCTGATAGAGCGTTGATGAGCCTTCGTTGGTCAGCATCAGCGACAGTGCTTTGGCAATATCCATAATGCTACCGCCACCGATGCCCACAACGCCCGAAGGCAGGCCTTTTTTTGCCAGAATTTCGTCGCGAAGCTGGTCGATCTGATCAGTTGTCGGCTCGTGCTCTTCAACACTGATGTAATACGTCAGGTCTTCGGGATGAGCCGGAACGCGCTCTTCGAGCGGTTTGCCTTTGAAATAGTTATCGACGATAAAGACAAAATAGCCTTCGTTATCGCTCCGGCGCGGAGCCAGAATTTCGTCGAGCTGCGAGAAACTACCGCGTCCAAAAACGGTCTTCTCAATGCCTTTAAAATTTTTATGCGTGGTTTGTGTTGCTACCATTGTACTGATAAGAGCTATCCTGATTCAAAATTACGCTTCTACCAGCGTTGCTTTCCGAACGGCGGCTTCGATGTTTGCGGCCAGCGTTGCTACTTCATCGGCTGTCCAGGTTGCCCGAATACCGAACGAGATCAGTCGACCAATTACGGCCTGCGCATTCGGAATATCCAGGTTGTTATAGTCCTGTGGTGCTCCAAATTTTTCGATAGGTAAAGCAGCCGCCGTACGCATATCTTTCAGGTGCGTCCACTGGTTAATGAAATGGTACATATTTGTGAACCAGTAGTTGAAACCGCCAACGCCCGCGGCATTCAGTTCGGTCACCACCCGGCCTGCCGTTTCCGTATCGGGCAGGAGCATATTCAGGAATGTTGCCGAATCACCGTCCGCATCAGGAATACGGGCAAACGACATACCCGGCACCTGGCCCAGCGCTTCCATCAACTGTTTTTTGTGGCTGTTATTGCTCCGAATAATCTCAGGAACGCGACGGGTTTGTACGAGTCCAACAGCCGCATGGAGTTCGCTGATGCGGTAGTTGAAACCCATAATGGGGTGCTGTTCCATACCACGATTGCTACCAATATGGTCGTGGCCGTGGTCGGAATACGAGTCAGCGTGTTTATATGCCGTTTCGTCGTTCGTTACCATAATACCGCCTTCGCCCGCCGTTGCGATCTTGAAAAAGTCGAACGAATAGGCCCCGGTTTTCCCCCAAAGCCCCGTTGAAGTGCCTTTATAGCTGGCACCCATTGCCTGACCAGCATCTTCGACCAGCACCAGATTATGTTCGTTAACGACGGTCATAATGGCATCCATATCGGCCATCTGACCACACATATGCACCAGACAAATGGCCTTGGTTTTGGGCGTAATGGCCTTACGAATACCCTCTGCACTGAGGCATAGCGTGTCGTCGATATCAGCAAAAACCGGCAGCGCACCCGCCATCAGTACGGCTTCTACCGTGGCGATATAGGTAAACGGTGGCACAATAACCTCATCGCCCGCACCAACACCCGCAGCCGCCAACGCACACAAAACAGCCGTCGATCCGCTCGATACGGCATGCGCGTAGTTTGCGCCTACTAGTTTGGCAACTTCAGCCTCGAACTCACGGGCTTTGTAAATATTGTTGCGTTGTGCTTCGTGATTGTAGCGAAACAGGATGCCGGTCTCAAGCACATCGTTGATTTCCTTGCGCTCGGCCGCTCCGAAAAATTCCATTCCTGGCATAACGAAAACCGTTTAAAAGCCGCTCCTGAAAATGATTTTCGCAAGCGACTATGATTTTTTTGCAAAAGTACAGCTTTCTTTCGACAGGATTTACAGGATTGTTCAACAGCAAATTCAGTGATCCTTCACGAGTACTTAATACAACGTTCGAATGTCCATGGCAATCCATTCATCGAACACCGTGTTGGCTTCGTCGCGAAGGGTTTGCTGCATGGGAATATGCCGTTCTTCGCGCGGTTTTTCGATTTCCTGATAAATAAAATGGTCGTCGAAACCGGCCCGGGCAGCATCGTAATGAAACGCCCCAAACACAATCCGGCTGGGTCGCGCCCAGTAGATAGCTCCCAGACACATGGGACAGGGTTCGCAGGATGCATACAAGGTGCAGCCGTCGAGCTGAAACGTACCCAGATTCTGGCACGCATCCCGAATGGCTACCACTTCGGCATGGGCCGTCGGGTCGTTCGTTGAGGTGACCTGATTGCACCCCTGTCCCACAATCTGACCGTCTTTTACAACCACAGACCCAAACGGTCCACCCTGCCCGGTGGTCATGCCTTCGCGGGCCAGCCGAATGGCCTCCCGTAAAAAATCATCGTCAGTCTTTAGAGGCTGGTTCTGTTGTACTTCCTGCATATAGTGATTTCAAATAAGTTTCTACGGCGATATGAGCCACATCGTTTTTCTGCAAAGTAGCGGGTGCCAGCTTATCGCGCAACTCCGTATAGAATTGCGCAGCTTCGGTGGTAGCCTTAAGGAGTGAATCGCGCTCAGGTCTGGCAATAGTTTTATGCAAACGAGCTAAATCGGCCGAATCAGCTACGATTTCCAGCCGCCTTACACCACGCGGTAATCCATTATAATGCAGATGAATCATTGGGCCAAGCACAACATTTCGTACAAATCCCAGAAAATCTGTAGCTTCGACATACTCGCCCCGGCCAATTTTCAGCGCGGCATAATGAACCCATATCCAGAACCGATCTTCAACCCACTGAAAATCGAAAGGTGGATATACCGCTGTCGACTCGTGCAGTACAGCGGACAATAGCCCGTTGCGCTCCCAAACAATAACCGGATCTTCGACGCGCTGGTAAAACTCATCAAGTGTAACGAACTTAATATCGACATGAAGCAGGGGCAGTTCATAGAGCGCAATCAGCAGGCGCGGTTCACCAACGTGGTCGCCCCGAAACGATGCCAGCATGGTTCCCAGCCGGGCCGCATACGCACGCATCTGTTCCACATCGGGCGCAATGGGCTGCGCAGTAACCAGCACCAGATCGAGGTCTGAAAACTCATCCATATTGCCCGAAATCCAGGAACCGCCCACCGCCAGACCAATAGCATTAGGGTCTTTCTGGATGTGTGTACTGGCCGTATCAATAAACGTTTGAAAAGGCTGTAAAGTCGGTTGCATCGTGCGTTGCGATTAGTGAATTATCGCAAAACTCCGTGCTATCCGAATTAGTTCGGTGCTTTAGCGGCAACTTGTTAAAATGCGCCGATCTATTCGTGATCCAATCGTTTTTTCAGACTACGGAGTCGTAAGGCCAGCGAAATCCGGTAGGTTCCGGCAAAAAAGAACGCCATACTGGTCCAGATAACAATGTTGAACATACCAAATGTCGGATTACTGATCATCAGGATCGCGAAAACAACCAACCCAATACCCAATAGTAAAACCCATCCCCAATTTGGTATACCGGCCGAGCGCAAACTAAAGGCAGAACCCATCGCAAAGACGCCCCGCAACAAAAGCACCGCGCCCAGCAGCATGGGCAACACGACCATCGTTACCGAAGGATTAACCAGCAGATAGACGCCCAGGGCCAGGTCGATCAGGGCACCAATCATCATCCAGCCCCAACCCTGAATCCGTTGCCGGTTGTTAATCGCAAAAGCGACTTCGGCAATGCCTGTCACGGTAAGCATAAAACTGAATAGCACACTAAGCGACAGATAGGACGTGAGTGGCGTAGCTATGATCCAAATACTGAAACCAATCAGCAATAGACCTACCAACAAAGGAATCCACCAGTGTTTAGCCGTTTCCCGAACCGAATTGTGCAAAGGATCTTCCATAGTTAACCAGATTATGTTACGTTTCCTACAGGTAGTATAACCCCTATGCCCGGTAGTTGTTGGCATTATTTGATAGGCACGACAAAACCAGCCCCCATCGGACTGGCCGAAAGAAGCTTCATTTCCTGCCTGTCGCCACGGCGTTTAAAAATAGCGTAATTCACCAGGTCGAAGGCCAGCAGAAAGCCCCCCTGCATCATGATCGACTTGCCATACCCACGTAATTGATCCTGTTTGTTGGGATGCGACATTGCCCGTTCACTCAGGTACGCTCCGCCAGCTATGTAAGCCACATCCAGCCCCGCATTGAAGAGCAACACCTGTTTCATGGTTTCGTGCCGCCGAACTGCCTGCGGTAATGGTTCATTGGCAGCATTCGCTTTTCGCGCGCCTAATAGTCCGGCTCCGGCAATACCCAGGTTTACCAGATTCCAGTACACATTCATGCGATGCATGTATCGGGTTTCGCCTGTTGTTTGGCCTGCGGCAATACTACCCACCGCAATATTGGCCAATGCATACCCGCCAAGCGCCAGCCCGAGTATCTTCTGATGCTGAATTCGTTGCTCACTGAAAACACGGAGTTCTGGCACAGGCTCAACGCGCTGGGCATTAGCCATTGGCACTACAGATATCGACCCAATGGCAAGAAGCATTTTCCGGAGGCAGTTCATTCAAGTTCCTTTTTAAACTATAACAACAAGTTTAACGGCATGTTTTGAGTAGTTACGCATACTGCAATAAGTATTTTTTTCGGTATGATTTGGCTGTTTGTTAAAATAGCCTTAAACTTGAGTTTTTAAAAAATTTTCCTAACTTTTAGATAAATAATAAATTTTATGGGAAACTATTTACCCAAAACAGTATTGCTCTGGCTGCTGTTTTTTAGCCTTCAGGCCGTTGCTCAAAAAGCAACGATAACGGGTAGAGTGAGTTCAGGGGTAGGCGAAAACCTGCCAGGCGTGTCCATTATAGTACAGGGCACCACAGCCGGAACCGTAACCGACGCCAATGGCAAGTACACCTTAACTGTTCCCGACACGCGCGGAACCATTGTTGCTTCGTTTATTGGGTACGTTACTCAAACGATACCGCTCAACGGGCGCACAATTGTCGACATTACGCTACAGGAAGACGAAAAAGTGCTGAATGAAGTGGTTGTTACGGCCCTTGGTATTCCGAAAGAGCAGCGGAAACTAGGTTATGCCACTACGCAGGTTTCGGGCGAAAACATCATCAAAACATCCCCAACCAATTTCGCGTCGGCACTTTACGGTAAAGCCCCCGGCGTGGTTATCAATGCCAACACGGGCGGAGCTACCAGCGCCGTTGGTATTCAGATTCGGGGGGTAAACTCCATTGGCTACCAGCGCCAGCCACTGATTGTTGTCGACGGGGTCATTGTTCGAAACGGCGACGCTAACAACGAAGGATATTGGAACAACCAGAAAATTAACGGAAACGGTTTGCTGGATATTAACCCTGAAAACATTCAGGACATCAACATTCTGAAAGGTGCTGCGGCTTCGGCACTCTATGGTTCCGATGCCAACTTTGGTGTTATTGTGATTACGACCAAAAATGGTCAGGGTCGCGCCAGCCGTGGCTTGGGCGTTGATGTAAACCTATCGGCCAACGTCGAAAAAGTTTCCACAGCACCCGATCTGCAAACAGAATGGGGACCTGGTTACGAACGTTCAGTTAATAAAGCATCGTTTGGTGCCGACGACGACGGCTGGATTCATACGACCGTCAACGGCCAGTCGGTGAAGTATCCAAACTTCCGGTCTTACGCTCAGTTTGGCCCGAAGATGGACGGCAGCGACGTATACTGGTGGGATGGACAGATTCGTCCGTATGTTTCACATGCCAATAACTGGAAACAGTTCTACCGGACCGGTAGCAGCCTGATCGCTAACGTAGCGCTGAGCAACTCAACTGACAAAGGCAACTACCGGATTTCGTATACCCGCAACGATTATCAGGGGATTCAGATTGGAGGTCAGCAGCAGAAAAACACCTTTAACCTGAATTCGAAGTATTCGATCACCCCCAAACTGACGTTGAATCTGGTGATGAACTACGTGAACGAGAAAGTTCACAACCGTCCCCGCCAGATTTATTATCTGACTAACAACTTTGGCGGTTTCTTCAGTCCGGCCGACTATATGGATGTTTATTTCGACAAATACCAGACATCGAAAGGCTACAAATGGGTTGACTACAACTCTAACCTGGATACCGACGAGCGTCTGAAATACAACATCCGCGCGAAAGACTTCCTCGACTTCTTATGGAATCAGCTTGCCAACAGCTACGACGAAACCTCGAACCGTTTTATGCCATCGGCTATGCTGAACTACAATATTGCCAAAGGGCTAAATTTACGTGGCCGGATGGGTGTCGATTACACCAGCTACTATCAGGAAACCAAAGAACGAAGCACACAACAATTGTCGGCGGGAGCCAGCGGTTACTACGGAACCAGTGCCAACACATCGACCTTTACGTATGGCGACCTGTTGCTGAGCTACGAACGGAAACTAACCGACAAGTTTAACGCAACGGTTTCGGTTGGCTATCAGGGACGCCGGGAGAAATACACAACCAATACGGCAGGTACCCGCGATGGACTAACGTCGGAAAACTGGTTTAGCCTCAGCGCGAGCAAGAACAATCCGCCGTCGGGGAGCTCATCCATCGGCTATCTGCTCAAAGATGGAGTGTTTGGAATTGTCAATCTGGAATACAACAACTTCCTGTTTGTAGAAGGAACCCTGCGTCGGGAGCGTTCGTCGACACTGGCACCGGGTAACAACACCTTCTACTATCCCGGCGTCAGCACTTCGCTCGAATTGAGCAATGCCTTTCAGATGCCTAAGTTCGTATCGTACAGCAAACTGAGAGGTGCATGGGGTATTGTTGGAAACCCACCCGATCGATATATCTCCAACATTGTCTATTCGTCGGGAAGTCTCGACGGTGTGCCCTACCTCTATCCAGCATCATCGGGCTATGGGAACAAGAACCTGAAAAACGAGATGAAGACCGAATTTGAAATCGGGTTAGAGAATCGCTTCCTATCGAACCGGCTCGGCTTCGACCTGACCTACTACAACAACAAGATCAAAGATCAGATCACCAGCCTCGGTACACCATCGACAATTGGTGCAAGCAGCGTACTGGTAAATGTAGGCGATATGCGGAACTACGGTGTTGAACTGTCGTTATATGGCTCGCCAGTTAAAACCAAAGATTTTTCGTGGGATGCCCGTCTGAACTTCGCCGTAAACCGGGGCAAAGTAATTTCGCTGGCTAATGGTCTGGAACAACTTACGCTCGACAACAAGGACAACGGATCGCTGTATGTGTATGCCAAACCGGGCGAAGCCGCTGGTAGCATCTGGGGATACGATCATAAAAAAGACGCTCAGGGTAACTATATCGTTGGCGAAGATGGGTTCTATGTGATTGACTACAGCAAACTGGTCAATTTCGGAAATATCCAGTCGAAGTTTTCGGGTGGTTTGATGAACACGCTGACCTACAGAAATTTCTCGCTCAACGTGCTGACCGACTTTGTATGGGGTGGTCAGATCATTTCGCTATCGCGTCTGTACGGCACCGGTTCCGGTATGTACAAAAACTCGATCTTCGGTCGTGATGCCGAACACGGTGGGCTTTCGTACTACGACGATGGCACGGGTAAACTGGTTCAGGTTGCGGCTGGTACGGCGGCTGGCCCCAACGGCCAAAAAGTATTCACGGACGGTATCATTGCCAAAGGCGTTACCGAAAGCGGTGAAGAAAACAAAGTAGTGGTAGAAGCTCCGCAATATTATCGGTATCACTACAACTGGGGTGGCTATCCAGGCTCCGGCTCGAACATCACCTACAAAGACGCCGTTTTCGACAACAATTACATCAAACTGCGTGAGATTTCGCTGTCGTACTCATTCCCGGTGCGTTTGCGGTCGAAGTTAAAAATGCAGAATCTGACGATTTCGGCCTACGGCAGAAACCTGTTTTACTTCTACAAAACCCTGCCCGGTCTTGATCCTGAAGAAGGTGTCGGCACCAACTGGGTATCAAGAGCTACATCAGTAGGAGCAGGCAATGCCGCTACTCGCTCGATGGGAGGAAGTATCCGGTTCTCCTTCTAGTTAGTCATTCGTCATTAGAGTAATCCATAACAGAAGACCAATGACGAATAAAAGAACCCCAAATTGACCTCATTAACTGAATCATACTAGTGTTGATATGAAACGAATTATCATTACCTGTTTGCTTGGTCTGCTAAGCCTCGGAACGTTCCTGACCGGCTGTAAGCAATCCGAAATCGACAGTGCGTATATTAACCCCAGCGGTGCGGTTTCGGCCGATGTTCAACGGCTGTGGGCGGGTATGCTATTCAACGAACGCGTTAGCCCTCGCTATTGGAATTTATATACATTCCTGATTCCGGAAATTGGTACCTATAGCCAGCTCAATGGCTTTACTACCACAAACGGCGTGTACGAACAAGTTACGGCCTACAACTCCGACCGATGGAATGTGTATTATACACAAACGATGGCCCGATATCGGGAGCTCGAAAAAGTATATAACACGTTAGGAGCTGAAGACAAAGCCGGTCTACAACTCTTTCTGGAAACGGCACGGATCTTTCTCTACGATCAGACAGGGCAGATGATCGACCTGTGGGGCGACATTCCGTTCAAAACCGCTGGCCAGTTGAATGCACAGGGTACCATTAGCCTGGCCACCTACGACAACTCAAAAACGACGTATACCGACATGCTGACTGATCTGAAACGAATTTCAGATTATCTGGCCACGGCCACTCCTTCGAGCTTTTATACAACTCAGTTTACCTCGTATGACTATGTAAACAAAGGCAGCATTCTGAAGTGGCGAAAGTATTGCAACTCGTTGATACTTCGTTTGGCCATGCGAATTTCCAATGCCGATGAAACTACGGCTAAAGCGCTGGTTACGACTATTCTGAACAATCCGAACCAGTACCCACTAGTCGATTCAGCCAGCGAAAGTATCACTATTCAGCCGGCCACAACGACCAGCAATCTGGTTGCCGTGAACGATATGCGAAATGGCTTTGGCGTAAATCCATATGCTCCGTCCTATCTGATCGACAATGTAATGGCCCCGGCCAACGACCCCCGGCTACCGGTTTATTTTACAACTAATGCGTCGGGCAAATACACGGGCGTTGTCAACACCTGGAATGCAACTCAACTAACGGCCGCCCAAACGGCCAACGCTGTTTCGCGCTGGGATTCGACTACGTTCTCCGAAAACAACCTGTTTCCGGGTATTTTGATGACCTCGGCCGAAAGCTGGTTCAACAAAGCCGAAGCTTATGAACGGTGGGGGCTGGGCAATGCTAAAACAGCCTACGAAAGCGGTATTCGTCAGTCCATTGCGTTCTGGTATGGCATCAATAACAACAGTAGTTATACCGGCAAAAAAGATACAGCACCTACCGAAGCGCAAATCACGGCGTTTCTGGCCGCGCCATCAATCGCTTACGGAACCGACAATCTGAAGAAGATTGCCACACAGAAATGGGTCGACTATACGGTCATGCAGGCCACACAGGCCTGGGCGGAAGCGCGCCGGACAAAACTCATCGGTTTTACATTTCCAACCGATAATGGTTCAGCCACGGCGAAAACACCGCCCACTCGTTTGCTCTACCCGACCAGTGAAAGCTCACTCAACACTGCAAACTATAATAGCGTAAGTGCGAACGATAAACTCACAACTACAATTTTCTGGGATGTGAAGTAAGGTTATAAATGACATTGGTCATTGGTAGTAATGCCTAATGACCAATGTCATTTATAAAAGCGGCTTTGGTTTCCGGGTCGTTAATGTTCAGCAACTCACGAATGTCGGGCGGATGTAGCAGTTCAACATCGTTCACCATTAGCATTTGCCGGGGCGAATAATACCCATCGGCCAGTGATTTCTGCAATGCCGTTTTCATAGTAGGTTCCCAGATACAAAGCAGCGGCTCCGGAAATCGCCCATCCGAATCGTAAAAGGCCGTTGCCCGTTTTGCCGGATTACGAGCAGCCACCAGCCTATCAAGAGTTCGATTCGATAGCAATGGCATATCGCAGGCAACCACCAGCCAGGCCGCATTGGGCACGGTTTGCATAGCCGACATAATCCCGTTCAGCGGCCCCATCAACTCATCGAACGCATCGACAATCAGTGGCTGTTCGGTATTGGGTAGTTCGCCAGCCTGTTTGGCATTAACCGACCAATAAACCGTATCGCAATAATGTCGTAACAAATCGGTCAGGTATTCGCGCTGGGGCTTGTTGTGATAAACCAGTATCGATTTATCCTCCCCCATCCGTCGGCTTCGTCCGCCAATCAGCACCAGCCCATTAAGCATCGTCCCGTTTGAAATCGCGTTTTCCACCCGTTTTTTCCATCAGTTTGGTTTCCCTGATAATAATGTCGTGCGACAGGGCTTTACACATATCATAGACCGTCAGCGCAGCCACCGACGCACCAACGAGCGCTTCCATTTCAACACCGGTTTTTCCTTCGGTCGAAACCAGGCAGTCGATCACTGCATCAGACCCATCGACCGTAACCGTAATCTGGCAGTTATCGAGCCCCAGCGAATGACAAAGCGGAATGAGGTCGTCGGTGCGTTTGGCCGCCATTGTTCCGGCAATAATAGCTGTCTGAAAAACGGGACCTTTACGGGTTTGTATATCCGCAGCCGAACCGTCAGTCTGCGACAGATGCTGCATGATGTTGGGGCCCAGTGCAACTACGCTGCGGGCACGCGCCGTACGGCGGGAAATCCGCTTTGCCCCCACATCGACCATCGACGGATTACCTTCAGCGTTGATATGAGAGAGAGAATCCATGAAGATTAATGATGAGTTATGAATGATAAATGATGAATAGATTGCAACTTTTGTAGTAAAATTCATCATTTATCATTCATAACCCATCATTGACCATCATGTTTTCCGTTGCCGAAGCCTTTGCCATTACTCAACAGCACCTGCTCACGTTACCGACCGAAACGATACCGCTCATTGAAGCCACCGGCCGGGTCCTGCGTCAGAGTATCCGGGCCGACCGCAATTTCCCACCGTTCGACCGTGTCGCTATGGATGGGATCGGCATATCGTTTTCGGCGTATGCATCGGGGCAGCGGACGTTTCCAATCGCCGGACGACAATTTGCCGGTCAGCCTCCACAAGTCCTGACCGAGCCAACAGTATGCCTGGAAGTGATGACGGGTGCGATGCTTCCTACTGGCATCGATACCGTAATCCGTTATGAAGATGTGTCTATTGCCAACAGTCGGGCAACTATTTCTATCGACGGCGTTGAACAGGGTCAACACATACACCGGCAGGGCGTCGACCGAACATCTGGCGATGAGCTATTATCGGTAGGATCGCAACTCAGTCCATCGGCCATTGCTGTAGCGGCTTCGGTTGGACAGGCCACCGTTGAGGTGGCGAAACTGCCCCGCATAGCCCTTATCTCCACCGGCGACGAGCTGGTCGATGTCGACGAAACGCCACTCCCCTATCAGATTCGACGGTCAAATACCTACATGCTTCGGGCAGCGTTACAGGCACTGGGCATTACGGCTACGCTCAACCACATTGTCGACGACGAGGCCATTCTGGCAGAACAGTTGGCTACGCTCCTGTCGGAAAACGATGTGCTGATCCTGAGCGGTGGTGTTTCGGCGGGCAAAGCTGATTTCGTGCCCGATGTATTGGCAAAACTTGGTGTGCAAAAGCATTTCCATCAGATTGCCCAACGGCCCGGCAAACCGCTCTGGTTCGGAACAATGGCCGACAAAACCGTCTTCGCCTTACCCGGAAACCCGGTTTCGACGGTGCTATGTGCCTACCGATATGTATTGCCTTATCTGAAAGCCTCTATGGGTTTACCGGCTGCGGCACCGCAGTATGCGCAACTGGCAGAAGCGGTTACGTTCAAGCCCAATATCACCTATTTTCTGCCCGTTCGTCTGGTTTCTTCTGCCGATGGCCAAATGCAGGCTCAACCGCTACCGGGTTCTGGTTCTGCCGATTTTGCCAATCTGCTCAATGCCGATGGGTTTATGGAGTTACCCGCCGATCGGTCGGAGTTCAGCGCCGGAGAAGCGTTTCAGGTATGGAGCAACTAAGTACATTTCAAGTTTTCGATGGTACAGTTTAAAACCGTAAAAGTGGGCGTTGTGCAGGCCACTCCTGCCCTGTTCGATCTGGAAGCCAGTGTCGAGTTGGTTATTCGCTGGATTGAGAAGGCAGCTCAGGCAGGCTGCCGACTGCTACTCTTTCCCGAATCGTTTATTCCCTGCTATCCACGTGGCCTTACATTCGATGCCATTGTAGGGCGCCGAACTGACAAAAGCCGCGACCTATGGCTCGACTATTGGGCCAATAGCCTCGAAGAAACCTCACCTTATGTTCAGAAAATCGGCGAAGCCGTTAAGAAAGCAGGTTTATTCATGGCGCTGGGCGTAACTGAACGCGATCCCATCGGCGGCACACTCCATTGCGCACTGTTTTATTTTGGTAAGGACGGTACCTTTCTGGGCAAACACCGCAAGCTGAAACCAACGGGCCTCGAACGGTATATCTGGGGCGAAAGCGATGGCCGTACGCTGGTTAGTTTCAGTACCGATCTGGGCCGGATTGGTGGGCTAATTTGCTGGGAAAACTACATGCCCCTGGCCCGCACAGCGCTCTATCAGCAGGGCATCGACCTGTATCTGGCTCCGACGGCCGACTCCCGCGACTCCTGGCAGGCCACTATGCAACACATTGCGCTCGAAGGACGTTGTTTTGTTCTGGCCAGCAATCAGTTTGTTCGGAAAGCCGATTATCCCGAGCGGTATCAGCCCGACCTTGTCAACGAACCGGACATTATGAGCCGGGGTGGCAGCGTTATTATTTCTCCACTGGGCGAAATGCTGGCTGGTCCGCTCTGGAATCAGGAAGGGCTGCTGACAGCCGAACTTGATTTTGCCACACTGGCAAAAAGTAAGCTTGATTTCGACTGTGTTGGCCATTATGCCCGCAATGACGTTTTTAAACTGGAAGTGGTGGGGCAACCGCCAATTCAGAACATATAAGTTAGAACCGCATGCAGCTTCCCCCATCGCCAGACCTTTCGGGACTCGTTAAGCACTACCTGATCATTGAAAATCAGGCCGAGGGCGGGTTGTTGCACCGATTTTTTGCCGATGGGCATCCGGGTTTTGTTTTCTCCTATGCCGATCCGTTCCGGGAGTACGACAATCGTATGCAATCCTCTAGCCTACCCAGTAGCTTTGTGTATGGACAGGTGAACCGCTATCATACGCTGATTTCTGGCCAGCGAATTGGTTTGCTGATTGTTGTGATGCAACCCTGGAGTATATATACCATTTCGGGTATTCCAGGAAACGAGCTGACCAATCTCCAGATCAATTGCGTCGATGTGTTTGGTAGCGATGGCAACCAGCTCCAGGAGCAGGTATTGACCAGCACCAATCATATTAGCCGGATTAGCCACATCGAAGCCTTTCTGCGAAAACGCCGAACTAACCTCAGCCCTGAACTAACCAGTGTCGAAGTAGCCGTTCAGCTTATTGAGCAAACAAACGGTAACGCCACTATTCAAACCCTTACCAACACACTGAACCTGACCGAACGAAGTCTCGAACGCCGGTTCGACAAGGTCGTAGGCATTGCCCCAAAACAATTTTCCCGAATTATCCGACTACAAAGCTGTTTGAAAACCCATCGGCAACAGCCTAACCTTAGCCTGACCGAACTCGCTTATGCGGCAGGCTACTACGATCAGGCGCATTTCATCCATGAGTTTACGCGTCTGGTCGGGCTTACACCCTCGCAATACGAAATTAACAACCGGCGACTGGCGGTCAATCTGATGCCACTGACTGCTTGAATACGTTGTCGGTTTTGTACAATTGCGGGCTTATCGTATGATTTACTTTTGGCGCAAAAAACTGTGTCGGTCATTGGTCATACAGTAAAAAGTTAACCACGAAGTGGTGGCATTTTTGTAGCTGACAGATACGCCTTCTAACAATAAAGCTCCGAAGGAGTAACAGAATAGGCTATGCCTGTTACTCCTTCGGAGCTTCAATACAGGAAATATCTTTATCCTATAATCCTGTCATGCGGCATCGGCCCGCAACGGCGGACCGTGTCCGACTACGGCATTTTATGAAAATCACCAATGACAAACTATATGGAAAACCTTCGTATTGCAACAGCTCAGTTCGAAAATGCCAGTGGCGATAAAGCCTACAATCTGGCTATTATTCGGGAGTTATCGGCCAAAGCAGCTCAGCAGGGGGCTCAGGTCGTAGCGTTTCATGAATGCTCCATTACTGGCTACACCTTTGCCCGAAATCTCTCGAAAGACCAGATGCTGGCACTGGCCGAGCCGATTCCTGACGGCGACAGTATTCGGGCACTTACCCAAATTGCCCGCGACTATGATATTGTCGTATTGGCTGGTTTGTTCGAGAAAGATGCGCAGGACCGGTTGTTCAAAGCCTATGTGTGCGTCGGCAACGATGGCTTGATTGCCAAGTACCGCAAACTACATCCGTTCATCAATCCGCATCTGCTGCCCGGCGATCAATACGTGGTTTTCGACCTCTTCGGCTGGAAATGTGGCATTCTAATCTGCTACGATAACAACGTGATCGAAAATGTGCGGGCAACCGCGTTGCTCGGCGCCGACATTATTTTTATGCCTCATGTAACCATGTGTACACCCTCGCCACGACCAGGTGCCGGTTTTGTTGATCCGGCGCTATGGCAAAACCGAGAAGCCGATCCAACGTCTCTCCGGCTCGAATTCGACGGCATGAAAGGCCGCGCCTGGCTTATGAAATGGCTCCCTGCCCGCGCCTACGACAACGGTGTATATGCTGTATTTTCGAATCCAATCGGCATGGACGACGACCAGCTAAAGAATGGCTGCTCGATGATTCTGGACCCATTTGGCGACAGTATTGCCGAATGCCGACAGCTAGGCAACGAGGTTGTAACGGCAACGCTTACGCCCGAAAAACTACAGCAGGCGGGTGGTCATCGCTACCGAAGTGCGCGCCGACCCGATCTCTACCGCGACATTATTGGTCAGGCACACGTGGCCCAACAGAAAGTAGTCTGGCTAACTACCGATCAGCAATAACGTCTGGAAGGTGGTGCGCTGAATGCGCCGTTTGGCATCACTCAAAGTTTTTCTTTTTACGAAGCTCCCGAACTTCAAAATCAAACGGCAGTTCGTTCATGCATTTGAAATGCTTCAGCGGGCACCGATCGAAACCAATTTTAGAACATGGTCGACATTCGAGCCCTGTTTTTTCGAGTACAACGTAGGGAGTCTTGTAGGGATACATACCCAATTGAGGAGTTGTATTGCCCCAGATCGAGTATACTTTTTTCTTCAATGCAGCCGCAATATGCATCAGCCCCGTATCGTGGCTAAACACGATACGGGCGCCCTGAAGAATAGATGCCGACTGGTTCAGGTTATACTGGCCGCAGGCATTATAGATCATCCGGCTTCCTACAGCCCGTACAATTTCATCGCCAGCTTCGCGGTCTTCTTTACCACCCAGCAGCACAATTGGATGGTTTATTTTCCAGCAAAGCTCAATCATGCGCAGCACAGGCAGCTTTTTGGTAGCGTGCTGACCACCGATCGCGTAGGCAACATAATCGTGCCGATGGGTTTCGGGCAGCCAGTCGGTTTCGACCTGATCTTTATACGGAATAAAATAGTCCAGTCCCTTTCCGTCGTTTTGCACACCCAGCGGCTGCACAGTATCCATATACCGATCTACGATATGGACATTGGGCATAGCGTTTATTTTCCAGCGAACATACAGCCACTTCCGCAGATTCAGCTTATTGAAACTGTACGAACGAACGCCCAGACTTAGCTTGATGATACGCGTACGGAGATTGTTGTGCAGATCGATAATGTAGTCGTACCGTTCAGTGCGCAACTGCCGAATCAGATCCGACAGGCTATCGTCCAGATAGTACCGCTTATCGATATAGGGGTTATGATCGATCAACGTCTGAAAGGATCGCTTCGTACAGAAATGAACCTCAGCACCGGGCAATTGCTGTTTTAGACAACGCACCACGGGTGTCGTCAGAACGATGTCACCGATGGATGAGAAGCGCAGTACAAGAATTTTTACCGGGGAGGCCATAAACCACTCTATTTATGCAAAAATAGCGTTTTCCCAAGACGTAACCAAACCATTCAATAGACCCACCAGCGCGGCTGATAAGGAGTTCTGTACTGGCTGTCTTCACAAACAACACAGGCCGATGGTTGCGGTACGTTAACAATTGGGTCAACATCGGGCACGCCCTGCCCGTCGCTGCGGTCCACATACAGATATTGCTCGGCAAGACCTGTTGCCCCAAAGTAGCCAAAGGCCATAACAGTCGGGTCGCTTACGCAATGAATATTCCCCTGAATAGTTTGCGGAGCCGAATCGAATAAGCCGCCCGTATTGTCGGTCAATGCTTTTACCCCTTTCCAGAACGTATAGGCACCCTTGCTGATGGCCTGCTGCTGCACTTCCAGGTAATACTTATCTTTCGACTTATAGGGCACCCGCATAATGTACTGGCGGCTGATGGCATTGCCATTAATATTGGCATCGGAGGTTACGTTGATACAGGTGTAGCACCGATCAATATCCCAGCATGCCGAACAACAGCCTAAACCCGTGA
This sequence comes from Spirosoma sp. SC4-14, assembly GCF_037201965.1. NCBI lineage: Bacteria > Pseudomonadati > Bacteroidota > Cytophagia > Cytophagales > Cytophagaceae > Spirosoma > Spirosoma sp. SC4-14. The sequence continues at coordinate 2,359,947 of NZ_CP147518.1, read as the reverse complement.
GTGTACCATTGGGCAATTCTCGGGTATAGCAAACACTAATAGCCTCATAATGCGCCCAGTCCCACTTATAGTAATCGCCGGTAGTTTCGGGGTCCTTCATATCCAGATAGACATTCCAGCCCTGATTTTTGGCGCTCACAACCGACTCTCCTTCAACCGTATACTCATAATACAGTTTCTGGATAGGTGGTGCTGCTCTCAACAATTCGGGATCCGATTCGTAGCGAAGCCCAGCTTTGGTTTGTATCGTAATCCTATAGCTCCGTCCGGCAATGCCCCGGATACCACCCGCACTGGTTTTGTATACGCCACCAGATGCCTGTTCGGTCAGCATTTCACGATGGCCCTGATCATCTTCAATCGTAACGGTAGCACCGGTTTCCAGCAGGTTCAGGCTTTTGTAGGAATAATCGGCGGTGCGCGTTAGCTTAATGGTATAGGGTCCGGGCTGATCGGTAATTTGCCCTTCAACAATGAGCGAAGGCGCAATACTGACCGTTCCGGGCTGGTATTCTGTTATACAGGAAACAGCAGCCGCCACAATGCCAAGTCCCAGGAGTAGCAATCGAAAGTAATTCATGGTCAGAACTTGAAATTATAGGTCAATGACGGGAAGGCCGTTCCAAAAATAGAGAGCTTATAGGCATCGGCAAACGAGGCTGGCTGGAGTTTATAGAAAACAGAATACGCATTCTTGTGCGCGTAAACGTTGTAGATCGAGAACACCCAGCTACTCTGATTCCGCTTTTTCTTCAATGGATTCTGCTCGAAAGTCATTGCAAAATCGAGCCGATGATAATCAGGAATACGTTGCTGATTTCGGTCGAGGTAGATAGGTACCGATATACCCCCAACCCGCGCAATAGCCGATGGCTGCGTGGTTGGCCGACCAGTGCTGTAGGTAAAATTCAGGGATAAATTAAACCAGTTGTTTGGGCGATATACGGCCAGCACATTCAGTGTATGCGGCTTGTCGTAATTGGCTGGATAGGCTTTGCCGTTGTTAACCCGTTCTTCCGGATAGGGACTGTTCATGGTCAGGAACGTGCGGGCATAGGTATAACTGATAAACCCACTCCAGAGTCCTTTATTTTTCCGAAGCAATCCCTCAAATCCATACGCCTGACCTTTTCCCTGAACAATCTGCGTTTCAACAGCTTCGGCCAGTTGCAGTTCGGCACCATCGCGGTAATCGATCGCATTGGTCAGTGTTTTGTAATAGACCTCGCCCGAGACTTCGATATTGTTGTTGGGCGTGTTTCTAAAATAGCCCAATGCCCACTGATCGGCAATTTGGGGCTTGGTATAGCTATCGCTCAGGTGCCAGCGCGAAGTGGGCAGTGCCGCCGTTGTATTGGTCACCTGCTGAATATACTGCCGCATTCGACTATATCCCGCCTTAATGGCTTTTCCCTCACCAACCGACCATCGAATGGCAATCCGTGGTTCCAGCCCGCCAGCGGTGTGATATATTTTACCGGCATCATAGGTTTTGGTCGATGCTACGGTTTCGTCCTGCCGGGGCTGGTTTTCCTGATAGGATCGAACGGTTTCGGGACCACGGTTCAGCAATGCCGAATAGCGCAGCCCAACCACCATGGCTACATCCTGGTTCAGTTTCCATTCGTCCTGCACATAAGCCGACACTTCATAGGCGCGTTCGCGGGCAAGGTCAATAGGAAGTACATTCGAATACGCCCCCGGAACCCGCGTATTGGGTTGAATCAGGTAGTCGATAGCGCTCACTCCTGCCTGCCACTGATGGATTTCGTTGGGCGTATAGGTCAGATCAGACCTGATTTGCCGATGCCATACCCCCGATTTCAATTGAAATGCATTGGACGAATCGTCCGATGACAGATCGGCCTGATAGCGGCTGAAGATAGCGGCTGTATTTAGATTCAACTGCTTATTGATGAAGTAATTCCAGCGTAATGTTCCGGTCAGTGTCTGGTAGTTGAATTGGGTCGACGATGCGTTGATTTCCTGTCCGGAGAGCGAATCGGATGCGATCTTAAACAAATCGCTGCTTACGTAGCCAGTTGCCGTAATGGTGTGTTGTTCGTTAATCTGATACTTTAGCTTGGACGTCACATCGTAGAAATTGGCTCGTGTACCTTTGAGATTCGAGGGGGCCAGCTTGAACAGGAAATCGTTAATTGAGGCACGCGCTGCCGCTAGAAACGACAGTTTGTTTTTGATAATAGGCCCTTCAATACCCAACCGATCCGAAATCAGCCCAATTCCTCCATTGACACTCCATTTATCGGCGCTCGGCTCCCGAATTTTCACATCCAGCACCGACGATGCACGTCCGCCATACGTAGCCGCTACTCCACCCCGATTCAGGGTTACGTCGCGCACCACATCGGGGTTAAATACCGAGAAAAACCCCATCAAATGGCTCGAATTAAAAACCGGCGCATCATCGAACAGAATCAGGTTCTGATCGGCACTGCCTCCGCGCACGTTGAAGCCGGGTGCTCCTTCTCCTACGGTGGTAACACCGGGCAAAAGCAACAAACTACGCACAATATCGACTTCGCCCATCAATGGCGGAATCCGCCGTATACTACGAATGGTTAGCTGCGAAACACCGATTTCTACCTTGCGTACATTACGATCGGGCGCTTCGCTGGTAACGATAACTTCTTCCAGATCTTTCGCGTCGTCTTCCATCCGAACCTCCCGGAAGAGCGTTTTCTGAAGAGAAATTGTATCATCGAGTGTACGATAGCCCACGTGCGAAAACCGCAGCACGTACTTGCCGGGAGGCAATTGTACTACATAAAAACCATCTTTGGCCGTTACATAGCCTTTCGATACATTCAGAACAACAATATTGGCACCCTGAATAGGCTTACCCGTTTTGACATCCCGAACGTAGCCCGTTGCCGAATACGTAATAGGTTGGCCCCCCGGAGACCCTTTGGATTGAGCAATTGCTTCGTTGAGTATACAAGCGAATATGACCAGTAGAAGAAAGCGCATAGAGTCAGGTTTAGGAAGCGCAGAGCCAGCGGATAGAACAAATAACTGTATGACGCATCAATGATATAAAGGTAAAAATCGAATCATTTACCCTATTTTGACAAGTCATTAATTGATTATTAATACTTTCCGCCGTTCGCTGTACTCTATGTACGTACCTTTTCGCGCCGTCGTTGCAGATAATCGGCCATTTCCTGTAGAGGTAGTGCATTAAACGTCATTTCTTTGGTAAGTCCACCCTTACGCCCAACGGCCACGCCATAATGCATATCGAGCAGTCCAGCCAGATCGTGCGCATCAGGATTAATGCTCAGCATCACGCCCTGCTGCATGGCATAGTCGATCCAACGCCAGTCAATATCGAGTCGATATGGGCTAGCGTTAATTTCGATAATGACGTTATGTGCCGCACAGGCATCGATAATGGCCCGGTGGTCGATGGGGTACCCTTCGCGGGCCAGCAACAACCGACCAGTTGGGTGCCCCAGTATTATGGTATATGGGTTTTCAATCGCTTTCAGAAGCCTTGTAGTTGCCTTTTCAAGCGACATCGTTAAGGTTTGATGCACCGATGCCACCACATAGTCGAAGCTAGCCAGTGTCTGGTCGTCGTAATCGAGCGAACCATCGCCCAGAATATCGGATTCAATTCCTTTAAATATTCGGAATCCGTCGTCAAAACCGGCATTGAGCTGATCGATTTCGGCTTGTTGCTGCCGCACCCGATCAACATCGAGGCCATTGGCATAGGAAGCGGTTTTTGAATGATCGGCAATGCCGAAATATGTAAGGCCCAACTCACGACAATAGGCAGCCATATCGGCAACCGACTGCTTCCCATCCGACCAGGTGCTGTGGTTGTGGAGTGTTCCGCGTAAGTCGTTCCAGGTTATGAGTTCATTGTTCTGGTGCCGACTCGCCCAGCGAAAGGCAAAGTCGTCTTCCCGCATTTCCGGCACAATATAAGGCAAGCCCGCCCGCGTGTAGATAGTTGCCTCTACGGCTTCCGTTTCCAGTTCGGCTTCGGTACCGTTACTCATCAGCGCAAACTGCAGAAGCGGCAATCCGCCAGCCCCAGGCTGTTGCAAATGCGAATCGGCAGCCGTTTGAATGAATAACTGTTTGTTGAAATCAGTAGCCGGGAAGAACAGCAACTCAACTCCAACATCGAAGCCCTGCAACTGCCCGCGCCATGCAAACGGGGAGGATTCTGACTCGTTCTGCTCCAGATTGGGCAGGCTGGCCAGCATGTTCATGGTCCCAACGGGGTTGCTGGTCTGGATCAGCAACTGAACCGTATCGACCTCCTGTGCTTTTCGGCGCACCTGCCCGCTAATTTCGACCCGCTCGACATGGTTGCTCAATTCGTCGCGGAGCATATTGGCAATCATATCGGCTTTATCCATCCGCACTTTGCCCTGCTGTTCCTGCAAAAACTCCAGTGCAGCCAGAATCTTCTCCTGCGTATTGGCACCGAACCCTTTGATTTTGGCAATCTGTCCGTTCTCTCCGGCCAGTTTCAGATCGCGCAGGTTGTCGATACCGAGTTCCTGCCAAAGCGTTCGGACTTTTTTAACGCCCAGCCCTTTGATCCGAAACATATCCAGAACGCCCGAAGGCGTTTGAGCCAGTAGTTCATCCAGTTCGGTCAGATGCCCTGTTTCGGCAATTTCACGGATTTTATTGGCAACCGACTTCCCAACACCCGGCAACTTAATCAGCTCGTCGACTGACAGTTGTGCCAGATCGGCAGTAGTTTTATCTAAATTAAACGCGGCCGACTGAAATGTCCGCGTACGGAAGGCATCATGGTCGTGGAGTTCCATCAACCGGCCGGTCAGCTCAAGGAGGTCAACGATTTCGGAATTGGTCATGCTAATAGGTGAATTCACTCCGCAAGTTAGGTAATTGGTCAGATTTGGCGGGCAGGCTGGCTAAGCCATAGGCTATCTTTATGGCATAAACCAACACAACTCGGTTTCTTCCCGATATACCCTTATCAATTTATGATGGAATTTGCTCAACAAAAACCTGCCGACCGCGATCCGTTGCTGTGGAAGCAGGCCAAAGCCCGTGTTGGCTTTCGGATACATCTACGCACGTACCTGATTATTAATGCGGGGCTCTGGCTAATTTGGGCCATTTCGTCTTTCAGTTTCCAATCGTCGGGTAACTGGATTTTCCCGTGGCCGATTTTTCCAATGCTGGGCTGGGGGATTGGCCTGGTATCTCACTATTTTGCCGTATTCCACTGGCATAACGAACGCGCCATGATCGAGCACGAATATCAGAAACTGAAGAGCCAGCAACTGTAAGTAGGTGTAATTGATTGTTCACAGAGGCACGGAGATCACAGAGAATACAATATATTACTCTGTGATCTCCGTGCCTCTGTGGACAATGAGAAGTTCCCAATGCCCACTGACTACTATTTACTTCGTAATCACCAGATCATATTTGGTTAGGAGGCCCGGTAGGTTATGAAGCGAGAAACGGGCTTTTTTCACCTTATTAGTCTCAGGATTGAGTTGCAGATTGTAGGAGGTCGAAAAATCAACCTGACTCAGATCGTTATCGTCAAATTTGGTCAGTTCCAGATTACAATGCCGGAATGCGGTTCCGGTCAGTTCGCATTTCAGAAAGTGCGCTTCCCGGATCGAGCACTCCGTAAAATGAGATTTCTTCAGTTTCCGGTTTAGGAAGACCGCGTAATCGAGCTGGCATTCCTGAAAATCGACGTGAAAGCCGAACGGATTGCAAAGCCCGAAATCGACATACGGTAATTTGCAACGTAGAAAACTCACATCATAGAGCTTCGTATTTTTCAGCTCCGCCCGAGTCAGATTACAATCTTCGAATCGGCAATTGATAAAACTGGTACCTGTAATGAAAGCCCCCGACAAATCCAGTTTCTGAAAAATGCACTGTTCAAATTCCTGATCGGCCCACCGCGCCGGTATCGTGTCGGGCTGGTCAAAAGTCTGGTCGTAAAACTCCATACTACACAGCTACGGGTGCTTTAATAGCCGGATAGGGGTTGTAGTTTTCCAACGTAAAATCGTCGTAGGTAAAGTCGAAAATCGATTTCACATCGGGGTTCAACCGCATGGACGGCAACGGACGCGGCTCGCGAGCGAGCTGCGTTTCAACCTGCTCCAGATGGTTCAGATACAGATGAGTGTCGCCACCGGTCCAGATAAACTCATACGGCTCAAGCCCGCACTCCTGCGCAATCATCAGCACCAGCAAGGCATACGAAGCAATATTGAACGGAACACCCAGAAACACATCGGCGCTCCGCTGATATAGCTGGCACGACAGTTTACCATCGGCCACATAAAACTGAAAAAGAGCATGACAGGGTGGCAACGCCATGCCCGGCACATCGGCTGGGTTCCAGGCCGACACAATCATCCGACGCGAATCGGGCGAGTTTTTGAGTTGCTTCAATACATCGCTCAACTGATCGATGGTTCGGCCGTCTGGAGCCTCCCAACTCCGCCATTGACGGCCATATACAGGGCCTAAATCACCATTTTCGTCGGCCCATTCATCCCAGATTGATACACCGTTATCCTTCAGATACTTTATGTTGGTATCGCCCTTTATGAACCAGAGCAGTTCATGAATAATTGATTTTGTATGGACCTTTTTGGTTGTCAGCAGCGGGAAACCATCCTGCAGATTAAAGCGCATTTGGTAGCCAAAAACACTGATGGTGCCCGTGCCGGTGCGGTCGGTCTTGCGGGTGCCATTGGCCAGAATATGGCGTAGTAGATCGTGGTATTGTTGCATAGGACAAAGAAACAAAAAAGGGATTGGTTTTGATAGCCTTTTTCGTTTCATCTATGGGTAGCCTATTGGGTCCTGCCCGGCGAAGTCCCTTCTGTAGTCGTTTACTAATTTAGTCTTAGCAACGCATTTCTAAAAATGGTACACAAGGCTAATATTCATCAGAAAATTAACTTTCTATTTACTATATTTTATATTTATATCTTTTGTATAATTCGGCTTTGATTCCGCACCTACATTTTTTGATTGATGTTGGGCTTCTTGTTAAATTGTTGTAAAACTGACTTTACTGACTGATTTTATACCAACTGGTAATAAGCCCAGCCCTGCTTTTAGCGTATGAAGTCTACAAAACGAATTGGCTGGATTTTAGCCGTTGGTCTTCTAATACCTATTCTGATCGGCATCAATGCGCAGCGAACTACTCAGCGTATTGTTGAGCAGAATACCTGGCTGATTCACACTCATCTGGTTCTTCAAAAGACCCAGCAAATCCAGTCGCATTTAACCAATTTAGACAACGATCTGCGTGGTTATCTGCTAAGTCAAAACAATCCGTTTTTTAAGGCCGACTACGACCGAAACGCTCAGAAAATGGTGGAGCGCCTGCGCGAAATCAAGAAGCTTACTACCGACAGTCCTCACCAGCAAAAACGGCTACAGGTTGTCGATCAGTTACTCCGCCAGAAACTTACCCACGGTAAATTATTATTTACGCTTTCAACCAATGGTCTTGCCCGGCTTGACTCTGTTGAGGGATTTATGCTCATCAGCGACCGGTTGTCTTATCAGCTCAAGCAAATAGAAGCTGTCGAAAACGAACTATTGATTGTTCGGGCAGCGGCCAGTGAGCAGTCGGCTAGTTATGCCACCCGTAGTAGCCTGGTTGGAGCTGTAGCGGCATTGGCCATGATCCTCTGGGCCATTTATCTGTTATTCAGAACCCTGAAAAATACAACGAAGCTAAATCAGCAACTGGCCCAGAGCGAGCAACAGTTGAAACAGTTTCTGGAAGCCGTACCGGTGTCGATCATGGTGATCAGTAAAGATAGTACCTTGTATTATGCCAATCAGGCTGCCACAGCGATGTTTGGGGCGGCTACAAAACTGACCTCTTACGAAGACATCCTAAAACAAATTCAACTCTATAAATTTCCCGAAGGAACCCCCTACCCTGCCGAACAGCGCCCCGCTTATCTGGCCATGCAGGGCAAAACAGCCTGGGTCGATGATCTGGAGTTGCGTTTTGATGGCAAAGCAATTCAGTTACTGAGCTGCGCCAGTCCGGTTTTCGATACTGAAGGCAAATTGCAGTACGTTGTTTCGACCAGCATGGACATTAGCGAGCGGGCACAGGCGCAACGAAAGCTGGAAGAAGCAAAAGAATTAGCCGAACAGGCCGCCCGCCTGAAAGAAAATTTTCTGGCCAATATGAGCCACGAAATTCGGACACCCCTCAACTCGATTATTGGTTTCTCGAACCTGCTGGAAGTAACTACTCTTACCCACGAGCAGGCCGAGTATGTAAAGCTGGTGCAAACGGCAGGCAAGAATCTGCTTACGATTGTTAACGACATTCTCGACATCTCGAAGATTGAAGCCGGAATGATCCAGATGGAATCGATTCCGTTCAGCATTCGTTCGCTCATTGTTTCGTTGCAAACGATGCTTCAGCCATCGGCTACCGATAAAAACCTGGAACTGGTTTTCTTTATCGATCCAACCCTGCCACCACTCGTGCTGGGCGACCCAACCCGGCTAACCCAGATTCTGCTCAACCTGCTCAGTAATGCCATTAAGTTTACCAAAAATGGTTCGGTAACGGTCTATATTTCCCGTCAGGAAGAAACGCATGAGTCGGTTCGGGTTCAGTTTAGGGTAAAAGATACGGGAATCGGCATCGAAGCAACTATGTTGCCTCATATTTTCGAGCGGTTCAGGCAGGCCAGCGATTTTACGACCCGCTTCTACGGCGGAACAGGACTTGGACTCAATATTGTAAAATCGCTCATTGAGATGCAGGGAGGGTGGATTACCGTTGAGAGTCAGCCAGGTATCGGCTCCGAATTTACGCTGGAGCTGACCTATCCGGTAGCGCCAGAATCGGTTCGGCAAACCATGGACCCATCATGGTCTCCATCCGAATCGGCAAAAAAATCGCTGACTATTCTCGCCGTGGAAGATAATCCAATGAATCAGAAACTGGTTCTCCAGGTCATCAAACGCCTGGGCTATACGGCAAAACTGGCCGAAAATGGCCAGCAGGCACTCGATCTGCTTCAGGACAACCATTTCGATCTGATTCTGATGGACATTCAGATGCCGATCATGGATGGCTACCAAACAACCCGACATATCCGCAACACCCTCCAAAGCACAATTCCTATTATTGCGATGACAGCCCATGCCCTGGCCAGCGAACGCGAACAGTGTTTACAGGCAGGCATGAACGACTTTCTGCCGAAACCGTTTCAGATGGACGATTTAGACCGGATGATTAAACACTATGGGTTTTCAAATGAGCATCCGGCCCCCGTTATCGAATCGCCACAACCAGCCATTGCCGAAAGTTCGGGCGTATTTTCTCTTGAACCGCTGCTCAATTCGGTTGGCAACGACCCCGAACTGGCCATGGAATTACTGGAAATCTATCTCGACAAAACTCCCCAGGAAATTAAGTTACTAAAACAGGCAGTGGCCGACAAAGATGTGCCATCTATTGGCCGAACGCTCCATACCCAGAAAGCTCCCGCCATGATGATGGGACTGCAACGGGTAACCGAAAAAAACTTAACGATTGAGGCATTAGTAAAAGGCGACAAAAGTATCGACGAAGTGGCGCCACTTGTTGAAGAATATATTACCATTGTTGAAGCCGAATTGCCCGCCATTCGCGAAACGTGGCAAAAAGGCCTGGATCAGCAACAGAACGATTAAGCTGTTCTTTGCAAAAATTACAAAACAATCATATTGACAATTTAAAATTAATCTATTTTTAAGGCATCAATCAGGTGTAAGACAAGCTTTATCGACAGAATCAGCATGATTTCCATGCGTTTTAGTTAAGTAGAATCATCCTGTTAATCCTGTCGATAAAACTAGTCCTGCATCCCGTCAATCAGAGCGTATGCCTTATTTACTCTTTTTTACCATATCCATCCTTACTGGTTCAACTGCTTTTGGTCAATTCGCGGCTGCCGATAGCACAGTGCTGGCGGCAGCGCAGCAGCAGGCCATTGCGTTATACACAAATGCGCTCCGCGAAAAACCGCATTTGTATAACGGACACGAATACATTCCGCACGATAGACGGATAAAAATCCATCCTTATTTCAACTCCGACACGCTCCAATCGGGATCAATTACTTACAATGGACTGTCTTACGATCGGGTACTGATGCTCTACGATATTGTTCGGGATGAGCTGGCTATTCAGCTCCCCCGAAGCCCCTATCGCGCCCGGCCTCACAGTGAACAGGTAACTTCGTTTTCGTTAGGCCCATACCAGTTCAAACGCATCACTGGCGACAGTCTGGCGGGCGTTCGAACGGGGTTTTATCAGATTTTATACGACGGAAAAATTCAATTTCTGGCCCGGCACATTAAAACCGTTCAGGAAGATCTCTCCAGTGGCGTATATCGGGGAACGTACATTGCCAGAGATCGCTATTTCATCTATAAGGATGGGACTTATCATGAAATAAGGCAAAAGCGATCGGTATTTGCACTCTTCCCCGACCAGAAAGGTCCGCTTCGAAAATACATCCGGGCAAATCACTTAAAGTTCAAAGCCCAGCGCGAAAAGACTATTACGGCAATCGTAAAGCAATATGAAAAACTAACTCACTGAGCATGAACCAACTCTATCGAATCTTTTGGCTGGTTCTTTGCCTGAGTTGTATCGGCACGTATACCTTGGGGCAATCGACGCACGAAGTTCCCATCAGCGGAGATTTTTCAAACCTGCACTTTGACCAATTTGCCGGACAAATTGAGAGCCGTACGCCCTACCGGTTCTTTTACAACACCCGCGATGTCGACAGCCTGATTGTCAATCTGCAAGTGACCAATCAACCGCTCCACACGGTTCTTCGTCAGCTTTTCGAGGGCAGTAAGTACTACTATTCCATCGATCATCAACAACGAGTTTACATAACCCTCGACCGCCCAATACGAACCGAATTACCTATTGGTTTTTTCCACGGCGGAGCTGGTACTGCCAATGGCGATTCGGCCCTCAACGACTATATGACGCAAGGGGCAAAAAAACGAATTGAAACCGAAAGTAAGCTCTACGAAATTGGTCGACGTACTAACCCCATCCGACCGGGGCGGGCCACACTTGCCGGATCGGTGCGGAACGTGGCCTCGGGCGAACCCATTGTGGGAGCGGCTGTCTACATCGAAAACCCACGTATGGGCACCGTAACAGATCAGTTTGGCTATTATTCCATCACCCTGCCCCGTGGTCGGCACAGTCTGAAACTACGGAGTATTGGCATGAAAGATACCCAGCGCCGGATTGTTCTGTATTCGGAAGGCAAACTCGATATTGAGATGGAAGACGACGTAATTGCACTAAAAGAAGTGGTCATTGAAGCCGAAAAAGACGTCAACGTGTCGGGTATGCAGATGGGCCAGCAGCGTGTCGACATCAAAACCATTCGGCAGGTGCCCACAGCACTGGGCGAAGCCGATCTGCTACGGGTTATTCTGACCCTGCCGGGCGTAAAATCCGTTGGCGAAAGTTCTACGGGTCTAAATGTGCGCGGAGGAGCCACCGACCAGAACCTGATCCTCTACAACGACGCTACAATTTATAACTCATCACATTTGTTTGGCTTTTTTTCGGCCTTCAACCCCGATATTATCAAGAGTGCCGAACTCTATAAGAGTGGTATTCCGTCGCGTTATGGTGGGCGGTTATCATCGGTGCTCGACGTTCAGACCCGCGATGGCAACAAGAAAAAACTGGTTGGCTCAGGCGGTATTGGTTTACTGACGGGCCGCCTAATGCTGGAGGGACCGATACTGAAAGACAAAACGTCGTTCATTATTGGCGGTCGGTCGACCTATTCCGACTGGCTCTTGCGGCAATTACCCAATTCAGCATTCCAGAAAAGTCAGGCCTCATTTTATGACCTCAATCTGCACGTTACGCACGATTTCAACGAAAAAAATACGCTCTACCTGACTGGCTACCTGAGCAGTGATCGTTTTAGGCTCAATAGCGATACCACCTACCAGTATCAGAATCAGGCAGCCACATTGAAGTGGAAACACATTATCAACAACAAGCTCTACAGCGTTTTTACGGGAAGCTATAGCGGCTATAACTACCAGGTCTATAGCGAAAAAAATCCGGTCAATGCCTATCAACTGGATTTTGGCATTAAACAATCTCAGCTCAAGGCCGACTTCAATTATTATCCCACCAACCGTCATGCTGTCGATTTTGGGCTTAGTTCGACGTACTACAAGCTGTCGCCGGGCAATTTTCAGCCACGTGGCAGCGAATCGCTGATTGTACCCGATGTTGTTGCCGACGAACAGGGTATTGAAAATGCAGTCTATATTGGCGATAAATTCGACATCACCGACCAACTGTCGATTAGTGGTGGCCTGCGTTATTCGGCCTATACTTATCTGGGTCCCAAATCGGTGTATCAGTACATACCGGGGCAACCCATGACGGTAAATACGATTACGGATACGCTGGTTTATGTTAACAGGGCAGCTATAAAAACCTATCACGGTCCGGAATATCGACTGGCATTGCGGTATTCATTATCGCCAACGGCTTCCATCAAAGCCAGTTTTAACCGAATGCGGCAGTACATTCAAATGCTTTCCAACACCACCGTTATTTCGCCAACCGATATCTGGAAACTAAGCGATCCGAACATCAAGCCGCAGATTGGCGATCAGTATGCACTTGGGTTTTACCGAAATAACCGCACCAACACCATCGAAACATCGGTGGAAGTCTACTACAAAACCATGCAGAATCGGCTCGATTACCGAAGTGGAGCGGTGTTGTTGTTAAATCACCATATTGAAACCGACGTGGTCAATGCGCAGGGGCTGGCCTACGGTATTGAGTTTCTGATCAAAAAGTCGACCGGCAAGTTAAACGGCTGGCTAAGCTACACCTACGCCCGCACACTGCTGCGCACCACCGACCAGAGCAATGGTGAGACGATCAATCAGGGTAACTATTATCCGAGTAATTACGATAAGCCGCACGATGTAACAATGATCGGTAATTACAAAATCAATCGCCGGTTTAGCCTTTCGCTGAATTTCACCTACAGCACCGGTCGGCCCATTACGCTTCCTGTTGCCAAATACACGCTCGATGGCTCCCAACGACTGTTATTCTCAGACCGAAACCAGTACCGAATTCCCGACTATTATCGCGCCGATTTTGCCATGAACATCGAAGGGAACCACAAAGTCCGCAAGCTGGCGCATAGCTCCTGGACCGTTTCGGTCTATAATTTGACCGGTCGGCGCAATGTCTATTCGGTCTATTTCAAATCGGAGAATGGCGTTATCAATGGGTATAAGTTATCCATCTTTGGCCAGCCTATCCCATCCATCACGTACAATTTCAGATTCTAACCCATGAAAGAACAGGCATATAGCTGGGAAAGCATTCGTATAAATCGTACGTTTTTAAGGAAAGTGTTCATCTGGCTCATGCTGCTGGCGCTCGGTAGCTGCGTTGATCCGTATCGACCGCCCGAAGTAGCCTCTCCGGGTAGTTATCTGGTTGTTAGTGGATTCATTAACAGTGCTCCCGGCACTACGAGTACCATTCAACTCTCGCGCACGCAGAACCTGACCAATACCAAAGCGCCTGTTGTTGAAACCAAAGCACAGGTAACCATCGAAAGCAATAATAAGGCGAGCTATAGGCTACAGGAAGGTGCCAACGGAACCTATACATTATCGGGCATTGCACCTCAGTCGAACGAAACCTACCGGTTGCGCATCCGTACGGCTCAGGGTGTTGAATACCTTTCCGATTTTGTTCCGGTAGTGAACACGCCCCCCATCGACAGTATAAGCTGGCACGTTGAAAATGAGGGTGTCCAGATCAATGTCAACACGCACGATCCAACCAACAAAACCCGCTATTATCGCTGGGATTTCAACGAAACCTGGGAATACACAGCCGCTTTTTATTCAACGCTGGAGCTAATTAACAGTCGAATTATTCCGCGTAGCGAATCGGTTTTTCAGTGCTGGGGCAGTGGCGTCGACAAAACAATTCTGGTAAGCTCGTCGATCCGATTGAGTAAGGACATTATCAGTGAGCGGCCATTAATTTTCATTCCGGGTTCCTCCACCAAACTTAGTATTCGCTACAGCATTCAGGTCAACCAATATGCACTTACCGAAGAAGCCTACAATTACTACGATCAACTGGCCAAAATAACCCAGAGCGTAGGCTCGATTTTCGATCCGCAACCCTCGCAGATTATGGGAAATATCCACGCAACGGCTAATCCAAACGAGCCCGTTATGGGATTTTTCCGGGTCGGTACGGTTGCAACGACTCGTCGGTTCATCAACAAATTTCAACTGCCGCCCTGGCTTACGCTGGACGGAAATCGAAGTTGTGTGATGGATACCATGAGCCTAAGCGATCTGCTTGAGGAACCAACCGGAGTGATCAGTGAATATCAACCCGGATTCTATTTCACCTCCTCATACGATTGCCTCGACTGCCGCCTGCGCGGTGGTGTAACCACCAAACCCGATTTTTGGGACCAGTAGTTTTGACGTGAACCTTCCGATGCACACGACCTATAAACAACAGTTACTACTCCTGCTGCTTTTGCTAAACAGCCTTTGGGCATACGGTCAGGCCGTCCCGGCTAACACGATTGCCCAGTCGTTCGATAGCTACCGCCAGCAAACACTTCAGGAAAAGCTATTTCTACATATCGATCAGCCACTCCATTTCACGGGCGAAACAATCTGGTTTAACGTAGCGTACGTCGACGGATCGTTTCATCGGCCACTTTCGGTTAGTAAGGTTGCTTATGTTGAACTGCTGGACACCGATCATAAGCCAGTCCTGCAAACGAAAGTTTCGCTGACAACCGGCGGAGGAGACGGTAGTTTATTTCTGCCAGCTTCGATCAACTCGGGTAATTACCTGCTGCGGGCCTACACAAGCTGGATGCGAAATTTCAGCCCTGCCTATTTTTTTGAGCAGCCGCTGTCGATCATCAATCCATTTAAACCGCTGGAGCAGTCGGCCCCCAAACCTACATCGGCCTACACCGTTCAGTTGTTTCCAGAAGGCGGTAATCTGGTTCAGGGATTACCCGCTACTGTTGGGTTTAAAGTTGCCGACGCCAACGGTCATGGGCTGAATGCCAAAGGCTGGCTCCTGACTGCTCAAAACGACACCGTGGCCAGCTTCAGCACGGTCAAATTTGGCATGGGCCGCTTTTCGTTTACGCCAGCAGGCAACACCATCTACCGGATAGTTGTGGACGACACAAAAGGCAACATGGCCACACAGGCCTTGCCCACCATCTATGAGCAGGGTTATACCATGCACCTCGACGAAACTGCTGACGGTAAGCTCCGGATTACGATCCGAACCAATCTTCCTACGGCGTCGTCGGTTTATTTACTGGCCCACACCCGACAGGTTATCAAAGCGGCAGAAATGCGACCCATCCAGCAGGAAACAACTTTTTTGATTGACCGCAAAACGCTGGGCGAGGGCATTTCGCACCTGACCGTTTTCGATGCCAATCGCAAACCGCTTTGCGAACGACTATATTTTAAGCGACCCGATGCGCTTGCCCTGTCGCTCAAAACCGATCAAAACAGCTATGCCTATCGCAGCAAGGTAACCCTCGATGCTACCGTTCAGGCTTCCTCAATGGTACCTACCGATATGTCGGTAGCCGTTTACCGGCTAGACTCCCTATCGACGTTCCAGACCACCGATATTCTGAGTTATTTTTGGCTATCGTCCGACCTACAGGGAGCTATTGAATCGCCAGCGTATTATGTTCAGCCCGAAACCGAGGAGATTCGAAGCGCGGCCGACAACCTGATGCTCACCCACGGCTGGCGTCGGTTCAAATGGGAAACGGTTTTAGCCAACCCGCCAGCTAGTTTTCGATTCGTCCCCGACTATAACGGTCTGCTGGTTCAGGGTCGCGTAACGAACCCCGTTTCTGGCGCTCCCGTACCCAATATCCTCACGTATCTGTCGGCACCGGGCAAACCCGTTCGTCTGTTCGTTTCGCGAAGTGATTCGACCGGTCGAATTCGATATGAACTGCGTGATTTTTATGGTCCTAAAACCGTAATTGCGCAAACCAATCCACAGGACAGCCTCTATAAACTAACCCTCGACAATCCCTTTTCTGAGCAGGCTGCCGTAATGAGTTTACCCCCTTTGTTTGTCGATGAGCAGAAAGCCGAAAACGTGCTGAGCCGGAGTGTAGCGATGCAGCTTCAAAATACCTACTGGGGCGATCAGTCGCTTCGGTATCGGTATCCGAAGGTCGACAGCGCAGCCTTCTACGGTGCAGCGGGCGAATCGTATATACTGGATGCATATACCCGTTTCCCTACCATGGAAGATGTGCTCCGCGAGTATGTACTGGGCGTACAACCCCGCAAACGCCAGGGGCATTTCCGGTTATATGTACCTAACTTACCCTATCGCGAGTTTTTTGATGAAGAACCCCTCGTGTTGCTGGATGGCGTACCGGTTTTTAACACGGATAAAGTAATGGCGTTCAGCCCACTAAAAATACAGAAACTGGATGTGGTGACGAATCGCTATCTACTTGGAACAGCTCTGTTTAGCGGTATTGTCAGTTATATGACCTACAAAGGCGATCTGGCCGGTTTTCCGCTCGACGCGAATCTACTCAAACTCGACTACGAAGGGTTGCAACTACAACGAGAGTTTTATGCTCCCCGCTACGACACGCCAAAACAACAAAGCAGCCGATTACCCGATGCCCGTACGCTGCTATACTGGAATCCGTCATTACGAACCGATCAGCAGGGGAAAAGCAGAGTCGATTTCTACACCTCCGATCAGGCGGGTTTGTATCTGATCGAAATGAACGCCCTCTGCCGCGATGGTAAAACCGGGTTTCAGCGAGCCATTTTCAGCGTCAAAAAGTCGGAGTAGATTCGTCTCTAACAGCAAGAGGCTGTTAGAGACGAGCCACTTATTTCTTTGCCAGCGGTTTTACAGCAACTTCTTTAAAGAACACAACATCATGTTCGCCATGATTCTGTAGACCGATATAACCCGCATCGGGGCGTCGGCCACGGTAGGGTTCGAAGTCGAACTTACGTTCGGGCACAGGTTGGCCTTCCGTATAGTCGGTCACTTTTACGCCATTTACATAAATGATCGTGCGTGGTCCATCGAGCGTAATGTCCATTGTGTTCCATTCAGGACCAGGCTTGCCGGGTTTGGCCAGCGGTTTCGACAACGAATATAAGGTTCCGGTAACGTGGTATTCGTCTTCATCCGATGTTTCGGGATGGTTGTCAATCTGCACTTCATAGCCATAGTGAACCGGCATCCATGCTTCGCGGGGCTCAATAGGGATGCGGATATAGACCCCCGCATTACTATTTTCTTTCTCCATGCGGTATACAACCCGAATGGTGCAGTTGCTGAATTTTTCTTTTGTCCAGTAGAGTAGCCCCATACCGCCGTGACCGCGAATCATCCCGTTTTCGACCGACATGCTACCTTCTCCTACGTGTTTCCAGCCCGTCAGATCTTTGCCATTAAACAATTGCCGCCAGCCGTCGGCCCGTTTTGTTTTCTGCATCGTTAAGGTTGGTTTTGCAGGTAATGGCGGGGTGATGGCGTCACTATAGGTGGTTACACATAAAAGACTCAGACCCAATAGAATATTTCGAAAATGCAGGTAATTCATCGTTTTATTAAAGGGTTAACCGTGAGACTGTTTAAACTTTCTGAACTACTCTCAAGACGTTCTTTTTACAGCTATATCAGTATCCATAAGGACTCATCCAGTAAAGACCTACTGAAAATAGTTTTCGACCAACGTTATGGCATGTTATGCATAATAAAAATTCCCGACCAACTATGCCCTTACCGGTGAATACATAGCTAGTCGGGAATCAGCAGGTAAACAGGTACTACAGCTTTGCTTTTTTTGCACAGCAGGCATGCCCGCTCTGGGTGCAGCAGCCGTTCTTTGCCTTCGTTTTGCTCTTTTTTTCTTTGTGAGTCGATCCGGCAAACGAAACGGTGGTTAGGGTGGTCAGCAGTGCCAGGCCAAGCAGCATTTTTTTCATGGTACGTACAAATGTTAGTGGTTACGAGTCAATAACGTACTCATGTGAAATTTATGCAAAAATTACGCCACCTCGAAGGAGTAGGTAATGTCGGCCGACGGACGAAACTGGGCCGTTGCCGAGCAGTATTTATCCATCGACAGGTCAATGGCGCGCTTCACTTTATCGGAATCCAACTGACCTTTCAATAAATAGGTGATATGTATTTTTTTGAACGGGGCCGGTGTAGCGCCTTTTTCGCGCAGCCCATCCACCTTCAGCCGAAAATCCTCGATCACCTGTTTTTGCTTCTGAAGGATCAGGATGACATCGATTGCCGTGCAGCCTGCCAGCCCCATCAACAGCATTTCCATAGGCCTGGCCCCTGCATTATGACCACCAATATCCGTTGCGCCGTCGATATGCTGCTTTACGCCGGATGTGCCAATGGCCTCAAAATGAAAGGCATCGTCGACCCGAACGAGTTCGATTTGCATTGTGTTAAATTTTTCTATAGCGTCAACTGGTTGTGAATCAAGCATAGTACTTTTTGCGTTAATAGCTTATAAGTTGTAAATTCACCGCAGGGTGAACTCTAAAACCAAACAACCCAAATCATGTCCGAGAAATTCACCGACGACCTTTTCGACCTCAAAAATGACAGGCGACTGAGTGTATACCTCTACCGGGCTGGCTTCGCCTGCTGGTTGCTCTACATTGTGTCGGGTGCCCGTTTTATGCATTCAGTGAGCATGTATCGAACAGATTTTGGGGTGTTCTCGTTCTTTCTGATGGTTATGGGCCTGTCGGCCTCCATGATTTACGACTACTACCATCATCCGGTCGAGTTTGCCCAAAAGAAAAAGTGGCTGGCAATCAGCTATCTGGTGCTGGCGGGTCTGATCTATTTTTTCATTCTACACAACGAACCCGTATCATTGGGTCAGCTTTTCGGCAAAGGGTTGTTTTAGTTTAATAAGCTAAAACCCTGTCGTCATTTCTTTTCTTTATTGTGGCAGTTATATTCTGGCTAGATAGCTGCATACCAGATCGTATTTAACGAAAAGTTGTCTTCATTTAGCGGGCAACAGTTCAATTGTTACTCCCCATAAAGCGGCTAGTTCATCCCTGATTTCTTTCTGCTCGGCTGGCTTTCTCTTATTAAAAAAAATCCTGAACGATTCATCATTTATTTTGTTCTGCAGCTCACGGATGTCGTTTTTCTCCGTTCCATAACCATGGCGGTAACTCTCTTTGAGTAGTGAAATACAGTCAGATACCTTGCCATAGCGATTCATAATCTCATATAATGCCGCTTTAATATGCAATGTACGAAAGGGGTCCTGACGAGTCGGGATCTCGCGATTGGGTCTCAGTTTTGAATTTGGCAATACTAGACGATTTAGCCGACCGGCAAGATAAAATGGTAAGCCAGGCTCAATTTCCTTTAGGTCTGTCAGGTCTTTCTCTAAAAAAGGATCATATTCACGGTATATATCATACTCTTTTAATTTTATCTTTTCAAGATCAATATCCTTTAGGCTTACTAGTACTTCCATCCTTGCTTCAGGCATATCTTCAGTGTGCGCAAAACGACTCGATACTCCAAATGCCGTAGTAATAGAGCTACTGGGTTGAACTTTGAAATACATACTTAAATGAAATGTCTTCTTATCATTTCCCTCTCGACGCGAATCAAAATAAAGAAATAGCCTGTCAGTACCAGTATTATTAAAAGCACGGCCATAATATTCGATGGTATATTCACTCTCATCGGGCTTCTTTCGCTTCTCAAACTTCATTATCAATCGTCCATCAGGATGAATTTTCAGCGGATAGCCAGCAATTCTATAATTATCGTTTCGGTGATTCTTGCGGATAAGCGCAAAACATATATAATCACCTGCCAATTCTCGGGCAAAATGCAATTCCTCGGGTGTATGATGAGGACGCGGCAAATGAGGCCAACCAATATGCTGATACAATGGGAGTGTTTCGGTTGGGATATGTTGGCTAACTTCGAGCAAAAAATTAGCTAATGCCCGATCATATTGCAGGAGTTCACCGATTTTATCACTTGCCAGCCATTTGCTGTCAAGTGGATCTTTTCGTAATGCAAAGCGCCCTAGCAATAACTTCTGACGATTACGATTTTGCCCCATAATAGCCCCAAAGTACCATTCACTATCTGGCGATTTAGCAAACAAAATTTGGAAACGGAACCTATTCTGCTCGGGCATAAAATCGAATTCACCCCGAAACACCCTTCGCCCATGTCCTTCGGTAGCTTCGACCTGTAGATACCCTTTATTCGTTGGATTAGTTTGAGGATTATCATATTCAATAATAGCCTGGCTAGGCTGATCGGAATTTACCACAGCATTAACTTTTAGCATAAAATGAACCATATCCCGCTCAGCATCAGCAGGATCGTCCCGCTGGATGGCTTTAAAAAAATAACCATGCAGGGGTTGGCTAAACAATGCTACAGATTCTCGCCAAAGTAAAAAGCCGGGAATTTCGTCAAGAGTTGCAAATGAGCTAGGGCGCAGCAAGCGTGTCTGATAAGCCACATACGTTCGCGCAAACGATATTAAACTCTGCACTTCCTGCTGTTTTTCAGGTAATGCATCCTCGGGTAATTTAAGTAATTCATCAGCAATCAAAAATATACGTCCCATAGCCGGATACCCTTGAGCCAAATCAGCACTTGTAAACGTACCCGTCAGTACAGTATTGTCAGCATGATTATTCTGAACAGTAAACACTACCATCAATTTATCCGCTTCGCCTGGCCTATCGGTAGTTTCGGAAAGGGAGAGATAATAGGTACGGTGATTTTCGGTTGCGCCATGGGTTCCAGATATCGTTTCATTACGTAACTCAATAGGTCCCTCATAAGCGATTGCCCTACCGTCAGGTGTTTGATAGGAAAATCTGGCTGTGATCCAGTTACCGATAATGGTCAGATTACCTTCCATGACCTGACCAAGCAGTTCCTTTTCTCGCTTTGTACGCCGGAGCCAATGCCAGAAGTACACATTGAATGTACAGTATGGCTGCGGTTTTTTCAGTTCAAGCTGACTAGATTCGGTTTGCTTTACTTCGAAAAAACAATCCATCAGATCAAGCAAATACCCTTTAAGCCAGTTCTTTTTCAATAAATTTCTCCCTTGAAGGTCACCCTCTTTCTTTCCTGGTTTTGTACGATATTTTTCAATCCAATCATCCGGATATGGAGTGATAAGCGATAAACCTTGCGTTTTTAGATAGGTAGCAATATCAGCAATGTAACGCCTGAACGAAGTGGCATTACTACTAATATCGGGATGCTCAATCCGACGATTGGAGAAATGACTAAGTTGCTTATCTACCTGGGTAAGGTCATTACGATATTCTTTCAGTAATCGGGTTAATAGCTCTGCTAATTGTTGAAGCTCTTCATTACTAATTGTGGACAGCTTTGATTTCGAATCTGATTTGAACATTTGAAGATTGAATAGTCTGTTTTGTGGATTCAACAAAACTATTCAAAAATTTGGCAATACCAAAAATAGACTATGGTATGCCAAAAAAACAGTTTCCTTTCCAAAATCCTTTGTTGAAAAACCAATCTACCATATACGATTCTCCAAAATATAATTTCGTTAAAGCAATTTCTTTTTCAATAAAAAAACTAAAATCAACATAATTCCAATAAAAAATTCTGCAAAAAAGCTTGACATCAATTGTGTTTCTTTGACATATTTACCTTCGGAAGGCGGGAAATACCTGCTTCTACAAACTTCAAAATTCCAATACGATGAAAACCTCAAATTCAAAATCAACATTTTCTCAGGTCTCTGACATTTTTTCGAACAAACGATCAGCTAGAAAATCAGAACAGTCCGAACCTAAAAAACCTATGCACGAATTCTGGCTACATTTTTTTGCACTGGTCTGCTCGCACATAGTCTATCTGCTATTCGTTGATGTTACCCAAATTTTTTATCATACTTAAACAACTAAAACAATGAATAATAAACCAGACAAGAGGCTTTGGATTGTGCTGACTGTCTTTTGCATGGCAGCTTCGCTCATCAATTTAATAACCTCCATTTCTCACCAAGCCGACGTGCCGCTTATTGCTCTAATTAGTTATGATATCCCCTATATCTAAATCGATCTGACCGGCTCTGCATACGGAGCCGGTCTTTTTTTACTATATCCTCTCTATTAAGTTGGCCTCAATTAGAAAATAAACAGCATTGTTTTATAGTATATAATTTTAGTAGATTTATTTCCTACAAATATTTTGACTTACGGCAACAGCGCCCACCAATGCCCCAACTGCACTGCGCAGGCTATTTACCAACTCTTCATTTGCCAGAATACCATCTTCATCGAGCGAGCGGCCGGCCACCGACACAGCGGGCGAAGCCTCAGGAACAACGTTAGCCATCATCACCGTCAGCGTTTCAATCAGTGACGTATGTGCAAACAACGATCGGGGCGATGCATTGATGACGCCAACCGGTTTGTTCATAAACTCGCCACTGCTTACTATCCAGTCCAGCGCATTTTTCAGGACTCCCGACACGCCATGTGCATACTCGGGGCTGCAAATCAGGAGTGCATCGGCGGCTTGCAGACTGGCCCGAAAATCGGTAACGGCGGTAGCAACCTGCTCATTGTCGAGATCAGGATTGAAGGGAGGAATATCGCCCAGTTTATCGTAGAGCGTAATTGTAACACCAGCCGGAGCCAGCCGTATGATGGCGCGCAATAGCCGCGTGTTAGTCGAAGAAAGTCGTAAACTACCCGAGATAGCCAGAATATTCATGAGCGTTGGTGCATTATGTGCTCATTTCAACACCTTCGTAATCTCATTTAGTTTCTCCATTTTCTGCACGAAATCGCCTTTAAGCTGATTGCGGATGGCGGTCAGGTTATCGAGAGTTTCCTGTAAGCTATCGGGCAGAATATCTTCCAGCACTTCCCGAAATCGCTTGGCAAACGTTGGCGACTTCCCATTCGTTGAAATCGCAATTTTCAGATCGCCTTTCTTAACCACTGAACTCAAATAAAAGTCGCACAGATCGGGTGTATCGGCTACGTTTACTAGTATCCGTTGCCGTTTACAGTCCGCCTGCACCTGTCGATTTACGGCCTTATCGTTGGTGCCAACAATGACCAGATCTTTGCCGGAAAGAAACAATTCGTGGTATGGCTCCTGAATCAGTTCCAGTTTGGGATGCTGACGAGCCAGTTCGCGAATTTCGTCCCGAATCTGGGGAGCAATCAGGGTAACTCGGGCATCGGGAGCGTTGCCGAGCACGGCCGACGCTTTCTCTAAACCGACATAGCCGCCACCCACAATCAGGAGGTGCAGATGCTCGGCTTTTACGAAAATGGGGAATAGCGTATTCATAAAAAAAGTCGATAGTTGTCGGCCAATAGCCACTTGCTGGTATCTGACAGCAAACTTACGACTATTACCTGACGGCTATCGACTCTTGTCTGGCGGAGTATCGTTTTTAGAACTTCACCCCTAAATTGACACCCAAAATCCGGCGTTTGGTATTGCTCACATTATTAAGCACATCTGCAAAACCATAGTGATACACAAAATCGAGGAACAATGGGCCCGCATCGAACCCGATATTAGCCAGGCCATTGACCGTAGCAGCCGCAAAATCGCTCTGCGAAAAATTGAAGGCGTTGTTATTCACCCCTAGTGGCGCTGCGTATTCGGCACCAATCTGAATCCGAACGCCTGAGATACCCCGATCCGACTGAGCAACTTTCACCCCAATGTAGGCAGGAACATGAATATACTTCTGGTCGACATTGGAAGTAATATCGCTGATTGTGCTACCATCGCCAGCCTGATAAAAATCAGAACTGGATGTCAGGTATTCGGCACCAATCTGGCCATACACGCGACCACCACCCCGCACAAAGAAACCTAGCTGATAGCCTAACCGTCCGCTGAGTTTGTTCCCCTGAACATCTTCGCCTTCGAAACGGGTTGAATTGGCTCCGGCATACAGCCCAAACGTAAAGTTTTTGTAGTTCTCTTTATGCTCTTTACGCTCTTCAACTGCCACACTGCGCCGACCATCCTCGTAGCCTTCGTCGTAGGCCTGGCTCAGCTCGTGACCAGTGTACATGGGAGCCGAATACCGGCGGCCCATCTGCTCCTCATAGCGATTGTCGTACCGGCGGTTTTCGTCACTGCGCCGATTGTACTCTCGTCGTTCATCGAGCCGATCGTCCAGGCTCTGTTCATACCGGCGCGATGGCCGATAATCCTGCCGATAATCCTGATCGTATCGATTGTAGTAGGAATTTTGCTGACCGAGTGCCAACCCGGCACTGCATACGCCTGCCAGCAATAAAATTGCGTTAACTGATTTTTTCATAAGCTGTTGAGTTGAGTATAGGCATCTAGCCTGTATATTTTTACAACCATGTGCCCGTGTTGAATGTTTCGGGTATTTCTCAATAGTTGCTGGTCATCAGTCATTGGTCAGTAGCAATTGGTAAACAAATGACAACTGACCAATGGCAAACTACTAATGACCATAAAAAAGAGCCATTTCGGTGAGGAAATGGCTCCCTTTGCTGATAAAGGAATTGGCCAATTAGAATTTGAAGCCTACGCTTGCACTAAGAATCCGGCGTTGCGATCCGGCAAATCCGGTTGCCATAACGGGTTGAATCGAATTTCCGAAGCCATAATGATAGGTTAAATCGATCAGCAACGGGCCAATATCGAAACCTAGTTGCCCGAGTCCGTTAAAGGTGCCGCTTTTAATTTCAGAATTACTCAGGTTAAACGAGTTGCTGTTCGAATTGATCCGATTGGCATATTCGACCCCAACCTGCAAACGAACCGCCGAAATTCCCCGATCCGATTCAAGCAGTTTGTAGCCTATATAAACCGGAATCTGAACGTACTCGATATTAATCTTATCCTCAATCTGGCTCACACTAGAGCCATCGCCAGCCGTGAAATAGTTGGAACTGGATGCAAAATATTCAGCACCTACCTGTCCATATAAGCGACCGCCACCCCGAACGAAAAACCCCGCCTGATACCCAAGTCGGCCTGTCAGACGGTCGCCGTTCACATCTTCACCTTTAAACCGGGTCGTGTTTAAACCAGCATAGATTCCAAAGGCAAAGTTTTTATAATCTTTAGTCTTCTTCTCTCTAGCGGTTCGGGTAGTATAGGTTTCGGTAGACGTTGTTGTGGTTGTCGAGCCGTTGTAGCTGTTCGTTGTTGGCGTTGTCGAATAGGTGCTATTGGAGTTGTTCATATTCGACGAGTTGTCCGTCGACATGGTCGTAGGCGTTGATGAATACGTGTTGGTTGACGGATTGGTCGATGTGCTGGTTGTGTCAGTTACCGGCGCAACACTATAAGTCGACGTTGTTGTGGTTGTCGATGTTGTATTCGTCGTACTTTGTCCGTTCGTAAAGCCAACACCGAGCAGGCTAACTGCCAGCAGTGTAAGTTGAGTTTTCATGATATTTCCTATAACGTTGATTTGTATAAAAAAAGGGCGCAACCGAAGTTACACCCCATTAACAGCCCAATTACGAACAATGTTTTTAGATTATTTCAATTTGACGCTTTATGCTGTTTAGCCCAATTTGAAAACTATCCAGCGGAGTGTCGGCACACAGGCTGCTATTCGTTCCGCATTTTCTTGAATGCGTTGATCAGACCGTTTGTAGAGCTATCATGTGTGCTTACGGGGGCATCGTTCTGTAGTTCAGGCAAAATACGGCTGGCAAGCTGTTTGCCAAGCTCAACACCCCACTGGTCGAAGCTGTAAATATCCCAGATAACGCCCTGTGTAAAAATTTTGTGTTCGTAGAGCGCAATCAGGCTACCCAGCGTACGGGGTGTCAGTTTCTTGAACAGAATCGAATTGGTAGGCCGATTGCCCGAAAATTCCTTAAACGGAGTCAGAAAGGCGATTTCTTCTTCACTCTTACCCGACTTACGCAACTCTTCGGCGGCTTCGTCGGCGGTTTTTCCATTCATCAGGGCTTCGGTCTGCGCAAAGAAGTTGGCCAGCAGAATTTTGTGATGCTCACCAATGGGTCGCTGGCTGATAGCCGGAGCCAGAAAATCGCAGGGGATCAATTTCGTTCCCTGGTGAATCAGTTGGTAAAATGCGTGCTGTCCGTTGGTACCGGGTTCACCCCAAATGATCGGCCCGGTCTGGTAATCGACCGGTTTGCCTTCCCGATCAACCGATTTACCGTTGCTTTCCATATCGCCCTGCTGGAAATAGGCCGCAAACCGATGCATGTACTGGTCGTAGGGCAAAATAGCTTCGGTTTGCGCACCGAAGAAATTGTTATACCAGATTCCAACCAGCGCTAGTATAACCGGCAGGCTCTGATCGGCCGGTGTATCGCGAAAATGCAAGTCCATGGCGTGGCCACCTTCCAGCAATTCTTCGAAGTTATCGTATCCAACATACAACGCTATCGACAAACCAATGGCCGACCAGAGCGAGTATCGTCCGCCAACCCAGTCCCAGAAACCGAACATATTGGCCGGATCAATACCAAACTTTTCGACAGCCGCCTGATTGGTCGACAGTGCAGCAAAATGTTTAGCAATGGCTTTTTCATCTCCGGCAGTTTCCAGAAACCACTGCCGGGCCGTTTGAGCGTTGGTCATGGTTTCCTGCGTAGTGAACGTCTTGGACGCAATCAGGAATAGCGTTGTTTCGGGCTTTACGGTCTGGAGGGTCTCGTAAATATGTACCCCATCGACATTCGACACAAAATGAACGCGCAGGTTTGGGCTGGCGTAGGGTTTCAGAGCCTCCGTAACCATCACCGGACCCAGGTCCGATCCGCCAATGCCAATATTTACAACATCGGTGATCGCTTCGCCCGTATAGCCTTTCCACTCACCCGACCGAACCCGCTCCGAAAATTCTTTCATGTGTGCCAATACCTCATTAACGTCGGGCATCACATCCTTACCGTCGACCAGCACCGGTGTGTTCGAGCGATTCCGCAACGCCACGTGCAACACAGCCCGATCTTCGGTACGGTTAATTTTATCGCCCGAAAACATCTTGCCTATGGCTTCGGCAAGTCCGGCCTGTTCGGCAAGCTGCAACAGCAGACCAAACGTTTCGCTGGTAATCCGGTTCTTCGAAAAATCGAGCAGGATGTCCTCAAACTGCCGCGTAAACGTTGAAAAACGCCCGGCATCTTCGGCGAACAGATCGCGCAGGTGACGTTCTTTCAGGCTTTCGTAATGAGCCTGTAACTGAGCATAAGCCGGGAGGCTGGTAAATCGATGATTCGGAAGCATAAGAAGGAAGTTTATAGTTTATAGCTTTCGGCATATGGTTTACAGTTTTCAGTGCTCCGCCTGACCAGGGATTTCTCTCCTGCGGAGCACTAAAAACTGTAAACTGTATACTGAAAACTGAAAACTCATTTCTCGTCGCGAATATCGTATTTCCGACGCAATCTTTTTCCAGATAAAACAGTTTCCTTATGAACAGCCCCATTCAACAATTACCTTTGCGGTATGAATACAACCACGGCCGATACGCTCTTCGACTACGATCGCTGGCAGGCGACGCTACCTGCCGATGCTCAACGGTATCAACAAAACCAGCCTTATCCGCATATTGCGCTGGAAAATTTTCTGGAGCCCCAGGCAGCCGAACGGGCACTGGCGGCTTTTCCGGCCGTGGGCGATGCTGGCTGGATTCACTACGTTCACGTCAACGAAAAAAAACACGGGCTGAACAAAATGGATTTGCTGCCACCAGCTATTCAGGACGTTATTCGCGAAATGAACTCACCCCGGTTTGTGGCCTATCTGAGTCAGCTTACGGGTATTGCAAACCTGATTCCCGACGATTCGCTCGAAGGGGGTGGCCTGCACCAGTCTAAACGAAACGGCTTTCTGAATGTTCATGCCGATTTTACGGTACATCCACACAAGCGCAACTGGCGTCGACGGGTAAATCTGCTTATCTACCTCAACCACGACTGGAAACCCGAATATCGGGGTGATCTCGAACTCTGGGATCGCCAGATGAAAGGTGTCGTTCAGAAAATAGCACCGATCTTTAACCGCTGCGTGATCTTCAATACCGATGAAGATTCGTATCACGGCCTGCCCGATCCAATTTTGTGTCCCGACGATATGACCCGTAAGTCGATAGCACTCTACTACTTCACCGAAGAAACCGTAACGCCAACCCTGCGGGCTACCAACTACAAAGCCCGACCAGAAGATGGTGCCAAAGCCATTCTGATCTGGCTCGACAAAAAAATGGTGGCGACCTATACCTCCATCAAACGTACTTTAGGCATCGACGACGCCTTTATCAGCAATATTCTTAACCGGCTGAGTGGCAAGAAATAAGCGTTGTCCTATTCGCTAGTTTTCCGGCCCGACGTGTTCAGAACTGTTCCGACGAGGGTGCTGCCTCAAACATTTTTCCTTACTTTTGCAGCCCTGTTCACTGGTGTTGAACAGGGCTTTTTGCATTGCCTATGAACCAAAAACTGTTTTATTCGCTCCTTTTCGCAATAGTTGGTGCTTTACTGTTTATTCCTTTTCTGGGTGGGGTCAGGCTGTTCGACTGGGACGAAATCAACTTTGCCGAATGCTCCCGCGAAATGGTGGCCTTAGGCGATTATCTGCGCGTACACGTCGACTTTAAACCATTTTATGAGAAGCCGCCTTTCTTCTTCTGGTGTCAGTCGCTGATGATGACTATTTTTGGTACCAATGAGTTTGCGGCCCGGCTACCCAATGCTATATGTGGTATCATTACGCTCATTTACCTCTACAATCTGGGCGCTAAACTACACGGTCATCGGTTTGGTATTCTCTGGGCGCTGGTCTATCTGGGCTCGGTTACTCCTCATTTATATTTCCGGTCGGGCATTATCGATCCATTCTTTAACCTGTTCATTTTTGTTGGGTTAGTAAACCTGATTTTTGCCTCCTGGAAACGCGAAGGCACCGCCAGCAACCTGCTGTTGCCCCGCTCTGTGTGGGGTTATCTGTTTATTGGCGGGTTTGTCTTGGGAATGGGTATCAACACCAAAGGGCCGGTCGCTTATCTGATTGTCTGCCTTACGCTCTTCGTTTACTGGATACTGAGCCGTTTCCGCTGGTTTATTACCCCCCTTCAGTTTCTGTTCTATTCGGTAGCGGCTACGCTGGTTTCGGTAGCCTGGTATGGCCTCGAAACATTTCTGCATGGCCCGGTATTCATTACCGAATTCCTAAAATATAACTTCCGGCTGTTCAGCACGCCCGACGCGGGTCATTCGGGTTTTCCGGCCTACCATTTTATTATCCTGCTGGTTGGCTGTTTTCCGGCGTCTATTTTTGCCATTAGGGCGTTTGGTCAGCTCATGATCGAACGAAACTACCAGCGCGAATTTCGCCGTTGGATGATCATTTTGTTCTGGGTGGTGCTGATTCTGTTCAGCATTGTACAGTCCAAAATTGTTCATTATTCGTCCATGTGCTACTTCCCGCTGACGTATCTGGGTGCGCTGACGCTTATCCATATGGAAACCAACAAATTCCGGTTTAACAACTGGTTCCGGGCGGGGCTGATTGTGGTAGGTGGTTTGTATGTGCTGGCCACTATTGGCTTACCCATTCTGGCGCATCGGATGGATCTGGTTAAATCAGTAGCCGATCAGGATGCGTTTACGCAGGCGAATCTGGATGCCAAAATCAACTGGACGGGCTGGGAAGTGCTGCCGGGCATATGGCTATTGATTGTTCTGACGCTGAGCATTATGTGGTATAACCGACACCAGATTGCACAGGCAACGCTGCTGCTGTTTGGGGGCATGGCCATTTTTATTACGCTCACGCTCTGGTTCTTCATCGGCCGGATCGAAGGCATTTCGCAGGACGCGGCCATGCGCTTTTTCGAGCGGGCACAGGGGAAAGACGTCTACGTGAAAGCCTATGGCTACCGCAGCTACGGACCTTTCTTCTACACGCAGAAGCCGCCCGTTACGAATCCGAACTATTATGACGATAACTGGCTGCTACGCGGTAAAATCGACAAAGACGTTTGGTTCATCAAGAAAAACGTAGACACGCATACCGCCCTCGATTCGCTTCCCGACATCAAAAAAACTGGCGAAGAAAACGGCTTTGTTTTCTACATACGGAAGGCGAAATAGAGGTTTTCGGTATTTAGTTTTCGGTGGGTTGTTAACGGGCTTTTTAATAAACGGTTTTAACCCTGAAAGGGCGACCTAATTATAGAGCATTTCCTTTCAGAACTCCGAAGGAGTGGCATAATCAACCTATCATGTCACTCCTTCAGAGTTCTGAAAGATGGAAGTCTGTCCTTGTCTATAATTCTGTCATGCCTTCGGCATTTAGTACTGATTTTCCGTACTCAGTTTTTGTATTTTGCTCAGCGAGCATTCGATGGCAATTGACAACGTCATCAAGCGCCATACTTTTCCTCGTCATCGCTCAAGGGACCGATTCAGCCCTTTTCATCTCCCTTATTGCGCCAGCCACCGAAAACCGAATACCGAAAACTTACAAACAAATCTCCTTCATCCGGTTTTCGTCCATGACGAAGACGTTGAAATCGACCTGACCACGAATGCCCTGTACCCAACCGTTCTGGTTATGCTGCCAGAGATACAGATTGTCGGGGTCGTAGGCACGCAGGTGCTTTGTGGAGTAATCGGCTATCCAGAGCGGGTAATCGTCCAGGTGGCCTTTAATGTAGCGCTTGTAGAGATTCCCGTTGGTGTAGATGATTGGCCGGGCCTCATAATGCTCCTCCACCGTCTGGAGCCAGAGCCGCAGCCCGTCAATAATGGTCTCGTCGGATTGGCCGTTGGTTACCTCAAAATCGACCACGGGTGCAAAATCGCCGGGCGATAGGTCAACATGGCTGATAAAGTTACGGGCCTGCTTCAGCGGGTCGCGGGTTGGATGGTAAAAATGATAGGCACCCCGGCGCAGGTTCGACTTTTTTGCTTCCCGCCAGTTCTTGTCGAAATGCTTATCGGCCATGGTAGCCCCTTCGGTTGCTTTCACAAAAACGAACTGCAGCCGAACACCATCGGCCTCCATTGCCCGAACGCGCTTCCAGTCGATTCGGTCGTTATGGCGCGACACGTCGATACCATGAATGCCGTAGCGCATGGGTAACCGAATACCGAAGGCCCGTACAAAGCGCCAGTCCATATCGTCGTGGCGGTAAGCTCTAAATACCCAATAGCCAACTGCCAATACCATAAAGGCCGAAATCCAGAGACCGTATCGCCGAAAAATAATGTTGGCCAGAACGCGGGTTTTCATGAAGCACTCGTTACTTTTTGAGCCGAAAATACAGCTTTATGGGCGAATAGTATACACAAAAAAAGCTCTCCGCATAGTGCGGAGAGCCTCTTATTAGGCTGTTGAACCGATTTGCTCAATCGTGTCCTTCGAGCTTGACGATTTTGTTGTATAGCCCCAGAAGCAGGAATGGAGCGGCCCATTGGCCGACAAACAAGCTGCGGTTTTTTGAGCCCTGGTACTGTAAAAATAACGATACGGCCATTGAGCCAAGTGCCGACCATAGAAAAATGTCGGATGGCAGTTTGGCCGTTTGCTCCTCAATTGCACTTGCAACGGGGCCTTCTGTGTGTTCTGGATTTTGATTCTTTGCCATAACGTTGATTAATTGGTTTATTACAGAAGCCTTAACTGGCTGTTGAAAACCTTTGTTCAGTTTATGACCAAGTAATTAGGGGCTTTTGAGGGAATAGACCTAAAAGGTTTTTAAAAACCTTTTAGGTCTGCTGACTATTTGTTCGGCTGGGGCGTCGTACGCAGGTACGGTTTTACGAACGTTACTCCTTTCGGGAATTTCGTTTCCAGTTGGTCGTTCGACACGGCTGGCGTAACAATCACATCTTCGCCGTCTTTCCAGTCGGCTGGCGTAGCAACCTGATAATCGGCTGTCAGTTGCAGTGAATCGATTACCCGCAGCAGTTCGTTGAAATTACGACCTGTTGAAGCCGGATAGGTCAGCGTCAGTTTGATTTTCTTATCGGGCCCAATCACAAATACCGAACGAACCGTTGCTTTTTCGCTGGCATTAGGGTGAATCATGTCGTAGAGCGTAGCGACAGTCCGATCGGGATCGGCAATGATCGGGAAATTCACCTCAACACCCGTAACGTCTTTAATATCGGGCGTCCAGCGATTGTGCGAATCCAGATCGTCGACCGATACGGCAATCACTTTTACATTCCGTTTTCCGAACTCATCTTTCAGCAGGGCTGTCTTGCCTAATTCTGTCGTACAAACGGGCGTAAAATCGGCCGGATGTGAAAACAGCATACCCCATGAATTACCGAGCCATTCATGAAAATGGATGTGGCCCTGGGTTGTGTCGGCCTCAAAATCAGGGGCAATATCTCCTAAGCGAAGTGACATAGTGCAAAAGGTTTATATTATTAACTCTATATACTTTATCTAGTAAAGTCAAAATGGAAAAACCGGCGTGTTACACCGGTTTTACGAAGCAAACGTAGAAAAGATTTTCGAAGTTCACAATGCGTAGCCAGCTAATCTGGAACAATCAGACTATGGTCTTTTATCAGGCAACGTCTCTGCAATTACGTTCTTCGATAGCAGTACTATTGCGAACTTAAATCAGTTTTTCTTCAACAGCAATCCGAACCAGTTCGGCAGCATTCCGAACCTGTAACCGGCGCATCATATTGGCTCGGTGGTTATCGACCGTCCGAACGCTAAGCTGAAGCCGTTCGGCAATTTCGCGGCTACTCATGCCATCGACCAGAAATTGCAGAATTTCTTTTTCCTTATTCGACAAACGCGATGGCTGAACCTCACGCCCCTGCTTGCTGCCTTTTTTCAGTTGTTGCATATACCCGCTCAGAATGATGGAGGCTACTGGTGAGCTATAATATTTTTCACCTGCGGCAATCATTCGAATCGCCTTGATCATTTCGTCAGACGACGAATCTTTCAGAATATAGCCATAAGCTCCTGCTTCTACCGAGCGAAGAATATAGTCTTCGTTATTATGCATCGACAGCATCAACACCCGAACGCTCTTATACAACCGGGTAATTACCTGTGTGGTCTGAATCCCCGACATCCCCGGCAGTGAAATATCCATCAGAACAACATCGGGCTGATGCGATTTTAGTTTTTCGAGAGCCTCTTCGCCATCATTGGCTTCATCGATAATTTCGAGCCCTTCGGCCTGTTCCAGCAAAAGCCGAATTCCATCGCGGACAATTGAGTGGTCGTCCACTAACATTAATTTAATTGGCATCATAATGAACGGATTGCATCTGATAGGGAATACTTACCTGAACTTTGGTACCCTTTCCGGGTACTGAACTAATTTTTAATTTACCATTGAGTAATTTGGCACGCTCCTGCATGTTGTGTAAGCCCTGCGAAGGAGCACGCCCATTTTTAGAAGGCCTCGGAACAGCCGACCGCTGGTTGGCCAGCCGAAAGCCTCTGCCATCATCAGTAACAACAAGATGAATGTATTTTTCGCGCGCAATCAACTCAATATGAATATGCGACGGATGCGCATGTCGCACCGCATTGCTGATGGCCTCCTGCGTAATCCGGTAAAGCATTATTTCCACATTTTTATCTAAACGCCCATCGTCTATGGTTAGGTTCGATTCGAATGTAACATCCAGCGAATCGCTACGGTCGTTTTCGGCCAGCATTTTAATAGCCGGAACAATACCAAAATCACTTAATACCGTCGGCATCAGGTTGTTTGAAATAGTACGCGTTTCCTGAATGGTTTGCGTAACTAATTTTTTCAGGTTACCGATACTTTTCGACTGTGCAGCCCAGTTTGCATTATCGGGTTCTGGCGCACTCCGTTTTAAGTTAGCCTCCAGCCCCTCGATCTGCAACTTAATCGCTGTCAGCATCTGCCCTAACCCATCGTGCAGTTCCCGCGATAAGCGTTTCCGTTCGTCCTCCTGCCCTGCCATCAGATATGAGGTCCGAAGTTTCTGATCGTCGATTTCCTGCTTGTATTGTAAACGAGTGGCTTCGAATAGTTTTTGCCGCGTTTCGTTCAGCGATTTATTTACACTGAGCAACTCGCGGTTAGCAATGCTGGCCTGCTGCTCGGCCTCAACAAGTTGTTCGATGGTTTGTTTTAGACGCCGGGTGGCCGGTCTGAAAATCAGCACCCCTATTCCTGCTAAAACGATGATAGAAACGAGATAGATATAAAACTCAATGGATTCGAGCACACTAAGCTGATAACGGAGTTCGCCCGTCAGATGCCGAACAATGGCATCTATTTCTTCCAGAAAGGGTTTTTCGTTTGCCAGCAATAGTTCCAGACTCGCCTGAGCGTCGGAATTGTTGATTTCTTCGGGACTTTTCAGGGTTATGAGGTGGCCAACACTCCGCCGGAATGCGTCGAATTCGGGAGCTATTTCGTCGTACAACCGCTGCACGATTGGCGAATTCGGAATATTCACGTTATGCACCTTCACCTGCCCGCTCCGGCTTTGAAGATGGTAGCGCTCGAAGGTCCTGAAGATCTGGCGTAGCTCGTCGCGATTCAGGTAAAAGTTATCGCGCTCTTTCACATCCATTACCTGCAACGCCTGCTTCACAATTTGCTGGCTCTGATGCCGCTGAAGGGCCGTATAACGAATGATCCACAGTTCATCCTGCACAGAGTTTAGCCGCCACTGCGTCAGAATCTCGCTTCCGGTTAAGAGAATACCCAGAATCAAAAACAACGTTACATACAGGCGAGTGAACCGAAAGGGAATTGCCTGGTCGTTTTTTGTGTTATCGTTGAGTAGTTCAGACACAGTTAGTATGAACGAAGCTAAAAGATTGAGTAAATGTAGTAAATTTCGTAGTTTTACCTCACACTTGTCACATACTGTGCCCAACGCCATGAATCGCATTCTCGTTGTTCTGCTTGTTGCCAGCTTTGCTGCCTTCTCGTTCCGTCCGCAGACGTCGTTCGTCCCGAACCACGGAACTGTTCCACCAGTTGTCTCTGCAGCGGCTGAACCAGTCAAATTGTCGTGGGAGGTCCTGCGCGATGTTACTTTCAAAAAGAAGTGGTATGCCGAAGAATCGGTATACATGCTGTATCCAACGTTTGGACAGGGTGTTCAAAAACTCAACGGCAAAACGGTAGAACTAACCGGCTATGTGCTACCCGTCGATCTGGAATCGAACCTGTATGTGCTATCGGCTTTTCCGTATAGTGCCTGTTTCTTCTGCGGTGGCGCTGGCCCGGAGTCGGTTGTATCGCTCAAATTCAAGAAAGCGGGCAAGAAATTTAAGACCGACGAACGCCGGACGTTCCGGGGTACGCTTAAACTCAATGCCGACAATATTTACGAACTGAACTACATCCTGGCCGACGCCGAGATGCTTGATCAATAAGATTCTTTTTCTCCCAATCAAAAAAGGTCCCGGCTGAACAAAGTTTAGCCGGGACCTTTTTTGATTGGGAGATAGCCTATCTTTATTATGTCAACCGAAAAGTCATTTAATACGCTGAACTAAAGAATGGTACAAACAAAAAGCCACTGTTCTAAATTACAGCGGCCTCGTCTTAAAAAAATCATATTGAGTGGAGATAGTCGGATTCGAACCGACGGCCTCTACAATGCCATTGTAGCGCTCTAGCCAACTGAGCTATACCCCCGTCAAAACGCTCGTTTGCGTTTTGTGGGTGCAAAGATGAATAAAAATTTTGTAGGGCACAAACGCCTGTCCGAAAAAATTTAAGGATTTGAAGCAGAAGGTTCGTTACCTAAAACAATATTTGTTTTCTGTTAACAATTATGTAGCTTTGATTATAGTCTACGACAACGTATGCATACCGTTTATATTATTTATAGCCCCTCGACCGATCAGTATTTCATTGGGCAGACGAAAGATCTGAAAATCGCGTTATGGCAACACAACGCCAAAACAAACCCTGTTACGGCCGACGGTAAACCTTGGGAAGTGAAGTTTAAACAACAGTTTGACACACGCAATGAGGCCCTTAGCCTCGAAATGAAATTGAAGAATCGAGACCGCACTTTTTGGGAAGAACTCATACTTAGCGCTCAACCAACTATCTAATCGCTATGACAAAAGCCGCAGTTCGAACTGCGGCTTTTTTTTGTCTGTAACTGCGGCTAAGTGCTCACCCTAGTTGCGATATCTTCAGAAGGGTCGTAATGCCTTCACAAACCGACCTTTGAAATAATCGGAATACAAATTGTCTTCGCGCACACCCCGCGACGAGGAAGCATGGATAAATCGGATGTTGTTGGCGCCGTTCACCTCCGTAACAATGCCCGTATGCGACACATAGCCCGCCTGCCCCTTATCGGGTACAAAGAAAATCAGATCGCCGGGCTGAATCTCATTCACTTCCACTTCACGACCTACTTCCGACTGCTGCCAGGAAACACGCGGCATCCGCAGACCAACTGTATTGAACACGGCATATA
Organism: Spirosoma sp. SC4-14; assembly: GCF_037201965.1. Taxonomy (NCBI): domain Bacteria; kingdom Pseudomonadati; phylum Bacteroidota; class Cytophagia; order Cytophagales; family Cytophagaceae; genus Spirosoma; species Spirosoma sp. SC4-14. The sequence continues at coordinate 2,323,323 of NZ_CP147518.1, read as the reverse complement.
CCAAACCCGAACAATCGATACCAGAGGTTGTATTACCACCTGTTCGATAAGGCGTTCCGGTATAGGTTCGGGCAATTTTTACCACTTCGGGCACATACCGATTTTCGTAGGTTCGGGTATCGACTACCTTACCGGCTGCTTTTGCCGAACCAGTTGGCGAACGATTGGTAGACCGGGTCGATGACGACCGACGCGCTACGGAACTCGATGCAGGAGAACGACGACTAACCGAATGAGAAGGCCCTGACGAACGCAAAACCTCACAGGAACTAAGCAGCGATAGCAGGCAAGCGCTAAGTAGAACGGGACGCCATAAGTCCCGCGACCAGCATTGTTGCATACGGATGGGATTAGGGTTTCACCAGTCAGATCGTCAACTGTTTTGTAACCGAGAAAAATCTGACTGGTGCAAACTATCAAATTTTCATAGATAACGCAATCCGTTTGCGTCTCGTATCCACTTCCAGCACTTTAACTTTTACTTTCTGGTACACCTTCACCACAGTTTTAGGGTCAGAAACGAAATGATTGGCCAGTTGCGAAACGTGTACGAGCCCATCCTGCTTGACACCAATATCAACAAAAGCACCAAAGGCCGTAATGTTTGTGACAACGCCATTCAGCACCATTCCTTCGTGTAGATCTTCGACCGAACGAATACGGGCATCGTATTCGAATACCGAAAGCCGCTCGCGCGGGTCACGGCCCGGCTTTTCGAGTTCGGCCAGAATATCGCGCAGCGTCGGCAAGCCCACCGAATCGGTCACATATCGCTCGGGTTGGATTTGTTTGCGCAGTTCGGGCTTACGAATCAGGTCGGCAACTGTTGCTTTGATGTCTTTAGCCATTCGCTCCACCACCGCATACCGTTCGGGATGTACGGCACTGTTGTCGAGTGGGTTTTCGGCACCTTCGATACGTAAAAAACCTGCGCACTGCTCAAACGCTTTGGGTCCCAGACGCGGTACTTTTTTGAGCTGATCGCGTGAGGTGAACGCTCCATTCTGGGCTCTGAAGCTAACAATGTTTCCGGCAAGCTGAGGCCCCAGCCCCGACACATACCGCAGCAGATAGGCGCTGGCCGTGTTCAGCGAAACACCAACCTGGTTCACACAACTTTCCACTACGGTATCCAGACTGTTTTTGAGATCGGTCTGATCGACGTCGTGCTGATACTGCCCCACACCGATGGATTTCGGATCAATCTTAACCAGTTCCGCCAGCGGGTCTACAAGTCGGCGACCAATGCTGACTGCCCCCCGAACGGTTACGTCGCGATCTGGAAATTCTTCGCGGGCCACTTCAGAAGCCGAATATACCGATGCGCCCTGTTCGCTTACCATGAAGATAGGTTTGCCCAGAGCAAGGCTTTGAATAAACTCTTCGGTTTCGCGGCCAGCCGTACCATTCCCGATAGCGATCGTGTCTATGTTGTATTGTTCGACCAGTTTCCGAACGGTCTGAGCAGCCTGCTGTTTCTGGTTTTCCGACTGAAACAGGTAGAGTACTGTATCGATCAACAGATTACCCTGTGCATCAATGCAAACAGTTTTGCAGCCCGTCCGGTAGCCAGGATCAATGGCCAGCACACGCTGAGGGCCAAGTGGAGGGCTAAGCAATAACTGCCGCAGGTTGTCAGCAAAAATCCTGATGGCTTCGGCGTCGGCTTTCGCTTTGGAGAGATTATCGAATTCTGTTTCGAGCGATGGTTTCAGCAACCGTTTGTAGCCATCCCGAATGGCCAGCGAAAGCTGTTCGCTACAGGCTGCCGAACCCGAATATCGCCCGATAAACTGCCGTTCCAGCCGTTCGATAGCAGCCTCTTCATCGGGGCTGATGCTAACCGACAAAAAACCCTCCGTTTCTCCCCTACGCAATGCCAGTAACCGGTGCGAAGGCACGCGCCGAAGCGGCTCGGCAAAATCGAAGTAGTCCTTATATTTTACCCCTTCGGTTTCTTTGTTTTTTTTCACAACCGAGCGAATAATGGCTTCGCGGTCGAACAGGTTCCGAATTCGTTGGCGAGCGTCGGCATCTTCACTAATTCGTTCGGCCAGAATATCGCGGGCACCCTGCAGGGCGTCATCGATGGTTGGGACGACATCGGTCAGATAACGTTGAGCCGACCGATCCAGATTTGTTTCCCGCTGCAACATGATCAGATTGGCCAGCGGTTCCAGCCCACGTTCGATGGCCAGCGTAGCCCGTGTTTTCCGCTTTTGTTTATACGGTAAATACAAATCCTCCAGTTCGGTCAGCGAATCGGTTGCTGCTAGTTTTCGTCGGAGGTCATCGGTTAATTTCCCCTGTTCGTCAATAGCTTTCAGAATAGCATCCCGGCGCTTGTCGAGCTCCAGCATTTTCTGATGAGCGTCTTTGATTTGGCCAATTTGTAATTCATCGAGCTGCCCAGTAGCTTCTTTTCGGTAACGGGCAATAAATGGCACCGTAGCGCCCCCTGTCAGTAGTTCGATGGTGGCTGCTACAGACCGACTGCTGAGCCCGAGCTGTGCAGCGATCCGTTGCTCGATGGTATTTTCCCGAACCGGTGCTGCGCTGGTGTTCCGTGCGGGTTGATTGGATGCGAATTGAGACATGCGGTTGACTAGTAATCTAACGCAAAAATGGTCTCTGGAACCGACAGGGCAAAAAAAAACATGCCATAAGGCATGTTTTTACAACGGTTGTCTTTATATCTTACAATTAAGCTATTTCGACATTCACGGCGTTTAAGCCTTTCTTTCCGCGTTCGACATTGAATTTCACTTTGTCGTTTTCACGGATTTGATCAATGAGGCCAGAAGCGTGTACAAAGATATCTTCACCACCGGCATCGGGTACAATGAAACCAAACCCTTTGGTCTCATTAAAGAATTTTACTGTTCCTGTTTGCATTGTTTATTAAAATTTAAGCGAAGGACGGCACAATAATGCTCATTTCCAAATACTATTCAAATTTTTCTGCCGCTTTATTTAACATACGTCGAATAGTGCAATGTATTATTATTGCGCTACTTATCTCCGCTGATCCTTATGAATAGATTCGCACAAACCAGCTTTATCCTTCTCCTGTTTTATCTACTAACCTATATACCAGCCAGCGCCCAGGGAAAAATCGCCCCTTCTGCATTAAAAGCACAGATTGAGAACCGCGAAGATTCGCTCCGTAATCTGGTAAGTTATTTTGTAGGGCATAGCCTGAAACGAGGTCGAAAAGCCCGAATCATAGGCTATACCGTTGTGGGGAATACGCCCATTAAGGTCTACGACGAATACATTAAAACCTTCAAAAGTGGCCAGACCCTAAACCGACGTTACTACTACTTTCTTCCGAAAATGACGGTCAAACGGATGAATGAAAGAATTTTATATGCAACTTATTTGAGTAGTAACGGCCAACTCCTGGAGCTTTTCAATGAAACTATTGTTGGCAATCAGGCCAGGTAAGGCAGATATGGTTCCAGCCGGTCGGTATTCCGGAAAGCCGTTACTTCATGAAGCTGATTGTTATAGGCGTCGTAGCGAAGTTCGACGTAAAAGTCGCGAAGATTGTAGAGCAGAAAGATTGCATCACCTTCGTATCGATTAGCCAGAATATCGCCAGCAAAATATAAAGTATCGAGTTGCTGCTGGGCAGGAAGTTTTGTAAAGTCGGAGGGTTGCATACGACGACGGGGTTGACAAGCGAAATAAGCGAAAAGCGCTCGACTGTACAACCCCGACTGCCGACTTTATATACTATACATTAAACTGCAAACCAATACAACTAAAATATATATTTCTATAAAAACCTAATGGACAAAGGACTTAGGCATCCGCTGGCGACCGTAGCAGATGCCTGTTTTTTAGCTAAGTTTTACTTCCCGTCCGCTGTGAGCGGCCTGATAGATGGCTTCGACAATCCGAATATCACGCAGGCCCTCTTCGCCCGGCACCAGCATTGGTTTATTATTCAGAATCGCTTCGGCATCATCGTCCATTTGCTTGGTCTGTTGCCAGGGCACTTCGTAGGAATGTTCGATTACACCGCCGGGCCAGCTCCCTTTCTGGCCATTATAAGCCGAATAAGGCTCCATGCGCAGTCGGCCTTTTGAACCGGTCACATCCAGATAGTTCATGTTCATGCCATAGCTGGTTTGTAGCGCAGCCCGCGCTCCGCTCGGAAAAACGAGCTGAACCATGCTGGTTTCGTCGAGCCCATTTTTATAGACCTCAGGCCGGGTTGTATACTGCTGGGCCGTAAGGGCAATAGGTTCTTCGCCAGTGGCCAGCCGGGCGCCCTGGATCACATAAACACCCATGTCGTACATGACACCCCCACCCATTTCTTTTTTCTGCTTCCAGTGATCAGTGCGGGCATCGTAATATGCAGCCGAGCAACTCACCATCTGCACCTTACCAATACCGCCACTGCGTAGAACTTTGACGTATTCCTGCGTATTGGGTTCATGATGCAGCCGGTACCCTACTGCCAGCGACCGTTTATTTTTCGCGCAGGCATCGATCATATTCTGGCATTCTTTAGCCGTTACGGCCATTGGTTTTTCGACCCAAACGTGCTTACCAGCCTTGGCTGCCCGAATCACATACTCCTCGTGCATCGATGGCGGCAATACCACATACACCACATCGATGTCGGGATTATTGGCAATCTGGTCGAACGTCTGATACGAATAAATATTCTTATCAGGAATGTTGTACTGCTTTTTCCATTTCTCGGCCTTGGCGGGCGTGCCGGTTACGATACCTGCCAGATAACAATTTTTTGTTTTTTGCAGAGCCGGAGCCAGCAGATCGGTGCTGTAGTAGCCTAAACCAACCAATGCCACACCAAGTTTGTCTTTAGCGGGGCGCGTAGCCCCCCAGAGGGCATTGGGCAAAATAGTGGTGGCTGCGCCGGTCAACGCAACCGTATGCAGGAAGCTTCTGCGGGTAGTCATGGTTAATGGATTTATGGTTAGCCTGTTAGAATACCAAACTTACAGACATCAGGCTATAAACTGCAATTTTTTGTCGAACCCGCCCGATAAGAGTTTTGTTGCCTTAGTTACTGCCGTGCATAAAGATTCTAATTTTGCGTCTATAAAAACGGGCTTTTCTGATTTACTACTCCCAATCGTTCTGGTTTGGATTACTGATTATGTCGAAAAAAGTTAATATTGGTTTGGTTCAGATGAGTTGCTCGGCCGATGTCGAAGCAAACATTCTGAAAGCGATGGATGGTGTTCGAGAAGCGGCTCAAAAAGGCGCGCAGATCGTTTGTTTGCAGGAATTATTCACATCGTTGTACTTCTGCGATGTTGAAGATCATCATAATTTCAGTCTGGCCGAAGCTATTCCAGGACCAACTACCGAACGGTTAGGAAAACTGGCGGGCGAGCTGGGTGTCGTTATCATTGCTTCGCTGTTCGAAAAACGGGCTCAGGGGCTCTACCACAACACAACAGCAGTACTCGATGCCGATGGCAGCTATCTGGGCAAATATCGCAAGATGCACATCCCCGACGACCCCGGCTATTACGAGAAGTTTTATTTCACGCCCGGCGATCTGGGCTATAAAATTTTCGACACAAAATTTGCCCGAATTGGTGTGTTGATCTGCTGGGATCAGTGGTATCCCGAAGCCGCCCGGATTACAGCACTGATGGGTGCCGAGATTCTTTTCTACCCCACCGCTATTGGCTGGGATACCAACGAGCCCGATCCGAACCAGAATACAGAACAGTATAACGCCTGGCAAACCATTCAGCGCAGCCATGCCATTGCCAACGGGGTTCATGTGGTGTCGGTCAATCGCGTTGGGCGCGAAGCCGATCAGCAGTTCTGGGGCGGTTCGTTCGTGACGAATCCGTTCGGTTCACTGCTTTATCTGGCCCCCCACGATCAGGAAATTGTGCATGTGCAGGAAGTCGATCTGGCCTTATCCGATAAATACCGCACCACCTGGCCTTACTTCCGCGATCGGCGAATCGACTCCTATCAGCCAATTACAAAACGATACATCGACGAATAAATCCCTTACTTTCGCCTGTCGGCATGCTATTGTCACAATCTCTAGCGGTATAGCAACAGGCGGTCGTTTTTCTGTCCGGGTGTAATTGGTTCAGTTTGTCTATCTATCCGTCGTGAAGCCAACTATGAAAATAGCGTCCTTATTTCTGGTAGCCAGTCTGGCAGGCTGGGGTGCCTGGTATTCGATGCCCGGCGGCCCGCCCGATCCGGTAGCGATGCCTTTGCAGGGGCCAGTTCCGCCCCAAACGGTCATAACCCCTACCCCCCGTGCTCAATTTACGCCAACAACCCGAAAGGGGTACTATAACATTGATGTAGTTGGCGATTTTACGCTACCCACTACCAAAACCATTACGTTCTGCGGAGCGGGTCGGAATCTTCATGTCAGGCAGGATCGTACGAAACTGTTCCGACGGGGTTTTTCGGCTATCGAGCAAACGCGTATGATTCCCGATGTTGAAATCTGGATGAATGGCGACCCGCCAAGAGGCTGGAAAAGTCCACTGCGCCAAAGCCAGCGATCGCTCATCATTTATCAGGCTTATTTTGCCAATTCCTTTGGGCTGGAATGGGCCCGGAATAGTGATCGGGCCAACGATGTTTTGTATCGGACTCCGGCAGGCGCACGCACTACCCGCAATACGCTGTTTCAGGCTTCGTCAGAACTGGCCGGAGGATGCTATGGCTTCGGCGATTGCCCGCCGGGAAGGATGCAAAGCACATTCAGCAAACTATTTCTGGATATTGAGAACGAAGGCACCAGCGCAGGCAACCAGCAGGAACAGGCCAATCTCTACACGTTTATGGTGAAAACGCTGAAAGCCAACGTTAGCCCCCAAACCGAAATTGGCTCCATTGCTCCCGTTCCACACAACAGTTTCGGAAATTCGAAAGCCGAACATTATACGGCTGGTCCCGACTGGCTCTGGAACATGCCCGCCCGCCAGACCGCTACCAGCAAACAGCGGGGTATGCCCGACGACATTGTGGGTAAATCGTTTTCAGATTATGTCGATTTTCAGATGCCGGGTACCTATTACCTCTATCCCGACTTCGACTATTCGGCGCATCATACCAGCGATGGCGACCGCCATTGGCTGGCTTCTCTGCTGGCCGAACAGGAAGTAAACCGAAAGTTATCGTCTAAAAAACGAATTGCCTGGCACTGGGTTTTCAATACCCAAAGCGCCGATTTCCCCAACAGCGGTAAAGCCGAGCATCCTGCGCCACCCGCTGTGGCCGAAGGGATGAGCATTTTTTACTGGTTTACTGGAGCTTATGGCATCCTGTTCTGGGACGACCATAACGATCTTATCCCTGATCAGCCCTCGCCCAGCGATCCGCAGTTGCAGGGACTGGGCAACGATCGTAACTATGCCTGCTATGAACACTATATTCATGGACTCTGGCGGCTATTTAAGCATCATGGCGATTTGTTTAACGGGCAGGAAACCTATCTGAACGAAGCCACCGAATGTTCATACGATGGCGGTAAAACCTGGGTAGCCTACAATGCCAATCAGATCAAAACCCGCGATCTGCCGTTTGTGCGGGCTATTGTCAATAGCAACCAGATTCTGATAGCCGCCACCAAAGCCTATGCACGCCCCGAACAAAAAACACAGGTGATGATGCGGTATATTCGGAATGGCTATTCTTTTTATACAACCATATCGCTGAAAGGCGACGAAATTTTCCTCGGTCGGGCAACTATGCAGCGAACCCGTGGAAACTAAATGGTGATCATCGAATCACTACTGCTAACCACTTTTTACATGATTCTTGGGATTGAAATTGGCGGCACCAAACTACAACTGGTTACGAGCGATGAAACAGGACAAATCAAGCAACGCTTTCGGTATTCGGTTGATTCCTCACTTGGGGCCAGCGGTATCCGAACACAAATTGAAGCGGCACTTGCTCAACTCTCAGAACAACCCAAAGCGGTTGGTGTAGGCTTTGGCGGCCCCGTCGACTGGCAAAGCGGTCGAATTGCCACCTCGCATCAGATTGGTGGCTGGGCTGGTTTTAATCTGGCAGACTGGTTACACGAACAACTACCCGCAGCAAGCATACGAATTGAAAACGATGCGAATGTAGCCGCTCTTGGAGAAGCCAAACGGGGTGTAGCAACGGGCTTTAGCAATGTGTTTTATATTACACTGGGCAGCGGAGTTGGCGGAGGTATGATTCAGAATGGCCGGATTTATCATGGCACAACCCCCGGCGAAGCAGAAATCGGCCACCTATGGCTTATTCCACCTGATGAGGCTGGCTCACCAGGCCAGACCATCGAACAGACCGTTTCGGGCTGGGCCGTTGATAAGCAAATTCGTGATTTACTTCCTCAGCTCCCGGCTGATTCTGTACTAAAAACGCGGGTTCAGGAAGCCCACCTAAGCGGTCAGACCGGTGGCGAAGCCCGGTTTCTGCATCCGGCATATGAAGCCAGCGACCCCGTTGCCCGTATGCTAATTGAGCAGATAGGCTCTGTTGTGGCCCTTGGCTTGTCGCACGTTGTTCATTTGTTTCATCCCGATGCCCTTGTACTTGGCGGTGGCCTCTCGCTCATTGGCGAACCGCTGCGGGCCGCTGTGCGTCAGGCTCTCCCTCGTTTTGTAATGAAAACCTTTCATCCAGCTCCGATCGTGTTGCTGGCTAAACTGGGTGAAGATGCCGTACCGATTGGCGCTCTGCAGGTAGCACAGGCAGGAAATTAAGTAAAATTTAACGAGAGATCGCCCTACCCTGCCACAACCATTAGATAGTAACTCAATTTACCTGAAAAAGCCACTTTACGTGCTTAACGGGTAATTAACCAATATGAATTCCTTGGTTTATTAAATAGGCAAAGCAATCAAAATTACTGATGCTCTTGCATTTATACCGCTTACTCGTATTTTTGGGCAATTGCCTGACTACCGTTTGGCCCAGTATTCCAGTAGGCAGGCGCTCCTAAAACGTATCCCGCTTAACCTCTACCGTTATGTTTGCCAACAAAACTCCATGGATTGTCCTGTTGGTTTTATGGATGATCGGTTCTACCTGGTGGCATGTCTGCAAAATAAAGCATCTATGTGCCGACGATGCCCTTCCTGCATCAGAAACGGCTGTCACAGAACCTACAGTAGACACAACGCCACCCGGTGCCGATGGGTACACAATTGCCGACGGAAATCGCTTCCGGCTCGAACTACCCGGTAACTTTAGCTTTGCTAAATCGGGGGCCAATGCCAACCTCAATACCCTTGGCGGTTCGCTGGAGCCGCTCATTACCTACCTGAAAGCCAATCCCGGCCGGAAGGTAGAAATCATTGGCTATTATTCACCTTCGGAAACCAATACGGCTACCTTCACCAATTTAGGGCTGGCCCGCGCAGAAGGCATCAAACAATATCTGGTACAGCAGGGCATTCCGGCCGCATCGCTCACAACAATTGGTACAGAACGTAATCTTTCGTTTACGGCCAAAGGTGATTCTCTACTTGGAGGTCTTACTTTTGCATTTAGCGGAGCCGAACTTTCCACTACGGGTACCGAATCAGCGAGTGTGACGGCTCCGGCCCCCATTACGCTCACCGAACCTACCACAGAAGCCGATCTGGCAGCTTCTGAAAAATTCAAGTCAGTATTCGAACCCATTGATCTTTATTTCTCTCTCGGCGAGGCTAACTATATTAAAACCTCCGATACAGAGAAATTTTTTACAGAAGCCACGAAGTATCTGTCGGAGCATAAAGACAAAAAACTCCAGCTCACAGGCCACACAGACAGTTCAGGGCCCGATGAAGTAAACATGCGTCTATCGCTCGACCGCGCCAACGACGTAAAAGCCAAACTTCGCAAATCGGGGATTCCTTCTTCCCAGATTATTGTGGAAGCAAAAGGCGAAACGCAGCCTAAAGCTGATAACAGCACCATCTCGGGTCGTAAAGCCAATCGACGTGTAACGGTCGTCGTCATTCAATAGCCTCACTAAATGGCAGTCAGAATCAGGGAATCGCCCTGGTGCTGGCTACCTGTTAAAACTCCCGCAACCATGTTCGAATTAAACCCACTTAACCTACCAGACGCTCAGCTACAGCACCTGATTATGGCCGTTGTGACGCTGATATTGGGCTTTATTATTGGCTATGCATCGCGGCAACGGCTCATTAGGCAGCTAGAAGGCGATCTGGCCAGCACTGAACGCGAAGTAGCCGATTGCCGGCAAACCCCTTCGGAACCTGTTTTGAATGACGAGGAGATAATTCTCGATCGAATTCGTTCCCGGGCCAGCATACTGGATTTTAGCCGGATTGGCTACGGGTCAATTGCCGAGGCCGACGACCTCAAAAAAATAGTCGGCGTTGGGCCCTTTCTGGAACGTAAACTCCATGCCACCGGCATTTATACCTTTCGGCAGATTGCCAATTTCACCGCAGAAGATATCGATCAGGTAAACGACATTATTGAGTTTTTCCCTGGTCGTATCCAGCGGGATAATTGGGTTGGGCAAGCCACTGAATTAGCTAAAAAGAAATAAGTGTAGTGCTTTCGGAAATACTATTCCCAAAGCCAAAACCCATAAACTGAAAACGCTAAAAAGTCATGTTTGGATTAGATCCTTTTAGCCGCCCGGTAGCCATTACCGAAATACTCCTGATACTTGCTTTTATTGCTTTCATTGGTTGGCTGTTAGGTCGCCTGGCACTCAGTGGGCGTATTGGTGCGCTCAGAACGGCCATTGCCGATAAAGAAGCCCAACTGGAAGATTGCCGCCGATCGAAAATTATGGGTACTATTCCGCAAAAAACGGTTCAAAAAACCATTACTCCGGAAGATTTACCTCATTTTGTTCATGCTGATCCATTGCTGCCTGCCACCTCACTGGACGATACGCCGGAACTGATTGACGAAGACCCTGTGATTCCGATACCGGCCATTGTGGCTCCAATTGCAGGAACGTCGGCAGCCAATTCAGAATCAGCGATTTTAAGCCGGATAGCCGCCCGCTCGGGTGAGCTAAACTTCGACCGAATTGGCAGAGCGTCGGCGCTGGAAGCCGACGATTTGAAAGATATTGTGGGGGTTGGGCCGTTTCTGGAACGTAAACTCCATAGTCTGGGCATTTATACTTTCCGACAGATCGCCAATTTCACTCCAGAAGATATTGATAAGGTCAATGAGATTATCGAGTTCTTCCCCGGCCGAATTGAACGCGACAATTGGGTTGAACAAGCCAAAGCGTTTCATGAACGTAAGTATGGCTCTAAAAGTTAAGTAGTTGGTCATCAGTCAGTAGAATAAAGTCTATCAATGACTGATGACCAATACTATTACGCTTCGGCAATAAGCTGATCGGTTAGCTTTGTGAGTCCGGTTGTTGCAGGCTCCACGATAAACGTTACATTCGATCGCCCCTGAACATCCGGGCTGTGTGGGTCAACGACATAAATGGGCACACCCCGCCGAACAGCATACACCAATCCTGCAGCCGGATATACATTCAGCGATGTTCCAACCACAATAAAAATATCGGCCTCATCGGTAATATCATACGCCACATCCATCATCGGAACGGCCTCGCCAAACCACACAATGTGGGGCCGTAGCTGCGATCCTTTTTCGCACAAATCTCCTCGTTTAAGCTCCCATCCCTCAACGTCGTAAACCAATGACGGATCTTTTGTACTACGGGATTTAAACAACTCTCCATGCAGGTGAACAACCTTCGATGAGCCCGCTTTTTCGTGCAGATTATCGACATTCTGGGTAATGATTGTCACATCGAAATACTGTTCCAGTTTCACCAGTGCCAGATGCCCGGCATTGGGTTCGACACTCAGTGCCTGTTTCCGACGCTGATTATAAAAATCCTGCACCAGATCGGGGTTCCGTAGCCAGGCTTCGGGAGTCGCCACATCTTCGATCCGATGGTTTTCCCAAAGTCCATCCGATGCACGAAACGTTGGAATACCACTTTCGGCACTAATGCCTGCTCCTGAAAGTACGACTATCTTTTTCATAAGCTTTTTTGCTAAGGGCCAGGGGCTTGGGATTGCGGGGGTAGCGGGGAATGTTTCCTATCCCTGCCGCCCCTAGACCAACCCCTACGCTTTTACTCCACCACAATTTCATCCGTCGAGAACCAGGTTTTTTCGCCCGCGTTCGGATGCTCTGGAGGGCAAACACCAACGTTTTTGGCGCGAATCCGAACGTAGCGAGCCCGTGCGGTTTTGAAGTCGGCTACAACCGGCAGAATATCCCACGGGCCGTTTAGTTCGTATTTGATCGGTTGCTTGATGGCATCCTTGAAATCGGTTCCATCTTTCGATAACGCAATTTCGACCGATGTTGGCGGGAAGTTTTTCTCCAGAATAACCTTCAGGAAATTTAATGAAACTTTTGTAACACTGGTCACATCACCCAGATCGAGTGTTACATCCATATCGCCGAAGAAGTTAACCCACTGGCGCCGATCGCGTGGGGTTTCGCCCCGAATTCCATCCGTCAGTTTTTTAGTATCCTTATCGCTGTTGTTTTCGAGCGGTATGGCATAGGTATACGACTTGTTTTTGCCTTTATGCAGCGTAAAGGTTTGCGTTAGCCGCCCACCACTGGGAGTCATCGCCCGCAGCGTTGTTGTTTTGCTTAGCGTAATGGGGCCGATGTATTCAGTACTCGTTTCGCTCGGTTCTTTCCCGTTTAGCGTATAGAAAATCCGGCTGTCGGAGTCGATTTTTTTCAGTACCACCTGCAACTGCCCCTGATCGCTCGCCTGCGTGCTTGCCGTAATATCAAACAGGCGTTTGGCATAATTTACCGGAATCTGCGACAGGCGGGGCAGGTGATTCTTCAGCCGGAGAGCAAAATCTTCAAAATTATGGGGGCCCGTTTGCATCCAGGCAATTTCGGCCAGCGCAATTGCTCTCGGAAACATCATGTATTCTACAGATTCGGGAGTTGGCACATACTCGGTCCATAAATTCCCCTGAACACCCAGAATATACGTCTGCTCTGCTGGCGTTAGCTCGGCAGGCATTGGTTCGTAGGCATACACCTGATCGATGGGTAAATACCCACCAATAGCCAACGGTTCGGTAGCCGGATTACCCTGGTAATAATCCAGATAGCAGGTGCCGGTGGGTGTCATAACAACGTTGTGTTTTTGCTTAGCCGCAGCAATTCCACCTTCTGTTCCGCGCCAGCTCATTACCGTAGCATTGGGTGCCAGCCCCCCTTCCAGAATTTCGTCCCAGCCAATAATTGACCGGCCTTTACTGTTGAGAAACTTTTCGATCCGGCGAATAAAATAACTCTGGAGTTCGTGTTCGTCTTTCAGCTTGTTTTTCTTAATCAGTTCCTGACAGAAAGCACTCTGTTTCCAGGCGGTTTTGGGACACTCATCGCCCCCGATATGAATATATTTGCCAGGAAAAAGCGTCATTACTTCGGTCAGCACATCCTGAAGAAAACTGAATGTTTTTTCGGAAGGGCAAAACACATCTTCCGAAACGCCCCACTTGGTGAATACATCATATTTTTTACTCGGATCGCAGCTTAGCTCCGGATACGCAGCCAGGGCAGCCTGCGCATGGCCTGGCATCTCAATTTCGGGCACGATGGTAACAAACCGGCTTTGCGCATACCGCACCACATCTTTAATTTCGGCCTGTGTGTAGAACCCGCCGACGGGCTTTCCATCGAACTGCTGCGGATAATTCTGGAAGTACTGCCCTACAATCGATTCAGCGCGTTTACTGCCAATCTGAGTCAATTTCGGATATTTTTTAATTTCGATGCGCCATCCCTGATCGTCGGTCAGATGCCAGTGAAACGTGTTCTGTTTGTGCATGGCCATCAAATCGATAAATTTTTTCACGAACGATACGGGCATAAAATGCCGTGACACATCGAGGTGTAGCCCACGATAGCCATACCGTGGTTTGTCGGTAATGGCACAGGCAGGCATGGTTACCGTAGCCGATTGTCCGACGGGTAGTAGCTGACGCATTGTCTGGGTTGCGTAGAACAATCCTTTGGCCGTTGGTGCTTCGACAACCACTCTGGAAGGTGTTACGGTTAGCTTGTACCCTTCGTCGCCCAGGGTTAATTTTTTGTTGATGGTCAGAAAAATGTTAGCCCCCTTGGCCAAAGCAGCACTTGCAGGAGTTACTGCGAGTGTCAGGCCATTGGCGGTTTTAACCTGACCGACAAACTGTTGTGCAACTGACTTAAGCGAGGCATCGGTGGCAGGGGCCAGCACAACCCGCGTTGTTGTTGTGAGGGTAAACTGCCCATCCTGTCCGGCAAACCGGGCCGGAAATGGAATCAGATTGTATTGGTTTTCGGTTTGAGCAAATGCAGCACAGGGAAACAGAAGACAAAAAAGCAGATATTTCATGCGTTACGAATAGTTCAGCCAGCAAAATAGCGATGATTTTGTAAAGGCCGACAAACAAACGACCTTCCGGTTGGGGAAGGTCGCAGAATTATTCAGAATTTCATAAAGAGTATAAATCAACTGCGATCGGGCTCATACCGCACCGCAACAATACCGCAACTAAATGGCTGGCTATGTACCAGCTTCAGTTTAAGTCTGCCATCAAGCCCGTTGAATATGGGCATTCCTTTTCCTAAAATTACCGGATTGACAAACAGATTGTATTCGTCGATCAGGTTATGCCTGATACAGGATGCGACCAGCGATGCCCCACCGTATAGCATCAGATCATTCCCTGGTTGCTGCTTCAGTCGATTTACTTCTTCAACAAGATCGCCACCTGCCAGGGTTACGTTTTCCCATGCGGGCTTATCGAGCGAGTTTGAGAAGACAACTTTAGGCAAGTCGGTCATTTTCTGAGCAAACTCGCCTTCTTCCGGGTTCGATTCTTCGGCCCGTGAGGCCCAGGCTGGAATAAAACCCTGGGCCAGGTTTCGCCCCAGCAGAATGCAATCTATGGACTCCGTTATTGCGCCGACATAGGCTTTCAGTTCATCGTCCCAGTTCCAAACCAGCCAATCCATTTCACCGTTTGGCCCCGCCACGAAGCCATCCAGTGTCATCTGCATCTGTAATTTAACGTTTCTCATGTTTAGCATGTATTCCCATACTCTGGCTACAACCGTAGACCGTTATCCAATCATTTATTAACCCTGCCGATTGTAGGCATAACTAACCATCCACTGAATACCAAATTTATCGGTAAACATCCCGAAATAGTCGCCCCAGAATGCCTTGTGCAATGGCATCATGACCTGACCATCTGCCGAAAGGCCCGCAAACAATCGCTCGGTTTCTTCTTCGCTGTCAGTGCCGATTGACACATAGGTATTGGTACCAATAATGGCTTTCCCAAAAGCCTCTGGCACGTCGCTTCCCATCAAGACACTGGTTTTGCCGATTGGCAAAGCCGTATTAAGAATCTTGTCGGCCTCATTTTCAGAAAACGTGTGTTCGGCCGGGCCATCTTTAAAACGCATTTTACCGATTAGTTCGCCACCAAAAACCGATTGATAGAAGTCAAAAGCTTCTTCGCAATTACCGTTGAAATTCAGATAAGGATTCAGCGCTGCCATAGCATTGTTGTTTTACAATAGTAAAGAGTTGAACTGAGTAACCCGGCAAATCATCGGGATGAAACGACAGAAATTGCCCGATTCATTTAGGCAAATCTAGCGGCAGCTATCCAAACCCGAACGGGGCAATTCCGGCAATCTAAGGGGTAAATCCGACAATCGTCGATGAAATTACATCTTCCATACCAAAGCGGCTCAGTACTGAATAAAAGACGTCAGAAAGCAGGATTAGCCTGAATAACGAAAATGCGAAACCCCAATGCCAGTGGCTGCGCCAACTACGTAGCGAGTTTCCCTAAAAACACAGCCGCATCAGCAGATAAAGTACTGACGGACAGGCCAGACAGCCAAGCCCGGTATAGAATGTAGCGGTTAAGGCACCATATGGAACAAGAGCCGGATCGGTAGCGGCCAGCCCCGCCGACACGCCACTCGTGGTGCCCATCAATCCGCCGTAGATCATGGCCGTGTTTGGATTATTGAGACCGATATACCGCGCCATATAGGGCGTTCCGATAGTAACGAAAACACTCTTGACTACCCCTGCCGCAATACTGAGGGCCATCACATCGGAACTGGCACCAATAGCGGCACCCGTTACGGGACCAACAATATAGGTACAGGCGCCAGCCCCAATGGTTGTGAGGCTAATGGCATCGGTATAGCCCCAGAGCAGGGCCACAAGAACACCCCCCAGAAATGAGAGTACGATACCCAGAAAAAGCGACAATGCACCAATCCATCCGGCCCGTTTCATCACCACAAAGCTGGCCCCCATAGCCGTGGCGA
This sequence comes from Spirosoma sp. SC4-14, assembly GCF_037201965.1. NCBI lineage: Bacteria > Pseudomonadati > Bacteroidota > Cytophagia > Cytophagales > Cytophagaceae > Spirosoma > Spirosoma sp. SC4-14. The sequence goes on along the minus strand of NZ_CP147518.1, from coordinate 2,306,961 downwards.
CAATAGCGAAATCCCGAAACATAGCGCCCCCCAACATACCAAAACCAGCCAGTGGTTTCCAGTCAGCAATTCCTTTTTCGCCACCGGTACTGATGCCACCAAGGTAGGCTAACAAGAGTCCCATCAAGATGGCGATGGCCGATCCCGGTATCTTTTTTCGCGTTAGTTTACTGGACAGAACCTCGGCCACAGCCATAATTATACCGAGCACCAGAAAACCAACAATCAGACCATTTTTATCAAGAAACCGGGTGATAAGTTCCATCGGGGCGGGTGTTTTTTGGGGTGGCTAACTTAGCAATCAGTGGAATAGATGCCACACAGATCAATACCGGAACGATTCCTGCCACAACGGCAATTAGCCCGCTCGAAACCGCCACTTTCACGTTTTGGGTTGCCGACATGGCCACCACAATCGGTATGTAGAGTTTATTCCAGAACAAAATGCCGGTTTCGGTTTCCAGGTTGACATATTTCTTTTTTACGAGCCAGTCGTTGAGCACAACCAGCAGCAGCATGGCAAAGCCAACACCCCCCACGTTGGCATGAACGCCCAGCAACAGACCAAGCCATTCACCAGCCAACTGCCCGGTCAGATAGCAGAATGCCAGAATAGCAACCCCATAAATAATCATAGATACGTAGTGGTTAAGTAGTTAGGAACAACGGTTTAAGATCGTTTTTGGTAACTTTGCCCATGGCGTTGCGGGGAAGTTCAGCAACCACCCGGTAGTGTCGGGGCACTTTATAAGCAGGCATTTGCTGACGCAGCCAGTTGTTGATTTCGGTAATGTCAACAGAATCGTCATTAACCAGCAGCGCAGCGCCAACCAGTTCGCCCCACTCTTCGTTCGGAATACCCACCACACTGCAATCGCTAATGGCGGGGTGGGTGCGGAGTACCTCTTCAATTTCGAGCGCCGAAATCTTGTAGCCCCCCGATTTGATGATGTCGATCGAGTCGCGACCCAGAATACGATAGTAGCCCTCTTCAACAACGGCAATATCGCCCGTTCGGAACCAGCCGTCGTCAGTAAATGCTTTTTGGGTAGCTTCTGGCCGGTGCCAGTATTCCAGAAAAACGGTATCGCCCTGTATCTGAATTTCGCCGGGTTGGTCGGTCGGTACCTCGTTGTTGGCTTCATCGACCAGTCGAACCTGCACGCCCGGCAACGGTTGACCAATGTGGCCCGCCCGGCGTTCGCCTTCGTAGGGATTACTGATGCCCATACCAATTTCGGTCATACCGTAGCGTTCGAGCAGCGTATGGCCGCTAATGGTTTTCCATTTTTCCATTACCGAAACGGGCAACGCGGCCGATCCAGAAACCATCAGCCGGAAGGGCTTCAGGATTGCCGATAGTTGTTGTTGCTGATCGACCGGAAGGCTTTCCCAATAGGCAATCAGCTTGAAATAAATGGTTGGTACGGCCATGAACACATTGATAGCCCCTTTCTGAAAGGCAGCAAAAACCGACTCGGCAGTAAATGTCGGCAAAAACTCCACCGTAGCACCCGACCAGAGCGCACAGCTAATGACGTTGACAATACCATGAACATGATGCAACGGCAGCACGCACAGAATATGATCTGTTGGCGACCAGTGCCAGGCAGCAACCAGCGTCGAAATCTGCGCTTCCAGATTCCGGTGTGTTGTCACAACGCCTTTGGGCAGGCTGGTGGTGCCACTGGTATACAAAATCATGGCCCGACGTTCTGGCTCAATAGTCGGTAACTGAACCGGCGGCACCGTTGGTTCTTCTCCCAAAACAATCAATCGCAACCCTTTTTGGGCAATCAGCGGGGCCAGCATGGTTGCATACGCACTACTGACAACGATTATTTCCGCTTCCGTATCGTCGATAACATATTGCAGCGACGGCAAGGGATAGGAAAGTGCCAGTGGTACGGCAATGCCGCCAGCCCGCCATACTCCCCACTGCACCCGTACATAATCGAACCCCGGCGTAACCATAAAGGCTATCCGTTTTTCGTTCAGATCAGTATTTTCGGCAAGAAGCAGGGCAGCAAAGGCAGCAGAAGCATCGAGAAGCTGTTGATAGGAATAAGATTGGTTGTCGGATAAAATTGCCGTGTTTTCGGGATGGCGGAGGGCACTATTGATGAGTTGAAGCATAAATTAACCTGAACTAGAGAACCGGATTTAGGAAGCAATTGTGCTTATAGCCTGGTGGCCTGTGTGCCAGCAACCGTAATGCCGTGTTGAGTAAGCGTTTCTACTTTTTTCGGATTGTTGGTTAACATTCGAATGGATTTCACGCCCAGCACCCGCAGGATTTCGGCGGCTTGAGCATAATCCCGTGCATCGCGTTTGAACCCAACTGCTTCGTAGGCATCGGCCTGTGCCAGCCCCAGCCGTTTATGTTCGACGCTTTTCAGCAAAGCAAAATGCCCGTTGCCTTTACCCTCCTGATCGAGCCAGATAATTACGCCCTGCCCTGCCTGCTGAATAAGTCGCTGCGAGATTTCCATCTGTTCCCGACAATCACATTCGATGCTGTTGAACGCATGGCCAAACAAACACGACGAATGAACCCGGCACAGGACGTTTTCAGCTTCGTTTACATCGCCCATAATAAGCGCTATCGATTCTTTTTGTCCGTTGTAGAACAGCACTTCGTGATACTCGCCAAACTTAGTTTTAAGATTGCCTTCAGCTAATTTAACGATCATGGTTGAGTGTTTTTTTGGTAAAACTAAGCAGACTCAGCCTAAGTAGCGTCACGACATATACAGCCGCGAATACAACCGTTCGTGCTGCATACTTCGAATGTCGAAACCGGGGCAGCATAGCCCAATGCAACTTCGGTTGGGGTTGAGCGTTTGTTCGGTTAGCTCCTGGATAAGTTGCTGAAACGAAAACAGGATTTCCTGCCCATCCTGCTGGCCCAACGGAATCAGTTTGACACTATTGGTAACCATACCAACGGCAGCATTGTAATAAAAACCGGTTAACGCATCGGTTTTGGGAATTTGCAGGACTGATGCATATATACCGAAAAGCAGGCAGTAATGACCAGTAGCCTGTTGGGCCCGAATGGCATTGCGGTACTGATCAGCCAGTAGACTGGAACAAAGAGGTTGAAATATTTTTAACAACCGCATGCCAAGTTTCTGACTGGCCTGCCGCATTTCTCGCGGCAACTTCACGGCTGTGCATTCGTCGTCGAGTTGCAGAAGTTCGTTCAGATCGTTATGGGTAGCGGCATCGAAAGCCAGCGAAACCAGAGCAGCATCTGTGTAGAACAGATTTCTGGACAGCATTTCGGTGATGAACGCCCGCGCCGTTGCCGCATCATGCACCACTCCGGCCTGCACGTAAGTTTCCAGTCCCGCCGAATGGGCGTAACCGCCAATGGGTAAGGTTGGGTCGCTCAGTTGTAACAAACGTAACAGGGCGGTATTCATTCGGGAGAGGCTGTAAGTTTCAGGATTTTCGAAAATAGGCTACTGCTGCTGTCGGCGTGTGCATGGGGTGAAACCGAGGTGTTGAGCGGATTTAGTAATTGTCGCTGCTGACGTTCTACGGCATAGCCCGATGCGGTCAGTAAGCGAAACAGCGGTGCGTCGTAGGGAGCCAGCAAGCTATCGTTTTCGTAAAACAAAGGCAGATGCTTGTTGCCAATTTCGTAACAGACAGAAGCCATTTCATGCATGGATGCCGGACAAATCACGAGCGCATCGCAGGGAAGAACCTCAACGACAATAACCGTCTGGCTGTCTTCGTAGAGTACATCGCCCTGCGTCAGACGTGGGTTTTCGGACAGAAATTTCAACGCAACATCCTGCCCATTTCGTGTCCGTTTTCGCATGATGCGTTTGCTGGTTTCATACCATTCCAGCGGGAGGTAGTCGATCGTTCGGTTATTGAGAACGATGGCATCAAGAGAGGCTATTTTTTGCTGAATCAGCATTGGTTTTAGCACACGGATTTAACGGATGCTTACGGATAAGCAATTTTCTAAAACAAAAAATACCGCTGGGCGAGTGGGACCACCGTAACGGGTTCACAGGTGATGGGATGGCCATCGACTTTCACTTCGTAGGTTTCGGGATTTACGTCGATTTGGGGCGTTGCGTCGTTATGAATAAGGTCTTTCTTGGAGATTGCCCGGCAGTTTTTGACGGGCAACACCAGTTTCTGCAAGTCATATTGCTGCACAATCCCTTTGTTGAGCGATACCTGCGATACAAACGTGGCGCAGGTTTTATGCAACGCTTTCCCGTATGCCCCAAACATATGCCTATAGATGACTGGCTGAGGTGTTGGAATCGATGCGTTGGGGTCGCCCATCCGGCTGGCGATAATCATACCGCCTTTTATAATCATTTCGGGTTTGGCACCGAACATAGCCGGTTTCCATAGCACCAGATCGGCCAGTTTACCCGCTTCCAGCGAACCTACATAGTCTGAAATTCCGTGCGAGATTGCGGGATTGATGGTGTATTTGGCTACGTATCGTTTCACCCGGAAATTATCGTTTTGATGGGCTACATCTTCGGGCAAAAACCCGCGTTGTTTCTTCATCTTATCGGCGGTTTGCCAGGTGCGCGTAATTACTTCGGCCACGCGACCCATTGCCTGCGAGTCGGAACTCATCATACTGAACACACCCATGTCGTGCAGAATATCTTCGGCGGCAATGGTTTCGGGACGAATGCGGGAGTCGGCAAAGGCCACATCTTCGGGAACCGACCGCGACAGGTGATGACAAACCATTAGCATATCGAGGTGTTCGTCGATGGTGTTGGCTGTGTATGGTCGCGTTGGGTTGGTTGAGGAGGGGAGCACGTAGGGGTACATGGCCGCTTTGATGATGTCGGGGGCATGGCCGCCACCAGCGCCTTCCGTATGAAACGTATGAATAACCCGTCCGTTGATAGCGTTGATGGTATCTTCCAGAAAACCGCCTTCGTTCAGCGTATCGGTATGGATCGCTACCTGCACGTCGTATTTATCGGCCACTTGCAGCGATGCGTCGATAACGGCCGGTGTCGAACCCCAGTCTTCGTGAATTTTTAGTCCCAGCGCCCCGGCTTCGATCTGTTCTTCGAGCGGAGCCAGGGAAGCACAATTGCCTTTGCCCATAAAGCCCAGATTCATCGGAAACGCATCGGCCGACTCCAGCATTTTTTGAATATTCCAGGCTCCGGGCGTTACGGTCGTGGCGCTGGTGCCATCGGCGGGTCCGGTTCCGCCACCCATCATGGTTGTGATGCCACTGAACAGGGCATGGTCGATCTGCTGTGGACAGATGAAGTGGATGTGCGAATCAATACCGCCCGCTGTGGCAATCAGCCCTGCACCACCGTGTACTTCGGTCGATGCGCCAATGATCATGTTCGGGTCGACGCCGTCCATGGTATCGGGGTTTCCGGCTTTGCCAATGCCAACAATTTTACCATCTTTCAGACCAACATCGGCTTTCACGATTCCCCAGTGGTCGATGATCATGACGCTGGTAATGACCATGTCCAGAACGCCTTCGCTGCGGGTTGCCGTAGCCGACTGGGCCATACCGTCGCGGATGGTTTTGCCGCCCCCAAATTTCGACTCGTCGCCGTAGACAGTAAAGTCTTTTTCAATTTCGATGATCAGATCCGTATCGCCCAGGCGCACTTTGTCACCGACGGTTGGGCCATACATATTGGCGTATTTGATGCGGTTGATTTTCACGGCGTTTATAGTCCTAAGCGAAAGCCTTAAGTTCTTTGATCATGTCGTAATTTCCGATTCCGTTATGCTCGAAATAACCGAGTTCGCGAAATCCATATTTTTCATAAAAGCGAATAGCGCGCTCGTTGCTGCTTTGTACTCCTCCCCACAAAATCATGCGCTCGAATGGCTCCGTTTGCAACTCGTTGAGTACCATTCGAAACAACAGATTACCTACGCCCGAACTCTGCCAGGCATCGGCCACCGATGGCGCAAACGTACAATCAGTTTCAGCGCTTAACTGCAATCCGTAGCTTTCTAACCGTTCTGCTTCTTTTGGTAGAAAACCGCGTTTAATGATGAAATAAGCCACAATTTCAGGCTCGTCAACCGATTCGGCTATGTAGGCCCGGTGGTTCGCATCCTGATAAAAGTTCGTGACCGACTGGCTATCGAACGAGTGCGGCTCAAATCGACGGCGGGTTGCCTGACTAAGTTTGTCCAGATAATTGACCAGCGCCGGTAATTTGTCAATGGCCAACAGGCTAATCGAAACGGATTTATGGTCTTTTGTCTGAACGGTCATGCATTTTTAAAGCCTTTCGAGATGGCCTCCTGTGTGGTTGTTGCAGCATTTTTTTCGGCAATTGAGCCATCGACCAGATTGCTGAAGCCAACTACGCGCTTATTGCCCCCCAATTCGACCAGTTCCACTTCTTTTTCTTCGCCGGGTTCGAAGCGAACGGCCGTTCCGGCCGGGATGTTCAGTCGCATTCCCAACGCTTTCTGCCGGTCGAAAGCCATCAGTCGGTTAATCTCAAAAAAGTGAAAGTGCGATCCTACCTGCACCGGCCGGTCGCCAGTATTAACAACCATTACCGTAGTGGTTTTCCGACCTACGTTGCATTCGATATCACCTTCGGCAAGTATGTATTCTCCTGGAATCATGGTTATAGCTAGCTGCGATATGCTGTTAAATCCGTGTCATCTGTGTTCTGAAAAGACTATTACCGGATCGGATCGTGTACGGTTACGAGCTTGGTGCCGTCGGGAAATGTGGCTTCAATCTGAATTTCATGAATCATTTCGGGAATGCCCTCCATCACATCCTCACGCGAGAGAATGGTAGTGCCATAATGCATTAGTTCGGCTACGGTCCGACCATCGCGGGCAGCTTCCTGCAAACGACTACTGATCAGGGCAATGGCTTCGGGATAATTCAGTTTCAGGCCACGTGCTTTTCGTTTTTCGGCTAGCTCGCCAGCCAGAAACAGGAGGAGTTTTTCGGTCTCGCGTGGAGTTAGATGCATAAACGACGTCGGGATTTGCAGGATTGCTATGCAATATAGACGAAAAAAGAATTTTCGCTACCTTGGTTTAAACCCACAAGTCGGATGTAGGAAATTACTCTCCCGGATGATACACTCGTTCGGCAGTAGCCACAACCTCTTTTTTGTAAAACAGAATGTCTTTGTACTGCCCTTTAATATAACCGTCGACCTGATCGGTGAAGTGGCCCGACGCGGGATCTGAGCTCGATCCGCCCGTAAGGATAGATTTCCCTTTCAGCGTTTTTCCGAATTCAATCACAGCCGCAAAGGTATTGCCCGTAGCACCGTATCGCTTCTGAGTCTGTGGGCTTTTTCGACTGACATATGCATTCAGTGAACCCATATAACCGGGTGTAGCCGGTACAGCCCAACTCCGGCTGACATCACTGAACGATTGCCCGTTGGGAACGCGCTGAAATCGATTAATCGATCCCCAGGCCACCTGCCAGGTACCAAAATCTTTTTGTAAGCCATTAACCACCTTCTTTAACGCATCGAGTATTTGCGTTGTCGAAACGGCATCAGTCGAAATATTGGCACCATTAGTTATCGAATAACGCTCCTCATTAGAGGTAGGTTTTTTCAATTGGGCCACATTCAATTCAATTATTTTCTCCAGCCATAGCACGGCCAGTGTTGTTGCGACTGAGTTGGTATCGGTCTGGAAATTCCAGGATTGCAGGGTTTCTACAGGACCAGCCAGCAAACTGTAGGTCGTATCGGTTTGCAGCGTTTTGTAGGCGGCTACCAGTTTAGGAATATGGTGCTCTCCATTGGGCAGATACGGGTCATGAGCGGCCCTGACAACATCGTCGATCGTGGCATCATTGATTTTATTCAGTACACGAATGGCACTCACGGCACGTGCCGTATGCCCGTCGGGAAGCATATAAACCGGCTTCTTAGCCATCACGGAATCATAAACGCCCGTTCCATACAAAGGTGTCGAATTACAGTTTTGTACCCAGCCGTTTGTGGGGTTGATGTAGTGCGGAATCTCGTCCAGCGAATAGGTTCCCTGCCAGTCAGTAGCGCTGGTGCTACCATCGACGGGGCGTTTCCAGTCGAGCGATGGATCGCGTTTGGGCACAAAGTTGCCATGCCAGTAGGCAATATTGCCTTGCTGATCGGCATAGATAATGTTACTACCGGTCATGGCTCGTTTGTTCAAGACCGATTTGAATTCGTTGAAGTTTCGGGCTTTCATCTTCTGCCAGTGCATGGCCAGCAGGTCGATGTTGGCATCGTGCGTTTTGTGGGCAATCCATTTTGTATTAACCGATGCGATGATTGGCCCATGGTGCGTACGGTAGGCCATCCATTTTTTGGATATGAGCTGGCCGCCCTGTTTGTAATACAGCGTAATGCCCGTGCTGTCGACGGGTCGTAGCTCGCCATTGTAGCGATAGAAATAGTGTCCGTTCTTCCGTTCGATCTGCTCGGCATACAGGTCTTTGGCATCAGATAAGGAGACGGGGTGCATCCAGCCCAGGTGTTCATTAAAGCCTTGAAAAATAGTGAACTGCCCCAGAAAAGGAGCCCCGTAGGCATTAAGCCCTTTTTTGCTGATAACCTGAATTTCAATTCGCCCGTAGAATTCGGCATGTGGATTGATGAGCAGCATTGCCTTTTTGCTTTGCGTACGCGATGGAGCAATAGCCCAACCATTCGATCCGCCATACTCCTGATGTTCGCTCAGGTCTTTGGGCATAAACGACATCGACAGACTGGGATTTCTGGAATAAAAAGCGCGAAGCTCGGCTTCTCCTGAATTGCTGCCTTCGAGCGAGGGCACATTGTTCATCAGCGCCATCCAGGGTTGCACCCGTGTAATGAGCCGTGGTTTCTTCTCTGGATGTGAAATCATATAGAAATTGATTCCATCAGCATACCCATCGCATAGTTTGCGAAGCCATCCTGGCGATTGCTGATAGAGGGCAACCGCTTTAGCGGAATCGATGAACATACGAGTCCAAAGATCTTTGTATAGAGCCGACTCACCTTCAACCTCCGCCTGACGCCCCAGTCGACTGATCAAGGTGTTTTCCACGCTTTCAAAAAACTCCTCGCATTGCACGTACATCATACCGAACACGGCCTCCTGATCGGTTTTTGTGTATACGTGTGGCACTCCCCATTTGTCTTTGATGATCGTGATTCGCCGGGCCTGTTTTTGCAGATGGCTAATTTCTTTTTGGGAAAAGGGTTGTGCCTGAACCGAACAGGCTATGACAAAGACTATGAGGGTTGCTAATTGCTTCATAAAACGTTTGGACTAAGCCGCCGTGCAGAATACAAAGAGGAAGGCATAAAACACGAAACACCAAAAAGGCGACGCGAATCCCAGCACATAATACAACTAATAATTCTGAAATAAATCAATTTCACAGAATATAAAAACACAAAACATGCATTTTCTGTATTTTATTCAAAATTTACAGGAGCTTATAAAATTGTGAATATATGTTTTGCACAAAATGAAAAAGTGGCCGAAATATATATTCAGCTTAAGTATTGATTCTTCACCTGAATAATTTCGGCGGCAATACTTACGGCAATTTCTTCGGGAGTCTGGCTATGGATGGACAGGCCAATCGGTGCATGGATTTGAGTCAGCCCTTCGTCGGAAATACCTTCTGCGCGATAATCGGCAAACAGTTTTCCGATCTTGGTTTTACTCCCCAGCACACCAAAATACCGAAATGACTTATTCAGCAACGCCCGGATAGCCAGATCGTCGGTTCGATAGCCAAAGGTCATAACCACCACAAATTTGTTTGCTCCTGACGGAATCAGATTGGTTAGGTCGCTATACGTACGAATGGTAATTTTCTCATGAGCAACGGCATTCAACTGCATGGTATGCAGGTCCGGGCGGTCGTCGTAGATGCGAATGTAAAAATCCATCAGGCTCATCATTCGCGACAATGCCAATGCACAATGCCCCCCGCCAATAATGAATAGCTCATTTTTATAACCCAGCCGTTCCTGATATTGCCACTCGTCTACCGATCCCCTATTGAAGCTGTAATCAGTATTCAGCGATACGTTTTCCGTAAACTGAATGCCGGATGGCGATAGCGTTAACTGCCCGTTTCGATTTTGGTCAAGGCAATCGACAATGGCCTGAACAGCCGATTCGTCGTGCGGTCGAATCCGATAAACCAGGATGGTCTGATCGCCTGAACAGATCATACCGCTCTGGTTATGAGTGGCTTGTTTGTCATGGTATTGGGTTCGGATGGAAAGCTCAGTGGTGTGTCTTCTAAGCTTTTCATTGGCCATTTCCACAAACTTGTGTTCCATAATGCCGCCCCCAATCGACCCTTCCATGTCGCCCGATGCGGTCACGGCCATCAGAAACCCCTGCCGGCCTGGGCTACTCCCATGACTCTCCAGCACATACAGCAGCATCACTGGCTGCTGTTGTCGTATGCACGTATGAATAAGTTGCCAGGTGGTTAATGATGTTGGTTTGGACATCAGACGGAGTAATATCGTTGATAGAACCGCGAAGCGGTGGTAGTATTATAGAAAAGAAGCCCCTACATTCATTAGAGAGCTCCGAAGGAGTGACATAGTTGATCTATTCTGCCACTCCTTCGGAGTTCTGAAAAAGAGAGGATGTCTGCTTTCTACAATACTACCACCGCTTCGCGGTTATGACGGAAGCTGTTTACTATAACTACTAGTTGAAGAGGTTACGGTTCTATTGTTCGCGTTTTTATCGTACAACGCCATAAGAACCTTTTCAGGTGTCATAGGGGCATCGAACGGAATGTTGGCTGTTGGATTAAAGGCCCGAATAGCATTGCGCAGAGCGAAATAGGCGCCAATGCCGTACATCAGGGGAGGCTCGCCCACGGCTTTCGACCGGAAGATGGCCAGATTGTCCTGCTCGGTTTTCAGGGGTTCGATAGCTATTTCCTTTGGCACCGAATAAATATCCGGCACTTTATAGGTTGATAAGGCATTGGAGCGCAACCGTCCGGCTTTATCATAAACGACCTCTTCCATGGTCATCCAGCCAAGGCCCTGTACAATACCGCCTTCGATCTGCCCACGGTCGATGAGCGGGTTCATGCTGACGCCAAAATCGTGAACAACGTTAACAGCGTCCATTTCATAGGTGCCGCGCAGGCAATCGACCGTCACCTCAACAATGGCCGTACCGTACACGTGATAGGCAAAGGGATGGCCTTTCTCCCGGCTGGCATCGTAATGGATTTCAGGGGTGGCATAATGCGCGTGTTCAGACAGGCTAACCCGTTTCATAAACGCTTCCATTACCAGCCGGTTCCAGTTCCAGTCGGTTCGATTACCGTTCACAAAAACCCATTCATCTTTTAGGGTAACGGCTTCCGCTGACGTTTGAAATTCGCCCGCGGCCACAACCTTTAGCCGGTTAATGATTTCAGCGCAGGCCAACTCCACAGCTTTCCCGTTCAGATCAGCCGTGGCACTGGCTGCCGATGGTGATGTGTTGGCGATTCGATAGGTACTCGTCGTCTGCAACTTCACTCGCTCCGGCCGAATGGACAGCACATGAGCAGCCACCTGTAACATCTTCGTGTTTACCCCCTGTCCCATCTCGACAGCGCCCGTACTTACGCCCACGCTCCCATCGGTATAGACGTGTACCAGCGCCCGCGCCTGATTCATGCGGGTGTTGGTGAACGAGATACCGAAGCAGATTGGCATCAGCGCCAGACCTTTTCTATACAATGAGGTGTTGCTATTGAATGCATCAATTTGGGTTCGAATCGTTTCCAATTGATACAATTCCACGGCTTTATTCCAGCAGGCATGGGCTTCACTCACAGCGTGTTGTCCATAGGCAAATTCATCGCCGGTTTTGTTGAGGTTTTTAGCCTGAATTACCGACGCTTCAATGCCTAATTCCTCGGCCGCTTTAGCGATGGCTGCTTCAATGACGAACATACCCTGCGGCCCACCGAACCCCCGGAACGCCGTATTGGGCGGTAGGTGTGTCCGACAGCTATAGGCCGTGGCCGTTACATTCGGAATGAAATAGGTATTAGTGCAGTGAAACAAGGTACGCTCCAGCACCGCTGGCGACAGATCGGCAGCCGCACCGGCATTCTGGTAGAACGTAGCTTCGTAGGCAATGATCTTCAGATCGTCGTCGAGTCCGATTTTAAAGTCCGACGAATAGGGATGCCGTTTGCCGGTCATGGCCATATCTTCCATCCGGTGCAGCGAATATTTAACGGGCTTACGGAGTACGTGGGCCGCCAATGCACACAGAGCGGCCCACATATTGGCCTGATCTTCTTTGCCACCAAACCCACCACCCAGCCGCGTTACATCGACATCAATCTGGTGCATAGCCAGCCCCACCGACCGACTAACGGCCCGTTGCACAGCCGTAGGACCCTGCGTTGATGAGTAGAGTTTGATGCCGTTATTCTCCTGCGGAACGGCATAAGCTCCCTGGGTTTCGATATACAGGTGCTCTTGCCCGTTGGTTTCCGTTCGGCCTTCAAAAATATGCGTACACTGCGCCCAGGCCATTGTGGTATCCCCCAGTTTATGGGTCCTTGGCTTTACAATCAATTCTCCTTTTGCCTGGGCTTCGCGAGGGTCGGTAATAACGGGTAACGGATCGATGTCGACGGTAATTTTCCTGACGGCGGCACGGGCGATCTCGTCACTTTCGGCCACGACAAATACAATCGGCATGCCGCAGTAGTGGACGTGCTGTTCGGCCAGCAACGGCTCGTCAGGAATGATGCCACCAATCTGATTTTCGCCCGTTACATCTTTGTACGTGAACAGTTTGACCACGCCGGGCATAGCCTCCGCTGCCGATAAATCCAGTTTTTTAATCACACCATGCGCTACTGGCGAGCCAAATGCAGCTCCGAACAAAGTCCCTCGGATCAGCGGAATATCGTCCAGATACACCGATTCGCCCCGTACATGCGTTCTGGAATCTATATTTTTCATTGTTTGTCAATTCTATGTCGCCCAATCTTATGTCTCCGCACCATAGGGGAGCTTGTATATATCGCCCCGTCGGGGCTTATGTTACGGTGTTGCCTTTCTGCTATAATCCTGCCGCCCCTTCAGGGCTTTTGTATGGCATTTGTCTTTCTGCTATAATATTGTCACCCCCTTCGGGGTTTTGATTAGGTGTTTGCTTTTCTGCTACAATATTGTTACCCCTTCAGTGGTTTTGTTGCAGTTTCCTTTTTCTATAATGCTGTTAGCCTTTCAGGCTTATTTAAACTAAATCTTTTCAAAAATGTAAATCCCGAAGGGATGGTATTATTATAGCAAAAGACCATGCCAGCACGAGTAAAGCCCCGAAGGGGCGACACCATTTACTCCTCAATCCAATCAAACAAATATTTTTCGTCGAATTCAATCTGAAATTTTCTCAAAAACTCGTGGTATTCTTCTTTAAATGTACGATTTCTATGATGTTCTTCCTGATTCAGGATGTACTGATAGACGGAATCAACCTGCGATTGCCCATACGAAAACGCGCCATATCCTTCCTGCCATGAAAACTTACCCCTTACCCATTTACGGTCATTAATGAAATTGCAGGAATTGCTCTTGATATCCCTTACCAAATCCGAAATAGACATCGATGGCCGCAAACCAGCAAAAATATGAACGTGATCGGCTGCTCCATTTACGATTATTGGTTTTTGGTCTTTCCCTTTTATGATTCCGGCAATGTATTTATACAAATCGTCCTTCCAATCTTTCCTAATTAAATTGTCTCTGCCTTTTACCGCAAATACAATCTGTATATAAATCTGAGAGTATGTACCAGCCATAGTTAAAATGTCGCCCCGTCGGGGCTTATGTTACGGTGTTGCCTTTCTGCTATAATCCTGCCGCCCTTTCAGGGCTTTTGTATGGCATTTGTCTTTCTGCTATAATATTGTCACCCCCTTCGGGGTTTTGATTAGGTGTTTGCTTTTCTGCTACAATATTGTTACCCCTCCGGGGCTCTGGGTTATTAACGCGTGGTTGGCTCTATAAAACCAGCAGCTTTTCAAGCTTTTTGTTGCGGGGTTTTTATTGCTGATATACTCCTGACAGACTTTCTGTTTTCTGGAGTCAGCCCTTCACATTTGCTATGACATTGACTGCATTAATCCCGAAGGGATGACATTATTATAGAAAACAGGCCACGTTAACCCGAGTAACAGCCCTGAAGGGGCGGCAGAAATGCCTTTACATTCTATCCAACCACCAACTGTTCCGCCTTCAATTCGGGGAACAACTTAATAAAATGGGCTTTTATTAATTGACTGAGCAAAAGCCCTTTATAGGTTTCGGTTCCGCGTGCGTCGCTAATGGGCGCGATGTCGGTTTGGGCTACGTTTGTGGCTTCGAGAATTAATGCTTCAGTGATCGGTTGCCCCGTTAAAAACGCTTCGGTGTTCGTTAATCGCTTTGGGATGGGCGCAATGCCACCCGCCGACAAGTTTACTGATGTTATCTTATCGTCATCAACCGTAAGCTGAATGGCCGAATTAACACTGGCGATATCCAGATGGGTCCGTTTGCTGACTTTCTCGAAATTGAATCGAGTCGATGAACCCGGCAACTGAAAGCAAATCTGTTCGAGATATTCATCAGGGCGTTTATCGAGCGTTTTATAGCCAAGATACAATTCTCTCAATGGCAATTCGCGAGTCGTTACCCCATCCGTCAATGTAAGCCGGGCATCCAGTGCGAGGAAAAAGATCGTAAAATCGCCAATTGGTGAAGCATTGATAAAGTTACCGCCGATGGTCGCCATATTGCGGATTGGCGTCGATGAAACCAGCTTTGTGTAGGCCTTAAAATCAGGAAAATAGCGCTGTATCACAGGCGATTCTACCAAGTCAGTAACAGTCGTCGCAGCGCCAATAACACATTGATTACCATCCTGACGGATACCTTTCAGCGCTATATTATCGGACAGAAACTGAATGGAAGCTTCCCTGATTTCGTCGTGTTTCTGTACGTAAACGTCTGTTCCTCCGCCAACCCGTTGCGCCAATGGATTGTCGTTCTTTAATTCACCATTTAAATTTAACCGCAAAGCCTGCAATCGCTCCTGAATCGTAGCAAAATACGACGGCAAAATTCCACGATCTGCCACAAACTGCGCTGGTGTTTCTTCTGTTCGTGACCCTACCAATTCAGCCACATGAGCAGCTGCCCGCTCGATAGACTTATAGCCTGTACAGCGGCAGATATTACCATCTATAGCCGCAATGGCATTTTGCGTAGTAGCCGTTTTATTACTCAGACAAAAGCCCGCCAGCGACATCACAAAACCGGGCGTACAAAACCCGCATTGTGTAGCCGATTCGTCGGCCATGGCCTGCTGAATAGGATTCAGGTCATCCATGTTGATGCCTTCAATTGTAACGATGTGTTTTCCGTGGGCATTCCCCAACGGCATCAGGCAGGACGTAGCTGTCTGATAGCGTAACTCCCCAGTCGAACTATCGCCCACCAGCACCGTACAGGCCCCACAATCGCCTTCCCGACAGCCAATTTTTGTACCTGTCAGGTAGTGATGATAGCGCACAAAATCAAGCACCGTCGTTCCGGGCGGCAGCGTCGTACTTACTTCTTTATTATTTAAAATGAAGGAAATCAAAACGTTAACTCAATTAATTTTAGACTTTCTTAGGCACTCACATCAATTGTGAATGATCATTTGTGTAGCTCTGTTCATCATTTATCATTCATAATTAGTTAATGATCGTTCAGGGGTAGTCCGCGCCGTTGGAATTCTTTCCAGTTCAGGTATTCGTCGCCTTTGCGTTGCTCAACCATCGTTATACAGCTATCGACAGGACATACTAATTTACACAAATTGCAGCCTACACACTCATTTTCGATGATCGAATAGGTGTTATATGGCTTTCCGTAGGTCAGACTGATGGCCTGATGCGAGGTGTCTTCACAGGCAATGTAGCATAGGCCGCAGTGAATGCATTTATCCTGGTTGATATTGGCAACGATGTGGTAATTAATGTCGAGATCTTCCCAATGCGTGATGGTCGGCACCGATTTACCGATGAAGTCGTAAATGGTTTTAAAACCTTTTTCGTCCATCCAGTTGTTGAGTCCGTCGCACAGATCGTCGATAATCCGAAAACCATGTTTCATAACGGCCGTACATACCTGTACCGATGTAGCGCCCAGCAGCATAAATTCGGCGGCATCTTTCCAGGTACTGATACCACCAATACCCGAAATCGGTACGCGCGATGTAACCGGGTCCTGCGCAATGGTCGTCAGCATTTTCAGGGCAATTGGCTTTACGGCCGGACCGCAATACCCACCATATACCGATTTCCCGGCTACGTATGGATTTGGCACAAAGGTATCCAGGTCGACACCCGTTACAGACTGAATGGTATTAATCAGCGAGAGCGCGTTGGTGCCTCCTTCAACCGACGCCCGGCCCGTTGGCACTACCGAATGAACGTTGGGGGTCAGTTTGGTAATAACTGGTATTGTGGCCTTTTCCATGACCCATTCGACCACCATTTTGGCAATTTCCGGGTCTTGCCCAACGGCCGCACCCATGCCGCGCTCAGTCATGCCATGCGGGCAACCGAAGTTCAATTCAAGCCCGTGTGCGCCTGTATCTTCCACTTGGGCAATCAGTTCATGCCATTTGTCGCGGGTATTATCGGCCATTAGCGACACAACCATCGCCCGGTCGGGAAACTCCCGAACGCATTCGGCAATTTCGCGCAGGTTGATATCGAGGGGTCGGTCGGAAATCAGTTCGATATTGTTGAACCCCATCACTTTGGTGCCGTTATAATCGACCGCCGAATAGCGTGATGACACGTTTTTGATCTGAGATCCCAGCGTTTTCCAAACCACTCCGCCCCAACCGGCTTCAAACGCCCGCAGGACATTATATTTTTTATCCGTAGGCGGAGCACTCGCCAGCCAATACGGATTCGGCGATTTGATCCCGAGGAAATTTGTGCTTAAGTCTGCCATAATTTTAATGATTGAATGATAGAATGACTGAATGATAGAATGATAAAAATGGACAGTATTCTATCATTCAGTCATTCTATCATTTTTTTCAGTATCGCTCTTGCTCCGTCTTTACCGGCCTGTACGGCGTCGACGACTTCTTTGCCGCCGTTTACACAGTCGCCACCGGCAAAAACACCGGGGATGTTGGTTTCGCAATTGTCGTTGATGGCTAGTTTACCAGACCAGTTTGTGAGCTGGTTGCTGCTAACCAGTTCTTCATAGGGAATCTGTCCGGCGGCTTTAATGACCATATCGACATCCAGCGTGATGGTTTCACCCGTTTCGACCGGTGTCCGGCGGCCACTGTTGTCAGGTACACTCAGTTCCATAACGTTGCAAACCAGTTGTGTTACCCGGCCATTTTCGCCTAGTATTTCTTTGGGCGATGCCAGCCAGATGATGTTACAACTGTCCAGTTTTGCCAGGTTCAATTCTACTTCGGTACTTGGCATTTCGGCCTGTGTTCGACGATAAACGATGGTTACCTCTTTGGCACCCAGCCGTTTGGCTTGCGTAGCGGCATCGATGGCGGTCATGCCTAGTCCAATCACGGCTACTTTATCGCCAACCGGAACGGATGGATACCCTTTTTCGCGGATGTCGTAAATGAATCGGATAGCGTCTTCAACCCCTTCCAAATCTTCGCCGGGAATAGCCAAATGCCGGGCAACACCAACGCCGATGCCCAGATAAACAGCATCGTAGTTAGCCTGTAGCTCGGCAAGCGTCACATTTCGCCCCAGTTCCTGATCGTAGTTGATGGTAATGCCGCCGAGTGATGTGATAAAGTTCACCTCATCCTCACAGAACTGCGGAGTCACTTTGTAGGCTGCAATGCCGTAGGTCATTAGGCCACCGCCTTTGCTTTCCTTTTCATAGATCGTTACATCGACTCCTTCGCGGCTTAGTACGTGAGCGCAACTCAATCCCGCCGGTCCAGCCCCGACCACGGCCACTTTTTTGCCGACAGAAGGCTTCCGCTGAAACAATGGCCATTTTTGCTCAATCGCTTTCTCGGTCGAATACCGCTGCAGTTTGGCAATCGGAATGGGTGGTTCTTCGAGCAGATTGTATACGCAGGAGCCTTCGCACAACTTCTCAACGGGGCAGACTTTCGAGCAACCGCCCCCCATGATGTTGGCGTCCAGAATGGTATAGGCCGAACCTTTAATGTTATCGGTGGTAATCTGCTTGATGAATTTCGGGATATTGATGCTCGTCGGACAGCTTTTGATGCAGGGAGCATCGTAACAAAACAGACAGCGATTTGCTTCCACCAGAGCCGCTTCGCGTGACTCAAACGGCGGGTGAATGTCACTGAAGTTTTGCTCGTATTGTTCAGTCGTAAGTCGGTTGTTGAGAATAGCCACGTTGATAATTATGAATGATAAATGATGAATTGTGAATGACAGTTGACTTGTTTCGTTCATCATTTATCATTCATAATTCATCATTGCGTTACAGTTCTACCAATTCCTTATACGTCTCGGGTCGGCGGTCGCGGAAGAACTGCCAGACGCTGCGTACTTCGTCGATCATGTCGAGGTCAAATTCGGCAATGAGGAGTTCGTCTTTATCTTCCGAAGCCTGGGCGAAGATTTGACCGCGTGGGTCCACGAAATAGGAAGTACCGTAGAACCGACCCAGATTCCAGGGCTTTTCTTCACCGACGCGGTTGATGCAGCCCATAAAATAACCATTGGCGGCTGCATGAGCCGGTTGTTCGAGCTTCCAGAGGTATTGCGATAGTCCGGCTACCGTTGCCGACGGATTGTACACGATTTCGGCACCGTTCAGGCCAAGACACCGGGCCCCATCGGGGAAATGGCGGTCGTAGCAGATGTAAACGCCGATTTTGGCATAGCGAGTCTGGA
The DNA here is from genome assembly GCF_037201965.1 of Spirosoma sp. SC4-14. Taxonomy (NCBI): domain Bacteria; kingdom Pseudomonadati; phylum Bacteroidota; class Cytophagia; order Cytophagales; family Cytophagaceae; genus Spirosoma; species Spirosoma sp. SC4-14. The sequence continues at coordinate 2,288,033 of NZ_CP147518.1, read as the reverse complement.
AGACCGGGTAGCCCAGATTGCCGGGTTTGAAGAAAAATTTCTCCCAGAAACCCGATGTATGCGGGATATGGTTCTTGCGGTATTTGCCCAGATACGTACCATCCGCATCGATAACAGCAGCGGTGTTGTACAATACGCCAGCCTGCTCCTTTTCGTAAACCGGAACAATCATCACCATATTGTACTTTTTAGCATATTCAGCCATCCGCTCAGTGGTAGGACCAGGAACTGATTCGGCCGAAGCATACCAGGCACTATCTTGCCCCGGACAGAAATAGGGTGTATTAAAAATTTCCTGCAAACATAAAATCTGCACGCCCTTCTGACCGGCCTCTTCAATGAGCGGTATGTGCTTCTGCACCATCGCTTCTTTAATTTCGTCAATCGTGCCTTCGCCTTCGGTCTTCGGCAGGCTCATCTGGATCAATCCCGATTTAATTAGTCTTGGCATGCTTACGTTGGGTTTAAAAGCCCCTGGCCCCCAAGGGGGTTAGATTTTATTACTTACTTTATTTCGTTTTATAAATTGACCGAAGCCTTTGTCGATCAGGCATTTATTGTCGTCAATAGCGACGGTGCCGCGTAGCAGAACGGTCTTGACTTTGCCGGTTAGTTCCCAGCCTTCGTAGCCAGAGTAGTCAACGTTCATGTGGTGGGTTTTGGCCGACAAGGTATGCTTTTCGTTCGGGTCAAAAATCACAATATCGGCATCGCTGCCGATTCCGATGGTTCCTTTTTTAGGGAACATACCGAAGATTTTGGCCGGGTTCGTACAAGCTACTTCTACGTACTTGTTTAGCGTGATTTTGCCTTTGTTTACGCCCTCACTGTACAATAACTCCATGCGATTTTCGATAGCCGGGTGCCCATTCGGAATCTTCGAGAAATCATCCTTGCCCATCAGTTTCTGTTCCCACATAAACGGGCAGTGATCGGTTGCGACTACCTGCACCAATCCCTGATTGATACCAGCCCAGAGCGCCTGCTGGTCTTTTTTCTCCCGCAAGGGCGGACTCATCACCCACTTTGCCCCCTCAAAATTCTGCTCGTACAATGACGCATCCAGAATCAGGTATTGAATACAGGTTTCGGCAAAAACTTTCTGGTTACGTCGGGTAGCATTCCGAACGCCATTCAACGCTCCCTCACAGGTCATGTGTACGATGTAGCCCGGACAGCCGGTGTAATCGGCCAGATCGGTAAAGCGGCAGCTTGCTTCCGCTTCGGTCACTTCAGGCTGTGAGAGATAATGGTAAAGCGGAGATAGTTTGCCCTCCGACCGATGTTTGGCAATCAGGTAATCGATCATATCGCCGTTGGTCGCATGAACCGTTACCATGCCGCCCTGCTTTTTCACCTCCTGCATCAGGCCAACCATCTGGCTGTCGTTGATCATCAAAGCCCCTTTATAAGCCATGAACGTTTTGAACGAGGTAATCCCCTCGTTCTCAACCATATCCTTGATTTCGGACTTCGACTCATCGGTGAAATCGGTGACAGCCATGTGAAAACTGTAGTCGCCAACGGCCGTGCCACGGGCCCGGGAATTCCAGTCGGCGAGGGCTTCTTTCAGTGAATACCCCTGTTTTTGCAGCACAAAATCAATGACAGTCGTTGTTCCACCAAATAATGCCGCCCGCGTTCCGGTTTCATACGTATCGCTCGAAAAGGTACCCATAAACGGCATCGACAAGTGTACATGCGGGTCGATACCACCCGGGAAAACTAGTTTTCCCGACGCATCGATCACCGTATCGGCCTGAATGGGTAAATTCTTACCGATGGCCGAGATCGTTTCACCCTCAATAAAAATATCCGCAACGTAATCCTCAGCCGCCGTAATAACCCGACCGTTTTTAATAAGTATTGACATGTCTTTCTTTGTGTTCTTTACGAACCTTATGCGCTCTTTGCGAAAACCTCTGCGTTCTTTGCGGTTGAGAAACTACTCCGCATCAATCCCAGATAGACACCACCGCTCAGGAAAAAGCCGACGAACCAGGCATAGTTATATAGCTGTGAAATCCAGGTCGGTACACTGTCGGCCGGAATGGCCTGGATAGTCGTCAGAAAACCAGGAATGTTCGGGATAATACCCGCCAGCAGCGCAATGACGGCCGATGAATTAAATCCATTTTTGAAACTATAAATCCCGGTCGTGCTATAGAGGTCGGTCAACACCAGTTTCTGTTTCCGTAGGAAGAAATAGTCGGCGATCATGATACCACCCACCGGCCCGAGCAGACTGGAATACCCAACCAGCCACGTAAAAATGAAGCCTGTGGGGTCGGCAATTAATTTCCAGGGGAAGATCAGTATACCGATCAGTCCTGTAATGTATCCCCCCTTTCGAAAATCAATTTTTGATGGTGCCAGGTTGGCAAAATCATTGGCGGGACTGACAATGTTAGCAGCAATATTGGTGGCCAATGTGGAGATTGCCACCGAGATCATGGCTATGCTGACCAGTAGTTTGTTTTCAAATTTTCCGGCCAAAATCAGCGGGTCCCAGATCGTAGTCCCATAGATGATTGTCGTAGCCGAGGTAACGACTACCCCTATGAACGAAAACAAGGTCATAGACGGTGGTAAGCCAATGGCCTGCCCTTTGATCTGCGCTTGCTGGCTGGTAGCATACCGGGTAAAATCGGGAATGTTCAGCGAGAGTGTTGCCCAGAAGCCTACCATCCCGGTTAAGGCCGGAAAGAAAAACGCAAAGAACGCCGATGAATCGGCAAATTTGGACGACTGCTGAAGGATGGGTCCTAATCCATTTCCGGCCGATATGGCCCACCAGAGCAAGGCAAGAGCAGCAACTGGCAGAAAGAACGCTTTGAAAATGAGAAGCTTCTTAATGCTTTCGACACCCAGATAAACGACATACATGTTCAGCAGCCAGAACAACAGAAAACAAATGGCTGGTCCCGTTTGCAAACCAAACGAAGCCGGAAATATGCCGGGCAATGTCTCCAGCGATGGAATCCACAACCGAAGCATCTGGTATAACGAAAAACCACCAAGCCAGGTCTGAATACCGAACCAGCCACAGGCTACAATGGCACGTAGCATTGCTGGTATATTTGCTCCACTAGTACCAAAGCTGGCTCGTGCCAGCACCGGAAAGGGGATGCCGTATTTAGCCCCGGCATGACCGTTCAGAATCATCGGAACCAGGACAATGGTATTTCCCAGAAAAATGGTCAGAATGGCCTGCCACCAGTTCATCCCGCCTTCAATGAGCGAACTGGCCATCATATACGTGGGAATACACAGACTCATACTAATCCATAAGGCCGCATAATTCCAGGTTCCCCATGTCCGTTTCGATGCCGGAATGGGGGCCAGATCTTCACTATAAAGCGCCGATGATTCGTCTACGGTTTCCATTTTTCGGTTGTTTAAGCCCCTAACACACTGCAACGGCAGTCCGATGCAACGGCAGTCCGATGCAACGGCAGTCCGATGCAACGGCAGTCCGATGCAACGGCAGTCCGATGCAACGGCAGTCCGATGCAACGGCAGTCCGATGCAACGGCAGTCCGATGCTTCGGCAGCCCGATGTCCGGTTACTGTCGCCTACCCAATTGGCTGCCAAAGTCCGTAACTCTGGTAGCGGCAGCACTGGCCCCGTTGGGGCTAGGGGCTTTGTAACTTACAAACTATTTAGCTCATTCTCAATGTATCGAAGACCATTTTCTTGAACCTGGCTTCGTCGGCTTCCACACAGATGGTGGTGTTTGGGGGCTTACCCCACACCCCCAATTCATCAATCGCCAGCGCTCCAAGGGTCAGTTCTCCCCGGGTTTCGACATCCACAAACCGGGTTATTTTTTCTGTAACGATAGTGGGGTCAATTACAGCGGCAATGGTGATGGCATCGGGGTGATTCGAGCCATTCATTTTCTGATGCTCCTTGCAATACATCCGACGAATACGGTTGATTTTCAGAAAGAAATCAGCATATTTCGTCCCTAACGTTTCCACTTTCTCGTAATCAGCATCGGTAAATACCGAACTCTTTACACTTACATCAAACCCGACGGTTGTAATTGGAATCCCCGACTGAAACACTACCCGAGCAGCCTCAGGATCGACCCAGGCATTGTAGGTAGCCCCCGGATTTATATTCCCGTAGAACTTGTAAAATCCCCCCATGAAATACAGTTCTTTTACTTTCTTCACGATGGAAGGGTCTTTCAAAATGGCCAGTGCTACGTTGGTCAACGGACCAATGGCCACAAGAGATAGCTCGCCGGGATTGGCATTGACCAATCGAATGATGGCATCCACGGCATGCTCTTTTTCTGGCTTCTGTTTTGGATCGGGAAAATGAGCATCACTCATGCCGTCGCTTCCGTGTACGTAGGTTGCATTGCCGTGTACCTGCCGAACCAACGGCCGCGCCGATCCCTGATAAACCGGAATTTGCCCTGATTTTCCGGCCATTTCCAGCGTGTAAAGCGCATTTTTTGTCTGCTGCTCAAACCCTACGTTACCACAGGTAATAGTTATGGCTTCGACTTTCAGTTTTGGCGATGTTACTGCCATCAAAACCGCCAGTGCATCGTCGGTAGCGGTATCGCTATCCAAAATAATTCGTTTTGCAGAATCAGCTTTATTCAATGTTTCTTTTACAGACGCAAACGTTCCAATGGGTAGTAAGACGGAGGCCGTACCAATCGAAAATGTTTCTATGAATTTGCGTCTGTTTGTGAGCATAATTGTCCAAGTGTTGAGTGTTTTAGGATTGACTTTGTAGCCTTTTGTTAACTGACATATTCATCGGCAATTTTCAGGGCCTCGCTGATGATGGCTAACCCTTCGTCGATTTGTTCTTTTGTTACGCAGAGCGGAGGAGCCACAAACACATAACTCCAGCGAACGAAGGTATACATGCCTAACTCTTTGAGTTTGGCTCCGACTTTGCTCATGACCGCCATTTCATCAGGTTTTGCGTTGAAAGGGGCCATAGGTTCGCGGGTTTCCCGATTCCTGACAATCTCAAAACAGCCCAGCAAACCTGTCGTTCTGAAATCGCCGATGCAGGGATGTTTCTGTTTCATTAGCTCAGCCTGCCCGGCAACGTAGCGCCCCATTTCAGCCGCATTTTCAATCAGATTCTCATCTTCATAAATTTTGATGGTTTCCAGTGCAGCCGCACAACTAACCGGATGTGCATTATAGGTCATGCCCGTAGCCAGAACAGTATCGTTGTATTTGGCCGCAATTTTATCCGTAACCATCAGGCACCCAAATGGCAGATAACCAGCCGTAATACCTTTGGCCATCGTCACCATGTCGGGCACAATGCCATGATTTTCAAATCCAAACCACTTGCCTGTCCGGCCAAAACCACTCATTACTTCATCGATAATGAGCAAAATACCGTACTTGTCGCAGATCTCGCGAACGGCTTTTAAATAACCAACCGGATATTGCAAACAACCCGATGTACCCGACTCCCCTTCCAGCAAAATGCCCGCTACATTTCCGGGTCCTTCATACGAAATGATTCGTTCAAGCTGCGCTACAGAATCGGCTAACATACTGGCTTCATCATGATTCCATCGGTACCGATACGGAATATCGACATGAACAAAGTTGGGCGACTGCTGAGAATCGTCGGGTAGTTTACGAGGGTCTCCACCAACCGACAGAGCACCGTAAGTAGCGCCATGGTAGGATTGGTAACGGCTAATAATTTTATGCCGCCCGGTGTATGATCGCGCCAGTTTGATGGCAGCTTCAATTGAAGTTGCCCCACAAAGTGTGAAATAAGCCTTGTTTAGATCGCCAGGACAGATTTCGGCAAGTTTCTTACCTAATTCACCCCGCACTTTCGTCACACAGTAGGGCGTCACATAACTCACTTCCTGCATTTGCCGAACAACGGCTTCTGTAACCCGCTGATTACCATGACCGATATTGACGTTCATTAGCCCCGACGAAAAGTCGATATACCGTTTATCGTCGTAATCGTACAGATAAACTCCTTTCGCGTATTTGACCGCAATAGGAGAAATCCCTTTTTGTTTACTCCAGACAAACACGGTCGAATCAAAATTCTCTTGTAGAATTTCTTCTGTTTCAGTAAGTGAGATTGTATCTAGCATAGTAGTATAAGCCCCCCAAGGGGGCTTGATTAGGTTTGTTAACTCATCCAGTTAATTCCCGCTTCGGGGTTCCATTTTGTTGTTGTTTTTCTAAGTTTTGTCCAGAATTCAATAGAGCTTTTGCCCGTAATGTCGCCAACACCGAAACGGCTTTCGTTCCAGCCGCCAAAAGAGAACGGTTCACGCGGAACGGGCACACCTACGTTGACACCCACCATACCGGCACTGGCTTTATCCATGACGTAGCGTGCCATACCGCCGTTTTGGGTGAAAACCGCTGCCGCATTTCCGTAGGGATTCGCATTTTCAATGGCCAGCGCTTCGTCAACTGTATTCGTCCGCATAATACTGATTACCGGTCCGAATATTTCTTCCTGCGCAATAGCCATGTCGGGTTTCACAAAGTCGATAACCGTAGGACCAACATACGTACCCTTTTCCTTACCTTCTACTTTGGGGTTCCGGCCATCCACCAACACTTTGGCCCCCTGTTGTTCGGCTTCGGTAATGTATCGCTCGATTCGCTCTTTCGATGCCCGATTGATGACAGCACCCAGATTTTTACCGGGTACCACTTTCTGCGCTTCTTCACACAATTTTTCGATGATATGGTCAACCGGACCGACAGCCACCATTGCCGAAGCAGCCATGCAACGCTGTCCGGCACAACCCGCCATCGATGCGGTAATATTTTGGGCTGTCATGCCCGGAATGGCATCGGGCAGCACAATCAGGTGGTTTTTTGCTCCACCAAGCGCCAGACACCGTTTGAAATTGCTCGTTGCCCGCTGATATACCAGTTTGGCAATTTTCGTGGAACCAACAAACGAAACCGCTTCAATGGCAGGGTGGTCGCAAATAGCGTTCACTACTTCACTATCACCATGAACAATGTTGAATACACCTTTGGGTAAGCCCGCTTCCTGCAACAACCCCGCCAGTCGGCCAACACTCAGCGGCACTTTTTCCGACGGTTTTAGTATCATACAGTTTCCGAGGGCTATAGCATTGGGAATTGTCCAGTTCGGCACCATGCTCGGGAAATTAAACGGCACAATACTGGCCACCACTCCCAACGGTACGTGCTCGGTTCGGCACTCTACGCCTTTGCTCACTTCGAGAACTTCGCCAGGAATTAACTGCGGAAGCGAACAGGCAAACTCCGCCAACTCCACTCCTTTTTCAATTTCTGCAACAGCCTCCTCGTAGGTTTTGCCATTCTCTTCCTGCACCAGCAAAGCCAGTTCTTTTATATTCTTTTCTAACAGCGCCTTATATCGAAAAAAGACCTGTACCCGCTCTTTTATAGTGGTTCGGCTCCAGATCGGGAAGGCAGCGCTGGCCGCTTGTACTGCTTTATCCAGATCAGCACTTGTTGATAGTGGAACTGTCGACAGATGGGAGCCATCTACAGGCGAAATAACGTCGAGCAGGCGGTTGGCAGAAGCACTGACAAAGTCTCCATCTATATAATTTTGAACGGGCAAATATTTCATGGTTTTGTTGTTATGCTGCATTTTTTGCAGAAATAAGAGGTGCAAACTAAAAATTATTTATTTATGTATCAAATATTAGCAATAGTTTTGTCAAACAAAACCACATAAATGGAAAAGAATAGTAGCATACTGGATGATCTCGATTTTTCTATCTTATCCTGTTTGCAGAAAGATGGTCGAATGTCATTTACCGAAATTGCCGAACAGTTGAATGTATCCGTCGGTACGGCACGCACTCGGCTAAATCGGTTGATTGAGGAAGGTATAATTAGTATAGTAGGGCGTGTTGACCCCGAAAAAGTGGGTTTCCGAGCCTATGCGCATGTAGCCGTATATGTACGACCCGCAACGTTGAAGGAAGAGATAGCTCAGACAATATCCAGGATGCCCGAAGTTAGTTTTCTGGCCAGCACATCCGGTGACTATGATCTGGAAGTAGATGTAATGTGCCCTACCAACCACCACCTGGTCGAATTCATTAACGAAATTTCAAAGATAGAAGGGGTTTACCAGACCAAAACGACGCTGTATTTCAAAGTGTATAAGTACGCCCAGCCCGATCTGAATCTGCTCAAAAACTAATAATACCACTTGTCTGGCACCAGGTGAGCGGCTTTCTGCTCATGGTCCGTGGCAGACTGGGTCTAATCGGAAAATGTAAAAATTCCTGGTTGTGGCATTCTGAGTCCAGAAATTCTTCCTAAAAGAAAGCCAAAGACCATATGAACCTATGCCTGGTAAAAATAGTACAGAACAAATAGCTACTATTTTTTATGCAAACGGTTGCGGTATCGTTTGCATAAAAAATGTGCTGATAAAGTAGGGATCTCTATGCTTTGTTGTTTTGATAGATTGAATAATTCAGATAATATTCTGTAAAAAGCTAGTAAATACCGCGCGATTCGGCATCTCGATTGTGTAGCCTAAACACCTGAACAATCGCCAAAAATGGTACTTATCCGCGAAACCTTGCTACTTATAACCATAAACTATTTCTGAATTATTCATGCAGGTACGCTATGCTGTTGGTCCGAACGAAACACGTCGGTTTAGCACCGATGAGCTTCGTGAGCATTTTTTGATCGAAACGCTCTTTTCCCCCGATACAATACAACTTTGCTACAGCCATTTCGATCGCGTTATTGTGGGTGGTGTTATGCCGGTAAGTTCGCCGGTTGCGCTAAAAACGTACGACGAACTTAAAAGCAATTACTTTCTGGAACGGCGAGAGCTGGGCATAATCAATGTGGGAGGCACTGGAATTATCGCGGTAGATGGGCAGTTGTATGAACTCGCTAAGTTGGATTGCCTCTATATCGGCCGGGGTAGTCAGGAGGTAACATTTAGCAGTCAGCAAGCAGATGCTCCCGCCTTGTTTTATCTGTTGTCGGCTCCGGCTCATACCACTTATCCAACCCGAAAGGCAGCCCAGGCCGACGTTTTTTCGGCACCAATGGGTTCAAAGGAAGCGGCTAATGAGCGAGTCATTTACCGCTATATCCATCGCGATGGTATACCGAGTTGCCAATTAGTTATGGGGCTTACCATTCTGAAGCCCGGAAGTGTCTGGAATACGATGCCTTCGCACGTACACGACCGACGCATGGAAGCTTATTTTTATTTTGATCTTGACCCCGCCCATCGCATTGTACATCTGATGGGTCAGCCAACCGAAACCCGGCATCTGATGGTGGCCAATCATCAGGCTATTGTGTCGCCCCCCTGGTCTATCCATTCAGGCTGTGGCACCTCCAATTATTCGTTTATCTGGGGAATGGCGGGCGAAAATATGGACTATGCCGATATGGATATGATCGCAATCAATGACTTACGTTAGACGGTATTCGGTTTACGGTTGCTCCGCCTGTTAGCTGGCTTTGATGCGGAGCAACCGTAAACCGAATACCGTAAACCATAAACCCCTCCTTTTCATGAAACGGTATTTGCTTAGTGTTTTTACCCTCGTTACGATGTCGGCCGTTGCGCAGACACCGATCGATGTCGACAAAGAGTTTGCTTTTGCGACTCAGCAGTATGAACGAATGCTGCAAACGCACCCCGACACAACCAAATTTCCACAATCGACCAATCCCGATGGTAGCATCCGCGATATGAAGTCCGACTGGTGGTGCAGCGGTTTTTTTGGTGGCTCGCTCTGGTTCATTTATGAACGCACGAAAAATCCGACCTGGAAAGACGCGGCTCAAAAGTGGACAATGGCGGTGGCAAAAGAGCAATACAATACGGGCACGCACGATCTGGGTTTTATGATCTACTGCCCATTTGGCAATGGCTATAAGCTTACGAAAAACGAAGCTTATGTGCCTATTATGCTAACAGGTGCCAAGTCGTTGTCGACCCGGTTCGACCCAAAGGTTGGCCTGATCAAATCCTGGAACAAGTTTCAGGAGTATTCCTACCCAGTAATCATCGACAACATGATGAATCTGGAGTTTTTGTTCTGGGCCGCCCGTAAATCAGGAAATAAAGAGTTTCAAAACATCGCCATTACTCATGCCGACAACACGCTCAGGAACCATTTCCGCCCCGACTATAGCAGCTACCATGTGATTTGTTATAACCCCGATGGAACGGTAGCCGCCAAAAAAACGGCTCAGGGAGCAGCCGACGGCTCAGCATGGGCACGCGGCCAGGCTTGGGGGTTGTATGGCTATACCGTTATGTATCGCGAAACAAAGGATAAAAAGTATCTGGATCAGGCCCGGCACATCGCCGATTTTTACCTGAATCACCCAAATCTACCCGCCGACAAAATTCCGTACTGGGATTTCAATGCGCCCAATATTCCAAACGAAGAACGCGATGCGTCGGCAGGTGCCATTGCCGCATCGGCGCTGCTCGAATTATCGACTTATGGCGGCCCATCGGCTAAAACCTACTATCAGTCGGCAGTACAAATGTTACAAAGCCTCGCGGGGCCAGCTTATAAAGCAACGCTGGGCGAGAACAATAACTTCATTCTCAAGCATAGCGTTGGCCATAAACCCGGAAAAAGCGAAGTGGATACCCCATTAATCTACGCTGACTATTATTATCTGGAAGGGCTGCTGCGGTACGATGCGTTACGGAAAAAGCACGGAGCTAAGTCATAAAATCGGTAGCCCGGATGGAATCCATCCGGGCAGAAAAACACAGTAATACTTCTAAGTTAACTCTAAAAGGTTTTTACCTTTTAGGGCTGTACATCAGTTGTTCACTGTGCGCATCGCCTTATAACGTTCAATGGCTCCAGCAAACTGTTCGTAAGAAAAAGGTTTTTGCAGATAAGCGATTACTGGAAAGGGTAGCTGGCCAACTTCTTCGGGATAATAGCCTGTGGCAACCACAATACCCTTATGATAGGTAAGTATTGGTCGTAAAAGCGGATCAACATATACGGGTATGTGCCGAAGCTGGAGAAATAAAATGTCAGGTACTTTATACTCAAAATACGAATGAGCTGTCTCCTGAAATTCACACTCCCATACTAATTCCAATTCTGGTTTTCGGTCAATAAAATGCTTGATTAACGCCCTGTGTAGAGCAGCCTTTTCAATAATACCACAAGTGATTTTCTGGGCAGGTTGCTGTTCCATCTGTATTAAAAAATTGCCCTGAGTGAATGACTAAAAGTAATCGACTCAGGCTTCAGGCGTAAAGAAATTAGACCAACCACCCGATTTACTCGGCTAATTCCTGAATTACCTATAAAATGGTATTGAAAATCCGATCAAATAATCGCTTATCGTCCAGCATAACCTCCGCTGTTCCCTGTAGGAGCGGTTGTATGGGTAGCGTATGGCTCGTATTGGTTGTCAGGCCATGCGTTAGGGTCACATTGGCCCGATAATGATTATCCAGCGAGACCGGCACCATACTGGCAATTTTTCCTTCAACAAAACCAAACTCGTTGCTCGGATAGGCATCAAGCCGGATCAGTACACGCTGACCGATATGAATTTTCCCAGCTCCCTTTACGGGTAGTTTAAGTTGTACTTCGTATTTCGTAACTGGAGGGACGACCAGCAGCATAAACGCTTTGGGATTGTTGTCAACTCCTTTCAACAGATACGTGCGACCCGAAACTTTGGCCCGCACAGGGGTTATTATTTTTCGATTTCCGTCAATCTCCGACAGCAGCGTATCGCCAACTTTAACCTGTTGGGCGTCGTTTACGGCCCGCCGGTAGGTAATATTGGGATCTGTAATGAACCATGTAATTTTCTGCGGTTGCTCACGGGCGTTGATCAGTGCCTGTGCTGTAATAATATCGGGATAACGCACTGTGTAGGAAGTAAAGATCAAAATCGTCACGACAACGAAAATAACCAGATTTCCCCATCGAATAAGCCAATGCGGAACATGACCGATGATTTCCTGCATCTCGTCACTGTGCGTATCGTGGCGATTAATAATTCCCTGTAAACGTTCGACTGGCATAGTTTAAGCGTCGGCTAGTTCTAACTGATTCTTTACTAATTCGTAATAAAATCCTCGGCGGGCAGTCAACTGGCTATGATTACCTACTTCCTTAATCTGGCCATGATCGAGTACAATAATCTGATCGGCATTTTTAACCGTGCTGAGCCGGTGGGCAATCACAACAACCGTTCTTCCTTTGAAAAACTGGTCCAGATTGTCCATAATAATTCGCTCGTTGTTGGCATCGAGAGCACTGGTGGCTTCATCAAAAAAAATGTAGGACGGATTTTTGTAGACGGCTCTGGCAATAAAAATCCGCTGTCGTTGTCCACCACTTAAACCAGCGCCGGAGTTACCAATTTTTGTAGTAAACCCGAGCGGAATTTTGCGCAGATAGTCCTGCAGGTTGGCAACCCGAACGGCATCCCATAACCGATCTTCATCAATCTTTTGTCCATCAACTGCAATGTTACGGGCAATGGTGTCGGAGAAAATATAGCCATCCTGCATTACCGTTCCGCACGATTTACGCCATTCGCGGGCCGACAGGTCGGTAAGGCTGCTTCCATTCACAATGATTTCTCCGCTGGCGGGCGGGTAAAATTTCAGAAGAAGCTTAAGCAAGGTTGTTTTACCACTGCCACTTGTACCAACAATGGCAGTAACCTTGCCTTCAGGAATGTGAAGTGTTAAGTCGTTGAGAACAAGCGTAGAATTGGGCCCTCCATAACGGAACGATACGTTTCGCAAATTAATGCCCCGGTTTTGATGCGGATGACCATAAACGGCCGAGATGCGGTCGTCGTCGAAGTATCCTTCCGAAATCACCGATGGGCCATCGGGCGATAACGCAATTGGCCGGCTTAACAACCGCTCCTCATCCAGTTCTTCGTCGGGTTTATTATGAACTTCGCCCAGCCGGTCTAAACTGATTTTGGCATCCTGAATGCTCCGCATAAACGACATCAACTGACTCAGTGGACCATTCATTTGCCCAATGATGTAGGAGATACTCAGCATAACACCGAGTGTAATCTGATTGTCGATAACCAGGGTGGCAGCAATGTAGGAAATCAGTATATTTTTCAGTTGCGTAACAAACGAAGAGCCTACTTCCTGATATTGCTCCAGCGCCAGGCCTTTAATATTGATCTTAAAGAGTTTGGCCTGAATTCGTTCCCATTCCCAACGCCGGGCTTTTTCGCAGTTGTTCAGTTTAATTTCCTGCATGCCCGTAATCAGTTCGTATATCGTGTTTTGATTTTCGCGCATTCGCTGAAAACGCCGGTAATCCAGATCTTTTCGCTGATTCAGGAATATGGTAATCCAGCCGATGGAAATGACACTGCCGATAACAAAAATACCTAATAGCTGACCGCTATAGGTGCCTAATACAATGGAGAAAATAAGCAGGTTGACAACCGAAAAAAGTGTGTTTAAGGTAGCACCGGTCAGAAATGTTTCGATTCGGTGATGATCCTGAATGCGTTGCGAAATGTCGCCTATGTTTTTCGATTCGAAAAAATTGATAGGCAGTTTCATCAGCTTCACCAGAAAATTCGAAATAATGGTAACGCTGACGCGGGTACTGATATGAAGCAGAATCCAGTTACGAATCAGATCGACGGCAATGTTGCCAATAAACAACAGGAGTTGCGATAGTAAAATCAGGTGGATGAAATTCAGATTATGGCGATGAATTCCATAATCGACCAGACTTTGGGTAAGAAACGGAAATACCATGCTCACAATGCTGGCGATAAGCATGCCCAGCAGCACCTGCGTAATGTAGCGTTTGTAGGGGGTGAGGTATTCGAACAGAAAATGAAATCCGGTAGAACGTTGCTGCGTTTCTTCCTTTAACTGATAAAATTCGGGGGTTGGCTCAAGCAGTAAACTAATGCCCTTTTCGTCGGCCGTGCCCGACCAGCATTTCATAAACGTGTCTTTGTCGACCGTTACGAGTGCGTGGCCGGGGTCGCCAATGACCAGCCGATCCGCCGATTTCTGTTTTCGGCCCGGCAACCAGTTCCAGCCGGTCTTTCGAACGTCGTATAGAACTACAAAGTGCTCCTGATTCCAGTGTAAAATACAGGGCAGGGGCGCTTCTTCAGTCAGTTGCCGGTACGAAAGTTTGGCTTTAAGGGTTTTGAAGCCAATGCGTTCGGCGGCATCACTGATTCCCAATAAACTAACGCCCGAACGGGTAATATAGGAGTTGGCTCGAAGGTAATCCAGCGAATAGTCTTTGCCATAATGCGCGGCTACCATTTTTAGACAGGTAGGTCCGCAGTCCATAAAATCGAGCTGACGAAAGTATTTATACCGGGAGACCATAACGATAGGCTGGATTTAGAACAAACGTGTAATCGTTGATTAGAAATGGCTGGAGAAATTAAGCTTCTGAGGCAGGCCATTTTCAGGATTCGCCGGCACTGCCAAACCGCCTAAAGGAAGAGCCGGGGTCTGAAACCGGAGGAAATGATGGCAGGTGATTCCTGAAAATTACATGCTCTATTTCATCTAACAACTTATCATCTTTTAGTAATGAATCAGGTTGAGACTCATCCAGGGTCTGCCGTATAATTTCTGAGCTATAACGAGACAACTTATTGGCCTTTTCGAAAAGGCTAATAAAGTGGTCATAACCCCAGGTATTGCGCCCATTGTAGGTATATATATAGAGAAACGGAAGCGGCAAATGACATATGCCGTAGGTAGTATACAGTTGATGGATGAACAGATTGTCTTCGCCTTTCTCAAAATCCGGGTACCGGATTGTGGTGCAGGCTATGTCGGTTTTACACAGAATGCTGCCTTCCCAAATCCGATGATGGGAACAGTAAGCATCACCGGTTAATGTATCGAACATTAGCCAGTAGGTGAGGGCGCTGGCGGGTTTATTGCTCCGACGAATGGCCTGCCATTGCAACTCAATTCGTAGTGGGTGATACCAGTCGTCGTCGTCCCATTGACAGAAATAGTCGCCTTTGCAGACATCGACCGCAATATTCCGTAGCTGGCCCAATGTCAGCTTAGGCTGGTTGGTGATCATAACAGGACGAATGGTATCCGACTGAATGGACATGGCCAGATTGTGCGAGGCCATGTCGCCGTCTTCGTAAACAATAATTAGTTCTTTATGCGGATAACTCTGACGCTGAAAACAGCGGATGGCCCGTTTCAGTAATTCGGGTTTGTTATGAGTAACACAAAGGCACGAAATCAGAGGAGAGTCCTGCATAGGGTTGAATAATATATGGGTTGCCTTCACAATGCATCAGAAGCGTTCGCGACAGACTATTGGTAAGTCGACGTTCGGTTTATGACGGAGCCTGCCCATTCATGGCTTTCCGCTAACTGATGGTGGATTAGGCTCGTTAGCTGCGGTAACCGGAGCCGAAAGAATATTCCTTCGGCCAGGCACGCTGCGGTATATGCAGCGTAACGTTGGATATAGACCTCGTCGTAAAACTGGCGGATTGCCGAGTCATTATCTGTGCTTACTGTGTCTCTGGATAGAATATGAACGGGTGCAATGTCAATAATGTCGTCGCCCCGGTCGAACCATTTGTTGGTAAACTGTCCCAGTGTTTTGTACTTCGCCAGAAAGTGCGTGTAGCCACAACACGGAAAGTGAAGTATGCAGGGGGCATTTATAGCATGGATAACGCTAGCGCCCGGTTCAAATTCATGAACACCCATCGGCCGCGTTTGTCTGGTGACCAGAGCTGCTGATTTGCCATTGTCATAAAAATGGAAATAGGGCGTGGGCAGCTTAATCTGATTCCGAAAAACATCTTTCTGATGTGCATCGAACGACCCTCGGTTGCGCTTAAAAAGAGAAACCTCTGTAAAGAAGTTGGTAATATGCGGTGTTTCGGGAATAGCCTCATGGTTGAGGTACCGAACAACGTTGATGTTTTGATCGGACAGTGCGTTGAAATGATCCTTTACGGAAGAACCCGAACAGTAAAACAACTCATCAGCATCAATGTGTACTAGCCAGTCAATATCCATATCGAATGCCAGCATGGCAGCTATCTCTGCGTTCATGATCTGACGGGCCATCACTTCCCGTTGCGCAAATGCATAGTTGCTGGTTGCGGATTTCGTTCGAAGCCACAGTTTTTTTAGTAGGCTATTGTGTTGTATTGCCGTAACATCCGGCCAATGGTTGAACTGTTCGAAAAGCGGATCGTTCGGGTCATCGAAAAAAAGAAACAGATGGTCGAACCCGATAGCCATATGGTAGGCTACAAAATAAGACAGTGTAGCTTCTGCGTTTCGAAGGGTAGTGACAATGGCAGTACGCATGATGGGTTTCGGCAAAGTTCTTACACGTATGAAAACGGCTTTCTAATGTCGGACAGGAATTGAAACGCCTACCGGTATTCCCGAATCTGGCTAAAGTCATTTTGAGCAAGGGTGGTCTCTGGCTTACCCTGATAGTAGATTGTGCTCGATCCGCTGGCCGTTGCCTGGAGCTTATCACTGACAAAGACATTGGCTTTGCTCATGCCATTTACAGCCAGCATTGCCTGCCTGGTTTTGAAACCACCAGCCGTTAATTCCGACTGGCCTTGCAGATCGGCATCAAGGTACGAGGTCTCCCCAAGCAACGTTACAGCAGCATGGCTTTGGAGGTTGAGTTTAAGTCGTTCAGCCTTAAGAGTAGCTGTACCGCTGGCTAATGAGTTGGCAAACAATTCTACTGAGCCTAATCGGCCAAAGCCGTCGATGTTGAATTTCGACGCTTTTTCAAATGTTGCTTCCTTAAGCACTGGAAGCGTAACCGTAATATTGACCCATTCATGATTAATGATAACATCTTCCTCTTTTTTAGAGGCAGCAACAGGTTTATACGTAATCGTTAACAACCCTTTTTTAGTACGTACATCCAGCCTATTTATGTCGCTGGAACTACCCGTTGCATTGACCGTAAATTGCTCTCCCGATTTTATGTTGACAATAAATGCGTCGGTTATTTTGATTCGCTCGAAGGGCTGGACAGAAAACGCCCGTGTGCTATCGACCTCTTTGGCGAGGTTGGATTCTGCAATAGAAACCAATTCGTATGGATTGATAAGACAAGACCAGATTCCTACAGCAAGGCTGACTACAAACTGACTGAATAGTGATGTGTTCATGGCATTTTAAGGGATTAAGACACCTGGCTTATGAGCGAATGGGAATCGGGCGATTGCGCACCCAGATATTGCAGGCATATTTAACGCCCTGATCTACAGGAAGGCCAGCGTGAGCCGAATAGAGCAAAACGGCGTCGTCTTCATCCCGATTCAGGAAATAAAGCGCCCGGCCTTTCTGAGGCTGCACTTTTAGGTTCAGTTCAGGAAAAAACGTTTCTCCGCCTTCAAAATCATCGTTCAGGTAAACCAGCAGTGTATGGATCCGATGGTTGGTATCGCCCGAGTCGAAATGGGGTTTAAACTGCTGGGCCTGACCATAGCGAACGCACTGGAGATGTTCGATGTACTGATCACTGACATCCAGCACGGCTGCTACTTTTTCGTAGATGGATTGAAAAACCGGATTCGTGCGATCTTTTAGAAAGGCCGAATAGCTGGTTCTCGATTCCGATAAAGTGCTTTGATTATCCGTATATTCGACAAGACTTGGTTCAAATAACTGATCATGTTCGGCATATTGAACGATAAAATCACATTCGTCATCCGTAAAGAAATGATCGAACAGGCGAACGTTGTTCTGTTGATAGATCGCTGCGGCTATGGATTCCTGATCGTCTGACTCAACCAGGTTCGTAAGCAGATTAAGATCCGCAGCCGCTACGAGTAAGGCTCCGCTCCAATGCTGTTCAAAGCTTTCCAGTGGTTCGGCTATTTCGCCCCGGAAAGGAGAGAAATAATGAATCAGACCAGATTC
This sequence comes from Spirosoma sp. SC4-14, assembly GCF_037201965.1. Taxonomy (NCBI): domain Bacteria; kingdom Pseudomonadati; phylum Bacteroidota; class Cytophagia; order Cytophagales; family Cytophagaceae; genus Spirosoma; species Spirosoma sp. SC4-14. The sequence goes on along the minus strand of NZ_CP147518.1, from coordinate 2,270,098 downwards.
AACGTTGTGAATAACGACGAAATACCGATCGCCATCGGGCCAGATGCAGTGCCCCAGTAAAGGCCCCTCAAGTTTGGCCAGTAGCGATGACTGTGCTTTGAAGAGAGTAGTGTCTATTTGCCAAGACTGGAGCAATTTGTTAATATCATTGAGTGATACAATCGGAAAGCGAGGAAGTTGTTCAACAGCCGAGCGAACGAGACTACGGTTAACGGAGCCACAGAGCGCTTGCACAAACTGTTGTAATGCAAGCACATTGGGGCATTGAACGGGCGAATAAACGAGTGTTGATTCCATTATTGACGACAGAATTAAGCATCTACGCAGAGTTAAATTAGATTAATCGAATACAGAATTTACTGTAGATAAATAGGTCATTCGCTCAATCACTAATTCACTCATTTTCTTAATTAACGGGCCCGATTTTCTTCTTCAGAGCTACCCGATGTACGGTTTTTACGATTAAAGGTCGACTTACCAAAATTGTAGGTGAACCGTACAGAACCTTGCTGCACATTGCGGGTCTGGAGTGTCGATACATTTACCGCTTCGTACTGACCATAGAAAGCCTCACGATAGGTGTTGAATACATCCGAAACGTTGATCTGGATATTACCAGCCCCCTTAAGCACATTTTTCTGAAGGCTGAAATTGACTGTGCCATAGCTTTTATTTCGATAAAACTGGCTGGCACTTGGAGCGCTGTAGTCGTAGCTACACTCGAGTGTATAGCCATTCGGTAGTGTAAAAACCTGCTGTCCGTTCAGAATGAAGCTCAAAGCCCGATTATCGAAGCTGCTGTTCTGAAAAGCCGATACTGTTCTTACATAGTAAACAACGGCCGTATGCTGCATCTTCCACCACTTGTTTATTGTAAAGGGGGCTGTTACGTCGACGGCTATTACCTGGTTTTTGTCGAGATTTGTGCGGGTATAACGAATTACTTTGGTAACTATATCCTGAATAGGCATCTGAGCGATTACATCCCGGTCTATCCGATAGGTAGCGGTAAGGGTAATGTCTTTGTGCGTATACGAAAGCTCCGTCGTATTTCGGGTCATTGGCAATAGAAAAGGGTTACCTTCCGAATATTCGAAGGGGCTCGTATAAAACTGGAACGGGTTGAGTTCGTAAAACGACGGTCTTCTGAGCTTTCGCGAAAACCCAAAGGCAATACTGTGCTGATCATCGAACTTATGCTGAAGCTGAAAACTGGGGAGCCAGCGCATGTACTGCCGTTTTACGACATTATCGAGAGTCAGCGAGTTGCCTTCTGATTGGGTTTGTTCGACTCGTAGGGCCGCTTCGAAGCTGGTTTTCGTAAACTCTTTACTGAACAACCCATAGGCGGCTACGATATGCTCGTTATACAAAAAATGATTGCTACGCTGTAAATCTCTGATTAGTAGGCCCGATGCAGCCAGCGTGTCGTAGATGAGTTCGTTATCGGTTTGCGTGTGGCTTATTTTGGCTCCAAAATCCAGTTTAGCGGTTTTGCCGAGAGGGTGCGAGTAGTCTGCTTTGGCCGATTTAATCGAAATACTGGAAGGAAACTGCCCCAGCAATACGGACGGAAACGTTAGCGAACTGCCGCTGTCACCGGCATAATTACTACGGAGATCCTGCGTTTTTTGGGTATTGTAGCTGGCATAATCCAGATTTACCGACAACTGATTTCCTGCCGGACTTAACGTGCTTCTATAGTTAGCGTCAATGGCAATGTTGGTTGGATGAGCCTGAGTCAGCGTATTGGTAGGCAGGAGTTGTTGCAGCGGGTTGCCCGTATTTCCCGACTCGGTGAGGATAAGCGTATTGTTGGTTGTGAGGTCGCGCTGCCGGTTATCCGTTCCTTTGACCATTACTCCAATCGTATTATTTTGGTTAATGGTGTAGTCGATGGTACTCTGATAAGAAAGAGGGCGGTTGCGCCAGTGTGTAAAGGCGTCGCTGTCGAAGGTTGTACGGGTCGAATTATCCTGTACGATCCGATGACCCACCTCCCGTAAAAAATCGTTGTTTTCGTAATAGCCTACACGGCCATAATACATGAAGCGTGGTGTTTTAAAACTCGCACTGATGCCCGATTCGTAGCCGCTATAGTGACGATTGATGAAAGCACCAGCATAGGCGCTTCCCTTCAACCCCAGCGTTTTGTCGCGCTTGAGTTTAATATTGATAACGGCTCTGGTTTCGCCATCGTAGCGGGCCGATGCATTGGCAATGACTTCTACCTGATCAATGTCTTCCGACGATAAGTTTTTGAGTTCTTCGGCTGTTAGCGGAAGCTGTTTGCCGTCGATATAAACAACGGGTGTCACCGACCCTTTGATGGTTATGGCTCCCTGCGGATCAATGCGAATACCCGGAGCCTTTTTTAAAACGTCCAGCGCATTGGTTGCCGTTTTAAAAAATGAGTTTGAAACATTCAGCACCAGTTTGCCGAGCACACGCTCAACCACGGGACGTTCGCCTTTCACAACTACTTCCTGTAAGGTTTTGGTATCGGACGTAAGTGTATAACTGCCCAGGCTAACGGTTTTTGTTGTATCGGAAAGAGAGAGAGCGTTAGATGTAAAGGTGGCGTAGTTGAGCGCCGAGACATTGAGGATGTATTGACCTGGTTTAATACCTGCCAGTTCGAAATAGCCTGCCGTATCGGCCAAAACACCTTTAGTCAATGTCGAATCACTTACCGATTTCAGAATAACGGTAGCAAATTCAACCGCTTTGTTATCGGTATTTTTAATTGTGCCCGTTATTGCAACATTTCCTGGAGTCTGTCCCCATAGGCTAGTCAGGAGGCCCAGCGTCAAAACTGCGATTATACTTACTCGCTGTATTGTTTTCATGGTCGATTAGTTTAAAAATCTCATTTACTCATCACTTGATATGCCTTGATTCGGCCAGATTTTCCAGGGCGGTTTCGTGCCTTATAACGAGCGATATAGGAGAGAGCAAATATGGATCAGACTCTTTGTAATCGGATAAGGGGCATGTACTGCCAAAGAATTGGTTAATTGTCGGTTAATTGTCGAAAGAAGATAGAGCAGGTTTCGTGTTGTTTTTTGCTTATCTGTAGCTTACTTATAAAATGCTGAATCGCTTCGTTGATGGTCATCGTGTATGCATCGCGCTGGTTTACGCCCTCTGCGATGTCCATCAAAATCGACAGCTTACAGGAGTCGAAGCGGTTGGGCTGCGTTACTAAAAACACTAGGCTCTCCTGCAAAAACCGGTTGAACTGATCTTTGGCATAGATCTCTTTAAGCCAGAACCACTGTTGCAAAATATCTTCATCATCGGTATGGGCGTCGGCGAAGGCTAAATTCCGGAATGCAATCTGACATAATTCCCTGTTTCGGTCGGGATAAGCCAGAAACAAACCTGCGGTTTCGTTTGTGAGCTGAAACAGCATGTCGGACGAAAGTTGTGCTGGAATTTGCGCGGTATTCTGTTCCTGCCAGCCACTGCCATTTCCAACCGATGGCTTATGACCATAGATAATAAATTGCAGCGCTTCGGCAATCATTTGTGCGCCATCTTCCAGACGATTCTGGCGGAAGTAGAGCCGGGCCAGGTTATGCAACTGCTGAACACGGTGATATTCCAGAATATAAAAGCCTTCAGAAAGCAGTTGAGCGTCGCTATCGATTGAGGCAATTAGGAGCGATTCGGCTTCCTGATAACGGGCTTCTTTATAGCGCAGATAAGCAATTGCTGGCAAGGCTGCTACCTGCACCAGTTGACCGAACGACGGGTTGCTACTCAATTGGTGGCAAGCCTCATTGGCTTCAGCAAACGCCTGCTCTGCACCATTCAACTTTCCTTCGCGAGATAGTTTAAGTCCTGTTTCATATTTATCCCACAGATAGCTTAAGGCTCGCCACTGAGACCCAACATAAGCACGGCTTAAGCGAGCAAGAATGTCGGCAAACAAGCCCGTCTGCAATAATTCCTCGTCGGTATCCGATTTGTCGAATGTCCATAGTGTATTAATAAATTGCTGTAAATAGGGCTGAGTAGGGTCCATACAATGCTTATCTGTTTGGTTAGTGCCAGGCTAGGGACGGTAAGCAAAATCGATGTGATAGAAGCTGGAAGCAGGGCGAGGTATAGCTGATGCGTTAGTCGGCAATCATGGCAACAAACTCTTCCTTGCCACTCTTTTTAATGGCATAATGCATCAGCAACTTGTCTTTGATATTGAATTTATTGGTTGGACAGGCGGCCATACCTTCCCGCCACGATTTGGGACAGCTTCCGCCACATACGGGCAGCATCTGGCATGACGTACAGGGGTATTTTCCGTCCATTATTTCATCATTGAAACTCAATAGGGTGCGGTGTTTTGATAAGGAGTTTAAGCCGTTGTTGATATTCCCCAGTACATATTCTGTTCCTTCATAACTTTCCACATAAGGCACCTCTGTGCAGTCAAACACGTTACCAAAAGCGTCGAAAACCTCGGCGTCGGGCGTCACCGACAGGCAAACCACCGGATTCAGACCGGGTAATAGGGAGGGAGTAAAACCGTGTTTAAATTGCTCGACAATCCAGTCAATTTCCTGCTCAGCAAAAACCTGTTTTTCCAACGAAAGTTTATGAGCATCGTTGCCCCAGGCATGAATCGGCGCTACGTAGAAATAAGCAATTTTGTCCTGCAAATTGTGCTTGGCTAGTAATTTGATGAGCGGAACAACACTCTCATTATTACGTTCGTCGACATTACACCGTATGGAAATCGGGCAGGCCAACTCTTTGAAATCAGAACGATTGTAAATCTTTACCAGATTCTGGAAAATGAGGTTGAATGTTGAAAGCCCTTCTTTCGTATGCCGCCGGGCGTCGTGGTATTCGGCAGTACCGTCTAACGTCACTTCTATTGAATTAACACCATATTTCTGGACCAGATCCAGGAAAATAGGCTCCTTTAAACTTAAGCCATTGGTGACCAGCTTGGCACTATAGGTGCAATTATATTGCCTGGCTAGTGCTTTAAGTTTAGGCGTCAGTTCGCGAATTTGAGCATAGGCCATGAGCGGCTCCCCACCGAACCAGGCAATTTCGACATGCCTGTAATTCTTGAGCGAAAATTTGCTCTCGATACGTTCCAGGATCAACTCTGACGATGCGGCCCCGACGTAGTCTTTAGTATGTTTTTGGCCGCAGTAGCCGCATCCTAACTGGCACATTGCCGTTGGCTGAATAACATGATATAAGGTATTCCCATCGGCTACTGCGGCTTTGTTCCGGCCAATAATGGTTTGTAATTCATTTTCATTTGCTGGTACAATAGCTTCGATCTGACGCAGTTTGTCAAAGTCATTGTCATTCATTTCGTCCCAATCCTCGTTTTGTAGTTTCGTATGGAGCGATTCGTTGATTACGAGGGTTCGGGCCGTACGGGTTGCTAATAACATTCGTTTAGGAATCGTATCCGATATAGGATCGGTGATGACCAAATAGTGTGATCGTTTGAAGTTCATAGCATCAAAAAGATTAGAAAACGGGAAGGATTGGGTGAAAAACGAATGTGAATGATAATGAGTAACGCCAGTAGGAAAAGGTTAAGCGGCAGGACTGGGGCAACCCGTGTTATACACAGGACAGCCCGTATTTTTTTCACCACTGTATCCTCCGGCTAGTTCGTCGGCTTCTTCGGGAGTAATTTCTGAGAATCCTTCCGTTTCTTCGGCGGACGATTGGCCTACTTGTTTAATAGCGTTTTCCAGAGATTTATTGGTCATGGCGATATGACAGATGATTTGTTATTTTTTTAGGGAAAGAAAATCGTATGCTGGAGGATAGATTCCTGCTTTAGCAGGATATAAGGGCTGCGCCATACGAGTACAGGCTTGCCCCGCATGGCGCAGGGAACTTTACGATTTACCGCAACTTGAGTTAGTGGTTGGGCAGCCTTTGTTACCGCAGGCACCATTAACACCAATATCGGTTAGGCCGCCAGCCAGTTCTTCGGCTTCTTCGGGCGATAGTTCTGAGAAGCCTTCGCTTTCAGAGCCGTCTTTACTGGTCAACTGGTTCAGGACTTGTTTTAACGATTTAGTAGCCATGTTTTTTTACTGGTTGAATTGTGGTTGATTGGGAAAGTTGAACAAGGGTGGTCAGATTAATTTCCCTGAATTTGCATACCTGTAGGGGAATATGGGCTGCTTAACCCGAACCCAGTCGTTGGTGAGTACCCTTATTTACATCCTGTATTTGACACCGGGCATCCTCTGTTGCCGCAGGCACCATTAACATCAATGTCGGAAAGCCCCCCCGATAATTCTTCGGCTTCTTCAGGAGTGATTTCTGAGAACCCTTCCGTTTCCTCGCCTTCGTTGCCTGGTAGCTGATTCAGGATTTTGTCTAACGATTTAGTAGCCATAATCTGGTTTAAAAATAAAATAGAATGAATAAACGCTGCGTGCTGGTAGGCCGATAGGGTGCTTGACTAGTCAAGTTCTGCTATACCCGATCGTATAAGTCACTATCCCGATCGCTAACAGCCTGAGTTTGATATGGGGCAGCCTTTGTTGCCACAGGCGCCATTAACACCTATATCGGTCAGGCCACCAGCCAGTTCTTCGGCTTCTTCGGGGCTGATTTCCGAGAATCCTTCTGTTTCTTCGCCCTCGCTGGCGGGGAGTTGGTTCAGGATTTTGTCTAACGATTTAGTAGCCATGTTTTTGAGATAAAATAAATTGTGAAGAAATGCTCTGAAACAGCGTGTATGCTACTGCGACTGCCCACAACTGGTGTTGGTTGTTGGGCAACCTTTGTTGCCGCAGGCTCCGTTCAGGCCAATGTCGGTTAGCCCACCGGCCAGTTCTTCGGCTTCTTCAGGCGTAAGCTCAGAAAAGCCTTCGGTTGTCTCAGGATCACTGCTTTTCAGTTGATTTACAATCTGTTTCAATGATTTACTTGCCATTGTTTTAGGAATTAAAGTGAACTGACTATAAACACATTAGGCCGCTTGTGGCGCCTTATAGGCAGCGCATGTGTTTAACAAGTGAAAGATGCAGGCTATCGTAGCAATCCAAAAATTCTTTAGACCAAGCTTTCGATATACTCGACAAATTCGAATCAACTCTCGCTGTTTGACTTGCTTAAGATCTCCAGGGCCTGTTCGAACGGCAACGGTCGAACGGAATAGTTTTCTACTAACGAGCGTGGTAAAGTAGCCAGCACTGTGGTTTGAATATGGGTAATAAGCCTGAGCAAGTCCCGGCAATAAACCGACGGATTGTCGAATCCATTCTCGGGATGGTAGCGATGTACGACAAACCCTCCTCCGCAAACATTTCGAATGGGGCAAGGCAGGCATTTGGTTGGTAAGGCTGACCGGCTGTGCGCGCATTGGGTAACGAGGGGGGCTGCCAGAGCCGATTCCAGGGTATGCGTCTGTAGATGCTGTCCTTCCTTGGTAATGCCGGGCTGGCAGACTTTCAGTGAATCTTCAGCTTCAATGCTACCGTCGGTTTCAATAACCAGAAAAACACCCGGTTTGCGTCCAACAACGGTAGCGGCTGGCGTAAAGCCAAGAATTAGATTGATAAGTTGCTGGAATAAACGAATGGAAGGCCGTTCCGATACCGGTAGTTGCAACCATTTATCAAAGACCTGAACAAGCCAATCTGCATAAGGTGTTTCTAATGAATGAAGCGGTAAATGAGGAGGCCGGTTCGTGTGCGTTCCATCGGGAAAAAGCAGATTCAGCGAGCTAATCTTTAACCTGACCATTTGCTCTAAAAAACTGGCGGGATCACTGCCTGGATCTATAACTACTAAAATACCAGGCTCATAGCGAACGGCTTTGTGAGCCTGGGCTTTGCGTAGCCCCCGAATGGTTGCTTCGTAAGAACCTTGCCCTTTGTGGTCGACCCGGTATTTATTATGGGTTTGTGGGTCTCCATCCAGGCTAATGCCAATCTGGATATTCAGCTCACCCAGCACCTGGCACCACCGATCGGTTAGTAAAACCCCATTCGTCTGAACAAAATAACTAACCGTTGTGTAAGTGGGCAGGTAGCTAGTCACTTTTCCGACAAACTCATAATAAAACGAAACGGGGACGAGCAGTGGCTCGCCCCCGTGGAAAATAAAGCGGAATGTTCTTGATCGGTGCCTTCGGCAATAATCGCCAACACGCTTCAGCAGCAACGAAACGGTTTCGCCCGACATGAAGCGCGGCTGTAATTGATAGGTAGTGTCACCCTGATTGTAAACGTAACAGTAGGAGCAATTTAAATTGCATCGACTGGCTACCTTAATAACCAGGCCTTTTATCTGCGGATGACGATGCTTTCTCATGTCAAACCCGATTGTTACATTTTTGGCGTACCAGAAGCTTCGCTCTTGAGCCATCCTACTTCTGGCTGTCCGGGTGTCGATGGAGTGCCACCAGTTACCTGATTGGCATCGATTGGGCCATCAGCTTCGCTTAGGTGGTCCAAGATTTTTCGACGAACTTTTTTGCGTTTCGGTAATGAAAAGACATTTTTCCACTTCATAACGATATGGTATATACGTTTTGGTTTTGAAAGACAGAAGACTTATGCCGCTAATAAGTGTTTAGCATTAGTAGTTGCGCATATACCTGCTGCGGTCAAATCGCTCACTCAAACAACTGTTAAAACCTTAGTAGAATAGAAGGATCAGTAAACTTGCTTTGTTTTTCTACTTCATGCTCGTATGTGGGCGAGTAATCTTTATCGCCCCCGCGCACTTTTAAGGATAACTCGTCGGATAAAAGTTCGATTTCATTGCTTTGCAGCTTACGATTGACTGAATCAGCCATTGCCTTTGGCATAAACTTTTCCAGAAATGATTTCATTGAAAAGGGTGTGTTATGTGTTTGTTGAAACAAGTTTAGCCCTACTGATTGGAATTCCTTAAAAATTTAGACTAACGTTCCCATCAACTCGACAAAGGCGGGTGTCTGCTCGTTTATAAGTCCTTAGCGGCATTGCCGAGCCTGTTGTGACTCATAATATCGAGCCAGAAAATGATAAATAACCATCTCGTGCGTGCGTTGCTGGGAAATAAACAGGCGATTCAAACTCATATGCAGATAACTGGCAATTAGCGAATATTCTGCTGGTTGGTGGCTAGTATTCTGGATGTTGCCCTTAATTCGATCAATAATGGCCTGGAGTTGCCGGGAGCGCGTCTGTAGATATGCGGCATTCAGGTTTGACCCTTCGGATAAGCCGCCAGAAAGTAACTGATCAATTATAGACCGGTCGTTTCGGTAGCGATCGTTCAGTTCTTTGCGGAGCGTTTTATCGGCTCGGTGTTCGGCTAAAAATTGACGTTGTAACTGCTGTAGCAAGCCAACTTTAGCCTGAATACTCAATCCAAAATCGTTTAGCAACGCATCGCAGCTTTGAAGGGCAAAAAGCCAACGATCCTGTAAACTGATTTCATCCTTCAGATAGTCCAGAATTGCCTGGCTATCGACGTCGAATAATTGCTCACTATCGACGATCGCACTAGCGCCGTAGCGTTCTATTTCCCGCTCATAGGTATCGGTTTGTACCCGATAAATAACCCCTGATTGTCGGTAAGGTGCCAGGAGTTGATAAAGCTGTTCGAGAACAGAGGTATAAAATTGAGGACGCGTACTATAAAAACGCAGACGTAGATGCGTATCAGGATCTGCATAGCGAATAAAAAAGAAAAGTTCGATCTGGTTTTGGGCTTTTAGTTGTTCAATAAATGGCCCGATTACTGTTTTTAGCAAGTCATCGGCTGGCTGTACGCCCATATAGAGTTTTACGTAGAGCCATTCGCTGCCTAGGTCAAAGGAACGAGTGTAGGAAAAGGAATCAGGTTCAGCCGCGCCCCAGGCCGTTGAAAATCTGTTTTGATTAAATAAAGGAGCTGGCGTTGTTCTGGTTTCACACGGAATAACCAGCTCGTTTACGTAGGAGCCGTCTTTGGTGGCTATCCAACATTGGTCGGGAGTAGCCACCCATTCTATAATTCGTAACGGAGATCGCCGACGGTATTCGTCCAATAACAACTGCTGTCCGATAAGCGACTCTAAATCAAGCACCAATTCATTATCTCCGTCAGCAATCGCAATCCATTTGGGAAGCTTATAGTGTATGGACAGATGCGCTATAAATTCGTTGAGCGAATTCGTTGGCAGGGTGTGCTGGCGAAGTATCCAGCGTGCGCGCGACAGGATAAGATTTTTGTATGTAACTCGGGGTAAAAATGGCTGATTATCTAAGGCCCCCCACTGCCAGCCAAGGTGCGTTGCCTGATTTTGCCGCTGCAAATCTGCCAAAAATTGATACGTACTTAAGCCTGTGTGGTAATTGTGAGCTGTCGATAATCGGGGAATAATTTCTTTCCCATATCGCTTCGAGCGTAATACTAATCGGCCATCTGCCTGTACTGAAAGCAGTAAATCATCGAGTGGTATTTGATGGTCTTTGTCTACCGAAGCCTGGCTGATATAGGGAATCTCATAGTCACGAAGAACAGGGCGCACCAGAATGTTTCCCAGCCTATCATCTGGCCAGTGAATTATTTCGGCAAAAATTGCATCGAGTTGTTCTTCTTCTTCGCGCTTGAGCAAGCGTTTTACCTGGTTGGTTAGCTCTGGCGAGTGAGCGCAGAACCGCCCCAGAAGGTTAGCGGCCGAAGGGCCCTCAGCAGATAGTATATTGAATTGAAAATCGCCACGGTCCAGATTTGCAGCCGATGCACTGAGGAGATTGCCTAAAACATAAAAACTACTGGCAAACGGAACGCCTGAACCCTCTAATGGAATCAGATCATCGGCTGTTAGTACTATGACGGGTTCATTCGCTCTTAAAGCCTGGCTGAACTTGCTCAGCACCAATTGTTCATAAGGCCCTAAAAGAAACTGGGTCGGCGAATTGGCAGGAGGAATCGTTAATGAATCTAAGAGAGGAGTATAGTTAGCCTGATCGCCCGATGAGTTGCCGTAACCAATACCAAAATCACTATCCAGCGCCAGTTGTAGGGGAATTTCCTGCTGATCGTATCGTTCCCGAAAGCGTCGGCTAAAGTCGGTGAGCTGTGTAGTGACAGATGATTGGTTTACGTCTTTTAGCTCTGCCAGTTGGCTAAGAATCGTCTGAATAACGTTCTGACTAATCTGATTGTCAGGTGTATTCAATGATGTGTCAGTTTGAATAAGCCGCTGAGGTACAGTTGATCCTGTATAGCCAGCTATTAGATTCTCTACAGATTGGTAAACGTCTCTTGAGTCAGCCGTTGTCGAACTGAGGAGGTGTTCAATCTGGCTCAATCTATTTACAAGAGAATGACTTCCCCGTAGTTGAGCAAGACGTTCGCGTAACCGGCAGATCATGGAAGGACCTGTAAGCATTGGCTCTAGTTCACTTACCAGCAATTGACTATCGACGAGTTCATCAACAAAGGCACGGGCTGTTTGATAGGGAGCGCCTGCCTGCTTGAGCAGGCAGGCCAGGTGTTCCAGGGATGCTCCGGTTTCCGTTCGTTGTAGTAAATCGGTTAAATAGTCCGTTTGGCTAACCGAGCTAATAAAGTAGTGGCGGCTTAAGCCTGTATCGTCCCGTTCGGTGTAGCGGAGTTCGTCGCCAACGGTATAGCGACTGTTGTTCGGGAAAAAAAGGAGTTGTTTTTTTATCGTAATATCGCTGTTAATGTGCCGAATCAAGCCCGCCATGCAATCCATATCGAGCCGTTGGTGTCGAACAACGACTTGTTCTGAATTGATGCTGACCCGGGTTGATTCGGCTAATTGACCTACCGAGAAGCCTGACATCAGACCGAAAGGGGTAGCTCGGCTGCTCATCCGCAGCGCATATTTTACCAACGAATGGAACAGCGCATTGGAGAGTGGCCAGCCTTTTAAAGAAATATGGTTACTAACTTGCTGATATAGCTCGGGGGAGGCAACAAACACGGCTTCGGCCAGAATTGTAGTTTCCCATAGATGTTGTAAAGAGGTGGCGATAGCCTCCACTTTTACGGATTGAAAAGGAAGAGCAGGAAGGCGGAGTAGATAAAAACTAGATGCTATACTAATCATACTCGCGTATTGAAAGAATAAAAAATCACACCAGATTTAAATCCGGTGTGATTTGCAAACCATTGTCCTACTAAAAGCTTGTGGCGATTGTTCCTGTTCCGGTTATAGTCGTAGATCGTTTAGGGTTGGTTGTCTGATGAGCAGATTTGGTAAGGTGATGCACTCGTTTTTTATTGAGTGTTGGTGTGAGCGAATTGTGCGTAGCTGTTTTCATTATAGAAAAAATTAAGTTTAGAAATAAGGAACATTCAAACGTAGACTATTCTGGTAGGCCGAACAATTTGTTTAGACTAAGTAGGTGATATTCTCGACTAAATGAATTTACTCTGGTGTTGTGCGTCCAATAAATGTATCACGCAGCGATTCCAGAACCGAATTTCGGTAACTGCTACCCATCACTAGTTCGTGTTTCGAAAGTGTTTCAATCGTATTTCCATGAATGGCTCGTATGGCTTTCTTGCGTACCAGATAAGAGCGATTGATGCGAAGAAATTGGCCCTTTGGAAGCAGTTCTTCCATTTTGGTCATCGTTAGGTAGGTAACCACTACCCGGTCAACCAGGTGTACCTTAACATAATCTTTAAGCCCTTCCATAAAGATCACGTCGTCGGTATTGATTTGTAGAAGTTTGGTACCTTCCTTGATCCAGAAGTATTGCCCATCTGCGGCTTTTGTTTCCGTTGGTATGGCTGTTGTTGTACCGTTGATTCGGCCTATGGAGCGGTTTACCGCTCTCAGGAAGTGCTCAAACGAAATGGGTTTAATTAAATAGTCGGTTACGTTATAGGTAAATCCTTCAACCGCATATTCAGAGTGGGCGGTTGTCATAATGATCTGAGGCCGATTGGCGGTTAAAGTCTGTAGCAACTCAAATCCTGTCATTTCGGGCATCGTGATATCCAGAAAAATAATGTCTGGATGAAACTGATGAATGGCGTCTATAGCTGCCACCGCATGGTTCGATTTTCCGATTAGTTTTAAAAATGATAATCGGGCCACAAACTTTTCAATTAAATTCTGGGCAAGAGGTTCATCATCAACAATCAGACAGCTATATGTGCGTTGCTCCATTGAGTGTGGTGATTACATTTTGTTGGGTTAGGAATGTCTCTGTCGACGCGGGTTTCGTCCGCTCAAGGTTAAGTGTCAGATTGACCGTAAAGGTTTCGGGGTCATTTTTTATTAGTAATTGATGTCGTTTTGGGAATAATAAGTTAAGCCGACGTCGTGTATTTTCGAGACCTATACCTTTAGTGCGTTTATTGTTTCGTTGTTGTACATCAAGAGGAGGCTTTGAGTTTTCTACTTGAAAATTCAATATACCATCTTCCTGAATTTGCAGCCGTACATTAGCCCAGGCCTGCCGATAAGTTGCATTGATCCCATGTTTGAAGGCATTTTCGACAAAGGTTACCAGCAGAAGCGGAGGAATTTGATACCCCTCTACAGAGCCTTCATTTTGAAACGAGAGCGTAGTGCGTTCATGTTGACGAACGGCCTCCAGCCCAATGTATTCGCGGAGAAATTCGACTTCCTTATCCAATGACACGGTTGGGTTAGCCGTTTCGTGAAGCGCATACCGTAGCAAGGCCGACAGACGTAGAAGCATCGTTGCAGCTTCATCGTCGGTACCGGCCACTACCGAATAAACGCTATTGATCGAATTTAAAACAAAATGAGGCTGAATCTGAGCTTGTAGAAATTGCAGTTCCAGCCGTATGTTATCCCGCTCCAGTTCGGCAGTTTTGGTTCGCGCCATCAAAATGTCTTTCACTACTTTCAGCGCTACCGGGATCGTCAATGACGATAGAGTAAACGACCAGTTAATTAATAAGGTATTGCTTTGTGTCAGCGCATGCAGTATTCCATTGCCTCCGAGGTTATCTGCAATTTTTGTAAATACATTATAGTGTGTGGCAACCCACACAAATGAGTAATAATTATACGCCGTCTGAACAATGTATAAGGCCACTACTAGCATTAAAAGCCGTAGCCATTGTTTTTGATACAGTAGAGGTAAACAATAGTGGGCAACAAAATAGTAGCTTGCCAGTACGATGGTTGTACCACTAAGGGCCAGGATAAAAATTAAAGAAGATTCATTGACCAGCCATTTATAGGTGTACAGCATAAACAGGAACATAAACCCCCAGAATATGCTATGCATAGCTAAGCGCCCTCGTCCACTCGCGTATAAGCCCTGATGAAGAATGGGAGAATTTAGCCAATTGTTAGGCTCTAGTCCGTTCGACATACATATATGCGTCTAATTAAAAATGAATCTTTGCTATTAAGGGATTAAAATCAAATGTATTAAATATATCTAAATTATTTACAAATGCCGGATACCGTATCCTTTCCTTTAGCAAACAGGTGTATCAGCATCGGTTACACTACATTAAGGATCGTTACCTTGCTGGACGATAGGCAATGGGTAACTCAGTAGACTTAACAGGAAGAAACGCTAAGCTCAGTATGATTACATTCAGACTAATTGAGAAATTTATTGCCAGTTGCTGGCATACATGGAGAGATGTGTAGCTAATGATTAATAGTGAATATAAACACTACCAGTGAATCAGCCTGCAGCGCATGTTTATTTCGGGTTAGCTTCTGTAAGACAGCCGGTTTTGTAGCTATTTTATCTTACACTCGTCAGCTACGTTACAGAATCTCTCGATAAAAATCCGAACGTTGATTTATTATATATTGTTACATACCTATATAATTTCCTCCTCTCATTTGGTTCCATAAAACTTGGCAGGTTGCACAAGTAAGGCTTTTGCGTCTATATTTGGCCCGGTCGATGCGAAAATAGCAGAGGAGGTATCATCAACCTGAACACCAACTATGTCGAAAAACTTAGTCATTGTGGAGTCGCCGGCGAAGGCGAAAACCATTGAAGGCTATCTGGGTAAGGACTTTACGGTGAAGTCCAGTTTTGGCCACGTTCGCGATTTGCCCAAAGATGGGCTGGCCGTAGACGTAGCCAATGGCTTCCAACCGTCTTATGAAATTTCGCCCGATAAAAAAAAGCTGGTCAGTGAACTCAAAACATTAGCCAAGTCGGCCGATGAAGTATGGCTTGCTACTGACGATGATCGCGAAGGAGAAGCCATTTCCTGGCACTTGAAAGAAGCATTGGGCCTGCGTGACAATACGAAACGAATTGTTTTTCGCGAAATCACTAAGAATGCCATCCAGAATGCCATTAAAACCCCCCGCACCATTGATGTCGATCTGGTTAATGCGCAGCAGGCTCGGCGCGTGCTCGACCGGCTGGTCGGTTACGAACTCTCGCCCGTTCTATGGCGTAAGATCAAAGGCGGCAGCACCGGATTGTCGGCAGGTCGTGTGCAATCGGTTGCGCTGCGGCTTGTTGTCGAACGGGAACGCGAGATCGATAGGCACCAGTCAAAATCGTCTTTTAAGGTTACTGCCCAGTTTATTGTCGATGGCACTAAAGTTCTGAATGCCGAATTGCCGAAGAACTTTGCCACCGCAGGCGATGCGCGTGCGTTTCTCGAAGCCTGTGTAGGGGCTACCTTTACGATCAAAAATCTGGAAGTAAAACCTGCCAAAAAATCACCAGCTCCGCCTTTTACCACGTCTACTCTCCAACAGGAAGCTTCGCGTAAGCTTAGCTTTTCGGTCGATCGCACCATGCGGTTAGCACAGAATCTGTACGAAGCCGGTAAGATTTCCTACATGCGTACCGATTCAACAAACCTGTCGCAGGAAGCAATCGATAAAGCCAAGGCCGAAATCGAAACTGAATTTGGACCGCAATATGTACAGACCCGGCAGTTTAAGACTAAAAACGAGTCGGCACAGGAAGCACACGAAGCCATTCGGCCTACCAACTTCAACGACCGCAATGCCGGAGCCGATCGGGATCAGAAACGATTGTATGAACTGATCTGGAAACGGTCGATTGCTTCGCAAATGGCCGATGCTCAACTGGAGCGGACAACGGTTACGATCGGTATCCGGTTTGCCAATGGTGCAACAGCAACAATACAGACTCATGTGGACGACAGTCCGTTTATCGATACTCTGGCTCAGCCACGCAATTTCCCCAATGAGCTGGTGGCACAGGGCGAAGTGATCAAATTCGATGGTTTTCTGCGCGTTTATCTGGAGTCGAAAGACGACGAAGATGGCGACGAAGATGCCAAAGGAATGCTCCCTCCCCTAACCATTGGCCAACCGCTGGCGCTTGGGCAGATGAAGGCAACCGAGAAGTTTTCGCGTCCGCAACCGCGTTATGCCGAAGCGTCGCTGGTAAAAAAACTGGAAGAAATGGGTATTGGCCGCCCATCGACCTATGCCCCAACAATTTCCACAATTATTAACCGGGGCTATGTAATTAAGCAGGACAAACCAGGCCAGGAGCGTAAGTATCAGGAGTTTACCTTACAGAACAACCAGATCAGAGAAACCAGTGGCAAAGAGACCTTTGGCTCCGAAAAAGCCAAGTTGTTTCCGACCAACACGGGTATTGTTGTCAACGATTTTCTGGTTGAATATTTTCCTGATATTGTCGACTACCAGTTCACAGCTACAGTCGAAAAAGAGTTCGACGAAATTGCAGATGGGCGGATGAACTGGAAGAAAATGCTGGAAGAGTTTTACGGCGACTTCCATAAGAGTATCGAAGATATTCAGGGAGCATCGGGGGTGTCGTTCAAAACCGGCGAACGTGTTTTAGGCGCTGATCCGGCAACGGGGAAGCCCGTGTCGGCACGGCTGGGACGCTATGGAGCCTATGTTCAAATTGGCGAAGCCAGCGATGAAGAAAAGCCCCGCTTTGCCAACCTGCGCGATGGGCAACTCATTGAAACCATTACTTTGCAGGAAGCCTTAGACCTGTTTGCGTTGCCCCGCGAAATCGGCTTCTTCGAAGATAAACCGATGGTTATTGGCATCGGAAAGTTTGGGCCCTATGTGAAGCACGACGACAAATATGTTTCACTCACTCGCGAAGACGACCCCTATTCGATCGATGCACCCCGCGCCATTGAACTGATTCAGGCCAAACGGGCCGAGTCGGTTAGCGAAACACTTGGCGATTTTGAAGGCAAGCCCGTTACAACCGGGAAAGGTCGTTTTGGACCCTATGTAAAGTTTGAAGATAAATACATTTCATTGCCCCGGAATGAGTCGCTGGCGGGTATAACGCTGGAGAGAGCGATCGAACTGATCCAGGCCAAACGGCAAATTGAAGCGAATAAGTATATTAAAGAATTTCCGGAAAATCCGGCGGTGAAAGTTGTGAATGGTCAGTATGGGCCGTATCTGGCAGTGGGTAAACGGAATATCCGAATTCCCAAAGATGTTGACCCGGCCAGCCTGACGCTCGACGATTGCCTGCAATTGGCGGGCGACGATCCGGCATCCACCAAAGCACCGGCCAAAAAAGCCAGTGCCACAAAAGCGAAAGCCAGCGATACTGCGGCAAAAAAAACAACAACGAAAAAGACGACGGCAACCGCAAAAAAGACAGCGTCGAAAAAGTAAATCAGTAAATCCCGTAGCCTACCCGCTGCGGGATTTTTTTGTTGCAACAAAGCAGATGTTATATGAATCAACAGCTTACCTTTCGATTAGCAACAGCGAATGATTTAGTAGAAATTGTACAAATGCTGGCCGATGATCCACTGGGGTCTATGCGCGAAAAGCTGGAGCTACCCCTTCCCGAAGCATACATAAAAGCCTTTGAACGAATCATAAAGGATTCGAATCAGGAGCTGACCCTGGCCGAATTGAACGGCAAACCCGTAGGTACATTCCAGTTGACGTTTATCCAATACCTAACCCATCAGGGCGGCCTCCGCGCTCAGATTGAAGCCGTAAGAGTTCATTCAACTCATCGTGGCAAAGGTATTGGAACGGCAATGTTTACCTACGCTATTGAAAGAGCCCGCGAGCAAGGGTGTTATATGCTTCAGTTGACAACGGATAAACAACGCCCTAAAGCTGTTCATTTCTACGAATCACTGGGCTTCGTGGCTACCCACGAAGGCATGAAATTAAACTTACGATAATTGGGCGCGCAACGCGAGACCTGGCCTGCTGGTATCATTACTACAAGTTGGAGCGACAATAGCGAATGTGTTGTTACTATGGAGCAGAACGGAACTCTCTCGGCTATTTCTTAAATTAGAGGGTGAACCCCGATACTGGTGGGTGGCTATTTTGTGACATCAATCCATGACATCAAGAAACTACATAAAAATTGGCGTGGCCGGGCCGGTAGGGTCAGGAAAAACGGCACTGATTGAGCGGCTATCGCGGCAAATGACCAGGCACTATAGCATTGGCGTTATCACCAACGACATTTATACCAAAGAAGATGCCGAGTTTCTGACGCAGAATAGCCTGCTGCCCCCCGAACGGATTATTGGTGTCGAAACCGGAGGGTGCCCGCATACGGCCATTCGCGAAGATGCCAGCATGAATCTGGAAGCAGTTGACGAAATGGCCCAGCGATTTCCCGATATCGAAATTATCTTCATCGAAAGTGGTGGCGATAACCTCTCGGCTACGTTTAGCCCCGATCTGGCCGACGTGACCATTTTTGTGATCGACGTGGCCGAAGGCGACAAAATCCCCCGTAAAGGCGGGCCCGGCATCACACGCTCCGACCTGTTGATTATCAATAAAATAGACCTGGCACCTTACGTTAACGCCAATCTGGACGTGATGGAGCGCGACGCCCGACGAATGCGCAACGGCCAGCCGTTTATATTCACCAACCTGATGAGCCTCGAAGGACTCGACAGTGTGATTGACTGGATACGGCGATATGCCTTACTCGAAACTATTGAAGAGCCTAAATTGTGGCGATGAAGGCCAAGCTACACATTCAGACCGCCCATCGGGAAGACAGAACCGTTCTTAAAAAAGCGTTTTTTACGCCACCGTTTAAAGTTGCCAATGTCACTGAAGACAAACGGTCGAATCTGCTGAAACTAATGCTGATGAGCTCGTCGCCGGGTATTTTAGAGGGCGACGTTTATCAGATACAGGTTGATGTAGCCGAGAATTGTGCGCTGGAGCTACAGACTCAATCTTATCAACGGCTGTTTAGCATGAAGCTCGGAGCTTCGCAGCAAACGCAGATTAGACTGGCGGCCAACTCTGCATTTTGTTACCTGCCTCATCCTACAGTACCCCATGAAGCTTCCCGATTTTCGGCCATTAACCGCATCGACATGACCGATTCGAGTAGTTTAATCTGGGGCGAAGTACTTACCTGTGGTCGTAAGCTCAACGGCGAAGTCTTCCACTTTTCGCGTTACCATAATCTGACGCAGGTATGGCTCAATCAGCGGTTAGTTGTCAAAGAAAATCTTTTGGTCGAACCTGATCGGATGAACGTACAGGCTATTGGCCAGATGGAAGGGTTCACGCATCAGGCCAACCTGCTCTACCTCCATCAACAAGCGCCGGTAAGCACGCTCAGCAACACCCTACACGACTATCTTAATCAGCAATCTGATGTTCTGTTCGGCGTTACGGCGGCACCAGTCAACGGACTGGTTATTAGACTCCTTGGCCATCGGGCCGAGCAATTACACACTTGTCTAAAAACCATTGCTAACCTTTTGCCGCAACCGAAAGCCGTAACCAATGCAGCCTGAAAATCAGCTACTGGTGCTTACTGCCCTCACCATCGCATTTCTGCACACACTTACGGGGCCAGATCATTATGTGCCATTTATTGCACTGGCCAGAGCCCGCGGCTGGTCGCTGACACGAACCATAGGCTGGACGCTCGTATGCGGTTGTGGCCACGTCTGGAGTTCGGTACTGCTCGGGTTAGGCGGAGCTGCGGTGGGCTGGTCGGTCGCCAGAATCAGTTGGTTTGAATCCATACGCGGTGGCATGGCAGGCTGGGCCCTATTGGCCTTTGGGTTTGTCTATTGCTTGTGGGGTGTGTATCGCGCTTATCAGAACCGCCCCCACAAACACGTCGATATCTACGACGATGGAGCGATGTATGTGTACCAGCATAAACATGGTCGGGCAGTTTACCCTCAGGAGCGATTCAGAGTAACGCCCTGGGTTATGTTTGTCATCTTTGTGCTGGGCCCCTGTGAGCCGATGATCCCTCTTCTTTATTTTCCCGCAGTCCAACACTCGTGGATGGGTATGCTGCTACTAATCGGCGTGTATACGCTCTGTACCCTGATCACGATGCTCGCGCTGGTCCTGCTCGGCTACTACGGATTTTCCTTCCTGAAAACTGACAAACTCGAACGCTATATGCACGCACTGGCAGGCATCACCCTGTTCCTCTGCGGTGCCGGTATGGTGTTTCTGGAATGGTGATATTTAGTGAAGAATGAAGAATAATTTCAAAGGATGCGGAGCTATTCTTCACTCTTCATTCTTCACTAACTAAGCTCTTCACTAAAAAGACGCTATCGCTTTAATAACGCCGTTGGCGGGATCGAGCCAGCTCTCAAATTCAGATTGAATCTGGTCGAAACCAACGCGATGAGTAATGTAGGTGGTGGGATCGACCAGGCCTTTTTTCATACTGGCAATCACGTGCTCAAAATCGACGCGGGTAGCGTTGCGGCTGCTCATGAGCGTGGCTTCGCGTTTGTGAAATTCGGGATGCGAAAAACTGATGTCGCCTTTCTGTAAGCCTACCAGCACATACCGGCCACTATGCGCCATATAAGCAAATGCGGTATTAATGGCTCGAAGGCTCCCCGTCGCGTCGATCACAACGGTAGGCATATCACCATTGGTAATGACTGAGAGTTGCTCAGCAACGTCAGGTGATAATGCATTGACAGTATGACTAACGCCTAAGCGGTTCTTGCAGAACGCCAGCCGGGATTCATTAATGTCGAGCGCGATGACGTTGGCACCAGCAATACGGGCAAACTCCATTGTTCCCAGGCCAATCGGTCCGGCTCCAACGACCAGCACATTTTCGCCCGGTTGCACATCGGCCCGACGAACGCCGTGGGCACCAATGGCCAATGGTTCTACCAGCGCCAGTTCGTCGTGACTCAGGCCATCGCCATGTACCAGCGAATAGGATGGCACAGAAAGGTATTCGACCATTCCCCCATCGATATGCACACCCGAAACCTGAATACGAACGCAACAATTAGGCTTACCCGACCGACAGGCAATGCAGTAGCCACAATTGAAATACGGAATAAACGTAATCGCTTCGCCAGGCATAAAATCGGGGGCACCATCAGCTTCGACCAGATCACCGGCCAGTTCATGCCCTAGAATACGAGGATAACTAAAATACGGCTGTGTACCTTCGAACGCGTGCAGATCGGTTCCACAAATACCAATACGCCGGATTCGGACAATGGCATTTCCGGCCGTCAGTACGGGTTTTTCGATCTGTTTATAGGCAAACTGTCGCGGTTCGATACACACTAATGACTCCATGAAATTGATTGAATAAGCTTACAGGAAAATTCAGAAACAAAGGAAACACATTTATCCATTCGAACAGTGCGCCAGATTATCCAATCGGTATGAGATTTTAGCCGTGTTTAGCGAAGAGGTTTATTTAGTGAAGAGTGTAGAGTGAAAAATAGCTCTGCATCCATTAAAACTATTTTTCACTCTACACTAAATAAATCACCGGCTCACCGTTCCCGTAATGTAGCCATAGGGCTCGTCGGTGGCGATGAAGATTTCGTTTTTATTTTCCATCCCAAACGGCTCCAGATTAAACAGAATATGGTGTTTATTGGGTAGCGTTAAACTAATCTCACTTACATCCGGCACAGCATTCAATACGGCTTCACCCATCGCCATCAAGGTTTGCTGAACCGACAGACTTTTATGATGCGCAAAGGTTTTCAGCAAGGCTTCGCGGATGGTTGCAAAGGTGGCCGTAAAATCCAGATCGGTTGACGTGTAGTCCCAGGTAGCTTCGCACTGCGTGGCAAAAATACGGTCGGCGGTTTCTTTCAGCGTCGTATACTGATCTTTAATGTAACCCTCAAAACCCGAGTCCGTCGTTTTCAGGATGAGCAGACCGTTCAGGCCCGAACAGATGGAAACACCTTCCCGCGTTTGCACTACCCTTGTCGTGTGTTTCTCTGAACTGCCACCTATGTAGGCATGATGGTGCAATTCGCCATCGAAGGTCATACGCGTCCATGGCAATTCAACAATATCGACTTTAGCCTGCGACACCTGCGGATTTGTCGAAACGAAATAATTAGCTAAATAGAGCGCAAAGTGTTCGATGGAGTCAGTAAAATGATCTTTTGCCAGCGCATACACCGTATTTTTCTGCGTATCGGTCGGCAAAATCCTGCTGTTGTCGCCCAGGGTGTGTGCGGTTTCAAAATCACCTTCTAATGAAATACTGACAGAAATCTGTCTGAATTCATGATAGTCAGCATGCCGAATAATTTTCGAAAGATTTACGGCATTCTTGCCGTAGGCATTTTTTTTAAGAACATGCTTCATGGTTGTTTCGGCTGTTTTAGGTAGTATTGACCCCTAGTATACATATTAATTTCCTATTTTTAATCAACGACAGCAAGTTCGTAAGTCTACTGAATAAGTACCCTGGTTTACGCTACGCAATACGACGAGCTCCATGATTGACTTCGCCATCAAAGGAAAAAACGTGATCACACCCAATGGTCTCGGGCCAGCGGTAGTTCTGATAAAGAATGGGCAGATTGCCGACGTTCGCTCCGAACTGCCCACAGGCTTTTCGGACAATGTGATCGACATACAGGACAATGTGCTGATGGCCGGAGTAATCGATCCGCACGTTCATATCAACGAACCGGGCCGTACCGATTGGGAGGGTTTCGATACGGCCACCCGAGCTGCCCTTGCCGGTGGGCTAACAACGCTGGTCGATATGCCGCTCAACTCGTCGCCCGTAACCACCACTGTAGCCGCTTTTGAACAAAAATTAGCAGCCACCCGTGGTCAGCTTCACACCAACTGCGGTTTCTGGGGTGGTGTAGTTCCGGGCAACGCCAACGATATTGAGCCACTGATCGACAAAGGCGTGCTGGGCTTTAAAGCGTTTCTGACGCACTCCGGCATCGACGATTTCCCGAACGTTACGGAAGCCGATCTGCGGCAAGCCATGCCCATCATTGCCCGCTACAACCTGCCTCTGCTGGTTCATTGCGAATTATCGACCAACGAATTGTTGGCAACGGGCGATGTGCGTTCGTATCAGAACTACCTGTTGTCGCGCCCGAAAGCGTGGGAAGACAATGCCATTGCCCTGATGATCCGGTTGTGCGAAGAATACAATTGCCGAACCCATATTGTCCATCTATCGTCGGCCAATTCCATCCAGCCCATTGCCAAAGCGAAACAGCATGGTTTGCCGCTAACGGTTGAAACAGCCCAGCATTACCTATTTTTCGATGCAGAAAGCATTCCCGATGGGCAAACACAGTTTAAGTGTGCTCCGCCCATCCGCGAACGAGCCAACAACGACCGCCTGTGGCAAGCGCTTGGCGCAGGTATTATCGATTTTGTCGCTACCGACCACTCCCCTGCTCCACCCGATTTGAAACATATGCAAAATGGCGATTTCCTGAAAGCCTGGGGCGGTATTGCGTCGCTCCAACTGGCCTTGCCCGTTTTGTGGACAGCCGCCCGACAGCGTGGTTTTTCTGTAACCGATATAGCAAACTGGCTTTCCGAAAAACCGGCACAACTAGCTGGTCTGGCAGCTACGAAAGGGAAAATTGCAGCGGGTTATGATGCCGATCTGGTTGTCTGGAATCCTAACCAGTCCTTCATAGTTACGGAAGATGCTATTTTTCACCGACACAAAATGACGCCGTATCTGCATCAGCCGCTTTATGGCGTGGTCGAGCAAACGTATCTGGCAGGCACATGCGTATTTGGTGCCGGAAGTTTCCTCAAGGAACAAATGGGATCTATTGTTCTGAATCAGCTTTAACCGTTTTATTTTTTCACCGTAACGTTTATTATGAAATCGACTGCCGTACTCCTGCTGGCTGTTTCATGGCTCGCGTCATGCAACAATAGCCAAACCCAGAAAAATGAAAAAGCTACTGCCGACTCAGCCAGCGCCCAACCCACCTCAACTGTAGTGGGAAATGACAAAGACGAACATGGCTGCATTGGGTCAGCGGGCTATATATGGTCGCCGGTCAGGAACGACTGTATTCGGGTATTCGAACAAATAAAATTACAATCAATTGCCGAAAACAGCGCCGATAGCGCAGCAGCGTTTCTGCTTTTCAGCACAGATCGGAAGCAGGCCGAATTGTTTTTGCCGGGTCGGCCCGAAGGACTTGTGTTAACCGAAACAGGAGAGAAAGGCAATCAGCACTGGACGAAAGACAGTCTGGAAATTATTCTCTGGAAAGGATACGTAGTCAGAATGAATGATAAGCCAATTTATCACGGCGATGACAAATGATCGCTAATGCCAACAAACCAGGCTGTTCTTATATAATTAATGCGGCTGGTTTGCTGGCGCTGATTTGAACAGCATGAATACTTATTTAGAACGGGCAGAAAACGTACTGACAAAAATCAACCAACTGGCTGCCATCAGCGAAGATCCTTCGTGTATTACGCGTACGTTCGGTACCGAAGCCTTTCGGCAGGGATCTGGGCTGATTCAGGAATGGATGCAGGCCATCGGTTTGCAAACGCAGGCCGATGCCATTGGCAATGTGCGGGGGCGGCTTATCAGCCCAGATCCCAACGCAAAAACCTTTGTGCTGGCTTCGCATATGGACACGGTCGTGAATGCCGGAAAATTCGACGGGCCAATGGGAATAATTATGGCCCTCGATCTGGTTAAACACCTCAAGTTGGACAAGCCGTTGCCGTTTCATCTCGAACTGATTGCCTTTAGCGATGAAGAAGGGGTTCGGTTTCACACGACTTATCTTGGCAGCAAGGTGGTAGCCGGACTATTCGACAAGCAGTTGCTCGACAAACCAGACGCCAATGGCATACCCCTGAAAGACGTACTAGCACAAATCGGTGGCGATGCAGACAAGCTAACCGCATCCGCAATTCTGAAAGACGATTGGCTCGGATATTTTGAAATCCACATTGAGCAGGGGCCGGTTCTCTACGAACGCAACATTCCCATAGCCGTTGTAACGGCCATTGCCGGACAGAAGCGTATCGAAATTACGTTTCTTGGTATGGCGGGTCATGCCGGAACGGTACCCATGGCGATGCGTCAGGATGCGCTGTGTGCAGCCGCCGAATTTGCGCTGGAGGCTGAAAAACTGGCCGGCAGCCAGCCAGATCTGGTGGCTACGGTTGGGAAATTGCATGTAGTCAATTCAGCCAGTAACGTTATTCCGGGCGAAGTCGTTTGCAGTCTGGATGTCCGCAGCAACGACGAAATAACCCTAACCAAAGCGTACCAAAGCCTACATCAAATCTGTTTGTCGATTGGGCAAAAACGTGCTGTAGCTATCAACTGGATGCTTATTCAGGAAACGGCTCCGGTTGCCTGCGACCCGGCACTCAGTAATCTACTCGCCCAGGCCATCGACAACAGTGGGTACGATGTGGTTCGGCTCGTGAGCGGTGCCGGGCACGATGCCGTTCCGATTTCGCAGGTAGCGCCGGTAGCCATGCTGTTTGTACGATGCTATAAAGGCATTAGTCACAATCCGCTGGAAAATACCGAACTGACCGATATGGCTGCCACCTTACGGGTAGCCGATTTATTCTTGCAACGTCTAATTGAAAGCTAATTTTATTGTCATTTGTCTCATTAGTCAGTAGATACTGATGACTAATGACCAGTATCCAATGACCAGCTCTTGAAATCTATGGAAATTTCTGCACTTACCCGGTCTGTTGTTAAACGCAATCATGCCATTATCAGCCCCGATGGCTATATCAACAGCCGCGTTCCGGGTTGGGACAACTGCACCGTCAATGTCATCATCAATGAACAAATGGGTGCCAACCTCTGCCAGACACTCATCACGCTAAACGAGAATGGCACTCTGACGGGCGCAACCAACGTAGCTCAACTGTTTTTCTATGTCATCGACGGGCAATGCCACGCAACGGTCGATGGAGAAAGCCAGACACTTTCTAAAGGGCAGTTTGTGTACATTCCTGTTGGCAAGGAATATCGAATCGAAAACCCAACACCGGGAACTCAACTCCTGACATTCCATAAGGTCTACGAAAAGCTTGCCGGTTACGACGTTCCATCCGTAATTTTTGGGGATGCCGCCAAGGTCGACGGCCCCACGTATCTGGGCGATCCGGCCCTGCGATTGCAGGTATTGCTACCCGATACGCTGTCGTTTGATATGGCCGTTAATATTTTCACCTACGATCCGGGCGGCCATCTACCATTTGTGGAAACACATATTATGGAACATGGGCTCATTTATTTGCAGGGACAGGGCGTATATATGCTCGACAAAGACTGGTATCCTATCAAAAAAGGTGATTCGATCTGGATGGCTCCCTACTGCCAGCAGTGGTTTACGGCAATGGGCAAAGAACCGGCAGTGTATATTTATTATAAAAATGTCAATCGTTTTCCGACATCCGTATGACCCTACCCGAACTAAACGAACTCCCGGTTGCCCGGCTAAAAGCAGTTCTGACAACGTGTTGTGGTTCGACGGCCTGGGCCAACGAAATGGCTAAACTCTTCCCGGTCGAAAGTCGCGAAGAACTGTTCGAACAGTCCGACGTAATCTGGTTTGCCTGCTCTGAACGAGACTGGAAGGAAGCCTTCGAACACCACCCCAAAATTGGCGATATCAATTCCCTGCGCGAAAAATTCGCCAATACCAAAGCCTGGGCATCGGGCGAACAGGCGGGCGTTTCGGCGGCTTCGGAAGCGGTTCTGAAACAGTTAGCCGAAGGAAACCGGCTTTATGAAGAAAAATTCGGGTATATCTTTATTGTATGCGCCACGGGCAAATCGGCCAACGAAATGCTGGACATTCTGCTAGCACGACTCCCTAATTTGCCCGATGATGAAATCCAGATTGCGATGCAGGAGCAAAACAAAATTACCCGAATTCGTCTGGAAAAATTACTGATCGCATGAGCCCCATTACGACCCATATTCTCGACACTACGCTCGGTAAACCGGCCAGCCATGTAGCCATTCGTTTATACCAGCAACAGGCAACGGACTGGACCGAACTCGCCAGCGGCCACACCGACGATGACGGCAGGATTCGCGATTTACTGGCCGAAGCCATTCCATCGGGCATCTACAAGCTACGCTTCGAAACCCAGGCCTATTTCGACCGACTGGGTGTTGCCAGTTTCTACCCTTTCGTCGAAATCATATTTTCGATAAAAACCGGCGAACATTACCACGTACCTTTATTATTGAACCCGTTTGGCTTTTCAACCTATCGTGGTTCGTGAAAATTACTATTGAGTGAATGAGTGATTGAGTGAGCGGCTTACCCAAGTGAATAATAAAGATCTGAATAGCCAATCACCTAAAGATTAGAAAGACATTCACTCAAGGCTGAATCAAAACACCAACTATATGAAATTCACCATTCAGGAAAGCGATAAAACCCGATTACTCGACAGCCTGAAACCTGCCAATCTGGCCTTTCAGGCAACCTACCCCGGCGATAAACCCGACCGTCAGCCAGTACATACCGTATATGGCGGAGCGAATCTGTTTAAGTCGGATACGTGCGTACGCATGGGCGAAATTGCCTTGAAAAACCTGCAAACCTATTCGCCTAATTTTGTTGTACTGGCCAATGTGCTGCAACTCGACGGCTACGATAAACTGCCGCATCTGCGCAAAGACATCGCTGATCTGACCGAACGACTCGATGAGATGACCGAAACAGAACGACGGAAACACCCCGCCTGGCTTGCTTATTCGGTCTATAACAAGATTGTTCAGAAACTCAGAACCGAACCGGTCGAAGATTTTCGCATCGACTTTGAAGACGGTTTCGGCAACCGCCCCGACAACGAAGAAGATGCAACCGCTGTGCAGGCTGCCTTCGAAGTAGCCGAGGGTATGAAAAATAAAACACTCTCGCCATTTATTGGCATTCGGATCAAACCATTTACTGAAGACCTGAAATTTCGCGGAGTACGTACCTTAGACTTGTTTCTGTCGACCCTACTCGACAAAACGGGCGGTGTATTACCGAACAATTTTGTCGTAATGCTTCCGAAAGTGACCATCCCGGAGCAAGTTATAACGATGGTTCGGCTGTTGGAACTGCTCGAAAAAGCCAACAACCTGGCTCCCGGCACACTGAAAATGGAAACGATGGTTGAGGCCACGCAGATCATCATGGACGAGGAAGGGCGCAACCCGCTGATGCGTATTATCAAAGCCAGCGAAGGCCGGTGCATTGCCGCGCATTTTGGTACCTACGATTATACGGCATCGTGCGGCATCACGGCTAAATATCAGACAATGGACCACCCTGTCTGCGATTTTGCTCACCACATGACCAAAGTAGCGCTGGGCGGCACGGGTATTTTCCTGTCTGATGGTGCTACCAATGTCATGCCCATCGGACCACACCGGGGAGACGATCTGACGTTTGAACAACAGGCTGAAAACCGCCTATCAGTACATCATGCCTGGAAAATTGGCTACAATCATACCATGCATTCGCTAATCAACGGGTTCTATCAGGGCTGGGACCTGAATCCGGCTCAGTTGCCGATGCGCTACGCAGCTACCTACAATTTTTTTCTGAGCAGCTACGATGATGCGGTATTCCGGCTGAAAACATTCGTGGAACGGGCCGCGATTTCGACCCTAACGAAAGACATTTTTGATGATGCCGCCACGGGTCAGGGCCTGCTCAATTTCTTCCTGAAAGCCATGAATTGCGGGGCTATATCGGAAGAAGAAGCCCTGGCAACGGGCCTGACACTAGCCGAAATCCGCAGTCGTTCGTTTTACCGAATTCTGGAAGGAAGACGAAAAAAATAGTGAAGAGTGTAGAGTGAAGAATAAACAAAAAGCGTCAGCCTTATTCTTCACTTTTCACTCTTCACTATTTTAAAACTACTGTTTCTTAATATCACCGCGAATTTCGCCAGCAGGATACGTTGAGGTGTGCAGATTGACGTAATAGAATCCATTTAGCATACTATCGACCTTTGTTTGGGCCAACGCACCCGTTGTGCCCGTAATGGGCGACGTCAGGCTGCTGAACGGAATTTCTACTGGGCCAGTGCCGTCGGCCTTCGTAATCCGGTGAATATGGCCTCCCGTTAGCGATGATGAGAACGGCCCAGTGTAGGTAACCGTATAACTCAACACGCGCGTTGTTGTGTTCAGATCGCCAACAAAGGTACCGGCCGCCGTTGACGTTGTCGAATTTGGTTTTTCGCTGGCTCCGTTTAAAGTAGCGGTTAGCCGTGTGCTTGTCGGGACGGTTGTTGGATTCTCTTCGTCTTTACACGACATAAACGTCATTCCCAGGGCCAACAGGGCCGCAATAGAGAGTAAGGCGTTCTTTTTAAACATAAAATTAGGTGTCTGTGTGTCTGTTTAAGGCCTTAATTAAATGGAATTACTCGAAAAAGACACAATTACTTCAGTAGAATGGTGAAATAATGAGTTTATTACCTGGCCTCTATCAAACTAAGGAAATGGCCGAACTGTTTGCCCCTCCAGACAGATTGTAACGACTCATTGGCAGATTATTTCCAAAACGCGGCAGAATCTTCTAATTTTGAGCCACGAACCGGAATCCATTTTGCGAATTCCTTGGTTATTTCTATAGAGTTATACCTTTCAGTAATCCCGTTATCCTATTTTGCTATGGCTTTTGATTTAGACATGATTCAGCGCGTGTATGCTAACCTCGGCGAACGCGTGGAAGCAGCCCGGCAGGCAGTGGGCAGACCGCTGACTCTGTCGGAGAAGATTTTGTACAGCCACCTTTTTGCGGGCACGCCTACCCAGGCGTTCGAGCGGGGGAAGGCCTATGTAGACTTTGCGCCAGACCGCGTAGCGATGCAGGATGCAACGGCACAAATGGCATTGCTTCAGTTTATGCAGGCAGGCCGGCCTAAAGTAGCGGTTCCGTCAACGGTTCACTGCGATCACCTCATTCAGGCCGAAGTAGGAGCAGAACAGGATCTGGACGTTGCCAAGAACAAAAACAAAGAGGTCTACGACTTCCTGTCGTCGATCTCGAACAAATACGGTATCGGTTTCTGGAAGCCCGGTGCTGGTATTATTCACCAGGTGGTGATCGAAAACTACGCCTTCCCTGGTGGTATGATGATCGGTACCGACTCGCATACACCAAATGCGGGTGGGCTGGGCATGATCGCTATTGGGGTTGGTGGTGCCGACGCCTGCGACGTGATGGCTGGCCTTGCCTGGGAATTGAAAATGCCGAAACTCATCGGTGTCAAACTAACCGGTAAACTGAGCGGCTGGGCATCGGCAAAAGACGTTATTCTGCGCGTAGCAGGTATCCTGACCGTAAAAGGTGGTACGGGCTGCATCGTTGAATACTTTGGCGAAGGCGCAGAAAGCCTGTCGGCAACGGGTAAAGGCACTATCTGTAACATGGGAGCTGAGATTGGTGCTACGACGTCGATCTTCGCTTACGATGAGAAAATGGCAAATTACCTGAAAGCGACCAGCCGCGCCGACATTGCTGATGCAGCGGATGCGGTTAAAGCTGATCTACGGTCGGATGATGAAGTCTATGCCGATCCAGCTTCATACTACGATCAACTGATCGAAATCGACCTGTCGGAGCTGGAACCACACATCAACGGTCCGTTCACCCCAGATCTGGCCTGGCCACTATCGAACTTCGCCAAAGCCGTTAAAGAAAACAACTGGCCCGAAAAGCTGGAAGTTGGTCTGATCGGCTCCTGCACAAACTCCAGCTACGAAGATATGACCCGTTCGGCTTCGATTGCGGCTCAGGCTACGGCTAAGAATCTGAAAGCAAAAGCGGAGTTCACGGTGACGCCCGGTTCTGAACTGGTTCGGTTTACGGCCGAGCGCGACGGTTTGCTCAATACATTCGAACAAATTGGTGGTGTTGTACTGGCTAACGCCTGCGGACCCTGCATTGGTCAGTGGGCTCGTCATATGGACGATCCAACCCGTAAGAACTCGATCATTACGTCGTTCAACCGGAATTTTGCAAAACGTAACGACGGCAATGCCAGCACGCACGCGTTTGTGGCTTCTCCCGAAATTGTAACGGCGTTTGCTATTGCCGGTGATCTGACTTTCAACCCAATGACCGACACGCTGACCAACGAAAACGGTGAGCAGGTGAAACTCGACGAACCAGCCGGTATTGAGCAGCCCATAAAAGGGTATGCCGTTGACGATGCTGGCTATCAGGCTCCGGCCGAAGATGGCTCGGGAGTTCAGGTTATTGTTAGCCCAACGTCTGATCGTTTGCAACTGCTCGCTCCGTTTGCAGCCTGGGAAGGCACGGATCTGAAAGGCCTGAAATTACTGATCAAGGCAAAAGGAAAGTGTACGACCGACCACATTTCGATGGCGGGTCCGTGGCTGAAATACCGTGGCCACCTCGACAATATATCGAACAACATGCTGATTGGTGCCGTGAATTTCTTCAACGAGAAAACCAACAGTGTTAAAAACCAGCTTACCGGCGAATACGGCGAAGTACCGGCAGTTCAACGGGCCTATAAAGCGGCTGGCGTTGGTTCGGTTGTGGTGGGCGATGAAAACTATGGCGAAGGCTCATCGCGTGAGCACGCAGCTATGGAACCTCGCTTCCTGGGCGTTCGGGCCATTCTGGTGCGCTCATTTGCCCGGATTCACGAAACGAACCTGAAAAAGCAAGGTATGCTGGCGCTAACATTTGCCAATCCTGCTGATTACGATAAGATTCAGGAAGATGATACGATCGATATTGAAGGTCTGACCGAGTTTGCTCCTGGTCGTCCGCTCGAAATCGTTCTGCACCATGCCGATGGTACAACCGACGAATTTCTGGCTAATCATACCTATAATGAAGGCCAGATCGAATGGTTCAAAGCAGGGGCTGCTCTGAACATCATCCGTATGAAACAGAACGCGTAATCTTTTCAGATTCCTCGTATAGTAGAACGGCCAGCTATCAGTAGCTGGCCGTTTTTATTTTATGCTGGCAGACTCCCCGGTCTGGATTCTGGTAAAAATAAGGCGTTTGCTACAGAGGTCGCCGAGTAAAATGCGACGTTCGCTAAGTACTCACTCTCTGCGACCTTAGCGCTCTTTGCGGTAACGAAATGAACGAATAACTTACGACTTAAAAGAAGAACTGTTCTTTAACGATTTTGCCATCTTTCACTTCAAAAACGGCAATTTCATCCATCTGCATACGAGGCTGACCTTTCATTTTTACGTCCATGCCCATTGCTACACTGAAAAAATTTCCACCAACGATCGGCTCCGAACAATAACCACCATACATTTCTTCGATCATTTCGCCGAAACGCTTCGCTTTTTCCCGGAGTGCGTCTATTCCTTTTACATGCTGAGGGCCACCCATGAAACCCATTGGCTCAATACTCTCACAATCGTCGGCATAAAGCTCCGGCTGAATCTGATGCGACAAACCTTGTTTATCTAATTCTACATAGCGCTGGGCAACCTCAAGAGTTGTCATTTCTTTGCTGTTTTTGTGTGAAACTTAATTTTTCACAAAGAACGCAGCAGCTAGTGACAACCCTATGTCAGCAGGCAAATAACTATTTTTAAAAATAATAAATACAAAAATGAAGCTATTTTACAAACTGAAAAAGGGTATTTATAGTCAGCCACTTACCTGATGACGAATTGCCAATGACCCCAAAGCGAGACTTACCGCAAATTTTCCATTGCCTTTTTCATACCGGCAAACTGGCGTTTTTTCTGGAGAACAACCGGAGCCGCCACGCGCTCCCGACAATCGAAAATACCGCAGCGTTCGCAGGCTTCGTTAACCACCCGAAACGGTATTTCGTCGGGCGAGGTGTTCATGAATTTCATTTTTCGCTTCAGGGCGTCGTTCACCGCAAAGCACATCGACACGCTGATATTCTGCTGAAATTGAGGCTGAAACGGGTGCGCAACTGAAATAATCAGGTATTGAAGTCCCGAATCGGCATATTCGGAAAGTTGCGCCCGGCAGAGCGTACCATCGAAACCTTTGGTCTGCTGCAACGATTGTAGCTCCTGCAAAATAGTCCAGGCAATCCACCGGCGGCAAAAGTGCTCATCGACAATGCCGCGCGGCCCCTGCTGACGCGACAGGTGCATTTCTTTGGTCAACTGAAATGATGTTTGACCGGCCGTATGATTAAATCGGTAGAAAAACAGTTGATCGATGCCAAAATGGCTGGGCAACACATTGCTGAGCCGGTAGAAGAAGCGCTCGGGCGTTGAGCCAAATTCGGTAATGAGTTGCAGAAAGGCATCGTTACTCCATGTATCGCGCGCGAAAAGCTCAGTCAGTTTCGACACCAGTACATCGCGTCGAATTAGAATGGCTCCGGCAAAATAAGACGCCTTATAATTGTTCAGAATCTGTTCGAACGAGTCGGCTTCAACCCACGAATAGGTATAAGGTCGGTTTTTCAGATTCAGGTACTGAAATCCGACTTCACGCGCCAGAATAAACGACCGCTGCTCGGATGTCAGTGCCACATTGAGGTAAAGCCGCCGATGTTCGGGCCGGAAAACCGACCGTAAGGATACCAGTTCGGGCTGGCTGAGCGGGTCGAAATACTCAATATGTACGTCGTAGCGCGTTTTAAGCAGATTTGTTAGCAGAGCTTCACCAACGGGCTGTTCGGTTGTGTGAGCAGCTACGGGCGCAAACTCATTCAGAAATCGCTCTGCTTCGGCTTCAATCTCAGGGAAATAATTATCGTGCATTTCCTGATACGAACGCAGCATGGTTAGGTATAACCGTTCGACACTCATGTTATAGCTCAGTGCAATATCCATGAATGTCCGAATCATAGCACTAACTTTAGCCGGTGCTTCGGCTAGTAGTTCGAGCAGATCCGAGGGGTCGATACCGAAGAGTTCGAGTGGAATTTCGGTCAGGAATTTAGACCGGAGCAGATCCGAAATTGGCTCGAGTTTTTTGCTCAGCTTCAGCGAAACCAGCGTGTCGTAATCGACCTGCATAGCATTAGCCAGGGCAGAAATCTTATCGGCTTTAGGGTATTTGCGGCCCTTTTCGATTTCAGTAACGTAGGATACTGACAAACCCGATTGCTGAGCCAACTCGCTCACAGACAAACCTCTATCGAGACGCATCTGGCGCATTTTCAGGCCAAATAACAGGCGAATATGATCAGCAGGTAAATTCAAAGGATAAAGGTTCTGAAGCGAAACTGTGGCTCTTCTGGCAACAGCGAATGGGTAAAATTACAAAACAGTTGCGAATTGAACCGTATAATTCATTGGGAGTGGTTACCGACGGGCAAGCATACCCTTATGTTGGCATAGTAGAGCCCATAATCGGCAGGTTATTTACTTAACGATACCAATTATTAATTCCTGATAGCTTTTTGAGACGATCACCTTCAATTTAGCGGAGCAAATTTCCGCAGTCGGGAAACGGGCCTTCCTCTTTTTTTTAAACGATACCTAAATCATGACTTTTTTCTGGATCTTGTGGGCTTTTGACGCCATTATTGCCCTGATCATTTTTTACTTCTTTTTTATCGGTCTGGCCGATGGCACAGTAAGCTCGTTTAACGCGGGCCTCTGGTTCTTTATTCTGGCTGCGGTTGGCGTCATTATGATCGGTAGTTACTGGTTGCAAACCCATCAGTATGGGCTATGGGCCAAAGTTCTGCTTTCAGTACTGGCTATTCCCGGTGCACTTTACGGGCTATTTATATTACTTATTCTGATCACCAATCCGCGCTGGAATTAATAAAATTCTCTACAAAAGAGTCGACGGACTATTGATCGTCGGCGCATATTTCCCAAAAAAGGAAGGTGCAAACTACTGCTTATACAGGCTAGTTGCACCTTCCTTTTTATTCAGCAATCTACTACACAGTACTGTAGGCCCTAAAGACCTTCTACAGCCGCTACTCCTTTACCATTTGTATGGTTAATGATAGCACCGGGACCCGTTGGCTCAAGCACGAAGTTGCCATAAGCGGTGTTGCCATGTTCGCCCAGATCCAGCCCTTCGAGCTGTTCGGCATCGCTTGCCCGCAGGCCAACGGTAGCCTTGATAATCTGAAAAACCACAAACATCACAACGAATGAGTAAACCAGAACTACGCCAACGCCCACCAGTTGTGGCCAGAGCTGGCTAAATCCTCCCCCAAAGAATAAACCATCCTGAATGGCCGTATCTTCGGCCCAATACTGAATATCGATGGAACGCTGCCCGAAAAGGCCTACGGCTAATGTACCCCAGGCACCACACACACCATGTACGCTGATAGCGCCAACCGGATCATCGATTTTAGCTTTGTTCTCCAGAAACAGGCAGGAATAAAATACCAGAATACCCGCTATCAGACCAATAATGGCCGCACTTACGGTACTGACCGAAGCACAGGGAGCCGTGATGCCGACCAATCCAGCCAGTGCGCCGTTGAGCGTCATTGACAAATCGGGCTTTTTGAACGTAATCCATGATACAATCATAGCGCCAATAGCACCGGTAGCTGCAGCGAGCGTTGTTGTTACGGCCACGTGCGATACACCCGCAACCGCTGTCAGGGTTGAACCGGGGTTAAAACCATACCAGCCGAACCACAGAATAAACACGCCCAAAGCCGCCAACGGCATGTTGTGGGGCAAAATGGTATTAACAGAACCATCTTTGTTGTATTTACCCAGACGCGGCCCTACAACCATAGCGCCTGCCAGAGCAGCCCAACCACCTACAGAGTGAACAACGGTAGAACCTGCAAAATCGCGGAAGCCCATATCGCTCAACCAGCCACCGCCCCAAATCCAGTGGCCACTGATTGGGTAAACGATCGCTGAAATAATACACGAATAAATCAGATAGGAAATCAGCTTCGTCCGCTCGGCCATAGCACCCGACACGATGGTAGCAGCCGTAGCAGCAAAGACAACCTGAAACAACCAGGCGGCACTCGTGCTATAGCCTGCGGCATCGGTTGGCGCATTGGCCGACCCCAGAAAGGCCAGGGCCGTATCGAAACCAAGGAAATTATAGTCTCCACTACAATACATGATAGCATACCCAATAGCCCAGAACAATACAGCCCCCAGGCAAAAATCCAGCAAATTCTTCATCATGATATTTACTGAGTTCTTGGCGCGTGTCAGTCCCGATTCTACCATAGCGAAGCCAGCCTGCATAAAGAATACAAGGAAGGCCGCCAGGCAAAGCCAGATAATGTTAGCCACATCCTGCGACAGAGCGGGTGTGCTGGTAGACGTACCTTGTGCATAGGTCCGGGTTGCACTCACAAGCAACACAGTTACCAGGGCGAGAAGTTTAGAGGCTGTACGTAGATTTTTTTTTGTCTCCATAGGGGGTGTACTAGTTTGATTAGAGTGGTTAAATAAGGGAGCAACTAAATTATTGGTAGGCGTAAACTGGGTAATACGATCAACAATTGTCTGGACTTTAACAGGATGCCAACGGCGTTGAGCAATGGCAGGAGTACCTACCCACTTCCAGTTCTCGAAACAACCGTATAATTCATAGTTAATTCCGAAAGATTCAATTACGGCAAAATTTAGTTTTGCTTTTTATCTATTCCAAGAAATCTTATATTATAATTTTCACTTTTCTAATATCACAGGATTAATCCAGTAGATAATTTTATTATTCTCCTATAAGCCACTGAATATCAAGCGTAAGTCACTTTTAATGTCAGACTATGAGCGGTTACCATGTTTTTTACTAGTTGCTTAAAAAGCAAGACTTTTTTTAATACCACGAACCAACATATTTAGTAATATAGCCTACCCATTTTTCCATTGTCCATACCCATGCCGATTGATCCTCGTTCAGAAACGAAGTTCTATGGCGAACCTATTCGTACACACCAAACCAACTCGTCGAATTATGAAACTTAACTACTTTTTTGCGCTCATCCTGACTGGTATGCTGGGCAGCTTACAACCTGTTTGCGGACAGCACCGTTTTTCAGTATCTGTCAGTGCGGCTCCGGTGTATGCACAAACGGACCTTAAAGTAATCGGACCCGTTACTACTCCCGGCTCTCAACCAATAGACATCGTTGAGCACGCACATGGCGTTGGCTATTCGATTGGTCTGCTTGGCCATTATAATTTTACGCCCAAATGGTCAGCCTCAGCAGGGCTTTGGGCAACACAAACGGTATCGTCCACTATCGATTTATCGACCAATGGTGTCGATTATACTGTCAACTATGCCAATTCACGTCCATTCAATTATGCCTATAAAGCTCCGGTAATGATTAATTTCCGATCCTCTATGAAGCGGCTTTCTCCCTATTTTTCAGCAGGTGCTTCCGCCGATTTCAGAGCAACCAGCTACGCCACTATAAATGGTACCGAAGTCCCCCTAAAGTTTGGCAAGACAGTAACGTTTACACCTTTGCTTGGTGCCGGAATTATCTATGGCCTTTCTGATCGACTCTCGTTGCTGGCCCAGCCAATGCTTCAGTACAATCTGGATTCTCATCCATCCTATTCGTATTATCACTCGTATCAGTTGAGCCTTCAAATGCAGTTGAAATACCAGTTATAAGAATGAATCGATACCTACAGGCAATCTATACGATCAGCCTTCATAGCTAGTTAGTCGTTTGAGTTTAAGAAACTACAATACGCTGTTTCAGACAATAGACCACAACCATATCAACAACTGCTCAGCCCAATGAGCTCACAAAGAATCGTCGTCGTTCTGGAGCGATCCGATCGTTTCGTTCCAGAACGCATTCAGTTTAGTACCGTTTTCTATTTTAGTGATCAGGAATCCCTAACGAAGAATCTTCCGACAGCGGAGGCTGCATTTCTCCGTTTTTTAGCCGACAACAAGCTGGAGCATGAAGGTCCATATCCGGGCAAACTCCATACGGAATTCGAATACACTTATCCTTCCTATAAAATCATGCTAACACCGGCCAGTTATCAGCTAGTGGAAAAATTCAGAGATAGCCACCCTGAACTAGCCTTAACTGTACTCAGCAGTACATTTTCGAAACGGGATCAGGAACAGTTTCTCCAGAATACGATTGAAGCGGCCCGAAAGAAAGCACAGGAGAAAGCCCAAACCGAGGAGCTTGTTCTGAAAGAAGGTTTTGAATTTGAAGAAGTCCCAATGCCTAAGCCCCGTTGGGTGGTTGGGCCACCTCTATCGGCCCGATATGATCACTTTTGGCAGCCAATCTCTGGTCATTTTAAATTTTATTTTCTGGGCGAGTAAACAAGGAGACTTCCTACTCAAGCGAATTTAGCAGTATATTGACAATCTATTCAAATCGCAGACCATATGGAATGGATACTCACTATTGCGCTATTTGCCTGGTATTGCTCCAGGACGCTCAGCCCCACTCCGAACAAGGCAGACTGGCATCGGGCCATTGCAGCCACGCTCCTGTGGCCGTTTTCGCTCTTCATGAAACGGTACAGATAATACGCTGGCTTGCCTTTTATTTTAGCAAAGCCACAATGGTAACTCGTGCTTTGTAAGCTGAATCTATGTTGCGCTTTTGGGGAATAAGACCGTATTTTGTTAAGACAAAGCACAATGAGCAAAACGGCTCCCTACATACCGCAATGGCTAAAATTAACGGCTGTTTTTGGGGCTGTCTGGCTTTTTGCGGTCTTACCCGTTCAGGCAACAGAATCGGGAGCGCAACTTCACCATCAGGCTTACTTTTCAAATACCCAGCCGGAGCGTGAGGCCGACATTAGCTCAATCCTTTGTAATCGGGATGCCCTTGTTCTTATCAGTCTTCGGGCGAGTTACTCGTTTTCTTCCTCCCTGCTTTTCTTCCCAAGCCTTCTTTCAGCTACGTTTAGCGCCCTTTGCCTGCCCTTGCTAACAAGGCTTCGGGTTGCTGTTTTTCCTTTCTTTTTTCTTCGGCTGATTTTT
The DNA here is from genome assembly GCF_037201965.1 of Spirosoma sp. SC4-14. Taxonomy (NCBI): domain Bacteria; kingdom Pseudomonadati; phylum Bacteroidota; class Cytophagia; order Cytophagales; family Cytophagaceae; genus Spirosoma; species Spirosoma sp. SC4-14. Next base: position 2,230,999 of record NZ_CP147518.1, on the reverse strand, counting down.
GAACACCAGATTGCCATCAACGCACCCTGACGCGGGTTGACACCCTTCTTTCATCTTCTTTTCCACTAGTTAGCAAAGACCGGCTGGCAGGCCAAATTCTGTGTTGCTGGTCATCTGAAACTGCTCACTGAACCGTGGCACGGTTAATTATCAAAATAGCTACTTGTTGCTGGTAAAACCGTAGCGCCCTATTCAGGCTTCCTGTCTCCTATGATGCAGGAAAGGTCTCTTCGTTAATCCACTCATCAAAAATTTATCGATCGACTATGGAACAGGATATAGTCTCAACCGTACTATGGAGTTGGCTAATCGCCTGTGGTGTCTGGACAGTCAATCAATACCGGCAAATTCACTGGGAACAAGCATTAGTAGGGCACATTCGGCCCTATCGAACCCGAAAGGTTCGCCTGGGGCTGTCTGCTCTTTATGGCATTTCTCTGTTGGTAATTGCTGTTTACTGGATCGATTTTTCGGGGCAGCGCTGGCTCCTGCCCATGGAGAAATTAGACATTCCCCTCCTGAATCAGCTTGGTTTACTGGTGCTTCGGATAGCGGTTTGCTGGCTGGTTTTTAGCACCATGCAGCGTGAACGCAGCTACCGATCCATGCAGCACAACCACATCCTCGACTTTCTACTGGACTGGGAGGCTCATTATAACCGGCAAATTGCGGTGGTTGTCGGGGTGCTGCTGTTCGGTTTATTTCTGTGTCTTTCGGGCGGAGTTACCGCCAGTTTATGTATGCTCGGCTGGGCGCTGGGCTGGCGACTGTGGCGGATTGGGTGATGGATTATTTAGGAGCGAACTTTTACTTATTTTTTTGTTAGAATAGGGTACGAAATTTCAAGTACATCCAGGCCAAACGCAGGCGCGACCGAGTGTAATATCAAAACAGGGCTTTTTCATAAAAATGCCGTAGGCATGTCATCGTAGTAGCTATTCAGTCAGTCTATGTATGTATGTATAGCTCCGTAGGAGCGATATCTGCCGGAATCATGTCGCCCCTACGGAGCTATACATACAGGAAATGCCAATCAGTACTACTAAGATGCCACCGCACCGGCGGCCCACCACTACGTGGTTATAAGTTTTCATAAAAAAGCCCTGATTATCAAAAGGTGTGTTTACACTGCAACATGAAGTACGAAAGCATACGAATGGATACTGCTTTCTGCTGTTATCGGTGTGCGAGGGCGTCTAGAAGGAAAAGAAATTCATTGTAGTTATTGTTTCTCTATAAATGCCTAGGCAAAGGTGTCAAATAAAGGTGCTGACTATAAGACACTTATATACTTGTCAAATAGCATTCAATACTTAATTACGATCATAATTTAGGATACAATCAAACAAAAAAAGCACTCAAATCGCTAATTTTGAGTGCTTTATATATTCTTCGCAGAGAGAGAGGGATTCGAACCCCCGGACCTGTTACAGTCTTCGGTTTTCAAGACCGACGCAATCGACCACTCTGCCATCTCTCTTTCTGGCTGCAAATATACGGACAATTCGATATTTGTCAACTCACAGCAGGCAACTTGCCCTAAAAAAATGTAGTTTTGCAGTATATTAATGATTGAGTGATTGAATGGTTGAATGATTGAATAGGCATTCGCAATCGCTCGGGCGGCCCGTTCAATCATTCAATCATTCAATCATTCAATCATGGACGCTACTGAATCGCTACCCTCGCTTGAAACAGCCCGCAAACTGGGCCTGCTCCCCGAAGAATTTGACCGTATTAACCAGATTCTGGGCCGTCGGCCAAACTTTACCGAACTGAGTATTTTCTCGGTGATGTGGTCGGAGCACTGTTCCTACAAAAACTCCATCGTATGGCTCAAAACCCTGCCCCGCGACTCTGGCAGCGGCCAACCAGACCGGATGCTGGCCAAAGCCGGTGAAGAAAATGCCGGACTGGTTGACATTGGCGATGGTCTGGCCTGCTCATTCAAGATCGAATCGCACAACCACCCTTCGGCCCTCGAACCCTATCAGGGAGCCGCAACGGGTGTCGGCGGTATCAACCGCGATATTTTTACAATGGGCGCACGACCCATTGCCCAGCTTAACTCGCTCCGGTTTGGCGATCTGAACCTGACCAAAACCCGGCGGCTACTACGCGGTGTCGTAAAAGGTATCGGCGATTATGGCAATGCGTTCGGTATTCCCACGGTAGGCGGAGAAATCTATTTCGACGAATGCTACAACACCAACCCACTGGTCAATGCGTTCTCGGCCGGGATCGTGGAAGTCGATAAAGTAGCCAAGGCTACGTCCTATGGCGTTGGTAATCCGGTCTTTATTGTTGGATCAGCCACGGGGAAAGACGGCATCCACGGCGCTACCTTCGCTTCAGAAGACATTACAGCCGCATCGACCGAGAAACTGCCTGCCGTTCAGGTAGGCGACCCGTTCATGGAGAAGCTGCTGCTCGAAGCCACTCTCGAAATCATTGCCACTGGCTACGTAATCGGTATTCAGGACATGGGCGCTGCGGGTATTATCTGCTCTACGTCGGAAATGAGTGCCAAGGGCGAACACGGTATGATTATCGACCTCGATAAAGTGCCAACCCGCCAGCCTAATATGGCTCCGTTCGAAATCCTGCTGTCCGAATCGCAGGAGCGGATGCTGGTCGTTATCGAAAAAGGCAAGGAAGACGTTATCCAGGCTATTTTCGATAAGTGGGACCTGAACTGTGCCCAGATCGGCGAAGTAACACCCCCAACCACTGAAGGGGGCGGAAGGCTACATTTCTATCGCTACGGCGAGTTGGTAGCCGATGTGCCTGCCTACGATCTGGTGCTCGGTGGGGGCGCTCCACAATATCACCGCGAATACCGTGAACCAGCCTACATTCAGGAGTTCGCCAAATTTGATCCGTCGGATGTGGACGATCTGGAAAAAGACGAACTCAAAAAAGTAGCCGTTCATTTGTTGTCGCACCCGAACATCTGCTCACGCCAGTGGGTATACGAACAATACGATTCGATGGTTGGAACGGCCAATCGCAGCACCAATGCACCGTCGGATGCGGCCGTTGTTCGGGTAAAAGGCACCGATAAATCCATTGTGATAACGGTCGATTGCAACAGCCGGTATGTGAACGCCAACCCACGTCAGGGTGCTATGATTGCCGTAGCCGAAGCCTGCCGCAACATTGTATGCTCGGGTGGCGAACCGCTGGCCGTAACCAACAACCTGAATTTTGGTAATCCCTACGTTCCTGAAGTTTACTGGCAGTTTGTTGAAGCAGTTCAGGGCATGGGCGAAGCCTGCCGCCGGTTTAGCACACCCGTAACGGGCGGTAACGTTAGTTTCTACAACCAAAGCTCCGACGATGGTCCGGTATTTCCGACGCCAACGATCGGTATGCTTGGTTTGCTGGAAGACCCTGCTCACCACATGACGCTCGACTTCAAAAACGAAGGTGACCTGATTTTCCTCGTAGGACCGTCTACCGACGACATTGCTTCGTCGGAGTATTTATATTCTTATCGTGGCGTAAAAGGGTCGCCTGCCCCCTACTTCGATTTCGATACCGAATGGCGCGTTCAGGAGTCGATCAAAACCATGAACCGTAACGGATGGCTAAAATCGGCGCACGACGTTTCGGATGGTGGTCTGTTTGTGACGCTGGCCGAGTCGGCTATGGCAGGCAATACGGGTTTCCAGATCATGACTGACGATCGCTATCGCAGAGATGCCTTTCTGTTTGGCGAAGGCCAAAGCCGGGTGGTGATTTCGGTTGCTCCCGATCAGCGGCATCATGTAGAGGCTTATCTGGACGATACCATTTTGCCCTTCTGGTATCTGGGTCAGGTAACAACAAGTGGCTTTGTTGTTGATGATGTGGCTATTGTAAGCCAGAAAGAAGCTAACGACCTATATAACAACGCACTCGGTAAGATTATGAGCTAATACGGCTCACGTTGACATGGATAAAGCGTATTTTGAAAACTATCTGACGCGTCAGAAAACCGTTTACGACGCCATTCCGATCGATCAGGTTGAACGGTTGATCAACCTGATCAAACAGTGCTGGCAGGAAGACCGTCAACTGTTTGCCTTTGGCAACGGAGGAAGTGCCTCAAATGTGTCGCATTTTATTACCGATCTGGGCAAAAGCGCATCGGATCGGATGGGTAAGCGGTTCCGCTGTATGTCGTTGAACGAAAGTATTTCGTGGATTACGGCACTTGGCAACGATTATGCATATGAAGATGTGTATGTTCAGCAATTACACAACTATGCGCAACCGGGCGATCTGGTGCTGACACTCAGCGTTAGTGGAAACTCCCCCAATGTGGTGAAAGCCGTTCAGTGGGCTAAAGATCATGGATTAACGACCATTGCGTTGGTTGGCGGAAAAGGCGGTCGGCTGGCAGCCGTTGCCGATGAGGTCATTATTGTTCAGGATGAACACTACGGCCGGGTCGAAGATGCCCAAATGACCATCTGCCATATGCTTTGCTACGGCTTTATTGAAAGTTAAAAGCGGGGAAAAGGCGCGGGGGTTTCCCCGCAACCCCCGCGCCTTTTCCCCGCTTTTTAAGAATATCGGTCGTTTCGCCAGGGGTAGGCCGTGTTGGAGTAGCCACGTTCTTCCCAGAAACCAAGCTGGTTCTTCGTTAAAAATTCGATACGCTTAATCCATTTCGAGCCTTTCCAGGCATAAAGCTGGGGCGTAATCATTCGAAGTGGGCCACCATGTTCGCGGGTTAATGGCTGGCCGTCGGCAGTATGAACCAACAATACATCGGGTTTTAATGCTTCTTCGAGCGACACGTTAGTTGCATACCCATCGTAGCCGTAGCACATCACATGCGTAGCCGTACTTTTAGGATCGACCAGAGCCGCAAGATCCATAAACCGCACTCCTACCCACGGCACATTCAGCCGCGACCAGGTTGTTACGCAATGGAAATCGCTGGTATCTTCCACCTGCGGCAAGGCCATCAAATCTTCCCATTTAAGCCGAATAGGATTCGTAACTTCACCGTCGATGTTGAGTTGCCATTTGTCGAGTGGAATTGAAGGCTGATAGCCCAGATCCAGCACCGGCCATTTGGTCGTTACGGTCTGCCCAATAGGTATGGCTGGCATACCATGCCGGTTGAGTGGTCCCGAACCGCGTGGGTTCTCGTCGGTCATGGAAGGCGTTTGTGCCATTTTCTCCTCAAAACGCCGTTTCAGTTTCATCCGGGCTTCCACAATACGGTCGAGCTTATCTGGATTTTCTGCTGACGAATTAGCTTCCATTTCTTTATCGTTTTTTTGAAAACAGGCTTTTCGCCTAACCCATTCCCTACCTACTCACGAAACGCGCACATAGCTGCCCAGGAGTTTAACTTCCGACGCATGGCGACTCATGATTTCCTGCAAACCAGGATCGTCGGAATGACCTTCGCACTCAATTAAAAACCAGTAACGGAATGTAGCACCATCACGCAGCGGACGGCTTTCAATTTTGGTCAGGTTAATGTTTTTCGCGTCGAACTCCTGCAAAAACTTCGCCAGCACCCCCGGCGATTCGGTATTGACCAGTTTAGCAATCAGTGAGGTCTTATCGCTGCCACTAGGCTGATTTTTGAAATCTTTGGCCAAAATCAGGAAACGCGTCCGGTTCAGGTCGCTGTCTTCGATGTTGTCGAACAGGATAGGCACATCGAATAATTTGGCGGCAATGTGTGAGCAGATAGCCGCCGAGTAGGGGTCCTGGGCGGCCATTTTTGCTGCCCGCGATGTCGATTCAACAGGCACGAGTTCGGCCTGTAGTCCTTCAAACGAATCGCTCAGAAATTTGCTGCATTGCCGAAACGCAATGTCTTTGGAGTAGATATGCGTAATATCATTCAGATTTTCGCACTGCGTGGCAAATGTGAAATGCACAGGAATTTTTATCTCGGCGGCAATCGACAGATCTTTTTCGAGCAGCAGATCGATAGCTTCTTCAACAATACCCTCCTGGTTGTTTTCGATTGGAATAACCCCAAACCGAACCCGCCCTGTTTCCACACTTTCGAACACCGACCGGATGGTTGGCAGAGCCATATAAGCGCTCATAGCCCCGAACCGGCTTTCGGCCGCCTGATGGGTAAAACTCCCCTCAGGTCCCAGAAAGGCAATACGTTCGGGTAGTTCCAGATTACGGGAAACGGCAAAAATTTCCAGAAAAATGGCTTCAATAGCCGACCGATTCATCAACCCATTGTTCTGGTTATAGAGCCGGTCTATTATTTGTTTTTCACGCTCGGGTCGATAAATAACTGCATTGGTCGACCGTTTCAGTTCACCTACTTTACGAACCAGTTCCATACGCTGGTTGAGGAGCGCAAGAAGCTGATCGTCGAGGGAATCAATGTCATTCCGGAGGGATTCGAGAGTCATTTTAATACGTTTTCAGTTTTCAGTCTTTGGTTTTCAGTAAGTAGCCACGAAAACTGATTTACAAATGACCCACTGAAAACTGAAAACTCAAAGACTGAAAACTGAAAACTTACACTAAAGCGGCATCTTCTACATCTTTCTCGATCCGCAGGTTGTCGATAATGAATCGCTGACGGTCGGGGGTGTTCTTACCCATATAATAACTGAGCAGTTTGGTAACCGATGTTTCTTTCTCCATAATGACCGGTTCCAGCCGCATGTTTTCACCAATAAACAGTCCAAATTCTTCCGGCGAAATCTCTCCGAGTCCCTTAAACCGTGTAATTTCGGTTTTTTTGCCGCTTTTCATCAGCTTATCGATAGCCGTTTGCTTCTCCTCCTCCGAATAGCAATACGTAGTCTCTTTATGGTTTTTAGGGTTACGCACGCGAAATAATGGCGTCTCAAGAATGTAGAGATGACCATTACGAACTAAATCAGGAAAGAATTGGAGAAAGAAGGTTAACATCAGCAGCCGAATATGCATACCATCGACATCGGCATCCGTAGCAATCACAATGCGATTATAGCGAAGCCCCTCCAGTCCATCTTCAATATCGAGTGCGTGCTGGAGTAAATTAAACTCTTCGTTTTCGTAAACTACCTTTTTGGTGAGGCCAAAGCAATTGAGTGGTTTACCCCGCAGGCTAAACACGGCCTGCAACTGCACATTACGCGATTTGGTGATAGAACCGCTGGCCGAATCGCCTTCCGTAATGAACAACGTCGACTGATAGCGGTCTTCGGCTTTCAGGTCGGTTAGGTGATTGCGGCAGTCGCGTAACTTTTTATTATGAAGACTTGCCTTTTTGGCACGGTCATTGGCTAGTTTTTTTATACCGGCAAGTTCTTTTCGTTCCCGTTCCGATTGCTCGATTCGTTTTTTGAGTGCATCGCGCACGGCCGGGTTCATATGCAGAAAATCGTCGAGTCGTTCTTTGACGAAATCCTTGACGAACGAGTTGACTGACTGCGCATTGGGCTCGGGCGACATATTGATCGAGCCGAGTTTGGTTTTGGTTTGCGATTCGAAAACGGGTTCCTGCACGCGAATGCTGATGGCCGCAATAATAGAGGCTCTAACGTCGGCTACGTCGTAGTTTTTGTCGAAATGTTTTCGAATTGTTTCGACAATGGCTTCGCGCAGAGCCTGAAGGTGAGTTCCGCCCTGAGTAGTATACTGTCCGTTCACGAACGAATAGTATTCTTCGCCGTACTGGTTGCCGTGTGTCATGGCAATTTCCAGATCATTTCCTTTGAGGTGAATGATGGGATACCGCAGCGATTCTTCGTCTTTCTTGGTCTTATCCCGAAGAAGATCGAGGAGGCCGTTTTGAGAAACGTATTTCTGTTTATTAAACGTAATGGTCAGTCCCGCATTCAGGTAGCAGTAGTTCCAGATCATATTTTCCAGAAACTGCGGAATAAAATGAAAATGCTTAAAGACGGTATCATCAGGTTCGAAGCACACGAGCGTTCCGTTGCGTTCGCTGGTCAATTCGTCGCCTTTCTGCTTCAGTTCTCCCCGTTCAAACTCGGCCCAGACCGTTCGGCCTTCCCGAAAAGACTGTACGCGGAAATAAGCCGACAGCGCATTAACGGCTTTGGTACCAACGCCATTAAGCCCTACCGATTTCTGAAAAGCGCCGGAATCGTATTTACCACCCGTATTAATTTTAGAAACGACCTCAACGACCTTGCCGAGCGGAATGCCCCGGCCATAATCACGAACTTCGACCCGATGATCGGTAACGCGTACGTCGATATTCTTGCCAAAGCCCATAACGTGCTCGTCAATACAGTTATCCATCGTTTCTTTCAGGAGGACGTAAATGCCATCGTCGGCAGCCGATCCGTCGCCAAGTTTACCGATGTACATACCGGGCCGCAAACGAATATGTTCGCGCCAATCGAGAGAACGGATACTATCTTCGTTGTACTGTACGGGCTGATTTGCCTGTTCTGCCATGGGTGGTTAATAGGTAATTTAAGAGCGGACAAATGATTGAACAAACTAATGTTCAATGTAAAACATTAGAAAAATCATACCTGATGCAGGCATGGGAAGAAAAGACTCCACATAGTAAGAAATCGTTCGTAATCCGGCAAAAGTTCATTTACTTTGCTGGCTGAACTAAGAAACGTACTACATAGTCAAGTTTATCGTTACATACAGGCCCATATATAGTATCAGCCAGTAGTATTCGACTTCTTAAAAATATGCAAAAAACCCGAAATTATCACTACGTCGTGTTAAAATATTTTTACGAAATCACTTGCCTTTTCCCACGCCAGGCATTCATCGCTTTAGCCATAATTAATTTGGGACTAGGAAGTCTTTCTGTCCAGGCGCAGGTTTCTCCGGCACCTGCCACCAGCACAGGTTCGTCGTCGGGAGCCGTCCGATCGGGTACTTCACCTGCCGCCACTCAGGGAAGCAGCATACAGGGCGCTTTGCCAGCGGGTGTAAATATAAATAACCTTCCGGCTAATGTTCGCCAGCAAATTCAACAACAGGCAACCCAACAACAGGGCAAAGGTACCACAACAACGCAGCAATCGACGAATCAGGCCAATCAGGATGGCCGCACAAACGAAATACTGGATACGACCGGAACGGGAGCCAAAAGCAATAACCAGGTTCTTGAAGATGGTTATCAGCAGGCTCGCAACCGCGAAAAAGAACTACAGCGGCAGAAAATTTTTGGCTACTCACTCTTCAATGATCCAGACCTGAAGGGCACTTTCCAGCCTAACCTGAGTATGGCCACTCCACGAAATTACATCGTTGGCCCAGGCGATGAACTAAATATCAGACTGTATGGCTACTCTGAAGCCGATTTCAGCCAGAAAGTGTCGCCGGAAGGTTCCGTCTATTTCACTGGGCAGACCGGTATTGGCCCCGTATTCGTATCGGGCTTAACAGTAGAACAGGCTCGGGCACGCATGATTAGCCGACTCGCCACAAAATTCGTTGGCTTACGGAATTCCAGTTACGGGCCAGTCAATACATATCTGGAAGTTTCGCTGGGAAGTATTCGGAGCATTCGGGTCACGGTAACGGGCGAAGCCGTTCACCCCGGCACTTATACCATGTCGTCACTATCGACCGTGATGAACGCTGTTTATCAGGCGGGTGGCCCCAACGAGCTAGGCTCTTTCCGAAAAGTACAGCTTATCCGGAATAACAAAGTGATTACTACTCTGGACCTGTACGATTATCTGCTGAATGGTACGCAACGCAACGATTTCCGCCTACAGGATAACGACAACATTCGTTTTACAACCTATATCGAGCGGGTTGAAATTACGGGGACGGTTAAGCGCAATAATATTTTCGAAATGTTGCCCGGCGAAACGTTTGATCGGCTGTTATACTATGCGGGCGATTTTGCGGCCAATGCCTACAAAGGTCGGGTAAAAGTAACGCGTTTGACCGACCGCGAGGTGAAAGTAATTGACGTTACGGCGCCTGAGTTTAAAACGTTTGTGATGCAGGATGGCGATGTTGTAACGGTAGAGCAGCTTCTCGACCGGTTCGAAAACCAGGTAACAATTGAAGGTGCGGTGTATCGTCCGGGGCAATATTCGCTCGATCAGAACAAGACACTCAAGCAGCTTGTCAGCTCGGCCGAAGGGCTCAAGGGCGATGCCTTTCAGGGTCGTGTAAATATAGTTCGGACCCGCGAAGATCTGGCTATCGAAAATATTACCGTCAACCTGGCCAATATAATGTCTGGAGTTGATCCCGACTTGCCTCTTCAGCGCGAAGACCAGGTTATAATTACATCGCGTTTCGATCTGGCCGAACAGGCTAGTATTTCGGTACAGGGCGAAGTAAACCAGCCTATTGAAGGCATTCCATACATGGCCAACATGACACTGGAAGATGCGTTGCTGAAAGCCGGTGGCATGAAAGAATCGGCAGCAGCATCGTTAGTGGAAGTAGTTCGCCGGAAAAAAGATGTTGACCCCCGCTCCAATTCAGCCCAGATTGCTGAAACCTACCGGTTCAACGTAAACCGGGATCTATCGATTAGTAATGACCAGAATCGGTTTGTTCTGGAACCATTCGACCAGATCATTGTTCGTCGGTCGCCCAATTATCTGGTTCAGACCTATGCCAACATCGAGGGCGAAGTTATTGTGCCGGGCGCTTATCCGATTCGCAGCAAAGACCAGAAAATTTCTGATCTGATTACACTTTCTGGCGGTCTGACTCCTCAGGCCTACGTTGAAGGAGCCACGCTGATTCGACGCGTAACACTCAGCGAAGACGAAATACAACGGCGTCAGAAGTCGGTCGAAGATCTGGCTCAGGCAACGGCAACCGGTAAGGCCGTTGTAGAAACCGAAACACTCAGCACCGACAAACCCGAATCGATTGGTATCAACCTGAAAAAGATTCTGGCCAGACCAGGTTCGTCGGAAGATATTCTGGTGCAGGAAGGCGATATTCTACGGATTCCGAAGCTCCTCGAAACAGTGCGTGTTCAGGGTGAAGTACTGTTACCAACAACGGTAAAATACCGCTCAGGACAAACGTTCCAGGACTACATTTCGCAGTCGGGAGGTTTCACGTCCAAATCGCAACGCCGGAAATCGTTTGTGGTTTATGCTAACGGATCAGTTGACCGGACCCGGAAGTTCATGTTCTTTAACGTTTATCCACGGGTAGAACCTGGTTCTGAGGTAATTGTACCGAAGAAAACGACAACCCCTCTAACTCCGCAACAAATACTGAGTTCAACCGCTGGCACAATTTCCTCACTGCTTTCAGTAATTGGGCTGGTGATTGCGCTATCCAGAGTTGGCAATTAAAAATAACGCAGGACATGAGTTCGACAAACCTGACAACAACAGATTCGAATGGCATGGCTAATCAGCCTTTGCCTCCTGATCAGATTTCGCCAAAGTCCGTAGTGGTACGGATCATGAAGCTTAAGGATGTCTTTCGGCGAAACTGGAAACTGCTGCTTATTCTGGTAGCTATTGGCGGAATAAGCGGGTTTATTTATGATATCACGCATAAGAAACAGCCTGTTTATACGGCTACGATGACCTTCAACCTGGGTGGCGGTGGCAGTAGTAACAGCTTTGGTGATCTGGGTTCACTGGCCAGCGCGTTCGGTCTTGGCCAGGGCGCATCGGATGCCAACATCTTTGCGGGTGATAACTTTATGATCTATGCCCAATCGAGACCGGTTGTCGAAAAAACACTGATGAAGACCGTTAAGATTAATGGGCGGGATACATTGCTGATCAACTACTACATTCGTCACAGCGGTATTCGGGATGAGGAGTGGGAAAAAAGCGATACGCTACGCGCCTTCTATTTCCCAAGGGCTAAACTACCCGAAGAATATACGAAGCTGGAACGGGTAGCCATGTCGCAGATCTATACGCGGATCAAATCAGAAATGACCGTGTCGCAACCCGAACGAAAATCGTCGTTTATGGAACTTCGCTGTGGGATGCAGGATGAAATGCTGGCCGCCAACTTCATCGAAAACCATCTGAACACCATTGAGCAGGATTACCGCCAGAAGCAAACCAAAAAAACGCGGGAAATGTATGAACTGCTCACATCGCGGGCCGATTCAATAGCCCGAGTACTGACTGGCACCGAAAATAAACTGGCTCAGTACATGGACCAGAATCAGCAGGTAGTTGTCGCTCAGGGGCAGATCAATCAAACTAAACTCACCCGCAATTCCACGTTTCTTAGCACAATTTATTATCAGGCCGTTCAGAGCGCCGACAATATGCGCCTGTCGCTGATTCGGGAAGCCCCCCTGTTTACCATCATCGAACCCGTTGAACTGCCATTATATAAAGAAATAATTACCCCAATTGGTATGCAGGCAGGCATCGCCCTTGGGCTGATTCTGGCACTAATCATTATATTTTTGCGGGAAACTTACCGCTCAGTAATGAACGAAGGCTGAGATGACTGACTATGGGTTAATTGACCGATTTTTGCCTTAATGGCCGTCGATTAGCCCGTAGCCATTACCCATTATCATGAAAACACACGAAGTAATTATTGAACCAGGACGGTCTGAACGGCATTATTGGCGTGACTTATGGCGGAATCGTGAATTGATGTATATTCTCTCCATGCGCGATGTGTCGGTACGCTACAAACAAACCGCTTTAGGAACCGCCTGGGGACTTATTCGCCCGCTGACAACGATGCTGATTATGGTATTCGTTTTCAGCAAAATTGCCAAACTTCCCGCAGATCCTGGTGTGCCCTACCCGCTGATGGTTCTGGGCGGCATTACAGTCTGGACATTTTTTTCAACAGCCTTCACCCAAATCAGTAATAGCGTTACGCTAAATTCTAACCTCGTCACAAAGGTTTATTTTCCGCGACTGATCATGCCAATCAGCTCGATAGCAGTGAGTTTTCTCGATTTTTTAGTATCATTGGGATTATTCATTCTATTGGCAATCTGGTATAAGTTCGTACCAGACTGGCATTTAGTTCTATTACCTGCCTTTATTGTGTTGGCCCTGCTGGCATCATTTGCTTTCGGGTTATTTTTTGCGGTTGTCAATGTGCGCTTTCGCGATATTGGGCAGCTTATTCCATTTATTGTACAGGTAGGCTTTTATATCTGCCCAATTGCCTATAGCAGCCGACTCGTTGCCGAAAAGGCAAACGAATGGTGGGCCCCACTCTATTGGCTTAACCCGTTGGTGGGTATTATTGATGGCTTTCGCTGGGCTTTGCTGGGCGAGAAAGCATACTTTAATCCGCAAAGCCTATTGACATCCATTGTCATTGTAGGGATTTGTCTAAGTTTATCTCTTTACTTTTTTCGCAAACGCGAAAACACATTTGTCGATGATATCTAACCAGGTTGTGAGTGACTTCGGTAAGTGATTGCAGGTTCGGTATCACCTATACCCACCCTTATTGCCGAGTAGCCACTTTACAACTGATGACTTATAGCTATGTCCGTCATTACTGTCGAAAATATAAGCAAGCAATACATCATTGATCACCAGAAAGGTAAAGGCACCAATACCCTTCGTGACGTACTCTCCGAAAACTTCCGGCAATTGTTCGGCGGTAAAAAAGCACAGCAAACCAATACCCGCGAAGAATTCTGGGCGCTTCGCGATGTAAGCTTTTCGGTCGAACAGGGTGATCGAGTTGGTATTGTTGGTCATAATGGCGCTGGCAAATCCACTCTTCTGAAAATTCTGAGTAAAATTATTGAGCCAACAACGGGGTCGGTTCGTATTCGGGGACGAGTAGCCTCACTGCTTGAGGTTGGAACGGGCTTTCATCCTGAACTGACTGGCCGCGAAAATATTTACCTCAACGGGTCATTGCTGGGCATGAGCCGAAATGAAATCCGCGAACGTTTCGACGAAATTGTAGATTTTGCCGGTGTCGAGAAATTTCTGGATACTCCCGTAAAACGGTATTCGTCGGGTATGTATGTTCGGTTGGGTTTTGCGATCTCGGCTCACCTCAATCCCGAAATTATGATCGTCGACGAAGTACTGGCCGTTGGCGATGCCGAGTTTCAGAAGAAAAGTCTTGGCAAAATGCGCGACAACTCAGCCAGTGGTCGTACTATTCTGTTTGTCAGTCATAATCTGACAGCCGTACAGGCTCTTTGTAATAAAACGCTGTACTTCGAAAAAGGTCAGTTGCTCGAACAGGGCGAAACCAATCAGGTCATTGCCACTTACCTGAGTAAAGTATCGAAAACCCGGTTGCTTCGCCAGTGGGACACCCCCGAAGAAGCCCCCGGTAACGACCTCATCCGAATTAAACGCATTGAGCTGATTCCAGAGTATCAGGATGAACTGACCCACATCGATGTACGTACGCCCATGAAGTTCCGGTTTGAGTTCTGGAATATGATGGATCGGGCCAATCTGAACCTGTCTATGCACCTCAACTCACTCACGGGCGAATGTATTTTCAACGTCGGCACACGATCGCAATCGTATGAGAAAGGATTAATTGTGGGCGAATGTACTATTCCAGGCTATTTCCTGAATGATGGTTCCTATACCATTTCTATAATGGTAGTAAAAGATACCGTTACTCCCCTCTACGTTATGGAAGAAGGTATTACCTTCGATGTGGAAGACTATCGCGAAGGAATTGCCTGGTACGGAAAGTGGCCGGGTTATGTTCGTCCACAATTTCCGTTCGAAATGGGGATGCTAGAACCAGCATCTATAAAATGAGTTTTCGAGGGTTATCTTATCGAAAACTAAAAACTTAGCCAATGATTAACGTTACCAAATCATATCTGCCCGACCTGGAGGAATATACGCAGTATCTCAAGGGTATCTGGGAACGCGTTCACCTAACCAACGACGGGCCTCTGCTCCGTGAGCTGGAAGGTCAACTAAAAGAATTTCTGGGCGTTAAGCACCTGAAGTATTGTACCAATGGGACGGTAGTTTTACAAATGGCCCTCAAAGCCCTCAACATTACCAAAGAGGTCATTACAACCCCCTTTTCTTACGTTGCTACGACTAATGCACTGTTGTGGGAAGGCTGTACGCCTGTTTTTGCTGACGTTCGCCCCGACGATTATTGCATTGATCCCGACAAAATTGAACCGCTCATTACCGAAAACACACAAGCCATTCTGGCTACGCATGTCTATGGCAACGCCTGCCGGATCGAGCAGATTCAGGCAATAGCCGAAAAATATAACCTGAAGGTCATCTACGATGCGGCCCATACCTTTGGAGCAACCTACAACGGAAAATCTATTCTTAGCTACGGCGATCTGAGTACATGTAGCTTTCATGCTACTAAAGTTTTTCATACGGTAGAAGGTGGTTGTATTGTTACCAATGACGATGAAATGGCGGAGAAACTGCATTTCTACCGCTCATTTGGTCATCGCAACGACGATTATTACAGCATCGGGATCAATGCCAAAAACTCGGAGTTCCATGCCGCTATGGGCCTTTGTGTTCTACCGAAAGTACCTGATCTGATTGAATCCCGAAAACAGGTTTTCGGCTGGTATAACGACCGGCTGAATTTCGGCCGGATTACTCGCCCTGTGTTAACCCCGGGTGTTGCCTATAATTATGCCTACTATCCGGTTGTTTTCGATTCAGAAGCTACCCTGCTGCGTGTTATGGAAGCCCTCAACGCCCAGCATATTGTCCCGCGTCGATACTTCTATCCATCGCTCAATACACTACCTTTTGTGGTGGGGCATCAGCCATGCCCTGTATCGGAAGACATTGCTCTGCGCGTGCTGTGCCTACCCCTCTATCCGGGTTTGCCCGAAGAAGATGTCGATCGGATTTCGGCGATTGTAAATGAGGCTATTGCCGTGTTGAGCGAACCTGCATAATGAATTGACTGGCCTATACCGTCAATCTTTCATTAGTACTATATGACCATCCTTTATCTAATTTCTTTTTTTCTATTCGTCATTTACCTCGGCCGGTTATCGGCGCGTATCTGCCGGAAATCGGTGGTCGAATGGCTACTTACAACATTTTTGTTGGGAGCCGGGAGCGTTATCTTAACCGGCTTCGTTTTATCGGCGCTCTATCAAACGGCCAATACACCGGTTTGGGCAGGATCGGTATTTATTACGGCAACTCTGATTGGCTGGGTCGTACAAAAACTAACTCCGAACCATCAGCGCTTTTCGGTTTCCTTACTGCTCCGTCAGCGTCGGAGAACTTATGGGCGCTGGTTTCGGAACCTTACCCCTTTCCCCAGATTTCTGTTTTCAGCGTTGCTGATTTCGCTAACCCTCATTGCCCTTACCAACCTATTGCTGGTCTTGTTCACCGTTCCTAACGAATGGGACAGCATGACGGGGCATCTGAATCGGGTGATGCAGTATATCCAGCGCGGCACTATGCGCCACTTTGGCGGTACGAACTGGAACATCGATACATACCCAAAGAGTGTCTGTACGCTACAGATCTATTCGTTTCTGATAACGGGCCACTTCGAAAATGGCTTTAAGTTTATTCATCACCTGAGCTATTGGGTAGCCATTGTGTCGGTGTTCGGCATTGTGCAGCGTATTGGTGCTGGCCGGCCCGAGCAAACACGTTTATCTGCCAGTTTCTTTTCAGCGCTGGCCTATGCATTGCTCCCCGATTTTCTGATGCAGGCCATCACAACCGAAACAGACATTGTACTGACGGCTTACCTGAGCGTGCTGCTGTATATGCTGTTTACCTATCGGCAAACCAACGACTCTCGTTATTTATGGTTGGCAGGGATGGCCTTTGGCATTGCCTTTGGGCATAAAATCACCTTTGCGCTGCTGTTACCATCGGTGTTCGTTATCATGCTCTATACCGTTTTTTTATCGCCTTCGCTGGCCATTACGTTCCAGCGAACCTGGCGACTGGCAGCGGCTATTGTAGTAGCGGTTTGCATCTGGACACTGCCAACAGGCTATCTGAAAAACATTGAAGTGTTCGGCCATCCCATTGGTCCACCTACGGCGCTGAAACACCAATCCGTAGAACGGGCTGGCCCACTAAGCAACCTGTTGGAACAAGGTAGCCGCAATGTGGTTCGTTATGCCTACGACCATGTCAATCTGGATGGTATCCGAAACCTGAAAGCAGGAGCAGAATTGAACCATGCCATGCGCCAGCCGCTGGTGATGCTGGAAGATAAGCTACATATGCGGCTCGATGAAGAAACCGATTTTTCTATTCAGCCGTTTGCCTTCGACCGTCGGTTCGTTTTTTACAATGCCAATCCCTACTGGGGTATTTTTGGTTTCGGACTAGTGTTTCCATTGCTGTTTCTGGTGCTGATTGGTTTTATACGGTCAACTCCGCATGTTTACATCGGCATTGCCCTGCTACTGCATTTTCTGGCACTCTCCTACTCTGCTCCTTACGATCCGTTTAAAGGGCGCTATTTTATTGAAACCGGCCTGTTCGGGATCACGTTTCTGGCACTCGTATTTCTCTCTCCCCGCGCAACCGTCGATGTGCCAGGTCGACTACTCTGGAAAAGTTACGTTGGATTGGTAACGGTGCTTGGCTGCATTTCGGCCTTATTATCGATCTTTCTTAATACACGGGCACTACCTTTTGCCTGGACTGCTCCTGATGGAAAATCGTTTCCATCGGCATTTCAGTCCGATCGTATCGAACAAATGACGCTGGGGCGACCCGATATTTATGTTGCTTATAAACGATTCGACGAACTGGTGCCCGATACGGCTACAGTTGCCCTGGGCACAATCAACGATGATTATGAATATCCGCTCTATGGCCCCAAACTGTCGCGTCGACTGATAACGATCAATCCGTTTGAACAGGGCGTACAGCCAATTCCCAAAAATGCCAGTTATCTGTTCTTTGCTAAAAGTGTAATCGCTCCCCGTCCGGGTGATATCCGGTTAGGAACCGATACAACCATGCGAAACAGCGTGATTGTGCCCGGCGAAGATTATTACCTGCGTAAGTTAAACTAGACTAGTGGCTTGTGGTTTAGCCGTAAACCCAGTCCACACAAACTAAACTCCCGAAGACTCATGACTCTTGCCATCATGCAGCCTTATTTCATGCCTTACGTTGGCTATATGCAGCTCATGAAGGCTGTTGATGCATTTGTGCTTTACGATGATGTAGCCTTTATTAATCGGGGCTGGATCAATCGTAATAAACTCCTGATTAATGGACAGGAGTATTTGTTTACAGTACCTCTAAAAGATGCCAGCCAGAACAAACGTATCAACGAAGTACACCTGGCCGATGATCCTAAGTGGCGGAGTAAACTCCTCAAAACCGTTGAACAGGGCTATCGGAAAGCGCCCTATTATGCAACGGTGATGCCGCTGACCGAAAAAATTATCAATTTTACCACCGATTCAATTGCCGATCTGATCCATTTCAGTCTGGTTGAGTTAAATCAATATCTGGGCCTGACAACCCGTCTCATTGCGTCGTCATCGATATACGATAATTCGCAGTTGAAAGCTCAGGAACGGATTCTGGATATTTGCCGACAGGAAAATGCAACAGGTTATATCAATCCTATTGGCGGACTCGAACTTTATGATAAACCAACCTTTGCTCAGGCCGGAATCAATCTGAATTTTCTGAAAGCGAAACGGGTGGAATACTCGCAGTTTAAGAATGATTTCATTCCCTGGCTGTCCATTTTGGATATCATGATGTTCAACGATGTGGCAACCGTAAGAGTACTTTTAGACGAATATGAATTAGTATAATTGTGAATGAGTGATTAGGCGATTCACTCATTCACAATTCACTCATTAACTATGGCAAAAGTTATCATCTTTGGGGTAATGGATACCGCCGAACTGGCACACTTCTACCTTACCCACGATTCGGAACACGATGTGGTAGCCTTCACGGTCAGTCAGGAATACCTGAACGAAACGGAGTTCCGGGGCTTACCAGTAGTAGCCTTCGAACATGTCGAAACGCTGTTTCCTCCACAGGACTATAAATTTTTTGCCCCAATGACCGGGCGCGGCATGAACCGAAACCGCGAACGGATCTACCTCGAAGCCAAAGCCAAGGGCTATGAATTCATTTCCTATATTAGCTCGAAAGCTACGCTGTTTGGTAATCAAATCGGTGAAAACTGCTTTATTCTGGAAGACAACACTATTCAGCCATTTACCACAATTGGCAATAATGTTGTTCTCTGGAGCGGCAATCATATTGGGCACCACGGCCAGATCAAGGATCATGTCTTTTTTACATCACACGTGGTCATGTCGGGGCATTGTGTTATTGAACCGTATTGCTTCTTTGGAGTCAACAGCACTATACGCGATTTCCTCCATATTGCGACCGGTACCCTGGTTGGTATGGCCTCTGCCATTTACAAAGACACCGATGAATGGGGTGTCTACATCGGAAATCCCGCCAAAAAACTACCCAAACCCAGTCATGAAACGTATTAAAGTTTATGGTTTACAGCCTATCGTTTATGGTTGCTCCGCCTGAGCCTAAATCAGCAGCACACCCATAAACCATAAACCATAAACGGTAAACCCTCCATCGTACACTGAAAAAGATACTCTTAGTAGGGCACGACGCCAACCGGGCAGGAGCCCAACTGGTTTTACTTTCTCTGATGCGGCATCTGAAAGCAGAAGGTTTTCAGATGCATTTGTTATTAGGCGAAGGGGGACCTCTTCTGAACGACTATCGGTCAATATGTTCGGTTACACTCTGGCCTGCTCCCAAACCCTATGTTATGGGTTCGGTAGCCGATAAGGTGCTGGGGAAGCTAGGCCTGTGGGAACAATTCCATCAACGACAGCGCCAGCAGGAACAACAAACCGTCAGTGCTGAGCTTGGCCTCGAATCAGTCGATCTGATTTTGGTCAATACCGTCACCAGCAGCCGATGGTTTGCCCATCTGGCTATTCCAGAAAAAATACCGGTCGTCACGTTTGTGCATGAACTGGATATGTCGGTCCGCATCTATACGCAACCCCAACAACTGGCATACCTGCTCCGCCGAACCAATCATCTGCTGTCTGTATCGAAAGCAACAGCACGGTACTACGAACAACAGCATGGCTTCGATCCGGCCCGCATCACGCTCTTTACACTCATTGACACGCCTGCTCTGGAACGGGCTGTTCAACGCGCCCGCGAACAACCAACCCTATATACCGCATTAGGTATCGCCGATGATGCGCTGATTGTAGGCGGCTGTGGTAATGCCGAATGGCGAAAAGGAAACGATTTGTTTGTAACGCTGGCTCGCCAGATCAGTGGCCGCTCCAATAATGCTAACATTCATTTTGTGTGGGTTGGTGTTCCACCCGGCCCACTGCACGACGACTTGTCGCTCGACATACGCAAAGCGGGTTTAGCCGGTCGTGTTCACCTCCTTCCGCCAACACCCGACGTGTTGCGGTACATGAACCGTTTCGACGTTTTTGTGCTCTGTTCGCGCGAAGACCCCTACCCACTGGTTGTATTTGAAGCCGGTTTGAGCACTGTTCCGGTAGTTTGTTTCGACAATGCCGGGGGCTCGCCCGAACTGGTTGAAGCCGACGGTGGTTTTGTGGTTCCTTATCTGGATCTCGATACGATGAGTGCCCGAACGCTGGACCTGCTGAATCAGCCCGAACTCCGGACAACAATGGGAAACCGACTCTGTCAGAAAATTCTGGACCGGCATCCGGCTCATCAAAGCGTCGAAACTATTGTAACTTTGTTTGATCAATTAATCAGCAAACACGGATAGTAGCTACTATCCGTCACGTTTTTCCAGCCGAATGCCTAAGATTCCATCGGGCCATATGCCTCAGTTAGATTCCCTGCGAACGTTTGCCGTTCTGCTGGTAATTCTGTATCACTGGTTCCCGGCTGGCGAAGGCATCAACCGATTACCCAATGGAACCATTGGCGTTATGGTTTTTTTTGTGATCAGTGGCTTTCTGATTACCCGTATTCTGCTTGAGAACCGCAACCGAATCAATGCGGGGCAAACCACTCTGGGCGAAACCTATCGAAATTTCTTTGTTCGGCGTGTGCTGCGGATTTTCCCCCTCTATTACCTGGCTATCACGTTTGTCTGGATAGCCTTCCCCGAAACATCTGACATCGACCAACATCCGCTCTATTACTACCTCTACGGTTACAATATTCTCCTGAATAAGACGGGCAACTGGGCCGATATTCTGTCGCCGTTCTGGACACTGGGCGTAGAAGAACAGCTTTACCTTGTCTGGCCCTGGATCGTCTTATTAACCCCTAAATCCGTTCTGAAATGGGTTATTGCCGCCATGATCGCAAGCGGAATTCTGTTTCGGGCTTATGGCTACTGGCAGGGAAACCCCGATGGCGTACTAACACCAGCCAGCTTCGATGCCTTTGGAATGGGGGCACTATGGGCCTGGACCATTACTGACCAGTCTGAGTTGATTCCTACGCTCTGGAAAAGGCTTTCACAGGTATCTTTACTGGCTTTGGCTGGTTTTTTCGGGCTGCTTACCTTACCGGGCGATCATATTGTCGTTGTCTTGTTCCAGCGTTTTTTTATTTCCATTCTCTCCCTTTTCCTAATTGTCAGAGCCAGTGTTGGCATCGGTGGCATTGCCGGATCAGTACTCAATACCACCGGTTTACAATACATTGGACGAATCAGTTACGGCATTTATGTTTTTCACATGATGGTACCCGGTTTTATTGTTCCTTTTGTGATGAAGGTCATCAACCGGCTTGGCCTTCACATATCGTTAGGATACTGGTCGCATCGCCTGGTAAGTCTCTTATTGCTCCTGATTGTGGCTTCGGTATCGTGGTATCTGTTCGAAAAACCCATTAATGAACTCAAGCGTTATTTTGCCTATACAAAACCGGTCAGTAAGTCGGTTGGCCAATCAAGTAGTTAATTAACCCTCGCCAACCTATCAATAGACTGACCTATTATCTTTGAGGTATGACATTAGCTTTCACGATTTGCTCAATTAATTATCTGGCACAGGCCAGAACACTGGGCGACTCGCTTAAACAGACAAATCCCGACTATCAGTATGTGATCGGATTAGTCGATAAACTGAACGGGGCCAATCTTCCAGCCGATCTGCTACCAGCTTACACCATGCTCGAAGTCGACCAGATCGACATACCCGACTTCAAAGCCATGTGCGATCGTTATGATATTACGGAATTAAACACTGCCGTTAAACCCTATTATATCGATTTCTTTTTCAAGCATTATCCAGAAGCAACCGAAGTTATTTATTTCGACCCCGATATTATTGTTTTTCAGCCACTTGATGTCTTAAATACAAACCTTAAACAGTATAGTTTAGTACTAACCCCACACATCTGTTCGCCCACTCCCGACTGGGAACGCCCCAATGAACAACATCATCTAAACACCGGCATTTTCAATCTTGGCTTTATCGGTCTGCGGAAGGATAGCACCTCGCAGCACTTTATCGACTGGTGGAAACAACGCCTGGCCTACGAATGCCGAAACGATCTATGCAATGGTCTGTTTGTTGATCAGCAGTGGGTTAATTTTGCTCCCCTTTATTATGATAATGTTTGGATTGAGAAACACATGGGCTATAATGTAGCCTACTGGAATCTGCATGAGCGCCATCTGTCGGCCGACCAAACCGGCCAGTGGTGGGTAAACGAAACCGAACTTTTACAGTTTTTTCATTATAGTGGCTATAGCCCATACCGGCCCAATGATGTATCGAAGTATCAGACCCGCTATACTTTCGATGAAACCGAAATTCCGGGCATCGACCGGTCCGATGCGAAACCCTTATTTGACTTATACCGAAACCAGTTGCTGCTCAACCATAATGAGCAATACCGATCTTATCCGTGCATCTATATTAAACCGCCCGTAGTATTGCGCTATAAACGGGTACGTAAACTCATCAATACTCCGTTTAATCAGCTTATTGCATTATTAGAAACCCAATAATATGGCTTCAAAGACCTTCTGGGAAACTAAACGAGCGCTTTGGACTCACCGTTATACTAAGTACACCCATATAGTGGAGAAATTTATGTCCGTTGTATGGAAATATCTATACTTACGCTGGCAGAAATACCGCACCGCCAACCGACCTCTCATTGCCATTATTTTATCGGAACAAATTGGCGATATAATTGCCTGCGAACCCGTTGTCCGCGAAGTCCGCCGACGCCATCCAAATGGTTATATTATCTGGATGGTCCGGAAACCCTATGTCGAGCTGGTAAAACATCACCCCGACCTTGACGGCTATTTAATCGAAAAATGCCCCAGCGAACGCGTTTACCTGCTAAAAACAGGTATTTTCGATAAAGTGTATAACATGCACATTTCGCACCGCAAGTGTAAATACTGCCCCGAAGACCCCGTTAATCCGACAGCCGATAAAATTGGCCTCACTTTTGATAACTATTATCACCGGGGCGATCTGCTGTACATGTTTTCGCAGGCAGCGGGGCTGCCTCCTATAACGGCCGATCCTAAGATGTATATTCCAGAAACGGTTCGGCAACGAATCTCGAGTCTACAGCTTCAGGAATCGCCAATTGTTATCCATTGCCAATCCAGCCACATTGCCCGCGATTGGCCAGCTAACGACTGGAACAAACTTGTGAAATGGCTATTAGCCACTTACCCGTATCCAATAATTGAACTTGGTTTAGAACCTGTTATCACTCAAAAACACCCTAACTTTCGCAACTTATGCGGGCAACTAAGCCTGTTGGAAACAGCCGAAGTGATTCGGAGAGCACATTTGTTTATTGGTATTGATAGTGGACTTGCCCATATGGCTAATGCCAGCACAACCCCCGGTATTATTCTACTTGGGCAATTATATGATTTTGTTGATTATCTGCCTTTTTCGGGGCGATATAAGCGCGGAGAAGACATTACGATTCTGAATAATTTTGGGTATCCCTGTTCAGAATTACCCTACAATTGGGTAAGAAATGCAATTCAGCGGCAACTTGGCGAACCTAAATTTGCATGAACCATATCGATCCATCGACGATAGGTATAGTCATTCCTGTCTATAAACCGACCATGACCCCTCATGAACATATTGCCCTTAAGCAGTGTATGCAGGTATTAGGTCGCTATAGTGTCTGGCTGGTGGCTCCGCATTCGCTCGATATTTCAGCTTACCGGGCGCTATACCCTGCGCTAGGCCTCAAAACGTTCGATGACCGTTTCTTTTCAGATATCCAGGCGTATAATAAGCTAATGCTATCTGAAGTATTTTATGAGGCTTTTACGAACCTGGATTATATTCTTATTCATCAGTTAGATGCGTTTATTTTTAAGGACGAACTTCTGGAATGGTGTCAGAAAGGGTACGATTACATTGGTGCCCCCTGGCTGCGTGACCGCGATTTTACAGGTTGGCGGGATGAAGTATGGTTTAAAATAAAACAACGAATTGCGACATTACTTGGCCTGAAAAAACCAGATGGTGTGACCCCGAAGGAAATAATCAGTTTAAATAGTGTTGGCAATGGCGGATTATCTTTACGTCGTGTTTCAGCTATGTTGAAATGTCTGCATGTCTTTAGCGATAAGATTTCTCACTATGAAAGCCAGAATATACACCAATATAATGAGGATATATTCTGGGGAATAGAAGTTAATCGGTTCTGGCCCAGACTACGTATCCCTGATTTTCGGACAGCGATGCGCTTTGCCGTCGAATTCTACCCTCAACGTGCTATTGAGGTATATAATGATGGAGAACTACCATTTGGGTGTCATGCATGGGACATTCATGACACGGCTTACTGGCGACCTATTTTTGCACAGTATGGTTACCAAATCTGAACCTGGAAATGAATAGCTTACCCCGACCTACCGTATCGATTGCGCTATGCACCTATAACGGCGAGGCTTATTTACCTACCCAATGGCAAAGTTTGCTCGATCAGCAGCAATTGCCCGATGAGGTAGTTGTGTGTGATGACTGTTCGAAAGATAGTACCCTATTATTACTAAATCAATTTGCAGCCGAAGCGCCATTTCCTGTCAGGATACTAGCCAATCAGACCCAGATCGGATCGAACAAAAACTTCGAGCGTGTCTTATCTGAATGCACAGGCGATCTGATTTTTATCTGCGATCAGGACGACTACTGGTTCCCCAATAAAATCAGCACCATGACCGATTACATGGTCAATCATCCCGAACATCAGATTGCTTTCTGCGATGCGTGGGTAACTGATGAGCACTTGCAGGGGCGACAAAGTCGGTTCTGGACCTGGGTTCGGTTTGATAAAGCAGCCCAAACCCGATGGCGTAATGGCGAAACGATGGACATCATGCTCGATGGCAATCGAGTAATGGGCTGCGCTATGGTTATTCGACGAACATTTTTGAGTAAGGCCTTACCCATTCCCGATAAAATTCCGGGCTACATTTACGATGGCTGGATTGGCTTAGTGGCAGCCGCTTATAACGTTGTTCAGTTTGTTGATCAACCCTTACAGTTGTACCGAACCCACGTACAGCAACAGGTTGGCGTTCGGAGCGAAGCCCCTCAGGAAAAAATTCGACTGAAAGATCGATTCAGTCGCCATCGATCGTTAAAACTGGCTCCACTGCGCGAAAAACAGGCTCAGCTTGCCGCAATTAGCCATTTAATAACCGAACGCGTTCCCGACAATGCCCCCGGGCTCCCGCAGCTACGCCAGCGCTTGTTGCATTTTACCATGCGGAGTTGCCTGCCTCATGAACGGCTCCGACGCCTGAAACCTGTACTGGAAAGTTTTAGTCAGGGCGATTATAGCCGATATGCCGATGCATCTGCCAACTGGCTAGCCCCTTATCTGGCGGCTCTGGGTGATGTATTCGAATGATAAGATATTCTATTTACTGTGCTTACAACCATTTGTACAATCCGACAACTTCCCCAGGCACTGGCTCTGGGCGATAGTTTTGCTAAAAATGCATCAGAAACAGGTGGCAACCTCCGGCCATTTGTTATTGGCCTGGCCGATAACCCAGCCCATATACCTGCCAACTTCCAGTCACCCTATCCAATATGGCCCATTGGCGATATAATTGGAGCCCAGGAACTCCAGACATTATCGGCCAAATATACACCTACCGAGTTTATAGCCGCCTGTAAACCGGCCCTACTCCGTGAAATCTTTCGCCGGTTGCCCGACGTTGATGAACTCATCTACGCCGACCCAAATGTGCAATTCTTCGGATCGCTGGCCCCTGTCTGGCAACAATTACAATCGGCCAATATCCTCTTAACACCCCATATTACTCAGGCCCCGCCCGAAACAGTTAACAACGATCGGGCCTGGCCCGACGAAAAATTTTTCCAGAACATAGGGTTATACAGCGCTGATTTCCTTGCCTTTAAACGCTCAAACGAGACCGACCGCATGCTTGCCTGGTGGCAGGATCGTGTACAGGAACGGGCCGTTGTCGATTTCTGTGTGGGTTTGTGCACCGATCAGATCTGGCTAATGCACGTACCTGTTTTTTTCAACGGAGTAAAGGTTATAAAAGAACCGGGCTGGCACGTAGCCATCTGGAATCTGCCACAGCGTCCGTTATATCAGCAAGCCGGGCAGTGGATACTAAGAGCGGGTAAGCAACCCCTGCTATTTGCCAATTTCAAAGGATTGTATACCTGGAATGAAGGCTTTTTCCCTCATCAGAACCGACTTAATCTGAAAAAAAGATCCGAGCTTTCACTGCTCATGGCCAACTACCGAAACGCAGTGGCAAAATACCAGAAACCAGATTTCCAGAACACGGTTCCAGCATATGGCCAACAACCCGAACCAATTGTACTGCGCGGGTGGCGCAGGGCCTCGGTTCAGGTAATGCGGGCTGTCACGACGTTTGTCAATCAGGTACCACTGCCCGTTTTACGATAGAAACACGAATACAAGACGATCAGTATAATCTTGGCTTTATCGTATTAAGTTGTATTTTTGTAGCTGTATTTTCTCAAAAAAATACAAACTAGTAGATTTCTGTTCATGAATGTTCTGTACGACCATCAGTGTTTTACTGGCCTAACCTACGGTGGAGTATCCCGGTATTTTTTCGACTTGATGAGTTCGTTTTCCAGTCGTTCAGATATAGACTTCGAATTGTCCTTACGGCTATCCAATAACGAATATCTCAGTAAGGCATCATTCAGTAAGCATCTTCCCTATCGGCAACTGGCACATTCGCGGAATGTCAATCGGGCCGCGTCGCTTTTCAATCGTCTGTATAGTCAGCAACGAATAAAAGCCGGACAGTTCGATGTATTCCACCCAACCTATTACCATCGATATTTCCTGAAGTCGATTAATAAAAAACCGTTTGTTGTCACCTTTCATGATGCAACGAGCGAACGATATGGGAAAATTTATCCGGATGTTGGTGAAGGGCTCTACGAGGTTAAGAAACAACTTATGCACCGGGCCAATCGGATTATTTCGGTTTCAGAGTTTTCGAAACAGGAGATTGTTCGCTTCTTCCCCATCGACCCCGACAAGATCAGTGTCATACACCTCGGCACTACTTTTCAAAATAATGCACAACATGAAGTAGCCCCTTCGGCTGAGTTTCCGTATTTGCTCTATGTGGGCAAGCGCGGGCTTTATAAAAACTTTACTACCTTTTTCAGGGCTGTCAGGCCGGTTTTTAAACAGCACCCCAACTTACACCTGATCTGTGCAGGTGGAGGTTCCTTTACCGCCGATGAGCAGGCGCTGTTTCATTCGGCTCAGTTAGGTAGCCGGGTCCATTATCGGCCAATTACCGATGAAAGCCTGTTTGGGCTCTATCATCATGCAACGGCCTTTGTGTTCCCATCGCTCAACGAAGGTTTTGGCATACCAGTGCTTGAAGCCTTTAGTGCAAGTTGTCCGGTCATTTTGAGCAATCGGAGTTCATTGCCCGAAGTAGCAGCCGATGCCGCCGTTTATTTCGACCCGG
The DNA here is from genome assembly GCF_037201965.1 of Spirosoma sp. SC4-14. Taxonomy (NCBI): domain Bacteria; kingdom Pseudomonadati; phylum Bacteroidota; class Cytophagia; order Cytophagales; family Cytophagaceae; genus Spirosoma; species Spirosoma sp. SC4-14. Next base: position 2,203,141 of record NZ_CP147518.1, on the reverse strand, counting down.
AAGATGACGATTCCATTGCCAATGCCGTTGAACAGGTTCTGTCGAGCAATGCCCGACAACAGGAATTACGACAGAAAGGCACAGAGCGATTGACGCACTTTTCGTGTGAACAAACTGCCCGACAAACGCTGACTGTTTATCAATCACTCCTCTAGACACATGAATCAGCCTGGCCAATCGCTCCACCCATTCGTCACCAAAGCCTACCAACCCCGCACGGTAGCCACTGAAAAATCGTATCCAAAACTCACCGTCGTAACGCCTTCTTACAATCAGGTTCACTACCTGGAGCGCACGATTCTTAGCGTATTGAATCAGAACTACCCCAATCTGGAATATTTTATCATCGATGGCGGATCGGCCGATGGGAGTGTCGATCTGATAAAAAAATATGAGCCTTATCTTGCAGGCTGGGTAAGTGAGAAAGATCGCGGTCAGACGGATGCTATAAACAAAGGCTTTCGCATGGCAACCGGCGACTATGTTGCCTTTCAGAACTCGGATGACACGTTTGCGCCCGATGCCTTCAGTCGGGTTGCCGATGCCTGGCGCCTGGCACCCGATACCGACGTTTTTTTTGGCGACATGTACATAACCGACGAACAGGACGTTATTCTGGAAGAGCTTCGTGCCCCTGAATTCTGTGTCGAATGTCAGATTTATGAAGGCATGCAGGTATTTAACCAGTCGCTTTTTATCCGGCGGGAGCGTTTAAATGAGTTTGGTTTTCTGGACGAAAATTTGCGCTTTGTTATTGATTATGAAATTGTGGCCCGGCTGGGCGTTCAGCCCGGTATGCGGTTTCGGCATGTTGATGGGTTTTGGGGTGGATTTCGGGTTCAACCGAATGCTAAATCGTCAACAATCAGTACCGTTGGGCTTAGTGAGCATCAGGTTATTAAAGAAAAATATCGTCCGCAGCTACAAAGTTCACTGGGAGAAGCATTCTGGCAGCGTTATTGCCGTTTGCGTAAACTACTGACCTTTGTGCTTCAGGGCGAATTTGGCTACGTCCGGCATCGTTTACAGCTACGACAAGCCGCAAAGAAACAATAGTTTTCAGCGAACCGGTACCGTGTTTGTGCCTCGCAAAACCGATAAACTATCCATCTAAAACTGACATTGTTCATGAATGGGCTAATTCGTTTTCTGCAAACTATCGACTACATGCGCATGGTGGTTGGTATCTGTATTCTGGTAGACGGTTATCCATTGATTTTCTTTTTCCGGGATGCACTCAAACTGGCTCCAGGCAGTACGGCTTTTACGGCGGCTGCACTGGCGGGTGGCCTTGTTCTGATGGTGCCTTTTACCATTTTCAGGCGGTTGTATAGACCTAATCTTACCATTTTCTGGATGGGCATAGCTTTTTTACTGCTGTGTATTTTTTATATGTATGTCTATATGGGCGATCCGGGCTTTAAGGATTATGGAAAAGACATGATCTATTACACCTACATTTTCCTGTTCCTGTTCTTACTGATCAACATTCCTAACGATATTATCCGCGTATTTATCCCGGTTGTTATTCTCTTTACCCTGGTATCGAACCTGGGGCTGGTTTACTCGCTGATTACAAACCCGACCTGGGCCATTGGGCAGCGGGCAACTATTACATTAGGCGACAACGACGATGGGTCTGGTAATCCACACGCCTTTGCCCGAAATGCGTTTATGGGGCTTATCGCCTGCGCCATGTGGGTAATTCGTCCACAAACAAACCTCATGTTTCGGTTTTTGGCTCTTTTTTCGGGCGCACTCAATCTGGCCATTCTGGTACTGACCCAAACCCGCTCCGGCATTCTGGCTATGCTGATCGCAGTGGCCTTTTTCATGTTCTACAACGTGCGTCCGGCCCAGATTCGGCTCGCTGTTCGGGGTCTATTGAGCCCTATTTCGCTGGTTACGATTGGTTTAGGCATCGTTGGAATCATTATCTTCTTCCGAAGATACGACGATATATATTCCATTCTGTTCAGCTATGTATCGGCCTTCGTCGAACGCAACCTCGAAAATGTGTATGCTCTGTTAGGCTTAAAAGCCAAAGGGGCAGGCTATCAGGCCGCGCTGGATGCTTCGGCGGCCAACCGCTCCGTGAGCGCCACGTTCTTCTCGAATGTGCTGGTAGGCCACATCTACATGCTGGTTTTAGGCTTTGGGTATAAGTACCTTTATCTCGATATTCCCATTATGGAATCGCTAACCAACCAGGGGTTGCTGGGGTTTGTGCTCTTCGCGGGTATGAATGGAATAATTTTCTATAACGTCCTGAAAATCATGCGAACCAATCCTAATCCATTGAGCACGTTTCTAGCCTATTTCTATATGCTCATTCTGGTAACGCTGTTTACCAACGGGCGTCCATACGAAATAGCATTCTGGTTTCCGTTAGCACTTATGATACGGTTTGTGGGCGTTGAGCACCTGTTTCCGGCTTATTTATCCGATAAGCCTTCAGTCCCCGCTCCTACAGATCAGTTCATTGTCGTTCCAAATAATCAGGCTTCCTGATGCGCATCCTGATTGTTCATAATCTGTTGTGGGCACACTATAAATCAGCTGTTTTTCAGGCCTTGCAGCAACTCGTCGATCAGCAACCCAACGTTTCGATGCTAGTCCTGCAGATTGCCCGCAACGAACGTTCGCGGGCGGGCCTGGAAACTGAGGATAGCGAATCGACTCCAACTTATAGCTATAACTACAAGTTGCTCTTTGACCGGTATCTGGAAGAAGTTAGTCTTTTCGAGCGAATCCGTGCCCTTTATTTGCACGCCAAAGCCTACCGGCCCGATGTTATCAATCTCACCGGTTACTACGATCCGGCCCAGTTGCTATTGCTATTCTGGGCCAAAGTAAACGGCATCCGGGTAATTATGCAGAATGAAAGCACTGCCGCCGACCACGAACGAGGAGGCTGGAAAGAACGATTCAAACGCATAATCTTTAAGCAGTGCGATGGTTTTTTCTGCTTTGGCAGTCTGTCGGCCCGCTATGTGACCGAGTTTGGTGTAAGCCCAGACAAGGTTCTGCTCAAAAAAAATGCGGTCGACAATCCAACGCTTCAAACCGTTTACGAAAAAGCCATTCAACAACGTACCGATCAGCAACAACAATTAGGTTTACGGCCGCATAATTTTATTTTTGTCGGACGGCTTATTGAGTTCAAAAACCTTCCCGTTCTCATCACTGCCTTTGGCGAAGCCCTCAGCCAATCGCACAATGGCAATCAGTGGGGACTCGTTCTCCTCGGCGATGGGATTGAACATGATTCGCTGGTCGACCAGGTAACCTCTCTGGAACTGACCGACCCTGTCAAATTTTTGCCAGGGCGCCCCTGGTTTAAAGTGCCCGAGCTATTAGCTCTGAGCGATGTACTCGTCTTGCCAAGTCGTTCTGAACCCTGGGGGTTAGTTGTTAATGAAGCAATGGCTTGTGGCCTGCCCGTAATTGTCTCGAACCGCTGTGGTTGTGTGGCCGATCTGGTCCGCGATGGCCAGAATGGTTTCATTTTCGATCCAAACCATTCCATTCAACTAATCAAGCGACTCGTTGAGTTTATGGATAATAACGTTGATATGCGGCAGATGAGTACCGCAGCCAAACAGCTAATTGCTCCTTATTCGCCCGGAGCCGTTGCCCGAGAAATGCTACAGGGATTTAGTAAAATCACAACATAATCGTTTATTTCGCAGCACCTCTATGCGAATACTAAATATTTGTGCTTATACCTGGGAGGCTGGTGGTCCTCCCAAGATCATCTTCGATCATACGCAGGTAGCGCTTCGTTATGGGCATCAGGTCGATATTCTGAGCCCCTATTCTGAAGGCGAAAAACCATATCCTGTTCCTGAGGGCGCCCGGCTTATTCTTTGCCGTAGAACACCCATCATCAGCCGTTTTTTCCGTGAGGTTTCAGGCGAATTATACCAGTACCTGAAAAAGTATATTCATGAATATGACGTTATTCACTGTCATGGTTTGTGGCATTTCGGAACGCTGGCTCCTTTTATGGTCGATAATAGTATCGCCAAAGTAATTACTATTCATGGCGTGCTCGACCGCTGGGTATATGCCCATAACAACCTGAAAAAGCAGTTGATGGACAATCTGGCCCAAAAACGGTATTTGCGCCGTGCCGACCTGGTTCAGATCAATAATACCGACGAACGCGAAGACATCGCCCGTTATTTGGGCTCACCTCATCCGAATGTTGTTATTATTCCTAACGGCATCAAACTGAGCGATTTCACTCACCTGCCCGCTAAAGGTACGTTTCGTCGAAAATTCAACGTGCCCAACTCCCGAAAAATGGTTCTGTTTATGAGCCGACTTAATATAAAGAAAGGCCTTGGCCTGCTCCTGCCCGCATTTAAAGCGTATCAGCAGAAGCATGCAGATGCCATACTGATTGTTGCTGGCGGTAACGACGGCTACGAAGCCGAGGCCCGCCAGTTTATCGACGACAACAAACTCAGCGACTCGATTCGGCTGGTCGGTATGCTAACCGGCGACGATAAGAAAGCCGCATTGGCCGACGCCGACCTCTTTACCTTACCATCTTACTCTGAAGGTTTCTCGATGGCCGTACTGGAAGCAATGGCATCAGGGGCGCCAACACTCGTATCAGACCGGGTTGGATTTGGCGAAACTATTCGTCAGCATCAGGCAGCCGGTCTGGTCAATGAGCTAACTCCAGAAGGGGTTCTGAAAGGACTGGAAACCATGCTGGGCGACAACGACCTGCGCCAACAGGTTGCCCAAAATGCAACAGCTCTCCTGAAAGCTCAATATGACATCGACATTGTAGCCAAACGCTTACTGGACGAATACGAAAAGATCGTGCATTCGAAAAAGGCTAAATTGTCACCTCTTTCGGCGCTATCTTAGCCCAGTCGACCTGCCGGTCGGCTTCGGCCAGATCGACAAACGGGAACTCGATCAACAGTTGCCGGAGTTTGGGTAAACAGTTTTTCAATCCATAATAGGATTTGAATCGGCGGGCCCGGCTTAGTCCTGGAATCATAGGCTGCCCGGCGTCAAAATCGCGGGGATGAAAGTAGGTCATTACGTAGTTGGAGCGGCTCATCAGCCCCCGAATTGCCCGATAGGGCAGCAATCTGAAATAGCCCCCGCCCGAAAAAATCAGATCCTGACCCAATACGGCGGCCGTGTTGATCGGAAACTCTTTCAGTAAAGTACCTTCTACATTCAGGAAACCGGGTTCAAACATTCCCAGGGATGCATCGCCACCGTGCGCCCGACGGGCCGAAAAAACGGAACAGTCAATTTCGATTCCCTGCTCGATCAGGATCGGGAAAACCCAGCGATTATATTCCTTAATTGAAAAACCCGGTGCCCGGTACGATCGTACTTTCTTACCCGTAATATCCTGCAAGTGCTTGATCGACCGTTCCAGGTCGGCCTGAAACTCGGCGGGAGTTTGCTCATAGGCCAACTGATGCGCATACGAATGCGTAGCAATTTCGTAGCCTGCCGCATCAATTCGCCGGATAATTTCCGGATGTTTATCGGCTACCCAACCCAGGCAAAAAAAGGTTGCCCGACTTTTGGTATCGTCCAGAAGCTCGAAGATTCGGTCCATATTCTCATAAATCCGCGTTTCGTACCGACCCCATTCAGCCTCCGTACGAGTCGACGCATTGTCCAGAATATGAAACCACTCTTCAATATCAAACGTCAGAATATTCATAGATAAATGGAGAGTTGGGAATAAGTCATTAGCCATTTGTCTATAAACTAATGACCAATGGCTAATGACTTATTCCCAATCTGTTAATAAAACCGTTTACCCGCAGCCAGAAAGGCTTTCACATCGTCGCGGGTTGGAAAGGTGAAATAGGTCATCTGAGCCGCGTCGTTTTCGATCAGCTCATACTTGCCCGAATGGATCTTTTCGATCGATTCCAGAATGGCATCCATGCCCATCTTCTTGGTCACATCGATCAGTTCGGCCTGACTTCTGTCGCCGATTTCCAGTTTGTTCTGAACCAGAATTGGGCCACTGTCGATGCCTTCATCGACAAAGAAAACCGAAACGCCGGTATGCGTTTCGCCGTTTTTCAAGACCCAAAACGAAGGCATCAGCCCTCTGTATTTTGGCAGAAGCGCCGTGTGCAGGTTAATACAGCCATGCGTGGCTACATCCAGCAACTTGCGCTTAAAAATCTGATTACCCGCAATCGACACAAGCAGATCGGGTTTATAGGCCCGAATTTTTTCGAGATTTTCGTCTTTATTGATGGCTCCTTCAATTTCGATAAGCGGAATTCCCCGATCGGCCAGTGTTTTTCTGACGTTATTGCGGCTATCCAGCTTGGAGAGTACAAACTTAAAGCCATACCGAATAAAAAAAGGAAGCCCAAAAATGTCGTAGGTCTTCTTCATTTTCTCACTGAAGCTCTCGCGCTTGCCAAACGGCGATACGTCGAAAACAACAGTGGCAACAACTTCAGCGTAGGGAGGTAATTTTTTTAACAGGTAGTCGATATTTCGGGCAAGATAGAATGGATCGTCCTGCGTCAGAATCACTAGGCGCATATATCTTCAAAGGGATTTTAGCTACAAAACTAAACAATCTGTGCTAATGCCGAGGCTCATCGCTCACTGAACAACAATCTTATGGTGTAAAACCTTTCCATCGGTAGTTTCAACCTCGGCAATATACAGGCCTTCGGCTACGTCATTCAGTCCGATCAGTAGCTCATTCTGCACTTTCCCCTGCCAGTTTTTTATGGTCTTACCCAATACATCACGAACCACTATCGACTTAATAGCCAATTGATCTACCTCGATATGCAGTACCCGATCGGCTGAAAGAGGATTCGGATAAAGTTTTATGGGCAATTCGGTATTCGCTATTCCCAGAACCAACGGTTTCGACATAACCACATTGCTATAGACCGACTCTGATGTGCTGCTATAAGCCCGTAATCGGTAGTAATAGCTTCCAAACGGATCGGGCACGTTGGTATCATTGAAGGTTGCAACTGTACCTGACACTCTCGCAATGGTTTTAAATGCCGTCTGCGACCCATCGCTGCGTTCCAGAATCTGCGTTTGGGCCGTTGCCGGAGCAGTCCAGGTCAGTTGAATCTGTTTTTCAGAAATGGGCTTAGCGGCAAGCGTCGTTACGGTCGGAATGGCATCGGCAATGGCTACACTATCGAAGCTGAAAGCGCGCATACCGAGCGTGTTTCGCAACGTTGGCCCGTTATAGAACGACGATAAGGCATCAGAAAAGTAAGCAGGCAGATAACGCAGAAATTTAGCTGCCGAGGGTTGTTTCAACCCCAGTATTACCCGATTGCCATTTGTAGTTCCACCCGACAGAAGCCCGGCCTGTTTATCGAGGTAGAAATAATCTTTTAGTTCACGGCTTCCTATTTTTTCACCAGTCGCGAAGTTATAGTAAGCGGTATCTTTCCAGGCCATTTGCATATCGCTGTCAAATACCAGCGTAATGGAGTCTTTAGGGATATTGTAGAACACTTTTTTCACATCGGGCGAGTTGATCTGCAAGGTATCCGTCGACCCATAAAAATCGCGGGCAATCTGCCGAAACTGTTCATAAGCGATCTGCTGATGGCCCAGCGGATCATAGTGAATACCGTCGTATCCACGGGCTCCAATGGTGGCAATTGACTCCACGTTGTCGAAGAGGTATTTTGTCCGGCGCTGAAAATCGCGCAAAGCAGCGGCCCCTTCTTCCTTATCGGCCAGAATATTGATCTGGCCAACATAAATACGGGCATTGCCGTAGTCTTCGCGTAGCTGGTCGTAGAGAACTTTAAACTTCTCGCCATACCCATCGGGCCCGTTTCCGGCTTCGTCTTCGCCCTGTTTCCAAATGATCGCCTTTACGTGTTTATCGACTCCTGCCCACTGAGCCCGGTATAATAATCGGCCATAAAACGTATCCAGATCGGCATGATTGGCAGGGTTTCGGACGGTCAGAGCCGCAATGCCTGTACCGCCATAAGCTCCGTTCAGCACCAGAGTTGGTATGCCATACTGCTCCAGAATAAAGCGTTGCAGGGTCAGCCCGAATCCGCCGATGCTTCCATACGGATCTTTGGCCGCATACCAGCTCATGGCATCCGGAATACTAGGCGCACCATAAGGGTACGAACAGTTGCGCAAGTACGTATCGTCGAAATTAAACGAATAATACTGATCCAGCCCAGCCAGCGCCAGCGCATTCGACTGCCCATGAATGATATATACATCGCCACAGACAATACGCTTTCGCCCGGCAACCAGGGCCGAGTCGGTATTGTTATACAGAAAGACGTTAAAGTCGTACTGTGCTTTTTCGGCCTTAATCGTACTTGAAAACTGAAAAGGTGTGTTGGCAACCGAAGGTGATAAGGTCTGACTCGTAAAGCTGGTTACTTGTCCTTCTCGAAGTACCTGCAGGGCAATTTTAGTGTAGCCGGTACCAACAACCGTTCCGCTAACCCATACCGTTGCCTGATTGTTAGCGTCTCGGGGATAAAGCTGTAAATCGCGGGGCAGTTGCGTAAAATTAACCTGAGCGGAAGCCGAAAAATAGCATAAAAACAATACAAGGGAGGTGTAGAGTGACTTCATTGACTTTTTCTTGGCTAAAAAAAGTGATAATATTGCAGCATTAACCAGTATAAAGTGGTCTTGTAAAAATAATTGCTTCTAGATATTAAATATAATCTACAGCTATACTATTTTAATAGATCTACTACTTGGGCATGGCCGACGTATCTGTCATTATTCTAACACACAACGAGGAAAAACACATTGCCCGGTGTTTGCAAAGCCTGCACCCGTTTACGGATAAGGTTTTTATAGTTGATTCATTTTCAACGGATCGCACTGTTGAAATTGCCCGTTCGCTAGGTGCTGTCGTCGTACAAAACCCCTGGATCAATTATGCGATCCAGTTTAACTACGGAATCGCCAATACGCCTTTCCAGACCACTTGGCTGATGCGCATGGACGCCGATGAATATGTTCTGCCCGAATTAGCGGCTGAAATCAACCAGAAACTGTCGACCATAAGCGCAGACGTATCGGGCATATACGTTAAGCGGAGGGTGATGTTTTTCGATCAGTGGATTCGGCATGGCGCTTACTATCCGATCTGGCTGCTTCGGCTATGGCGACGCGAGCAAGGCATCTGCGAAGAAACCTGGATGGATGAGCATATTAAGCTATCAACGGGACAAACCATTCAGTTTCAGCACGATCTGGTCGACCACAATCTCAATAACTTAACGTGGTGGACACAAAAACATAATAATTACGCTATTCGCGAAGTCATTGATTTGCTGAATATTAAGTATAACTTCGACGAGACACAACGCGTTGAACCAAAGTTGTTAGGCACCCAGGAACAACGAACCCGGTACCTAAAAATACAATATGCGTCGTTGCCGTTATTTGTTCGGCCATTTTTGTATTTTTTCTATCGGTACTTTATTCGACTAGGAATTTTAGATGGGCAGAAAGGATTGATGTGGCACTTCTTACAGGGCCTGTGGTACCGTTTTCTGGTAGATGCCAAGATGTTTGAAGTGTATTATCATGCCGGACGCGACAAGCAGGCAATTATCCAATTTTTCCGAACGCACTATGGCAAAGACCTCAGCCCAGGCAATCGGTCCTGAACAAATAGAGAGAAAAACTGATTTATCAGTATATGACATTAGTTGGTATAAACCGGGCCCTCGCTGGAAAATTATAGTCTGGTTTATGGTAAACGCCGTTCTGATAAATTCTTACCTCCCCCTCCCCATGGTTTTTAAGCGCTTCATTCTGAAGCTATTTGGTGCAAAGATGGGAAAGGGCGTTGTGATTAAGCCCGGCGTCAACATCAAATATCCCTGGTTCCTGGAGCTAGGCAACTACGTCTGGATTGGCGAAAAAGTATGGATCGATAACCTGAGCCAGGTCGTTATTGGCGATCATTCCTGCCTATCGCAGGGAGCTATGATTCTGACTGGCAATCATGACTACCGCCGGTCGACGTTCGATCTGACAACCCGGCCTATCACGCTTGACGATGGCGTCTGGATTGGTGCCAAAGCCATTGTCTGCGCAGGCGTTCGCTGTCATTCACATGCCGTACTGTCGGTCAACTCGGTTGCCACGCGCGACCTGGAGGAGTACGGAATCTATCAGGGCAATCCGGCCATTTTGGTCCGCAAACGAATTATCAGGGCGTGAACGTATCGATCATTACAGTGGTGTTCAATGGAGCGGAGCACATCCGGGATTGCATCGATTCAGTACTGAATCAAACTTATCCGAACATTGAATACATTATTATTGACGGAAAATCGACCGATGGCACCGTAGACATTGTTCGCTCATATGGTACAAAAATTGCTCAATTTGTATCGGAGCCCGATAAAGGTCTATACGACGCCATGAATAAAGGAATTGGCATGGCCACGGGCGATGTAATTGGGTTGCTCAATGCCGACGATTTTTACCGGCATAACCGGGTCATTGCAAACATGGTCGCCACCTTCGAACGAACCGGTAGCGATGCTGTTTATGGCGATATGCTCTACGTAGACCGCACCAATACCCAGAAGCTGAAACGCTACTGGCGTTCGGGATGGTATCATGAACGGGCCTTTTTGTGGGGTTGGATGCCCGGCCATTTATCGTTTTTTGCCCGGCGCTGGCTCTACGAAAAATATGGTACGTTCCGGCTCGACATGAAAAGTGCAGCAGACTACGAACTGTTGCTTCGATTCATTCACAAAAATAAGGCCAAACTCGCTTACATGGATGAAGTTACTATTGTGATGCGGGCTGGAGGAATCAGTAATAGCAGTTTAAAAAACAGGCTTAGAGCCAACAAAGAAGATCGGCTGGCCTGGGAAATGAACGGATTGAAACCTTATTTTTTCACACTGTGGCTTAAACCCCTTCGTAAATTACAGCAATATGTTACCAAACCACCCGCACAACCGAACCAGAACGGTAAGTAATCAGAGAACCGTTCAATCAAATTATTCTTGTGTTCTTAGCTAAAGAATTGATTTTTATGGTAAATCTGAATTAATCTGCATTTTCACTGTCCACATATTTTTAGTTAAATGGGCTTGTCTGGTAACTGTTTTGGTAACGAATCCAACCGGTGAGCTACTCACCCAACTTGAAGCCTTATGAATCTTGATCTATTATTTGCATATCTACAAAATAAACTAAACGACGATCTGTTCGCGCTGGGGCTGTACCAATCAGTTCTGGCATTTCTGGTTGCCTGTTTTGTTTCTGTAGTGTCGATTCCTGTCGTCATCAAAATTTCTGAATTAAAATCATTGATGGAGAAACCCGGCGACCGTCGGTCTCACTCCACGCCTACTCCAACCTTCGGCGGGATTGCCATCTTCGCAGCTATTTTAATTGCCTATTTTCTGTGGCCCAGTATCGACCAGACCGATGTATACAGAACTGATCTGTCGGTGGCCGGAATGACGATCCTGTTTTTCATCGGCATCAAAGACGATCTGGTTGGTATAGATCCCAACAAAAAAATTCTGTTTCAGGTACTGGCTGCTATGATTCTGATCTTTTTCGGTGATCTGCGGGTCGATTATCTATACGGAATTATGGGGCTCCACCATATCGATGAAGTAATCAGTATCCTGCTGACCTGTTTCATTTTTATTGCCCTGACCAATGCCATTAATCTGATCGACGGTATTGATGGCCTTGCCGGCGGCATTGCCACCATTGCCAGCGGCACGTTTGGAGCCTGGTTTCTGCTAACCAATCATTTTACGATGGCGTGTCTGGCATTCACGCTGGCAGGTGCGCTGCTTGGTTTTCTTCGGTTCAATTTTTCGAAAACCAGCAAGATATTTATGGGTAATACCGGCTCGCTAATCATTGGTTTCATGCTTGCGTTCTTTGCCGTACGTTTTGTGAGCCTGAATGCCTCCTACCGCTTTGAGCCAACTGCTTTCTTTAACGCTCCTATTATTGCTATCGTGATCCTGATTGTGCCTATTTTCGACACATTACGTGTGTTTCTGGTACGTATTCTGGCGCGTCGGTCCCCCTTTTCGGCCGACCGGAATCATATGCATCACATTTTACTCGATAATGGGCTTACGCACGCTCAGGCAACAGCCGTTTTGTGTGGCACATCGCTGCTAAACACAATCCTGTTCTTCCTCCTGCACCGCAACATTACCAATACGCAATCGCTGCTTATTCTGGGCGGTTTGTTCGGATTATATATGGTCACGAGTTTTATGCTGAAAATGCGGGCTATGTATATCTCTACGCACCCCCGTCGCCGGAGAGCGGTGCTGCGTCGCGAATTGCAGAATGGCATCATTGGAAAACGAATTGTAGACTATTTATAAGCGCCCCTGCTTATAGAAAAAGCCCAGACTGCCTAGTCTGGGCTTTTTCTGTTTTAGCTGATCACTACAATTATGTTGCGCACGAACTGTAGCGAAAGTTAAAAAACAGGACATTGTCACTAAAAAAGTCACATAAACTACTTACGACATAAACAGATTGGTCTATTTTTGTACGAAGGCGGTATAACTTTATACAAATGGCGGGCAGTACAAAAAGCGTTGAAGAGGAGTTACTTGCAGTAAAAGCTGAACTCCAGCGGATTAAACAACAAACCAGTCAGGCGCTTCAGGCTGTAGGTATTGGCTTATGGACAATGTTTCCGCATCAAAACCGGATTCTTTGGGATGAACAATGTCAGCGAATATATGCATGGTCAGAAGCGTCGATTCGTCTGGACGAATTTCTGGCCCGTATTCATCCTCAGGATTTGCCTCACTTACGGTATGCGATGAGCAATCCCCCTAGTCGTCATACCGGAAAACCAACCGTTATCGACTATCGAATCAGCAGCCCATCCGATGAAACCATACGATGGATTCGTATTACCGGGCGGGCTACCATTTCACAATCAGAAGAAAGTTTTTACTTTTCAGGAACGGCTCAGGACGTTACCGACGAAAAAAACAAGGAAGCCACGCTAAAAACCGTTGAACAACAGTTTCAGACGGCCTTTACCAATGCAGCGGTTGGGGTAGTTATTCTGGATACTCAAAGCAACGTAAAACTAATCAATACCGCGTTTGCCGAGTTCGTAGGTTATTCGCAGGAGGAGTTGTTCGATAAACACTTCAGAACCATTAGCCACCCCGACGATATTGACGAGAATGTAGGGCTGGTGAACCAACTACTCCGGGGCGAATCAACTTCGTATGTGTTCAACAAACGTTACCTCCGCAAAGATGGCTCAATTGTATGGGGGCAGGTTAGCTCGGCACTTGTGCGCGATCAGGATGGAAACCCCGATAGTTTCATCAGCATTGTTCAGGACGTAACAGCTCAGGTGAAAGCCCAGGCCGATCAGAAGCAACTCCTCGCCCTATTACGAGCGAGTGAAGAACGGCTGCGGGAAGCAATTGAACTGGCCGAACTCGGGACCTTCGAAATCAACCTCTCTGACAAAGCCCTGCTGCTCTCCGAACGCGCCAAAGAATGGCTGGGCTTTTCGGCTCAGGAACCTATTGATCTTCAGCAATTGGTTGATCTGGTCCAAAATCGGGACGAAGTAAAGCAGGCCCTGGAGCGGGTGGTTTCAACTACCATCAACACAACCCTGATTCTGGAGTGCCGGATTCAACATCGCCAGACGGGCCAGGAGCGACTCTACCAGACCCTTTCGCGGATAGTTCGCGATAATACCGATCGAAAGAAATTGCTCCTCCGAGGCATTGCCAGAGATATTACGGCCCAGCGCGAGTATGCGCAGGAACTGGAACAGCAGGTGCAGGTCCGAACGCTGGCGTTGCAGAAAGCCAATGCACGAATTGAACAACAGGCTGACCAGCTCCGTTTTGTTACCGACAATGCGCTAACAGCTATTGCCCTCTATTCAATCGTTCGCGATCCAGACACCGGCTCAGTTGTTGATCTGCGCTATGAACTGATTAATCGAATGGCTCAGCAAATGACAGGTCGACAGGCCCATGAACTACTGGGCCGAACCACGCTGGAGGTATTTCCGGGCATGGTTAACAATAAGGTCTGGGACCAATACCTGAAACTGGCCGAAACGGGCATGCCCCTCCGCTATCATAACCATTATACCCAGGATGGATACGATATCTGGTACGAAGTACAGGGCGTTCGTCAGAACGAGTTTCTGGTCATGTCGTTCCTCGACATTACCGAACTAAAGCAAACACAGTTCAAGCTGGAATCACTCAATAAAGATTTACGGGAAGCCAATCATAACCTACAGCAGTTTGCCTTTATTGCGTCGCACGACTTACAGGAACCACTCCGGAAGATACAGTCGTTTGGAACACTATTGCAGGAACAGTATGCCGATCAGCTAGAACAGGGGGCCGACCTCATTCACCGAATGCAACTAGCGGCCGAACGAATGTCGACGCTGATTAAAGATTTGCTTGCCTTTTCCCGAATCACGACGCACCAGCAGCTAACAGTCAATGTACCGTTGAAGCGGGTTATCGATCAGGTTATCGACAATCTGGAGATTGCTATCAGCGAAGCCCAGGCTACAATTACCATCGATTCGCTGCCAACCGTAAAAGGAGACGAATCGCAGTTCAGGCAACTTTTTCAGAATCTGTTATCCAATGCCTTAAAGTTTCGTCGCCCAAACATATCAACTCAAATTCATATTCATACGCAACAACTTACCTTTGCCGAATTACCACCTGGTTTAAGCGCTGCTTCGCAAGCGAACAGTTATTATCTGGTGAGCATAAAAGATAATGGCATTGGATTTGATGAAAAATACCTGGACCGAATTTTCCAGGTATTTCAACGACTGCATAGTAGAAATCAATACGTAGGTACAGGAATTGGGCTTGCCATTGTTCAGAAAATTGTCACTAACCATAGTGGCATTATTACGGCCACCAGCAAACCCAATGAAGGCAGTACGTTTCAGATCTACCTGCCTGCCGATGTCTGATTCTGGCTCCTATTTTGGTTACGGGTCCCCTGCAACGTTCAATTCTATTCTACCGTAGTCTCTAGCGGCAGGGTACTAAATTGATGTTATCAACTGAACCAGTTTCAAAAATTTGTGTTTAAATTAAGCCAGATCAGTACAGTAAAATCTACCTACCCGAATGAAACGAAGCGAACTGGATATATGCCTAAGCAAAGGATATTTTCGAATGCAGCAGTACATTTTTACGTGTCAGTTTGTCGCATTTGATAATATCCTTTACTCGGTGCACTGGCTCCGTATCGTGTTAGGCAATGTTTCATACGGAAAAAGTCAGCTTCGGTTGCTCAAACAGAATGATCCATTTTCGGTAACTATAAAGCCTTTCCGACTGACGGACGAAATAGAGGCTCTTTATACGCTCTACAGAAACGCCATTAACTTCGATGCCCCTGGTTCTGTAGAATCTTGTCTGTTCGATGGGGCTACTTACAATGTTTTCGATACATACGTTGTTGAAGTTCGGGATGGGGCTCTGCTCATTGCGGCCGGAATTTTCGACAACGGCACCCATAGTATTGCAGGCATTATGAATTTCTACCATCCAGCCTACCGTAAATATAGTTTGGGTAAATTCCTGATGTTGCAGAAAATCAATCATGCCCGCCATCAGCAAAAGATCTATTATTACCCTGGCTACCTGGTTCACAATTATCCCAAATTCGACTACAAGCTATTCCCCTGCGAAGCCGCTACCGAAGTCTACGACGCTCATTCGGGCATCTGGCTACCGTTTTTATGGGAAACCGTAAATGCTCAATCTGCCGAGCTGATGAACCAATAACCCCAAAAACCTATGGTTTTAATCATTTCAATATCGTACCTGGCATCGACTTTATCGGATAGTATTTTCCCTGCATAATAAATATCCTTCTTTTACCTTTTTTCGGCTCAGTGCCTATACGGGCTAAAACAGGCTGCAATCTGGTTAAAAACCAATTAATCTGATAGTATAGTAGTTCTTCTTTAGGATATTTGAATCCCTAATTAAGGGTTTAGAAATAACCGGGTCCCCGGCGGCTGCTTAGTTGTCGGGGCTTTTTCTGGGCTTCTTTCCTATAACCGACTTTAGTAGCTCTCTCCTTTGTCGACGAATGATTCCAATCAGGTTAATTTTACCATTTATTCCAATCAAAATTATCTTTATTAGTTACTTATACCCAACGTTTCTACCTATTTCGGATACCGAATAATTAATTAACATAAAATCATTTACATATACAAAATCTTAATAAGTAGCTTCGTGCGTACTACCTAATTGAACGATGAATCCTCTTTTCACTCGCGCTGCTGGCTTTCTGCTGGCAGTTATCCTATTGATCGTCCTTTATCGAAAAGTTAGCTTTCGCAAACGTTGTCCGGCCTGTGGCTATTCGGAACCAAATCGTAGGCCCCGGAAGGGTATCACCAAGCGCCTTCCTGTTAAAGCGTATATATGTGTACGTTGCCGAAATCACTTTTACAAAGTTGAACTCTTTGAAGAAGACCCGCATGAGTATGAAGTAGCTTGAGCTCCTTTCCAACTGGTTTTGGTAGCCAAATGAAGCTACCAAAACCAGTTAGGGAAAGTAAAGGGATGGTTACTGGCAGTAACTAACAATTGTCTTATGCCGACATTTTAAATACGTTTGTATAGTTCTATCCCTTCTTAACTATGCGTTATTTGATCCTTGTGTCTCTACTTACTCTGGTGTGGCTTTTCAACTCATGTAACCTTATCCATCCTGGGCAAAAAGATGGAAAGTTTCAGAAAGAGCCCATAAATCTAACGGACTTCAACTCCGAGTACGACGATTATAATTCAACTCTTCCTTCCAATAAGTACGGGTATGGGCCGCTCATTTTTTCATCGAAACGCGCCGTAAAGGATCGTTTTAATCTGGTTTGTATGCCGTTCAATCTCACGTATGACGACAAAACGGATAAACTGTCGGCCAATACGTCCGTTTTTAGCGGAAGTGATGTACTGGAAAGCATCCGCACGCTGAAGAATGAGCTACAGTTTATTAATGGCGCTTATAACGTTCTTGGCCCGCTTGCTCTCCCCTTCAATACTCCTCAGCTCGAAGACAATACCGGACATAATGGTCAATTCCTGACACTTTTTGCCGATGATCAGGCGGGCAATCTGAACATTCGTTTTGGCTACAACGCCGTAGGCAACAGGTGGGCGTTTGTGGGTCCAATGGATGTTTCGTTCCTGAACAGCTCTGCCGACGATGCCTATCCCACTTTTTATTCCAACTCGCCAAACGGTGAGTATTATACGACACGATATAGCGAAATATATTTTACCTCAAACCGGGATGGTAATTTCGACATCTACCGGGCCATTATTCCTACCAACAAGTCGCTTCTGGACGTTTTGGGATCGGGCGAGAAATTTCCTATTGAAAAGGTCGAAAGTCTTTCCAGTCCATACGACGACAAATGCCCCTTTATCATAGATAACAAAATGGTGTTTACCTCGAACCGCCCCGGTGGACAGGGTGGCTACGACCTATATAGTTCACGAAACATCAACGGTGCCTGGTCGGCTCCCGAAAACCTGGGTTCCCGGATCAATTCATCGTCCGATGACTATCGCCCAATAATTCCTCGCGACCTAAGAACTGCTTTCAATTACGACCTATTGATTTTTTCGTCGAACCGGCCCGGTGGACTAGGCGGCTTTGATCTCTACATGGTTGGTCTGGAATGATGCCGAAGTCTTTTTACTGGGTTAAACAACACCGGCTCGTTTACCTGAGCACGCTACTGGCTTCGGCTTCCCGGATATAATTTTGAGCATCCTCTTCCAGCAAGAACCGCTGCTGAACTAGTTTTCGAGTGCTTTGCCGTACGGCGTTTACATACCCATCGTGCGTTTGGTAACGTTCTTCCAGCGACAATCGTGGATCTACAGATCCAGCTTCTACCATAGCGGTCCGTTCTTGTTTAGTTCTGAAAAATGGAATATACTGTCCTGCCGACTCGCAGCCGTCATCTTTCCCATAGTCATCTCTCCGCAGAGCCCAGCCGGTTGTAGTAGCGATTGGAGCCTCTACAGCTGGCAAGCGAATCCCGGCTATTTCATTGCCATCCTGATCTACTTTCGATACAAAACAGGCATATACAGGGCGCTTTGTCAGGCTGGGAGGATACTGAGCAAGGATGCCCTTATCAAATTCAGGACCAAAGTTTAGCTGATACCGGATAGTGACAAGACCAGAATAGGTAACATTAGGAATGGATGGCCAGCCAAGAGATGCCTGAGGCACTACTCCCGTTGGCGAATCCTGTTGAGCGATGGCCATAGCAGCGGTCCTATTGGCACGGCGGGGCACCTTACTTTCGGGGGGCTTAATTCCTCTGGTAACCCATTCTTCCAGCGCAATAAATAGTGCTCTCAGTACGGGTTCTGCATTGGTAGGATTCTGTAGTTGCTGACATATTCCCCGATTTGTTGCATTACCGGTGCCGTGCTGAGCACCTGCAATCAGAAAAAAACGCACATTCTCCGGGTCTGGCAGGTCGTTGCCGGTTAAATCGGTATGCAGTAGTGATGCGGCTTTAACCCAGTATTCATTAGCGGAATTGATCTCGAATACCTTAGGACACGTGTCACTCTCCCGACATCGGAACTGGCGACCTGCCGTTTTTCCCGTAAACGGATCGGTCAGTACAGGATAGGCAAATGGAAAAATAGCCTCCGGGAAAAAGTGATTCTGGCGGTTACGTTCTGTTCGCGAGGGCTGGGCAAACCGATAATTAATGGCAACTCCACTGCTCCCACCCAACCAGTTTTCCATACCATCAATAACACGTCGGCCCTGTTCATCGGCATTAAACCCCAACGTCTGAAAATCGTTCAGATAGCGTGCCGGTTGCGATAAAGCGTATGAAAACGTATACTGCACATCAGCCGCAAGTGGATTGGCATGGCCATACTCATCGGCCTGGGCATAGCGCAGAAAAGAAATAAAATCGCGCGTAGCTGCCAGGCCCAGCCCTGCTACTAATGGATTTTTAGCGGTATACACAAACTCATAAATAGCACTCTGCTGAAACGCAGTACCGGCGGGTAGTAATCGAATGGAATGGTCATCGATATATTCCCAGCCATCGGGGCCGATCGTTTTCGGAGCATCATTCAGCCGATTACGTACAGTGAGCTTCCCTTTGCTTTTATCGAGTGAAGCAGTAGGATAAGCTAATTTATAGGAGCGTGCGGTCGGATTATCGAATACGATATATTCATACGAAGGCCCGGTTAAGGGTGAACCATCAGACTGAGTAGCCACCGGTACCGTAATGGTCAGGTTATTGTTGTCGGCAGTTGCCGAAATATCCCAACCGTTCCAAACCAGCGTATAACCACGGTTCATCAGAAACGCGTCGCCAGCATCGGCGGCCGTGGTCGGATCGTTCCCGCCCCGACTCGTATTTAACCCTCCGAACAGTTTACCACCCCGGTTGTTGACTTCCAGAAAAAGTTTATGACTCCCTGCACTTAGGTCAACAGGCTTTAGAATATAAATATCCATTGCATATTCTACCATGCCATTTCTGTTGCGTGGAGCCAGTGTAATGTCGGTAATCAGGGAATTTTGGGGTTGTTTAGGGTCAATTTCTCCATAAGCGCGACCCCTGAGTTTTTCGTAAACGCCTACTCTTCCAAAGGTTCTGCCCTCAAACGTTGGCGACTGCCGATGAGTGATTTCGATACGCACAATTCGTGCATAAGCAGGCGAAAAAGCGCAGAAACTACCAGCCAGCAAAATAAGGGCTATAGCCGAACGAACAATACCGGCTAACATCTGAAAAGCAGACGATTCTAAGGGGCAAAAACTGTTCATTTCAGAAGTCGTGAAGGGTATCCTGGCATTCCAGGCTCATAAAAAAACGCACTCAGCGAGCTGCTGTACTTGCTTCCTCAAAAAGACGCATAGCCATAAGTCCATTGCCAACCGCTCCGCCTGCACGAATTGCGGCTGCAATAAATACGGTTTCGGCTATTTCTTCCTGAGTAGCACCAGCTTCGACGGCATTCTGAATGTGCGATTCAATACAATAGGCGCACTGTGTTGTCAGGGCAACAGCAACCGACATCAATTCGCGATACTTAACCGGGATAACACCATCTTTTCGCTCTGCGGTGTATTTAAGATTCAGAAATGCCGCAGCTTCTTTGGGAGCCGAGTTAATGAGTTTGTTGGTGTATGCACGATCTTTCGGAGTCTGGTATTCGGCCATGAGCGTTGATTAAACAAAGTAAGGAAATAGGACGAGCGCGTGGATCGATGAACGAACGCCGTTGCGTCGACGCGATCCTGCCTGTATAAACAAGAAAGTCAGCCCATTGCCAATTTTACCCACGGAACACATAGATCGCTACGCAACACCAAATCTGCCCTTTCGGCCCGCTTGGCCTGTTTCTGAATAACGTTCGATAGCAACTAATAACTTTCTGGCCCGTTTTTCGCTTTATTACTATGCAGTAAATACCAACGTTTATGAAAAAGCAAAAAAAGTTAAAAAAGGAGAGCTGGACAGAGTCGGTTAGTCGCTACCGCAGATCCAGCAGTAAGCCAGCACGAGCGAACTATCCAATGCCTAAAGAGGGTATTGTCATGCATATTGAAGAACTAAAAGAAAAGTTGAGGGAGATCCAGTCGAAATTAGGTTTCGACCCGAGTTTACTCCCGGAAATTATTCATACTTAAGCATAAGCTCGTATACAAAACGGCCCGGTCAATTGACCGGGCCGTTTTGTATACGAGCGCTACATCGATAATTAACTCCGCCAGATCAGCCCTCACCTGACTGGTCAGGCAATGCTTTCGTCCGTAGCCAGAACAGGTCTGGCAATGCCTAGGCCACTCTCCAATTCCCCGCGCAGAGCTATTCCGATCGAATCCAGATAATCAATAACCCCAACGGCGTTAATAAACTGCGAAAATTCGACAGGTTCATCATCGGGTCCCTGGCCTTTCATACAGCCACAGATGATGCCATTACTGCTTATTTGAAGTTCTAAATCGACTGGTTTTCCTATCGGGTTTGATAAAACTGACAGCGTTTTTCCGTCCAGAACGTGAGCCACAATTTCCCGTTGATTGATTCTGCCAAATGCAAGCCGAAAGCACTCTGTTGCTTCGTGCTGTGTGATCTGGGACACCGGACGAAGTTCAATCTGAATATTCCGCACCTTGTCTTTAGCCCGGAACAGATAAGCAAATACGGCTGGTGTAAGCTCGCTTTGTACTGGTTTCCAACTATCGGCAACCAACCGCTCGTAGAATACAGGTTGCCCGATATAGCGGGCTGCGGTACTAGCCTGAAATAAATTTTCACTCATTTGTACTCGTAAACTATACGTTTTTCAGGATGTAGGATTACTATATAAACGCTTCGGGCTTACTATTCCTCCCCGAATCGTACGTTTGTAGCTGTAAAAATACCGGTTTATGTACTCTAAACCGTTTATCTGCTTAACATTTACCGAATCATTCCTGTTAAAGACTTAGTGTACACAAACCCAGTCACGTTATGATGAGCCAGGAAGCAGAAAATTTGAAAGTTATCTTTTATCAGCCGTCGGCTGAAGGGAAGCAGGGAGTAATTGTAGCCGACGGCTATTTTAGCTTTGTGCCAACCTGCAAGGCAGGCGATGCTATTAATATTACCATCAGTAGTAAACAGGCAGCAGACCCGATTGTCCACGACCCGATTGGTCATAAAACGCATCGGATCTTAGCCACAGACTGGGTCATAATGACAGAAGACAACACTAAACAGGCAGTAGCAACACTGATTATTTCCGTATCGCCCATTGACCAAATCCAGCCCCCGGCCGATTACCCTGGCCTTGTTGGCACCCACTAAGTGCATGGCAGATTTGCTCCAGGCAACTGGTTGAGCTAATGGCTTAAGTCTAATGCCCGCTTTTTGAGCGTTGGCTGCGTTGCTTGCAGAAAGCCGTGGCCAACGCTTTCTACACCGCCTGCCGTCGAATAGCGAACGCAACTAGCGTTCAAAAACGGCTTACGCAATAATTCGATTCGCTTACGCTAGCCTTGATCAGTTGCCAGCCCCTGTTCCAGCAATTTTATTAAAATGGGCCAATCAGCAGGTTTAATTAAGTGTGCGTTGAATCCTGCCTGCCGACTTAGCTCCTGGTCGGCCTGACTACTATAACCCGATAGCGCAACGAGCATCATCTGACGGCCCCAGGGCTGAGCACGAATTCGTTGGCAAACGGTAAAACCATCCATATCCGGCATCGCCAAATCCATGATAATAACCGCAGGGCGCAACCGTTCTGCGGCTTCCAGACCAGTCTGGCCATCATGGCAAACATGAGCCCGATAGCCCTTTAATTGCAGCATTCTTTCCATAAGCATGGCTGCATCCTGGTTATCATCGATTAGCAAAATTACCTCTCTGGTCGACTGAGTATTGGTCAAATCCATAGTTTGGTTCCTTAATTGTTTCATTTAGTGGCCAGAGGCAGGCGCACAATAAACTCACTACCCTTCTCTAATCCTTTACTCCGAACATCGACTCTTCCACCGTGTAAGCGCACCAGCTCACGCACCAGCGCCAGCCCCAGCCCTAACCCATTCTGAGGGCGGGTATGCGACATATCTAACTGAGTAAACATAGTAAAAATCTGGTTTAACCCTATTTCGTCAATACCAATCCCATTGTCTACTATGTGCAGCAAGGCTTCATCCCCTATTCGTTCGAGCGAAAGTTCAATAACCCCCTCAGACAGTGTAAATTTAATAGCATTATCGACCAGGTTGCGAAGTACCTGAGTCAACCTGTCGGCATCGCCCATAACATAGAGCGGTTCGGAGGGTAAATGAACCTTAAACTGGTGGTGTGCTTTCTCTACCAGAGGGCGCACCGTAGAAGCCACTTCGGCAACAAATTCAGTAAGGTTAAGCCGCTGACAGCGCAACTCTATTTTACCCCGACTAATCCGGCTTATATCCAGTAAATCATCCACCAGTCGCACCAGATGGGCTACTTCCCGGCTCATAATAGACCGCACAACGTCCAGAGGAAACTGCTCATCAACGCCACCTGTTTCCTCCAGGAGCATCAGCGCATTCGACAGAGTACTAATTGGGTTCCGTAGTTCATGAGCCAACAGGGCTAAAAACTCATCCTTCCGCTGGTCCGATTCTTTAATTGTTGCTTCCGCCTGTTTCCGATCCGTAATATCAGTGGCTGCACCGAACCATTCGACAACCTCCTGCTGCTTATTCAGCAACGGAACAGCCCGCGAAAACGTCCAGCCAATATTACCATCCCGCCGAATCACACGATGCTCAAATTCGAACGGTTTTTTCCCATTAATTGCCTGCCGAATGGTTTCCTGTACAGCAGCCTGATCTTCTGATGGAATATACTGCTCTAACCAGCTTCGGTTAGGATACTCGGTGTCGGCAAGAAAAGACATCCCCTTCAACTGATACATGACTGTCCAGTCGGGGCTCATTTTATAGAGAGAGTCTGAACTGGTTGTCACAAATAGCCGAAACTGTTCTTCGCTTTGGCGCAGGTTCTCTTCGGTTTCCCTGCGTCGGCTGATGTCGACAAACGTAACCACAACGCCATTTATACGATCTTCCGCCGTACGATAGGGCAGTACATGCATAATAAAACTACGGCCGTCTGTTGTCGATACTTCCCGTTCAATAGGATGAAGCTTATCCAATACTTCTTCCGCATCTTCCAGCAGGTGACTGTCTTTCAACCGGTGCGTTATATCGGTCAGTGGCCGACCATAGTCAGATAGAATCAGGTTGAAGATTTCGCCGGCAGCCGGTGTAAACAGATTAACCCGAAAGCCCCGATCAAGAAACAGGGTTGCAATCTTGGTTGAATTGATCAGGTTTCTCAGATTATTGCTACTTAGCGACACTTCTTCGACCTTGACTTTCAATTCCTGATTAACCGTTGTCAACTCTTCGTTAATCGACTGTAGTTCTTCCTTACTGGTCTCCAATTCTTCGGCTGCTGATCGCAACTCCTCATTCATGGCCTGTAGTTCTTCGTTAGAAGCTTTAAGTTCTTCGGCCTGCAGTTCATGATGGGAATTGGAAGCCGCCAGTTGTGCTTTCACCCGAATCAATTCTTCTTCAAGTTGCCGGGCTACGGGTTCAACGGAACTTATTATACTGTCGGGCTGGGCATCGCCTAAAGAAACGGTATCGAAGAGCACCAGAAAATAGCCCCTGGCCGGATCTTCTGGCCGTAGTACAGGGCGTACAAGCAGAACAACCGTTTCGGTTTTTCCTTCCAGATTCAGATTAAGGGGAGGCACCTGAACATTGGTTTGTCGCTGAATTGCCTGATAAAAGGCTGTTCGAAGTTCAAGCCGCAGTTCGGGGCGCACCAGTTTAAGCAGGTTGTTAGATAATTCGCCCCCCGCAATGTGCAGATAACGCCCTGCCCGCTCCGAAACATGCAGAATGTCGTATTGATCATTGACAATAATGGACGGGGGGGCATATTGCTCCAATAGCTGCTGGTGCAAATCGCCATAGTTGATCCGGCTGCTCTGTTGTCCCGAAGTTTCGACCAGCACCTGGGGCGCTCGTTTAATTTCGGGCGCAAAGCGAGGAACTGATTCGGGTACCGGATAAGGGCGCGAAACAACCGGCCGACTCTGGTAGAGATGCTGCTCCCGATTTACGGTCACATACAGGTCATTGGCTCCATCTACCGTTTCCGACAGCCCTAACAACAGATAACCGCCTGGCTTAAGGGCGAAGTGAAATGTTTCCAGCACACGTTCCTGAGCTGTTGGATTAAAATAGATCAGCAGATTCCGGCAGCTTATCAGATCCAGCCGGGAAAAAGGCGGATCTTTCAACACATTATGATGAGCGAAAAGAACCATTTCGCGGATTTCGCTACCGATCCGATAGGATTCTCCTTCCTGGGTAAAAAACCGGCGCAACCGTTCCGGAGATACATCGGCAATGTCGTTGAAAGTATATAACCCTTCGCGGGCAGTAGCAATGGCCGCTTCGTCGATATCGGTAGCAAAAATCTGAATTTTGGGAGCTTCGATCATGCCAGGAATCAGTTCAACACATAGCATGGCCAATGAATATGCTTCTTCGCCTGTGGCGCAGCCCGCCACCCAGATCCGAAGAGAATCGTCTGTTTTTTTATCCTGAAGCAGACCCGTTTTCAGCATTGACTCCAGGGTTATAAATACCTGACTGTCGCGAAAAAAGTTGGTTACTGAAATAAGTAAATCTTTCAGCAGCGCCTGCGTTTCTTCGGGATGCTCATGCAAAAATGCAGCATATGCGGGCAGATCGGCCAAGTTACGAACACTAATCCTGCGTTCTAACCGGCGTAGGAGCGTGGGGCGTTTGTAGTTGGAAAAGTCGTGTCCTGTTCGGAGTCGTAATTGCGCAAACACCTCCCGCAAAGCCTGTTGCTGGTCCTGCGGCCGCTGACCCACTTCTTCAGGTATATCAATTGTCTTTAGTTTTTGCCGGTAAGCCATCAGGCGGGCCGGAATTTGAGCCACTGGCAAAACATCATCTACCAATTCAGTAGCAATCGCATTGCGGGGCATCTCATTGAAGGCGGCTTCGTAGGGATTTTGTACAAAAACCCCTCCTCCATTCTCTTTAATGCGTTTAATGCCCATAGAACCGTTAGCTCCGGAACCCGACAGAATCACGGCAATAGCGTGCGAACCCTGAGCATCGGCCAGGGTTCGGAAAAAAATATCTACTGGAGCTCGTCGTTCTTCCAGCCGCTGATTGGGTAAAGCAAGCAGGCTTCCATCTGCCATTTGCAGATGCCGGTTTGGAGAAATAACGTATACCTGGTTAGGAACTATTGGCTGTTTTTCATTTACCTGAATAACCGGAATATTGGCCACACTCTGGAGGATATGAGCCAGTTGGCTATCATAGTTTGGCGACAGATGCAGAATGACAATATAAGCCATGCCCGAATCGGCCGGAACCTGTTCAAAAAAGGACATAAGCGCTTCAACACCGCCGGCCGAAGCACCGATTCCCACCATTAAGGGAGCCGAATCAGCATGATCATTTTTATTTTTTATTTTCTTTTTACTCATGGCAACACCCCAAAGGCTTTCTATCTAAATTTTTTTTCAAGCCGATAAGCCATTTTAGTCTTATCGGCTTGTTTGCTCCTATTTCTTTTACCAATAGTCGATCAGCCAGTAGCCTCGTTTCTATAATCGAGTTATTCAACAACATCTCTGTTCCTGGCTGTCATTGATTCGCAATTGGCTTTATGTGTACTGATGCTGGCAAACCCCTGCTACGCTTCTGCGTTGCGCTCAGTTAAACCGTGGCTCGCCCCTGGGTGAAAGTCCTGTATGCAATGAAACCAATATGGCGTATTTTTTTACTTATCAATTCAATTATACTGATTCTATAGGCGGAAATTTTCTTTATCCTGTTCTATACACAAACTAAAGTAATCTGGTTTATCGGTACATTGAAACAACCCTTCTTCCTTTTGCCCGACGCTATCAGAGAAAATCTTTAATTACGTCAAATCGGCGTAGGCGTTCATTGTACAAATCCAGGGCTTCATCACTACCGCGCTGGCGCTTCAATGCAAACAGCATTACACGCAATCGATCGCCAAAGTAGGCAGCATGGGCCTCAAAAAGTAGCTCCTGATTGATCCATTCGACCGATTTATTAAGTTGCCAGCCCTGATTTAAAACCGTACTCAACACCTGAGCCGTATGATTTAAGTCTACCGTTACTGCCTGAACATCTTTGATCGATTTGGCAAATACCGAATAATATACCTGCTGCGAAACAGGCAGAATCCAACTTGATTTGGCCAGAATCATCCGGATAATCTGTCGGGCTTCCTTAATATCGATGGCTTTCTGAGTCATTGCTGAACGGAATGCTATAGCTACCCCCAAAGGTATGTTTTTTATGAGCTACCGCTTGAATTTACCTATTATACGTTTACATTGATGACCGTCCGTTTACCAGGGTTTGGGAAAGATAGACTTTACAGCCAGCCAGTCACCGATCCAATCGCATCCCTCAGCAAGTCTTTCAGAATGGCTGAAAACCTATCAATCGTTTAAGCAACCTTGTCGTTATTTCATCTACAGAGGAACTATGTGTATAAGGTGAAAGATTCGCTGGTTCCTATTTACGCTCACCCTCAGCTAAATAAAATATATTTGCACAATAGCCATTCATAATAAGTAATATTCTTCAAAACGTTTGCCTTTCCTTCCAATACCCGTTGTAAGTATCCATGAAATTTGCTCTTAATTTGTACACGTTATGTTCGATTGGAATCATATTCTTTCTGTTGAATGGGTGCAATCGCGAAGATAGCCCCTCGGCACCCAATGCGAAGCCTACAACTATGTGTAGACTAATTGGATGGGATGTGTACGATGGAAGCCGTCACACTATTTATACCGTTACTTATGGCGAAAAAAACCGGGTAAGTTCCATTCTAACAACAGCGGAGGGCTCTACAGTACCTCCTACTAAATACCGTTACTTGTACCAAGCAGACGGAACACTCAAGCAAATAATGGTTGTCTATCCTCGAACTGCTATTGATACCCTCATAACTCAGATTGATGCAGAATCGAGGAACGGAAAATTGACCCGATTGATTGTCAACAATATTGGAATTTCTATCGATCGTTTCAACGTAATTTATAAAGACACGCTCATTTATCGTTATGAACCTGAAACGGCTGGGTCGTCGGGTGCGGTGACGTTTACATATGACGCAAAAGGAAATGTTAGTGAGATCAAAGTAGAAGGGCCTACAGAAAATTCGTCGATCACTACAAATTCGTTTGCCTATTTGCCCTACAAAAATCCCCTCCGTTTACTCCAACTGCCTTTCTGGCAAACCCCCAATAACCTTATCACAAACAACTACGTTTCTTCTGGTTCTGTTTCTACCTACACACCTCGTGGAACGATTCGAGTTTCAGCCGCAATACCTCTGGTATCTTCCAAGCAAAGTACCTCGGGATATGTTGTGGAGGCTATAACCAATGTAAATGGACGAGATGTGAAAACTGTATATAATTTATCCGATTGTGATTGATAAGCGGAAACAGACTCTGAAAGGTAGTGATGCCCCAAACCTTTTCGAGTTGGATTGTGACAGCAATCAACCGGAGTGTCCTGAGCCCTTGAAAGTGAGCTAATGAAAAGTAGGTCGGGCCGCCGGGCGGTAAAAAACTTAACTTTCAGGATAATCGAAAGGGTCAATGAGCATACCTTAACCCGTTAATCTTGGCGAGTTTGTGGGCTAGTAAAAACAAAAGCAGTTACGAAATCGCCCGTAACTGCTTGATTATTAAGTGATCCCGAAGCGATTCGAACGCTTGACCGTCTGCTTAGAAGGCAGATGCTCTATCCAGCTGAGCTACAGGACCAGAAAAAAGAGAGCGTCGGGCTGTTCCAAAACAATAGTCCTCCATAAAACGTCATGTGCTTTAGCAAAAGATGTCTGTTCCGGCAGCCAAAAACGGTGCAAAGCTACGCAAAAAATAGCAAACCTAAAAAATTGGCCTGACGAGTGCTAATAACCCCTAGCTCCGGAAGGCTATTTAGCGGGAAATAACCGCAAATTGCCAGGACTCAATGGCCCCTGTCACCCGGCTATTTTTCAGTACATAACGTATAGTAGCTACGTCAAGCTGCGTACCCGATCTCAGCGCCTTTTTTATATTTTCTGGCATCGAAATACCAATGGCTCCCATTATTTTCTCTACCGTTTGTGTATACGTCTGCAAGGCTTCTTCTCTTTCGTGACTATTGTTGATGTTCACCTCAACCCTGAGCGTTTCAATGTAATCGGGCGATGGCGATTCCAGGCAAAAAGTTAGGTTATTAGGCAATCCGTTGGAGCCTTGTTCACCAAAATCCTGAAAATCAGTAGTATATATCCAGCCATCGTGATCGGTTCGCCACTTTCGAATTGTGCCCGTTCCGGCTGCTACTAGTTTGTTCTGAAGCTGATGAACACTATTAAATAACCGAATTTGGCGCGGCTGCAGCCCAACAAAGGACGTATCGTATTCCGATTGCAGAAATAAGTTAATGACGGCCTGATGAATACGGTTCGCATCGGCTTTTGCCCGCAAATCGTCTCTCGGGAGCAGCCACCAGACAGCACCTCCTACCAGTAGGACCAACCCAATACTACCGCCAACATACATGGGCGTTTTCTGCTTTCGCGAATTTACCAGACCATTCATCCAATCAACTACTAAGCCCGTTTGATTAGTCACGGTATTGACTCACAGAGGCCCAGTAAGTATTTACCATAGGAAGCCAAAACCACTGTGCCTCTGTGAACAACACGAAAACAAACAATCGGAATGATCCTGGCGTCTATGCTCAGTTGCCCGATAAACTGGATTTAAATTGCTGAATGCTATAATCACTGGCCTGTAGCAAAGACGGATTTTTAGCCGCAACGGCCTTGTTTACCTCCTCAATACGGGCATTGAGCGTATAAATCCGCCCGTTTACGGCCACGTTTGTGGTAGCCTGGTTATATCCCGTCGAGTCAGTTTCAACAATCGCAAAGGTATTCCAGTTGTCGGTACTCCGAAGCCGGGAAACCCGGTTCCGATTGTTCACTACGTATAAATCGTTATTATAAAATACCATGCCATCGCCATTGGGCAATGTCGGTCCCAGAATTTGCTTAGGCAGTATCGATGTATTATTTAAGTCTATTTTGAACAGGGTACCTTCATTCGATTTAACCACAATCAGAAAATTGTCTGGATGGTAAACAATACCATTCAAATTAAACCCTTCCGTTCCGGCAAAGAGTGGCGAATATAGCGCACTAGGCTGCGTTGTATCGGACGGTATTTTATAGATAACGGGAGCAAATGAATCCGTTACGTAAGCGTTGCCGTTGGCATCGAAGGCAATGTCGTTGGCAAAGTGCTTCGAATTTGGGTACAGCTTCGCCAGATCGTAACGGGCAACTGATGCGCCGGATGCCAGATCATAAACAAATAAACCGGCCGTTGTAAGGGTAGTTCCGGGCTTACTTTTGGTCGATACGCCCTGATCGCTGTTGCAAACGTACAGTTTACCATTATTGACTTTTATACCAATGGCGCTAATCAGAGAAGTATCCGAAGCAATAATGTCTTCATAACGTCCATTCAGGTCTACCTTGCCAACTTTACCCTGTGTGATCGAGCTAACCAGAAACTGGTCGAGCTGAGACGAATAGGTGATTCCCTCCGGATATTGACGACTGGCCGAAAATGCAATACGTTCCGAAATAACCGGGGCACTAAACTCAGGATCTGGTGTGTTACAGGCTGTCAGGCTACCCGCAAGTATAAATAGCCCACAAACTTTTTTTAAAAATACATCCATCAGAATAAAACTTGTAAACAATTAAGGCATTTACGATCCAATTATAACGACAGATTGGTTCTTTATCGTTTATGTTATAAACTAATCCTAGTTTACGAACCCTTCGCCTAACGAAGCTTTTTATTTCCATGCACTCATTATCAGCAACATGAGTCCTGTGGTAGTATGCTTTATTTTTTGCGCTGGGAGTGGTGGCCAGGCATCTAAACTATCTACTCTTTTTCGAGTTGTATAGTTGTCAAAATTCTTTACAGCGCTATGAAACATTTTGAAACCTTAACTGAAGCCATGGAAAATCTGCGTAGCCGAGGCTATACGCATGAATTTGCCCCTAAAAAAGATTTCCTGGTTGAACAAAGCACGGAAACCAAACTGCGGGGCGAAGAATTTAATGTCGATGAATTTCATCGCTTCGAAGGCACTTCGGACCCAGGCGACGAGATGACCCTATATGCCATAACCACCATTGGTGGCCTGAAAGGTGTATTTGTTTCGGCGCAGGGGACCTATGCCAATGAGGTCTCGTCCGAATTAATGGCTAAATTTAATGTAGCCGACCGACCAGAGGTCAATACGACCGGATCGGTGCAGCCAATAAATCATTTACCAGCTAACTAATAAGCCTTTTTGGCATATTTGCAAGAAAAATCCCGGAACCCGTCAAAATTTCCGGGATTTTTACTATATTTGCGGCCTTTACAAAAAAATCGCGCTGTTCTTTTTCGTGCTGATATATCATGAAGTTATCCGAATTCAAATTTGATTTACCTGACAGTTTAATTGCGAAGTACCCGGTTGAACGGGGTGAATCACGGTTAATGGTTGTTGACCGTAAAACCAAAACTATTGAACACAAGCAGTTTTCGGATATATTAAGCTATTTCGGCGACGGCGACGTGATGGTTATTAATAACACGAAGGTGTTTCCGGCCCGGCTTTATGGCAATAAAGAAAAAACGGGTGCTAAAATCGAAGTCTTTCTGCTGCGCGAACTCAATCGCGAAATGAAACTCTGGGATGTTCTGGTCGACCCCGCCCGTAAAATTCGGGTTGGTAATAAACTGTATTTTGGCGACAGTGATCTGGTCGCCGAAGTCATTGATAATACCACTTCGCGCGGTCGTACGATCCGTTTCCTGTTCGATGGCAGCCATGAAGAATTCATGAAAGCCGTTGATGAACTGGGCGAAACCCCACTCCCCCGCGAAATCAAGCGTGAAGCCGAACTGGCCGACCGCGATCTGTATCAGACCGTTTTTGCTGAGCATGTTGGCGCTGTAGCTGCTCCCACGGCGGGTCTGCACTTCACCAGGGCTATGATGAAACGGATGGAAATCAAAGGAATTCATTTTGCGCCCGTCACCTTGCACGTTGGCCTTGGCACTTTCCGTCAGGTAGATGTCGAAGATCTGACCAAACACAAGACCGACTCCGAAAACTACCGGATCTCTGAGTCATCGGCTCAAATCGTTAATACGGCACTCGATGGCGGTAAACGCGTTTGCGCCATTGGCACTACGTCGCTAAAAGCCATCGAATCGTCGGTGTCGGCCAATAGCCGCCTGAAACCAGTAGAAGGCTGGACGGATAAGTTTATTTTTCCGCCCTACGATTTCAAAATTGCCAATTCGCTGCTTACCAATCTGCACCTGCCCGAGTCGATTCTCATTATGATGACAAGTGCTTTTGGTGGTCATGAACTGATCCGGCAGGCTTATGAAGTGGCTATCAAAGAAAAATACCGTTTCTTTAGCTACGGCGATGCCATGCTCATTCTATAAGTAATCGTAAGTCATAAGTAGCTTTGCTGCTCATACCGGTCGTTAGTCATTTGTTAGTCGGGCATTCGGGTGCGTTTCCGACTAACAAATGACTAATGATCATTAAAGGGCTCTCCTTACTTCTTATGCTTTACGATTCGCCATCCGTTCAGGTTCCAACAAATTCATTTGCCATTATTGTTGCTGGCGGCAGCGGGAGCCGGATGAAATCCGACATTCCTAAACAGTTCCTGCTCCTGCATGGCAAACCCATTCTTCAGCACACGATCGAGCAGTTTCTGGTTCTACTACCTGCTTCTCAGATTATTGTGGTTCTGCCAGCCCGTGAACAGTCAACCTGGGGCTCCCTATGCAATCAGCACAATTTCCATCCAGCCGTTCAGCTTGTTACGGGTGGTAGCAGCCGCTTTCAGTCGGTACGCAACGGACTTGGAGCAATCAATTGTACGGATGGCCTGGTGGCCGTGCACGACGGCGTGCGTCCTTTCATTACGCCCGACATTATTCAGAACAGTTTCGCTATAGCCGCCCAAACCGGCTCGGCCGTTACCTGTGTGCCCGTAAAAGATTCGGTGCGGGTGGTGGATGCCAACGGACGAAGTAATGCTCTCGATCGGAGCCTGTATCGACTGGTACAAACTCCGCAGACGTTCCGGCTGGAGTTGTTTCGGCAGGCATTTGCCGTTGATGAACAGCCCTTTTTTACCGACTGTGCCAGTGTGATGGAATACGCGGGGTTTGAGATTACGCTTATCGACGGCTCTTACGATAACATTAAAATTACGACTCCCGACGACTTGAGAGGTTTTTGAGTAGCCGGATGTTAGATAGTAGACAGTGGATGGTGGAACAATTGATTTTATAACAGACATCCACTATCTATTCTGCGTAGTGGTAGTGTTGTTGGCTGATTACGTCCAGCAGTTCTTCCAGATGCGTATCGGTTGTAAGTGGATTCATGAGCGAAACACGCAGGTAAACGCGCCCGCGTAAGGTAGTCTGCACAATGTAGAAGCGGCCTTCTTTCAATAGCTTCGCCCGAATCTGAGTGTTGAGCGTATCCAGTTGGTCGGCGGTGTGGCCGTTGCCAACATACCGAAAACACACAATATTGCTCTCTGGCTCAACGGCCAGCTCAAATTCGGGTCGGCTCCGAACCTGATCGGCAAACCGACTTGCCAGTCGATATAGGGTTTCGACATTGGCCGTGAAGATGGCTTCGCCGTAGGTTCTGAGCACCGTATATACTTTAGCACTCATCATCAGCTTCGTGCATTCGAACACCCGTTTGCCCGAATTGAACCAGTCTTTCGCCGTAGCATCACTCCACAAATACTGAGCTTTTTGCTGAAAGGTTCGGTAGGAATCCAGCTCGCGTCGGTACAGAACGGCCGTAACCAATGCCGGAATCATCATCATTTTATGAAAATCAACCACAACCGAATCGGCCCGTTCGATGCCACGAATCAGTGGCCGATAGGTCTCTGACATAACAGCAGCCCCACCGTGAGCACCATCGGCATGAAACCACAATGTATGTTTCTCGCAGAAATCGGCAATTGCCATTAGGTCGTCGTATGAACCGGTAGAGGTTGAGCAGGCGCAGCCCACAACCGCAAATACCGTTAAACCGTTGGCCCGAGCCTGCTCCAGATAAGTTTCCAGTAGATCCGTTCGCAGTTGAAAGCGTTCGTTGGTTGGTATTTTGATAATGCCATCGCTACCAAGCCCCATAATCCGGGCGGCCCGATCAACACAATAATGTGCTTCTTCCGATACCATAATCGCCAGTCGGCTTCGCTCGGCATAGCCCTCTTCCCATACGTTATTGGAAACAGCCACTGCCCGGGCGGTCAGCAAAGCCGTAAGGTTAGCCAGCGTACCTCCCGACGTTAGCAGCCCACCTGCTTGCGGGCCCAATTGCATTTTTTCGGCCATCCATTGGGTCACAATCCGTTCGAGCGCATTGGCCGTCATTCCCATTTCATACACCGCCATCCCATTATTAAGCAATCCCGTTAGCACACCAGTCAGAGCCGCCAATGGCAACGGTGGTGCAACCTGGTGGCCCATATAGCGCGGATTATGCAAGTGGATAGATCGTTTCACAATATCAGTCAGCACGGGTAGGGGATCACCATCGATGGGCTTCTGGAAATCGGCCTGCCAATAGGCCAGCAGTTCATCGGGCTCTGCATAAGGCAATACCGGCTCATTGGATCGTTCGTCCTGATTTAGCTGGTCGGCCAGTAAATCGACCAGTGTGTGTGCCTGCTGCCGAAACCGTTCGGGCGAATAAGCCGCTGTTAGCAGATTGTCCATGATGGGTTACAGATTGAGTGATTATGTTGTACTACACAAAGTAATTGATTCGGTCTGATACAGAGAAATACTTATTTTTGATGAATTGATAGCACAACGGCATCAATGGATATTTATCAACTGAAGCATTTTCTGGTTCTGGCCGACACGCTGAACTACCGCCGAACGGCCGAACGTATTTTTATTGCCCAACCGGCCCTCAGTCGTCAGATTCAGCAATTAGAATCGGAACTAGGCGCGTTGCTCTTTAAACGCGATAAACGCACTGTTACGCTAACGCCTGCCGGTTTATATCTACAGCAGGAAGCTGGTCGGCTGCTCGAACAGCTCGACCAGACGTTTAAACGAACGGCCCAGATTCATCGGGGCGAAGCGGGCGAAATCCGTATTGGCCACGCTAGCTCGGCCATGCAGTCGGTGTTGCCCAAACTGCTGATCAGCATCCGCGAACAAACGCCAGACCTGAAAGCGCTACTGATGGAAACAACCAATCGATACCAGTTGGAAGCGCTTCAGAATCGGGAAATCGATGTTGGCTTTTCCCCTAATGTGATTACGCCACCCAGCATTAGCAGCCGGGTAGTTTACGCCGAAAATTTTGTGGTCTTATTGCCCGAAAACCACCCTATTGCTGTCGAAAATTTTACCGATCTATCGGTTTTAGCCCAGGAGTCGTTTATTTTACCGCCCCAGTCAGAAGGAAATGGCTACGTAGAAAGTATTCAGGCACTGTGCCAGCAATATGGCTTTCTGCCTCATATTGCCTATGAGTCGGCCTATTCGGGAACAGTGCTGCGGTTGGTAGAAGCCGGAATGGGTATTTCTATAGAACCGATTTCGACCCTGCGTGGTCAAAATCTTCGCATCAAAACCATAGAGCTCACCAACCTACCTCAGAAAGCCGAAATGAGGCTCCTCTGGCTAACCGAACGAACCACAGAACTGGCCCCGTTTTTACGACTGGTTGACCGGATTTTATAACCATGCGAACCCGACTCTCTTCCGATCAATATGCAACTGGTATTCTGGCAGGCGACCGGCTATTGCTGAGCCGGGCCATTACGCTCATTGAAAGCCGACGTGCCGACGATCAGGCCCTGGCGCAGGACGTATTAGCTACGGTAGTAGGTCATAACTCGGGGCATGATTTACTGGGCAATGGAGCCTCCATTCGGGTAGGCATAACGGGAGTACCCGGTGTTGGAAAAAGTACCTTTATCGAGTCGCTGGGCTCACTTTTGACCGAACGTGGTCATCGACTGGCGGTGTTGGCCGTTGACCCTACCAGCCAGCGTTCGGGCGGTAGTTTACTGGGCGACAAAACCCGTATGGAAACCCTCTCACTGAACCCGAATGCCTATATTCGACCAACGCCAGCGGGCGATTCACTGGGTGGCGTAGCGCGTCGGACCCGCGAAACCATGCTGCTTTGCGAAGCAGCCGGTTTCGATATTATTCTGGTTGAAACCGTAGGAGTAGGTCAATCAGAAACAGTAGTTCATGGTATGGTCGATTTCTTTCTGTTGCTCATGCTGGCCGGTGCGGGCGATGAACTACAGGGCATGAAACGCGGAATTATGGAACTGGCCGATGCATTGGCCATTACCAAAGCCGATGGCTCAAACATGGCAACGGCCAACCGGGCTCGCGTCGACTACCAGAATGCACTTCATCTTTTTCCTCCCACCGGCACAGGCTGGTTCCCTCCGGTGCTTACCTGCTCGGCTCTTACGGGCGAGGGCATAGGCAACCTCTGGCAAACAATTACTGACCATCAGCAGCTAACCCACCAGAACGGCTATCACCTCCACCGACGGCAGGAACAACAGTTAACCTGGTTTCGATCGTTGGTACAGGAAGAACTTAACACTCGTTTTTTTCAGCAGCCAGGTTTGCGCGAGCGTCTTAGCGACATTGAAACAAAAGTAAGGTTAGGAGTGCTCCTGCCAGTTCAGGCAGCACAGGTGTTGTTTACTACGCCATACTAAGTGATTGTGCGAACAACACGCTACCTGCCCACCACTGATTGAGTCTGTTACTTAAACAGAACCAGTTTTGCCGAATGCCGATCAAACAAGCGCATCGTGTCGATGATCTGATAGTGTTCTCCCGCTAAACTGGCCGAATCGGCAATATAATAAGCACCGGGATGCACCTGATCTGTCAATCGCAGGATTTCGCCCCGCACGGCTTCGATGTGAAACGAATTCACATCAGTAGCACCCACAGGCTGACTAATGGTTTGGCGAAAACCGTATAGCGGATAACCCATACTTTCGCGGGCAATTCGTTCAGACTCATTTTTATAAAACTGCCGCGACGCCAGACGACCCGGCAGGGCAATCCAGTTGATGCCGATTCGCACCACAATCATAACGAGTAGCATCCGCATAAGCCGGTTGCCGGTATCCTGCCATAGTGCCCATGTACTGAGAGCCAGCAGGCAAAACACAACCGTTGTTTTCCAGCCAATTCCGTCTACAATTCGGGTTTTTGGATGAAGCAAAGCCACCCAGGAGCCAATGGTAACTATGATGCTCAATGTAATCCAGATACGTTCGACCCACAAGCGCGGCTTATCGGTTGGCTGGCTATACTCGTAATACATGTAGGCCAGGACTGTAAATACCAGTGGCAGCAGGCCAATCAGATACCGGGCGTAGACCTGCGGAGACGACCAGTATACCCAACAGTTTGCCAGAAAGACAACGGCATTGAAGGCAATAAACGAATTGGCCCGGATGATGGCCACAATACCACGACGGAAAAGAAGAACGAGCAATAACAGATACGGAACAAAATGATAAATCATCTCGAACGGAAAGGTGATCAGGTGTAGCAGCGTTTGGCCAATACCAAATGTTACTACGGTGCGTTTTGCACTTTCGTCGAACAGAACGCTGGCAACACTACCGAGTGGAATCTGATTACGCGTAAAATAGGCCATGTAATAGCTGCCAACAATGACCAGAAATAAACCGATTCCGGCCCAGTGTGCTGCCTGCAACAGTCGGTTGAACTGTCGGGTATAGGCAAACCAGCTAATTAACGTAAGGCCCTGAAATACGACAGAGGGCAATCCTTTTGTGAGAAATCCCAGCGCTGTCAGGACATAAGTACTCAGGAACAATGGCCAGTATCGTTGCTGACGGTCGAAATGATACACCAGCATCATCGACAGATATGTCAGGAGAGCAAACGGAATATCGATCGAACTCCAGAGTGAATCATAAATCAGAACCCGGCCGTTTGTTAATACCATCAGGGCCACCACAAAAGCGAACCATCCCGACTTTACGGCGGCAACATTTGCATAGTGCCGCACAAATCCAAAAACAGTTAACCCAAGCAATGCCAATGAAACAATCACCGGAAATCGTACGGTAAACGACGAATAACTTTCAAACAGCCGATAGAATACGACAAGAATCCAGTTATAGAGCGGGGGTTTGTTGAAATAAAGCTCACCGTTCAGTGTTGGTGTTATGTAATCGCCCGACAGAATCATTTCCAGGGCCACCAACGCCCGACGTGGCTCATCGGAACTGGTATCGAGCGGCAGGTAGCCTAAATGCGACACCAACGCCACCAAAAGCATACCAACAGTTAGGATGGCCCAGCCAACCGGATAGCGGACGAATACCTGTTGCATTACGGCACTGAGCTTCATGAATACCCTACGTTTACATCCCAACCACAAAAAAAGGCGAACCAGTGGTTCGCCCTTCATTTTCTCGAAAAATAATCGCTACGAATTACCCAATGTCTGGTCGGGCTCATCCGTACGAGTTATTGGGACAGCTCCCTCGTTCGTACGTTGATTCCAGTCGGCTTCGGCGGGCAACGGTGGTTGCCCCCACGAAGCCCGCTTAGCTTCTTCGACATCAGCAGCCGTTGGCTGATCGCCATTTTCGGTTGCCAGTGCCTCTGCTACATCAACATCGCCCGGCACATCGGTATCATTGCTGTCTGCCACGCGCGACGGCAGATCGTTGTCCAGATTTTTATCGTTCAATTGTGCCAGTTCGGGTGCAATACCCATTGTGTTGTGCATTTGCTGAGCCGCAAATGACTCAGTGCTTTCTTTCCGGCTTTTGCTACTTACGCTCATAACGTTGATTGGTTTAGTGTTGAGTTTTAATGGCCAGATTCCAATGACTAGTTCTAATAAGCTGGTTTATAGCTCAGATCGGTGCCGGTCTGGGCTATTTCGTCATCAGCGTCCTGTTGCGATTCTGAGTCGGAATTTTTCGGCTGATTCTCCGACTGCTTTTTATTGTTCTGCTCCTTGGCTTCCTGCTCGGCTTCGGGCGTACCCACCTGCCTGGCCGAAGCATAATCGTCGGGGCCGCTGGTTGTAACATCAACCATAGCAGTATTGGTATTTTCCTGTTGTTCAACCGCACTATCGAGCCCCTCCTGCGTTACTTCCATTGTGCTATTGTTCTGATCGCCCATGCGCAGGATACCATTTTTGCTATCCATGTCGGTACTCCCAATAGCGCGGTCATTTCGACCATCCTGCCCACCTCTTACCTGTAGGCTATCGAGGCCGTTGGCCGAATTTTCCTGCTCATATTGATGCTTATTATCCTGCTTTCGCAGATCGACATCCGTATCGTCAGAACCGAAGGGGCCTTCCGTTCGACCATTAATCTGCGCTTCCCGGCGCTTTACATCGTTGGTGTCGTTGTTCATCGCGTTGAGTATTGTTTCTACTAAGAATAACTCCGCTGCCCCAAAAAGGTTTGATACGTTACGCCTTTAAACTTCTGACAATATCAACCTTACCAATCATGAAAATAAGACTATTTGTATTGTACTTAACAAGCAAAATAAATAACATTTACCCTTCGTACCAGCTTACCTACCGCTTAATAAATAGTAGGTTATAAGCATTCACAAAACATAGAAAAAACATATTTAATATATGAATATTTATTTGATTTGTCTAAAAACAGGAATTGTTCATATACTTTTCCGGTTTATTTATTCGACGGTAGACCAGTCAGAAGGTTAGGCTGAGTTCTTTTGTAATCTCGTTTGCCCTAAATCAATGGAGCAGATGTTTCATTGTACGTTTTAACGTGCTAATCATGTAGAATTAATTTAATAGTTGGATAAAGCGTAATGCAAAAAGCGGTCTGATCATGTCGGCCCGCTTTTTTTTGTTAAAACGATACGTTTCCAAAATGGCTTAAAATACAGAAGGAGACCGTTTAGGATCTCCTTCTGCACAGATAAAATCAACTAAGATGGCTACTTATCCCACCAAACGGGCGAGCTGGTTTTATCGCCATTCGAGAGCTTACTGATTGCTTCATTATAAGCCGCCGTGTTTAGAGTTGGCTCGGTGTTCGGATAGCCATACCGACGCGGAATCTCCTTGCTATCATTAACGGCATAAGGAGTTGGCTTCAAATCGGGATACCCCGTACGGCGCCACTCGATCCAGGCTTCAGTACCATTCGGATACAGTGCAATCCAGCGCTGATCTCCTATTTTAGCCAGAAAATCGGCCTGCGTTGGTGCAACAGCAGCGCTTGTTGTGTAGGCCGCAAATTTGGCTGCATCATAAACGCCATACTGCTCCCACGATGCTTTGATGGCTGCATTGTAAGCCGCCATTGCATCGTCGGAAATCCAGCCCCGAACAGCGGCTTCCGATTTGGCCAGGAGCATCTGAGCCGCCGTAATCATATAACCCGGCTGGGTTCTCGACAAAATTTTGGTACCCGGTGCCGACGACTCATGCTCGCCTGTATACTGAATCAGCAGGTTCCGGTTTAAACCATACGGCAGGCCCGAATATTCGCCCGACGACGTTGGAGCGGCATAAACCGGCAGCCGTGGATCGCTGAGTGCTTTCAGTTTATCGACCAGTACATCGCTGACGGCGTAGTCGTTCCGACCATCGAACAGCGCATTATCCGGATTCCGGAACTGGTTGGCATCCGTATACTGCACAAATGCATTATCGGCATTGGTGCTGATATAGCCTGCGGCATCGGAATAAGCAGCCGCAAACTCGGTTTTCCCCGTAGCCGGATCTACTTTAGTGAGCCGCAATGCCATCAACATTCGCATCGAGTTAGCAAACTTCTTCCATTTGGCGGCACTGCCATTGTAGATAATATCGCCACTAAACACTTTGCCATCGTCAAACTGAGCTGATGCTTCTTTCAGTTCCTTGAACAGATCGGCATAAATAGCCTGCTGCGAATCGTATTTGACCTGCGTGTTTTTCTTCAGCGCATCGAAGTATGGCACATCACCCCAACGGTCCGTTATCACCCAGAACATATACGCTTTCAGGATGCGGGCAATGGCCAGTTGATTATTATTCGAGCCAAACTGCGCCACATAGGCTTTCGTAGCAGGATCATTATTGTAGTCGATAATCGTTTGCAGATCTTCCAGTGTAACGGCATAATACCGGTTCCAGTCGGCAAACGTTGTCGAATATAGCGAGCTTTCGGGATACTGCGTCTGCGACCAGTATTGCGCAAATAACCGAGGCTCGGTAGCCAAACCGGTTAGCCGTCCGGCTACTCCATCCAGCAAAGCCCCCGTTGAGGTAGTTGGCGGAACCCCGGTAATGGCTTCCGTTAACAGAGCCGACGTTACGGGCGTCGAGGCAGCGTTGGGGGTTATGTTCTCACTGCCAAAATCGCTGCAACTGGTCATGAAACCCAGTGCAGAAAGCAGACCGAGTGTCAGAACTTTATGTTTTATCGTTGTCATTTGAATGCTAATGATAGGCTGAGCAATGCGATTGTCTCAGGTTATTTCTAGAGTCCTAAACGAATGTTGAAACCAAGTGAACGGGTGCCAGGCTGCTGACCATTTTCACCAAACCGCTGCGACAACTCCGATGGGTCGATGTTGCGGTTGGTCGCATAAATCAGCCAGGGGTTACGAGCCACCACCGACAGGTTGACCGACTGGAAATACTTGTTTGGCTTCAGCGGTAACCGATAGCCCAGGCTAACTTCACGCAGTTTCACATAGGAAGCATCGAAAACGGATGGAGTTATGATTTTATTATTACCAAACTGGTGATAATAATCATAAGCATCAACGTAGGTATCCACCGCTTCTCCATTCTCGTTTACCCCTTTTACATGGACTCCACCACCATCGGCAACCGCGTCGCGAACATTTTTGCCTTTGTCGTTGGTAGCCGCCGTTTCGGCATACAAGCCTGAGTACGTTCCCCAGTGATTCGACAGCGAGAAGTATTTGCCGCCATTCTGGAAGTCGATGCTAAACGCCAGGTTAAAATCCTTATAACGCAGATTGTTTACAAAACCACCTGTAAACGAAGGCAATACGGTGCCAAAGTACTGGTTCGTGGCAAACTGATAGGTACCATCGGAGTTTATGACAGGCTGACCATCTTTATACACAATGCCATTGCCGCGCAACTGCCCCCATTTGTTGTTGCCACCATTGTCGACACCCGTCGAGTGAATAACATAGGCATAGCCAAAAGCATCATTTGTAGTATAGGACTGTGCTGTTTGGCCAAAGGGGACGGCCGAGGTTGCCTGAATCGAATTTACTCCCGGTGCCAGACTGATGATCCGCGACGTATTGACGGCAAAGTTCAGGGTCATGTCCCAGTTGAAGTTTTTACCAACAACAGGTTTGCCATTCAACTGAATTTCGACCCCGTCGCGTTCAATCCGGCCCGCGTTAATCACCTTCTGGGTGAAACCACTCGTTGCCGTTACATCGACATTCAGGATTTCGTTGATTTTGTTTTCGTGATAATACGTAAACGCTAAACCCACCCGATTGCGCAGGAAGCTCAGGTCGATACCCATCTCGTAAGCCGACGACAGTGACGGAATAATACCAGCATTCGGCAGCAGATTCGGCGTTGTCATCAGGCTGTTCGTTCCGTTATATTTTGCCTGATCGACAGCATAAGTCAACGCCAACTGATACGGGTTCAGATCCGATCCGACCTGCGCCCAACTGGCCCGTAACTTACCGAACGACAGGAATGGCAGCGACTCGCGAGTCAGCTCAGAGAACACAAAGCTACCCCCTACCGACGGATAGAAATACGAGTTATTATTTACAGGCAGTGCCGAACTCCAGTCATTACGTCCCGTCACTTCCAAATAGATCAGGCTACGCCAGCCCAGCGACGCCCGCCCATAGATACTACGGACCGTTTTGCGGAAACGGTTGTTGGTTTGCGTAAACTGCTGTAGCGAGTTACCAATCGTAAACAGATCCGGCACAAACAAACCGCCATTCGTACTCAGGTCGACCCGTCTGTAGGTATTATCACGGATGTTTCCTCCAACGTTGGCATTCAGGTCAAAATCACCAAAGTGGTTTTCGTAGGTTGTCAAAAACTCGTAATTATCTTCGCGTTCGGTAATCTGGCCAGTCGAATAGCTGGCTTTCTGGCCGGTTTGCGCACCGCTCAGTTCAATAATCGTTGGCGTTTTGTTTTCGTAATTGGTGTTACGCTGATTCCGACGCAACCAGCCCTGTACGCGGAAGTGATCGTTCAGTTTATAGGTCAGGTTAACATCGCCAAACAACCGGTCGCGGTTCGAGGTGTTGTTGATATTGTCCTGATACGAATACCAGTTATACCAGTAGTTTCCTTTGTTGAACGTGGTCGAATTGAAGTTGGTCGTCGCTGTCGGGTTCGTATGGTTCCAGCTTGCCAGCGCACCGATGGGCGTATGCAAGTCACGCAACTCGCGCATGATGCCCATATCGAGATCGCGGTGGAACCACTGGTTAAACGACCCGGCACCGGAATAGTTTCCGTAGCCATCGTCAAAACTGCCAAACAGCTTTTCGGTAGTGAAGTTAAAATTGATGCCTGCCGTCAGGTGTTTGCCCAGATCATAGCTGGCTGCTGCTGTAACATAGTTCCGTTTCAGCGATGTATTGGGCAATACGCCGGTCTGATTCAGGTTGGTGTACGACATCCGAATGTTGTAGCCAGTGCCACCACCCCGCAGGCTGATGCTGTTGTTAAACGACTTACCCGTGTTGTAATAATCCCGTACGTTGTTGGGCTGGGCCGTATAGGCTGCCGTTTTGAACGAGTAAGGACTACCCGGATACCACGAATACCAGGGGATGTATTCGCCACCGTCGATTTTTGGTCCCCACGAAGCATCGTCCGAATAATCGTGATAGCGTTTGCCATCCAGTGCTTTCCATTCTACAGGATTACCCGGCGCCCAGTTAAACGTGCGCCAGTCTGACTCACCACCGCCACCGTACGAATTCTGATATTTCGGGATGATATTAACCTGCTCGAAGGTAGTCGTGCTGTTAATGTCTACGCCAATACCTTTGCGGTTCAGCCCTTTCTTTGTGGTGATAACAATAACCCCTGCATCACCACGCTGACCATACAACGCCGTTGCGTTTGGTCCTTTCAGCACAGAGATGTTTTCGATATCGTCGGAGTTGATGTCCAGCGAACCGGGCGTATCGCTGTCGCTGGTCAGCGGTGTACCGTCGATGACATAGAGCGGGTTTTTATCGACCAGCGAAGCCGCTCCCCGAATCCGGACCACAGCTCCGGAGCCCAGTTTGGAGCCTGCCTGACTTAGCACCTGCAAACCAGCAACTTTACCGGCCAATGCATTACCCGCATCGGGCTGACGCGTAACGGTCAGTTGTTCGGCACTAACTTGCTGGGTAGCAAATGAGATCGATTTAGCATCCCGCTTAATACCGAGTGCCGTTACGACTACTTCCTGTAATTGTGCTGCATCGGATACCAGACTGACATTGATGCTGGTTTGATTTCCGATTTTAACCTCTTGCGTGATGAAGCCAATAAAACTAAAAACTAAGGTAGAACCTGCCGGAGCATTTAGTTGATAGTCACCAGTAGCATTACTGCTAGTTCCACGAGTTGTGCCTTTGATTGAAATGTTTACGCCAGGAAGCGGGGAGCCATCCTCTGTTGACGTAACCTTACCAC
The DNA here is from genome assembly GCF_037201965.1 of Spirosoma sp. SC4-14. Classification (NCBI taxonomy): domain Bacteria; kingdom Pseudomonadati; phylum Bacteroidota; class Cytophagia; order Cytophagales; family Cytophagaceae; genus Spirosoma; species Spirosoma sp. SC4-14. The sequence continues at coordinate 2,158,609 of NZ_CP147518.1, read as the reverse complement.
TGACTGCAATATCCTGCGCCAGCAATGGCAAACTCAGTAAGCACAGCAGTAGCTGCGCCATTAGAAGTTTTCTCATAAATTAAACTAGTCTAGGTTAATATGAAGTTCACAAAGAAACTCATCACGAAATTGTGCAAATTATTTTACACTACAAAATTTCGCTCTATACCTATATAACAGAATAAATAGCCAATCTTAATTCATATTATAATAGAATTACCTGATTAGAACTTAACACTCTGATAATCAGAAAGAAATTAAAATAGAATTAAGAATTAAAAAAGCCAAAAACTTGTGGTAACAATCTAATAAAGCTTATTGTTTTTTTGATTCAATAAACCTTATTTAATGGCTTCAAAGTAGGGCAAAATATTAGATTAGTCATATTTACTCAACTATTCACATGGCAATATCAAAGCAGGTATTTTTACTTAATTGTACCTGAATAGGAAATTTCAAATATTAACTATAAGATAATCAACAAATTAAGTGCAGCTTAAATTCTTCAAACAGGAAGAGGGGGCAAGCTACCGGCGCATTTTCGCCCATAAGTAGCTCACCCCCTCTTGCAGTAGTTACTTAGAACTACTTACATATATGTACCCTGATTCAGGAAATAGTTGGCGTTGAAGCAACAGGTTCTTTATTCTGTTGCGTATATAGACAGAAAAACCAAACACGAAGTTTGGAAAAACCAAACACGAAGTTTTCAATTTTGCCGAATTGTACAAAACTAAGCAATGGGCAATTTTTGGCAGACATTTAAACAGCCTTTAAACTGGATTTAAATATGCTTTAAATTTCGCTAACTTACCGCTTCCCTAAGATAAAAACGAAGAACGAGCTAATGGTAAAATCAATTGACAACTTCACCTATGGCAAGCGAGATGGTAGACCGGATTTAGATTTAGGTCATCAGCGAAACGAGTACTATAAAGAATATATGCGCGAAGCCGTTCGCTGGGCAACGATGAGAAACAGCAAACGCCTACCCGTTATGATTACTTTTTATGGAAGTTGGGACGCAGATTTGCAATGGACAGTAGAGTGTGAGGATGCAGAAACACAACAACGAATTGAAGAAGTACTAGCTCACCTTCGTTCGACTCGACAGACAATCTAATCCAAGGTAGGTTTCGCTCTCCCTTTTACCTTGCCCCCTACAGGATCGTTCACCGCCTTAGTTGAATGGTCTTTTTTTGCTCTACTTAACCATAGGATAAAGGCTTTGGATTAAGCTATCCCCTCACAGTATCAATCTTTTTAGTAGCTTTGTTCAGGTGCATTCGTCAGTAGAGCGATGTACTTTGTTTTATATCCACACACACATTATGTTCAATCGAGACAAAGCTATCCAGCAGCTTAAGAAGCTGTTCAACACCTCACCCGTTCGGGTAATTCCTGCAACCGTCCTATCTATTGAGGGCAATACCTGCACGGTGCAGCCTGTCGGCTCCGATCTGACTCTGTTTGATGTTCGCCTGTTTGCCGAAGCCGAACAAACAGGCGTAGCTATCGCTCCCAAACCCAATACACTGGTACTGGTTGGTATTGTTGGTGACAAGGTCGATCCGGCCAAGTTATGCGTTTGTCAGGTAATGGAAGCCGATACAATCAGCCAGACGGTTGAGGGCTTCACTATCGAGCTAAACGAGCAGGGGGCAACCCTTGTCGGACCCAAAGGCCGCATTGATCTTACCAAAGAGGTTCTATCATCCTGCTTTCAGTCGTTCGTCCCTTATTCATTACAGCAGACGGCCTAATCAATGAGTAATGTCTATCAGTGGATATTCCAGTTGCAAGACAGGATGTCCGGGCCATTGCGGGAAATCTACAGCCGCTATAGCTCTACCATTGCCGGGATGAAGAGCATGACCAATCGGCTCAAGTCGTCGTTTGCAGGCGCTACCCAATCGGTCGAAGAACTACGGCGTAAGCTGGAACAGCTCAAAGGCCGTCGTGATTTGCTGATTAATACCAGCCAGATCAAAGCAGCCAATAAGGAAATCGACGTTTTGCAACGCAAGATTGACAAGTTGGAAGGAATGGGACGGTCAAAGTCGGGCAGTTTAATCGGCAATTTCGCCCGTGAAGCCTTACCCTATGCAGGAGCCGCTGCCCTGATTGCGGGTGCCGGCTCCTTCTTCTCATCGGGCATTAGTGCCGAACAAACCCAGATTGCCTACCAGCAGTTTGCCGGATCGCAGGCTCAAGACCTTATCGACAAGCAAAATCGCTTTGCCGATGCTACCCCCTTCTCTAACGAAGAGGTGTTAAATACGGGCCGGTTGATGCTGGGTCAGGGCTTTAAGGTCAACGAGATACTACCCAACGAGCAAATGGTAGGCGACGTAGCAGCCGGGGTACAAACCGACTTTGGCGAACTAATGCGGGTTTATGCCAAAGCGAAAAGTAATGTTGTCGTGCAAAACGACATACTAGATCAGTTCTCGGACCGGGGCATTCCTATTTTGCAAACGCTGGGCGATATGCTGGGTAAGACCCCCCAACAGATTCGCAAAATGGCAGAATCGGGCGAATTGAACTTTGGCCACTTGCAGGCTGCTTTTAAGAAAATGACTTCCGAAGGGGGTATTTTCTTTGGGATGCTCGATAAGCAAAGTAAATCGGTAGGGGGCCGCTTATCGACCTTCTTAGGGACGATTCGCAGTAAGATTACCAAGCTGGCCGAATCGTTAAACCCGATACTAGGGATGCTACTCGACATTGGCAATGGCCTACTAACCGCCCTTGAGCCAGTGTTTGCGGCCCTTCAGAACCTGTTCAAGTCCTTCGAGCCGTTGTTTTCGGCATTGGGCCGGTTGCTTGCAATATTCGGAATAACGGGCGAACAGGGTGGTTTGCTGACGCTGGTTATGAATCTATTGGCCACGGCCATAAATGGTGTTGCGTTTATTGTTAATATCCTGGCGTCGGCAATCGATTTTCTAACCAACAATCCCGTGTCAGCATTTATTGTGGCCGCTGATATTGTGATTCTGAATCTGGGAACGATAGTGGGCTGGATAGCGACACTGGTGGGCTGGCTGGGAACCGCGTTTTCGGCAGTGGTTGCCTTTGCTGAAGCCTGGTGGGCGGCTAATGCCGCTATTCTGGCGTGTCCCGCCGTTTGGATCTTAGCCGCCATTGCAGTAGTCGTGGCCGGAATCGTCTGGGCGTGGGAGAATGTCGAAGGATTCCGCAATGCACTAATACGGCTTTGGGAAGTAGCGAAAGCGGTCTTTTCGTCGCTGGGGAAAGCCTGGGATGCGCTAATGAAAGGCGACTTTTCGGGTGTAGCCAGTGCCTTTTCGGGGGCAATTCAACAGGGGCTTGCCAATGCTGAAGTCAAGATAAAAGCCGACAAAGCGGCACGGGCAGCGGCTGGCGCTCCTAAGGTGCCCACCGCTCCGACGCTGGCTAAGCCCCAAATGCCACAGGCTCCAGGGGCGGGTGGCGGGAAAACCGGCAAAGATTCACCTGGCAAAGCGGGTGGTCTGGAAGCGACTACGGGCGGTACCAAATCGACTACGATTACCATTAATCTAAAAAGCCTGGTCGAGCGGCTCAACATCAATTCAGGAACCGTTCAGGAGGGCATTAAGGATATGGAAGCGCAGTTGACAGACTCACTCTTGCGCGTGTTGAATAGTGCTAACTCAATGGGTACCTAAACAGGTATTCGTCCTTGGAAAACAAAACAGCCCGAAACCAACGATTTCGGGCTGTTTGCATTACCTAACTTTTAACTTAACCTATGATTGTCTTTGTTGCCTTTCCTTGTAGCGTCCCCGCTGGAAAATGATCCGCTCAAGCGTATCGGTCGTCAAAAAGTATTTTACCGATAAGGCTTCCAGAATAAATTCGTTGCGCTTGCCAGCGGTAAACATCTTTTGATATTCTGCCCGAATAGCTTCGTTGCGTTTTTGTTTTAACGTTTGTGCCGAAGTATCGAGTTGCGGAGCGGATTGAGTAACCATCGGATTTAGAGTGTGTTAACGTGCGAAATTATCAGGCTTTCCCCTTCGCCAACGCTTTATAGTCGGTCTCAAATCGACGTTGGCTTAAAAACGTTTCGGGGTAAAGACGCTCCATGTTGGGGCGCGTCGATAAATAATAGCTATACGGGGCAATGGCTTCCAATGCCTTAAGCTTGTCCGCATCGGGTAGTTTATCCCAAAGCTTCTGAACCCTTGTTTTGTGACCGACTTTATAGCCGTATTCCTCCCAAAAATGGGCAAAACTCAAATCAGCCGATATAAGCTGAACCGTTAGGGTTTTGGAATCATGGACCAGTAGGGTTAGGTCATTGCGACCCATTGGAAACCGGCTTTTTAGCCAGGTCCGCTGCATCTCGTTAAGTTGAGCGTCATTGGTGAAGTTGACCAAGTTGCCGCCTTCATCGTAACTAAAGGCCATTTCGCCTTCAAACAGCGTCGAAGTCAATAGATACCGGGTCAAGCTGTTTTGGGGTTTGACGTGGAGACAGAAACAGCATACCGGCCACGCTTCCAGACCATTGCTTCAACAGTCTGTTCGGTCAGAAAATAGCGTTCCGCTAACTCAGCGATAATCACAGCCGACTTGATGCCCCGTTCTTGCTGACGGGCAAAATCAGCCCGTATCGTTTCCAGACGACGGGCACTATTCGACACGAAAGGACTTGTAGAAGTCGAAAACGAAGCCATTTTACGGTTACGGTGGATACGGGGATTCCACCCCGCGTTCTGTAACGCCGAAGATAAATAAAATCTATACATTTTGAAAACTGATTGTCGGTTAGGTCAATTGGATAAGGTGTATCCAAGAATTGAAGGGGAAATCAAATGCCCTTTAAGTGGTATTTAAAGAGGCTTTAAACCAAGCGATTTATTGAACTCAGCCACTTCACAAGCTTTTGCCACAATAGATGGGTAACGCTTTGCTTTAGGCCGTTGTAAAGTTTTACGAAGACATTCAAGGTTTATTCCAAGGCCAATGGCTATTTTAACATAGTCGCCACGCCGTAAATATCTTTTAGCTTCTTCTAGTGTTTCCATTATCCGGTACTGGTTTTGAGGTCGTTAAATAAACTTTTTGCGCAATTTTTCGGGCTTTATCGAGTTCATCAAGCCGCTTTTTTAGCTCAGCCGAAAAGTGTTTTGGCTCTGGCATGGCGATTAAATTATTAAGTTTGACGAGCCACTAATCGACTGATAGTGGCATTTGAGACACGAAACAAGTCCTGTCGGTCGGCCAATGGGCCTGTTAGCCGTTCAACACTGACTAACAGGCTATTGATTGCATCAACTGACAAGGGACTTTCTTCCAGTTCAGCTATCGCCGATAACAGAAAGAACAAGGCGCGGACCTCAGAAAGAGGCATTGTTGATATACGAACTAGACTTTGAACAGCCATCTTAATCAGTATTCAATGGGTGCTACACCTCAAATTGACTCATGATCTGCTGAAACCGGCTTATTGGTAAATCCTTTAACAAAGTCAGAATTTCCTCATTCGTGCGGGATTTAGCGCATAAAGGTTGAACACCTTCCTGCTTCTGAGCTAATTGGCTTAAAACCTGTTTAGCATGTGGATCTAGTGCAGCTACAGCCGGACCTAAATAATTAGCTATCCAGCTTATACTTTCATACTGTATCCCACCTTTGCCATTGGCTAGCCAGAATACTTCATAGAGCGCCTTTTGCAAATCCTCATAATAGTCTACTGCATCAGCATCTACACATGGAATTTCAATTATTAAAGCATTTTCCTGAAAGCGTACCATAGTTTTAATTTTCTCGTCTAAAAGGTTGATTATTATACAAATGAGACATATGGGTAAGCGTTGCCTGTAGCTGCCGAATCCGACGAATATCGGCTGGGTCTATCGACTCAGCGCCAGCGATCTGGCGTTCGATCTCGACAAGCTGATCGGTATATTCTTCGTACATATCCCCAAACTCATCCACCGTATCCCGATCCTTCATAATGAGCCAGGGTGATTCAATGACGGCCTTTGGCTTGTCTATATACGGGCGATAAAGCTGGTTAACAGGCTGTTTTTGGGGTTCCTGTTGGGCGGTTTGTGTCGGCTTGCCAGTCCGTTTTTTATCTTCGCTTTGCTTCCATTTCTCCATTGCGGTAACGGCTTTGCGAAGCGTTTCGTAGTCCAACTCATTGAGCTTGCCTTTGAACTTCTTGGTTAAAAAGACGTTCAGGTTATCCCAATCAGCCTGCATCATATCGGCCACACGAAAAATATCTTTGGCGATATTGATGATCTTGGCGCGCATTTTCCGAATGGAAGCCATCTCCAAGCCTTCCAGATGTTTAATGGCTTCGGCCATCTCCTCTTTTGACATATCCTTTGAAGACTCTGAACGACCCTGTGTATACGTCAGCACCAAAGCCGCTTTCTCTTCCTTATCAAACTTTCGCGCTGTCAGTAGGGCATGAAAGCGAGCGTTCTGAGCAGTAGTCCGTTTCATTAGTTGTTTCATTCATTTGATTGTCTACTCGTTAAAAGTTTATCTCACAAAACAGCCCCTTGGACAAGCCGAAGACTATCGACCTTATCCAAGTCCGTCAAAAACATTTGCGTCGATTCTCGAAGAATTTAAACACCGTTTAAACGGCTTCCTTGTTTTTATCCTGCATGCGGATTGAGCAATCCGACTGAAAACGGGACAACTTACCATTGGAGGCTACTTCCTAGCCCTGAACCTGACTAATCCGACGATCCAGAATCAGCCGTTCCAACCGGCGCAAATCTTCGTCTACCAAATCTTCATAGCGGCCAAATACTGGCACTAATACCTGTTGGGGATTCATCGCCAACCAGATTTCTTTTTGGGTCTTGGCATCCCCGATCCCATTGGCCGCACAAATCGCCCGGACATCCTGTTCAGTAGCTCCAACCAAGTGCATAAACTGACGACCAAGCCGACTGTCTAACTCATCATACCCCCGCACACTACGGCGAACGCCTGATTTAATGTGCTTTTCCAGATCGTCAGCCCCTACAATTACTAGCCCGATGTGCCCTTTTAGCTCGTTGTACAGGGGAATAATCAGCCGTAGGCTTGCAGGACTGAGCTTATTGGCTTCATCCAGTATCAGAACGGGCCGACAACCAATGGCTTTTTGTTTAAAAAAGTCAATCAAGGCTTCGGCCATTGCTGCCAGATTCAGCCCGGTAGCATCCAGACCGACCGTCTGACAGAGTTTGCTTAAGAACAGCTTGTGGCTCCAAAACTCTTTGCATTCCAGATAGAACACCGTCCCAATCGTTGCTTTCGACCGATACAGCGAAATGCCTGCCGATTTACCCTGTCCCGCCTTGTGGGAAACCGCCAGAAACATGGCGTGTTGTTGGGCATCGGACAGATACTTGTTCATCCAACGGGTATTCATCGTTTCCACCAGCACCCAATTTGCGTCCGACAGTTGGTGCCCCAGACTCGTGCCGACTCGCTGCCACATCTGATCCGAGACAAGGCCAAACAGGCTTTCTTCCTGCATGTTCTTGCTGACGGTAGCCACATTGGCCCCTACTTTCGTGGCAACCTTCTGCCAGCTACCCAGCGCATGACGTTCCTGTGTCAACAGCAACGCAATCGCTTTCTTTTGCTCAATTGTAATCATAGTTATACATAGTTAAGTTGTTGAATATCAATACCGAACGTATTTATTCGGGTCGTAGGGATCATCGTCCAAGGCAGTCGGAATCACCTTTTTAGGGATAGGCTTAACGGTCGGGCTAGGCTTCGATGCAGCTTTGGCTTGCCGCTTGAGTTTGGCCGTCATGGTTGCCCCCATGCTATCATAAACCACTCTGGTCATGGCACTTTCAGCCGCTATACTGGCCGCTTTGTCGGTCTTGGAACCAAGCATCAGATCAATGTCAGAGGTATTAGTAAGAATACCTTTCAAATCCGCTTCCTTTTCGACCTCAAACCGTTTCACCTGGGCCATACGCCGTCCTAGCTCCTCACTATCGGCATTAGGCCCGTGTATAGCGATCCGTTTCGTTTCTTCCAGATCAAGCAGGAACTGATCCGTACCCGGCACAAACAGCATTACCCGGTCTAAATCCGTGTCGTCATAGCGAACGGCTACTTTCTTGCCGCTATACTGATAGAGAAATTCTTTATCGAAAATCTGGTAGACATACTCCTGATGATCGACCGTGAACTTGATCTGATTCCGTAAGACAGTCACCTCTTTTTCCAGCCAGAACAATTCGGCTACCCACCAGCTTTGCACCTCGATTACGTGCGGCTTTTCGCTTTGCTCGTAGAGTTGAGCCGGGGTCAGTTCAAGCCGTTTGTGTTGTTTGGAGTACTCGCTTAGCTGGGTATGTCGGTACACTTCCACGCACCGCCACGCTTCCTGCCATGCCTTGTCAAAGTCCCAGCCCTCTTTAGTCGCTTCCTTTCTGAGTTTATCCAGATAGGTAGCTGACCGATGGGCCGAAGGTCGGGTAGAGCGAATACCCTGCCCATAGTAGTAGCGGGATTGTGCCAAAAACACGGTCTGTAAGGTATCGAACCAACGTTCTACAGCCGCTTTCCCCTGAGCGTTATGGGTACAAACCATTTTTACACCTTTGGCTTCCATTCGATTCAGAACCGCTTGGATTTCATCGGTTAGATGACCCGGAAAGCGGTCATAAACCAGTGTATGCGGCAAATGCCCGGTAACATTGACGGCCATTTTAAAGGCATTAACATAGGTCCAGCGGTTTTCTGTTACCCCGAAATCAACCCCGACAATATCCCCGCTGTATACATCCCGAATGGCAACGATGAACAGGAATTGGGTTCCTTTACCGTCGAATGCCTTGTGTTCGACAAAGTTGATTCGGGTCGCATCGACCTGCCAGCAGTCACCGGCATACATTGCCCGTTTAAACGAGTGGTAGTGCTGATAGACAGCCGCCCGACCGCCTTCGTTGCCCCAACGCCCGGTCGTTAACTGCCGTATTTTAGGCGATTGAAGCAGCTTGGTTACCCAGCGATCACTAGGAACCGGCTTACCCGTTAACTGACAGACTTGCTGAACCTTTCGGGCAACGTGCGCATCGGTATAATTCTGTCCACTCATCCGGGCCTGCACGACCCAAGACAACAATTCCTGATCGTCAGAGTACAAATCGCGGTTTTGGTTGCCTTGCCGGGGTAATCGAATGACTTCGGTAATCGGCATGGGAACCTGTTCCCGTTCCTGCCCTTTTTCCTTCTTGCCAATGTAGCGCATCAACACCCGTTCTTTAAGGTTCTTCACCTCCATTGGTAAGTATTGATGACCAATCGGAAAATATTGATCATAATCGGGGGTAAGCCACTCGATAGCCTGCTCATAGGGGGTGTAATCCCGCCAGTCCTGCCCGGTTTCAATGACATACCGGCCAATTGTTTCCACAATGGCCGCTGCTCTGGCTAAGGCTATTTGTGTTTTTTGGCGGTGTTTAGCATCGGATAACTCGACTGGATACAAGCCGATATACTGCTTATAACCCTCTATACAGACCAATTGTAAGCGTTCCGGCAATGACCGTTCACTCAAAAGTTGACCTTCTGTCTGAGCAGGAATTTCACCGGGTTCAAAGCCATTACAAAGCACTCGCCGAACGATACCTTTATATCTATCAGCCATCGTATCATAGCGAATCAAACGTTTACGCCGATCATCTGGATCAGCGATAGATTGCCATTGCTTAGAACCTCTGCGATAGCCTCGCTCAATAGTATCCGACTCAATACCACAGAGTTCCACTAAATCACTTAGGGCTATATACGATATGTCGCTGATAAGTTTCATATACCAAGACCGGCATTTGCTTGAGCAATTTTTTTAGCAGCGTCAAATACCTGCGAATAGAGCTTAGACGTTGGTCGGCTAGCAATCTTTATTGCATATTTCCGTGAAACCCCCACCATTTTACCCACCTTCCTCCAATCACCGTATTCTAAGTGCTGCTTGATTTCTTCTATCGTGTCCATTTCCTTTGGTGTCAACTGACGACGAATCAAATTAAACAAAACTCTTTATAATAAACAATAGTCTTTAAAGAAATTTTAAAAATATCCTTTATGACAGGGAGTGAATTGAGAAAGAAACTAGAGCATTCGGGAATTAGCCTTACTGAATTGGCCGAAAAATTAAATATTACCCCTCAAGCTCTTAACAGTCGGCTAAACGCCAAAGAGATTAAGTTCTCTTTCATATTAGACCTATCGGAAGCAACAAAAGAACCTGTAACTTATTTTTATAATGACTTACAAGAGTTCAGTGAAAGCATGAACTCAATTAAAAAGAGCCAATCAGATGACAAGGGTAACAGGTCTACGCAATCACAACAGAGGAAGATTCTTGAGTTAGAAGCCAGACTAAAAGATAAAGAAGAGACTATAGAAGCTTTAAAGAAACTTGTTGATTTGTATGAAAGAAGAGAACAGAACAAAGGCTAATAATAGCAGCATTAAATCTGATTGCTAACTATATGAGCAATCTATATTGAATATATTACAACTTGTTTACAAGAAAAATAAAGCGAGTGTAACAATTGAACTTTTCTTACATAGCATGTCCGCCTAATTGTCCGCCCAAATGTCCGCCTAATTCCAAATACGAAGATTAGGCGGACATTTTAGGTACTTAGAAAAACCAAATACGAAGATTAGGCGGACACTTAGAGCAATTTCCTTGTTATTGACTTTTTCCGGTATGATATACACACCTAATTGCACACCTATTTCCAAACACGAAGATTAGGGGTGTATTTAAACGGCTATTAACGAGCATTTAAACAAAAAAGCCTCACAGGAAGCACCTGCAAGGCTTATAAGTATAAATTGAGAATCGCTTTAATTCAGGCGATTACTACTGTGTAACATCTCAAGAGCACGATACCAGACCAATGTGTCCAGATCAGCCGGACGACAGGGCTTTTTTAGATTCCTGCCTAGCCAAGCAGTCATTTTATCTGCCGACTCGTCTGATCCCTTGGGGTCAGTCAATAGTCGCTGAGAGAACTGCAAAAGGTTCACAGAGAAATTATAATGTTCATCTCCGTATTCATAATCATACCTAAACATAGCTTCTCTTCTTATGAGTGACGAATATACACCCAGACCTATTTCAAACCTACTAAAAGACGATATTTTAGAATGGATTTGCCGTTTGCCAATTGATCAATACGGCGACTTTTCAACCAATACAATCCTAAAGGATGTTGGAACAGATTTCAACATCCTAAGCGCCATACTGTCTCAGTTTAAACGACTTGGCCTTATCCAAGAACTTGGATTGCATAAAAAACAGATACATATCAAGGTCAATATTGAAGCTCATGACCTACACAATAAAGGCGGATTCTCCTTTTTAGATGCCCTTTCTCAAGCTAATCTGCAAAAACTATTGCTGGAACTACGGCAACTCGAACAACAAACTGAACCTAAGTCAATCGAACTTGTTAACTCAGTTTCTGGCGCTATTTCAGCTATAACAGCCGCATTAGCTCTATTTAAGGGATAGCCTATTAACTAGGTAAAAAGGGACTCAATAAATTTAATGGTAATCCAAGTTATAGCCCTAAAAGCGCATAGTTTCTATTCATTTCTTTAAGGGCAATTCAAGCCAAATACAAAAGTTCGTGTTTGGAAAATTTTGGCCAAAATTATAACTGCTTGATTTTCAATGAATCGGCCAAAATATATTCAATACAACTTCTTATTTCGATTTACCCCCCATACGTAAGTTCGGCCAGCAGTTCGCTAACGTTTACAGTAGCAAAGCTACTGGCATAGTCAGACATGGCATAGGGAATAATTAGCTCCCCATTATTAATCAACCCGCCACAGCTATACACTACATTGGGCACATAGCCTTCGCGCTCGTTTTCGTCGGGGCTCAGGATTGGCTCTAGTGTTCGGCCAAGCACTTTGCTCGGGTCGTTAAGATCGAGCAGGAAAGCCCCAATAGCATACTTACGCATTGGCCCTACCCCATGACTCAGCACCAGCCAACCCGCTTCGGTTTCAATGGGTGATCCACAATTACCCAACTGCACATATTCCCAATGATAGGTAGGTTTCAGAATCAACTCCTTTGTCTGCCAGAAATACAGATCGTCGGAATACATCAGATAAATATTCTCGCCATCCTGCCGCGAAATCATGGCATATCGACCGCCAATTTTTCGTGGAAACAAAGCCATTCCCTTATTCGACACCTCGGCTCCATTCAGCGTGCTGACGCTGAAGTGCGTAAAATCTTTGGTGGCCAGCAATTGCGGAAACGTAACACGGCCGTTGTAGGCCGTGTAGGTAGCATAGTAGGTCACGTCGCCATCGTCGTCGGTGAACTGCACGAACCGGGCATCTTCAATGCCATTGGTTTCATTAGGCGAGGTTGGGAAAATACAGCGTTCATCCAGGCTCTGATCTTCCTCAAAATGGATTTCGTAGTTCGATTTGGCCAGTGCCAGCAATCCACTGGCAATGGTTTCGTATTCGGCATTGTAGCGATATTGCGCCGTTACGCGCTTGATCTGCCCTTCGAGATCGGCCAGACTAAACTCGTCGCCAAGGCCAGTCATCATTTTTTCCTGAATACTGTTTACGAGTCGCAGCTCATAGAGCTTGCGCTCAAACTGAGCCCGGTTAAATAAGTGGTTGGCTACAATTTCTGGCGATGTCACATAACGAGATGGCTTTCGCAACACAATCTTACCTTCCTCGTCGATATAGCCCATTCGAAACGAAATAGACGATACGTGTCCTTCGCCCGTTGCCCGTAAGCTCAGAATAAACCGTTTATAACCTGGTGGCACATTGCTCTGATCGGGATGCCAGATCATCGACGGATTGAACAGGGCCGCCGACTCCAGCGAATATTCCATCGTAAAATAAGCCCCAAGCAGTAATTTCCGCGCATCGGTCAATGGCTCGTCGGTTAGTAACTGAGGCTTAATCTGCTCAAATCGTTGCAGTAGAAATCGCTCCAGTTTGTAGTGTCGACCACCAAACTCACGAATAACTTCCTCCAGTTTTTGCTCGGCTTCCTCGTCGGTCATGCTGCCCACACGCGCAATAATTTTCAATGTGCGGGTGGTACTTCCCAATTCGAACGGGCGAAACAAAACACGTGTAGGATCGGGCCGAAGCACAATACCCGTACGGGTTGCTTTTATACTCATCTATCTACTTAGCGTTACAAAATAATCGAATCGTTGACGGCATGAAATTAGGCGATTTAGCCCGAATTCATGCCGTCAACGATTCGATTATTTATTTGTTATTATGCGTTTATAAGCGTCGACAGCTTAATACCAACTGGCTTTGTTTCTGACGACTGTTTCTGAACATGATATAACTCAGCCAGCGCCAGCAGATACGACAGCGTTGATTCGGCTCCCTGATTCTGATTGACCCGGTCAATGTGCAATCCATCGCGGCAGCCACCCGTTTGCTGATCATATATGGGCAATCCAAGGTCGTTGAGGCCCGTAAACCACTTAAAGACCCGAATAGCGGATCGATGCCAGTAATCGTCGCCTGTTATTTCAAAAGCTGCCAGACAGGCCGACACAGTGCTTTGGGCTTCGAGCGGTTGCTGATCGAAATAAGCTCGGGTTTGCCCTTTTGTGTAGAATCCATTCGAACCAATAGGCTGAAAATGGCCTCGCTCCGACGTCTGTAGCTGAACCAGCCATCGAAGCGACCGCAGGCCACTATCAACCAGATTCTGCTCGCCGGAGCGAATTAAGGCATGAGCCAGCACAGCATTATCGTACGACAATACATTCTCGAACCAGGGCCAGTCGCTGGCAGCAGTTTCCGTATAGCGAAACATCAGTTTGTCGAGTAACTGCCGTTGAATATTTTTAGCCAGACGGTCGTCGTTAAATTTCTTCTGGTATTCGTATATACCCAGCAGCGCAAAAGCCCAGGCCCGTGGCGACGACATATCGGCAACACCCGGCAGCACTTTTTCCATCAGGCTCATAGCCCAGGTAACGGCATTGCGATCGGCAGAGCGACCAATACAAACACCCAGCGCCCAAACGGTTCGACCGGTGCTATCGTCTGAGCCAACTTCTTCGAGCCAGCGACGGTCGTAGCTCATAAAGTTTCGGAAACGTCTATAATCGGCCGTATAGGCATGATTCAAAAACGCACAGTAGTTATCTGCGGCCTGATTTAATTTCTGACTGCCCAAACCGGCCTCCTGAAGTGTCAGAGCCAGAATAAGAGCGCGGGCATTGTCGTCGGTGCAATAGCCTTCTTCGTAAAAAGGTAAATGGTAGCGGGCATGCTGGACAATGCCCGTTGAGTCGGTTAGCCGAAAGAGATGATCCAGACGAATGGCGGGAAGTTTGAACGCAGCACTTCCATTTCCGCCCATATCATAGGGAGTCTGGTTATTGATGGTGCTCATCCGTTCACGACGGGCTTTGGCAAAAGCACTGGCATAGCCCTGAATAACGCGCTCCCAGATCATATCGCGCCCCATCATATACCCCTTTTTGCGCATGGCATGACGGGTTGGTTCGTCGGTCAGTAGCTTAATAATCTCATCGGCAATGGCTTCTGAATCGCCAAAGGGGACCAAAACGCCCCGTCCATCGGCCAGTAGCTCTTCGGCATGCCAGTAGGGCGTCGACACAACAGCCTTACCGCAGCCAAATGCATACGACAATGTACCGGAGGTGATTTGAGCCGGATTCAGATAAGGTGTAACATAAATATCGGCAGCACCCAGGTATTCCAGCAGGTCGTTCAGTTCAACAAACTCATTATAAAAACGAACATTCTCCCCTACGCCACAGTCGTCGGCCAGTTTCAGCACACTGTCGCGATAGGCTTCGCCTTCGTGACGAATCAGATGCGGGTGAGTAGCGCCCAGCACCATATAAACAACATTAGGGAAACGTTCGATAATGCGTGGCAATGCCCGAATCACATTTTCGATGCCTTTATTGGGCGACAAAAGGCCAAATGTGAGCAAGGTCTGCTTCCCTTCCATTCCGAAACGATCCTTATAAAAATGCGGATCAACAAATGGCATATCGGGAATACCATGGGGAATCAGATCAATTTTTTCGGCCGGTACGTCATAGATATTGATCAGAAAATCGCGTCCTTTTTCTGACATACAAATAACCCGCGACGAGAGATCGGCAATACTTTTCAGGACCAGTAGCTGTTCTTCATTGGGGCTTTTGAGTATGGTATGAAAGGTTGTAACAACGGGCATGGTTAAATTACGCAGCAACGTAAGAATGTAACTACCGGCTGGCCCACCAAAAATGCCATACTCATGCTGAAGGCAAACCACTTCGGTATCTTTTGCATTCAGAAACTCGGCGGCCCTACGATAAGCCTCCTGATCATGCTGGTAGAAATCATACCGAACCTCTTCCGGGTAATCATAGCCATCGGGCGTGTCGTTTACCGACACCACAACGGCTTTCGAATCAGGAATAAATGAATCGTATGATTTGCATAAATCTGAGGTAAACGTAGCAATACCGCACTGGCGGGGAAGGTAATCTCCGATGAAAGCTACATTTTTTGGATTGTGGGCCCAAACAACCGAATCCGTCGCGCGTGATGTCATATCCATTGAGTAATGTTTAGCAAAAACTGTAAATCCCAAAGAATCTGAGAGGCACAATTACTTATGATAAAATCGACTTTTTGGCATTTTTGTTTAAGCATTCCAAACGAATAGTTTCAGAAACAGAACCAATACTTTTATTATCCAATTCAAACCCTATTAAACCCTATTCCATACCGCTTACTAAACAAAAATGTCCGTACCCTTTTCGCAAGGGTACGGACATTTTATTCAGTCAATCGGAAGAACCGGTTATAGCAAAGAAAAAAGCTTAGTATCTGTTTTCCATAATCAAATACGATTTAATGGCTACCTCAACGACTCGGTGCAAGCTTAACATAAACGGGCTGCAAACGGTCGAATGTTCCCGTGTATTCTAGATGGGGGCGAAACTCATAATAAGTTAGCTCGATATCTTCGATATCACTGAATCGGAAAATCTGCCAGCGATTATCCTGACCTGCATAGAGCGTTGGGATCACGTCCCGGCAAAACCCATAAAGACTCGGCGTCTGGCTTTCCTTGTGCAGGCCAGCCATGTAGGGTTCCACAGTACGCCACACATTATTATACTTGATTTGAATAACCCGATGATCAGTGATTGCGGTTCCGATAACTGTTAAAAAGTCGTTTTGGGAAAGTGAGTTCATAACCTTGGCAGTTAGTAGGCCTGAGTAGATAATAGCAACTAGTTTTAGTGTACGATGACTGATGTATTCTACTTATACCATATAACATGCCAGATTTTTCAGCACACGCTTTTTTTTACAATTTTATTTTTTACCATAATCATAACTAACTAACCAACAGCCAGTTAGTTAAAAGACAATAGAAATCAGATCGAAAAAAATGTACTCAGGTAGATTTATTTACTTTTAAGTAATTTCAATAACATTTTCTCTACGTTTTTCTGTTTTCCCTTCATTTCTTGTATTTCTTTTTGCAATATATTATTTCTCTTTTCTAACTCAATATTATAAAGAGTTAACTCTTCAATTTTTTCTAATAATTTGGCATGCATCTGCCCAACATCCACCCCATCCTGTTTAACCTGTTCGGCTGAGGGTATGCCGGGGAGGTGTCGATTTATTTTTACGTAGGTTTCCAGTTCGGATAATGACCTTAATTTATATCCGGGCGCAAATACGTAATCAGACCAGTCGGATGTATTTTTTATGGCTACTTTTACTTTCTCGGTCAGTATTCCTCCTTCGACGAATAGCTTATAGCCGATCGGCATTTTACTGATCGATTGGCCAATAACAACTCCATCGCTGTCGGCATTCTGAAGAAACGAACCTGTTCGCTGCCATAACATGTCGGTAGCCGCATCAGCTACACCGGCTCGGGCACCAGTTCCTAAATTGCCCAGCACAACCATTCCGGCGGCATCGACAGTCAGGAACTTAGTTGCATTTACACTGGCAGGCGATGCACTGGTCAGGTTCGTCAACTTTATACCCGAACGACCGCCAACTCCGCTGGTTACTTCGAGTTTAGCCGTAGGTGCTGTTGTTCCAATACCAACATTTGCATTATTTCCTAATACCAGCGCATTACTGGCTGTTACTTTTGCATTGGCGCCAATGGCGGTAGCATTACTCAGGCTGGCGGCTCCAATATCGGCCCGAAACCCTAGCAGTGTATTCGATGCTCCCGAGAAATTTCCTGCTCCTGCTTCGAAACCAATCACAACGTTGTTAATCCCATTAACGCCGGGACCATTGCCCGCATTAACCCCCATGTAGATGTTGGATGTACCTGTTGTATTATTAAACCCTGCATTTTCGCCAATAAACAGGTTATATGAGCCCGTCGTATTGTTTAGCCCCGCATTGGTTCCAGTAATCAGGTTCGATGAACCCGTGGTATTATTCAGGCCTGCCTGCACGCCCAGAAACGTATTTAAACTTCCGGTAGTGGTATTCAACCCTGCGCGATAACCAATGAGCGTATTAGCTCTGCCGTTGCTATAAAATCCTGCCGAATCGCCCAGAAACGTTCCCTGAACACCTGTTGTATTCGAAAATCCGGCTTTGGCACCCACAAACGTGTTGGACGAAGCCATATTCTGGTAACCAGCCGAATCGCCTACAGCTACATTGTTTCGGCCGGTCTGGTTCGCCGTAAGGGCGCGTACACCCAGTCCTACATTGGCAAAACCGGTTGTGTTGGATGCACCGGCACCGACACCGGCAAACAGGTTGTTCGTTCCCGAAAAACCCGTTCCGTTGGTTTCAGTAGTAGCCGACGGATTGGTCGTGGCAATTGCGGTTTGGCTGGCAGCATCGGTAACTTTAACCGTAAACGAAGGTGGCGTTGTGGCGGTTAGGTTCGTAACAGTCGCTGTATTGCCATTGAGCGTAATGGTGCCAGGCCCAGTAAATGTGTAGCTATAGGGCGGTGTGCCTCCCGAAACAGTTGCCGACAGACTTGTAGTGCCAGATGCCGTTACGGGGCTCATGGTGAGCGATACGGCCAGCGAAGCCGCTGGACCGGGCAAAGCCGACAGATCGAACCGCGCCGATACGGGATTATGCCCCGATGTAGTAATCACATACGGGCCTTCGATACCCGTAGCAGGCATTATGACCGCCGACGAATTACCGACATAGGCCGAAGCCAGCTCGTTCGATACCGTAATATGGTCGATAAAGCTGGCCGCCGATACAAACGTTACGCAGGAGGTTGCCTCAAGTGGTTTCGTTATGATTCGATAGGCGCTCGTATCAGCCGAAAAAGCACTGTAGGACGATGGCTTTCCGGTGGTAGTGGATGTTGTAACTTCGTCTTCATAATCACCCAGCATTACCAGATTTGCATTGGGATAATTACGGTCGAGTTCTGCCTTCAGATCGTTGATATCGCTCAGCCGACGGTTATAATCAGCCGTAGCTGTTCCTGATTTGGCATGGATTCCGACCACATGAATTTTTCGGGTAAAACCATTGATGGTTACATTGGCCACGAACAGATACGGCAATCGACCCGACGACCAGGCATTTGAGGTTGGATAGCTATACTTGTCGGTCAACAATGCTTTACTTTCGGCCAGAATGGGCGTTACGGTTGCCTGATTATAAAGAACACATACCTTTTGAGCATAATTGGCCGGTATGTCGATGGTTCCGGCACGGTCTATGATCTGATCGCAATCAGCCTGGAAATAATACGAGAACTTATCAGAACAGACATAGCTGTAACTTCCGGGTAGCGATCGCACTACACTCGCATAACGGGCTTCGTCGCTTACTTCTTCATTGACAACAATATCGGCATTCAGCTTCTGGAGAATAGCTTTCACATTTCGCGCCTGCTTATCTTCGTCTACCGGGCCCTGATCGTTATACGACCGTTTAACTGGAGCCACTGGACAAACAACAGACCCCGAATCGGCACCGAAGAAATCGAGATTCCAGGTGCTGATGTCAAACGTCAGATCGTGCGATAGAGCCGTTCCGCCAGTGCCACCACACATCTGATCCAATGAAGCCGCTCCCGATACATCGCTGAGCAACCGGGGAGATAACTGCGATGAATTTACAGTACCACTCGTAACATGATCGACAATACCCGTTACGCTCACGGGTCCGGTTGGTTTCGATGCGCCATTCAGTTCCGAAGCTGCATTAATAAATAACGTTCCGTTTCCGGATACCGATCGTAGCGGGTAAGTGGTTGCGGCAAACGCCGTTCCCGAACCACTTATTGTTGTACTCTGAACGCTTACCAATTGACCTTCATAGTCGGGAAACTGACTGATTCGGATCACTCTCGGCACTGGAATGATGGGGGTACCGGCTACAATGGTATAACTGGTCAGATCCAGTTCACGAGCGCCCTGATAGGTATTTATAGCTCCCGCCACCTGAACTGAATCGCCGAGTTGCAGTAAATTCCCAACCGCTGTCACACTGTTGAATACCGAAATTCCCCCGGTGGCATCCTGAATATAAAACTGCTTTCCGCCAAACTGGCTGTTCACCGTAACCCGTCCAGCAATTTTTCCACCGGGCAGCGTGGAGGTTAGGGTTCCGTTCGGCTGGCTGCGTGCTTTAGCAATGGTAGTCAATGGAACCGCACCCTGCACTACACCACTAACCGTTACGGTAGCACTCACCGGAATTGCTGTATTACTACTCGTATTCGTAACAAGGGCACTGACCGAACCAGCGCTGGCCCCGGTTAGCCGAACGTTAATGGCAGCATTGATACTGCCACTAGTTGGGGTGATTGAAATGGTTGGTGTATAAATGCTACTGAGGCCGTTATTGATTTCTATACCGGCACTGGCCGATAGTGTAACCGGAGCCGTCAGATTGCGCCCTGTCAGTGTGTACGAAGCGGGGACCGATGTTGCGCCAACCGTAGTCGTCAGATTGGCAATGGTCGTTGGAGTAGCAACTAAAGTAGGCGTAGTCCCCGAGTTGGTCGACAGCGCCATGACCGACACATCGTCGATAGCCAGGCCGTGATCGTTTCCTGCCTGGTCGGCATCGAACCAGCGGAGCATAATCTCAGAACCCGGCGCTATGGATAGGCCGGTGATGACACTGGTTTTGGTTATTCGGTTCACGACGGCGTTGCCATCGATAGGCCCAATAGCTACGCTCGTTCCTGATACGGGACTGGTAAAACTTAAGGCTGCCACACTCGTATATCCAGCCGGTACGGCCAGGCTCGACGATAGGCCCAATGTCGTTATTGGCGTAGCCGACACCAGGTAGGCAAATGTAATTTCCTGAGCACCAGCTCCACTATTGCGCCATTGCTCGCCGGTATAGCTAACCTGAAGCGACGTTATAACCACACCTGTGCTGTTTCGAAACCGGAGTCCATACGCAAAGCTGCCGCCCGTGGTACTATCTCCAATTGATCCCAGCGAACGATCGGTACTGTTGGTAGCACCATAACTGTATAAACTTCCAGTCGCCGACACGCCATTGCTGGCAACAATAACCGCACCGGTTCCAGTATGTTCGGCATACACACCAGCAATCAGCGAATTCGACGAAAAGGTAGTGGTGCTGGCGGCTGGTAACGTATTAAATGTCTGCGAAATGGTTGTTCCGGTCGTGGTGATAGCGATCTGTGCCCAGGAAGGCAAAATTGCACATACACCACAAAACAACAACAAACAGAGCCGGAGCTTAAATCGTCTGTAGAAAGTACTCATAATGTCGGCGTTCAGAAGATTAGCGTTACAAATCTACCAACTTAGCTGACAAACCACACATTATGAACAACTTCGGCGAAAATATTTACTTTTCGAGCCTGGTTCTACTACCACAAGACTACGCAGTGAACAGTCGTGAGTAGGCGACTTATGCGTCTTCGAGCAGTGTATCGAACGAGACAAACTGGTTGGCGAAGCGATCCTGTATCTGTTGCTGCATCGTATCGGCATGAAGCGACTGATAGGTGAAGTAGTCTTCCATGGCATTAAAATCCAACTGTACTGAATAAGTAGCTCCACCATTGTCAATTTCGGTCAACAGACGCAGCACTTTATGGCCGGCAGGCAGGCCCGTTGCCAGCATAGACGGAATGTGGCTGGTTTTCATCCAATGCAGCCAATCCTGCTCTACTTCATTGGCAACGCTATAGGTCGTATTATAAAGAATCATATAGTTCGAACAACCAGGAACTGGTGTAAGTTGGCGTTTTGGTGTTTCTTTACAACAAAATTAACTTCGTATGTATACAGGACTCCTTCACACACACTCTGGACTGCGCTGGATTGCCCTCCTTTTATTAGTTGCCTCTGTTATTACGGCACTACAGAAATGGCAGGGCCAAAGTGGCTATACGGATGGAAACCGTAAATTATATTTGTTTACCCTGATCAGTATCCACCTCCAGTTGGTGATTGGTCTGATCTTATATTTTATTAGTCCCAAAGTAGATTTCAGCATGATGAGCGACAAACTCTACCGGTTCTATACTATAGAACACATTACGGGGATGCTCATCGCCATTATCCTGATTACGATTGGTTATTCGCGTTCTAAACGGGCTACTGATGCTCTAACCAAACAACGCCTGATCACCATTTTCTATGGTATTGGCCTATTGATTATCCTGGCCATGATTCCCTGGCCATTCCGTGGCTTAGGCGCAGGCATGTTCTAAAAAACAGTTTACAGTGCTCCGCTTAGTTAGGACTTTACTACTGCGGAGCACTGCAAACTAAATTAAAGTTTAGCCAGGTGCTGGGTCATTTCGGTCTGCAACGCCTGGGCTTCGGCCCTGGCCTTTCCGGCAAAATCGGTTCCGCTGGATGCATACAGAATGCTCCGCGACGCATTCACCAGCAACCCGCCCGAACGGGTTAGTCCCCGACGCGATACCTCGGCCAGCGAACCACCCTGAGCACCTACCCCCGGCACCAGTAAAAAGTTATCGGGTGCCAGTTCGCGAATGCGGGTTAATACGTCGGCCTGGGTTGCGCCGACTACAAACATCAATCGATCAGGACCGGCCCAGGTTTGGGCTTTCTCGATCACGGTTTCGAATAATTCCTGCTCCCCTACTGGCTGACGCTGAAAATCAGCACTTCCAACATTAGATGTCAACGCCAGCAAAATCACCCATTTTCCTTCATAGTCCAGAAAGGGCATTACGGAATCA
This sequence comes from Spirosoma sp. SC4-14, assembly GCF_037201965.1. Classification (NCBI taxonomy): domain Bacteria; kingdom Pseudomonadati; phylum Bacteroidota; class Cytophagia; order Cytophagales; family Cytophagaceae; genus Spirosoma; species Spirosoma sp. SC4-14. Next base: position 2,136,372 of record NZ_CP147518.1, on the reverse strand, counting down.
TGCCCCATATAGGGAGCTACGGTGATAGAATCAAAATTCAGTCCGGCAGCGTCGGGATCAAAAAATGCCCGTGCATACAGGCTCGATGTATTACCAATATCCCCACGTTTCGCATCAGCAATCGTAAAACAGTCGTTTGGCATATACTCCAGCGTGCGTTGCAGACTTTCCCATCCGCGCGGCCCCTGTGCTTCGTAGAATGCAGTATTGGGTTTATAAGCGACCGCAAAATCGGCTGTTGCGTCGATAATGGCCCGATTAAAGGCAAAAACCGGATCGGGTTCGTTCAGCAGATGTCGGGGCAATTTAAGCGGATCGGTGTCGAGGCCAACACAGAGATAGGATTGTTTTCGAAAAATAAGATTGCTTAATTCGTTGTATGTCATGCCGGTAAAATAAACCCACACAGTAAATAGGTATCCGGCAAAGGTACGAACTACCCTTCCGGTTTCGTAGCTTTGCATCAAAAGAGCAATATTATTTACTAGTCAACTATCCTGTATGCAAGTTCGCAAAACGGCTATTAGCGGCCTGATTGAACTAATCCCTCGTGTGTTTGAAGACGAACGCGGTTACTTTTTTGAGTCCTACAATAAAGCCTTATTTACGTCAAAAGGCCTGCCTATGGAGTTTGTGCAGGACAACCAGTCGTTTTCGGTAAAAGGCGTCCTGCGTGGTCTGCATATGCAAAAAGAGCCATTTGCACAGGGAAAACTCGTTCGGGTTATTACTGGCCAGGTGCTCGATGTGGCCGTCGATCTGCGCCCCGACTCGCCTACCTTCGGGCAATATGAAACGTTTCTGCTGGATGCCGAGCTTGCCAACATGGCCTACATCCCCGAAGGATTCGGTCACGGCTTTGTGGCCCTGGAAGATAGTATCTTCAGCTACAAATGTACAAACGTGTATAACAAGGATTCGGAAACCGGAATCATCTGGAATGACCCTGACCTGAACATTGATTGGGGCGTAACCGACCCGATTGTGTCAGACAAAGATATGGAGCTAAAAACCCTCCGCGAAGTATTCCCCCACACGGTGGTGTAATTCAGTTTACGGTTTATGGTTGCTTCACAGCAAGGGCTATTAACTGGCGGAGCAACCATAAACCGTACTCATTTCTCATACATCTCTTCAATTACCTTACGACCGACTTTGCGGGCCGATAATGGGTTCTGACCGGTCACCAGCCGTTCGTCGACTTCAATGTAGGGCAGAAAAGGAATCAGGCTTTTGCTGTAGAGGGTATTTTTCTGGCGCAGTGCATCTTCCAGTAAAAATGGAACCTGATCATCGAGACGTACCAGCCGTTCTTCCATATTGGAGAAGCCCGTTACTTGTCGATTATCGAGTAAGGGCGAACCATCGGAAAGTTTCACATTAAGGAGCCCGCTAACGCCGTGGCAAACCGCAGCAATTAGCCCTCCATTCTCGTAGATCTGCCTGACAATCGTCTGTAGAATCGAATTTTCCGGAAAATCCCACATAGTGCCATGTCCACCCGCTAAATACAGAATCTGATAATCGGTTGGATTTACCTCATCAAACCGAAGTGAATGCTCAAGCTTGCTCCGAAATGTAGGGTTATTATACCATTTTTCGTTGGTGTTGTCGCGCCGGTCCATGCTTTTTTCATCAATGGGAACTGGCCCTCCGTTTGGACTGGCAATGTCGTAGGGCAGATTACGATCGGCCAGTTCGTCGTAGAAATGCGTAGCCTCGCTCAGCCAAAGCCCGGTCTTTTGTGCTTTTGTTGGATAGTCGGTATGATTTGTACAAACAATCAGCGCTTTATAGATAGGGTCCATAGTGGCAGGAGGTCTTCGATAAACACCGGATAGTGTTGGCACGAAGATAAAGGGTTTCGCCTAAAGTGCCTATTCATCAACTCGTATGTAGGCTGGTCTATATCTTACGCGACGATACAGGCCCCACTTCCAGATTCAGTACACCACGCGGGCATACGGCCGAGCATATGCCACAACCTACGCACGAAGATCGGACAATATCCTGCCCCCGTTGTGCATAAGCCCGCACATCGATCCCCATTTCGCAATAAGCCGAACAGTTACCACAGGATATACATTGCCCGCCATTGGTTGTTATGCGAAACCTCGACCGAAACCGCTGTACTAATCCCAGATACGCAGCTAATGGGCAACCAAACCGGCACCAGACCCGGTTACCCATTAATGGATAAAACCCCGTACCAACTACGCCAGCAAAGATAGAACCGATGTAAAGTCCATAGGTAGACCGCACGCTGTAACTATCCAGAAAGCCCAATATGGTCGATTGCCCCGTAAAATAAGTGTATAACACGAGCAACGTCATGCCAACGGCAAATACCAGCACACCATGTACAATAACCCGTTCGGCTTTCCAGGCCTTCAGACTTTTGTCGGACAAATGCCGATACGGATCGCCCATTGTTTCGGCCAGGCCACCACAACCGCATACCCACGAGCAATACCACCGCTTTCCGAAGAAATAGGTCATGACCGGCACCACCACCAGCGCCAGCACAATACCCCAAACCAGCATAAAGATTCCGAATGAGCCAGCCTGAATCTTTTCATTGATTTTATAATCGAAGAAGAACGTATAGTCGAGTGGCCAACTATTTTTCAGGTCCTGATAAGGCTGATTGAGCCGCTGCATGATTTCGGGAATCAGAAAAGCAAAGGACACCTGGAAAAACATAACCGATAGCGTCCGAAGTTGCTGATAACGGCTATGCCGATAATTAACCAGCATTCGGATTCCCATAACCAGAATCACTAACGTATATAGAAATCCGTATAAAAACCAGCGACTGGCGTCTCCTCCATTGAGCATACGGCTAATTGGATCGACCAGTAAGACCCAGTTTGTCAGGTATTCGGGATAAAAATAAAGAGCGATGTAGAATCCAATCAGAAAAAGCCCCACACTTACCCCAATCCAGCCCCGGTTCGTAGCCGCACTTCGATACTGGCGATCATTTCGAACTCCGGGCTGCCGCTGCAACCCGGCCAGCGCATAGAGTAACCCTCCAATTGCGGCAACACCAAAACTTAGCCAAAACCATAACCACGACGAGCTGGTGGTCAGAACACCCAGCGAAGCGGCTTTGGTGATGTCGGCGGTATAATTGTCATAAATAACCTGATCCCAGGCTTTTTTCGCCCGCATATCGTCGTTATAACGATTGATTGCCTGCCGAAAATCGTGAACAAACGACCAGTTGCTGGTATATAGCCTGTTTGCCATAAATGCCGTTCGGTCATGGACAGCAGCCCGATGCTCGGGCTTAACAACGGTATCGACAATTGCATTTGTCAGGCGGAACTCGCCCATCGTCAATGTAACGAGCCAGCAACCGAAACCCAATATGAACAGAAGTAAACCAATGCGTTGGAGCAATTTCATAACAGCCAGTAAATTATGAACCGAAAGGTAAAGCAACAGGACCATATACGGTGTCGCTTAACCGACAGTTTCAATAGAATTAATTAAATCCAATTGCACTATTCTGGTTTAAAAATCGGCCATACTACCGTTTAACAAATTAAAATTTTCCAAAACCAAGAATAAGCCTTTTGAAAAGTCTGGTAAATTGGTATATTTGTTCATAAACCGTACAGTACTAATTCCAATGAAAACCGTCTCCTACGAATCACTTCAGGCGGAACAAGCCTGGATGATTGTTTCTGATCAACTACAACAACGTAATAATGTATTGGCCAAAGGTATTTCGCATATGGAGCGTAACCCTAACGAATTACCCATGGCCAGCCGACTGATGATCCTGCGCTATCATCTTAAAATGAGTCTACGACAATTGACAACAGAAGCCCGGCAAACAGCCCGGTCGCAGGAAGACACGAATCGACTGCATCTTCAGTGGCTTCACGTTCATCAGTTGTTCTTTCTACTTCGCCAGATCGATGCAGAAATTAACCAGGCTACCAGCGAAAACGATACCCTTCGCTCCTGGCTCGATTCGCTCGAAGGGCGGGTCTATCGGTCGGCATTAGTACACTTGAACTGACTTACCTTATTGTCTGTCCACAGAGACACAGAGGGCACAAAGACTATCTCTTTGTGCCCTCTGTGTCTCTGTGGACAAGTTAAACCGGTACTGGCTTTACGATCTAACTTGGCAATGAAGCCAGTGCCGGTTTTTTGTTGTTAGCGCGCCTATCTTAGCGCGAGAAGCCCGATACTTGTTCGGCTATAAATTTATCGGGTGTATTTCCCGACCGGATCACCAGCCGATACCGGAATGTTACCGACTTACCAGCTGGCAGCGTGTAGTTCATGGCCTGAGCTTTCCCATCGCTAAACACCGACGGCGCTAATGGATTGGCGGCAAACAAACCATAACCACGAGCGTGCCAATAGGTTGGATAGCCAACATTTTGAGGGTGATCAATCAGCACAACCGATAAATCTTCACCATTCACATTACCGGTCAGATTCATCCATTTAGCCCGTTTGCCCCAAACAGCATCGCCTTCAACTCCTTCGCTGCTATGATACATGCCCGTTACTCCTGCATTGTTGAGCGCGGGCACTTTGGTAGCTACGCCCTGGGCATCGGTAAAGACCTCAGGTTTAGTAGATGGCAGTTCGAGTTGGCGGGCCATACGGAGCGCAACCATACCTTCTTTATTATCTTTAAAAACAACATCGTTGCCTACCGCTTTCAGGGTTGTGATCCGGTCAATGGTGCGGCTATCGGCCGTACCACGGAACTCAAACGTTGTCGTTTCCTGAAGCATCACTTTATTGTCCTTATCGAGCCAGTTGGCTGTCACAACGAGTTCGGCTTTATCCTTACCGCTTTTCATTGATTTCACACCCGTATGAACAATGGTTCCGAAGGGTCCTTTATGGTCGGGGCCAACCGCCGTCGAGTTGTTCCAGAAATCATGACCGTTTACATCCCCGTAGTTGAACCACATACCTACATGGTGCGGATGGTCGATTCGTTCACCCGGCCGTGGGTCCATAGGCCAGCCGCGTGTAATAAAGTTTCCTCCCGCTGAGCGAATCGGGTAGAGAACCGGTTTCTTGAGCACCGAAGGACCGGGATAAATGTAAGCCGTAAATGGCTTTCCATCTATCGTAACTTCTACCTGTTTCCTGGCTTCATCATGAGAGAGTTGGATTCGGTTCTGAGCCTGAATCAACGGCACAGTCGTCGACGCAAGCAGTAGAGTAAAAACAAGTTGGCGCATCAGCTACTTTCGTTTGTATATCTTTTTCAATTCGGCAAAAAATTAGCCCTGTCTTATTAAAGCCAAGGCTTTTAAAATGCTACTGATATAAATACGTAGTAACGGACCGTTTGGGCTACTCAGTTGCCCGACAGAATTTTGTTGGTTACTTCCTGATCGATGGTGATATAACCAGGATAGTTAATTGCCTTATTACCAAGCGCCAGTGTCGGTTTAATTTTAATGGTGAGCTTTGAGGGCTGAGTCCCTGAAGCGCCAGAAAGATTCTGAACCAATTGTGTGAAGGCATCGCGGGTTTTTGCATCAGTCAGTAACTGATAGGCATTCGTACTGAGCCGAACAGGCACGCGCGTACGCCCACCAGGTTGCACTTCGATTCGCTGGTTCAGAAATCCGTTGAACAATTCCTGCCCCGTTAACAACACTTTGTATTCCAACTGATTAATACCAGCCAGCTTGCCGGTGGGGTTTGTAATATCGAGGTTAAGCCGGGCATCGAGTGGAATATTACGCGTCAGCAGGCCCGTGGCCAGCCGGGGAAAACGGGCAAGGTTCAGGTCTTCGAGCTTACGAAACTCCCGAATATCAATTCCTGCCAGATAGACACTATCGGCCGATGCGACCGAATAGCGGCAGTCGCCCAGCGTTTTTGCCTGCGAAAGTTGCTGGTTTACACTACACTGGCTGAACAAAGCTGGCAGCAAGGCCAGCAGTATGACAATTCCTTTTTTCATAGTTAATAGCTGATTCATAGTACACCTAACGTTCGACAGGGGGAAAAGGGTTTGGTTTAATTACTTTTAACAAATACCATTTGATTACGATCGGCCTTAGCTACTTTCTTGCGAAAATCAAGCCAATCGCTATAAGTAGCTGATGGAAATCGGCCCTGATGCATGGTAATTTTCCGTATGTACGTAATATGCTCATTTTCTACAGTGAGCTGAGCCGTATAGACTCCAAATTTTGACTCAATTCTGACAGGTGCTATCTGGTATTCGGGAACATAGCCTTTAGGGATATGATAGGTGATCGTATCACTATCCATAAAATCATAACTTGCCCCAAGCTCAAGGTCGGTCTTTCGCGTCTGTATTTGAGGTGTGGCAGACGAAAGAGCAGATAGCAGATTGAGAGGTAAAAATAACCGCGTACCACTTACCGTAGCCCATCGATGAATGGTTAGGGCAAGTTTCTCCGTAATGGCCGGAATTGTTCCTGGCTGTTCCTGATAGACAAACGAATTCAACTCAAAAGCAGGAATATGAATACGCTTCAATAACCAGCTCCGCTGGTCCTCCTGATTGAGTCGATGTAGTGCGCTACTATAGTCGTCCTGCTGAAGTCCCTTATACAGAGTTAACACATCAGCCGTTGCGTCGCCCTGTTCTGTCACGTTAACAACAATTCGTCGCTGCTGCAAATTATCAGCAGGTCGATAAGTCGGAGTTTTTATGACTTGGCCTCCTCCGGGAAGTATGAGCAGCACATGGCGATTTCCTGTAAAATCACCGACATAGCCTACTGGTCCGTGCTGACTGGTACATTCCAGAAAAAGTGTATCGCGCCCATCTGGAACGCACAAAATAACGTGATTGAACTGAAAACTCGGAAAATCTGCCAGAAGATCCGGTTCATTTTCGCCTGCTCTGACTAGCGCCGGATAGGCCGTTATACCCACCGTTTTGAGCAACGCTTTCATATAGTTTGTCAAGGCCTTACAATCGCCATACTTACTGGCCGCCACCTTATCGGCTTCGATCGTTTGCCAGCCGCCAATCCCCAATTGAATGCTTACATAACGAGTATGGTCCTGTAAGAACTGGTAAATTTTTCGAATTTTCCCGGCGGTGTTAGGCTCGTTTCGGGTCAGTTCTATCACCTGCTGGCGAAGATTATCTGGTATCTGATCACGTCCATTATTCAAACTATGATAAAACTTACCAACATCATTCCAACTCGTAAGTTTTCCTTTGTATTCCTGTACTTCAAATTCAGTTGGGGCCGTAAATACGATTGGCAATTGTTCACGGGCTGGCGGAGACAATGGCTCAAATTCAATTGCCGGGCAGTTAACGAGCTTCCAGACGTAGGTTTTACCTCCATTAGCTAATGTTTCCACTACGCCTGGTGTGGGCAGGTTCATTTCTTTATAACGCAGAGAAAGACCCGGCGCCATAGTAACGGTAAAAATAGCCTGCTCTACAGCTAATTGCTCCTCATCCTGTGGTATCCAGGCTGGGTAGAACATCAGGTTGTGTTCAACCGTTTCAACAACAAATTCAACCGTGTAAGGATACGCTGGCTGTTTCGGAAACGAAGCCGATTTGAAGCGGCTGTCATCGAATAAATTATAATCTGTATAGGTGCTATAATCCTCAATATCAGCTTTTTTCAACTTCCTGATCAGCTTTCCAGAAGCATCATATAAAGCCCCTTCCAGGCTGGTTATTTTCGATAGTTTGTCATAACCTACTACCATTTTTGCATGATCGTCGCCCTGTTCATCCAATACGGTTACAACAGTTCGAATGCGTTTTGTAGCCTCTCCCGCTGCTTTTACCGTAAATGTTGTTTCATGCCGACGAACTACCCCGTGCGCATTTTCTTTAAGCTCAGCCGGTATCACATTCGCCTGAAATTCAACTTGCGCCCAACTGATCTGACTAATCAGGAGAGCCAACAAAAGAAGTGGTTTCATTCTCACTTAATTCTTCTCAGCTACGGTTCCTCGTTTCAATACAATCTGTTCGGCATGTTTAGCTACAATTCGGCTAAACAATTCCCGCAAGGGACCATACTCGCCCGTATGATATACAGAACGACGTAACAGAATACGGCTAACAACCTGAAGTTGATTATTCGCATTTACGGATACCTGATATAAAAACCGACCGCCCTCTTCTGGAAGCATCATCGATACTGTTTTCGGCATTTCTTCAACCTGAAACCCAGCCGGTAGTGTATATGTAGCCGAAAATACTTCATCAATTGGCACTCCTAAATCGACCGGATAGAGCCGCTCAGCCTCCTTAAATGGGTTAATGCCATGTGCTTCTGTCAGCATTGGCTTAAAATAAAGACGTTCGCCCGCTTTCGAACAGGCTTCAGGAATTGTGATGGTATAATCGGCCGAGAATACATTCTTAGCAGGATCAAGAGGAGAAAAATCCGCCTTCCCGATTTGCCAGACGGGACGTTTTTTCTGCACCTCCTCCAGAAATTTCGTTTTTCCGTCTTTGGCAAATTGTTTACGAACACTCCAGGCACTATAACCACCATACGAATGCTTAAACGTACCAGCTATTTCGCCATCTTCGCTAATCGTAAATGAACCCATATACATATCCGTATCCCGTTCTTTGGGTAGCAATGATATAAATCGGGGAGCCGTTGGATGAACAAGCCGACCTGTTCCATTCAAACAATGAACAGGCAGCATACCGGGCGGCAGATAGGGGTCGGTTGCATCCAGCAACATATCCTGTCCGCCAATTGAAACATGGCCAATCACATAGTTGAATTTTTTCAGCAACGCATAAGATTCATTGATGCGCCCATGTGAACGAGTGCTTAAAATAACCGGGTTCGCATCGATATCCATCTCCCGAAGCAAGGCGATCAGCAGCAGGTTAATATCGGCCGCATTACCTTTTTTATTCTCAAATACTCGTTTGATACCTCCCTGCGACCAAAGCCCGGCTTCGTCGTTCCATTTGATACTCTGCCGGATAAATTCATAGGCCGCCTTTACCCTTGCCAGCGTATCGGTGTGTTGAGCCAGCAGTGTTTTTGCCGTTTCCCGCATGAAGCCCGCCCGCTTTATCTGCCCTCCAAAATCGGCATCGTCAAGCAATGTTTTGTCCATAGCATCCCAGCCAACCGAAAAATTTTGAGTATGTATCCCCACTGTCCCCGGTAATTGATAACTAGCTAATTCGAAATCAATCCTGGACAAATAATCATCCTCAGTGGTTATATACGCTTCGTCCCGGAAGGCTGGCACATTTTCCATAGCAAACCGATACGACGTTGCCGAAACAGCACCCTGGCCAGCCAGCAAATTTGTTGTTGTCTTTTTTTGCTCATTAACCGCTATCTGAACGTAGCCGGTCATCAACATTTTATAATAGAAATAATCAGGAATCGTGATACGGTATTCGCTCCAGTTAACCGGTATTTCCTGCTGAAAACGCCAGGTTCGGGGATTGTAACTAACCCCAAAAGGAGTATGCACCGTGTACTTATAATCAATAATTGACCCTTCTCGAACATTGGGTAATGTATACTTTTCAACCCAAAACTGATCCGATGCTTTTTCCGTAAAATGCCCGGCGTTAGTCAGTCGACTGATCATTACATTACCATCCGTCAGATTGTACGTATAACCATCAAAATCAGATATAAACTCATGCTGCCCCGACTTTCCACGGCGAATAGGAAGTTCTATAGTACCCCGGTCAGACGCCGATTTCTTACGAATTTGAATTCTGACATGATACTCACATACGATCCATAAATCGTTAGAATTGTTGTCAAATCGTGCTTCGCCATAATCATAAAGTACGATGGCCTCAGCGCTCGAATCACTCGGAGAAACGGCAAACTGATCGGCTTTAATTGTTCCGAATTTTACTGTCGGACCTTCATGAGCAACTTTCTGCGCCAGTGTTTCTGAAAAAAACAATAAACTACAAACGGCTATCAACATGGATAGCCTGTAACCGAAAAAGGAAGAAAACATAAATGGTGAGGTAAAGTAATCGCTACTAACCGAATCTTTAGTTACAAAGCTGCAAGGTATTTGTTCAAGGATATATATACAAGCATTGGCAGCAAGAGCCTTATTATAAAAGTTTGAAATGTAGTAAGCGGCAAGCCACTCACATTTTTTCTATATTTGTCATAAAACGTCCTCATCATTTCATGAATAAGCTTACCGCAGACGACCTGATTTATGGGTACATTAACGGCATCTTTCCGATGGCCGACGCTGACGGTACGCTCTATTGGTACGCCCCTGATCCACGTGCCATCATTCCGCTCGATACGTATAAACCCGCGAAATCATTACGCCCTGTGCTGAACCGGAAACAATTCGAAATCCGTATCAATGCCGACTTCGAACAGGTTATGCGCTATTGCTCACTTCCGCGGTCAGAAAACGACAGTACCTGGATCTCCGACGAAATCATTGACGCCTACACCGAATTGCACCGAATGGGGCTGGCGCATAGTGTCGAAACGTATATAGACAACCGTTTAGTTGGAGGCCTATATGGCGTTTCGCTGGGAGCGGCTTTTTTTGGTGAATCGATGTTTTATCTGGCTGATAATGCATCGAAAGTTGCGTTTCATTACCTCATTTTAACCCTTCGCCAGCAGAAGTTCGAACTACTCGATACCCAGTTCATCAACGATAACGTTCGGCGGTATGGTGCCATCGAAATCCCAAAGGCCGACTACATGAAGCAGCTTAAAAGCGCGCTTCGAAAAAAAGCCCGTTTCACCGAATCGGTGCTGGAACATCTGTTCAAAAATCACGCGGGCGATTCTGTTGCCTAACCTTTATACCTACTTCTTTACGTGGGTTTCGGTTAAATCCATTCGGCCGGGGGTGCACATCTTCCCGACTGTGCTTATTTTTGCGGTCTTTCTGCCCGTCAAGTGTTTTCGCGGGCAGAAAATGCATATTTCATGTCAAAACCTGTTCTTGTACTTAAATTTGGTACAGCGTCGATAACCAAGCCAAACGGAGAGCCCAACGAACCCGTTATGGTCGACATTGCCCGTCAGATTGCCGCGCTGCATCCACATTTTCGAATTGTACTCGTATCGTCGGGGGCTGTTGGTGCCGGCAAAGCACTGATTCAAGACTACCGGGGTGATATTACCCAGCGCAAAGCCGCAGCTGCCGTTGGTAATCTGCTCTTGCTGAATCAATACTCCCGTTTTTTCTCGATTTATGGCATTTCAATTGCCCAAAGCCTGTGCGAACGCCACCATTTCGCGAACCGCGACCAGTTTCTGCAACTGAAACAGACATATGAAGAGCTGTGGGCTAACAATATTATTCCGATTGCCAATGAAAACGATGTGGTCAGTAATCGAGAGCTTAAATTTTCGGACAACGACGAACTAGCCACACTTATTGCCGTTGGCTTCGGAGCCGAAGCGCTTATGCTCTGCACCTCGGTAGGTGGTCTGCTCGACTCCCATAACCAGATTATCCGGCAGGTTAGTAGTATCGACGAACACATATTTGGCGTTGTCCGTACCGACAAATCGGCGCTGGGTTTAGGCGGTATGGCCTCTAAACTGACCTTTGCCAAGCTGGCCACTCGTATGGGCATTCGGGTACTGATTTTTGGTTTGAACGAACCCAACAGCCTGAGCCGGGCTTTGAAGGGCGAAATCGGTACTGAATTTATCCCGCTGCCCACGACCCTATCGGCCCGTAATCGCTGGCTTGGAAGCGGGAGCCTGGCAGTTGGACAAATTCGGATCGATGGGGGTGCCGTAAAAGCACTGCAACAACGAAAAAGCCTGCTGGCGGTAGGCGTTAAATCGGTGCTGGGCGAATTTGAATCGGGCGAAATGATCGACATTCTCGACGAACAGGACAGTACGATAGCCGTGGCCCGTTCCCGCATTTCGTCGATAAGTCTGACGCAACAGCTTAATCAGCAAAATGTTGAGGTCGCAAATGCGAATGATATCGTACTTTTGTAACCCTGGTCTGTATTAACGACTTATTTATGACACCCATTACCCCACTCCTTCAGGATACGCAACAGGCAGCAGCGGCTGTTCGACGGCTGAGTAACGAACAGAAAACCGAGTTGCTCAACCGACTTGCCGACGTTCTGGCCGCGCACGTAGCCGGGATTATGGTCGAAAATCGGAAAGATCTTGATCGGATGCCGGAGTCGGACCCCAAATATGACCGACTGAAACTAACCGAAGCCCGAATTGCTGATTTGTCGAAAAGTTTACGGGATGTTGCCGTATTGCCCGATCCGGCCGGACAGGTTATTTTCGAGCGGACAATCGAACAAGGACTTCAACTCAAAAAAATTGCCGTTCCGTTGGGCGTGGTGGGCGTAATTTATGAATCCCGTCCTAATGTGACCATCGATGTGGCATCGCTTTGCCTGCGTTCGGGAAACGCCTGCGTGCTCAAAGGCGGCAAAGAAGCTGATTTTTCGAACCAGTATCTGGTTGCTTTAATTCAGAACGTTCTCACTGAGTTTGGCATACCTAAAGCTGCCGTTACGCTGCTACCACCCGACCGTGCCGTTGTGAATGAACTACTGACGGCTACCCGCTATGTCGATATCATTATTCCGCGCGGCTCCGAATCGCTGATTCAGTTTGTCCGGAAAAATTCGCTGGTGCCAACCATTGAAACCGGCGCGGGCGTTTGCCATGCCTACGTTGAAAAAACGGCTGATCTGGCCAAAGCTACGGCAATAGTAGTGAATGCCCGCGTTTCGCGGCCGTCGGTTTGCAACTCTCTCGACTGTGTGCTGGTCGACGAAGCCATTGCCGACACGTTCCTGCCGATGCTGACCGACGACTTCAAAAAATGGAATGTTGAGGTATTCGCTGACGAAACGGCTTATGCTATTTTCGAGAAAGCTGGTTACGAAAAGCTACAGCCCGCTGGCCTGGACGATTTTGGACGGGAGTTTCTGGATTATAAATGTGCCGTTAAGGTTGTTTCTGGCATCGATGACGCCTTGTCGCACATTCAGACCTATTCATCGCGGCATTCGGAAGCGGTTCTATCGCAGAATCAGTCATTGATTGACCGTTTTCTGGCTGAAGTCGATGCAGCCGCTGTCTACGCCAATGCATCGACCCGTTTCACCGATGGGGGTGTTTTTGGGCTAGGAGCCGAAATAGGCATTTCGACCCAAAAACTCCACGCACGCGGCCCATTTGCGCTCGAAAAGCTCGTTACTGAGAAATGGGTGGTTGTGGGCGACGGACAGGTTCGGTGGTAATGGGAGGCAGGTCATTTGTCATTGTTAGACCTAAAAGGTTTTGAAAACCTTTTAGGTCTAACAATGACAAATGGCGCTGAAGGCTAATTAACCGTATCGGCAATGATCAGGGTATCTACCGTTCCCTGATAGCGGTCGTCGATATTACCCGAGCTATCGCGCAGCAGCAGGCTAACATTATAGCTCACTGCACTACCATTGATTTGTGGATCACTGATGTCGACAATTTGTCGCAACACATGATGATCACCATCGGTATACCGAACATCGAAGCCATTTAAGGCAATTTGCGCCGAACGCACCTGGCTCGGAAAATTAACCGTACGGGGTTCGTTCTGAATCTGCCCTTTAGTTGGATCGAATACGACCCGGTCGCGAATGAATCGAAGTGCCATGGTTATACGAGTTTATGTTCGGCACATTAGTCGTACTCTACATCCCCTAAGGAAACAGAAGACTTGAATTTTATAACTGGCGCGCTTAAACAACCTGCTCCACAGCCTTGCACCAACACTCAAAAACGGCCTGATACCGTTTATGGCACTCCACATCGGGTTCAAACGTTCGTCCAAACTGCACTTCTTCGGCAATCTGCTCAAGCGGTTTTTTGAGATCAGCTACCAGCAAAACGGCTCCCATCGCGCTGCTTTCGTTACTGGCATTGAGCCGAACAGGAACACCAAAAATATCGGCCATCATCTGTACCCAAAAATCCGACTGGGCAAAGCCACCATTAGCATAAATCATACGGGTAGGCCCGGTTTGTTCGGCCAGTAGTTGTTCAATTCGGAGTAAGTTAAACATTACCCCTTCCAGGGCAGCCCGCACAAAATGGGCCTGTGTATGCCGAAAATCGACGTTCAGGTAAGCACCCCGCGCCGACGCATCCCAAACCGGTGCCCGTTCGCCATGCAGATACGGCACAAACAGTAAATCATCGGCACCAGCGGCTATGGTTTCGGCTTCGGTCAGTACAGCTTCGGTTTCCTGATGCGTGAGTTTTTCTGCCAGCCACTGCAACACGTTTGCTCCGTTGTTGGTAGGCCCACCAACCACATAATAAGGCTTGCCATTTCGTTCATCTAAATAGTAGCAGAACAACCGTCCGTGCGGGTCGCGCTCTGGTTTATTTACTGTTTGCCGCACAGCACCACTTGTGCCAATGGTAATGGTGGTAATATCGGCATCGACACAGCCCGATCCCAAATTAGCCAGACAACCATCCGAAGCACCCGGATACAGTTTAACACCAATGGGCAGTGCCGTTCTGGCAGCGCCTTTCTTATCAGGCTCGTAGGCGACATCAAATGTAGTTGGCTGAGGGGTGGAAAGTTGATCAGCCCGAATACCCGCAAAATCGAGGGCTGGTTTATACCAGGTTCGTTTTTCGGTATCGAACAAACCGGTAGCCGTCGCCATCGAATAGTCGATTTGGTATTGGCCGGTCAGTTTCCACCAGACATATTCTTTTAAGGAGATAAACTTTGCGGCCTGCCTGAGCAATTCGGGCCGATTGTCCCGAAACCAGGCCAGTTTGCACAGCGGAATCATCGGATGAATGGGCGTACCGGTATGGGCATAGATGTCGTTGCCGAGATTCGACTGTTCCGTATGCAACTTTCTGGCCTGCGGTTCGGCCCGATTATCGGACCAGAGTAAGGCATTGGTAAGGGGTTTACCATCAGCATCAACCGCCAGCAAACTATGCATACCAGCACTGAAACTAACGGCTTCAATAGTGGCCTGTTTTCGTTTCACGCCGATTACTACTTCACTAAGCCCTTGCCGAACAGCCTGCCAGATAGCCTCAGGATCTTGTTCGGCATAGTCGGGCTGAGCTGACAGGGTTGGTATAGGCAGCGACGTCTGTGCAATAATTTGCCAATCGTGAGGAGTTACAGCGAGAATTTTGACATTGGTGGTTCCAAGATCAACGCCCAACAAACAGGTCATAAAAGCAGCGAATAAGTAGCAAAGATAATTGGGTTTATGGTTTATCGTCTATGGTTTATGATTGCTCTTCAATAGAGAGTACTACTTGGCGGAGCAACCATAAACCATAGACGATAAACCATAAACACGCCATCCTCACGGAATTCGTTCCTGCTCCAGTAAGGTTTGAATAACGTAGGCCTGCGTACCATAAAACTTGGCCATCTCACCCAACTGCGACAATTCAATGGTCAGATTATCGCGGTAATTGGGTAGGCAGTACCTATCAATGGCCTGCTCAATGGGCCGTATGATGGCCCGTTCGGCTTTGGCCAGAACGCCATTCACAATAATTAGCTCAGGATTGAACAGATGTACGGTTGTCGACAAGGCTTTTCCTAATGCACTACCAACATCATTCAGTAAATCAATTGAGAAAGCATCGCCTAGTGTTGCTTTTTCAATAATGGTTTCAATATCAATCGTAGCCGGTTCTATATCGGCCAGCATCGACATTCGTCCCTCTTCGAGACCAGCTTTGGCCCGTCGGATCAGCGATGATGCTGACGCCAGCGTTTCAAGACAACCGACTTTGCCACAGGAGCATAGCTCGCCGTCGGTTTTCATCTGAATATGGCCTAATTCGCCCGCAAAACCCGCCGAGCCCTGCAGGATTTCTCCATTTGTGATTACACCCAGGCCGATTCCCCAATCGATATTAATCGACAAAACATGCTTTTTGGCCTGAGCGAGCCCAAAGCGGTGTTCTCCCAGAATGGTTGCTTTTGTATCGTTAATAAGATAAGCCGGAGCATTGAAGAGTGTTTCCAGCAATTGATCCAGTGGTTGATCTGGCGAATTAAGGCCAGGATACGTATGATTGACCGCTTCCCAAGGATTTACGAGCCCCGGCAAGGCTGCTCCTACCCCAATGACCTGCAATTGGTGCTCCTTAATGTACTGCACCAGTTGGTCGAGCGGTTCGGCCAGCACATTCAGAAAAGCTGGCGATTTATCGAGCCGTATATCCACATCAACCCGATGCACGACCTGATTAGCCAGGTTAAAGACCAATAGTTTTGTATCATGAATAGTGATGTCAATAACAACCGTAACGTATTGGGTTGAGTTGAGGGCAAACAAGGATGGTTTCCGGCCATACTGTGCTTCGCCAGTTCCGATTCCCTGCACCCAATGTCCTAAGCTTAATTCTTCAATTAACGAGGTTGTTGATGGAATACTGGTGTGCAAGCGGTTGGCTAACTGCGAAATAGTGCGCGACTGCAAGCGGTAGAGTTCTTTAATGATCTGCCGTTTGAGTTTGTTTTTTTTTGTATCTATTACCGAAAAGAACGTGTTATCCTGCATGAAGTGAAGCTATTCTACTTTTGTAAAATATGAGGTTGGTTCATAGACAAAAAGAACGATGCTGTTCAGAAATACCTTTAGATTCGATTATTTATCTCGTCAAAACAGCATCAATTTCTATTGTTTTATCAGGCGGCAGAACAACGTATCGGCAACAAACTTATAACACAGGCTCCACTCCTGCTTTTTTAAGTTTGTTAATAATAAATACCCCTACGGCTCTGCCCTGCGCCTGTCCGTTTTCTATGGCATCCAGATAATGAATGCCTCCATAAAGCCGCGATATGGCGGCCTCTTCGGCAGCTTTACGAAACGATGGAAATGACCGCTCGGGTAGTTCAAATAAGGTTTCGGTTGTGTCAATAAATGCGAAATTGTCACCCAGCAAATACGTAAGCACTTCGGCTACCGCCGTCGAAATAACGCTATGCCCGCTGGTATATTCAGGAAATGGGGGCGTTTGCAACAAAGGTTGCCAACGCACATTGATGTATTTGTTAATGACCGTTTCGGGGCGGATTCGGTTGCTTCGGTATTTTTCGTCCCAGCAACTAATAAAGGCATCCATCAGCGTAATCGACGCTAACGAATGAACCATAATGGCTTTTTCGAAACTCAACTGGGCTTTTTCGGCAGCAAGGCTAACAATGCTCATCCAGTGCCCGCCCGGACTGATTTTTTTGAAGCCAATAGACATATGCCCCGATGTGTTGATGGCAAACGGATTACAATCCCAGAACGAAGCAATCATTCGCTGCTCATCGGTTAGCGTATTCCCAACCTGATATACCTGATACGTCAATCGATAAAAGGCACTGCTGGTATCTTTACTGAACGATACGGGCGGGGCGGGTTTAAACTGACTACAGGAGTCGATCAGCATCGGGCGGATGGTGCGCCAGTGCGGTTCGATCCCTTCCATATAACCGGGCGGGGTCGGATACCAGGTGCTGTCGCTTTTGCCTGGGCGATAACGTTGCCGCGCGCTCAGGTTTCGGTAATTATCGTCGGCAGCGTAGGCCACAACCTGTTTGGCAACTGTTTGGGCAACAGCAACTGAGCTACGAATGAGCTGTTCGCTATATTTCTGTTTCTTTAACTGATCGATCAGCTTCGTTTCTTCCTCTTCCAGCATATACCCCGACGGCAGCAATAGTTTACCGGTTTCCAGAATGCAATAGAGAGCAGCAATCTGAGAATCGTACGGTTCTTTCCGGCCTATCTCAATCGGTTTCAGGCCACGCAGCAATTGGGTTGGGGCAACAATGGTTTTCTGGTTCCGGGCGGCTATCTCATGCGCTCCCAACAGGCAGTACGTATAAAATCGGCTGGCTGCGGGCGGGTTCACCACATCGTGGATCATAACCATCGTTATGGCAAAAACAGTCGGCTGAATCTGGCTGCGTAAATCGGTTTTTGTTGGTTTGGCCCGCGCAACGGTGGCCAGTAACAGACAAAAAAATAAAGCTTGTCGCATGGTTACTGTTTTTTATACACCTGAATTGGTTGATTAAGCGTGCCAATCAGCAACAGCGGTTGTTGCGGTGTATTCACCCAAAGAACTGACTTGCTGTCGCCAACAATCGAAAGGCCGGAATCAGTTTGATTAACATACAGAAAATTACCTTTTCCATCGCCCAACAATAAACAACCATAGTTTGCATCCATGCTGCCCAGCTTTAAGCGATTGTCTGACTTGTTGCCCAGCAGCAGCAGGTCGGTAGTGCCGTTGTGGTCAACATCGTCGGTCAGAATGGTGGTTACGGGTGCAAACTGCGCCTGCAACGGCAGGATATGTTTTTCAAATTTGCCATTATTGCTCAGAAAACAAACCGACTGCTGTTCAGTAACGGTCAGTTTCTGGGTTCTGGCCAGCTCATCGGGCGAGAGAATATCCGAGATTTTGGCATTTGCATAATCTTTATAGTAAGCGAATTTCTTCCGCATCGCATAAATCTGATCGTTCAGTTCGTCGCGGCTAACAAAGGGATAGGCGACCCCCTGAATATGAAAGCAGAAAAAGGGATCAATTGACCCATTGTTATCAACATCGGCGTAGATCAGTTCGGCAGGCTCCTGCTTCGATACTCTGATTTGGGAATTGTTGCCCAGATTACCGGCAACAATGTCTTTGTGGCCGTCGCCATTCAGGTCGGCAATGGCCAGCGAAAACCAGAATCCATTTTCCGAATTCGGAAAATAGTGCGCCGTTTGATCGACAAAGCCGGTAGCCGTATACCGATATACTTTTATGGGCATAAACTCTCCGCATACGATTAACTCAGTATGGCCATCAGCATCCAGATCAGCCCACTGCGCATCGGTCACCATCCCGACCGACGAAAACGGCACGTCTACAGACCGAAATTGACCTTTTCCCGTGTTTTCGAGCAGGTAGGAACGCGGTGCCTGTGGGTAACGGCCCGGAATAACCCGCCCGCCAACAAACAGATCGAGGTCGCCGTCGCCATCGTAGTCGAATGGCCGAACGCAGGCTTTACTACTAGCCTTCATGTCGGGCAATGCTCCCTTCTGTAGTGCTAAACTCCCACGACCATTATTGAGGTATAACTCATCCTGCAATGATTCTGTGTTTGGTTCAAACAACGAGTATCCGCCTTTAGCAACATACAAATCATCGAAGCCGTCGCCATTGGCATCGAAAAAAACAGCCGCCGACACCGCCGACGTGGCCTCGTCGCCAATGACAAGGCCGTCAATCGGTTTAAACGATCCGTTCTTCTGCTGCCTTAAAATAGTACCCGTTTTTTTCTGGTCGCCACTTACAAAGATGTCGTCGAGCCCATCTTTGTTTATATCACCTTTGGCTATGACCGGACCAGTGTGCGAATACATCCACAGCATAAGCGGCTGCCGCTTAAAATCATTTTCGGTATAACCCTCATGCGTATACGTAAACGTAGTTTCGGCTTTGGCAAAAAATGGCTTTCGCTGCGGATGCGCCGATGCAACGACCGAGCTATTGGTTGATGCCGACTGCTGAATAAGCAGTTGCTGATTTACGGCCGTACCGGTCAGTAGCTGCCGCGACTGATCGGGCCAGACAATGGCAATGGAATCGATAACTGTAGCGTTCCCTAATCCAAAATGAAGCACATACGGCTGGCTCGACAGATAGCCCCGAACGGGAGCCAGCTCCTGATATTGCCGATTTCCCTGCGCATACACCGTAACTTTAGTGCCTATAACGCTCTGATTGATCTGAGCAGGCTGTAGCTTCACCTGAATATAGGCATTGCCCGATTGTTCGCGGCTCATATTCTGATAAATAAAAGCCGGGTCGTTGATGTTATTGACGATTAATTCCAGATCGCCGTCGTTGTCCAGATCGGCATAGGCCGCCCCGTTCGATATAGACGGCGTTTCGATGCCCCACAGCCGCTGGGTGTTGGTAAATGTAAGGTCGTGGTTATTGCGAAAAATGTAGTTGGGCAGCTTGGTCGATGGCATGGCCCGTACCAGATCCATGAGCTGGACGGGTTCGCGATTGACTGCCTTTTTAACTTTGTAGTCGCCCCAGTACTTAAGAAAATCCTTGTTTGTATAATCGCGCAGATAGCCGTTTGTCACGAACAGGTCTTTGTAGCCATCGTTGTCGAAATCGGCCAGCAGCGGAGCCCAGCTCCAGTCAGTATTCGACACGCCGGCGGCCTGAGCGATCTCGCTGAAAGTACCGTTGCCATTGTTGATCTGCAACATATTGCGCATATATTGCCGGTATAGGCCCTGTTGCTGCATCAACTCAAACGACTCGTAGTTTTCCTGAAGTTGCAGCAGTTTCTGCCGTCGGTTGTCTTCGGGCAGCATATCGAGCGACATCACATCCGGCTTGCCATCGTTGTTATAATCGGCAATGTCGACACCCATTGAGAAATGAGCCAGATGCCGGAAATACTGCTGGGTTTCGTCGCGGAAAGTGCCGTTTTTCTGGTTAATGTAGAGGTAGTCTGGCTCGTTGTAATCGTTGGTTACGTAAAGGTCGGGCCAGCCGTCCAGATTTACATCGGCAACGGCAACACCAAGCCCGAATGTGAGCGGGAACTGATAAATACCCGCTTTTTTGGCCACATCTGTAAAATGGCCGTTCTGGTTTTCGAATAATTTATTACCGGCAAACTCATCGGTTTCGTTATGGAGCCGGGCAAGCTCCATATTGTCGAATTTCCGAACATTATGGTTCAGCAGAACCATATCCAGATCGCCATCGCGATCATAATCGACAAAGACAGCCTGCGTGCTATAGCCCGGATCGTCGAGACCGTATTCGTTGGCTTTTTCAACAAAACGTACGGTTCCGCCATCCTTAACACCCTGATTGATAAACAGTTGATTCCTACGTTTATCGGTATCTACTTTTCCAGAATAACAGACATAAATATCGAGCCAGCCATCGCCGTTTACATCGGCCATACAAACGCCCGTTTTCCAACCGCCCGATCGGCCAGCCAGTTCAGAAGCGGCTTCTTTCGTAATATCTTTGAACGTTAGCGCCCCCAGGTTTAGGTATAGTTTGTTTGCTTTCAGGTTGGCGGTCAGAAAAATGTCCTGTAAGCCATCGTTGTTGAGATCGCCAACGGCAACACCACCACCGTTATAGAAATATTCGTAAGCCAGCACGTTGAGGCTTTCGTTTTCGTCGATCTCATTCCGAAACTCAACGTGGGTTTGTTTTGAATCCAGTAATTTAAATAAGGGAGTCTGAGCGTAGAGTGTAGGACTAAAAAAGCAGAGAACGATCAGGAATAGGCAAAAACGATGTCTGTTCGGCTTAGTTTGGGCAATAGATTCAGAAAAAGTTAGGTCTATACTCATTACGTTACGATGTTCATTACTCAGTGAATATTCTCCTCAGAATGTTCAGGCAGGTAATCAAAAATAAGCATAAATGCCCGATTGGCATTACTCATCAATGCCTTTACACTGGTTTTCCGTTTTTACCAGCGAGTAATTCTTTTAGGTAACCCAATTTCATAATTTGCATAAAAAACGTAAGGGACTCCATGAGTCCCTTACGTTTTTGTTCGATTACTTATCCCACCAGACTCGACTGGTGAGCAAATCGCCACCCGTCAGTCGTGAAACCGCATCCTTATAATTGGTTGGATTATTCAGGATTTCGGACGAGAGATAGATCATTCGGCGGGGAATCTGACCGTTTGTTACATTGCCCGGATAATTGACTGGTGCCAGTGCCGGATAGCCCGACCGGCGCCAGTTCATCCAGGTTTCGATGAAGTTGAAGGTCGAACCCGTTTCCAGCCAGTATTGCGTATTGATTGCATTCAGCGATGCTTCTGTCGAACTAACATCAAGCGGATGGGCGGTGGCAAAAGCCGTAGCAACATCGGTAGAGACGGTTGCACTGGCATCGAGCTGAGCCAGTTCGGTAATAGCGGCAATGACACCATTCTTGTAGTGATCGGCAGCCGTACCCGGCACATTCCAGCCGCGAACTTTTGCTTCGGCCAGCAGGAATTCCGTTTCGGCATAGGTCATCACCATTAGCGTACCGGCCTTTTTCAGATAAACCGATATCCGCGGACGAGAGTAATTGCCCAGCGGAGCAACATCGTCGCCAGTTCCGGTAGGGCCTGGGTAGCCAGTAGCTTTCCGAATGTCGGTAGTGCCACCGTTCAGGTCGTAGCCGTTTGGCAATCCCATCTGAATAGAAGCCGTATTGTCGCCAACCAAGGTCTGGGTTTTGTTATTGGCCAGACCAGCCTGAGGCACTTCGGCAATGGCACTCAACCGCGGATCGCCTGCCGACTTGAGGGCATCGATAAAGGTTTTCGAGAACCGTAGTTCGCGGAAATCGTCGGCTACCTGATACACACTGTAGATTCCCGATGTCGCATTGTTGGCATCAGCAATTTCCATGGCATTATCGGCATTGGAAGTAAAGACACCACCAGCGGCCGCTTTCTCAGCCCAGGTTTTTGCCGTTGCCGGATCAATTTTCACCAGGCGCATGGCCGAACGAAGCATCAGCGAATAGCCAAAGCGCTTCCATTTGTTGATGTCGCCACCATAATAGAGATCGCCGGTAATTTTTGCCTTCGAGGCATCGAGCGCCGAAATAGCCGCGTCGAGATCGGTCAGCATAGCGGTATAAATCGACTGCTGCGTATCGTATTTAGGCTGTGCAATACCCGACGTTTTTACTTTGAAGGCTTCTGTATAGGGCACATCGCCATATACGTCAGTACCGCGCAGAATGTTCATGGCCTGCATGATCCGCCCAACATTGTAGAGGTTCGAATATTGGTCTTTCCCCTGCGTGAGGCTCAGCATTTCGGACAATACGGTTCCTGTCGAATAGGTGGTATTGAATAGCGTTCCCTGATAGCTGGTCGAGTTTTGCGTATTCACATACTTGTCGCCGTTGCCGTAGTAGCTGAACGTTGAAGCCAGCACCTGCATGGCTGGTGCCTGATACAGCATACTTCCGTATCCTAAATTAATATAGCTATTCTGCGCATTTGGGAGGAAGTAGTTCGGGTCCCAGTTGGCGGCAGTCGCTTTTGTTGGATCGGTATTAATGGTGTCGAAATTATCCGTACAGCCTGTTGTCAGAACCGATGCCAGCGCTGCTATATATAATGCCTTGTTTTTCATTTTCATGGCTTATTTTTTGAATCGAGCATTTAGCGTGAAACCATAAGTGCGGGTTGATGGCATCTGTAACCCTTCGATACCGGCATACCGTACGTCGGAAGAAATACCAGATTCAGGATCAAAATTGTCGGTATGTTTCAGCAGGGTTGCCAGGTTGCGGCCAACCACCGAAATAGACACCGCTTCGAAGGGAAGTTTGCTACCCGTAAACCACTGAGCGGGCAAGTGGTAGCTAAGCACAACCTGACGAAGTTTAATGAAACTGGCATCGAATACGTTCAGTTTAGATACGTTGGTAACTAACCCTTTGTAGTAGTCCTGAGCCGCTACATTTTTAGTGTTCACTTCACCCGTTGCCAGAACGCCATCGGCAACAACGCCCGTTTCGCGGCCAACCAGAGTCATTTTGTTCAGGCCATCCACAATCGAGTAGTGATTGGTTGCCGACAACACTTTGGCACCAAACTTATAATCGAACAGAAACGAGAACGAGAAATTACCATAGTTGAAGTTGTTGTTCAGACCACCATATACTTTAGGCAGCGCCGAACCCATTGGCTTCAGATCACCACGAACCGGAATACCATCGCTACCGACAATGACTTTGCCGTTCGCATCATATTTGAAATCGTAGGCCATGATCTGTGCTGCGGCCATACCCTGAACGTGAGCAACGTTACCATTGAGTGGCCGATAGGTACCCAGTGTCAGCGGAGCCGGATTAGCCGTACCGTCGATGCTCACAATGGTGTTTTTCACATTTGTGATGTTGAACGACACATCCCATTTAAATTTCTGGGTCATCACTGGCGTACCGGTCAGCAATACTTCGATACCCGTGTTTTTAGTCGAACCCAGATTCAATACGCGTGAGGTGTAGCCGGTTGCAATCGACAACGGACCGTTCACGATTTCTCCATTGGTTTCGCGGTTAAAGTACGCTACATCAAGACCTAAGCGGTTGTTCAGGAACTTAGTTTCAAAACCAACTTCCAGTTCTTTCAAACGATAGGGTTTCAGATTGATGTTCGGCAGCGTACTGCTGAAGCTACCCTGAGGCAGGTTGTTGTAGGTGTTGCCCAGCGAGTAGTACTGGGTTGTCAGATAAGCATCGTAGGCTTCACCGCTTGTCTGGGCATACGATGCCCGGAGCTTACCAAAGTTGAGTATGGTAGGCTTCCACAATTCAGAGAAGACAAAGCTTCCTGATACCGCCGGAGCAAAAATACCGCGGTTAGCCGATGGCAGCGTCGAATACACGTCGTAGCGGCCGGTTGTCGAAAGAGTCAGGTAGTTTTTGTAGTTGAAATCAGCCGTATAGTAAGCCGACTGTACCTGACGCTCGTTGTAGCCGTAACTCTGGCTTTTCGACAGCGTGTTGGTAATCGTATACAGATACGGAATGTTCAACTGACTACCCGAAATACCGATGCTTTCGAGCTTGTTTTTCCGCAGGTTAGCGCCCAGGGCTACATTCAGGTTCAGATCAGGAGCAATGTTTTTGTTGATTCCCAACAGTCCGTCGATGTTTAATTCGGAGGTCTGTTGCTTACTCTGACCAATACCTCCCAGATGCGAATAAGCTGTACCGTAAGGCGTAATATTGAACGCACCATCGTTGATGATGTCATAACCAATCCGGCCTTGCAGATAAATCCAGTCGGCAAACTGATATTTACCGGTGATGGCCGAAATCAGACGCTTCCGGTCGAAGTTGTTTTTATACTGATTGACAACAAACCAGGGGTTCGTTTTATATACGTCATCACTAAAGGTCAGCTCATCGCCCGTGGTTGTGTTGTAGCCAGGTTTGAGGGCCTCCTGATTGAAGCTCGTTGCCAGCAACAGAATACCATAGTTAGCATTCATCGGCGCATCCATCAGCGAAGGCCGGTTCTGGTCCTGCTGATCGATGTAGTTCCCCATCAACGACACATCGAACTTTTGCGTAACCTTCTGATTGATGTTAAGGTTGATCGTTTTCCGTTTCAGGCCGCTATTCCGAAGTACCGCTTCGGCATTCAGCGACGAGAGCGACATCCGGAAACTGGTCTGATCACTACCACCCGATACTGCAATGGTATTGGTCAGCGACGAAGCTGTGCGGTAGAACTTCTCCAGATTGTCTTTCACGGGCGAGTAAGGATATTGCTTACCATCGTATTGCGTAAATGGCTGACCATCCATTTTGGCTCCCCAGCTATAAACACCTGAGTTTTTCGCAGTAGCCACATCGGTAGGCCGCTGGCCCTGCTGCCCCTGACCATACTCATACTGAAAATCGGTATAGTTGATAATATGGTCGAACTGCTGGTTTACGTTATACTCGACCGACAGGTTCGAGTTTTTGCTACCGCTCTTGGTCGTAATCAGAATTACGCCGTTAGCCGCCCGCGTACCATACAGCGCCGAAGCCGTTGCTCCTTTCAGAACAGTCATGGTCTCAATATCGTCGGGGTTAATGTTCGAAATACCATCGCCATTGGTCGAGCCACCCCACTCACCGGAGTTACCGCGCTGGGTGTTATCCATCGGAATACCGTTGATAACAAACAGAGGGCTCCCCCCGTTGAAGTTGCTCACCCCCCGAAGGTTAATACGCGATGATGAACCAGGGCCGCCACTTGCCGGAGCAATGTTCAGACCGGCCACCCGGCCTTGCAACGAGTTTACTACGTTTGTTTCCCGGGCCACATTCAGCGCCGATGACTCAATGGTAGTAACCGAATAACCCAGGGCTCTATTTTCTTTTTTGATCCCCAGTGCCGTTACAACCACTTCGGCCAGTGAGGCATCTCCGGGTACAAGTTTCACCGTAAAAACAGTTTGATTGCCAACGGTTATTTCCTGTTTGGTATAGCCGATGTAAGAAAACACCAGCACAGCATTTCCATCGGGCACACTAATCCGGAACGCACCTTCCGAATCCGTATTTGTCCCTTTCGTTGTTCCCTTAATGGTTACCGTTGCTCCGGCCAGCCCATTTCCTTTCTCATCAAGTACTTTACCGGTCACATCCCTGTCGGCGGCCAGCGCAAACGATGAGGCCAGGAAAATCCAAGCTCCCAAGCACAACAAAACCTTCCTGAAGGTTAACTGTAGCTTCTGTTCCATACAATTTACTGGTTGGTTGATTAATTAATTAAAGAATACACAAATCTACTTTTTTGCGCACAACGTTGATAAACTATAAAATTAGTGATCGACAGAGCGTTACAGATAAGGATTTATACTTAATTAAAGTATAATAATGCACTACTACCAGTGCGCTGATGCTCTTTATGTAAGAATAGATGTATACCGCTCAACTGCTGCCTGAAGGCTGTTTTCAGAAACAACCCTCGTCAAACCTTACCTTATATACTTCGTTGATCGGCTATTTTCAGCAAATATAGTTGCAATTATTAAAAATATTCAAAAACTATCCTATATTTACGAATATAATTTACAGATTAAAATAAACTTATACAGTATATCATGAACAATTACTAAGGCGCACTTCCTTTATAAATACAACTAATAATCAATGATCCTTTCTGAACGCCAAGTATTTACACTTACCTAATCGATAAGTATGAACAGGCTTTTTTTACACAGCAACTTTTTTTTGTTATATGACGCTTTCCTATAGTTCTCTTTTTTTTCTTTTACTCGACTGTTTACTTTCGTTTACTGTCCATCCTTTGGTAGCACAATCGGCTCCAAAACCCCATCGCTATGTGATTATTGGCTACATCAGTGGCAATGGCTGGACAAAAGACCAGATCGAGGTCCAAAAACTCACGCACATCAACTACGCCTTTGCGGTTCCGGCAGCCAATGGCGAACTAGCTCCTCTGAGCAACAAAGACGCCAGCAATCTGGCCGCGCTGAATACCTTGAAAGCCGATAACAAAGACCTGAAAATCCTGATTTCGATTGGCGGATGGGGCGGCTGTAAATACTTCTCCGATTGTGCGCTGACCGATGCATCGCGAAAGAAATTTGCCACTAGTGCGATTGAGTTATTGAAAAAGCATAAACTTGATGGAATCGACATCGACTGGGAATACCCCGACCAGCCTGGCGATAACAACATTTTCCGACCCGCCGACAAACAGAACTACACGCTGCTGTTTAAAGAACTTCGCCAACAACTCGACAAACAGGGAAAACTAGACAAACGTACCGGAGCCAATCATTATCTGCTCACAACGGCAACCGGCGTCGACACGGCTTTTGTGAATCATACCGAACTTGGCAAAGCGCAGAAATACCTGGACTACGTCAACATCATGACCTATGACATCTATCATGGCAACGACAAAGTGACGGGCCATCATAGCAATCTGTATCAGTCGAAAAAAGGCAGTCAGGCGCGCAACAGCAGTGCCGACGGTGTCGAAGGGCATATTAAGGCGGGTGTTCCGGCCAGCAAAATTGTACTGGGTCTGCCATTCTACGGTCGCGGATGGGCCGATGCGAATCCGAAAGACAACGGCCTTTACCAGCCAGCTACCGGCAAACACTACTTCATTAGCTACGACGAACTGGTTGATAAATACATCAACAAAAACGGTTTTGTTCGCTATTGGGACAACGATGCCAAGTCACCCTATCTCTGGAATCCGACCTCACGGATGTTTATTTCCTACGCCGATGCCCAATCGTTCGACCCTAAGATTGCCTACGTGAAATCGAAACACCTCGCAGGTGTTATGTTCTGGGAGTATATCTATGACCTAAAACAGCCAACTTTGCTGAACAAACTGGCTGATGGACTAGGTAAATAGCACCGGCCTATTGCTTATAGAATCGCCCGTTCAGATCAACAGACTATATTTGAAAGAATTATTACTTTCGATATAGTCTGTTGATGCAATAAGCGGTCTAACTATTCAGTAAGCATGTCGTTTTTCCGATTGGCAGTTGTTCTTTTCACTGGTTCACTGCCGTTCTTCTCCTGTCAGTCGTCGTCCAGCGAAAAAAATAGTCCACCGACTCCTCCGGCTGCTACCCAACTCACCGGCAAACAACTTAGCCAGAGCTATTGCGGTAGTTGCCACCAGGCCCCAGACCCTTCGTTGCTCGATAAAGAAACCTGGCAGCGGGGTGTTTTGCCACAAATGGCACTCCGTATGGGTCAGTCGGGCAATTCGATGGCAGAATACATGCGCATCAGCAACATGGACGAAATGACGCGTTTGATGGAAGCCCACGTTTTCCCGGAAACGCCCATGCTGCACCCCTCCGACTGGCAAAAAATTGTTGATTACTATATCACAGTTGCGCCAGTCACACTCCCTTCCCAACCCCAGCACATACCCACGCAGGTAGGTTTACCGCTGTTTCGGCCCCAACAGTCAACGAAGGCAATCGATGCATTTGTAACACTCCTCCGGTACGACTCGCTTTCGCACCGCATTTGGGCAGGCGATGGGCGTACCAATCTCTATGCGCTTGATGCTGGTTTACATCGGCTCGATTCGGCCCGGCTGAGCAGTCCGGCAACCGATGTCCGTTTTAATCGCGATGGCAGTATGGATCTGCTATTGGTTGGCGTTCTGAATCCGAATGACCGGCAAGCTGGTGAATGGAGCCATTTCTCAAAATCCGGCACAATTCCGACTCCCCAACTAACCAAACTACAGCGACCCGTTCAGGCAACACCGGCCGATCTGAATCGGGATGGACAGGAAGATGTAATTGTTTGTCAGTTTGGTAATCATCTGGGCAAACTAACCTGGCATGAGCGATTGCCAACAGGCTATCGGGAGCATATTATCGACAGTTTGCCCGGTGCCCGCAATGTGATTGTGCAGGATATTAACCACGACCAGTGGCCCGACATTGTGGCCTTGTTGACGCAGGGTAACGAGCAGATTGCCGTTTATTACAACCAACACAACGGTCAGTTTCGCAAAGAAACGGTTCTCCGATTTCCGCCCGTTTATGGTTCCAGCTATTTCGAACTGACCGATATTGACCGCGACGGTGATCTGGACATACTGTATACCAACGGCGACAACGCCGATTATTCGATTATACTCAAGCCTTACCACGGTCTGCGGTTATACCTGAACGATGGGCAGTTTCGGTTTAAGGAAGCCTGGTTTTATCCGATGTATGGTGCTACTCAAACCGTTGTCCGCGACTTCGACCAGGATGGCGACGCCGATATTGCGGCCATTGCCCATTTCCCCGATTTTGCTCACCACCCGAACGAAAGTTTCATTTATTTCGAAAACCAGGATAATCTACGTTTTCAGCCCCGCACTTTCCCCAATACCGAACGCGGCCGCTGGCTGATCATGACAACCGGCGACGTTGACCACGACGGCGACGACGACATTCTGCTCGGCTCCTTCTTTCGTCCTACCGGTCCAGACCATGCCCAGTTGATGGAGCAATGGCGCAAGCCCGGAACCGGCATTTTGTTGTTGAAGAATACATTGAAAAAATGAGGTATGCCTAGGTTTACAACTCACCGAGCAATACCTGCGAACCAGTGCCGTAATTAAGTTTCCCGTTCCCCGTGAACAATATCTGCAAAGCCCGAACACTAACCCCATCAGGTACCGTTATGGCATGACGGACTTCAACCGGATCACTCCAAACAGGAACGCGGCCACACGACCATACCGCTGAATTCGTCCAGTCTCCCGCTTGTATGGTAAACATATTGCCGCATGATGCCGATAGGGTCTGAAACGTTAATGCCTGCGATGGATAGCCAGAGGAGTGACTGGCATCACATACCGTTTGTACCTGCCATTCGTAGCTCGTATTGCTGCTCAGCCCCGTAAGCGTATAGCTGGCCGATTTGCTTACTGTTAGAGACGTATAGCTTCCCCCAACAACACGGTATTGAAGTTGATAAGAACTGACCGCAGCACCAGCCGAATTCCACGATAGCTCTACTGAATTGGCCTTAATAAAATTGGCAACAAGATCAGTTGGCGCTGCACATTGCGTCTTGAAAAAGCTGGAAGCCGAAAAAGCAGAGCTACCACTACTACAATTTGTACGCACCTGCCATTCATAGCTGGCATTGGTGGTCAAACCTGTTAGTGCGTATGGACTAGTAGCATTGCTTACCGAAATCCAGGTTCCGTTGCTTTGTCGATACCGTAATTCATAGGTAACGCCAGTATAGCCTGTCCAGAGCAATGTTGCCGATGCAACTCCAATATTGGTGCTCGATAATGAACCGGGGCTGGTACAACTGGTTCGGAAAATCGAAATCAGCGAGTAGTTGGATACCGATCCACTATTACACAGGCCCCGAACCTGCCATTCGTAAGGAGTATCGGGCGCAAGGTTTGCCAATCGGTATGAACTATTTGTAGTTGTCAGGCTATTCCAGGTCGTTGTATAGCCTACCCGCCAGCGATACTCATAAGCGGGAGCCGCCGTGGCTATATTCGAACTTGTCCAATGGCTGGTAGCCGCCGTACTGGTAATATCGTCGGTATACACTGCGGCCGATGGAGCACAGGAACAGGCCGTTGAAACAAAACTGGTAGAAACAAATGAGGATGAATTACCGACAGAACACACAGACCGCACCTGTACATCGTAGGCCGTATTAGCTACCAAATCATTCAGCAAAACAGTCGTATAATTCGTAGTCCCTGCCGAAATCCAGATTCCTGTCGATTGTGGTTTGTACTGCACGTCATAATTCGTACCAGCACATCCGGTCCAGGATACCAATATCTGCCCACAGGTTTGCCCATTCGTATAGTATGTAAAAGCACTTAGCCCTTCGGGTAGAGAACAAGTTGCGGATGTCGTGAACGATTGTGGTTCGCTATAGGCCGATGCGTTCTCACCCTCGCCACATTCCGTTCTGATTCTCCACTCATAAGCAGTCTGCACCGAAAGGCCTGTCAGGCTATAAGCCGTACTGGTTAAACTACTCACCGTATTCCAGGTGGCCTGACCAACAGCTCTCCATTGAATGTCGTAACTTCCTTGCCAAACCTCAGTCCAATTGAGTGCAGCACTACTGCTCGTTGAGCACTGCACCGACAAGTTCGTAGGTACCGAACAAGCCGCAGTCGTAAAACTCTGCAAGGGGCCAAAGTCAGACACTCCGCTCTCGCAAACGTTACGTACCTGCCACTCATAGGCTGTATTAGAATGTAACCCGTTAAGTATAATAAGATCAGCGGAAACATTCTGAATAACGTTCCAGGTCGTATTGCCTACCGGCCGCCAGTGTACCTCTATTTTATTATCAGCTACATATCCCCCATAATACCATCTTAATGTAGCTGAATTAACTGTTGGAATGCTATAGGAATAAGGCGGATACATAGGGCAAGTAGTCGCAATAGTATTAACATAAGAATAAGTAATGCTACCGTCCGCACAAATTGCCTTTACTCGGACGTCATACAACTCTCCAGCTAGTAGCTCTGTAAACGAATATGTGTAGGTGTCATATTCTCCACTGTAAGCATTAACTTCCTGAGTACTGACAACAGGTGATGCATTATCCCAAACATCACTACTACTGCGCTTCCATTCTACTACATACGAAACACCTGAAATGGCCGACCATGTAATATAATTATTTCCGACCGAATAAACTATCCCAAAATAAGGGTTATAACAGTTCGTCGTAAATGTGTTCGACGTACTGAACGACGAACTTACAGCAGGTGAACAAACACCTTGAATTTGAACTTCATAAGTGGTATTAGTTAATAGACCGGGTAATAGATATTCCACCCTTCCATAATTACCGGCTATAATACCAACATCATTTTCAGTCATCCAATCGGCGCTATCCTGCTTTCGATAACGGATAGTATATCGGATGTCTTCGTCACTTCCATACCAATTCAGTTTGGCAGCATAGGAGCTCATGTTATCAATAGTTACGAAATTAGGCGTATTACAAACAGTCGTAAACTGCTGAAGATTTGTAAAATCAGTATTACCTAATGCCCCACAAAGGGTACGGACCTTCCATTCATAGCCTACATTAACCGACAACCCTTCTAACGTATACGAATAACCAGTAGTTGTTAGCGACGTAAATGTAGTTGTTCCCTGCTGGCGCCACAGTATTTCATATGGATCGAATGACGAACCAGTCCAACTGAGTGTCGCCCTAGTGGCTGAGACATAAAGAGTTTGCGCATCGGTCGGCATACTACAACTTGGTCGAAAGTCTGGGCCCGTCACATAATCAGAACTCGCAGTTGCGGTACAAAACGTTCGTACCCGCCAGCTATAATCGGTATTGGGAGTAAGCCCCGTCAGGGAATAAGTTACGGAAAAAGAGGAATAGGTCCCTTTCAAACCCTTCACAGTTGTCCAGTTACCAGTAGCCGTCTGGCTAACGGGAGCATACGATAGTTCATAGGTGGCATCCAATAATCCAGGCGTACTCCAGCTTACCTCTGCCGATGTAAGGCCAAGCTTACTAACTTGTAAAGACGATGGCACATCACAATTTTTTGTCGAAAATGATCCTAAAGACGAAAAGGGAGACATTGAGGTCGGCGAACAAATAGTACGTATCCGCGTCTCATAAGTACTTGATGATATTAGATTACTCAATTCTACGCTATATGACGAACTGCTATCAATTATACCAGTCACTGATATCCAGTCGCTTGTCCCTTGTAATCGATACTGTAATTCATAGGATGCGCCGATCTCATATGCAAATCCCCCAAGCGTTACCGTTGTATAATCCCTCCATTGCGCATAGGGTATGCCAGGTATTTTACACTGGGTCGTAAAATTGGTGGAAGTGGTAAAGGCACTAGTAGTAGTCCCACAAACACGCCGAATTTTCGCTTCATAGGTCGTATTATCGGCCAAACCAGACAGCGAATAGGACTTATAATCAGGAGAACCTCCCGTAACATTCGTAAGGCTTACAAAATTACTTATTGTTGGTGCCAGTGTCCGGTATTGAATTTCATACGTAGCCGTATTATCGCTATCGTACCAGTTGAGCGTCGCACCCTGCGAACGTACATTAGTGACCGAAGGTGTTCCATAAATATCCCTACACGCCGTCGTAAATGAAGCCACGTTTGACAACGCAGAGGTAATACCGGGTGCGCACACGGCCTGAACCTGAACAGAATAAGCCTGATCGATGGCAAGTCCGGTAAGTGAATATGGCGATGTTGATGCCGTAGTCGATACGGGAGTTCCATTCAGAGGTGTATATTGAATAACATAGTTCGTTTCTCCAGCGGCATTATTGTCAAAAAAAGATAGAGAGACCGAGTTCCAGCCTACCTGCCCAATACTAATGCCAGGTGTCCAACACTGTGTGGTAAACGAGATTAAAGGCGAATAATCCGAAAAGGTCCCGTTACTGCAATCGGTACGTACCTGAACATAATAGGTAGTATTCGGAAGAAGACCGGTAAGCGAATAAGGGTAAGCACTAACGCCCGAAATTGTCTGAAAAGCGCCATCGATCCCGGCTTTATATTGCACCGTATAGGAAGCATCAGGCTCTGGGCTAGAGATATAAATTTCTGCTCTGTTATACTTTACCCAATAAGATATTGGGTAAGGAGTATTGCATTTGGTTGTAAAATTGGCAATCGCGCTAAATGGCGAAGACACGGTGGCAGTACAGGTCTTTTGTACTCTCCAGTCATAGGAAACGCCTGTTGTTAGTCTGGTAAGACTATACCCTGGAGAAGTCAGTCCAGTAATCGAAATCCAGTCAGAAGCCGTAGTTGGCTTATACTGAACAGTATACGTATTTCCATAATCATTATCATACCAGTATACTTGCGCCGAAGTTGCTACCACATTATTCGTCATAATACTAGTAGGAACCGAACAATCCAAGGTGGTGAAACTGGCGGGAGTTGAATAATCAGAACAGCTAGCCCGAACACGCCAGCTATACTCCGTACCAGGCGTTAACCCGGTCAACAAGTATCCGGTCGTACTAATAGCACTGGCCACTGTTGAATAGGACGTTGTACCACTTTGACGAAGCTGAATTTCGTAGGTGGCATCAGGGTAATTGCTATCCGAAAAGGACCAAGACAAATAGGCCTGCGCCGTTCTGGTACTGGTATATAAGTTGACAGGTGGCCCCGGACAAGGATAAAGTGTAGAAAACTGTACTGGTCCGTTCCAAAGATTGCTACCCGTAGGTCGCATTTGCCATTCGTAGCTGGTACCGGTTGTGAGCCCCCCCAGCGCATAGGTCGTACTCGAAATTCCGGTAATGGTTGTGTACGTCCCTCCTACTGGTCGCCACTGCAATTCATAGCTAGTCGCCCCTCCCAGATTATTCCAGGTCAGAACGGCACTACTATTGGTTATGTTTGCAGCATAAGGATTATACGTTGTAGGAGCGGCTACCATAACCTGATAATCCTCTGTTTCACTATTTGCTAACGAACTACAAGGGTCATCAGCCACACCTGTATAGGTAGATACAATCCGTACTCGAAGATTAAGCGTTCCAGTAGTTGTTCCGGCCGGAATGATGAGTGCTCCCTGGAACGTATTTGCAAAAGTTGCAGGATTACTATAAAGCTGTTCACTCGCATCGGAAAAACTGCCATTATGGTTTAGATCAGCCCAGATGCTAACACTTTCATAAAAGCTTCCCACAGTACCCGAAAACGGAATTGTTACACCTGTTGTAACAGTTGTACTAACGACTGAAAACGAGCTATAACCGCCTGCCGAACAACCTGAATTCTGGCTTAGAGAGATCCCATTGAACGTAAACGAGTCCAGATAATTAAAAGCATCACAGCTTGACGATGGCGTACAATACTGTGCCCTTCCTGCGAAAGGGAAAAGCAAAAAACAGCTCCAAAAGGCTAATTTGAATAGAAAAAACAGCTTACGGACAGAATAGATCAACCGCATAGTGTATAGTTCTGATGTGAATAAGATTACTTTTTTTGCTTAAATATAGATAAAAGCAAAAAAAGTACCAGCATAAACTTTATACACTAATTATATATTACCAATTACATATTAATAGTTTAAAACAGCCATATACTCGTTCACTACATTTCCTGAAAATCCCTAACAAAAAAACGTGCAGACCCAGCATTTTGCCAAGCCTGCACGTCGCGAAGAACAATCCGACTACCTTCCTACGGCACGTAGGTTTCCAGCACCGTCATGGAGCCATCGGGAACCAACGTCACGTTATTGACCGAAGCCGGAATCAGAGCACACTGGCCCATCTTGAGCGATACGCTATAGCCGCCTTTCGCTTCGATAGTCAATGCACCATCCACACAAATCAGAATCACAAACGAATCGATATGCGTGTAGTCGTGCTCCACTTCTTCGTCGAAATTGAGCACGTTTGTCACGAAATAATCGCTCTTCACCGCATTTACGCTCTCGTTGAGCGTTTTCTCATACTGCGTTTTGTAGTGATCGTAGTGATGATAGTCGATTGCATCCACGGCCTGTTCGGTATGTAGCTCACGCTTTTGGCCCGTAGTGGCATCGACACGATCGAAATCGTAAATGCGGTAGGTCGTATCGGATGTTTGCTGGATTTCGGCCAGCAGCAATCCCTTTCCGATGTAATGAACACGACCCGCTGGCAGAAAAAACACATCGCCCGGTTTAGCCGATTCGATATTCAGAATGTCCTGAATGGCGTTATCGGCTACGGCTTTTACATACTCGTCTTTGGTAACCTCCCGGTTGAAGCCCGAATTCAGTTTGGCCCCCTCGTCGGCCTGCATGATGTACCACATCTCGGTTTTCCCAAATCCACTATGGCGTTTGGCCGCCAGATCGTCGTTGGGGTGCACCTGAATTGACAGGTCGTCGTTGGCATCGATAAACTTGATCAGCAGCGGAAACCGGTCGCCAAATTTGTCGTAAACGTGTTTACCAACCAGTTCACCTTTATATTGCGCAACCAGGTCACGAAGTGATTTTCCCTTTAGCGTTCCTTCCTTCACAACCGACACATTGCCTTCTACATCGGAAACTTCCCAGGTTTCGCCACAGTTGGGCAGGGGCGAAAAGTCTTTTCCCAGAATGGTCTTTATTTTCTGTCCACCCCAGATTTTATCTTTAAAAATGGTTTCGAACGTAAGAGGATACAGCATGAATGAAATATGGATAATGAGTAATAAAACTTAACCACCAAGGTACGGCATTTGTTGATCTACGCTTTCATTTAACGATTACTCTTATCGAAACATGGCTAGGTTTTTTGTTCAAACCTAAAAGGTTTTAGAAACCTTTTTAGGCTTACTCCCGCGACGACGCCTTATACACGCCAAATTCGGCCAGTTGAACCGGGCTGTTCGCATTGGTAACGAACAGTCGCAACTTCGACGCTTTCACCTCCGGGAAGCGCAGTAGTCGCTTGTAGCCTACCGTCGTAAAGCTTTGGAGCGGTTGCCAGTCGGAGCCGTTCCAGTATTCGACCCGGCCACTGGCGACACGCTGGCCAGTCGCAATATTCTCCTGAATCGAAATACGATCGAAGGTTTGTTCTTTTCCCAGATCGATCACCACTGGCTCATTGGCAGCAACAGTGAGAAAGGTGCTTAGCTTTTTATCGGTCAGTTTAGGCTGCTTAGCCACCAGATTCGTTTTGAATGTCTCGTCCAGAATGCTCCGAAATTCTTTCAGACTGACCATGTCGGGTTCTGAAAACAGCCCATCCCGATTGGGGGGTACATTGAGCAGAAGCAGACTGTTTCGACCTACCGACTGATAATACAGGTTGACCAGATTCTTCCCCGACCGTACTTTCGAATCCTCCGACGCATGATAAAACCAGCCCGGACGAATCGACACATCGGTTTCGGCCGGAACCCACTGTTTGCCATTGGCATCGCCCCGGTTCAGGTATTTAGAATCGGCTTTGCCGGGAGCCAGCCCTTCGGTATTGATCGTCGACCAGCAGGTTTCGCCTGCATTACCGGCTTCGTTACCAACCCAGCGCACATCGGGACCAGCATCGGAGAACATCACCGCATTGGGCTGCAGCTCGCGTACCAATGCCCAGTAACCCGCAAAATCGTAGGTCATATCTTTGGCATTTTCGCCTTTGGCACCGTCGAACCAGACTTCCGAAATGGGCCCGTAGTTGGTCAGCAATTCGCGGAGTTGTGCTTTGTAGTAGTCGTTGTAAGCCGCCGTTCCATAACGGGGTTCGTGACGGTCCCAGGGCGATAGATACACCCCGAATTTAAGCCCAAACTCACGGCAGGCATCGGCCACTTCTTTCACCACATCGCCTTTTCCGTTTTTCCATGGGCTATTTTTCACCGAATGTTCGGTCATTTTCGAGGGCCACAGGCAAAAGCCATCGTGGTGCTTGGCCGTAATAATTGCCAGCTTAAACCCGGCATCTTTCAGCGTTTTAATCCACTGGCGGGCGTCGAGTTTTGTCGGATTGAAAATAGCAGGACTTTCGGTACCATCACCCCATTCTTTATCCGTATACGTATTTACCGTAAAATGCAGGAAAGCCGTAGTTTCCATTGGTTGCCAGGCTAGTTGACGGGGGGCGGGTTTAGGCAGATTGGTATTCGACTGAGCCTGACTTAATGTTACCGACAACAAGCCGGTGAGTAATAAGCCTGCACTCGTACTGCAAAATGATTTCATGCGATCAGAATAGAATTTGGCTGTACTGTATCTGAAGTGCAAAGAAGCCAATAAAAATGGTTGCCGAGTAAGAGATAACGTAAAATTCTTCTTACGGCAGCGCAAAGGCCACATACCTGTCGCCCGAACGAGTGTTTAATTTACCTCCACCACAGGCAATGACTACATACTGTTTTCCATTGACCGTATACGTGCTTGGCGAGGCATAACCGGCTGCGGGCAACTTTTCCTGCCACAATTGCCTGCCTGTCCGTGCATCGAATGCCCGAAACTGCTCATCACGGCTGGCCGCAATGAACAACAGGTTACTGGCCGTAACCAATGGACCGCCGTAATTGTCGGTGCCGGTAACAGGCACACCGCGTTTCGTCAGCTCGGGGTATTCACCCAGGGGCACCTGCCAGCACCGGTTGCCGGTGTTCAAATCAATGGCGGTGAGCGTTCCCCAGGGCGGACTACTCACCGGATAACCGTTTGCATCGTACCACCGATTGTAGCCTGTATGCTGGTACGGAATCTCCGATGGGTGTGCAGTTAATACGGTTGTCTGAGATGCTTTCTGATTCAGAAAATCGATAATGGCTTTTCGTTCGGCTTCGGGCAGATGCGCAAACGACGGCATCATACCCCGGCCTTTCAGCAAAATCTGCTCGATCTGCGTATCTGCCAGTCGTTTGTTTACCGCTACCAGCGATGGGTAAGAACCATCATGATTACCTCGGCGGTCGGCTCCGTGGCAGGCTGCGCACCGCAAACTGTAGAGGTTGGCGCCTGTCAGCGATGCTCCGGCAGCCTTCTGTTCGCGTCGAACCAAGGAAGTATACACTGGAATTTCCTTCGACGGCACGTAAAGAATTCCGTTTGGATCGGTGGCGGCTCCTCCCCACTGGCCTCCCCCATCGGTTCCCGGAAAGAAAACTGTCAGCTTGTCGGTTAATGGAATATAGGCACGGCCTGTTCGGGCATTTCGAAGAACGGCTACCAGCGAATCGCGGTTTGCAGCAAACGAATTGAAATCATTTTCGGTGAACGACTGTCGGGCGAAGTAGGGTTTTGCCGGAATAGGCTGCGTTTTGCTGACCTGTTCGCCCGGTACGGTCTGCTGCGGAACGGGTGTTTCGGTAATTGGAAACAATGGCTTCCCCGTAACCCGATCAAAAACAAACACATAGCCCTGCTTGGTAATCTGCGCTACCGCATCGATGCGCCGGAGTTGCCCATGGTCTCCTTTCTGCACAACCGTAAGCAGGTTGGGTGGTGCGGGAGGATCGCGGTCCCAAACATCGTGATGCACGAGCTGAAAATGCCATAGCCGTTTTCCAGTATTGGCATCCAGCGCCAGCAGGCAGTTGGCGAACAGGTTATTTCCTTTTCGATTACCTCCGTAGAAATCATAAGCGGCCGAACCCGTTGGAATGTAGACAATGCCCCGCTGCCGGTCGATGGCCATACCCGCCCAGGCATTGGCTCCACCAATATGCTGGCGGGCGGGCTGTGGCGACCAGGTATCGTAGCCAAACTCACCCACTTGTGGAATGGTATGAAACGTCCAGACTGGTTGGCCCGTTCGGGTGTCGTAAGCCCGAACATCGCCCAATAGCGCCGTTTCGCTTTCGGCTACCCGAACGCCCACAATAATCAGGTTTTTATAAATCGTGTTGGGTGTATTGGCCAGCACATAATTATCGCCACCGGGTCGTTCTATGCCTTTTTTGAGATCAATGCGGCCCTGCTTGCCAAACGACTCAATGGGTTTACCCGTATGGGCATCGAGCGCATACAACCCGTTGCCGGCACCAAAAAAAATCCGTCGGTCCGAGCCACTGGCCCAATAGGTAACACCCCGGCTGGTTGTTCCATCATTGTCGGAAATAGCCGTTTTCCAGCGCTCCTGTCCCGTAGCTGCATCGAGGGCGAAGGCCTGCGTATTGGCCGACACACCATATAATATACCATCGACAACAATCGGATTACACTGCATCTGGGTTCGGTTCAGCACCGTGTCGGCTCCACCCGATGCATAAGTCCAGGCTACCCGAAGCTTGTTAACATTCTGCTGATCGATCTGCGTCAGTGGAGAGTAATGACTTCGAGAGCCATCGCCATTGTATTCGGCCCAGTTTGTATCGGGCAACGCGTTGATCAGCGAACGGGTTTTACCGAAAAGAAAAATGCCAGCGACCAGAGCAGACAGGAGCAGATGTTTCATAGATGAGTAAAACCGGCATAGCTGTTTTCACAGCCTGTCGATCAATCAAAACGCAATTACCTTGTCGGAATCGGGGAATCGGAAACGAGCAAATTGTACGGCCCCTGTGCCCAGAAAACCGTAGTGAAGGCCAACAACGCGCCCTGCATCGCCACAGGACTCGCCTTCATAAACGCGTCGATTATTCACGTAAACCGCTGCCCGTCTGCCTTCTACTTCATACCGAACAAGTACCCATTTATTAAAATCTACTCCTAAACCCGACAGATCGGCCGTTTTGCCACTTATCAGGTTATTGCCCGTAACGAGTTGCAGTTCGCCCACACAGCCCGGCACCGACAGCGGAATCTGGTGATACCCCTGCGTACACTTCAGGCCAATCTGAATCGGCTGACATACGGCATTGCCCTGATTGTAGGTACTGCGTACGGCCGTTTCGAAAATAAAATCCTGCCCATCGACAATGCTCATACTATCGACCCAGAACAAACTCGTGGCGGGAACATCAGCGGAGAGCGATACACCGACTGCTTTCAGATCATCGGCCGTAATGGCAATCTGGTCTGCTTTTTTCACTGTACTGGCTCGCAGGTATAACGGAATCGGCAAGCGATCTACGGTGCCCAGCCAGCCATCCGATGCGACAAAAACATCGTGTTCGCGCACGATTGAATC
Organism: Spirosoma sp. SC4-14; assembly: GCF_037201965.1. NCBI lineage: Bacteria > Pseudomonadati > Bacteroidota > Cytophagia > Cytophagales > Cytophagaceae > Spirosoma > Spirosoma sp. SC4-14. The sequence goes on along the minus strand of NZ_CP147518.1, from coordinate 2,095,726 downwards.
GTTCAGAACCAGTTTTGCCCGGTAATAGCCAGGATAGTAATACGTGCTGGTGTAGGTGTTTTTTGCCTTATCGACCCGAAACCGCAGGCTGGGGTCCCAGCTCTGCTGAATAAATACGCTATCGGCGTTGGAATCGGCAGCATTGTACTGAAAAATAACCGTGTTAGGGGCTCCTTTCGCTACCGGCCGACTCGTAAACGCCACCGAATCGTAGCGCAATACGGTATCACGCTGCCGATAGGCCCACACAAAACACACGATGACCAACAAGCCCAGTACAGCTCCAACGAGCCAGCGACGCCTAAGCGGTCGGGAATCAACCGATGCAGGTATAGATACGGAAGGAGTCGGTTCTTTTACGGGTGCATCTGCTGAAAGAACAGGCATGGGTTCTGGATTCTGCTGACGGAATACGCGCCAGCTATCGTAGCCAACAAACCGGGCAAGCGTATCCAGCGTTGTAGGCGTTGGCACACTATCGTAACGGACGCGCCCCCAAAGCCGCTTGAGTGTACTGACACTAAGCGACACGCCCGTTTCGAGCAGAATCTGTTCGCTGAGCTGTTCAAAATCACGGTTCTGCCACTGTTCGCTATTGCCCCAGCCTACTTTCTGCTCAATCAACCGACGGCAGCGCCCCCATATAATCTCTTCAGAAACCATTGTTAATCAGCATGAACAAACGTGAACAAACATGAACAATCTGTGCTAACCACTTTCACAAACCGGCAACCCACATTTGCATAGTTCTTAAACAAAGATAACAAAATGAACACAAAGCAATTTCTGTTCTCGCTGGCATTCGTGGCCACAGCACTCATTGTTAATGCTCAGGACGATCCGGCCAAACGGCCCAGTCCACCGGCTCAGGCATCGGCAAAAGTTAATGGAAAAACCATTACTATCAACTACAGCCAACCTTCGGTGAATGGGCGCGAAGTCTGGGGAAAGCTCGTTCCCTACGGACAAGTTTGGCGCACGGGTGCCAACGAAACTACATCTATCAATTTTTCGGATGATGTTAAACTAGAAGGTAAGCCGCTGGCCAAAGGTAAATATGCGCTCTTTACGATTCCTAACGAAAAAGACTGGACCATTATCATCAACAAAACCATTAAGTGGGGTGCCTTTAGCTACAAGCAGGACGAAGATGTGTTGCGCGTTACGGTTCCGGCCAAAAAGACAAAAGACTTTACCGAAAAAATGGCGTTTACGGTTTCCCCAAAAGGGGTTGTCTCACTGACCTGGGCGAACGAAAAGGTCGATTTTAAGGTACAGTAGCTTACTCAGGCAAAACCGCTGGCATAGCATCAGCGGTCTGGCTACCCCAGTTCAGGTTAGGTTGTTCGCCCATTGTCAGCACGAGTGTTCCGCCCTGCAGTAACTCACTGTGTGTTAGATAGGTACGAGAGAATGGCTTACCGTTTAAGGTAGCGCGCTGGATATACACGTTCTGGGGTGAATTATTTTCGGCTCTAATGGCAAACGGCTTCCCGGCACCGGTTCGGATGGTCACCGCATCGAGTGTCGGGCTTCCGAGCACATAATAGGGTGTACCGGGGCATACCGGATATAAACCAATCATACTAAACACGAGCCAGGCCGACATCTGACCGCCATCTTCATTGCCACTAAGTCCACCCGGCGAGGTATCGTATTCATCACGAACCAGTTGGCGAACACGAGCCTGGGTTTTGTAGGGTGCCCCTACACAGGCATATAAATAAGCAATCTGATTATTAGGTTCGTTGCCATGCCAGTAATACCCTTCGTTAAATAAGGTATCGAGCTTAGCCACCAATTGTTCGCGACCGCCCACTAGCCGGGCTAGTCCGGGAATGTCCTGTGGCACAAAAAACGTGTATTGCGCTGGAGAACCTTCGGTAATAAACGACGACCGCAACGCGAACGGATTAAATTTAGCGATCCATCGACCATCGGTATAACGACCTCGTACGTAACCGGTTGAGGGGTCCAGCACGTTCCGATAGTTTCTGGCTCGTTGCGTCAACCTATCGGCATCGCTGGTATGCCCCAGCGCTTTGGCTAACTGGCTCAGGCAGAAATCGTCGTAGGCGTATTCGAGCGTACGCGACACCTGCTCCCGCTTGTGAAATGCCTGCCAGACCGAATCTTCGAGCGGGATATAATTGTATTTCAGGTAGGATGTCAGTGCCCGACGCCCTTTACCCGCTTCGTAGCTTTTCGGGTCGGAATTTGGGTCGAAGGCATTTTTGCGCAAGTAGGTGTAGGCCGTTTTTACATCAAAATTGCGAATACCTTTTATGTACGCGTCGGCAATGGCCGACTGCGCGTGATCGCCAATCATGGCGGCCGTATAACTATCCCAACACGGGAAAATAGGCATCCAGCCCCCCTGTTCGGCTTTTTTCACCAACGACTGCATCATGTCGCCCGCCCGCTTTGGGTTCAGCAGGTTTTGCAAAGGCTGACAGGCCCGAAAGGTATCCCAAAGGCTAAAATCGCAGTAGTAGTCGAAGCCTTCAGCTTTATGAATTTCCGTATCGTCGGCAAAACCAGGATAGGCACCGTCGACATCCGAAAAAATACGAGGTGTCAGGTTGGCGTGATACAGGGCCGTATAGAACAGTGTTTTATCCATTTCACGGCCCGTAATCTGCATTCGCCCCAGCTCGGTATTCCAGGCGGTTTCGGTTTGCTGACGAACCCGAGCCATATTCCAGTCGGGCAGTTCGGACCGTACATTTTTTCTCGCACCGGCTTCGCTCACAAAGGAGGTTCCTACCCGCACCCGAACCACTTCGCCCGGCTTTAGTGTCCAGCTCGCAAACCCACCCACCAACTCCCGTTTGCCGGTTCCTTTAGCTTGCTTTGAGCTGGAGGTAGCCTCTTTATTTTTCCAGGTACCAAAGGTGCTAAAAGGTCGGTCGAACTGAACCACGAAATAGCCACTAAATCCGGCAGATTGGCCCGATCCCTGATAAATACGATGAACAGGATTATAGCCAACGATCTCGTTTCGTTCAGGATGAATTTCGATAAACCCTTCGCCTTCGTCGCTGTTTGGTTCCACAAGTATTGAACTTTCGCCACCGTTCCCAAACGTAAACTGAAGCAGCCCGGCCCGCGTATGAGCCGATAGTTGCGCCCGAATGTTGGCATCGGCAAGCAAAACCTCATAAAAAGCAGGCGTTACGGTTTCGGTTTTGTGGTCGAACGGCAACGCCCGTTCGGCTGGAAGCCAGTTCAGCTTGCCCGAAACCGGCATGATGGTTACGCTGCCATAGTCCTGCACACAGCTTCCGTTGAGCCAGTGGCTCCCCCGAAAACCACTGATTTTAGGATCGTTGTAGTAATAAGGCGCAATGCATTTGGTTTCGGTAGCCTGGGTTTGGGGTGTCCAGGTGGTCATGGCATGTGGACGGCCAACGGCTGGCGAAATTTGTCCTTTTAGTTCACTCCCGGCTTCGCTATGCTTTCTGGCGGTTGGTGTCTGACTCGGAGCCGATCCAATCAGCGGATTTACATAAGCAACAGGCGGTTTTGCCGATGGCAAGGTTTGCCCTGGCTGGGCCATTGCTGGCCCAGCCGCCAGAAAAAAGAGAAAGGTTTTATGCATAGGAATACCGGTAGCGATCCGTTTTGCTATGTTAGGGTTTTAATTTGATAACCTGCGAACCCGCCAGCAAAAAAGCACCGGTGCCGTAAACCTCCCAGCTATCTTCGCTAAAATTGCGCCGTGGATCGGCCCCAATCGGTTGTACCCATCCTACCCGGCCCTCGGGCGACACCAGTTTCGTAAGAGCTATCCATGCTTTTTCAACGGCAGGCTGATAGGTTTTCTTCGACAAAATACCCCGATTGATACCCCAAGCCAGTGCATAGCAGTCAAACCCCGACCCACTGGCTTCGCCACCCGGATAGGCAGCCGGATCGAGCAGGCTGGCCCGCCACAGTCCATCGGCCTGCTGAAGTGCCAAAAGGCGTTCGCTCATTTGTTTGAACAGCGTCAGGTAGAACGGTCGGCTCGGATGTTTAGCCGGAAGTTCGTCGAGCACCCGCACCAATCCACCCATTACCCAGCCATTGCCACGCGACCAGAACACTTTCTGACCATTGGCTTCGCGCTTTCCATTGCCGCTGGCATCGACCAGATAACTGCCATCACGCGCAAACAGGTGTTCCTGCTGATTGTAGAGCAGATCGTAGGTTTGTTTGAACAGCGAGTCGGAGAAGGTGTTGTACGACGGATCGTTTAGTGTGGCACTCAGTTTGGCCAGCACGGGCGGTGCCATAAACAGCGCATCGCACCACCACCAGGTTATTCCATGTTTGGCCACCTCTTTTCCGGGTACGGTCCGCAATTTCTGCACCGTATCGATGGTTGGCTGAATCATCCGCCGATCTTTTTTCAACCGATAGAGGTCAATATAGGTCTGGCAAACAGCAATATCGTCGGCATGGTCGTAGCGCGGTCCCGGCCGCCACTGTGTCCGGTTGCCAATGGCCATCAACGAATCAAGAATTTCGGCTGATCGGGTTGTTTCATAAGCCGCAAACACACCCGCATAGAACGCCCCATTGGTCCAGTCGGTGGGGCTGTGTTTCGGGTGTTGCAACTGCCACTTTGTCGCTTTTATTAGTACAGCTTTGATGTATTTTGACGAAAAAACCTCATCACGACTGCGCATTCCGGCTGGTTTGCCCGGTTCAGTCCGTAGCTTCGTAAAACCCGTTCCGGTCAGTAAAATCACGGCAAAACCAACAGCCAGTACACGTTTCATGCTCGGGGTAGTATTCATTTTTCGATTAGTCCATTTCTCCGGGAAAGAAACCATTCCAGCGGAACCTACTCATTTGGTCATTAGTCATTGGATATTGGTCATTGAACGCTAGAATAAAACAAATGACTAATTGTACTGAGTGATAAGATTATACCCCTCCCCTGTTTTCAGGGGAAAGGGTGAGATGGGGTAAAAAGGGTAGCTTGTAGAACAACCTTATCGCTCAATACAACTAATGACCAACACCTAATACCCCGGATTCTGTTTGATTTTTGTTGGATTAATATCGATCTGGCTCTGCGGAATGGGGAAAACAAGGTTATTTTCGGTCAGTGCGGTTTTGATACCAATCGATGCGGCTTTGGCCTGCAAAACGGGCAAGGCACGCCCCGTACGGACCAGATCGAACCAGCGATGTCCTTCAAAAGCAAGTTCAACGCGTCGCTCCTGCTCGATAGCCAGCCGCAAATCGGCCTGTGCGGTGATAGCTTTATCGGCCAGTCCAACCCGCTTACGAACCTGATTCAGATAAGGCAGTGCTTCGGCCGTTTTTCCCGTTTCATTCAGGGCTTCGGCATACATCAGCAACACGTCGGCATAGCGTAGCACATACCAGTTATCGTCAGAATCGCCATTCGCAACTGGCGGATCAGCATATTTTTTTATGAAATAATAGTCGATTTTAACACCGCTACTGTTGATGTAACTATTCGCCATCGAAACGGCCCGGCGCGGGTCGCCAGCTTCATAGCTACTTTCCAGATCGGGCGTTGGATGGTTGTTGCCCCCGCCCCCAAACTGAATTACGGCATTACCCGAGTTTTCGGGCGCATAGGCATTAGCGAACGGACTCCCTTCGCCAATATTCCCTTTCTTATACTGCACTTCAAACACCGACTCTTTATTGTTTTTATTGGCAGCCTTAAACAAATCGGCATAGTTGGGCAATAGTGAGTAAGTGCCCATGTCGATCACTTCTTTCAGCTTTGTAGCAGCCTCGGCATACTTCTTTTGCGTCAGATACACTTTCCCCAGTAAACTTTTGGCTGCTCCGGCCGTAGCGCGGCCCACATCGGTTCCGGTATAGCTGGTTGCCAGCACCGTTTCGGCATCGCTCAAATCTTTTACAATCTGCGCATATACATCGGCAACGGGTGCCCGTCCATAGTCGTAACCTTGCAATGGGTCTGTAATTTCGGTAAGCACCAGCGGCACATCGCCAAACACCCGAACCAGATTGAAGTACATGAGCGCCCGCAGAAACCTGGCCTCCCCAATGATCCGTTTTTTCAGCGTTTCGTCCATCGATACACCCGGCGTGCGCTCAATAATGGCATTGCACCGATAAATGCCCCGATACCCATCGCTCCAGCGAGCCAGAATATACGGGTTTGTCGTGCGAACGTAGAACTTATCGAACTCATCCTGATCGGTAACTGATCCAGACAAAACCGGGCTGGTATCGTCGGAAGGTATTTCGGCAACGACATAAAGCTGCCCATACTGCCCATTAAACTGTAAGGCACCGTAAGCACCGTTTAGGGCCGTCAGTACATCGGACTGCGTTTTGAAAAACGAAGACGTACCAACCGCCGAAATGGGCGACAGATCCAGAAATTGTTCTTTACAGGCTGTCAGGCTTAGGGTTAACAGGCCGACAAGAATATATTTTGCTTTCATGACAGTCAGGGAAAAGATTAGAAGCCCAGATTTAAACCAATCGTGTACGTACGCGCCAACGGATAAGAGCCGTAATCGACACCACCCGTCAGTGGGCCTTCGTAGCCACTAACCTCCGGATTGTAGCCCAGGTATTTCGAAACAGTCAGCGCATTCTGCACACCGGCATACACCCGCAGGGTTTGTACCTTGATTTTTTGCAGGAATGGACGGGGCACATTGTAGCCCAGCGTGATGTTCCGAATGCGGAAATAAGACGCACTTTCGACCCAACGGCTCGATACCTGGTTGTTATTACCCGTACTGCGGGCATTAGCTCGTGGTGTTATGCCATTGCCAGGATCTTGCGGAGAATGCCAGCGGTTGAGCACCGTGGTCAACTGGTTCGAGTTGCCTTCCAGGTTTTCGAAGAACCGGCGCGACAGGTTCAGGATTTGCCCACCCTGAACGCCCTGCGCCACAATGCTCAGATCGAACCCTTTAAACGATAGTGTATTGGTAATACCGTAAATAAAATCGGGCTGGTTATTACCGATCAGCGTTCGGTCATCGGCGGTAATTTTACCGTCGCCATTGACATCGGCAAATTTCACATCGCCCGGACGACTATCAGAAAAGTGGGGGTAACTATCCAGATCGGCCTGGTCGCGAAAAACGCCCAGTTGCTGATACCCAAAGAAACTGCCCAGCGGCTGTCCAATCATGGTAATATTGGTTTCGCCAACACCGGTTCCGCTTCGAATCGGATCGCCGGTTGGCCCCAACGCCAGCACTTTGTTCCGGTTGAACGACAGGTTCAGGTCAGTAGACCAGGTGAAACTCCCCGCACCGCTACCGTTGATGTTTCGCGTCGACAACGCAAACTCCATCCCCTGGTTTTCTACCTTACCGATGTTCCGAACGGCCGAAGTAAAGCCTGTCAGCGTGGGCACCTGCACCGACAGCAACAGATCGGTAGTGATGCGTTTATAATAATCGACAGTCAGAAAAACCCGGTTCTGGAACAATCCTAAATCCAGGCCAATATCGGTCTGGCGGCTCTTCTCCCAGCCCAATCGGTCGTTGGCAATACTGCTCGTTGCCAGCCCGTTTGCCAGTGCATTGCCAAGCACATAATTGTCTTTACCCAGTACACCAATAGCCGGGTAGTTGCTTGTAAACGCATTATTACCCGACAAGCCGTAACTGGCCCGTAGTTTCATGTCGGAGATTACGGGCACCGACTTCATGAATGACTCCTCAATAATGCGCCAGCCGACAGACGCCGATGGGAACGTACCGAAACGACTGATAGTCCCAAAGCGCGATGAGCCATCGCGCCGTACCGATGCATTGAACAGATAGCGATCTTTGTAGTTGTAATTGACACGCGCAAAATACGATGCCAGTGCCCACTGATCGCGGTAAGACGTACCGCCAATGATGGTTCCGGCATTGACGGTTCTAACCAGATCGTTCGGAAAATTATTGGCATTGACCCGGCTTTCCTGATAATCGTTCCGCTGCGACTCCAGCCCAACCAACGCTTCCAGATGGTGCGTGGTGTTCAGATCCAGCGTGTAGCTCAGCGTATGGTTCGTAACCCAGTTGATGTTTTGTGATGTATAGGCAGAACCCGTACTTACGTTTGGCGGCAATAGCTGATTTAGCGGCATGGCCGACGTCTGGTACTGATTCTGGCGCAGATAGTTCAGATCGGCACCGATAGTTCCCCGATAACGAAGGCTTTTCCAGATGGCCAGTTCGGCGTAGGCATTGCCCAGCAACCGAAGTTGCGTCACCTGATTATCGGCCTCGGTAATGTTGGCAACCGGATTCGTAATACCCGGCCAGTCGTAGGGAGCTGCGTAGAAGGTTTGTGAATTATAGGTCATCCCGTCGGCCTGATAAATTGGGATAAATGGCGGCAACGACAGGGCAGCATTGATAACACCATTGCTGGCCCAGTGCCCATCGGAGTTAACCCGATTTTCGGTCATGAACGACGGGCTAAAGCTCAGACCTACCTTCAGTTTCGAGGAGAGTTGCGCATCCACATTCGAACGCACGGTGTAGCGGTCGATTCCCGAGCGTTTAATGACACCGTCCTGTTTCAGATAATTACCCGACAGAAAATACTGCACTTTCTCGGTGCCCCCCGAAGCCGACAACTGATAGTTGCTAATGGGCGCTTTCCGAAAAATCATGTCCTGATAATCGTAGGAAGCCAGACTGGCCGGATCATCGAAGTTCACACCGGCAAACTCACCGCGCGGGTAGCGGTACCGCTGTCCCGATGCTCTGGCACTGTTAGGATCAGTAATCGACGCACCCGGCACCCGGTCGAGATAAGCCGTGTTGGCCGCTTCTTTCGAAAATTCGGCAAACTGTTGCGCATTCAGCACGTCCATTTTTTTGCTTACTTCCTGACTGCCGGTATAATAGTCGAAGCTAATTCGGCTCTGGCCGGTTTTTCCACGTTTAGTCGTAATCATAACAACCCCGTTCGAACCACGCGACCCGTAGATAGCGGTTGCCGACGCATCTTTCAGCACGTCGATTTTTTCAATATCGTTGGGGTTAAGCTGGTTCAAGCCGCCCGCATTGGTTAGCCCCCCTGAGTTGAGCGGTTGTCCATCTACCACAATCAGCGGTCCGTTTCCGGCACTAATGGAGCCTAATCCGCGCACTTTAATAGACGGAGCATTACCGGGAGCACCCGTATTTTGCTGAATCAACACCCCCGGCATCCGGCCCGTTAGCCCTTCCACTACGTTCGATACGGGCTGATCTTTAATTGTCTGCGTTTGAATAGACGCAACCGATCCGGTCAGTTCCCGGCGATTCTGCGTACCATAACCTACTACCACGATTTCGTTCAATGTCTTGTCATCATTCGACAACGAAACATTGATGCTACTCCGATTGCCAACCACAATTTCCTGCGTTGTGTAGCCAATGAACGAAAAAACCAGCGTTAGCGTCGGGCCCGCGTTCTGGTCGGGCACCGACACTTTATAGTTGCCTTCGCCGTCGGTAGTGGTTCCTCGGCTGGTTCCTTTCACTACCACACTTACGCCCGGTAGTGGGCTGTTCGTTGCCGCATCGATTACCTGACCACTTATTGTCTGATCGGCCGCTACCAGATTGATTGTTTTTGCCTGTAGCTGATTGGTCTGAGTAAACTCGGGTTTTTCAACCACCGTTGCAGCAGTGGCAGGCAGGGCATTGATTTCGTCTGCCGAGGTTAGCTTCCGGCTTTTATTTTCTGTGAGAACCACATAAACACCCGCTCTAACTTTGGTATATCGCAGCCCTCGAGGCTTCAGCAGATTTGTCAGGTTTTTTTCCAGCGATGCCGACGGATCGATCGCAGTCGGGTCAACAATATGGTTGTTCACCAACCGGTCTTCGAACAGAATATCGACCTGATAGCGGGTTTTAAACTGATTCAGCACTTCCCGCAATTGAAGTGCCTGCGGGTGGGCCGTCTGGTGCGTTGTTCGGGGAAATGCTTTAGCCGCTGCCACAAATTGTGCCAGTCCGGGGTGGCCTCCTGCCAGTAATGAACTGACCAGTAAGACCCGAATTAGGTGTACAGAATACTTCATTTAAGTGATCGGTTTTGTGGTTAGGAGTCAATCGGTAAACGAGACATGATTGTTCTCGCGGATGTAGTTAATCTGAAGGAGCTGAGCGATCAGTTGTAGAATTTCATTAGCATTACGAGCCGTAAAGGAGCCCGAAATTGTTCGGCGGGCCAGTTGCTGATCGGCAATCTGCACGGTCAGGCCATAGTTGTCGTGGAGCATGGCGGCAATTTCACGTAAGGGAGTTTGCTCGAACACAAAGCGATGATCTTTCCAGGACGCCATCACTTCAGGATGAGCCGTTCGGCGGATTGCCAGTTTACCCTGCCGATTGAGCGTAGCCAGGTCGCCCGGTTTCATAATTAGGGGTGGTTCACTTTTCTGCTGGGTTGTCAATTGCACCCGCCCCGACCGAAGCGCTACCCGCGTAGCCCGCTCCCGGCTAAATACGGTAAACTGCGTGCCCAGCACAGTTACGTCTAACCCTTTGTTGGTAGCAACCACAAACGGCTGATGATTAGGCAGGTGCCGTACCGAAAAATCGGCTTCGCCCGATAGTTCAACCAGTCGCGGATTCTGATGGGCGGTATCAAAGCTTAATGTCCACTCGCCAAAACCAAACCGGGGAAAACGCAGTGACGAATTGGCGTTGAGGGTAACAACCGACCCATCGGGCAAGGTTAGCTCACGGGTTTGGCCAAAGCCCGTCCGAACGGTTTTGTAGAGTAGCGCATCCCGAAAAAACCAGCCTCCTGCCAGCAGACACAGGGCTATGGATGCAGCAATCAGCCAGTTTCGGTTTAGCCAATGACGGGCGCTATCAATGCGCCAGGTAAGTGGTCGCAATTGGTCGTCTGAATCCGTCTCGCTGGTTGTTTGCTGAATACGCAGTGCTGTTTTTTCGTAAGCATGTTGCCAGTTTACATTCGCCTGCAACCGGCTCATTTCCCACTCATGCAGCCACTGGTAATACAAATCCTGATTCGCGGCATCGGCCAGCCAGCTTTCAATTGACTTCTTCTGTAACGGACTCACCCGGCCCGAAAAATAGTCGAACAGCACCGTTTTGTTGACGATATCTTCCATGAACAGACATTTACCTGTTTGACACAGGCAGCTAGTATTACCCTTAGTGCGCAAATAGAAAAAGAAGTAGCCCCAGAGGCAAAAACACCCGGCGGAGTTGCTGAAGTGCACGCGCCATATGCGCTTCTACCGTTTTGAGCGCCAGACCCAGCTCATCGGCGATTTCCTGATTTTTACGGTTCTCGAACCGGCTCATCAGGAACACGCGCTGACATTGGGGAGGTAGTTCCCGAATCGCTTCTTCAACCCGCTGAAACGTTTCATCATACTCGATCAGAGTCTGGGGAGTTTCGTCGAGACTGGCCTCATCCACATCGTCGAGCGATGCTGGCGTCCGGCTACCCGTTAATTCGTCGCGGAGGTAATTGTAGGCCCGATGACGCACGGCTGCGTAGAGGTAAGTACGGTATGTGTGTGTTACAGCAGCGTATCGCTCCGATTTCCAGAACTGATAAAACACTTCGCCGACAATATCTTCGGCGACTTCGCGGGTGTACACAAAGCGGACAGCATGACTACAAAGCGGAACATAATAGAGCCGAAAAAGGAGTTCGAAGCCTTTTTGGGGAGATTCGGCAAAGGCAGAACGAACAACATGCTCGTTGTCGACAACCGTTGGCACACGCTCTGGGCTATGCAACGGTCGAAAGTAATTGCCTTGATTGGGTAGAGGGTGGCCTTCTGATTCTGTCATCGGTTAGGCGGTCAGATACCGGAATGACACGAATCATAAGGCTTACCCTTAGTCGATCTATCGTTTTTTTGAAAAATATTCCAGTTTTTTTCACATAGAGCTTACAATACCTGCTCCAGCATCCGAATGTAACCATCGACACCTTCGTCGATTTCGCGCAGGTAGATAAATTCATCAGCCGAATGCGATCGGGCCGAATGGCCAGGACCACATTTCAGTGAAGGACAATCCAGGACCGCCTGATCAGACGTTGTTGGAGAACCGTAGGTATGGCGACCAAGGGCAATACCGGCTTTTACAATTGGATGATCGGCCGGAATGCTCGACGGCTTCAGCCGGATCGAGCGGGGTTTAACTTCCGATTCGATATGAGTCTGAATCGTTTCGATTACTTCTTCGAGTGTGTATTGTTCCGTTACACGTACATCAACTGTAAAGGTGCAGGTATCGGGCACTACATTATGCTGCGTTCCGGCATTGATAATCGTTACCGATAACTTGATAGGCCCCAGCGTTGGCGACACTTTGGGGAACTGATAGGTGGTTAGCCAGTTAATGTCCTTAATGGCCCGGTAAATGGCATTGTCGCCCTCATTGCGGGCGGCATGGCCACTAACGCCATGGGCCGTGCAATCGAGCACAAGTAATCCCTTTTCGGCAATGGCCAGTTGCATTTCGGTAGGTTCGCCAACAATGGCAAAATGGATTGGTGGTAACTCGGGCAGGAGCAGTTCCAGGCCATCGCGGCCCGAGATTTCCTCTTCGGCCGATGCTGCCATAACCAGGTTATAGGCCATGTTGGGCCGGTCGTAGAAATAGGCAAAAGCAGCCAGCAACGATACCAGACATCCTCCGGCATCGTTAGAACCCAACCCGAAAAGTTTGCCGTCGCTTTCGAGCGGTTCAAACGGATCGAGCGTCCACGACTTGTTGGGTTTAACCGTATCGTGATGGGAGTTAAGCAGTATAGTTGGTTTCTGCTCGTCGAAATGGAGGTTCTTCGCCCAGATATTGTTTTTTAATCGCTGGAAAGGAATCTGATTCTGGCGAAAAAAATCTTCGATCAGTAACGCTGTCTGATCTTCCTGGCGACTAAACGACTGCGTAGCAATCAGACGTTTCAGCAACGCCAGTGCGTCGGCAGCAAGCATAATTTGCTTTGACGTCTGAGCAGTGAGTTCGGACATAAAAAAAGTGTTGGCCGCTCAAAGATACAGCCAACACTTGGTTGTTTTATCAAAAACGGATCAGAACCGTACTTCTACGGTGTTCCGTTCGGTATAGAGTTTCCAGAACTCTTCGGCAATATTGTCGGGGGTTAGCTTTTCGGCGTCGGGTCTTACAGAGCCACTTACAGTAACCGTTCCGACGTATATACCACTGGCTTTTAGCGATTTATTCAGCAACTTTGCCAGCGTTACAATACCCGATTTCCCTAAAGTAAGCGACAGGTAGTCAGGCGCTGTCATATAGGCCAACCCTCCTCCAGTTAGTAGCACAGCACTTTCGTCGGGTATCATCTTAGCACGTACTGCATTTACGGCCGCAACTACATTGGCCACATTTACCCGAAAATCGGCCACCAGCGAATCGGCTGTTTCCTGTTCTAAGGAGCCTTTGTGCAACGCAGCCGCATTATAATGAAGCACAGTTGTTGGCCCTAACTGGTTTTCGACCTGTTTAAGCGCGTTTTCGAGCGAGGCCGAATCGGCAGCGTCATAATGAAAAGCCGCAGCGTCAACACCGTTGCGCTGCAACTCATCGACATAGCCCTGCAATTTGGCTAAATCGCGGGAAATCAGCGCTATCGCAAATCCTTCGCGGGCAAACCGTTGAGCAACGGCCAAACTAATGCCAGGCCCAACACCAATGACCGACAGTATTTTTTTCATTACGCTTCCAGCGTAGCAGTTTTCGTTACTTTAATGTCGGGGTGCAGAGCCTGCGAGATAATACAGTTTTTAGCAGCATCGGCAGCAAATTCTTCGAACTGCTCTTTCGACATACCAGGAACTTTGCCCGTGATCTGTAGATCGACAGCCGTAACTTTAAGCATACCTTCTGTTTCCAGCGTGAGCGTAGCATTCACGCTTAGTTCGTCGGGCGTAAAACCAGCCTGCCCCATAGTAGCGCTAACGGCCATGCCATAGCAGCCTGCGTGCGCTGCCGCCAGCAGTTCTTCGGGGTTAGTACCGGCTTTGCCATCTTCACTAACCAGCCGGGTTTTAAATGAATAGGGAGTGTTGTCAAGAACACCACTGAACGACGATATAACGCCCGTTCCGTCTTGTAGACCGCCTTTCCATACGGCCGAACCTCTACGTTTCAACATGTTTATGTAGTGAATGCGCTTTAGTGGCATTCGAGTCTGTTAACCGATAAATATGGCCTTGGGTTTTCTGACTGCGAAATTTTCCCTGTCCTATCTCTGCCTTTTACCGTTATCCTTCGTAGTATTTAACCCCGCGTTCCTGCAAAAATGCCTTAATTACATCTACATGAACACACTGGCCTACGTTGAGGAACGGATAATTGGAAACTTTACTTTTGCGGCCATTGACCAGCACTTCGCGATCTTCGATATCGAATCCCAGATGCAGATGCCGGGTAGCCGACTGCATGCCGAAAATCAGGCCATTTGGGTCAAACAAAGGCCCTCCACTTTGCCCGCGCAAACCGGGAGTGCTCATTTCGATGCCGGTAATGCCCCCGTTTTCGCTCAGCAACCGGGTAATGATGCCGTCGATGGGGAAACGGGGCGACGTAACACGGCCTTCATTTGTCCATTCAATATCGTCGACGGTCGAATTATATCGAAAGTTGGTAAACTCCGGGAACGGGTAGCCCAGCCGACATAGGCTTCGGCCCGGTTTCACCCGGCTCGAATCGCCCACAAAGACGGCATGAGAATTGTATAATAACCGATGGTAACCTTTAAACTGTAGCAGTGCCAGATCCTGCGTAGGGTGCATGTCGATGGTCAGTTCCTTATACTGATCGACACAACCAATGAAGCTATTACGCACCCGAATTATTGTTTCAGACTGAAGTTTAAACTTTATCTCCAGTTGGCTGATTTGTTGGGCCGCATCTCTCTCCCGGAGTACATCGCGCCGGGCTCCCTGAAAATTTCGGTAGTGATGATAAATGGAGTCGGCTCTGGCCACCAGTTCGGCCACGTGCTTACAGGTGATGGCACACCCTAACTCGTTCACAAAAAACAGGGTAGCGCTCCCTGGCACAATTTCGTTGTGACCGTATAACCGGACAATGGAATGAAGAGGTCGTGTGAATAAATCAATGCGCTCAATAGCGTCGACAAACATAAAAAAGTCAGTGAATCAATCAGACGGCAATATACAGCCTGTACGGATTGACTCACTGACTCTATGCCTTATTTCTTCGTCTTTACTTCTATTGCAACGTATAGCTTGCCTGCCTGCTGCCATCAGGGCCTATTTGCCGATGAGTCGCGAATGCCCAGAGGGCCCGGTGCTGTTGAATCGCTCACCTGACCATGGGCCTCTTCAACGCTGCGTTTGGTAGCCGCCGACGTATCTTCGACGGCATTGGATTCGACGCGGGTGGTTGAATCGGTACTTATGCCATCAATGCCATTTTGATTCTCGCTGCACTTCTGAATCAGTAGTGCCAGAACCAGTACTGCAATGGCTATCATGGCCCACCGTAACCATCGTACATTTTCGCGCCGACGGTCGCCTTCGTCGCTCTTCGGAATATTTGGGCTTAATTCGGAGCCACTAAAATTGTCGGTACCCTGCACTTCCGTTGGCGGGCCAGTGGGCGTAATGAGTTCATTGAAACCCAGCAAACTACTTACGCCATCCAATCCACTGGGCACCGACGTTCGGAATTCCGATGCCTGACCAATCAGCAGGGTTGTCAGGCTATGGGCAGTCAGGCCGTTTTCCTGCTCCTGCCTTCCCAGCATACCCATAACGATCGACCCGGCCAATTCCAGAATGGTGAGTACCGATGCCGGTTGCACTCCGCTGTAGGTTCCGATAAGCTGGGTTGTGCGATCGAGTCGATCGTCAAAAATTTCATCCAGAAATTTCCGGGCGGCCGATGCAGTAGTTTCAACTTTTTGCGGTGAATCTGATACCTGGCTAACATCGAGTGGAGTTTCCCGATAATCGCCTTTATCTAACAACGAAATTACAGACGAAGCACCGCCAGAGGTCTGTACCCGCCGGGTTAAAGCTCCCAGCAAAACGGGTAATGATCCAGTAACTGTTTTTAATATACCGGCCGGTGTCTCGCCAAGGTCATCACTAAGCTGATCAATTACGCCAGGAGAGAACTGATCTTTTAAATAGGATAATAGATGAACAGCCATGGGTTTCTAATTCAGTTGAGATGTATAAAACTGGCTGCTTTCTGGGAATGTTCGGAAAGGTTATTCACTGACCAAAATGCAAAAGGAGTGTAGCGACTGAAGTGAGCTGCTACCAGCATTCAACTTCAATCTACTACACCCCTTTTGCCAACGCCTGAATAGGTACGTCGCTTACAGTTTCGGAATCCGCAACACCTGATCAGGATAAATCAGATCAGGGTCTTTCAGCATTGGCTTATTGGCTTCAAAAATGACACCGTATTTCATTGGATCGCCATATACTTCTTTGGCAATTTTCGAAAGCGAATCACCCGATTTTACTGTGTAAAACTGCCCTTCCTGGGTTGGTTCATCTACAGTAAGTTGGTTATCGACGGCGCTAACGCCTTCTACATTACCAACGGCCAGTGCAATTTTTTCTGAGTCTTCCTGCGACTTCACAGAGCCGGTCAACGTAACGGTATCACCTTTCGTTTTTACGGTTAGACTGTTGTACGCCAATCCTAATTCTTTTACGTGATCAAGAAGCGCCTGAGCACGCACTGGTTCAACCTTCTCGGCCTGTACCGGATCGGCAGGGGGTGTAGTTTGATCTTTGTGAAAGATCTTTTCGCCTACTCCTTTGAAAAATGATAAGAGACCCATTCGTTTAGCGTGGTTTTTTAGTGAAACATCAATTAAACGGCTGGCAAATAAGCCAATTAATCTATTTCAAACAACCTCTTCGATAGGTAATTGTTTACTCTATTTAACAGAAAGGTTAATAATATTTCAATAAAAAAGGCCGTTTCAGACGCAGGAACAGCGTAGTTTAGCGTTCTAGCATCAATTACTTCTCAATTTTTTAATATTAACCGGTTGTTGACTCGCTTATGAAACGCATACAATTTACGGCACTGGCCTTTTTGGTCAGTATGATTACGGCGCTGGCTCAGGGTGATTTTGAAGGTGGAGTTAAAGGCGGAGCTACATTTACGCATGGTTACACCACTATTCCGTCGGTTCCGCTTTCGGCTACCTTGTCGATTCCACAGTTGAATAACAAAAACAATGGCATTGGCACTGGCTACTCGTTCGGCATCTGGGGGCGGCAGAATTTTGAAAAATTCTTTCTTCAGGTCGAGGTGGATTACAATAAATTTCTGCTGAAACAAAAAACGGATTTCAGCGTGCCGGCAGCCGTAGCAGCGGTCCTGGCCGGGCAACCTCTACCATCGGTTATACCCGCCAGCACGCCCACCACCATCAATACCATTTCAGAATCGACCCTCGAATCGGTCAACATTCCATTTTTGATCGGGAAAAAGTGGTGTAATGGCAAGTTCAGAGCGTTTCTGGGGCCTAACCTGCTTATCACAACAAAAGCCGAAGCAAAACGAACATCGACAGCTACTGTGCTCTCTTTTTCGATTCCAACCCCCGAAACAACTTCGGACCTGAAAAACCCAAATCCGCAAAGCCCAACCGAAAGTATTTTAAAAGTCAAGTCGGTAACCTATGCTGCCGAAGTTGGCGTAGGCTATACGTTTTTTAGGCGTCTGGATCTGGATGTTCGCTATGCAGCGCCGGTTGGCGGTATTTATAATAATAAGGATATTACGGGGTACCTGGGTATTGCTACGGTTTCGCTGGGCCTGCATCTATTTTAAGCTAGTTCAACCAGCTCGTGTATAAAACTTATGCCGCTGCTGCGAAGTCATAAGTTTTGTATACGAGCTGATCAACGGCTGGCGGCTTCACCAGCCGACGGCTCAGGAATCAGTATAAACGATTGACCCGCAGGCTGAAGCCGATACCGCATCATTTTTGCTCCACCAGTCGGCAGCGCATTGGCATCACCAGCATTATAAATTGGAAATTTACGGCACAGAATGTTCCGTTCTACCCACAGGCTATCGTGGCCCATATACCCTTCGCCCGCTTCCAGCCAGTTGGCAGCCTGAATATCGGCTTTACGCTCTGGCAGAAACTGCCATCCATATACGCGTCCGAACGAACCACTTCCATCACTGGCACTATAAACATAGAGCTCAGGAAAGCGATTATTATCCAGGTCGGCAACCTCTGCCCCAACAACAGTACCATCGACACGTATGTGGAAGTTAGTCAATAGCAGAGAACCCCGGTAGGCTTTTACAGATAAGTCGCGAACAGCACCGCTATCGGCAGCAGTAACCTGGAATGTATAGATATTGAAACGCAACGACTTTTCGAACGCAATAAAAGTGGGCGCCGTGTCTGCCTGATTGTTATGAAACAGATTCGGGCGCAGGCCCGACTCCATCCATAACCCAATGCTTAGTAAAAAGACACTTATCAACAGTTTCATGCGCTCCTACGTATCCGACTATACATATCGAATAACGCCGGGAAAGCAAAAATAGTTACTCTTTACTAACTAGGGCTCTAAAAACGTTCGTCCAATTGTCATAAGATCCTTCAGAATAGGCAAAATCTCCCTGGCTTTTGCAGTCAGACCGTATTCGACACGGGGTGGAATTTCGCTATAGGATTTTTTATGCAATACACCCAGAGCAACGAGCGCTTTTAATTCCTGAATTAATACTTTCTCACTTACATCAGGAATCATCCTGCGCAATTCGCCATAACGAAGGTCGCGTTCGCTTAGTTGAAAAATGATATATAGCCGCCATTTGCCGCAAATAATATCTAATGTCCGTCTTAGGACTGGCTGAGAAATCTCCGAAAAATTTTGCGTACTGGTATTATTATTCATGAGAAAGGATTACACTAACTTTTTGGTGCGCAACTCACTGGTTAGTAGGCACTTGCATCATTATAGGCAAAAATATAATGTTTATGCTAAATATATCATACTTAACATAAACTTAGTTTCATTTTAGATTTTTTGTAGTTATAACTATCTACCAATCAGCAGTAATAATTTCATCAATAAATAAAATTGTTTGCTAATGCTATAGGTATACTTCCCAAAGTGAAAGAACGTGAGAAGAAGCCTTTTGTCAGGCAATGGCTGACAGTGATAGATGTTATCGGATGGTAAGGTTACCTTCAATCAAATTAATTGCAGAATACTGTTTTATAGATGAATCAATCGTTCGTGTTAGATAAATTTCTCACCGTTGATAGTCGTAAATAGTATGCAATATACACTAATCCATATTTACATACAAGATCTATCGAATAAATAATAAAATTAATCAAAACATAGCGCTTGTCGCTTTTCGCACCTGATCTTTACAGGGTTGACTACCCAAATGGCCCTGCCGTTAGACAGCCCGAGCGGGCACCTGAATAGTATATCTGCCGATAAACCTGCTAATTTTGCGATTCCTGAACTTGAGTAAGTACCGTTTAGTTGAAAACACTTTTGGTTATAGCTGGCCCAACAGCCGTTGGAAAGACTGCCCTCTGCATTAGGCTGGCAAAACGGTTGCACACTGCTGTTGTTTCGGCCGACTCCCGGCAGTTGTATCGGGAGCTAACAATTGGCACCGCCAAGCCAACTCCTGACGAGATGGATGGCGTTCGGCATTATTTCATCAATTCGCATTCAATTCTGGACTCAGTCAATGCAGGACGCTACGAGCGGGAATGCCTGGCCGTGCTAGATAAGTTATTTCAGACAAGCGATGTTGTGATTTTGTCCGGAGGAACCGGATTATACATAAATGCAGTCTGTTTTGGTCTGGACGATATGCCGTCTATCGACCCCGCCCTGCGCCTGTTGTTACGCCAGCGTTGGGAAACAGAAGGATTAGAACCACTCCAAAAACAATTGCACCTACTTGACCCTGACTATGTTCAGACAGCCGATATGCAAAACCATGCCCGTGTGTTGCGGGCATTGGAAGTCTGCCTCACTACCGGTCGGCCTTATTCGTCGTTCAGACAAAAAAAAACGGTCCAACGACCGTTTCGATCCTTACTAGTCGCGCTTGAACGGCCACGCCAAGAGTTGTATGACCGCATCGATGCCCGAATGGAGGCCATGCTTGCGGCTGGTTTGGTAGACGAAGCGCGTTCACTTCTTCCGTTTCGTGCCTACTCAGCATTACAGACGGTTGGCTATCAGGAAATATTTCCGTATCTGGACGGTGCTTATGATTATGAGGAAATGGTCCGTTTGCTGAAACGCAACTCAAGGCGATATGCCAAACGCCAGCTTACCTGGTTTCATAACCAGGCAGATTACCATTGGTTTGGCCCAGAGGACGATGAAGCTATTTTAAAATTAGCGATTGAGTGAATAATTTATTGATATCCAGTGCAGTATTCACTCAATCGCTCATTATTTACTGTGCCCGGTACGCCAGCATACCGCCAATAACGTTACGAACGTTATTGAAACCATTCTGTTCCAGAATTTCCTGCGCCATTCCGCTCCGCTTACCTGAGCGGCAGTGAACGATCACTTCTTCGTCCTGCAGACCGTCGAGTTCATCGAGCCGATACGGCAGATCGCCAAGTGGAATCAGAGTAGCACCAATGTTATCAGCTTCGTACTCGGCTGGTTCACGAACATCGAAGAGGTTTAACTTTTCGCCCTTGTCGAGCCGCTCTTTTAACTCCTGAACGGTAATATCCATAATAGTCTTACGATTTTAGGTTTTACTAAGTTGGTCATTAGTTAGTGGCCATTAGGATTTTTTTTCAACCAATGACACTTGACCAATGACCCACTATTAATGTTGAATAATGAGTTTCTGCACAACCAGCCGTTCTCCTTCGAATAAGCGAATCAGATACATACCGTTGGGCAGATCGCTCAGGTCTAACGTTTGCTGCCCTCGACTTGGTTCGAGCTGGTGCAGGATTTGTCCCGTCAGGTTAAGTACATCAAGGCGGGTAAGTTTTGTATTGTCCCAACGAATCAATCCGGTTGTTGGATTTGGATAGGCCTGCAATGGCGATACCGGTTCAGGATTTTCGACACCTGTAACGATTCCATCGTCCTTTCCCCCCATGACCGGCCGTAACATAAAAACCCCCTGAAAACTCAGCGATGCTCCCGAAAGATTCTGTTCCCAGATGGTACCGCCATTATAAAAAATCTCTCGGCTAAAGGGACTGTTTTTATCAATGCCTAACCGCAAAATCGTAGTGTCGCTACTACTAATCTGCTGATAGCCTACATAAAAAGTATCTTTTACGGCAACGCCCTGACTAAACGGAAAACTCACAAATCCATTTCGGGTAGGCGGATACTGCATCATAAATTCTTGCCGATAAATGGCATTGCCTGGCCGACCATTGCTATTGCTGTAAACGCTTATGACAAACGACTGTCCTGTCTGATTAAGCACAAATGGTACAATGCAGGCCTGAATACCCGCCATCACATCGGGCTTGTTAAGAATAAAGCGCATGGCAACCTGCTCTCTGGGGCCAATTTGTGCACCGTACTCCCAAGTACCGTCGTCATAGGCATAGTAATTGTCGAGCACGGTCACCCCCGAAATGGTATCGTTCTGACGGAGATTGACGCCAGGAATGGATGGATTCTGATCGTCGGTGGTGAGCACTTCAAATTTATAGCGCAGCATAGCCTTCGTTGCTGACCCAAAACTGGAAATTGGATTAGGTTTGCTGACTTTAATCTGCGAACTAAGTGCCTGAATCAACGACGAAGCTGTTTGGGGAGAATCCTGCAAAAGCTGACCAGATACCTCATCCTGCACAGTAAATCGGAATGTTGTAAAATTAAAGGTATTGAACAGATTATTGATGTCGGTAAACACCGAATCGGCGGTTTCGGCAGCCGGATTAACCATATACTGCGTCAACGGCATTGCTGTATATCGTTTCAGAAAAGGGCTCACCGCTTGCCGAACCGCAACGTCTTTTATGTAGCGATTAGTAACCGAGCGATTTTTGCCCAGATAAATATAATCGATGTTCCAGGTATCGAATGGGCCAGACTGGCGGGCAAAGGAACGAAACCGAAAGGCAAAGTTCGGGTGGAAATAATTCGGGTCCTTAACCAAAACAAATGCCTGGGGGAAATTATTGTTGGTTTCGCCCCCAGCGATGCCCCAGGCATGCTGCCAGACCTTGTTTACATCCAGAAATTCGACAACCAGCGAATCGCCGGGTTGCAGCACAATGGTGTCGATAACCGTAGTCGTATCATTGCCAACGATTTGTTTATCGTAAACATACGAAAGGCTGGCCGCATCGGGCGCTTCGCCCAATCCTTTGATCTGCCAGTAAAAACTAAGGTAAACCGAATCGGCTGCAGTAAGGCCAGCCAGGTTAATCGATTTTGAGGTAAGTGTATCGGTATATCCCCGCGACAGTCCGTTATTAAACACATAAGGCAACCCATTGGCGGCTAACCCATCAAAAGAGGCCACGTTAACCGTAGGTTGATTGATGGCCATTGTATTGTTGATATACACCCCACTACCAGGCAGCCAGCGCGTCGTATCGGGCTGGTCGATACCGGGTCGGCCCGACGCGGTCGAAAAATCGTCGAAGAATGGTAAGTTTAACGGCGACTGAGCCATGCCCGTAAGTGCCGATAAGCTACACAGTAAGCAAAGAAAACTGCAAAGAATCCACTGATGCAGCCGAACAGGTAGCGCAATGTCCATGTACAATCGGTTCAGGAAGCGATTACTCTTAATTTGGCTCGATTGGCCCAACAACCCACAAATCCATTGTTTCGCCAACACGAATCCGCTCGCCCGGGCGGGCTTCGGGTCGTTGCCGAACAACGGTACCTACTTCCTTCTCCGGATCTTCTACGGAAATTTTCGTGCCAACTTTCAGATTGGAGCCTCGAATGGCCGCTTCGGCCTCATCGAGTTGTAGACCTACAACGTTGGGCACCTCAAACATCGTATTTCCTAAACCATCGCCAACCTCCAGATCAATTCGTGCCCCTTTCGGTACAGGCGTACCGGGCGCGATCTCTTTCCCGTTATATAACTGACGAAGCACGGAGTTTTTAGCGACATCGGGCACATAGGTACGTTCGCCTTCTACTAATCCCAGCGCTTCGAGCGTGCGGGCGGCACTCCGGTCAATCATATCGACCAGATTGGGCATCGATACCATTGGCGGTACTCGCTTCACCAGCGTAACGTAAATTTTTCGTCCTTCTTTTACTTTAGCATTCGCCCTCGGATATTGCTGAAATACAGTCAGTGGCGGAGCCCCAGCCACAAATGTGCTGTCGACTTCATAGCGCAACCCTCTGTCTTCCAGAATATTTTTCATTTCATCGAAACTGAGTTTCGTTACTTCGGGTACGGTTATGGTCTGGCCGTGGTTGGTCGTAAACGGCAGATATACGAAGAAGAAGCCCAGAAATAAAACAGCCAGCAGGGCCAGAACAATGCCAATCTGAATCAGCAGGTCGGAAACAGATTGGGTGCTGATTTTCGCCATTCAGGAGATTAATTGCGTGTAATAGTTACAAAAGTAGCAGAATCTGAAAGTGCTTACCGATAGCCTACCAGCATTTTTTTAATGTATTTCCCTACAACGTCGAATTCCAGATTCACAGTATCGCCGGGTTTCAGATCCCGAAAATTAGTGTGCTCGTAAGTATAAGGAATTATGGTGACCCGAAATCCGTCAGGATGTGAATTAAAAACGGTCAGGCTAACGCCATTAATACAAATTGAGCCTTTTTCTACCGTTACGTTATCGGCAATCGCAGGATCGTACTGAAAATCGAACAGCCAGCTTCCGTTCATATCCTGCACGTTGGTACACACACCCGTCTGATCGACATGGCCCTGAACAATATGCCCATCGAAACGCCCATTAGCAGGCATACAGCGTTCCAGATTGACGCGCTCCCCAATCTTAAGCTGACCCAGATTGGTTTTTTTGAGGGTTTCATCCACCGCCGTAACCGTATAGCTCCCATCGGCAACACTCGTAACCGTCAGGCAAACGCCGTTATGATTAACACTCTGATCTATTTTCAGCTCGGGAGCCAGCAACGACTCGATTCGAAACGTTAAATTGGTTCCCTCTGACTCTATACCAGCTACTACGCCAGTTGTTTCTACAATTCCGGTAAACATGGTTCTGGTTTTAATTTTCTACGCACTACCGATCTCATTTCCGAACCTTAAACCGGGCAGCCTTTTTCAGTCAGCACGGTCTGGATTCAGAATCAGGAACAGCGAACTCCCAAATGGGGTTCGGGGCAGCAGGTTCTCTTCAATGCGCACAAGCTTGTAAAGCGCTTCATTTAGCCATGTGCTGGGCAAATATACATCCGACTGCACATCTTCGGGCTTTTGCCAGCCAAGTTTAAGCTGCCAGTTCTGCCACTGACGCATCAGCAGAATCATGGGCGAGAGCACAAAACTCCAGTAAGTTGATTTTTTGATTGTTAAACCAGCACCTGAAGCAAATCGCTCAAAATCGGACAACACAAACCGTTGAATACTCCCAACGGCTACATCGTGTTGCCCCCGAAAAGCGTTAAAAGCGTTATTGTTGCTGATTAGCAAACCATTGGGCTTGAGCCGAAGTGCTAGCTCGAACAGGATTCGGGCAATAGCCGGGTTATCGAAATAGCAAAATACATCGTTGCACACAATCACATCATAGCGAGTATCGGGTTCATACTGAGCCAGATTGTTCAGGTTAATCAGTACAACGGGCAAGCTACGTTCCTGACAGAATGCAACGGCATCGGTCGAGCCATCGATTCCGTTCAGCTTTGTATAACCGCACTTTTGCAAATAATTCAGAAGTCCTCCTGTGCCACATCCTACATCCAGAATAGCCACATCCCGACGTTCGCCAAAATGATGACGAATAGCTGTACAAACACGTTCGTGGAGAGCCCGATACCACCACAATCGTCCTTCCAGCCGGTACATTTTTTCGTATTCGTCGACAAGACCAATCATATTCTGCTACGCAATCACCGTTTATCTACACGTTGTTCTATGCCTCATTTTCGGTTGATGTTCCCGGACGGCTTGCTTCTGTTTTCACTACATAAGGCGGTAAACCGCTATGTGCCATGAATAATTTACCCAGATATTCGCCCAGAATGCCCAGAAATGATAGAAGCAGACCCGTTGCCATCAGAATAGCCCAGCTCACTACACCCCAGCCAGAGAACTCAAGGGTACCGAGCAGGTTTCCCGATAGCCATACTAGCCCCGCCAGTAAACCAATGAGTAGCAAACAAATGCCCAGCGCCGTAAACATCCGAATTGGCCAGAGCGAATAACCGATAAAGACATTCAGGAACAAGGCAATCAGTTTTTTTGCTGTATAATTCGACCGTCCTTCTGCTCGGTTCTGATGCGGCACTTCTACACTACCAATGTTATGCGTAACCCGAAAAATCAACCCATCAATGTACGGATAAGGACCTTTGTATTTACAAATTTCATAGACAACTTCCTGCCTTATCAGCTTAAAACTCGACAGATACAACTGACGCGGTTTACCTAGTGAATACGTTGTTAGGGTATTGACCAGCCAGCTTCCCAGATTCCGAAACCAGTGGTGCTGTTTATGCGCATAGCGGCTATAGACAACATCATAATCACCTTGCCGGGCTGTTGCAAGGAGAGTTAAAATAGATTCGGGTGGGTTCTGAAAATCGTCGTCAATAATTACCGAATAGGCTCCCCGCGCATGGTTGAGTCCACACAGCACCGCATTAAATTCGCCAAAATTCCGTCGTAATGACAGAAATCGAACATTATTGTAGCGATTGGCAATGGCCTGCCCTTCGCTTTCAGAGTTATCCCAACTCCCATCATTGACCAAAATTACCTCGAAGCTATAGTCGGTCATACACGCCTGCAATCGTTCAACCAGTGGACCAATGGTTCGTTCACTATTGTAGA
This sequence comes from Spirosoma sp. SC4-14, assembly GCF_037201965.1. Taxonomy (NCBI): domain Bacteria; kingdom Pseudomonadati; phylum Bacteroidota; class Cytophagia; order Cytophagales; family Cytophagaceae; genus Spirosoma; species Spirosoma sp. SC4-14. The sequence continues at coordinate 2,069,750 of NZ_CP147518.1, read as the reverse complement.
CGGGAATGACAACGGTTAATTGCATGGGAAGATCCTGGATTTGATTAGCCGTTCTTTTCAAACCGGTTTATGCTGTCAATAATATAGCTTACTTCCTCATCTGTTAAAGCCGGGTTGAGCGGGAGACTAATAACTTCGTGGTGCAACTGGTCTGCAATGGGCAGAGCATAGTGCGAATATTGCGCATAAGCCTTTTGCTTATAGGGAGGAACGGGATAATGAATATCCGTGCCAATACCCCGCTCCTGTAAATAAGCCCGCAATCTGTCGCGATGTGGATGTCGAATAACAAACAAATGCCAGGCATCATCACTAACCTGATCAGCGGGAGGTAACAAAACGGCTGGGTTCTTAATTCCTGTTAAATACTGCCGAGCCAGCATTTGCCGTCGTTTATTTTCGGCAGACAGGAAGGGTAGTTTTGCCGACAGAATTGCCGCCTGTAGCTCATCTAAACGGCTATTATTGCCAACATATTCATTTACATATCGCTGCAAGGAGCCGTAATTCCGCAAAGCCCGAATACGGCTGGCGAGTTCGGCATCATTTGTTGTTACGGCCCCAGCATCGCCTAAAGCACCCAGGTTTTTGCTCGGATAAAAACTCCATCCGGCCGCATGGCCTAGGTTTCCGGATCGTTTTCCTTTATAAATTGCCCCATGTGCCTGTGCAGCATCTTCCAGCACATAGAGTTGGTGCTGTTCGGCTAGTTCGAGAATAGGGTCCATATTGCAGCAACGGCCATATAAATGAACGGGCAAAATAGCGCGGGTTTGGGAAGTAATAGCCGCTTCGATCTGGGCAGGATCAATTAAACAGGTGTGCGGGTCAGGTTCAACCCATACAGGTTTTAAACCTGCCAGAGTAACGCTCAGTACCGATGCAATGTAGGTATTGGCCGGAACAATCACTTCGCTCCGATCGGGCAGATCCCAGGCTTTTAATACGAGCGTTAAGGCGTCAAGTCCATTGGCCACGCCAATACAATGGCGCGTACCACAAAAATCAGCAAAGCTGTTTTCGAAGGTTTCCACTTCACGCCCAAGAATGTACCAACCCGACTCCATTACCCGATCGGCGGCTTGCCGAATACGTTCCTGATGGGGTTTGTTAATCTGGCCTAAGTCGAGAAATGGAATCATTCCGAAACAGTCAGCACCCGGCTGTTCGGATAAGGCTCATAAATATAGTCGTCTTTGTCGTAGAGTTGATTCGATACGACCAACAGAATAGCATCGCGTGAAAACTCGTCCATAATATGCCAGTCTTCTGGCTCCAAAACAAGGCACTGTTTTGGATCATTCAGGAAATAAGTAGTTTCCGTTTTTCCATCATGATTATATACCCGACAACTCCCATTGATACAAATTAATGCATTCCAGGCGCGCCAGTGCCGATGACCCGCTCTTGGACTCTGCCCGGCTCCATAGATATAAAAAACGCGCTGGATCGTTCCCGGAATAACGTTCTCGAAAACAGTCAGATTCCCATTTTCAGAAGCAAAGGTTTTAAGTTCGTAGAGTTGGGCCATCAGGTAAGATGAAAAAAAAGGTAGATGAACGAAATTCGTTCAAATATATTAAAGCAGCGCCAAAGTTTATTTAAGTAATTATTACTAATTACCAAATTAGTATAAAAATTCAAAAGCTATAGGGCCGATTTCAATTTCAAGAAGACATTTTGGCAAAAAATAAACATTTTTTTGCAGGTTTGCACTCATGTTGAAGAACAACTATTTATTGGCCGGGCTGTCTCTCCTTATTTTGGCAGTTCTGTATTTTAGCTTTTTCGATAATGCCCCTTCAACCCTTACCGAAGGGTTGAAAGCCACTGTTAATCCGAATGAGTATCGGCAACAGCTCGACGCAGAGCGGCAGAAAAAAAATGATTTTTTCAAAACAGGCTCCGAATCCCCTCTAACCGATAAGACAAGCTTTAAAGGCCTTTCCTATTTTGCTCCTGATCCGGCCTATCGGCTTGTTGCCCGCCTGGAACCATTTGCCGATAAAACCCAGAAACTGGTCGTACACATGACCGACGGGTCAGAAGAGACCTATGACAAATTTGCCCACGCAGTTTTTAATCTGAATGGCGAAACGTGTCGGTTACTGGTTGTGAAGTTTCAGGACACCTATTCGATTTTGTTCCGCGATGCCACATCAGGCAAAGAATCCTACGGCGGAGGCCGTTATCTTGAAATACCGGCTGTCCAGATAACAGATAATCAGATTCTTTTAGACTTCAATACCGCCTACAACCCCTACTGCGCCTATAACCCTACCTATGCCTGTCCGCTTCCACCCGCCGAAAACACACTTCCGATCGCTATCAGGGCAGGAGAACGGTATCATTAAGTCCAGCAGAAACGTCTGACAGGATTTAACTCTTTTCGCCGACCTTTCTCTGTTTTCTCCTTACCTTTGCAATATTTATTGCATTGGCATCTATGGAGATTTCCTATAAATGGTTACAAGATTATATTGAATTGCCGGAATCGCCGGAAGAAGTTGGTAAACTGTTAACGGGCACTGGCCTTGAGGTTGAAGGAGTTGAAAAGATTGAGGCAGTACCGGGTGGTCTGGAAGGCATCGTAATTGGTGAAGTGCTCACCTGCATTCCGCACCCCGATGCCGATAAACTGAGCCTCACTACGGTCGATGCCGGAACTGGCCAACCACTTTCCATTGTGTGTGGAGCCCCTAATGTGGCCGCCGGACAAAAAGTAGTTGTAGCCCTGGTGGGGGCTACCCTACACCCAACGGCTGGCGAACCTTTTCAGATCAAAAAAGCTAAAATTCGGGGAGCAGCCTCCGAAGGAATGATCTGTGCCGAAGATGAAATCGGTTTGGGCACATCGCATGCAGGAATTATGGTGCTGACCACCGATCTGCCCAACGGGACCCCGGCAGCTCGCTATTTCAATCTCGAAGCCGATTATCAGATAGCCATCGGCCTAACACCGAACCGGATCGATGCAGCCTCACACTTCGGAACGGCCCGCGATCTGAAAGCTGTTCTGAAACGGCCACTCACCATGCCGTCGGTCGACGCGTTTTCGGTAAACAACCACGATCTGACGATCGATGTGCGTGTAGACGATGAGGCTGCGTGCCCACGCTACACAGGGCTAACGATTAGCGGCCTTACCGTTAATGAATCGCCCGATTGGCTCAAAAAACGCCTGCTTAGTATCGGACTAAATCCGATCAATAACGTTGTCGATGTAACCAATTTTGTTTGTCATGATCTTGGGCAGCCGCTTCACGCATTCGATGCCGAAAAGATTGCGGGCAAACAGGTCATCGTTAAAACTCTGCCAGAGGGAACATCCTTTGTTACCCTTGATGGCGTTGAGCGAACACTCAGCGCTACCGATCTAATGATTTGCGATGCCGAAAAGCCGATGTGCATTGCTGGCGTTTTTGGTGGACAAAACTCTGGCGTAACAGTCCAGACGACAAGTATTTTTCTGGAATCGGCCTATTTTTCACCGACATCAGTTCGTAAAACAGCCCAATACCACAGCCTGAAAACAGATGCATCGTTCCGCTTCGAACGGGGTACTGACCCCAATATGCCGATTTTTGCACTGAAGCGTGCCGCTTTATTGATTCAGGAAGTAGCCGGGGGCACTATAAGTTCCGAAATCACTGATCTCTATCCTGAACCCATTCAGCCCTTTCGGGTATTGGTTCGCTATAAAAACATCGACCGGCTCATTGGTATCAAAATTGACCGGACAGACATTCACCGCATTTTAAGTGCACTGGATATCGAAGCCGACGAGATAACTGCCGATAGTTTCATCGCCGTTGTGCCTCCCTACCGGGTCGATGTAACGCGCGAAGCCGATGTTATTGAAGAAATTCTGCGAATCTATGGTTTAGACAATGTTCCGCTATCGGTTCATCTGGCCGCCGATTCACTTTCTGAATTTCCTAAAGTAGACCCCAATCAGTGGCAAAGTCGGGTGGGCCAATTGCTGGCAGCTAATGGTTTTTATGAAATACTAACCCTTTCGTTGACCCGCCCTGCCTATAACGACGCCATTCGGGCCACCTTACCCGGAGCAGATGTGACCCTGCTCAATCCGTTGAGTGAAGAGCTATCGGTAATGCGGCAGACACTGCTTTTCTCGGCCCTCGAAACACTCGTTTACAATCTTAACCGTCGGCAAAAAGATCTTAAGACGTTTGAGTTTGGCAAGATTTACCACAAAACCCAACCCGAAGACGGTGCCAGTAACTACCATGAGCGAGCGCGGTTAAGTCTGGCAATGATTGGCAATCAAATGGCTGAAAGCTGGTTAGCCAAAGGCCAGCCGGTTGCGTTTCATGATCTGGCAACATCTGTTCAGCGTGTATTAAACATATTCAGAATAAAACAGTTTGATACACAGCCATCTGACCCGGTTTTGTTCCAGTACGGCTTAACTTATCTGGTCAATAAAAAACCTTTGGTAAGTTTGGGACTGGTAAATCCAAAACTGACTAAATTAGTGGACCTGAAACAACCTGTATTCTATGCCGACTTCGACTGGAATGCATTGCTAAAACTGGCCAATACCAAAATTCGGTACGAAGAAGTGCCACGTTTTCCAGAAGTTCGGCGGGATTTGTCACTCGTACTCGATAAAAATGTTCCATTTGAACAAATCAGTCGACTGGCTCACCAAACGGAACGAAAATTGCTCCGTGCTATAACTGTTTTTGATACGTATGAAGGTGAGAATTTGGGCGCTGATAAGAAATCGTATTCGGTGAGTTTTACCTTGCAGGATCCAACCCAAACCCTTACCGATACAGCTATCGACAAAACTATGCAACGGCTTATGAGCGGTTTCGAACGCGAACTGGGTGCCGTTATTCGAAAATAATGATTGAATTGTTGAATGATTGAATGGAGGTTCCCATCGAATATACCCTCATTCAATCATTCAACAATTCAATCATTCAATTATTCATAACATGGTTAGTGAGCATCAAATCGTAGCACTGGTCGAACAGCTCGAACGGAAAATCGGGTTGCTAAAAGGCGTATGCGATGATGCAAAAAAGCGCATAAAACAATTAGAACAACAAAACACCGATTTGAATGATCGGTTAAAGGAACAACAAACACAGGCTAAAGAGTTACAGAAAAAACTCGATAATTCAGAAAAAAAGATTTCAAAGTCAAAAGACTTTGGTATTATTGTAAATAACAATCTGTCTGAGACAGATACGAATGCCGAATTTAAAAAACAACTCGACGAGTATATCCGGGAATTAGAACGGTGTATTGCTCACTTGAGTAGTTTGTCATAAACCCAAATTGGCTCCGGGCAATTGCCCAATCTGAGCCGACCGCAGCGATGGAAGAACTGTCTATTCGCGTAAAAATCGCCGATCGGTACTATAAACTGTTTGTAGAATCCGATTCGGAAGCCGTTGTGCGCGAGGCCGCCAAACTGATTCAGGATGAACTGAAACAATATCGGGATATGGGCATCAGCGATACGCAGGACGCTTTGGCCAGAATAGCCTTCGATTGCCTGATTACCAAGCTCAGAGGAGAACGACAGGTACAACGATTACAACAAATGGTGTTTGACAAAATAACTCAGTTAGATCAGGTCGTCACGCCGGCCATAACAACATAAACAACGGCGGGGCAGTACCCACCCCATAATACCTGGGAACTAGTGAAGGGCACTCGTATCGCGGCAGGTTGAATGGTTTATTTGTTCACCCCAAACGATATAAGTACAATGGATATCCCACTTTGGTTAGCCATCTTAGCCGTCTTAGCGGGCGGTGGGATTGGGCTAATGATTGGCCGCCAGATGATGGCGGGCGATCATGCCAAACGCGAGCAGGAAGCCGAAGAGAAAGCGGCTAGTATATTGAAAAATGCTGAACTTCAGGCCGAAACAATAAAAAAGGATCGGATGCTGGAGGCTAAAGAAAAATACCTGAAGCTCAAAGCCGAATTTGAAGAAACAACCAATCAGAAACGTAATTTACTTCTTCAGAACGAAACAAAACTTAAGCAGCGCGAACAGCAATTGAACCAGCAGGCCGAACAACAACGGCATCGGGATCATGAACTCAATCAGCAACGCAACGAACTCGCCCAACAGAAAAATAGCCTTTCTCAACAAATCGATGCGCTTAACCGACGCCGGGAAGAGGTTGATCGCCGTCAGCAGGAAGCCGACCGCATGCTGGCCGATCAGGTAGCCCAACTCGAAAAAATTGCCGGGCTCTCCGCCGATCAGGCTCGCGAACAACTTATCGATACACTAAAGGCAGAAGCCGAAACAAGAGCCTCCTCCTACATCAAAAGCATTGTAGAAGAAGCCAAACTGACGGCAACCAAAGAGGCTAAAAAAGTAGTTATTGAAACCATTCAGCGGACGGCAACCGAGCATGCAATTGAAAACTGTGTATCGGTATTCAATATCGAATCAGACGATGTTAAGGGCAAAGTAATTGGCCGCGAAGGGCGAAATATTCGTGCGCTCGAAGCGGCAACCGGTGTCGAAATTATTGTCGATGATACCCCAGAAGCCATCATCATTTCTGGTTTTGATCCTGTCCGGCGCGAAATTGCCCGCCTTTCATTACACCGGCTCGTACAGGATGGTCGGATTCACCCGGCCCGCATTGAAGAAATCGTTGCCAAAACCCGGAAAAATATTGAAGACGAAATCGTAGAAATTGGCGAACGTACAGTTATCGATCTGGGCATTCATGGACTTCATCCCGAACTGATTAAAATGGTTGGCCGGATGCGTTTCCGGTCTAGCTATGGTCAGAACCTGTTGCAACACTCCCGCGAAGTTGCCAAACTCTGCGCAACTATGGCCGCCGAACTTGGCCTGAACGCCAAACTAGCCAAGCGGGCGGGTCTGCTTCACGATATTGGTAAAGTATGGCCTGAAGAAGCCGAGCTTCCACACGCCATTTTGGGTATGGAGCTAGCCAAGAAGTATAAAGAAAATCCGGAGGTAATCAATGCCATTGGTGCCCACCACGACGAAATTGAAATGACAAGCATGATTTCTCCAATCGTGCAGGTCTGCGATGCCGTGTCAGGATCACGGCCGGGTGCCCGTCGCGAAATGATGGAGTCGTATATCAAACGACTAAAAGAACTGGAAGAACTGGCCAGCAATTTCCCCGGTGTTACCAAATGCTATGCCATCCAGGCTGGTCGCGAACTCCGCATCATGGTCGATGCCGATCATGTTTCTGATGAACGGGCAGGTGTATTGTCGTACGAAATTTCTCAGAAAATCGAGAAAGAAATGCAATACCCCGGTCAGATCAAAGTAACAGTTATTCGCGAAATGCGGGCCGTTGCCTACGCGAAATAGTGAAACCAGAATACATACTGGCCAGCCTGTAAGCTGAAAATCGGATAAGTGTTAGGAGAGGTTCTGGATCAGAGCCTCTCCTAACACTTATTCTGGTTTTGGAGGGCTTGTCCAATATTATACATTATCCATTTTTAGTAATACATTTGGGCTATTATGGATTTCTTAACAATTGTCTTACTGCTTCTGGTTGGCGTTGGTGGGGGCGTTGCATTAGGCAATGCACTACGGGGGCGTTCGGGCAAAACAGACGTTCGCCACGAATCGACTCTATTGCTGGAGCGTATCGAAAAAGTGTTTAAGGTCGTGATGGCAGAGGGTTATTTTTCTGAAATTTATAATTATCAGGATCAGAAAAAGATTCTCTATCTACTGAACGACCCCAAGAAAGCAATGATCATTGCCAAATCGAAAGTGCTGGTAGGGTTTGACTTTGCGAAAGTTCGTTTTCGAACACCGGAAAACGGAACCAAAAAATTAGTCATCGAATCGTTTCCCCAGCCCGAAATACTATCGATCGACACCGACTATAAGTTTTATGACATTCAGGCGGGCATACTAAACCACTTCAGCAGCGAGGATTATACCCAAATTCTGGACGAGGCTAAACAAGCCATGAATGATCGGGCGCTTCAAAGTGATCTGCCCAAAATTGCCAACAATCAGATTCAATATATGATGTATCAGTTGGCGAACTCAATGGGTTGGCACCTTCAGTTGCCCGAAGCAGAGCAAAAAGAGCTGGAGGCTCTGAAAGCCCAGACTGAAAACAAAACAGATAGACCAAAACAGCTCCAGGCTGAACAATAAAGTGGCTTCTCTTTCAGTACTTTTGGGGGAGTATTATACGTATTGCAGGCGTTTTCTCTCCCTTATCTTACTTATTTTGCCAGCTCAGGTCAAGGCTCAGCCCGACACGACCGATAACGGATGGTTATTCTGCCAACAGGGAAAAATCCGGTATGCTCAGAAACTGGCAGCAAACCCGAAGGCGCGGCTTGCCTACCCCGGCGATCAGTCGATTGATATTACCTATTATGGTCTCGACCTCAAGTTAACCCATACGCCAAACTACTTGCGCGGAGCTGCAACCATAACGCTCAAAAGTACGGCAGCTTCGACTAACAGCTTCTTTCTCGACTTCAACTCAACCACGGCCGCTGGCGGATTAGGTCTACAGGTCGACTCAGTAAAAGCCAATGGCCAGCACCTGAGCTACCAACACGCACAAAACCGCCTGACCATCACTCCAGCTCAATCGCTAACTAACGGTCAGGCACTAACGCTGACTGTTTACTATCAGGGCATTCCAAACAGCCGCGATCTGGGGAGTTTCGTTTTTGGTAAACATGAAGCCACAAACGACCCGGTGATCTGGAGTTTAAGTGAGCCTTATGGCTCGCCCGACTGGTTTCCGTGCAAAGATACCCCCGGCGACAAAGCCGATTCATCGGCCGTTAGTATAACAGCGCCCGCTCAGTTCGTATCGGTATCCAATGGCGTACTTGTCAGTACGACCGATAATGCCGATGGCACCCGAACCTACCGCTGGAAGAACAGCTATCCAATTGCGCAATATCTCATTTCGATTGCCCTAACCAATTATCAGCAGTTCGATACCCCCATTACTGTTGGTGGACAGCAACTCCCAATTACTCACTACATCTATCCCGAAACCTTACCACAGGTTCAGTCCAATCTGGCGCTTACACCTAAAATGATTCAGTTATTTACGAATCGATTTGGCTCTTATCCCTTCTGGCGGGCGAAGTATGGTCATGCACAAATTGGACGGTATACGGGCGGTATGGAACATCAGACCATTTCGTCGATGGAAGATCGGGCACTAACGCCCAGAGTTATTGCCCATGAGTTGGCTCATCAGTGGTTTGGTGATAAAATCACCTGCCGGGATTGGCAGAATATCTGGCTCAACGAGGGATTTGCTTCCTATGCGGAAGCTGTTTATGTGGAGTCGGAAAGTGGAAAGGCGGGTTATCAATCAACCATGAATAATTTTATGGCTAGTGCCCGAGCTGCTACTGGATCAATCTACGTACAGGACATCAGCAACTTCAACAATATTTTCAACTCCAACCGAACATATGCCAAGGGAGCTACCGTTTTGCATATGCTCAGGGGTGTTGTTGGCGACAGCACCTTCTTCCGGATTCTGCGCACCTATGCGGCTACTCCCTCACTTGCCTACAATACAGCCATTACTGAAGATTTCCAGGCAGTGGCCGAACAGGTATCGGGGCAAAAATTAGATTATTTCTTTAAGCAATGGATTTATGGCGAAGGCTATCCGGTCTACCGGGCAACGGCCTATGTGGTCAATACCGCTACCAATGTCATGGTGCAGCTACAACAACGAAATGCGACTGCTACCAATCCAGCTTCATTTACCATGCCCGTACAGCTCCAGATACAATCAGCGGCTGGCGACACCTTAGTAACCGTATTCCATACGCAGGCCGACCAGACATTCACGCTCCCTTGCCGGGGCACAGTGACCGGAGTTATCATCGACCCAAACAATCTTCTGTTGAAAGTGGCAGAGAACACCATTCTGTCGCCAATAACAGCTATCAACGAGCCAAAACCAACCCAGTTCGGCGTCTATCCAAACCCCGCTCAGGAAACCATAACCATTGATTTTTCGCTACAGCGGGCGGGGCCTGTTACACTAACCCTTACCAATACGTCGGGCCAGCGAGTTGGCGGTTTGACAGAGGCAAATGTTGGCTCGGGCAGGCATACCCGAATGCTTAGTTTGCACGGCTTATCGGCAGGTCGTTATATCGTAACACTTCATAGCGGAAACGGCCACGAAAGCCGGGTAGTTTTAATTCACTGATTACTTTTCCTGCCATGAAAAAACTGTTTATTCCCTTATTGTTTACTTGCATTTGCCTGGTATCGACTTCGGTATTAGCCCAGGATAAACTTGGTATTGTGCGGCATAATCACCTCTCTATACACGTGAAAGATGTGCCCAAAAGTGCAGCATTCTATCGTGACGTAATGGGACTTAAGCCAATTCCGGTTCCAGATAATCTGAAAGCGATCCGCGCGTGGTTCGATCTGGGCGACGGTCAGCAAATTCACCTGCTCAATGGTCGCACAGAAGACATTGTGCATGATAAGAATGGGAGCCACTTTGCCTTGTTTGTAGCCGACATTAACAAATCAGAACAATACTTAAAGTCGCAGAATATTGCCTTTCATCGACAGGTTCGATTTGACGGCGTTGTTCAGGTTTACTTTTCAGATCTTGATGGATACTTATTCAAATTAAATGAGGCTCCAAAGCAAACTAAAGCTTATTGAAAATAGCTATTTACATCATTTATTAAACGGTAAATTACTTAAGAACAAGTCTAAATAAAAGAGTCATAATCAACAAATTACCCTGATACTGTTGCCGAGTATCAGGGTAATTTTATTATAGATAAACGTATAGTTTGGTATACGTTTAACGGTTTTTTTATACGAAATTATTAATCTTTAAGTTCTATTAGCACGTACCTATCCAATAAACCTACCGTAACCTTCATGAATCACCTATCTCAACCCCAAGTTGTACAGCCTGGTTTTGGCCTATCAACCGAAGAGAGTGCGCTCTTATGGCAACAAGTTCTGACTCATTCGATCAATGGACTGGTAGGACTGGTAGCTGTTCGAGACGACACGTCTCCCCATAGAGCTATCGTCAACTTTCGCTATCTGTTTATGAACCAGACAGCGTTGCGCGATACATTACAAAATAATAACCCCGCCAATAATCCGATTACGGGCCAATTACTAACCGATTTTTTTCCATTTATTCGTGAATCGAAACTTTGGCAAACCTACATTAAGGTTGTCGAAACCGGCGAAGCCAGTCGGGTTGAACAAAGTTTTCGTATCGGCGACCGCGAAGCCTGGGTAATCCAGTCGGCATCCGCTTTCGGCACCGACGGCCTGCTGCTCTCTTATACCGATACCAGCGACCTACACCAAACGGCCCGTCGGCTTGCCCAGCAGACCACGCTGCTCAACGGTGTGCTAAATTCATCGCCCAATGCCATAGTCGTTTTTGAGGCCATACGAAGCCCTCAACAAGCAATCACGAACTTTCAGGTTACGTTAGCCAATCGGCAGTTCGAAACCCTGGCGGGTCAGGCAACGGTCCGGTTTACGGGCTTGATGCTGACTGATTTTTATCCGCTAAAGCCCGAACGGATGGTTCGATTGTGCGAACGGATCGATGCGGGGCAGTCAGTTGAAATCGACGAATTTATTCCGATGCTAAACCGATGGTTTCATATTACGCTGACCCCGCTAAACGATGGTTTTGTTGCTACACTACAGGACATAACAGCCTCCAAACAAATGCATCAGCAGTTGGAAGCTACCGTTCAGGAACTCCACCGATCAAACGAGAGTCTGGAACAGTTTGCTTATGTAGCTTCGCACGACTTACAGGAACCCCTGCGTAAAATCATTGCCTTTGGCGATGTACTCAGCAATCAGTTTTCAAACGAACTAAGTGAACCTGCTTCTGATCTGATCCGACGAATGCAGGGTTCAGCCCGACGGATGCGATCTTTGGTTCAGGATTTACTAACTTACTCGCGTTTATCAGGCGATACCAAAACATTTGGTCTGGTCGATCTGAATCAACTCATAGCTTCGGTAGCCGAAGATCTGGAACTGGCAATTTTAGATCAGAAGGCTCAGCTTACCACTGGTCATTTACCCCTCGTTTGGGGCGACGCATCGTTGTTGCGGCAATTATTTCAGAATTTATTGAGCAACGCTCTGAAGTTTCAGAAAGCACAAACCGACGGCACAAAAATTCCCCCTTTCATTACGGTTAACGGATATGCAGCTACCGAAGCTGAATTACCCGACGGTTTCCTGAAAACGGATGCCTTCCAGATTGGAAAACGATTCGCGGTTATATCCGTAAAGGATAATGGTATTGGTTTTGATGAGCGGTATCTAGACCGGATCTTTACAATTTTCCGGAGGCTTCACGGGCGTATGCACTATACGGGTACAGGCACAGGTCTGGCTATTTGCAAAAAGGTTGTAGACATTCATGGAGGTTATATAACCGCAAGCAGCCAGGAGGGGCATGGAGCTACATTTCGAGTGTATCTGCCTTTGCCGCAATCGGCCAGCGGAGGGCATCGGCACACGCTGAAGCCACTCCCTCAATAAATTATCGGATCATCAACATTTCGTAAACGGTCAGGTTTCGGAAGAGCACTATAGTAACATAAACCTATAGCCATACTGCCTAATTAACTTTCTCCGAAACACTGTTTATGAAACTTACGGACTCAACGCCTGATTCAGCCGATGCCGCTAATTCGTCAACGTCCCGGTCAGCTATGGCTGGTGAAAATCATTTTTCCACTCCGTTTTCGGTCGGTGATGTCCACGACCTGATATGCTTCTCGCACCTTCGCTGGAATTTCGTCTATCAACGGCCTCAGCATCTCCTGACCAGAGCTACTAAAAACTATCGGGTGTGGGTTCTGGAAGAGCCTATCTGGGATTCCGATTTCCGGCTCAATGTATGCCAGCAAATGGATCAGCTCACGGTGCTGGTTCCCCATCTGCCACATGGCACTAGCCCCACCGACGCAATTGAATTGCAACGGCAGCTACTCGACCAATTTTTACGGGCCGAACGCATTGAAAAATATATTGCCTGGTACTATACACCCATGGCCCTCCTCTTCAGCGACCATCTTCGCCCCAATTTAACCGTCTACGATTGCATGGACGAACTTTCTGCCTTTCTGGGAGCCCCTCCTCAGTTGATCGAGCAGGAGCAGAAACTTCTGGAACGGGCCGATCTGGTTTTTACGGGCGGTTATAGTCTGTACGAAGCCAAACAAAACCGGCATCCGAGTGTTTTTGCGTTTCCGAGTAGCATCGATTTCGCTCACTTTTCGGCAGCCCGGCAGCCCTGCCCTGATCCAGTTGATCAACAAAATCTACCCAATCCACGACTTGGCTTTAGTGGCGTAATCGACGAACGATTCGACAACGGGCTAATCCAGCAACTAGCCGAACGACGCCCCGAATGGCAATTTATATTGTTAGGCCCCGTAGTTAAAGTTGATCCGGCAACGCTCCCTAAAGGCCCTAACATTCATTTTTTGGGCATGAAACCCTATGCCGAATTACCATCCTACTTTAGCAACTGGGCAGTAGCGCTGCTACCTTTTGCCCTCAACGAATCAACCCGGTTCATCAGCCCTACCAAAACCCCCGAGTATCTGGCTGCGGGTTTACCCGTTGTTTCGGCCCCCATTCGCGATGTCGTACGTACCTATGGCTGTTCCGATTTTGTTCAGATTGCCGATTCAGTGACTACTTTTGAAACAGCTATTGAAACGGCTCTGGCGGCAAAGCATCCCGGAAACTGGGATGCGATTGATGCCTTCTTGACCGAAAACTCATGGAACAACACCTGGAGCGAAATGAACCGGCTCATGGTAGCTCATATGAGTCTGGCTCTGGAACAGTAACGATAACCTGAGCAGATAATCAACTATTGCGGAGTATCTGCTCAGTTACTCTTTTGGTTCAACCAGAATGACGTCTTCCTTTTCAATTACCACCTGCCCTTCAGCAAGTCCTTTAGGCTTTCGGACAAATTTTTTAGGCGTTACCGTTACCGGGCATAGGCTATCCGTACGACGTTTTGAATACCACGCGGCCAGTTCTCCGGCCCTTTCTATCACGTTTTTGGGAAATGGCTTACCAGCCTGATATTTAATTACTACGTGCGATCCTGGCACATCGCGGGCATGTAGCCACAAGTCTTCCTTGTAGGCATATTTCTGCGTCAGGAGGTCATTATTTTTGGCATTTCGCCCAATCAGTATCCGAAAATTATTAATCACAACTTCCTTGAAGAGTTGCGATGCATCGCCCCCCGTTTGAGTCCCTGTCAGTTCTCCCAACAGGTTATGCTGTTTGACATAGCGCCGTAGTTCTTTCAGGGTCAGAATGGCCTCCAGATCGGCCTTCTGCTGGTCGATTCGGTTTAGTTCGGCTTCATTAGCCACAATCTGCCGATTTAGATAATCCTCTTCTATTTTTTCATTTTTGGCTTTCCGATAATAATTCTCAGCATTCTTTTGGGGGGTCAGATCCGTTTTTAATTTTATTATGATGGGTCGATCACGGTAAAAATCCGTTAAGGTTACCGTTTCGGGCGATTTCACATTGGGGCTGGTAGGTATATCGTGCAGATTAGCCATCAAAATATGACCGATTTCTTCGTGACTGGCTCCTTCTTCGCGGGTTATCATCCGCTGCAAATTGACTTCGATTAAGGATTCGGCCCGTTTTCGGCGTTTTTCGAGGAGTCGTAATAGCTCTCCCTTTTCGCGCTCAAACGTATTCAGACCATTATATGCAGCATAAAATCGGTTAGCGGCTTCGATTGGGCCTTCAAATTCACGCTGTATGTCGCCTATTGGTACTAAACTAAGCGTAGGAATATGCTGCAACCTGGTTAGATAATAACGAGGCCGTTCGAGCTGAGCAAGCGTTTGCTGAATAACATTCCATTGTTCTTCAGCAGTGAGTTTTCCGGTGCCAACACCCAATTCCGTTAGTTGCTGGTTTACCACTTTGCCGAACGTCGGAAATAGTTTACGATGATCGAAGCCCGCTTTTACATAAGCCTCCCACGATTGGTCGATTGGCCGGTCAAATGCATCCAGTACCAGATTCCGATCGGTCAGGAGTTTCTGATTAAATGAATCAATGACGGTGTTGTTATAGAAAGCCAGCAAATTGGGGCGATTGCCAAAGAACTTAAACAACATCGTATAATTATCTTCCAGCAAAATGGCCAGACAGCGTTCATTCAAAAAGGCACGAACACCTACAACGGCTCGGCCGGGCCATTTTGCTCCATTCTCACCAGTTGTACTGTCAAAGGAATCGACCGTATGACTCGTGATAACGTCCTCAAAAAGGTCGGCACTATTGGTGCGGGCACGCTGCACGGAGTCCGGAAACATCAGCCCCGAAAAGTCGGGCCGAAGGGTTGCCTTCACGTAAAATGGCTTGTAATAGTTAAGCTTTCCTTTCGCCTGCGCAAAGACCAGTATTACCTCATCACGATCCTGACTAAAGCATTCCAGAAAGCGAAGGCCAGTCAGATCAGGTTCGAGCGCTACTGCAAGCTGGCGCAGAAAATAGTAATTCGTATGCATAATGGCCAAAATTACGCCTATATGAGCGTTAAAGGCATTTTTTAAGTGATTTTTCGTATAGAATTATTCATAGAAGTTCGCTCTTATTTATGGAGATATTAATTATGGGTTAAAATTTAATATATTGATAATCAATGTTATATAAAATAATTGTAAGTGAAATTACTCAAATATTGCACTACACTAAGATAAACAGCCTAAATTTTATTCTGATTCTACTTTGGAATATAATAAAACAGCTATAATATTTGTACGATTAATTTCTCTATAGGTAAAGTACAAACTACTCAATAAGTAAAATTTGTAGCACGTATTGGCCCTATAAGACCAGTAAAAAAAATCTCTAAACCAATCTTTTACCAACCTATGAAGTCAACACTTTACAGGCTTCTGCATTCCTCTCTTCTGGGGGCAGTCTTACTGCTCTGGAGTCTGAATGCCTCCGCTCAAGACCGTCGCATAACGGGTAAGATTAGTGGCGCCGATGGTGCAGTTCCGGGTGCTAACGTAGTCTTAAAGGGAACTACAACTGGTACTGCCACAGATGCTGAGGGTAATTTTACTATTAACGTTCGCGGTTCAAATCCAACCATTGTCATTTCGGCTATTGGATTCAAAACGCAGGAAGTTGCTGTTGGAAACCGTTCTGAAGTGAACGTAACGCTGGAAGATGAAGCTACTGCTCTGAACGAAGTCGTTGTAACGGGTTATTCGACAGAAAGCCGCCGTGAAACAACCGGCGCCGTGTCGACCGTAAAACCGGCTCAGTTAAAAGTGGTTCCTTCTACGAACGTAGAGCAGCAGTTGCAGGGTCGCGTATCCGGGGTAACCGTTATCACCAACGGTCAGCCGGGTACTAGTAGCCAGGTTCGTATTCGCGGCTTTGGTTCCTTCGGTGGTAACCAGCCATTGTATGTAGTCGATGGAGTCCCAACGCAAAACATTGCTTATCTGGCTCCTGACGACATTGAAAGTACCACCGTACTGAAAGATGCGGCTTCTGCTTCGATCTATGGTGCTCGCGCTGCCTCGGGTGTGATTGTGTTAACAACCAAAAAAGGTCAACGCAATGCCCAGAAGCTCACCGTAACTTATGATGGATTGTATGGTGTTACTGATCCAGGTAAAGGCCCGGCTACACTGAATCCACAGGAACAGGCCGACTGGACCTGGCAGGCCCGCAAGAACGACATCTATCAGGCAGGCGGCACAATTGGTCCAGATAGCTTCACAGGTATTGCCAACGGTCAGTATGGTGCGGGCCAGTCTCCGGTTCTTCCAGATTACCTACTCGTTGGCAGCAATGTTGGTCTGTCTGCATCGCAGGTTGATCTGGCTGCTGAAAAACTGAAGTATAATACAAATTCGGCCAACGGTCCGGTATATCTGGTTATTCCTTCTAACAAACAGGGAACAAACTGGTATAATGAAATCACTCGTGTAGCGCCACTGACCCGCCACACACTTGGTTTCTCGGGCGGAACTGCTTCAAGCCGGTATTATCTGAGCTTAAGCTATCAGAATCAGGCTGGTATTATCATTTATAACAACTATAAACGCTATACCTTCCGGGCCAATACCGAGTTTGACATTACGAAAAAACTACGCTTTGGCGAAAACCTGCAGATGGCTTATATCTCCAACACAGGTGTACTCGGGGGCGTTGGTAGCCAGTTAGGTAATGGTACAAACAACAACTCCAGCTCGCCATCCGACGAAAACGACGTGTTGTTAGCTTTCCGTATGGCACCCATCATTCCGGTATATAACTCCTTTGGAGGCTATGCCGGTACGGCGGCTAAAGGGTTCAACAACCCAAGCAACCCGGTAGCCAACCGTCAGGCAGCGCAGAACAACGGTAACTTCAATATTTACGGATTCGGTAACGCTTATCTGGAGTATGATCTGCTGCCATCTCTGACTCTGAAAAGTAGCATTGGTGGTACGTACTTCAGTAACTACTTCAATAGCTACGGTCGGGTTCAGTACGAAAACTCGGAGAACAACACCACCTATACCTATAGCGAAGGCTCTGGTTATGGTCTGGCCTGGACGTTCACCAATACCGCATCTTATAAACAACGCTTTGGCGTTCACGATGTAAGTGTTCTGGCGGGTATCGAAGCATTGAATACGGGAGCAGGTCGTAGCATCAGCGGCTCAGGCCAAAACCCATTCACGACCGATCCGAACTACGTCACGATCAGCACTACAACTCCGGGTGCCACTCGTAACGTAAACAGTGGCTATGGTTTGGGTAACAAGTTCTACTCGTTGTTCGCCCAGGCTCGCTACACGTTCAACGACAAGTACATTGTGACGGGTGTTGTTCGTCGGGATGGTTCGTCGCAGTTTGCGCCCAGCAACCGTTTCGGGGTGTTCCCGGCTATTTCGGCAGCATGGCGGATTTCGTCGGAAGAGTTCATGAAAAATCTGCCTTGGGTATCTGACCTGAAAATTCGTGGTGGTTATGGTATCATGGGTAACTCAAACTACCTGAGTGCTACCAACCAGTATAACCTGTTTGCCTCGAACGCTGGTAATGGTTACGACATCAGTGGTACCAACAACAGTATCTCGGCTGGTTTCTACCGGAGCCAGATTGGTAACCCAACGGCTAAATGGGAAAGCAGCGTTACCTCGAACATTGGTCTGGACGGATCGTTCTTCAACAACAAGTTAGAGTTAATCCTCGACTTCTGGCGGAAAGATACCAAAGATCTGCTGTTCCAGCTTAGCCTTCCAGGTGTAGTAGGTGTGCGCGCATCAGCTCCTTATTCAAACGTTGCCAGCATGCGTAACCAGGGTATCGACATCACGGCCATTACCCGCGGTAACATCACCAGCGATCTGGGTTATGAAGTTACTGTTGTTGGCGGTTTCCTGAGCAACAAAATTGTTTCGCTGGCTCCTGGCGTACCTTACTTTGCATCGGGCGGTACTCGTCTGAATGGTAACGTAGTTCGTAACCAGCCAGGTCAGCCGATCTCGTCGTTCTTCGGTTATAAAGTGATTGGCCTCTTCAACAGCAAAGAAGAAGTTGCCGCAGCTCCTACGCAGGATGGTGCCGCTCCGGGTCGTTTCCGGTATGCTGATATCAATGGCGATGGCAAAATCGATGACAACGACCGGACTTTCCTGGGAAGCCCAGTTCCGAAATTTACGGGTAGTATCACGCTGACGTTGAAGTATAAAGGTTTCGATCTGAACACTAACCTCTATGCGTCGATCGGCAACAAGCTTTTCAACAACCAGCGCTGGTTCACCGATTTCTATCCTTCATTTACGGGAGCCGCTGTTAGTGCCCGCGTGAAAGATTCGTGGTTGCCAACACATACCAATACGGATATACCCATCTTCGAAAGTGCATCGAACTTCAGCACCAACACGCAGCCTAACTCCTACTACGTAGAAAATGGTTCGTATGGTCGGATGCAGTATCTGAACATTGGCTATACGTTCCCGTCGGTGATTCTGAACCGGATCAAAATGAGCCGTCTGCGGATTTCGGCTTCGGCAACGAACCTGTTCACGATCACCAAATATAAAGGCCTTGATCCGGGTGTAGGTGGTGCAGCCGATACAAACTTCGGTATCGATATCGGTAACTACCCAATCACTCGCGGCTATAACGTTGGTTTAAGCTTTGGTTTCTAAATGAATAAGGGTGGAGTAACAATGTTTCAGCGTACTCCACCTTAATCAAAAACATATCAGGTAAACTGGACTATGAAAAAATACATTACAAAGGGAACTGTGGCCACAGCGATGCTGATGATGGTTACATTTGCCTGCAAAGACAAATTCCTGGAAGTACCCGCAACAGGGCAGTTATCCAGTACGCAGCTCACGTCAAAAGCTGGTCTGGAAGGGTTACTGCTGGCTACTTATGCACAGTTAAATGCACGCGGATTCAGCCAGTCGGCAAGTTCGTACAACTGGGTACGGGGTAGCATTTCGGGTGGTGAAGCCAACAAAGGCTCCAACTCTGGTGACTTTAACGCCCTTACCCCTTATCAGACATACCTGCTTCTGCCATCCAGTGGTGAGGTAAACGCGAAGTGGAACGCCATGTATGAAGGTGTTAGCCGGGCTAACATTGTTATCCGTACATTGGCATCGGCTAGCAATGATGTAACGGCTAGTGATAAAGCACGGATTACGGCTGAAGCCCGTTTCCTGCGCGGTCACTACTATTTTGAACTGAAGCGTGCGTTCAACAAGGTTCCTTATGTTGACGAAACGGTCGATTATGGTACAGGCATCGAAAAGGTGAAAAACGATGCTGATATCTGGCCTAAAATCGAAGCCGACTTCAAAAACGCCTACGATAATCTGCCCGAAACGCAGAGTGCTGCTGGCCGTGCCAACAAATGGGCTGCTGCTTCTTATCTGGCCAAAACCTACCTGTATCAGAAAAAATATGCAGAAGCAAAAGCATTATTTGATCTGGTTATTGCCAATGGCCAAACCACTAATGGTAAGAAATATGGTCTGGTTGCCAGCTATTCGCAGATCTTTAATGCGGCAAATGACAACCACGAAGAATCTATTTTTGCAACGCAGGCTGCGGCCAATACGGGTAGTTCTGATAACGCTAACCCCGATCTGGTACTGAACTTCCCTTACAACACGGGTTCGGGTGGCCCTGCCGGTTGCTGCGGATTCTTCCCTCCCAGCTTCGAACTGGCCAACTCATTCCGGGTTGATGCTACAGGGCTTCCGCTTCTGGATGGTTCTTATAACTCAGCGGCCAACGAATTGAAAACCGATCAGGGTGTTGCTTCGTCGACTCCTTTCACTCCCGATGCTGGTCTGCTCGATCCTCGTCTGGACTGGTCAGTAGGTCGTCGTGGCATTCCATACCTCGACTGGAACGTACACCCAGGTCTTGACTGGATTCGTGACCAGAGCTTCGCTGGTCCTTATTCGCCGAAGAAGTTTATCTTCTACAAATCGCAGGACAAAACCCTGACCGATGGTAGCTCATGGACCGATGGTTATTCAGCCATCAACTATTGCATCATTCGTTTCGCTGATGTGCTGCTAATGGCTGCTGAATGCGAAATTGAAGTTGGTAGTCTGGAAACGGCTCGTAAGTATGTGAACATGATTCGCACGAGAGCGGCTAACCCAGCCGGCTTTGTGAAGAATGCCGATGGTACGAACGCAGCCAACTACAAAATTGCTACTTACGATGCTGCCTGGACCGATAAAGCCGCAGCGCGTACGGCCGTTCAATTTGAGCGTAAACTTGAACTTTCGGGCGAGGGACACCGCTTATTTGACCTCGTTCGCTGGGGAACTGCAGCAACAGTACTGAACAACTTCTTGTCTTATGAAAGCAAGAAATTGTCAGTAGGCTATGCTAACGCTAAGTTTACGGCGGGCAAAGATGAATATATGCCGATCCCACAAACGCAGATCGACTATCAGGGCAAAGATGTTCTGTCACAAAACCCAGGATATTAAGCTTACTTGAGTAACCTGTTAACAAATGCCCCATCGGAATCCGATGGGGCATTTGTGTTAAACATTGATTAAGCTCATAACGTTTATTCTACAAAACAACTAGACAAACGTTATGAGCAATCACAAAACCACAGACCAGCCGGGTTCGAATAACTTACAGCCAAACGGCGACCGCACTCGCAATCAGCAGGCACATGATACGAGCAAAACCCGCCCCAATGGAGAACGCACGATGACAAACGCAAACAAAACCAAACAGGGCCCTGAAGACAACCACGACCTAAACGGCAAAACTAAAAACGAACTAGCCGATGAACGCGGAGGGCACGGCCATTCGGGACACAGTAGCAGTCGAAATGGAAGCCGCAAATAACAGTAGAAAATGATAAATGATGAATTATGAATGATGAACTGTTTCTCTGGAATGAGATTCATCATTTCCCATTCATAATTCATCATTCCTAACATGGATCTTAAGCAACTCCGCGCCGAACTACGACAGGAACATAAAGATATCCTTTCGTATTGGGAGCGATTCGCGCCCGACCCACAAAATGGAGGCTTCTATGGTCGGGTAAATTACCAGAATCAGCCTGATCCTAATGCCGATAAAGGCATTGTCTTGAATAGCCGCATTCTATGGACCTTCTCAGCGGCTTTGCGCCATACGCAACATGAAGAGTACAAAGCCGTTGCCGACAGGGCCTTTGACTATATTCGAGACCATTTTATTGACCCGAAATACGGGGGTGCCTATTGGTCTGTCGATGCCAAAGGAAAACCTAAATACCCCCTCAAGCACTTATATGGCCAGGCGTTTACCCTATATGGCTTAAGCGAATATGTTCATGCTACCGGCTCTGCTCCTGCTCTCACTTTAGCCAGAGACTTATTTGGTCTAATGGTAAAACACGCCTACGACCCCAGGAAAGGAGGTTTTGTAGAGGCTCTCTCTCAGGACTGGTCGCCCGCTACCGACTATATCATCAGCAAGTACGACAATCAGGAAATTAAGACGATGAACACGCATCTCCACATTTTGGAGTCGTTCACGTGTTTATACCGGGTTTGGCCCGAAAAAATAGTAGCCGATCAGATGCGAGGTATGTTGACCATATTTCAGCAACATATTGTTGATCCGAAAACCTATCGGATGAATCTATTCATGGATACTGACTGGACTATACGACGTACGGCCATTTCCTACGGACACGATATTGAAGCCTCCTGGCTATTACCCGAAGCCGCCGACCTGCTGGCAACCCAAAACGCTGAAGATAAACCCCTTCAAAAGAAAATTCAGGCGCTGGCCATCAATATGGCAAAGGCCGCTACCACTGGCTTCGACACCGACGGTGGCATGAACTACGAACTTGATCCCGATGGGCATCTGAACCGCGAACGCTCCTGGTGGGTTATGGCAGAAGCAATGGTTGGTTTTATGAATGCCTACCAGCATACGCGCGACAAATCGTATCTCGACAAATCAGTAAAAAGCTGGGAGTTCATAAAAAAATACCTCCTCGACACAACGAATGGCGAGTGGTACAGCGGTGTCACGGCCGATCATAAAATTCTCGGCAACGACAAAATAAGTATGTGGAAGTGCCCTTACCACAACAGTCGTTCCTGCCTGGAAATGCTCGAACGGATCGATCATATCCGCTAATCAATAGCCGGTTATGGCGGCCTGGTCAAATAAAAAGTAAAAGCCCCCAACTAATTGGAGGCTTTAAAACGTTTATAGCGATGTCGGTATTACAACCGGCAGTTGTGCCTTAGTTCTAATTACTTCGCGCTATCTGACGACATCGTCGAAGCCGAATCAGTAGCCATGGTAGAATCAGACATCATAGTAGAATCAGACATCATGGTAGAGGTAGAATCAGCCGAAGTCGTCTCAGTTTCAGTCTTTTTCGAGCTGCAAGCAGTTGCAAGGGCGATCATAGCCATGAAAAAGAAGGCAGATTTCGTGATAGCTTTCATAGTTTTGGGGCGTTTTGTTTACGAGTGATAAATAGATTAATGTCAACGTTAATACCCTATCGAGAAAAAGGTAACCCAACTTTTTTTAATTTTTTTTTGGGTTACGTTTGGGGTGATTTTGTATTAAGTAATGACGCAATACGATGAAGGAAAGTAGGCGGCCCGTTTTAACTGACGACGAATTGCTGGCGGGCCTTGCCGATGGTTCCGATGAGGTGCTCAATCAATTGTATCGACGGTATTTCCCGATGATCTTACATTTTATCACGACCAATAGTGGTAGCGAGGATGATGCAAAAGATATTTATCAGGAAGCGATTGTAGTGTTGTATGAAAAAGTCAGAGGAGGTTCGCTGGAACTTTACTGTCAACTAAAAACATACATTTACTCAGTTAGTCGTCGGCTTTGGCTCAAGCAATTAGCTCAGCGGAATCGATACATGGTACGCGATATTGAAACACCGGCCGGAGAGGATTTTGCGGGTCAGCAGGTTGATGACGATTTTATCGATCATGAAGAACGAGACCGGCAATTTAATCTGATGGCCGATTCGCTGGCCCGGCTTGGCGAGCCCTGCCGAACGTTGCTGGAAGATTTTTATATTCAGCACCTGAGCATGCAGGAGATTACCGAAAAGTTTGGCTATACGAATGCCGACAACGCCAAAACGCAGAAGTATAAATGCCTGATGCGGTTGAAGCGATTGTTTTTTTCTGAGTACAAACAAAGCTAGGGCCTGTGCCCATCCACCCGTTACTTAACCGACGTGATGTCGGTCTTTTACGACAATGGAGACTAATGACGAAAACGAAATTGAAAACGCACTGCTGGCTTATGGCGAACGGATTCGGCTTAAACAACGGTTAGCCGCTGCCCAGTCTGCTCTCGACATGGAGGCAATGCGGGAAGAAAGTGCGCTTTACCGCTCACCTATTCCACAGCCTGGCCAAATTCGTTCCTTGTGGCGTGCCTATCGGACTACCCTGGCCGTAGCGGCATCGGTAGCTGCTATTACAACGTTTGGTTCCATTTTCTTATATCGTTCCTATCAGCAAAGCCATAAACAGCAGGAACAGCAGTATAGCCTGCTTAGTAAAGAGATTCAGGCCGTTAAATCGTCGCAGCGAAAACTGCTGAACGATCTTAATGGACGTAGCCGCGCATTGAGTGTCAATCCAGCTCAGGTGGCTGGCTCAGGCTTTATGCTTACAGCCGATGGTTATATGGTCACCAACAACCATATTATCCTCAATGCTGATTCCATTTATGTGCAGAGTCAAACCGGTGAAGTTTACAAAGCTCGGGTGGTTCATGCTGACCAGACCAACGATCTGGCCATTTTGCAACTCTGCGACGACAGTGCGTTTCGGCCGCTCCCACCCGTTCCATATAGCTTTGACAACCATCAGTCTGATTTGGGCGAACGTGTCTTTACGCTGGGCTACCCCCGCGAAGAAATCGTTTATGGAGAAGGTTATCTTAGCTCAGGTACCGGTTTCCGGGGCGACACAACAGCTTATCAGGTTGCTATTGGAGTAAATCCTGGCAACTCGGGCGGGCCATTGCTCGACGAAAAAGGAAATGTAATTGGAATTATCAGCGGAAAACAAACTACCTCAGAGGGAGTAAGCTTTGCCATTAAAACCAATTATCTGTTTAAAACACTAGACAGTATATCGTCTGATTCACTTAAAGGGATTCCATTACGATTAAATAAAAAAAATACCCTTGCTCATTTATCGCGTAAGCAGCAGATCAAGCGTATGCAGTCTTACGTTTATCAGGTTAAAGTATTTAAACATAAAGAGTAATTGAGGAGCGAGTTGCCTCAAACAATTTGTAGTCGGGCAGGGTTGTAAATACAAGTATTTGAAAACACTCAACGACTATGAAAAAGGTAATGATGCTGGCCACTGCGCTGGCTTTCTCAACTGCTGTAGCACTGGCTCAGGACACAAAAGAAAAAGCAAAAGAAACAGCCCATCAGGCGGGTCAGACTGCCGATGCTGCTGCGGATAAAGTTGGACGCGAAACGAAAAAAGCAGGACGAAAAATTTCGAAAGCGGCTAAAAATACAAAGGAAGACGTAAAAGAAGGCACCAATAAGGCCCTCGACAAAACGGATAAAAAACTAAAAAAAGCTGAGCGTAAATTAGATAATTCGCAATAGTATTCAGCCCGGTATTCTGTTCCCAAACGGTGTCGTCAGGTTCAAAACGACACCGTTTTTTATTGGTTTTCCGAACTTCAGGCCACCCCTATTACGTTCGGTATAAAGGCAGAATGCCTGTTCATACTGTTTTTTGCTCAATGAACACTCCTATTTCTATACTTCTGTTTGGCATTACCCGCGACCTGACAGGACAATCGATGGTTTCAGTACCCATACAAAATGGGGCACGCGTTAGTGATTTACTGGCAGGGCTCTATGAGCAATACCCTAAATTGGCGGAGATACGGTCGTTGCTTATCGCAGTCAATGGCGAATATGCCGAAGCCGACCACGTACTCAACAGTAACGATGAAGTTGCCCTTATTCCACCTGTGAGTGGAGGCTGAACACCCTATACAATTGTCTGGAGTACCCGCTAAACGTTTACTAACTGTCTGCAAAGACTATGATTGCTCTTACCACCAACCCTATTGACGTTGCCTCAGCCCTAAACTATTTGCAATCCGATCAGGCAGGTGCCCTCGATCTGTTTCTGGGTGTTGTCCGCGACAATACCCAGGAGCGCCCTGTCGAACGTCTTGAATATGAAGCGTATGATCGGATGGCCATCAGTGAAATGCAGAAAATTGCCGACGAAGCTCAGCGTCGCTGGCCTATCCTACGCTATACGATTATTCATCGGAAAGGAATACTGCTTACTGGCGAAATAGCCATTCTGATTGGCGTATCGACCGCCCACCGGGCCGACGCCTTTGATGCCTGCCGCTACATGATCGATACAATTAAGCAAACAGTTCCAATCTGGAAGAAAGAAGTGTTTACCGATGGCGAAGTGTGGGTCAATGCTCATCCCTAAATGCAGCAACCAGACTATCTTACTCCTCTGAGGTTCTCTTCCTGGTGGCTCCCAGTAAATAAGTTCCTGCAATTGGGTAATGATCCGAATAACGGATATAGTTGATCGTCTCAAAATTGAGTACGAACAAACGGGGATCATGAAACTGATGATCGATCCGGATAAAACCGGGTAAGCGATTATAAGTAAACCCAAATCCTCGTCCGGCATCCTCAAAGCTATTCGGGAAAATCCGTCGCATGCGTTCATAAACAACACTATAAGGTGTATCATTATGATCGCCCGTCACAATAACCGGAAACTCACTTTCGCGAATATGCCGTTCAACCCGTTCAACCTGCTCACGCCGATCGATAAAGCCTGTTCGTAAGGCACTGAGAACTCCACGCGTTTCGTGCCGAACACCCGTTAGCTGATCTTGCCTGAATACCTTACCGACCCGAATCCCCATCGATTGCAGGTGGACATTAATAACCCGAATCGTATCATTCCCTACTTTAATGTTGGCCCAAACCAACCCGTTATTCTTGTCGAATAATTCGCGACCCGAGTGAATTATTGGATAAATGGAAAAAATGGCGACTCCAATTGCCCCTGCCGATTTATCGGCCGCTTCGGGGTGCAAAAATACCGAATACGTATACCCCGCCGAACGAAACCGGCTTACAACGTCGTAGTCGGCAATTGAGGTCGAGTTCTGAAACTCCTGAAAACATTTCACCGGAGCATCATACCGCAGCACATAGTTAATGAGCCGTCGAACCCTAGGCGAACTATGAATTCGTTCATAATCGTTATCAAGCCCAAACGATTGCACATTATAGCTGAATAGCTTGAGCGCCATTCCCTTTCCGCTTAGTTCGGAGGTAGGATTCCAGACAAACGTTCGTTTGCCAAACAGAAAAATCCCCACAATGAGTACCAGTCCCGACAACCAGCTTCGCCATGGACGAATAAACAACCAGGCAACTAAACAGATAAAATTCAGCACCCAAACGATTGGAATGGAAATCATGATCATACTCGCCGACCAGTGCTGGATAACAAGCGAGTGGAGCAGCCAATAGCTGACCAGGGTATAAAGCGCAAGAAGTAAATTCAATGACCAGAACAAAGACCGGACGAAAAAACCAATGAACCGACCAATTTGAGAACCTACCGCCATAATGTCGTTGAGCAGCCTGTAATTTATTTCTGAGCCAAAAATAGAGTATTAGCCATATAAACCCACAATGTATGCTACAGTTCAGACTTGCGAAGTACTAAATTTCACCTTATATTTGTGCCATTACTACCGTATGGCGTCATTAAAAAAAGGGAGTCGAACTCCCTTTTTTGTTAGCCCTACTTTATGGACGACAAAACACGAATAATTGAACTTTTACAACCGTACCTGAACAACGGAAGCCTTTATATTGTTGATGTTCAGGTGGTTGGTCGGCGAGGAGGTCGTATTAAAGTCACAATTTTACTCGATAGTGATGCAGGTATTACCATCGATGAGTGTGCCGACATAAGCCGCCAGCTAGGTAACCAGATGGATGAGTTAAATTTCTTTGGCGAATCGGCGTTTATACTTGAAGTTTCTTCGCCAGGTGTTGATTATCCATTGCTGTTTCCGCGTCAATATATTCGTAATATTGGTCGAAATCTCTTAATTACCTTAACGGATGGCACCCTCCGCTCGGGCAAATTAGAGTCGGTAGATGATGCGGGAGTTGTTATTCTGATTGAGCCCGAAAAAAAGTCAAAGAGTAAAAAGAAAAAAGAAGAGAATTTAGCTGCCCAGGCTCCGATTGTTGGTGCCACGTCGATTCCCTTTGAGCAGATCAAAAAAGCCAACGTAGAAATATCATTTAAATAGTTTTCGGTTGGCTGTAGTCTGTCTGAAATTCATACGGAAACTCGCCAACAGCTAATCGAAAGCAGTAGACAGAAACCTAAAAAAATGACCAGTGGATTATTAATCGAATCGTTTGCCGATTTCGCCCGGTCGAAAAATATTGATCGGCCCACCATGATCGCCATTCTGGAAGATGTCTTCCGGACAATGATTCGCAAAAAATTCGGTACCGACGAAAATTTCGACGTGATTATCAACGCCGAAACCGGCGACCTTGAAATGTGGCGTACCCGTGAAATTGTAGACGACGATTCGGAGGATATTTGGGATTACGACAAAATTCCTCTCGCTGAAGCGCGTAAGATTCAGGACGATTTCGAAGTGGGCGAACAGGTTGCCGAAGAGGTAAAACTGGAAGATTTCGGACGTCGGGTTGTGCAAACAGCCCGCCAAACCCTGATTCAGAAGATAAAGGACATGGAAAAAGAACTCCTTTATCAGAAATATAAAGACCAGGTTGGCGATTTGATTACGGCCGAAGTGTATCAGATTCTGAAACACGAAATTATTTTGGTTGATTCAGAAAACAATGAACTGAGTTTGCCCCGTACTGAACAGATTCCGAAAGATCGCTACCGGAAAGGCGAAGCGGTTAGAGCCGTAATCAGCCGGGTCGACATGCTGAATGGTACGCCCAAAATCGTACTGTCGCGCACATCGCCTGTTTTTCTGGAGCGGTTGTTTGAAATTGAAGTCCCCGAAATTTATGATGGTCTGATTTCCATTCGGAAAATTGTTCGGGAACCCGGCGAGCGCGCCAAAGTAGCTGTTGAATCGTACGACGACCGTATCGACCCCGTAGGAGCCTGCGTTGGCATGAAAGGCTCACGGATTCATGGCATCGTCCGCGAACTAGGCAACGAGAATATCGACGTAATTAACTACACCGAAAACCTCGAACTATTGATCAGCCGTGCGTTGAGCCCGGCTAAAATCAGTTCGATGCAAATTGATCGGGATACCAAGCGGGTGTCTGTTTTCCTCAAACCCGATCAGGTTTCGCTGGCTATTGGCAAGGGTGGGCAGAACATCAAACTGGCCGGTCGGCTTGTCGATATGGAAATTGATGTATTCCGTGATAACGAAGGCCAGGAAGACGACGAAGACGTTGACCTGATGGAGTTCTCGGACGAAATTGATGAATGGATGATTGACGAACTTCGGAAAGTTGGTCTCGATACGGCTAAGAGCGTTCTGGCACTGAGCAAAGAAGAGCTTGTCCGTCGGACCGATCTGGAAGAAGGTACTGTAGAGGAAATAGTAAATATCCTCAAACAGGAATTTGAGTAAAACCAAGTGAAGAATGAAAAGTTAAGAATGTAGAAATTTATTAAACATTTATTCTTCAATCTTTACTTTTCGCTTTACATTCTTAAAATAAGGGATTTTTATTGCTGTAACTGTTGTTCATACCATATCAACAACCATTAAATTTGCCGAATATAGACCGAACGTATGGCAGAAGATAAGTCAATGCGCCTAAGCCAAGTGGCAAAAATTCTCAACACTGGAACTTCCTCTGTTGTGAATCGTCTGTCTGCCAAAGGGTTTAAGGTTGATAGTAATCCCAATACCAAAATCGGCACTGAACTGCTGGAGGTATTGGCGAAGGAGTATAAATCAACGGAACTCCTGAATGGAGCTCGCCGGTCCGAACCGTCGGTTGCGGTCGCTGAGCCACCACGTCGTCGGGAGGATGATGTCATTTTGTACCGTCGTGATGACGCAGGCCGTCCTATTGTGGACGCAAAGGCGGATGTTCCGAAAACGGACACCCCTCGGGCAGAAGCGCCTAAACCAGGCCCTACCGAGCAAAAGCCTTCCCCTCAAACCGTATCGACCGGTTTGCCAGGACTGAAAGTAATCGGCAAAATTGATCTCAACGCAAAACCAACTCCGGCTGCGAAAGCTCCTGCTCCGCAGGAAACAAAACCGGTAGAAACTACGTCAGTTGTACCACCTCGGGTTGAACCTCAGAAACCCGCTACAGTGCAGCCAACGGACATTAAACCGCCCGTAGAAGCCCCTAAACCGGCTCAGCCTGCGGAGGTAAAACCTGTTGTTCCACAACCGACGGTATCAGCTCCTGCCGAACAGCCGAAAGTTGAAGTACCCAAACCTGTAGCTGAGCAGCCCAAAGCAGAACCCGTTCAGGCAAAACCTGAGCAGGCTCCCGCTCCGCAGGCTCGTGCCGAAGTTGTAAAACCTGAAAATCCACGTCCTGTAGTGGCGGCTCCAACAGTACCTACCAAGCCGAGCGAACCTCGGCAGGAAGATAAGCCCAAAGCTATCCAGCAACAACCTAAAGCTCCGGCACCGCCAGTAGCACCCACTGATAGCGATCAGGAAAGTGCTCCGACAGAAACCATCCGGGCCGCCGGTAGTCATCAGTTGGGCGGCCTTAAAATTCTGGGTAAGATTGAGTTGCCCGTCAACAATCCACGTCAGGGCGGTAGTGGCAACAATGCTGATAAGAAAAAGCGGAAGCGTATCCGGGGTGGTCGCGAAAACGCCGTAGGCGGAAGCGGGCATCAGGGAGGCAATAACCAGCCACAAGGTCAGGCAGGAAACACTCCTCGTAATGACCGCAATGACCGGGGTCCGGCAAATCGTCAGCAGGGTGAGCGGAACGACCGTAATGATCGGAACCATACTAATCCTCAACGCGATTCGAACCGGACAGCCAATCCAAACCAGGCAGGTGGCGGGCAGAACAATGCCAACACCAATGCGAATACGAATAACCGTACCAATAGTGGTGGCGGGCAGAACAATGCCAACACCAATACGAATACGAATAATCGTACTAATAGCGGTGGTTCTAACAATCGCAATGGGCGAGACCGCGATAAAGATCGGGGTGGAAAAGACCGCAATCGGCGCGAAGCACCAAGCCAGGCCGATGTTCGGAAATCGATTCAGCAGACAAATGCCCGCATGCAGGGTAATACGCCTAACCGTGGAGCCGACCGTCGTCGCGATCGCCGGGCCGACCGGGCCGAACGGGATCGGATTGCCAGCGAGCAGGAGGAACTGGAAGCAAAAATCCTGAAAGTTACCGAGTTCGTATCGGCCAACGACCTGGCATCACTCATGAACGTTTCGATCAACGAAGTTATCTCCGTTTGTTTGAATCTGGGTATGTTCGTTTCGATTAACCAACGACTGGATGCGGAAGCTATTACGGTTATTGCCGATGAATTTGGCTACGACGTACAGTTTGTTTCGGCCGAAGATGAAACCGAAGCTGGTATCGATGTTGCTGCCGATGAGCCCGAAGACCTACAGCCTCGTGCACCAATCGTAACGATTATGGGGCACGTCGATCACGGTAAAACCTCGCTGCTCGACTATATCCGTCGTGCCAAAGTAGCTGCTGGTGAGGCCGGTGGAATTACCCAGCACATTGGCGCCTATAGCGTAAAAACATCCGACGACCGGATGATTACTTTCCTCGATACACCAGGTCACGAAGCCTTCACGGCTATGCGGGCACGGGGTGCGAAGGTAACGGACGTTGTTATTATTGTGATTGCAGCCGACGATAGTGTGATGCCGCAAACCCGCGAGGCTATCAACCATGCGCAAGTTGCAGGTGTACCGATTGTGTTTGCCTTCTCGAAAGTAGATAAGCCCGGTGCTGATGCGGAAAAAATTCGGACCGAACTGGCTGCTATGAACCTGCTCGTTGAAGAATGGGGTGGTAAATATCAGGCTCAGGAAATTTCGTCGAAATCGGGAATGGGCGTCGATGAGTTGCTCGAAAAAGTACTACTCGAAGCCGAACTGCTCGAATTGAAAGCAAACCCGCATCGTCGTGCGCTCGGTACCGTTATCGAAGCCTCGCTCGATAAAGGTCGGGGATATGTTTCTACCGTACTGGTAGAGAACGGAACCCTTCGTCAGGGCGACATTATGCTCGTGGGTGCTCACTACGGACGGATTCGGGCCATGACCAACGATCGTGGTGATCGGATTAAAGAAGCAGGGCCAGCAACCCCTGTTCAGATTCTGGGTCTGCCAGGTGCTCCGCAAGCGGGCGATAAGTTCAACGTGATGGAAACTGAGCGCGAAGCGCGCGAAATAGCCAACAAACGTGAACAACTCCTGCGCGAACAAACGCTTCGTACCCGCAAGCACATTACACTCGAAGAAATTGGTCGTCGGAAGGCAATTGGTAGTTTCAAAGAGCTTAATGTGATTGTTAAAGGTGATGTGGATGGTTCGGTAGAAGCGCTGTCAGATTCATTGCTGCAACTTTCGACCGAAGAAGTTCAGGTGAATATCATTCATAAGGCTGTTGGACAGATTTCGGAATCGGATGTTCTGCTGGCTTCCGCTTCGGATGCGGTTATTGTAGGTTTCCAGGTTCGTCCTTCATCCAACGCCCGGCGGTTAGCTGAGCAGGAGCAGATTGAGATTCGCCTGTACTCAATTATCTACGATGCCATCAACGAAGTAAAAGATGCGATGGAAGGCCTGTTAGCCCCAACTACTGAAGAGGTGATAACGGGTAATATTGAAGTCCGCGAAGTCTTTAAGATCAGCAAAGTTGGCACCGTGGCTGGTTGCTACGTAACCGATGGTCTTATTAAGCGGAGTCATAAAATCCGTGTCATTCGCGACTTTATCGTGATCCATACTGGCGAAATCAGTGCGCTGAAACGGTTTAAAGATGACGTCAATGAAGTTCGTTCGGGCTACGAATGTGGGTTGAGTGTTAAAAACTTCAACGACATCGAAGTCGGCGATACGATCGAAGGATTCGAAATTAAAGAAGTGAAACGGACTTTGTAGTCTGACATAATACTGTGCTAAAAAACCCAACTGGTTTCCAGTTGGGTTTTTTTTTAATACCTCATCATCCATAATTCGTTTTGATGGGTCTGCATAGTATCTTGGCTTATTATGAAACTTGTTACAATCAGCGATCTGCATGGCCGTACCATGTGGAAAGATCTCAATGTCAACGACTATGATCAGGTTATTTTTCTGGGTGACTATACCGACAGTTATGTTGTCGACGACGATACGATTTATACTAATCTGAGCGACATCATTGGCTTGAAGCGTCTATACTCCGACAAAGTTATCCTCCTGATCGGTAATCATGATGCGCAGTATATTCACTATCCTAATTACCGATGCTCAGGGTTTCGGACCTGGGCGCAGGCCGAATTAACGGCACTATTTGCCCAAAATCAGGATCTGTTTCAGATTGCCCACCAGCATAATGCCTATTTATTCACACACGCAGGCATAACCAATCAATGGTTGGCACGACTATTGGCGAAAACAAATCATACGATGGAAACGATAACGCCTACATACGACCTGGCCGGATTGATTAATAGCATTCATCAACAGCCTTTACAAAGCATCTTGTTCGAGGTTAGCCCAAAGCGAGGTGGTTCAGACTCATTTGGCGGACCAGTCTGGGCCGATCGATCAGAAACCAGAGTCGATTACCTGACTAATTTTCATCAGATTGTAGGCCATACACCCACCGATCAATTCCTGACTATTGGTAATACCAGAAGCTCAATCACGTATACAGATATACTACAAACCAGAACAGCATTTTATGAAGTCGAAATCCCTGATTAACTTGGGCTAGCAGAAACCAAAGTAACGAGTTGGGTCGTTAATAGCAGTAGACCTTCGTTTGCAGAATCTTTTTCGACGAACACAACCTGAATGAATTTCCTATATCCCTCTTTCCTATTCGGCTTACTAACCATATCGGTTCCGATTGCCATTCACCTTTTCAACTTTCGTCGGACACGCCGGGTGTTTTTCACCAATGTAGCGCTGTTGCGAACGGTTCAGACCGAAACCAAATCGTTTCGGCGGTTGAAGCATTGGCTTATTCTGGCGGCCCGATGCCTCTTCCTGATTTGTCTGGTACTGGCCTTTGCACAACCGTTTATTCCGAATAAAAATAAACTGGGCATTACTCGACAGGGCGTGACGAGTCTCTATCTCGACAACTCATACAGTATGCAGAATGAGCGGAATGCAAAGCGCTATCTCGACATAGCAACCGGCAAACTCGACGAGTTATTAACACTGTTTCGGAACGCATCTTCGCTTCAATTACTTACCAACGATTTTTCGGCCGCCGAACAACAGGCAGGATCGGCCGAAGCGGTTCGCGATCGCGTAACATCAATTCGATTTGCTCATACGCCCCGAACGCTCGAAGCAGTCTATAAACGGCAGCGAAATCTGCTCGCAAGTCTGAATCCAGGTGGCCGCAACCAACTATTCTGGTTTTCCGATTTTCAGAAAAGCACAGCCGGTGACTTGTCGCGTCTCAACGTTGACACCACCGATCAGTTATTTATTGTACCGCTCGATGCCCAGCCAACCAAAAACGTATATGTTGATTCGGTCTGGCTCAGTACGCCGTTCATTCGCGAATTACAGAACAACAGTGTTAATGTTAAACTGAGTAACGGTGGGCGTGAAAACGTAAAAAACCTACCGATCCGGCTCTATCTCGACGACACCCAAACCTCCACAGCTTCGGCCACCATTGCACCCGGAGGCTCAGCAACCATATCGCTGAATTTCAACGTCACCAAAAAAGGCTATCATCGGGGTCGAATTGTGTTTGAAGATTTCCCCATTACGTTCGACAACCAGTATTTCTTTGTATTGGAGGCTTCGCCTGCCGTTCGGGTACTGCACTTGTTTGAGCAAACATCTGGTGCTCCTAACCCGCCATCCAACTACATCGACGCTGTTTACGGGAATGATAGTTTATTTGTGCGGAAAAGCTTTAACGCACAAAATTTCGATGTTGGTCAACTCAAAGAAACCAATCTGGTAGTGCTGGAAGGCGTGTCGCAGGTAAACGGTGCATTGCGCAGCGAGTTGGAGCGGTTTGTTCGACAGGGAGGCAGTTTAACCATAATTCCGCCTACTAACCCCGATATGGCCACATATGGACCGTTTCTGAATGCGTTAGGGGTTGGGGGTACCCAACGTATAGATCAAGGCAACCTGCTTCCAGTTGCCGACCCCGACCGGCGAAATCCATTTTTTAGAGACGTTTTTCAGGAAAGCTATCAGTCAGAGCCACTCAACATGCCCAGTGCGGCTCCTGTTTGGCGGTGGAATGCTGGCAATCGCCTGCTGAGTCTTCGCGATGGAAGTCCATTCCTGACTCAATCCAAAATAGGGCAGGGAACGGTTTATATGCTGGCAAACCCGCTCAATAGCACCTATGGAAATATGGCCGAACATGCCCTGTTTGTTCCTGTTATGTATAAAATGGCAGCGCTAAGTGTTCGGGGACAACGGACTGCATATTCGTTCGATGATGCCCTCATAACAATACCTGTCAGTAGCCCTTCGGAACGATCGGTTTATAAACTCAAACACGACAAACTGGAGATTATTCCTGTGCAGCGCATTGTTGGCAATCAGTTACTGCTCGAAATGCCAAAAAGTAACGAACTGGCTACTGGCCAGGAAGTTGAAGCAGGTTATTACGAACTTCAACTCGACGGAAAAACGGAGCGGCTGCTGGCTTTTAACCATGGCAATAAAGAATCGATGATGGATTTTTATTCGCCCGAAGAACTACGCCGGACTTTTGCCAGTCAGCCAAACATCGAAATCTTCGACAGTATTCAGGACAACGATTTTGTAAAAGTGCTGGAACAGGAGAATCTGGGCCATAGTTTGTGGAAGTACTTTCTTTTAGCCGCATTGGCCTTTCTTCTGATAGAAGTAGGCCTGGTGCGCTTCATGAAAGGGTAACGAACTCATTTAAAATACGCTACTGTGCCCTCCGTTTGTTCGATAGCAATTGGAGGGCATTTTTAGTTTATTCAGGAAAGCGGGACTTAGGTCTCTGGGATTGCTTTATACCGCCTGTCGACTGGTCTACGCCCGAACGTAGTGCCTGCTGCCGTTACTTTTCAAACGCAACCAGTTTCTTTCGGTCTTGTGCGCTTCGCTAACTCACGACCAAAAGCTCGTCGTTTGTTCCACTTATTCTGTCGTTCACGGCAATTTTTTCGCCCCCTAACACGAAGTTGATAGCTTTGATATAGTATTCTACGACTAATGTGACGTTTCCGTTTCTATCCAAATCCCAACCCTAGAGTCTCTTTTTTACAGGTAAAACCCGCGCTGCATTTCAGCCATATAACAGTATGCATACTTCATATGGCTGCGGGTTGCCTGTAGAAGAGCCAGATTGCTGTAGAATTGATCTTGTGGCTCTTTATTTACCGGTCGATTGCCCTCCGAAAGAAACCGGCAATATTCAATACAACAACCGGTGACCGTACCTGAATTAGACTAAAAAATAAAAAGCGAAATCGTGATGAATTAGTCTTTACTATCAACCTGATATGAAAAGAAAGGGAGGGTTATTGCTGATAGCATGGAGTATATGCTGTTTAGTTCTTTATGCTCATTATTCTGCAGCGCAACGAACCCAAATCAGAGGTTTTATCGATCTGGATTCGTCATACCAGAATAACAAATTAAATTTTAGTTTTGGCGAGCAGGATCTTTTTATCGCGTCTGAATTAAATGATCGATTGTCTTTTTTAGGCGAAAGCGTTTTTAACTATTTGCCCGACTCACCTACTTTCTTTAACGTTAGCGCCGAACGGGTAATTCTGAAATATAATTACGCAGGAAACCATACTATTCTCCCTGGAAAACACCATACTCCCATAAATTACTGGAATGACACTTACCATCACGGACGCGTTTTTTTTCCAACCATAGACCGCCCGCTGGTCTTCAGCGAAAATATTATTCCGCTCCATACAACGAGTATAAGTTTACAGGGTCAAAACCTGGGAACTATCCGGTTTGGATATGATTTAATGCTGGGCAATGGAATTGGGCTGGCGATCTGGAAGATAACGATCAATATAAATCACTCACGGCAGCCATACACATCAAACCCATTGATGGTTTACGGATAGGCGCTTCCTATTATCAGGATGCGATCTCAAAAGGAGTTGTACCGCATAGCCATACAGGAACAGTTCACGTAACTACCAGCAAAGTAAATCAACGTTTATTAACGGGATCCGTTGCTTATTTTGGGCGGAAATATGAATGTTCGACATCTTTTCTCGCCATTTTCAACAACAAAACCAACCTCTAAGGGCACCGGGCTTGGTTTGTTCATCAGTCAGAATATTGTAAAAACGCACAAAGGTCATATCAGCATCGATACAAAAGAAGGTGAATATACTGTTCTGACCATCAGGTTACCTCTGGCTAGTTAATTCTCCTGCACGTCACAAATTAGAGCAACTTTACAACTACCATTTAGTCAACGACTTGTGCCCAAATTGATTATCAGCCTTAACTTGGGCTCATAATCCGTCCTCTTTCTACCTAATGAATCTGGTTCTGCTACATACCCACTCCGTAATGGCTTACATACTTGTTCTTGTATCGGGCAGTATGTACATTTATCTAATCAGGCTAAAGATAGATGCTCCGGGCAAAAAGTGGTTTATAATCTTCTACCTGAGTCAGATTTTCTGGCAGTTTGGCGATATGATTCGGTATAGTGTTCACCCGGTTTATGTTGGAACACTGCCTTACCAGCTCCAGATTATCCTCATGTTTGTTCCTGCGCTGGGGCTTGTCGAAATTGCCTACATTCAGTTTCTCTATCGTTTTGTTCAGCCAGCCTTTCCGCGTGAGCAGAAGGTTTTGCTGTATCTGATGATCTGTGCTGTTCTGGGTCTGATTGGGTTTAATAGCTGGAATGAATTCTACAACAACAGCGACTTGTTGCTAATGCAATCGTCGATGTTCATCTATGGGTTGCTGACCAATCTATGGGCTATTTACATTGGCCTGCGAAAAGAACGGTTGCTGAGAAAACTGGGCTACGAGCGAGCGGCTAAAGGAAATCGCTACCTGGCCCTGGTCAATTTGTGCTTTGTAATTCCCTGTATCGTAGCGGTCATTTTCGGCATTTATAGCACCATTGGCTATTGGACCTTCTTTATCTTCATCTGGGTGGGCAACCTGGCTCAGATTGTTGTGTCGATAACCTATGCGGCCATACCAACCAGCTTTCAGATTAAACTCGTTGGTTTCACATTTGTGATGATAGGAACGGTGTTGCTCATTGTTACGCTGGTTTTCTATCCCCCCCTGTTCCCTACCGATTATGGCCCAAGAGCCAGTCAGCAAGATGGCTTAGTGAAGCTCTTTGGCATTATTACGCTTTCGACAGCAGGGCTGATTCTGCTTTTGCCGCGTATTCTCCGCATTACGCTTACCGATCCTTTACAACGACTTCTGGAGGGCGTTCAACAGGTCAACTCCGGTAATCTTAGTACGGCAGTACCCGTTGGTTTGCCCGACGAAATTGGAGATCTGACACAGAATTTCAACGAAATGACCAGGTCGTTGAAAAAAGCAAACGATACACTGACCCTATATACCGAACAACTGGAAGTGCAAATTGCCGAACGAACTGCCGAAATAACGAAGCAAAATCAGGAACTGGAAGTGCAGCGAGACTCGCTAACCAAAACACTCATCGAACTCGAAGAAACCCAGACCCAGCTCATCCAAAAAGAAAAAATGGCGTCGCTCGGTGAGTTAACATCGGGAATTGCTCATGAAATTCAGAATCCGCTCAACTTCGTCAATAACTTTTCGTCGGTCAGCCTCGAATTGCTCGGCGAGCTTAAAGAAGAAATCGAATCTGATCACAAAACCGACTCCCTGCAACTTACCGACGATCTGATCCAGAATCTGCAACGGATTTCAAACCACGGTCAGCGTGCCGATAGCATCGTAAAAGGTATGCTTCAGCTTTCACACAGCGGCACCAGTACGGGCAAAAAACAACTGGTTAACCTTAATGAGCTGGCTTCCGAATACATGAAACTGGCGTATAAGGATATGCAAACTAAAGACAAAACCTTTACGGCTGAATTGATCGAAGAATTAGCCCCCCTTGTTGGCTCCATTAAAGTAGTTCCTGTTGACATTGGCCGGGTGCTGATTAATATATTCAACAACGCCTTTTATGCTGTTCGGCAAAAACAGAAACAGCTACCAACTGACTACAAGCCCAGTATAGTACTCAGTACGCAGGTAAGCCAGTCCGATCAGTTAGTGACCATTCGTATTCGCGACAATGGCACGGGTATTCCGGAGTCGATCCTAAGCAAAATTTATCAGCCTTTTTTTACTACGAAACCAACCGGTCAGGGCACTGGGCTGGGGCTCTCGCAAAGCTTTAATATTATTACTCAGGGACATGCCGGAACGCTGACAACCATGTCGGAAGAAGGGCAGTATACAGAAGTAACGATTCAGCTTCCTGCCGACTAACGCACTGCCTGTGGGCGTTGTTACATCCGCAACCGACGGCGAGGAACCGTTAAGCGAAACAATGTTCCATTCTGTTTAATTAGCTCAAAAGTTCCCTCCAGTTGCTGACTCAACAACGTAACCAGGTGTCGGCCAAACGAATGCCGTTGTCCTGGTCGGTTCCAGTCGTCCCTATCTACTCCTGGACCATTGTCCCGAATTTCCAGAATAAGATCCGCTCTGAACTCGTCGGAGGACTCCGTTAAGCCTACATATAACAACGGGTGCTGGCCCAGGTTATAAGCATATTTCAGCGAATTGGTAACCAGCTCGTTCAAAATTAAGCCAAGTGGCATGGCTAGGTCTACATCCAGTTCCAGATCGTCGATAGCTAGTTGCAGCTCAAAATCAGTATGCCGATAGCCATAGGCTTTCAGCAAATTATCGATCAGCTCGGTCAGGTAATCCCGTACGTGAATGGTTGTAGTCTGATCGGTCTGATAGAGTCGCTGGTGAATAAGCGACATTGCTTCGACCCGCTGCTGCCCAACCCGCATGGTCTGAATGGCATCATCATCGTCGAGCTGGGTAGTTTGCAGGTACAACAGGCTCGACACAATGGCCAGATTGTTTTTTACCCGATGATGAATTTCTCTCATCATCAGCGTTAGCTGGTCCGATTGCTGCTGAATTTTCCGACGGCTATGCCGTACGCGCACATACAAATTATATAAGGCAGCCACCAGAACAGCCAAAATCAGCAGGCCAGCCACAGCAGCCCCAATCTGGCGTGTCTGCTGGGCATTAGCTTCGCCCAGTTTCTGAATTTCGGCTTCTTTTTCGCGAGTCTGATAGCGGGTTTCCAGTTCTGCTACCTGACGGCTACGTTCGGCATTGATAATACTATCGTGGTTTGCCGTTTGAAGGCGATAATAGTGGAGTGCTTTCTGATAGTTACCCCGCTTTTCCCACAATCGGCTGAGGTGCCCATTTATTTCCTGCAGAAATGTACTCTTCTCAATTCCAGTTGTTTCGACCCACTGCAATGCCTGCTGGCAACAGATTTCAGCCTCATCGAGCTTATTCTGAGGAATTAGCGCGTATGGCAGGCTCAGGTTCGCGTATCCGATCAAATAATCGCTTTTCTGTTGCTCGCCAAAAGTCCGCACTTCTTTAAAAGCGCGTTCCGACCGGGTATACTGCCCCATGTTTTTATACAGTAGACCAATATTATATAAGGCCTGGTAATAGGATATTGAGTCCTTAGCCGCCCGGTAGTAGGCAAGTACCTTCTTCCGGAGCTCCAGCGCTTTCTGATAACGACTAGCTTTCGATTCGTAAATAGCCAGGCCTTCATAACTTTCGATCAACAGATCGGTATACTGTTCCTGCCGGGCAATGGCCAAACATTGATTGATGTAATTCAGAGCCCGTTTATAGTCCTGCAATCGATCATAACTCGAACTAATAAATAGCAACGTGCGGGCATACTGTCGTTTATCACCCAGTTCTTTAAATAGCCCCAGCGCTTTCAGATACCACTTGATTGCCTGTCCATAATCGCCGGTTTGTTCGTTCCAGAAACCCAACCCCCGGTAGCCCAGACTGATCGCTTTTCGATCGCCCGATGCAAGTGCCATATCGAGCGCCTGCTGAAAGGCCTCCCTGGAGGAAATGTATTGTCCGGCATAGGCCAGCGAATCGCCCACATGACGCAACGCCCACATTTTCAGCGAATCGGGAGCTTTATTAAGTGAATCAGGCAATAAATTCGATTGAGCCAGCAATACGTTACGGACAATGCAAAACAGGAAAATAGACAACAGGTAGTATTTACTCATACACTATGCGGCTCAAAATATACCTCTGACCAAGGCTCTTAACCCTTTCTGAAGAGCGTTTAAAGTTATATGATTTTTATTTTATATTTGCTAATCTATAGATTAACAGATTTATGAAAGAATGCCGTTATGGCCACTAGCTGCACAAGCTATTCCGGCCATACATTTTTAGTACACTTGTCGATTTTGTCATTACTTCGGGTTATACAGAAGCCTTACTACTAGTTAACTTATCAGGTAGTGACAATTAGTATTACCGTATAATTAATAAAAGCCGTATAATAAATGCTTACGGTGTAAAATAGATACTTTCACTGCCAAAACTCGGTATTTCGCGGTGGATTAACGCCTTAAGTCGGAAGAATTGAGAATAAGTATCTACTCATATACCCATAAGAGTTACTAATATCATGACTGCCAGCCCCGTTAGACCTGTTTCAATTTTAATCATTGAAGATGAAGCAATCTTAGCTCTTGAGCTTTGCGTTAAACTTGAATCCGAAGGATACCATATCGTTGGAA
This sequence comes from Spirosoma sp. SC4-14, assembly GCF_037201965.1. Taxonomy (NCBI): domain Bacteria; kingdom Pseudomonadati; phylum Bacteroidota; class Cytophagia; order Cytophagales; family Cytophagaceae; genus Spirosoma; species Spirosoma sp. SC4-14. The sequence goes on along the minus strand of NZ_CP147518.1, from coordinate 2,028,074 downwards.
CAGCTACAACGGGTCGCCAGGCACTTGCCTTGCACAAAGAACAACATGCCGATATTGTCATTTGTGATATTAACCTTCGGGGCGATTGGAACGGCATAGAAACGGCCCGGCAACTCCTTGCCCAGGGGCCCGTACCAATCATTTACCTCTCAGCCCTCACCGACCGGGAAACGCTGGAACAGGCAAAAGCCACAAAACCAGCCGCTTACTTAACAAAACCCGTTACGACCGACAGTCTGCGCATAGCTATTGAAATTGCCCTGAGCAACTTTGCCTATGTCAATGGCAGCAACAAGCCCGCCGTTGTTGAACCCATGTCGAACGCAATGAGCCCCCGCGAAGGTGAAACCATCTTACAGATTGGCGATTATATCTTTATTAAGCAAAACTATCAGTTTGTGCGGTTGCACAAAGCGGAAGTCCTCTATGTAGAAGCCGAAGACAAATACACCACCGTAGTTACGCCCACGCGTAAGTTTGTCCTACGCCTGTCGCTGGCGGTATTGCTGCAACGCCTGGCCGATATGGCCCTGATTCGGGTTCACCGATCTTTTGCCGTTAATCTCTCCCATGTTGAGTCGTTCAGCGACTACGAAGTGCAGGTTCCGGGGCAGACCGTTCCGCTGGGCCGGGTCTATAAAGAAGAGTTTTTACACCATTTCCGATTCCGCTGATTTAACCTCTCCCTACTTCACGCCCAAAAGCGTGTCGTTCACTCCATGAGGTCCGTTGTTCACGGCAAATGTCTTTTCGGGTGATTACTTATTTGATAGTTTTGATTCGTACTTCAAAACCAAGTCATTACCTAAGCCTTCCTCTTTTTATATGAAACACAACAACTCCTGCTTAGAATTCGATCTGTAATACTATAGCGCTGCTATGGTACTTCCGTTTTCTACTTTGTCTGGCCCAAGGGCATCCTACATCCTCACTCGTTTGCGCGGGTGTTGTTAATTATTCTCGTGCATTAATTTTTCTTTTTTACCACAACTACTCTGTTACATGTCAAAGAAAGTTCTGGCAATCCTATCAGAATATGGATACTGGGGGATTGAACTGGTGGGTCCGTTGACAAAACTCGAAGAAGCCGGCTACACCGTCGAGTTTATGACCCCAAAAGGAAAGAAAGCAGAAGCCTTGCCCCCTAGCTACGACACAACGTATGTAGATCCACCGTTAGGCGTTTGTGTAACCACTCCCGAGGCAGCCGAGATGGTGAAAGCCTTTGAAGCAACAAATCGACTGGAAACCCGGCGGAATATGTCGGAGGTAGTTCCTGAGCGCCCTTACTTTTCGACCTCCGATTTTTTGCGGAAGTTCGAAAAATACTTCAGCGATCTGAAAGTAGCCCAGGACGAACTGACCAGCGAATATGACGCGTTGCTTCTGGTTGGTGGCAGTGGCCCCATCATCGATATGGTGAACAACCAGCGCGTACACGACATCATTCTGGCATTCTACAAGAAAAACATGCCGATCGGTGCCATTTGCTACGGGGTTGCTCCACTGGTTTTTGCCCGCGATTTCAACGAGCGCCGGTCCATTATTCGGGGTAAGCACGTAACCGGCCACTGCATCGAATACGACTACCACGACGGCACAGGATTTCTCCACACCGACCTCAACATGGGGCCCCCACCCTACGTGCTCGAATATATCCTGAGCGATGCAGTTGGCCCGGAAGGTCAATTCCACGGCAACTTCGGAAAAGAGACTTCAGTTATTGTCGATTATCCGTTCATTACGGCTCGCTCGCTACAATGCTCATTTGAGTTTGGAGACCAGTTCGTTAATGTACTTGACAATGGCTTGAAGCGGTATGGCTGGTAAAACCGGAAATCAGAAAATCATCGAGCAGTTTCTGGCCGATGGCATGGACCACATGTTTGGTAATCCTGGTACGGTAGAGCAGGGCTTCCTGGATGCCGTTGCCGATTACCCCGACATGAAGTACATCCTGACGCTTCAGGAAAGTGTGGCGGTGATGATGGCCGACGGCTACGCCCGTACTACCCAAAAGCCAACCCTGGTGCAGCTCCACAGTTCGCCTGGTATTGGCAACGCCGTTGGTGCCTTGTATCAGGCCAAACGTGGCCACGCGCCACTGGTTGTGATTGGCTCCGACGCGGGCTTGCAGTATATGAATATGGATGCTCAGATGGCCAACGATCTGGTGTCGATGATGGCTCCCGTTACGAAGTATTCGACACTGGTTCTTTCGCCAGAGTCGCTGCTGCGCACACTACGCCGGGCCATCAAGATAGCGGCAACGCCACCTATGGGCCCCGTCTATGTATGTATGCCAATGGATGTGCTGGATGCGATCAACAATGAACCGGTTGTTCCAACCAGTTTGCCTTCTACACGGGTTGTTCCTGCTCCCGAACAGATCGAAGAAGCGGCCCGCTGGCTGCTGGAAGCCGAAACGCCAGTCATTTTTGCGGGCGACGGCGTAGCCTATTCCGGTGCCAACGACGACCTCGCTCACGTTGCTGAGCTTTTGGGTGCCGATGTCTACGGAGCCGATTTCGGCGATGTCTTCATAGACAATACGCACCCGCTCTACAAAGGCACAACGGGACACATGTTTGGCGACTATAGTTACCCCATGACCAGCAAAGGCGATGCGAATCTGGTTGTTGGCACCTATATGCTGCCAGAGGTTTTTCCACGGCTGGAAGACATCTACAAGCCAGGAGCCAAAGTGATTCACTTCGACCTTAACGCCTACGAAATCGCTAAAAATCACCACGTCGACCTGGGGGTTGTCAGCGATCCGAAGCTCTCCTTACAAGCGCTGGCCGAAGCTATCGAACGGCTGCAAACCGACGATCAGAAAGCAGCAGCGGCCAGTCGTTTGCAGGCTGCCCGCGCTGCAAAACAACCCGCACCCGCTGCCAGCGCATCGGAGCCAGAAAACGGCAAACCACTGAAAATGGCGCAGTTTGCCGAGCTACTGGCGCAGAAAGTGCCTGACGATGTCATTATTTTCGACGAAGCCCTAACCAACTCTCCCGCCGTGCAGCAGGCAATTCCGCCACGGTTACCCGGCTCCTACTTCGTAACGCGGGGCGGCTCACTTGGTGTTGGCTTTCCGGGGGCTATTGGCGTCAAACTGGCTCATCCCGATAAAACAGTAATCGGATTTTCGGGCGATGGCGGTAGTATGTACACCATTCAGGCCTTGTGGTCGGCCGTTCGGCACAATACGGGAGCCAAATTCGTGGTCTGCAACAATGGGTCGTATAAACTGCTTCAGCTAAATATCGACGTCTACTGGAAAGAGCGTACGATCGACAACCGGGCGCATCCGCTTTCGTTCGACTTGTCCTATCCTGCAATTCGGTTCGATTTACTGGCCCAATCGATGGGTGTCGATGCGGTTCGGGTAGAGAAAGCCGAAGAAATTGGCCCAGCCATCGAACGCATGATGGCCGACGATAAACCGTTCCTGATCGATTTAGTTCTGGAAGGCAACTTCCACCCCGATTGGGTAAAAACCAATTGTTCGCAATAAAGAAGTTTACGGTTTGTCGTTTATGGTTGCTTCGCCTATTTAGGTTCTGAACAAGCGAAGCAACCATAAACGATAAACCATAAACCGAAAAAACCCTACCTCTTTTTTAACCGTACTCATGAAATCACATTGTCACTACGCTATTATTGGAGCGGGTGCGTCAGGAAGTGTCATTGCCAATCGGCTTAGTGCCAACCCTGCCTTTGAAGTGGTTGTACTCGAAGCCGGTGAGTGGGATAATGATGCCACAGTATCTGATCCTGGCGGATTCGTACAACTATGGGGTTCGGCCGTCGACTGGGCGCTTCCAACAACTCCGCAGGCAGCTATGGCTAATCGCGAACTAACCATCAACCAGGGCAAAGTGGTTGGCGGTAGCACGTCGATCAACGCCATGATGTATGTACGTGGTAATGCGGCCAACTTCGATCAGTGGAACGAATTAGGTGCCGAGGGCTGGAGCTATGCCGATGTGCTGCCCTACTTCAAAAAGCTGGAAACCTATGAATGTGGGCCGTCGGAATACCACGGCGACACGGGCGAACTATCGGTCGTGAATTGCCCCGACGATGTGATGCGTTCGGAAGAGTTTCTTCAGGGCGCAGTCGAACTCGGATACGATGGCCCACACTGGGACTATAATGGAGCCCGCCAGGAAGACGGAGCCGGGTTTCTGCAATTTCATATTACACCCAACGGACAGCGTTGTAGTGCTGCCACGGCTTTTCTGCAACCTATACAGGATCGATCTAACTTCACGCTCGTTACCGGGGCACAGGTAACCCGCATTCTGATTCGCGAAGGCAAAGCCGTTGGCGTTGAGTACATTCAGAATGGGCAAACAAAACAGCTTCTGGTCGAAAACGAAGTGATTGTTAGCGCCGGAACCCTTAGTTCGCCCAAACTGCTGATGCTATCGGGCATTGGCCCTGCCGAACACCTGAGCGAGCTTGGCATTCCGTTACACGTCGACCTGCCGGGTGTTGGTCAGAACCTTCAGGACCACGTACAGTTGCCGGTCATTTTCCGGGCAAAAAGTGATCGACCCATGACCACACTGCTCACCGGCAACGTTCTGTTTACCCGCACCGACAAAAGCGCGATTGCTCCTGATTTACAATTGAATTTCACGCCCAGTATTCCGGCACCGCTCGCTCCGGTTCTGCCCGATTTTGGCGGTAGCGTCTGCATTTTTCTGGCCATTCTTGTGCAGCCCAAGAGCGTTGGTGACGTAAAACTTCGGTCGGCTGACCCGCTCGACAAACCCGTGATCAACCCCAATTATTTGCAGGAAGAAGCCGACATGGACGTGCTTCGGAAAGCCATTGACCTGTGCCGAAAACTGGCCGAAACCGACGCATTTTCGTCGCTCAACGGGGGCGAACTGGCTCCGGGCCCCGGCGACCCCGACGGTTTTATTCGCAGCCAAAGCTCTACCCTCTGGCATCCGGCTGGAACCTGCAAGATCGGAAACGACGAAATGGCCGTGGTTGACTCACAGCTAAAAGTTCGTGGTGTGGCGGGGCTGCGCGTGGCCGACGCATCGGTAATGCCCGTTGTTACGAGCGGTAATACGGTTGCTCCCTGCTTTATGATTGGCGAAAAAGCCGCCGACATGATTCTGAATGGGGCCTAGCTGGCCCTGGTCAGAAAACCTCTGCTGAACACGATTAAGTAGTGTAAACCAAATACTGAAAAACCACTAATCAAACCCTACAACTCCCAATGGCACAAGGTAATCCAAACAAAGCTATAGCCCGGCGTTACTTCCACGAGATCATGAATCAGGCCAGTAAGGATACGGCCTACGAAATTCTGTCTGACGATTTTGTCTTTACGCTGCCAACTCATCCCGAGCCATTTCACGGTCCCGACGGCTTCCTGGGTCTTGTGCAAATGCTGCATGGTGCCTTCCCCGATTTTTATATCGATCCGCAGGATATGGTAGCCAATGGCGACTGGGTGGCAACACGCTGGGTAGGCGGTGGCACGCACACGGGCGGGCCGCTATTGACCGTAAAAGGCAACGTTGAAGCTACCGGTAACTACTTCCAGATCGACGGCATGACCTGGCATACCATCAAAGATGGCAAGATTGTGGAATCAATCGGGCACGAAGATACGCTCGGCCTGATGCTACAACTTGGCGTAATTCCGGCCGCCGAAGGAGCCAAAGCCGAAACAACAGCGGCCGAAAACGAAGCCCTGGTAGCGAAATATTTCGGGGATATTATGAGCGAAGGAAAACTGGACGTGGTCGAAGAAATTCTCGATCCGCAGTTTGCCTTTATCATCCCAACCCAACCCGAACCAATTGTTGGCTACGACGCTTTCAAAGGGTTTGTCGGCTACCTGCGCAATGCCTTCCCCGACATCAAGTTTACCGTATTGCGGCAAATGGCCGAAAACAATAAAGTAGCCAGCCGCTGGCAAATTGAGGGCACGCACAACGGTGAGTTCCTGGGTGCTCCGCCAACCGGCAACCACATCAAAGATTTCGGTATCGACATTTTCACGATTCGCCACGGCAAAATCGTTTCGGTCCACGTCAACGAAAACGACTTCGGACTCATGCAGCAACTGGGTGTTATTCCAGCCTAATCGAATTCAATTGGTTCTCTCAACGACCTAAAGCCATGTCTACCGAAGCCAACAAAGCCGTTGTTACCCGGTATTGGGAAGACTTCTGGAACAAAAAGCAGGGTGATCTGATCAACGAAATCACGGCTGCCGATCTGAAGCTTCATTTTCCGCCGGGGCAGGCTCATCAGCCACCTTCACTGAAGAAATGGTTCGAAACGGCCCAGTCGGCATTCCCCGATGTGCATTTCACCATGCACGATCTGATTGCGGAAGGCGACAAAGTAGTCTGCCGGTGGTCGTATGAAGCAACAAATACGGGGGGCTTTCTGGGCAATGACGCCACTAACCGAAAAGTTACGGATCAGGGTATCAATATGTTTCGTATCGAAAACGGGAAGATAGCCGAACTATGGATGTCGGGCGATAGCCTGGGTTTATTGCATCAGCTCGGCGTTATTCCCGGATAATCAATCGCAAACCAAGAAGCCTACATCTCCCATGCAACCAGCCAATCAACCCCTTGCAACGAGTCCGTCCGAAGCTCTGCAGGCCACCCAGATGGCGTATCTGCAACGGGGCGACATCGACGGTATGATCGCGGCCTGTTATACAAACGATGCCCGAATGCATGGCTTTATGTTTCGAGCCCAGGGACATGCCGCCATTAAGGAACTGGTGCTTTTGTATCTGGAACGACTTGGCTCATTGGGCGATCGGACGATGGATAAATACGAGCTGGGCGACAACTATATCTGGCTCGAAATGACCATCCAGAATCCGCAGGGCGATCCGATCAAAACCTACGAAGTGAAGTTTCTGCGCAACGGCAAGGTTTACCTTCAGTTGTTCGGGCTTCGTCAGGGAACGCTTTGGCAACCCGGCGATTTTGCAGGTTTTACGGCACCAGACACAACCGAAGCCCGTATGTTTCATGAGCGCTACCTCGACTTCCACAGCCGGGGCGATGCCGATGGACTGGCCGATGATTTTTTTTCGGACGATATACGGTTGATTACGGCTCGGGTCGATGTGAGCGGGCGCGAAGCGGTTCGGCAAATGTTTCATGATTTGTTCGCCAAAGAATCGGGGTTTACACCTCTTTCGGTCGAAAATATCACCAGCGATTCAGATTATGTATGGTTTGAAGCAACGGTTACGAGTTCGCTGGGCAAACGGCGCGTCTACGACATTATGCTGGTTGGTGATGGCAGGGTTCACTTACAATTGGTGGGGCAACTTATGGGAATTCTTCCTACAGAAGCAGCTTTTGGCAGTGAATAAGTCAGAAGAAAAGTCATTCAACGACTAATGGTGCGCTAAACCACAATGAATTCAAGGCCAATATGAATCCTTTTGTCTTTGTCCTATTGTTCGCCACAACCCTAACCGCCTATGCGTATCAGGGTACCACCAGAGCAGATAGCACCAGCGCTCTGCCGACTCCGTCGGTTAAAGCACATGCCCATTACGATGGCATTGTTTCGCTATCTACTAATGGGAAGTATACCTTTTTCTGTTTAGGTGGTCCGTCGGTAGGCATTAGTGAGGGACAGTGGCGCATTGCCATTAATTTCTATCCCTCGCTCCGAATTGGCCGACCGGAAGGTGGCACATCGACCCTGGTTGTACCATCGTTGGGCGCTGGTTTTTATGTGGGCTATAAACGAGCGATACTCATCATCCCCTTCCACTACATAACCGAAGAGCGACGATGGATAATGACAGCTGGATTAGGCTGGCGAATTACGAAGTAGTCACCGGTCATTTGTTATTAACTATTTACCAATGACCAGCAACCAATTACCAATTACTTAATTAAAACCAAATAACCCTTTTAAACACACAAGCTATGGCACTCACGCCCGAAGAAAATAACGCGATATGCATCGAGTTTTTCGACACAGCCTGGAATACTGGCGTCGTTCGCGAAGATTTACTATCGTCTGATGCGGTCGACCATTCTTTAGTCGGTGGAAAGACCAAAACCGAACCGGGTTCGGGCAGCTTCAAGCAAATTATCGGTATGTTCCGCCATGCCATGCCCGACATCCACCTGACCATTCTGGACCAGATTTTTGCTGGCGACAAGGTCGTTCACCGCTGGAGCCTGACGGGCACCGACACGGGCGGTGTAATGGGAATGCCCCCCAGCGGCAAATCGCTAACGTTTATGGGTACAACCATTGCCCGTATGCAGGATGGAAAAATTGCCGAACGCTGGGCCAATGTCGATGAACTTGGTCTGTTGCAGCAACTGGGCGTTGTGCCTCCTCCTCCCGGTGCTGGCGAATAATGCGATCATTTTTTGACTGGTATAAAAGCTAGCCAGGCATCTATCAATCTTAAAACAAACCTGTCGGAATGACTCGTATTGAAGAGAATACTAAAACAATACGCGAGTTCATGGAACTCGTCTGGTCGAAGGGAGATATTGACGTAGCCGAACGAATTGTTGATCCGGGCTTTCAGTTTGTTCTGGCATTTGCTCATTTAGATGGGCGGGATGCCTTTCTGGGGCTTGTTCAGCGGAACCGGAGTATTTTCGAAAACCTGACCTATTCCGTTGCTCCCGACGACATCGTTGCTGAAGAACTGAAAGGAGCTGCTTTCTGGCAAATGGACTCCAAACATATTGGTACGTGGCGCAATGTGCCAGCCAGCAACAAACAGGTTTCCATCCAGGGTATGACGTTCTTCCGTTTCAACGAAGACGGTAAGATTATCGAAGCACGAGTTCAGAACGATGTCATGAGCCTGATGAGTCAGATCGGCGGTATCAAAAAACTCTACGACTTCTAAACCATGTACGCTTGAGTACTACTCAATTTTCCATTCAATAAATACCAAATCATTATGTCTGTCGAAGAAAACAAAGAACTCGTTCGGGGGTATGTTAAGGCGATTCTGGTCGAACGCGACTTCAGCAAGTTCAGTCACTTTACGGCACCTGGTTTCTACATCGACCGTTCGGCGGTTCCGGAAGCAATCAAAGGTGAAAATGCGCTGCATAACCAGATGGACATGCTCTATGGTGCTTTCCCCGATCTGGATCTGCAAATTGTTGATATGGTAGCCGAGGGCGACAAAGTGGTTGTTCGTTTTGCCGCGCCAGGTACGCATACAAACACGTTTGCCGGTATTCCCGGAACAGGCCGGAAAGCAACCTGGAAAGGGCTGGTTATGTACCATGTTGTCGACGACAAAATTGTTGAAGCCTGGGCTAACTGGGACGACTGGGGCCTGATTGAGCAGCTTCGCTAAGCTTACTACATTACGTCACCTTCCTCTAATTTAACAGAAATGGAAACTAGCACCTTATCAAAGGTCCTGATACGGTTACCGAATCTAATCACCATGTTTTTTTCGTTAACGTTGGTTACGGGGTTTCGTTTGCTCAACGACCGATTCCACTGGAATACCGCTCCAACGTTTGATATTACCAACTGGAACGATGTGCTGGTGTTAGTTTCGTTTCTAACTACGCTGCTTTTCATTGTTACGGCCTGGCTAGGCTTTAGCGTGCTGATTGAGCGGGTGCCTTATCAAGGCTCATTCAATCGGTTCTTTTTCGATACGGCCCGCTTCTCGGCCATATTCCCGCTCCTGATGTGGTCGTTTCTGGCCGAATCACCCCAGCACTTCCAGCTTTTCGTATGGGGACTGGCCACCTGGCATTTTGCCATGGCTCTCTGGTACGTATGGCCAATGCTGTTGGGCAAATCGCACCGAACGGGCCATTCGATCGACCTCAATAGCCACATCGTTATCAGTGTGGTCTACTTTGGCTTAGGGCTTGCCTATTACTTGCTGATCGCTAAAAAATGGGAAACTGCCCCCAACAATACCTTACGAATCGCACTCGTGCTGATAACGATGGTGGCCATTGCCATCTGGTCAATTGATCGGTTATTGAACTTACAGAAACGGCTTGTACAGGAAGCTGCACCCAAAGAACTAACGACTTAAATCTTCCTCTTTTTTCGTTCGTCATGACAAACGTACCCGATACTCCACTGGGAAAAATGTACCGTGAGCACATCCAGCTTATTCTCGACAAAAACATCGAGGCTCTGCTGGATCAGTACACCGACGATGCGCTCCTGATTAGTAGTTTCATGAAGAAGCCCATCATCTATAAAGGCCGCGATCAGATCAGAGAGCACATGCAGGGCATTCTGGGAATCGACGGTTTGGAAACCGACATCGTATTCTGGGGTGAAACCGACGATCCGCAGACATTGATGATTACCGAACAAATTACGATGACAACCAAAGATGGGGAAGCCAATATGCGCTTTGCCGATAGCTGGGTACTGCGCGATGGCAAAATTGCCATCCACTTTGCCGGTATGGTTCAACACCCCGACGGGTCGCTGGCCTAATTCGGTTTACGGTTTATGGTTGCGTTGCTACAGAAAGGTGTATGCTACTATGCAGAGCAACCGTAAACCGAAAACAGTAAACCATCAACCCAACACTCATAACCCAAACACTCAATGCTGACTCAAGAATCTATCCAGAAGTTTGTTGCCGATTGGTATTACAAATTAGATGTTCACGTGCCAATGGTTGAAATACTGCCCCTGCTGGCCGACGATGAGCTGGAATGCGTATTCCCAGAGGTAACGGTTTATGGCTATGCTGGCTTCGAAAGCTGGTACCAGCGCGTAATCCGTACGTTCTTCGATGAGGTACACACCGTTACCAAAGCCGACGCCACCATCGACGGCGACACGGCAACCGTTTCGGTTGTTGTTCACTGGGAAGCCAGCGTCTGGACAGCCCCTGAAGCGACCAGCAAGCGCATCGACGCCGATGCCTATCAGACCTGGAGCCTGAAAGCAGGCCCATCGGGCGAGCCCATCCTGACTAAGTATGTCGTTGATGATTTCGTTCCCCGCGAAGGGTCAGCATCTCTATAATGGGTTTATGGTTTTTAGTTTATGGTTTATCCACGAGAGGAGGTACGTGTTGCAGCGCAACTATAAACTAAAAACCATAAACCAATCACCACAGACCATAAACCAAACGAGCACATGAAACTGATCGGCAAAAAAATCGGGGTACTTTTCGAGAGCGACTACTTCGAAAACGAAATCTTTTACTACAAGTATCGCTTCCCCGAGGAAGGTGCTGATCTGCACTTCCTGACGCGGTTATGGGGGCAGGAACGAATCACCTTCCACGGTCACGAATACAAGGTGCCGATGGATTGCTGGGAGAGTTTCGAGAACATGAGCGACGAAGAGCTACGGAGCTATTCGGCCATTATTGTGCCTTCGGGCATGGTTTCCGACCGGCTTCGGTATACAGAAGATGTTACGAAGATTCCACCCGCTACCGAATTTCTGAAGCGTGTTTTCGCCGAAAAGTCGGTTCTGAAAGGAATCATTTGCCATGGGCTATGGCTAACAGCTCCAGCTCCTGAACTGGTGGCGGGTCGGCCGCTCGTTTGCCATAATAACCTCATTGGCGATGCCAAAGCTTATGGTGCCATCTACACAAACGAAGATGTTGTTGTCGATGGCGATCTGGTTACAGGCCGTTCGGGAGGGCATGCCCATCTGTTTGCGAAAAAAATTATCGAACTGTTATCCACGCCAGATTAACTGTTGAACAAAATGGGTCAAATGATACTGTGTTGAATCCTTTGCCCACCATTCCTGCAACTGCCTAACTCAACCACCAACGCATTTGTAAACAGAGTAGTTATGATTTTTTCGCACATCGCACTGTCCTGCACCGACCCCATCGCTACCGAGAAATTCTATAGCGATCATTTCGGTTTCCGGCGGGCTCGGGTCATACCCTTAGGCGACGATAACCAGATCGTATTTCTAAAAAACGATCAGCCTGTTTATCTGGAACTGTTCCGGGCCGATGCCGAAAAACCGGGATTACCGGCGGCTACCAACGATGGCCCCCACTATTCGGGTATCCGGCATCTGGCTTTTCAGGTCGATGATATTGAGGCAACCATACAGGCTATGGGTTCGGCTGCCGACATTACCCTCGGCCCACTCGATTTCAGCGATTTCATTCCAGGCTGGAAAACCGTCTGGATCAAAGATCTCGATGGCAATATCGTCGAGATTAGCCAGGGCTATACCGACGAAGTAGCATAAGGGTGTATGGTTTACGGTTGCTCCACCTGTGAGCATACTTCCTTCTTATGCAGCACAACCGTAAACCAGAAACCGAAAACTGAAAACTAACCAAACCCCAATCAAGCATTTATGGCAACCGATATTACAAACGTGGCTCCTGGTGCCGATGGCCTAACCTCTGCGACACGAACCGCTAATATGCGGATCGACTTTACGTTTACAGATACGATCTCGGGCTATGTAGTCGAATTTATTCCGTCTGAGAAAGCATTTATTCTCCAAACATCCGATGGTCGTCAGTTTAAACTTTACCTGATCACCTCCACCTACGCCCGGTCGGTACGAAATCTAAACGAGCCCTATCAGGATGCAACAGGAATGATGTTCGAACTGCTTTCGCAGAAAGGGCAGTATGTTCATGCCTATGGCACATTTTATCCGGGACTCGACAACGAAGAGCCCGTATTTGAGGTGCAATGGATGATTTTTCCGGGTCAGAAACCCTTACAATACCGCCACGAAAGTCAGGACTGGTGGATTCATCAGATCAGTTCCATTGCATCCAGCTATCTGAAATGGCAATTCAACTATCCCGAAGAATCCATCGACTATAGCAAGTATCGGACGATGCTACACCTGGCCGGTGCTAAAAAAGGCGATTACCTCCAGGAAACCGATACCATTTCGCGGATGGTTTACGGGTTTGCTTCGGCCTATATGCTGACCGGTAACGATGCGTTTCTGGAAGGAGCCGAAAAAGGTACTGAATACCTCCGCGAACACATGCGCTTCTTCGATCAGGATGCCGATCTCATCTACTGGTACCATGGCGTGAAAGTAGACGGTGCGAAAGAAACCAAACTGCTCACGTCTGAATTCGGCGACGATTTCTACTCGATTCCGATGTATGAGCAGATTTATGCGCTGGCGGGTCCAACCCAGACCTACCGCATCACTGGCGACAAGCGGATCATGTTCGACATCGAAAAAACCATCGATCTCTTCGAAACCTACTACAAAGACACCGAAAAAGAAGGCTATTTCTCGCACATCGATCCCATTGGTCTCGATCCGCGCGATGAATCGCTGGCCCACAACCGCGCCCGTAAAAACTGGAACTCAGTTGGCGACCACGCCCCAGCCTACCTCATCAATCTGTATCTGGCTACGGGTGAGAAAAAATACGCCGACTTCCTGGAATATACGTTCGACACGATCACCAAATATTTCCCGGACTACGAAAACAGCCCGTTTGTTCAGGAGAAATTCATGGAAGACTGGAGTAAGGATCAGACTTGGGGCTGGCAACAAAACCGGGCCGTGGTTGGGCATAACCTTAAAATAGCCTGGAACCTGATGCGGATGCAATCACTCCGGCCGAAACAGGAATACCTCGATTTTGCCAAAAAGATCGCTGAATTGATGCCAAAAGCGGGATCTGACCAACAGCGGGGTGGCTGGTACGATGTGGTTGAACGGGTTGTTAGCCCAAGCACCAAACGGCATCAGTTTGTTTGGCACGACCGCAAAGCCTGGTGGCAGCAGGAACAGGCCATTCTGGCCTATATGATTCTGCATGGTCTGCTGGACGATAAAGAATACGAGAAACAGGCCCGCGAAGCCGCTTCGTTCTACAACGCCTTCTTCCTCGATACCGACGACGGTGGCGTATACTTCAACGTGTTCTCAAACGGTATGCCCTATCTGATGGGAACCGAACGCTTCAAAGGTAGCCACTCGATGAGTGCTTACCACAGCACGGAGCTTTGCTACCTGTCGACGGTTTATGTTAACCTGCTGATTACGAAGCAGCCAACATACTTCTACTTTAAGCCATACCCCGATTCGTTCAAAGATGGAATCCTGCACGTATCGCCGGACATTCTGCCTCAGGGTAGCGTATACATCAGCGAATGCTACATCAACGACGAACCCTACCAGGATTTCGACGCGCAGGGACTGACCGTTAAACTGCCCGACTCCGGTGAGCAGGTACGGGTGAAAGTATTACTCACTCCGGTTCAATAGGACTTGTTGCTGGTTGCTCCAATCAACCAGCAACGCCTAAACTTCAACTTTTCAAACTTTATACAGGCATGAATGTAACGTCCAGCACGGTTGATGACATCACCGTTATAGAAGCAACCGGCAGCATCGACAGCAAAACTGCACCCGAGTTTGAACGAAATGCCATCGCTGCCATTCAGGGTAAAAGCGCAGCCATTATCAACCTGTCCAATGTCGATTTTCTGTCGAGTGCGGGCTTGCGGGTACTGCTGATGATTTATCGGCAGATAAAAGCGCAGAATGGCAAAGTCGTACTGGTAGGCACCTCGGAAGAGATTCTGGATATTATGGCAAACACGGGTTTCCTGTCGTTTTTCATTACGGCCGAAACCCTGGAAGAAGGCATAAAAACCCTTAAAGCAGCGTAATTATGCTCGATAATCGGATCGATTATTACCCGACTCACGAACACCAGGGCATTAAGTTCAGGCGTGGTCATACGTTGCCGTTCGGTGCCACAATGGTAGCCAACGGAGTTAATTTCAGCATTTTCTCCAGTGCTGCTACCAATTGCACACTCGTACTTTTTGAACGGGGGGCCGACGAGCCTTTTGTCGAAATTCCGTTTCCCGACGAGTTTCGCATTGGCAATGTCTACAGCATGATTGTTTTTGAACTCGACTACGAACGGCTGGAGTATGGCTACCGAATGGATGGGCCCTACAATCCAACGGCCGGACATCGGTTCAACAAATCAATTATTCTGAGCGATCCCTACGCGAAAGTGATCGGTGGACGCGATACGTGGCTGGCAAAACCAAACTGGGACAACATCTACCCCTATCGTTCCCGCCTGGCGTTCGAAGACTTCGACTGGGAACACGATCACCCGCTCGAAACACCGATCGAAGATCTGGTCATCTACGAAATGCACGTTCGTGGGTTTACGCAACACCCAACGTCAAAGGTCAAAAATCCGGGAACATTCAGTGGGCTGCGGGCCAAAATTCCGTATCTGAAAGAACTGGGAATAAACTGTGTTGAGCTACTACCGATCTACGAATTTGATGAGTGGGAAAACAGCCGCGAAAGTCCAACAACGGGCGAAGTGCTGCTCAACTACTGGGGCTATAGTACCGTAAACTTTTTCTCACCCAAGGCAGGCTATGCCGCTACCGGAAAATTTGGTATGCAGGTCGACGAGCTGAAAACGCTCATTAAAGACCTGCACAAAAATGGCATTGAAGTCATGCTCGATGTGGTATTTAACCACACTGCCGAGGGCGACCACCGGGGACCTACCATTTCGTTCCGGGGTATCGACAACAAGACGTATTACATGCTTACGCCCGAAGGCTATTATTTTAACTTTTCGGGAACAGGCAATACGCTCAACTGTAATAACCCTGTGGTTCGAAACATGGTACTCGACTGCCTGCGTTACTGGGCGTCGGAATACCATATCGACGGATTCCGCTTCGATCTGGCAGCCATTCTCGGACGCGCTCAGGATGGTAGCCCACTGAGCAACCCACCCCTGCTGGAATCGCTGGCCTCCGACCCCATTCTGGCCAAATGTAAACTTGTTGCCGAAGCCTGGGATGCGGGTGGTCTTTATCAGGTAGGATCGTTCCCGGCCTACGGACGCTGGGCCGAGTGGAATGGCAAATACCGCGATAGTGTGCGTAAATTCCTGAAAAGCGATCCGGGCGAAGTTGGAGGCATGATTCAGCGGGTTATGGGCTCGCCCGACCTCTATCATCAGCGTGGACCAACGGCCAGCATCAATTTCATTACCTGCCACGACGGTTTTTCGCTCTACGACCTGTTTGCCTATAATGAGAAACACAACGAGGCAAATGGCGAAAACAACAACGACGGCGCCAATGATAACAACTCCTGGAACTGCGGCTGGGAAGGCGAAACCGACGACCCGGCCATCAATTTCCTGCGCCACAAACAGATCAAGAATTCGCTCGCTATCCTGCTGGTGAGTCAGGGCGTTCCGATGCTGCTCATGGGCGACGAAGTTGGTCGGACACAGAAAGGCAACAACAATACCTACTGCCAGGACAATGACCTGAACTGGTTTAACTGGGATCAGGTAGAGGCTAATGCCGATCTGTACAATTTTGCCCGAAACATGATTCATTTTCGGCGTTCGCACCCAGTTCTGCGTAGCCCAACGCATTTTCAGTATTGGGATTACAAAGGCAGTGGCTACCCCGACATTAGTTTCCACGGCGTAAAAGCCTGGAACTGCGACCGGTCGCAATACAGTCGATCATTTGCGTTTCTGCTCTGTGGCGACCATGCCAAGCAGGGTATTGTGAAAGACGACATGATTTATGTTGCCATGAATATGTTCTGGGGTGGGCTTCATTTCGAGTTACCAGCCCTGCCACCCGAGAAAAAGTGGTATCTGTTTGCCAATACGGACATGCCTGCTTCGGCCGACATCTACGAAAATGGCAAAGAAGCACTACTGGCAAATCAGTCCGACTTTTTGGTTGGCGCCCGAAGTGTTGTAATCCTGATTGGAAAATAAGCGCACAAGGATGAGTTATAAATGATTATAGTCCTATCGTTTTTTCTCTATCATTCATAACTCATCATTTATCATTCTTTTTTCACCCTCAAAACCAAGCATTATTATGAGTTTTCAAATACTGGCCGAAGCAAAAAAAATCGCCAAAATCACGCTGGTAGGCGAAATCGATTCGCTGTCGGCACGGGAGTTTCAGAAAGAGATTGAAAAAATGGCGGCCGAATCGCCCGATGAACTCGTTCTTTTCGTAGAAAATCTCTCGTTCATTTCATCGGCGGGGTTGCGCGTACTCATTTTCGCCAAACAGAAAATGGGTACCAATCTGGCTATTTTCATCGTGAAGCCCCAGGAAGCCGTTCTCGATACGCTGGATAAAACCGGCCTGCTACACAGCGTCAATATCGTGGATCAGTACCTCTAGGGCCGAACCGCTCGAGTTCGGCCCGGTGGGAACGTATTCGCCTGACTGTGGCACGGTTAAAGGTGGGTACTGATCGGAAATAGTTGTCGGTTTACAGGGGGCTTCGTTTGTTCGGGTCCCGGCTTTTGCGAAGCCCTGTAAACTGACAACTTCCCCTAAGCCATAGTTCAGCGAATTATTTCCCACTACCCCAATCCGGGTTTGCAAACCATTTCAACCCCATACTGATGGAACGTAAAACGTTTCCGGGTACGCTCGATTCACTCGCAGGTATCCGGCAGGTGGTCAAAGATGCATCTCTGCAGGCAGGCTTGTCAAAAAAAGCCGCTTACAATCTCATGCTGGCCATTGATGAGATTGCCACCAACATAATTGTACATGGCTATGAGGAGACAGGTACCGAAGGCCCCGTTGATGTGCTGGTTGAACATACCGACGATACCCTTCGTGTCATTCTGGAAGATGAAGCCGTTCCTTTCGACCCTCTCAAGCGTGAACTCCCCAACGAGGACTTCTTCGCCAAACCGCTCGAAGAACGACCAATCGGCGGCATGGGTATTCACCTGACGGTCAATGCTGTAGACGAGTTCAACTATGAGTTTATCAATAACCGGAACCGGAACATTTTTATCGTAAAAACGAGCAATGCGTGAGTAGGCAGGTTGTGGTGAGTACAGGAATACGACATGATTGAAGTTTATAATAAAGTCGCCTATACCAATCCCTTTCCGGGGCTAAGGAGCTTCGAACGCGAAGACTCCTACCTCTTCTTTGGGCGCGACAATCAGATTCGTGACCTGAAAGAAAAACTTACCTATTCACGTTTTTTAGCCATCGTGGGTTCGTCGGGCAGTGGTAAATCATCCCTCGTAAAAGCAGGACTGATCCCTCACCTGGTCGATAGTGGCTTAGCTTCATCGCGAAATCGGTGGCAGATTGTTTTCTTCAATCCAGAAGCTACGCCCATCCATAATTTCGCCCGGGCGCTCTACCAGACCTTCAGTGAAACCAATCGTCAGTTTGCTACAAGTTTCACTCCCGAAGCCATAGAGTCGCTATTACGATCGGACCCTAATGCCATTGTCGACTGGTATCGGGATACCAACCTGATGATCGTTATTGATCAGTTTGAGGAGTTATTCCGGTATCAGCAGACAGAAATAAATCGGGTTGAAGTTACCAGTTTCATTAACCTGATTCTGGATGCCAGTAGCCGACAGGACTATGAGGCCTATGTGGTGCTGACCATGCGCTCCGATTATCTCGATGATTGTACAGACTACGAAGGGCTAACCGAAGCCATAAATCATGGCTATTATCTGTTACCCAAAATGAATAAGGATGAGATTCGGCAGGCCATCACCACCCCTATTCATGTGATGGGGGCATCCATTTCGGATGCCCTCATAACCCGTATCCTGCGCGACATTGGCGACAAAGCCGACCAGCTTCCCATTCTGCAACATGCCCTGATGCGCACCTGGAACCACTGGCAGCTTAACCGAACAGCCAGCAACCTGATCGATATAGCCAACTACGAAGCCATCGGAACCATGCAAAAGGCGATAACCTTACATGCCGAGGAGGTATATGCCGATCTGGCCGATGAGAAAAGTCAGCGCGCTGTCGAAAAATTATTCAAAGCCCTCATTGTGTTGGGCGAAGGCGATGCGGGCGTCATTCGCCCTGCTTCGGTCGAAAGCCTTACGGCCATAACAGGCGTGGCTCACTATCTGCTGATTGATGTGCTGAATCGGTTTCGCGAGCCAGGAGTCGCTTTTCTGACTCCTATCGTAACCGTTCATGCCGACCCCGATCTGATTATCGACATTTCGCACGAGCGAATCATGAATCTCTGGGACCGGCTGCAAACCTGGGTAAAAGAAGAAACCGAGTCGGCAAAATTTTACAAACAGGTTAGCAGTTCGGCTATGCTCTACCATGAAGGCAAAACGGGGCTTTGGGCAAATCCTGAATTGCAGATCGGGTTGAAGTGGCTGGCCGAAAACCGGCCAACACAGGCATGGGCCAATCGGTATGACCCTTACCTGGAGCGAGCCGTCAATTTTCTGGAGTATAGCCGCGACCAATTCGATTTCGATACCAGAAATAAAGAACAACGGCAAAAAAATGAACTCCGCCGGGCTCGTTTTTTTGCCATCTTTCTGGGAATAGGTGCCCTGATTTCGCTCCTGTTTCTGATTGTCTCAGCCGTTCTGCGCACTCAGGCCAAACAAAGTGAAGAGGAAGCGCTGGCCGAAAAAAAAATTGCCCTGTTTGAGCGAAACCGGGCCGAAGAACAGACTCGCGAAGCCGTTACGCAAAAGAAAATAGCCGAACAGCAGGAAATTATTGCCGAACAACAACGACGGCTAACGGAAGAACAACGGGTTATTGCCGTACGTGAGCAGCAAACCGCCGACGAAAAACGGAAGGAAGCCGAAGCCGCCCGAAGCATAGCCGTTGAGGAACAGAAACGGGCTAATGTAGCGCGTCAGGAAGCGGAAAAACAACGCCAGCAGGCACAACTGGCCCAGCAATATGCCGAACTTCAGAAAGGGCGGGCTCAGGAATCTCAAAAAGAAGCAGAATCGCAGCGAACCCGAGCCGTTTCGGCTCAAAAATTTGCCGAACAGCAACGGGGTAAGGCCATTGCCCGGTCGGTAGCCATTCAGTCGTACCAGATGTCGGAAACCAATCAGAACGATTTACCGGCATTGCTCGCGCTGGAAGCCTATAACCTGAATGTGAAAAACGGAGGCCAGACCGACAATCCCGACATTTTCAATGCGCTGGCCAAAGCTGCCGATACCCGAACTGTTCTGCGAAAACATACCGACATTGTGCGCACAGTGGCTATTCAGCCCGGTAGCAACGATCAGGTTATTGCTTCTGGCAGCGACGACGGCACCGTGAAACTATGGGACTATACTCATCCGGCTCAACCGCTACGGTCGTTTAACACCCCCGGCAAAAACTCCGATGGTATTCGCGCTGTAGCCTTTGGGAAAGACGGTAAAATCTTATATGGTGCCAGCGAAAAAGGGATTATTTATCGCTGGGAAACCAGTCAGGCAACTGGAAAACCAACGGCCGTTAAAGCAAACTCGGGACCCATTCAGGCATTACTGTTTTCAGATGATTTCAGCCAGTTGATTGCGGTTGGCTCAAATGGGCACATCAGCCTCTGGAATCCTGGCACCAATCGGCTCGATTCACTCAGGAGTGTGTATACAGGATTGCCAATCTACTGCGCCCGTATGCCCCCCGATGGCAAACAACTGGTTTGCGGCTCGAACAACAGCCGTATCGTGCGTTTCGATCTGACTGACCTGAAAAAGCCCCCGGTTGTTATCAATCGTCGGGAGTTTGGCAATCGCATCACGGCGCTGGCTTTCAGTCCTGACGGCAAACAACTCATTACGGGAAATGCGGGTGGGCAGATCTATGCCTGGACCATTTCGAACAACACCCTTTCGGAGTTTGGCAGTCTGCTTTCGGGGCGTCATACCTCAACCGTTAACGACATTGCCTTCTCGCCAAACGGAAAATTCCTGGCGTCCTGTAGCGCCGACTGGTCGATGCACATCTGGGACTATAGCAATTTATCGCAGCAGCAACAGCCGATTGTTATCAACGACTTCGACTCCTGGGTAATGAGCATTCGGTTTACGAGCGACAACAAACGACTGATTGCCAGCAGCGCCGACAAAACCATCCGCGTTCGGAACGTTAACACGGCTGATTTATATGCCGAATTAACCCGAAAAGTAAAACGCAACCTAACCGCCGAAGAGTGGGATAAATACATCGGAAAAGATATTCCATACGAAAACGTAAAACCCGAATAACGGCTATACCAGCATCATGAAAACGGCTTACCTCATATCGCTATTAGCTACGCTGCTGCTTGCAGGACTGACCGGTCCATTGGCGGTAGCGCAGGATAATTGCGACGAACTGGTGGCTATTCCTGAAGCCGAAAAACGCTACACGACCGGGAATTTCGATGATGTTTTTTCCCTGTTATTACCCTGTGCCGACAAAGGCTTTTCGGAAAATGCCCGTGTGCAGGCCTACAAAATTCTGTCGATGACCTATCTGGCTATCGACTCTCTTCAGCAGAGTGCCCGCGCCATCAATCAGCTCTTGGCAATAAACCCTCGGTTCGAACCCGACTTTCTGGCATCTCCGCGCTACAAAGCACTGTTTCAGCAGGTTCGCGATTCGCAGGAGCAGGTTACTCAGGTTACGTCGGTATCGAAAAAGGCCGAAAATATTCTGTACGTCCCCGCTACGGTGATGGTACTGACCAGCAAAGATTTTGCCCAGCGGGGCTACCAGAGTCTGGAGCAGGTGCTGCACGATTTACCGGGTTTCGACATGATTAAAGGGAACGGCCCCGGCTATTCGTATTTTTATCAGCGCGGCTACCGGTCTATTTCCAACGACCGAACGCTGATGCTCATTGATGGGGTTGAAGAAAACGACCTCGCATCGAGCAATATCCCCCTGTCGCGCCAGTATGCGCTGTCCGACATCGACCGCATCGAGGTCATTTACGGTCCAGCTTCCACATTGTATGGGGCCAACGCCTTTGTTGGTGTGATCAATATTATCACCAAAAGCTTCCGAAACCTACCGGGTCCTGGTCGTCAGATCGCCTTCAATGGCCAGGCGCGGGCAGGCTCGCTCAATACGCAGTACTTCGACGGTGTTCTTACGGCAAAAACCGCCGATGTAGCCCTATCGCTGACAACAAGGGTTTTCAAATCCAATGAAATGGATCTTTCACGGTATCCGGAGTGGGATTTTAGCGCCCGCACTGCCGACGACTATACGGGTTTGTTAACCATTTCGGGCACCGATGCCAGCGGAAATTACCTGGCTCAGCAATACGTCAACAAAACCAACCTGCTCAATCGCTACCCAAACAGCAGTCTGTTTTCAACGGCCTATGCCCCCAACGGCATGGTTAGCGCGCTCACACTGACGCCACAGGGAGCCCAGCAGGCCGCTACGCTCGACAACCATCTGTTCGGAAATACGCTGAATGGCAACCCGGTTCGCTTCAACGATTCGTCGCTCGACTGGCTAATTCGGGCAAAACTGGAGTTCAAAGAGTTGACCATTTCGGTTCTGAACTGGAGAACCGACGAAGGAGCAACGCCCTGGTATACCAATCGCTCAACACTCTCGTCGTCGGGCAATCCGCGCTGGGTTACCGAAGACCGGGCCTTTTCGATTACCTATAACAAATACGTCAGCGATAAATTTCAGCTATTGAACATTACCTCTTACCTGCTTCATGAGATCAATGGCAAAACCAGCCTTGTGACCTACAACGGGTATTATAATGGCAAGCTGGGCCTGCTCGAACTGGCCAAAGATTCGATCCCCAAAGCAACCACTACCTACCAGTACCGAATTTCGAATCAACTTCGGAATGAACTTCGGCTTTTCTGGACACCTGTCCCGAATGTAGAAGTCAACAGTGGCATTGAGTTTCGGAGTGGCCTCATTCAGGGCAATTACATTACCTCGAACAAACCCCTTCCCGACGAAACCGGTGCCATTGCCACATCCTCAGGCAACGTAGCGGGCGGCAATAACTTTAAAACCCTCGATCTTGGTATCTATTCGCAGGTAACGTATCGGCCCTATAAAGACCTCCGGCTGGTGGGTGGTGCCCGGATCGATCATAATCAGATCCGCACAAACGGTGGCTACGGTACCGTAGCCAATCCCCGGCTGGCGGTGGTCTATAACCGGGGTAAATACGTCTTCAAAGCCATTTATGCTACGGCGTTTAAAGATGCTTCGTTTCTACAGAAATATGCTACTACGGCCACCCGAACCCTGACGAATCCAACACTTTTGCCCGAGCGGGTACGCAACCTCGACCTGAGTCTGTATTATCAGATAACCAAAAAACTATCGATGAATGTGGTGGGGTATACGGCCCACTACAGCAATGCCGTTGGAACGGCCGTTGTACAGCTCGAAACCGGGGGTACCACCCAACAGTTTCAGCCCATTGGCAGCCGCCGTATCTGGGGCCTCCAGGGCGAAGGAGCGTATAAAAGTGACCGGCTGAATCTCTGGTGGAATTTCACCTACACCAACCCTATTGATCCAGATGGCAACCTGCGCGTGAGCGACATTGCCAACTACATGATCAATGCAGGAGGCAACTACCAGGTCTTGCCCAAACTGAGTCTCTATCTGTCGGGCAACTACGTTAGTCAGCGGTTGTCGGGGGCTGGCACGTCGGGCAGCAATAATCCGATCCGGCGGTTCGATCCGTATCTGATTCTGAATGCTAACCTGACTTATCATAACCTGCTGAACGGGTTATCGGTACAACTCTCAGCCAACAATCTGCTCGATAAAGAATACTTCGTTCCGGGCATCCGCGAAGCCGATAATACAACCTACGCATCGCGGTTTCCGCAGGATCGGCGGTTTTTGTCAGTAGGTCTTTTCTATACCCTAAAACCATCTGAAAATCAGCGACTATAACAACCCGACAATTAAAACCAACGGTCTGTTTATCGCTTAAAAATATAGTATACAAATGGAAATAGCAGAGCTTTTGATTCCGACAAAACCGCGAATGAGCACTAATCAATACTGTCTTACGAAGGTATCGTTTCCTGATTTCATTCATGAGATCGGTGCGCTCCGTATTCGGGCGTGGCGAAGTGAACCCGGTATCGATCCCGTATTTTTCGCCAGAAACACCTGGATCGAAACCCAGGATCAACTGGCGCATCATTGGATCATACGGGATAAGAACCAGATTGTAGCCGCAGCCCGTCTGAGTATTCATGAAGCCCTGGAAACGGTTCCCTACGCAGCCTTACTGCCTGCCGAGTATGATAAGCGCTATGAAGGAAAACGGATTGCCTCGATCAATCGACTGGTAGTTGATCCCGACTACCGGGGCAGAGGGTTTGCCCGAATGCTCGATCAGGCCCGTCTCGACCTGGCGATCAATGAAAATATAGATATTCTATTGGCCCAACCGCAACTGAGCCGATTAACGACACTGTCGAAACTGGGTTTTTCGTATGTCTGTGAACTACCCAGCACCCCCGAAATGCCCGAACGCCCTTTATTTTTTATGGAACTTAGGCTTACTGATTGAATAAACTACTGCTTTCAACAATTCAATACGTTGATGAATAAACGGAAAACGGCATATAAATTATTCAACATGCAGCAGGGCGAAGGCAAAACCGTGCTGCTGTTTGTCGCCTACTCTCTATTTATGGGAGTAGCGGTTGCTGTTTTCTATACCTGTACGACATCACTATTTCTGACCAATTTCAACCGTACACAATTGCCACTGGCATTTATTGCGGGTGGGCTCCTGGTTTATGGGCTGGGGTTACTGGTGCGACAACTACACCACCGACTAACGTTTGTGCGGATGAATGGCTATCTGCTAACGTTCCTGCTGGTTTCGGTGAGTTGCCTGCTGCTGGTGCCAGACCGGGAACACAACAAATGGCTATACTTCGTTCTGTTTCTCTGGAACCGCGTCTTTGTTTTTGTCAATGGACTTACGTTCTGGGCAACAGCCGCCCGCATTTTTAATTTCCAGCAGGCAAAGCGGCTGTTTAGCTTCATCAGCATGGGCGATGTTATTTCGTCGGTTCTGAGTTATTTTTCGGTGCCTATTCTCCTCAGTTTCATCCCGACAGAGCAATTACTGCTCATTTCGCTGTTCTCGCTACTGATCTGTGCGGGCCTAATGATTGTTATCAACAAACGTTTCCACGAGCAACTGAACATAGCGCGCAAACCACAACCCGCTTCAGATTATCAGCAGCCGCAGGAAACCCTTGAAAAGAACAGCCAGCTCTATTACCAACTGCTGTATTTTCTGGCTTTCATGTCGGTGTTTGCGCTCGCCTATGTCGAGTTTATGTTTACGGTGGAGGTGAAGGAAGTATTTCCCAACAAAGAGATTCTGGCTAGTTTTCTGGGCATCTTTTTCGGCATCTGCTCTATTATTGAAGCCGTTATCAGGGCGTTTCTCTATAATCGGCTAATCAGTGCCTATTCCATTCGGGTTGGCGTTGTTATGCTCCCTCTGTGCCTGTTATTCAGTTATATGCTAACGGCCATTTATGGAACCATTTTTGGTCCTACATCTTTGTTCATCGCCTTTATAGCCCTGAGTCGTTTTTTCATGAGCTCGGTGCGCCGATCCATAAGCGAACCGGTTTATCAGGTGCTTTTCCAGCCAATTCCGGCCGCCGAACGCTCTCTGGTACAAAGCAAAGTTGAAGGGGGACCAAAAGCATTGGGCAACATTATGCCAGGAGTCTTGCTGCTGGGGCTCAACAGTCTTAGTTTCATCACAATGGTTCACCTGAGCTACATATTTCTGGTGATCCTTATTTTCTGGGCCATAGCTGCTTTCCGAATACAGACCGAATACCGAAAAATGTTGCGCAATGTTGTGCTTCGCTCATCGGTTTATCTTCGAAAAATAACCAATGTGTCGACCTCAGCTCAAACCGACGCACTACCCAACTTACCGCAGGCGTCTAATAGCTCATTCGACGAAATGGTTCGGCTGGCCAGCTCCGCCAATGCCGAAAATCGAGCGCGGGCAGCGTTGGAACTTGGCCATTCGGGACGTTACTATGCCTATATACAGTTGCAGACATTGCTGGACGATTCGCATCCGGCCGTCCGGAAAGCAGCCATTATAGCAGCCGGCAATTTACGTAAGCCCGAACTATGGCCACGTCTGTTCGAACACCTGGCTATCGACCGATACCACGATACTGCCAGGTCGGCCTTACTGACCATTGGCGAACCCGTCGTTCCGGCACTCGTTCGCTTTTTCAATGAAGCCGACGAGCAGTCGAGTGCGGCACAGATTCGAATTATTGAGCTAATTAATGAGATTGGAGGCCATGCGGCCCTGCGTTTTCTGCGGACGCGAATCAACCATCCGGTTCAGAGCGTCCGGGATAAGGTTTTCGAAGGACTCCATCGCATGAACCACCGCGCCACCGTTACGGAACGACCGCATCTGCTTCGGGAACTCGACGACCAGGTGGCTTTGCTGGTGTGGCTGGCCGCAACCCGGCTGGATATGAACAGCTATCCAAAACAGTCGCCCATCATCCGAGCCTTACGGAACGAAAAACAGCTCGTTGTGCCTAAAATTTTCAACCTGCTGGGCGTACTCTGTGGCGACGACCGATTCGATGTTATTGGCGAACTGATTACTCAGAAAAGCGATGAAGTTAAAGGGTATCTGGTCGAACTCCTGAGCAATCTGTTACCTGCCGAAGTAAAAAATACGGTATTGCCTTTGTTTTCTGATGTACCACTACCCGAAAAACTACGGCTGTGTTCGATCAATTATCCGCAGCAGCGGCTATCGATCGAAGAACGGCTTCACGACATTATCAATAAAGATTTCAATAAACTCACGCCCTGGGTTAAGGCCGTAGCCATTCGGGAACTACTGAACTGGCACGAAACCGATCCAACGCCGATACTGGTGGCAAACGCAGCCTCGTCCGATAAATTGATTGCCGAGACATCGTTTTATGTACTGCGTATACTGAATCCCAGTCGCTTTGCCGAATTGCACCGCATGTTGCTCTTACAGCCCGACTCGGCTCAGTGTGCCATTGCCGATTATGTAGCTAACGAAATGACCGAAGCCGATTTGCTGGTTTTACAAAACGACACAGTGTGTTTATAACCAACAAAACCAATTGTACTAAATACGAGTAACCCGAATTCTTAAACGATGAAAACTTTTCTGTCGATACTGACCTGGAGTATGCTGCTGATCTGCCTTATCGGCACTGTGCACGCTTATGGCCAGATCGGCAGCGAAAAAATTGGCAATGGTATGCCGCCAATCCGGGTGTATTTACCCGATCAGTACGATGGTCATAGCCAGAACTTCGCCATCACGCAGGACCATCGTGGTGTTCTGTACATCGGCAATTTTGCGGGCGTCATTGAATACGACGGCCTGACCTGGCGCACCATTCCAACCGAAAACACGACCAAAGTATCGGCTCTGCTGACAGCATCAACCGGGCGCATCTACGTTGGTGCCAATGGCGAGTTTGGCTACCTGCGTCCCGACAGTACGGGCAAACTTGGTTTCTCCAGCTTAAGTCAGCGCGTTTCAAATCGATTCAATGAGATCATCTCCATCCTGGAAACAAAAGATGGTCTTTACTTCGTATCAAGAAACATCCTGTTCTTCTGGAACGGCAAAAAACTCACCGAATGGCATACCCCGCACGACATTGTGTCGGCCTCTCGGATCGGCCAATCCATTTATGTATTTCAACGGCAAAAAGGACTAAGTCAGGTTAAACAGGGCCGCTTTGTTCCGGTTCAGCAGCAAGGTAGTGTGCCAACCCTCTACGACATGCCTGTCATATTACCCCTGAGTTCGAACAGATCATTACTGATTACCAGTAACCAGGGATTATTTCAGTTGGCAAACAACACGGTTGAACCTTTCGCCAGCTCGGCCAATACGTATCTGGCCACCAATCAGGCAACGAGCGGAGCCATTCTGAACGACCACACAATTGCGATTGGAACCGTGCGCGGGGGCATTGTCCGGCTCAGCACCGAAGGGCAACTGGATCAGATTATTCCGGCAGCGGGCGGCCTAAACGATCAGCTTATTAACGCCATGTTTGCCGACCGCGAGGGCAACCTGTGGCTGGCGCTCAACAATGGCATTGCCGAGCTTGAAATTCCGTCGCCAATCACGCTCTTTTCGGAAGCAACCCGACTCACGGGCGAAGTAATGGATATTCGCCGGGTAAATGGCACTATTTATATGGCCACCATCAATGGCCTGTTCAAAATTGAGAATTCAATCGTTCGGCCGGTCGATCAGTTGAACATTAGTTGTTTTTCGATTGCAGAAGCAAAAGGGTCATTATTCGTTGCCACCAGCAAAGGGCTTTATCGGTTAACAAACGGACAAGCCACCGCCCTCACCCGAACGTATACCCTCTCGCTGGCAGCCTCCAAAACATACCCCGATCGGCTTTATGCTGGCACCGAAAGTGGTTTCGATATTATCGTTTTATCTGGCCAACAGGCAACCATACATCCCGTTCCGGCGCTGAACGAGCGTATTTTTGGTGTCGTCGAAGATCAGTCGGGCAATGTCTGGCTCGAAACACTGCGGGCTGGTCTTTACAAATTTTCGGCTGCCACCAACGAGCTAAAGCAATATACAACCATTCAGGGGTTGCCAACGCTGCTCTACAATCGAGTCGCAACCACGTCGCAGGGGCTATTGGTCTATAATGAAAAAGGCATTTATCGGCTCGATCCTCAACTCGACCGGTTCTCGCTCTATAATCCATTTCATACCCAGGCGCCAGGATCGGCTTTCTGGAAAAACGAATTGCTGGAAGATGAACATGGCGACTTATGGACAATAGAGGGCGACAAAAAACGAGTTACGCTCTTCAAAAAACGAGCCCAGCGGTTTATTCCGATCACGATGCCATTTCTACCCATTTCGACCTCGCCCATCAATGTGATTTATCCCGACGAGCAGGGGCTGGTTTGGTTTGGCGGACGCGACGGCATCGTTCGCTACAACGCCAACGTACACAAAAGTTACGCAGTACCTTACCAAACGCTGATCCGCCAGATACAGACAACGGGCGAGAAAACGCTCTTCGACGGTTATACTCGCGCTGATACTGCCAATACCCTCGACACAACACTGGCCTATAAAACCAATGACATCAGTTTTGAATTTTCGGCGGCTGTTTACCCCGTTACCAATGCACTGACCTTTCAGTATATACTCGAAAATTACGATAAAACCTGGTCGGACTGGACCACCGAGAACAAAAAGGAATATACCAACCTGCCACCCGGCACCTATCGGTTTCGGGTAAAAGCCCGGAATATTTATGACCTCCCCAGCCGCGAAGCTACCTACCGTTTCCGGGTGCTTCCGCCGTGGTATGCCCGCTGGTGGTTCATTAGTTTTGCGTTGGTCGTGATCGGCCTACTGGGTTACTGGCTGGTTCGCTGGCGACTCAATGCGCTGGTTCGGGAAAAACAAGAACTGGAAACGCTGATTAAAGAACGAACAGAAGAAGTTGTTTTTCAGAAAGTTGAGCTCGAAAAACAGTCGGAAGAGTTGGCCGTTAAAAACGATCAGCTCGAAAAAATTGATCTGATCGTTAAGTCGATCAATGCTGAAATAGATTCAGAAAATCTATTTCAAACCATCCTTTCTAAATTTTCGGTGATCCGAAATATGGAAACCGCCAGTTTTCTGGTATACGATAAACCAAGCAACTCGTTCCGGTTTCAGGCCCTGCGAAGTAGTCGCGACATTTCGCACGTCGAATCGGTACAACTTACGCTGGAAGAGGTCGAGAGTCGGCTATTGCTGGGGGCAACCGAAGATTATGAAGACATTTACCGAAAAGACAATGTTCGTTTCGAACCGTTGAACAGCCCCATCGACGATTTGCCTCAGCCCCGGTCGCTGATCACCATTGTCATCAAAAACGAAGGGCGAATTGAAGGCTTCATTACGCTCGAAAACACCACCCGTACCCATGCCTTCGACCAGCGAGATCTGACCATGATCCGAAATCTGAAAGAGCACCTGATTGCCGCTTTCATTAAAACCCGGCTGCTCGAAGATCTGGAAAACACATTGAACGACCTGAAAAATACGCAGGACGAACTGATTCGGCAGGAAAAACTGGCCTCCGTTGGCCAGCTCACCAAAGGCATTGTCGACCGAATCCTGAATCCACTCAATTACGTTAATAACTTCTCTCAGTTGTCCGACGGGCTGATCGATGACCTGCTCGACATTCTGGAGCAACAGAAAGATGTTTTACCTGCCGATGCGCTGGATGATTTGCTGGACGAAACGGGTGTGCTGAAATCGAATCTCATAAAAATTCAGGAGCATAGCAACAGCACAACCCGTATTCTGAAAGATATGCAGCGACTACTAAAGGAGAAATCGCGCGATTTTCTGGAAACGGATCTTAACAGTTTTCTGGAAAGCAAAGCGCGTAGCGCCATCCAGGAAAGCAAAGCCCACTACAAAGATTTTGTGGTCGATCTGCAACTAAATCTGGAAAACAAGCCCATAAAAATCAGGCTGCTTCCGTATGAGTTTGGGCAGGTTGTGCAAAATATGGTTAGCAACTCATACTACGCGCTGCACGAAAAAAGCAAATCGAATCAGGCGTTTAAACCAGCAATCCATATAGCAACCCAAACCGAAGCAGGTCAGGTTCACATACGGTTTCACGACAATGGAAAAGGTATTCCCAGCCGTGAAGTCGAAAAAATATTCAGTCCATTTTTCACCACCAAACCAACCTCCGAAGGGTCGGGACTTGGGCTTTTCATGGTTAAAGACATTATTGAAATCCATAAAGGAAAAATAGAAATTAACTCAAAAGAAGGTGAGTTCACCGAAATTCTGATAACACTCCCAACCCTGTTCGATTAGTTCAATTCCCTGTTCTCAACCACTTAACACTTGCAGTATGGAAGCGCCAAAACAAGAAGCAGACTCTAGCCATCTGACTGATCCCTCCCCAACATCCGCGGTTGAGTTGGAGACGCTACGCGAACGAGTAGCGGAGCTGGACCGACTTGCCTCTATTGGTCAGCTAACGGCCGGCATCTTACACGAGATCAAGAACCCGCTCAACTTCATTACGAATTATGCGCACCTATCGGTCGATTTAATCGAAGAACTGGAGGGCATTGCCGCAAAGTTAGAAGGGCATCCAGAATACGACGACCTGATCGATGTGCTTGACATGCTCAAGGGCAACATTGTTCGGATTCGCGAAAATGGAGCGCGGGCCGAACGGGTTATTCAGGGAATGCTCGCCCAAACCCGATCAGACTCGGTTCTGTTTGAGCCAACCGATCTGAATACGCTGCTCGAAGAGTTTTCGAAGCTTGCCTATCAGGGTATGCGGGCGGGCGACAAAGAATTTGTGGTATCGCTCGTTTTTCAGCTAGACCCCAGCATTGGGAAAATCTCGCTGGCACCATTCGAATTCAACCGGGTTATTCTGAACCTGGTACTTAATGCCTGCTATGCTGTAAACGAACGGCGCAAAAAGCAGCAGGATAGCTATAAGCCAACCATTACAATTATGTCGCAAAAACTTGACGACCGTGTCGAAATCAAAATCCGTGACAACGGAGACGGTATTCCCGACGAGGTCAAAACCAAACTTTTTACACCTTTTTTCACGACTAAGCCTGTAGGTAAAGGAACCGGGCTTGGGCTATCGCTCAGCCGAACCATTGTCGACGAATTGCACAAAGGCTCGTTGAGTGTTGTCTCAGAAACCGGAAATTTTACTGAATTCACGATTAGTCTGCCACTGAACTAAAGGCAGCAAACCCAAGAACTCTTTAACTCCCAAAACAATGGCAATTAAAATACTTAGTGTGGATGATGAAGCGGACATGGAAATGCTGATTATGCAGCGATTCAGACGACAGATCCGCGACAAGAATTTTGAGTTCATTTTTGCGGCTAATGGAGCCGAAGCACTCGAAAAACTGGAACAGAATCAGGATGTTGCGCTGGTCCTGTCCGACATCAATATGCCCGAAATGGATGGACTTACGTTTCTATCCAAACTGAACGATAAAAAGAATCCGTACCTGAAAGCGGTGATGGTTTCGGCCTTCAATGACATGGACAACATTAGAACGGCCATGAACCGGGGAGCTTTCGATTTCGTCACCAAGCCCATCAATTTCGAAGATCTGGAAATTACCATCAATAAAACCATTAAGCATATTGAGCAATTGGTGAATTCTCAGAAAGAGCACGATCAACTGGTAGCTATTCAGAACGACATCAACATTGCGCAGGAAATTCAGCAGGCCATGTTGCCCAAAACATTTCCGCCATTTCCTAACCGCACCGATTTCGATCTGCACGCGTTTCTGAAAGCCGCCAAACTGGTTGGTGGCGATTTGTTCGACTACTTCCTGATGGACGATAACCGGCTCTTTTTCCTGATCGGTGATGTGTCGGACAAAGGCATTCCGGCATCGCTGTTTATGGCCATTACCAAAGCCATTTTCAAAAGCCATTTTTCGAATAAAAACTGTGGAACAATCAGTGAGGAAGTCCGCCGAATCAACGATTTTTTGAGCGCCGATAACCAATCCATGATGTTTGTGACGGCCTTTGTTTGTATTCTGGACCTAACCACTGGCGTAGTCGAATACATCGACGCGGGCCACGAACCTCCGCTCATTCTGCGCAAAAACAATGAGGTTGAACTCCTCAAAAAGAAAGGCGGGCTGGCGCTGTGTATCGATGGCGATTTTCCGTATACCTCCAGCACCTTTAAACTGGAACCGGGCGATACGCTCTTCACGTATACCGATGGGGTTACGGATGCAAACAACCGAACTGGCGAACGTTTTGGCATAGAACGCGTCAAACAGTTACTGATACAAGCCACAGCATCGGCAAAACCGCAGGCGATCAATGATACGCTGCTGAGCCAGATTCAGGCATTTATCGGCGACAATGCCCAGTTCGACGACATTACGGCGCTTACGCTTCACTATGCGGGCTGAGGCACTTCATCCTCTTAAACTTGTGCTCAAATTATGTACACTGCCAAACGTATTCCCTTTCGCATTATAGCGCCGTTTGCCTGGAAGGCCGTTCTCTTCTTTGCTCTGTATTCCTTTGTGGTCTGCGCGTTATATGCGTGGGCCGACTGGAAATTCATGGCTATTCCGTTCGTACCGATTGCCACCATTGGTACGGCGGTTGCGTTTTATATTGGTTTCAAAAGCAACTCTTCGTATGAGCGGTTGTGGGAAGCCCGCCGAATCTGGGGGAGCCTGGTCAATGCCAGTCGGTCGTGGGGAATTCTGGTTATGGATTACATCTGTCCGCTCAATGCCAATGAATACTACTCGTCGGCCGACCTGTATAGAATCCAGCAACTCCTGATCTATCGGCACATTGCCTATCTGAATGCGTTACGGATTCAGTTGCGCAGCCGTCCGATCTGGCAGGAAGAGAACATTGGAGCCAATATTGTGGAAAAACAACATGCCTTCAATCAGGGTCAACTGGATAAAGAGCTGAGCCTTTTTCTGCACGACGATGAGGTAGAATACTTTGTTAACCGACAGAATCCGGCTACGCAGATCATTAAATGCCAGTCGAAACAACTGCGCGAACTGCGGGCGGCTGGCCTGATTTCAGAGTATTACCATGCCGAGATGGAGCGGCTACTGATGGAGTTTTACTCGCAGCAGGGTGGAGCCGAACGCATCAAATCGTTTCCGTTTCCCCGGCAGTATGCGTTTTTCAGCTACCTGTTCGTCATGATTTTCGTAGCCATTCTTCCATTTGGACTACTAACCGAAATGAGCAAGGTTGGTCCGCTGCATTTCTGGCTAACGGTGCCGTTCTATACCGTTATTGCGTGGGTATTCTATACGATGGAAGTGGTGGGCGACACCAGCGAAAACCCATTCGAGAACAGCATCAACGATATTCCGATGACAGCCATTTGCCGAAACATCGAAATTGACCTTCGCGAAATGCTGGGCGAAACAGACCTGCCGCAACGCGTCCAGGCTGTCGACAATATTCTGATGTAGGCCGTGTATTGACTTTCCGGACGAATCTTATTTTCGGGAAGTCAATACACGAATTATCGATCATTTCGCCGTTCATACGTAACGAAATCGAACGAAAATGCATGTCGTTCGTCGGCAGGGTGCGGGCGTCGGCTCACTTCCTGCCATTCGTCTGTATTGAACGTTGGGAAACAAGCATCGCCATCGACACTGGCATGAATTTCGGTCAGGTATAGTGTGGTGGCAATGGGCAATGCCATGGCATAAATCTCCCCCCCACCAATCACAAAAATTTCGTCGGGCCGATGTTCTGAAGCCGCATCGTTCTGTGTTTCAATTGTCTTTTTCGCTTCATTGATCGCTTCATCCAATGTATGTACGACAACGACACCCGGAGCCAAAAAATCAGGATTTCGGGTAATCACAATGTTCGTACGGTTCGGCAGCGGCTTGCCAAGGGCGTCCAGCGATTTCCGGCCCATAATGATCGGATGATGGCTGGTCTTACGCTTAAAAAAGGCAAAATCGTCGGGCAAATGCCAGGGCATATCATTCTCCCGACCAATAACACCATTTTGCGCAACGGCCGCAATAAGGCTAATTTTCATAATTCAATCATTTATTTTTTTCCGTCGTTCGATCAACTCGCGCCAGGTTGTTACAATAATTCCTTCTTTCTCGACAAAAGCTTTCAGAGCGGGGTCCATCATGGCCAGCATGTCGCCTTTGCGCGTTTGGCCCGATGTGCTGATCTGATCGAAGGTGGGCGTTGGGGCCGTGCAGTGCATAATCACGTAAGTCAAACCTGGCTGAGCCGATTTCAGGAGTTCAATAAATTTCTGGGTTTTGTAGTTCTGTAGGTTCTCGTCAGTAACGGGTGTGCCTGCCGGAAGCGTCCAGCCATAGCTTGTGCCATCGAGATCATCGAAAACCGGCAGGCCCGCATTCCAAAGCTGCTGACCAAGCTGCCGAATCAGTTTTTGCAGATCGGCGGGCACGTTGTTTTCCTTGATAATCAGCGATGCATGGCCGCCCGGAAACAGAATCGGAATTTTTTCTTCCATTGCCAGCTTCACATAACTCATCACGAATTTGGGCTGAAACAGTGTTCCCATATGCGAGTCCATATGCGTAGGTTCGACGCCAAACGCGCGGTATCGGGCTAGTTGCGCCCGGATTTCGGCATCGACATCGGCCGTCGACGCATGTTCAACAACCTGCGCCACCGAATGCCAGAAAGCCCCCTGCTGGTCGTATAACCCCGGTGCCTTGTCGCGCCCCGCCAACGGTGTCCAACGGTAGTTGTCCCATTCCGACGTAAGCGTCAGGTGTACGCCTGCATCTACATTCGGATGTTTTTTCAGATAATCGAAAAACTGCGGCACCCAGCCACAGGGCATCATGATACTGGTTGAACTGGCAATGCCTTTTTCGAGCGCATTGATCGTGCCCACGTTCGACTCATAACTCATACCCGCATCATCGACATGAAACACAACAACTTTCTTTCCCTTCGGGAAACCTAGTTTTTCGGCATAGGTGGGGGTTTGGGCATACGCGCTAAACTGGCTCAGCGCAGCAACCAGTAGACAGATAACAAATCGTTTCATGAATGGTATAGGAGTATTGAGGTAATACTAAGACGTTGTTTCAGGAGCGATTCGATGGCCACAGAGGCACAGAGTCCACAGTGTTTTTACTCCATTCGTAGTTATCCTCTGTGGTCTCTGTGGTTATCAAATCACTAAAGCTTATTCCCCCGCAAAAACTCCTCGGCGGTCATTCGGCGCTTGCCCTCGGCCTGTAGCGCATCCAGACTTAGCCAGCCATCGGCAGCCCGAACCAGAATTTCTTTTTTATTGTCGGTATAAGCCTCCCCCACCCCGGCCGCAAACGGCGATTCGTTTGCTACCGACACGGCATAAATCTTAAAAAATTTCCCATTAATGGTTGTCCAGGCAGCCGGGTAAGGCGACAGTCCCCGCACAAAATTCCGAATGACCGTTGCGGGCTGATTCCAGTTGATTTCGGTGGTTTCGCGGCTAAGTTTTGGTGCTGGTTTCAGTTCTGCCGACGCGGGTTGTGGCGTTCGCGGATACTCTCCGGCTTCAATGGCCCGCACGGTTTTCAAGACCAGGCCAGCCCCGCGTTCCATCAGCCGGTCGTGAACCGTTCCGGCCGTATCGTCGGGATAGATCGGCTCAACATCCTGAAAGATCATCTGGCCGGTATCGATTTCTTTCTCGATAAAAAACGTAGTGACACCGGTTTCTGTTTCGCCATTCATAATGGCCCAGTTTATGGGCGCAGCCCCCCGATATTGCGGCAACAATGACCCATGCAAATTAAACGTACCGATGGTTGGCATGGCCCACACCACCTCTGGCAGCATCCGAAACGCCACAACCACCTGCAGGTCGGCCTTGTAGCTGGCCAGTTGTTCCAGAAAGGCGGGGTCACGAAGTTTTTCGGGCTGTAAGACAGGTAGGTTAGCTTCCAGCGCGGCTTTCTTAACAGCCGAAGGGGTTAGCTGCAACCCTCGTCCTGAGGGTCGGTCGGGAGCCGTAACAACAGCGACCACATTACAGCCTCCACCCAGCAAACGTTGCAGACTGGCAACGGCAAAATCGGGCGTACCCATGAAGACAATTCGAAGCGGTTTATTCATGAATCGGTTGCTCAGTTTTGTACCGGCGAGTGAATCTGTTGTTGATATAGCCGGGAAGTATTGCTATTTTTGCCAAATAAAAGACGCGTTGCTCCAAATGCGTTGTGTCAGATAAGTCATCGGCCGGTCAGCGGCTTTGCCTATGCGACGAACGAACTTTCATATCCCTAAACCGCTCGCTTCGAACCTCCGACGGCGACACTGACGCGGCTGCAAAGAAAACCAATTTGGTTGCAGAACGGGCGGTGTACCGTTCTTTTTTTGTTTTAAGGAGCAATCCAAACCCCAATGTGAAAAACGAGTAAGTACGTAGTATTATGGGAAAAATTTCATATTATACCGAAGAAGGACTCAACCGGCTCAAGGCAGAGCTGAATGATCTGAAAACAAAAGGCCGGGCCGAAATTGCCCGCCAGATTGCAGAAGCCCGCGACAAAGGGGATCTAAGCGAAAATGCCGAATACGATGCGGCTAAAGATGCGCAGGGACTGCATGAACTCAAAATATCCAAACTCGAAGAAGTACTGGCCAATGCCCGCATTCTGGATGAATCGACCATCGACTCCTCGCAGGTATCGGTTCTGTCGAATGTAAAAATAAAGAATAAGAAAAACGGGGCCGTAATGAACTACACACTCGTTTCGGAAGAAGAAGCCGATCTGAAATCGGGCCGTATTTCGGTTAGCTCACCCATCGGAAAAGGCCTGCTGGGAAAACGTGTTGGCGACGTTGCCGAAATTAAAGTTCCCGCCGGTATGATGGAATTCGAAATCGTTGATATTTCCCGTTAAAACTGTTTTGGGTTTATGGTTTAGCGTTTATAGTTGCTCCGCTTTGTAAGGATGTATGCTGCCAGGCAGCGCAACAATAAACGCTAAACCATAAACTCAAAACCCCTCCCAACCCATGCCTTCTATTTTCTCTCGCATTGTTGCCGGCGAAATACCTGCTCATAAAATCGCCGAAACCGACGATTATCTGGCGTTTCTGGATGTGATGCCGACAACCACCGGGCACACGCTGGTGATTCCTAAAAAAGAAGTCGATTATATTTTCGATCTGGACGACGACCTGTATGCGGGTCTGATGGCCTTTGCCAAAACCATTGCGCCTGCCATCGAAAAAGCGATTCCCTGCAAGCGCATCGGTGTGGCCGTTGTGGGGCTGGAAGTGCCCCACGCACACATACACCTGATTCCGCTCAACTCAATGGCCGACATGAATTTTCATAACAAACTAAAACCGACTCAGGACGAACTGGCCGAAACAGCCGCCAAAATCCGGGCGTTTTTATAACAAACCACAAGCTCTATCCTTCATTTCTGATTGCCCATATCCAGTTGGATGTGGGCATTTTTGTATGGTTTCAAGTGTAGACCTAGCCTGGAATGCGCTTAGAAACCATTGGTGAGCTTCACCAGTCGGTCAGCCTTTCTTTATGTATCGTATTTCCTCAACTTGGTGAAAGTATGGCACTGGATCAGATACAGTCCTTATGGACAGGATAACTCACATTGAATAGTGTGCCAACTTTTAACAATCTTTTTGGCGCATCTGTTGTTAATAACTAGAATACGCTATTTATATTTAGCGAACTAAAAGACAATAAGAGAAAATTTGTCATGGAAGATCTAATGCGTTTCGACAGCTTTGAGGAGCTAAAAGCCCATTTTGAGCCAGCACATTCAGATCCTCAAAGATCTATGGAGCGTCATGTTTTGTATACGAACTTCGTGTCATCGTTGAGACAGAATACGACTGTATTAAATCCAGTCTCGCAGCAAAATGCAGTTGCTGATGCTCCTTTAAATTATGCACTATAGTGAGTCTATCCTTCACATATTCAAAATTTTCAACAGAAATTCTGTAGAGTGTATGGTCGTTGGTGGCACTGCGGTGTCATTTTATGGATATGATAGGCTCTCCACCGGGCCGACCGGTGAAGTTGTGGCAACACCAGATTTTGATTTGTGGTACAATCCAGATTATACAAATTATTACCACTTGCTTGATGCACTTGATGAGCTTGGGAAAAATGTATCAAAATACAGAGATGAACAGTCTACTGATCCAAGGAACGCTTTTTTTAGGTTAAACTTTGATGACTACACGCTAGATCTTCTTCCAACATTAGCAGCTCCGTTGAGATTTAGTGTAGCATTCGCACGAAGAAATGTCTTTCAGCAAGATGGTGTTGAGATTTCTTTTATAAGTTTTGATGATCTTATACAGGGACCACTGCTCGGCCAAAAGACAAAAACGACATTGAAGAGCTACGAAAAATTCGACCGCCACAGCCTTAGGAGTAGGTTTGATTTTCCTTAGCAACGCTACTTTCCCTGCCTATCGTGTCTTTGTGGTAGAGCTTGACTGGCCCCACTCTATCCACTGCGCGGCCGCACCTTCTTTTACAATGCAATCAATGGCGGATATGAATTTTCATATAAACTAAAACCGACTCAGGACGAACTGGCCGAAACAGCCGCCAAAATCCGAGCGTTTTTATAACGAACAACAAACTCTATACTTCATTTCTGATTGCCCATATCCGGTTGGATGTGGGCATTTTTGCTGTACTTTGTTTTTGGTGTATTTAGTCGTTGGTTGGTATGTTTTGGCCTATAGCGGATTCAAAACAAATGCCTCCCTAAGCAAACATATTTCCGAGTTGGGTAAAGGTCTATTTGGTAGTTTTCACTTGGATAATTGATCAGTGTATACAAAGATTGTACGGCACGAATAGTCATATCATAACTTCAATAAATACAAATAAACTCATAAAATACTGCAAAACTTTCGTATATTTGAGAGTTAGCTGCAACCTAAGATGACCACCATAACAAGCATTTATGATAAGAAGAGATAAATACGTAATAACATCAACACACCTTGACAAACAAGGAGATATAATGGCAAAAAGTGCTCTTGATAGTATGTTGCCATTTCTAAATGGGGAAAGGAAACCTAGACTAGGCTTAGAACACATAAGAACATTCCCACCTTTTGGAGCAATAATGAATGGAGAAATTGTAAAAGGACAGGATGAGCATTATTATTTGACTGCGGAAATGGTCTACTTTGACAAGCAAGAAATAATCCGACTTCCTGACGGAACACAACTTCTGAAAGAATTTTTTAGTGAAGGCGAATATCCATTTATAGAATGTGCTCATGAAGAAGTTTCAAAAATGACAATTGCGACAGATAGAGCTAACTTTGAAAACTATTCTGATATTAATGACATTTATAACTTAGTTAAACAAGAAGTAGATTTAGAATTTGACACACACGAGTTTGGACGAAAATCAGAATTACCTGACCCTGAAACAATCATAACTATTACAAAAATAATTGCAGGCACTTTGGGGATTATTAAATCCAAGGTGACTGAAAAATTGAGCGAAGCAATTGGTGACGACTTAGCCAAGTTTTATAAATTAGTTTCTAGACTTGCAGTAGAGACTATTAAAAAAGTTAAACCTGCAAACAGACCCAAGAATTTTGTCATATCATATCCAAACACAAACTGCAACATTGAATTAGTAATCACTACTCATAAAGCAGACAGAGTTTTAACTTCTTTGGATAAAGAGAAACTCAAATCAATCGCTGACAAAATTGAACAATTAGCAAACTTGGACCCTGAAAAAATACAATTCGTTTATAGTGACTCTGACAATTGGGAGTTTAATTACTTGCTTTCAAAAAGTGGGGCTGTAATTGGAACAATAAAATCATTTAACAAACGAAATGAACTTTATAATCAAATTTTAGAGAAACAGAAAAAGGATGAAAAAGGCAGCAGCTAACACGGGTTTTGTGTCAGGCGGGCTGACGTGCAAAATTTGGGCGGCAGTTTTTCAATTAAACTTTAGTAATAAAACCAGCTTTTGTGCTTCGATTTCCCGCCCGAACGCAAAGCCCGAAACCGTTCTGAGATAGTTTACAAATAGGTTCTAAAAATAACACATAGACCTTACTTACTAATTCCCAATCCAACCCAGCCCGATTCAATCCCCTAATAATTCATATACGTATTCTCCACCGAGCCATCGTTGTATAAATCGACAAGGGCGTAGCCAGCGGCCGTATGATGGTATTTGCCGAACCACCACGCCCCACTAACGGCGCCGTTACAGAAATACGATACGCCCCCATAATCGACCCGGTCAACCAGATGAATGTGGCCGCTTAGAGCCGCTTTTACGTTTGGGTAACGATAAAAGAGGTTGGTTAGCCGGACGGTGTCGCTGTGCATCCAGCGGGCCGGAATGTTCCAGTTTTCGTCCGCGAAACGCTGGCCATCGAAGAACACACAGGCCGCCAGAATCGGCACGTGCGATACAACCAGAATCGGCGTTTCGGAAGGCGTCGCTTTCAGGTCGGCTTCGAGCCAGTGGTATTGTTCGTCGTCCAGATGGGCTGTGTACCAGCTTCCGTCGGCTTTCGGCTGTACGCTGTCGAGCACTACAATATGCCAGCCATTCCGGTCGAGGCTATAGTAGCGGCTGGTCATTTGCAGTTCGTCCATCGCCCACTTGCGGCCATCCTCAAAACAGGCTTTCGTTTCCTTTCGGCACCAGATATCGTGGTTGCCAATGCAGTTGAGCACCGGAAGCGCATTGTCATTGCGCATCACATCCTGATAGAGCCGCCACTGCCGCCGAACGCTATCCTGACCGCGACCGTGGGCTTCCATAATGGCATCGCCCCCGTTCATGATCAGATCAGGCTTTTCGGAAAGGTCCTGTACGTGATGGAGCGATTTAGCGAATCCTTTGGCAGCCCCAACCAGCGGTTGTATGTGTACATCTGTCAGGTGAGCAATTCGCAGTACGCGCTGTTTTGAGATTGGAGCCGCAGGAGCGGCCAGTAAGCTGGTTGAAGAAAGAGCCGCAAGGCCCGCACCCATTCGCCTAACAACGTCGCGACGATTCATGCGTTAGAGTTGGTTTGCGCAAAGTACGGGCCGTGCTATGAACTCCTGATTACGGGCAGTTTATGTTTCTGTTAGCTAATCGGCAGTTTATCAACGCTTTGTTTACACAAAAGCAACATAACATCCATCATGCTCATCGCCCAAATTTCAGCGTTGTGCCAACGCGGAACCCTAAGCCTTGGTACCTGGCGTCCTGCCACTGCGACACAACTTCTACCCGAAAGAACGGAAACACCTGCGGAATCAGGCCGTCCAGCCCATAGCCTACTTCGGTATACTGCTTCGAATTGGGCGTGTAGAGATAATGCACGAACAGGTTTTCTTTCAGGCCAATGAGCCGAACGAGCGTTAGCTGCGTCACGAAAAACTTACGAAACTCCGCCAGCACATGCCCTTCAACAAACCGCTTACCGGTGCTGTATTGGTAGTAGGGCAACAGCCGGAATGTCGATACTACATCGCCCTGCTGAAAGAAGAATTGATTCCCGGCAAAATGCTTGAAATCGGGGAAGTAGAGTTGCTTATCGGTCAAAAACGCACCCGCGCTCAACTGATAGTTCAACCGACTGCGAATGCCGGTCTCGAACGAATGGCTGATGCTGGCCTGCAAAAAATCATAATCGACATCCGAACTGGCAAGACCACGAATACCCTTCCGGTAATTGACCGTCAGCAATGGTGCGTCGTTATCGCGCCGGGCAATGCGTCGGCCATTACGAATGATATATTCTGTAGAACCCAATCGCGCCGAAGCCGTCAGGTCCAGGATCAGCGCGTTGTGGTTCGCAAATCCAGTGTTAGTTAATTCGGCATTGTCGGGGCGGTTGGGCGTGTAGGCCCGGTTTTTCCAGTCGATCCAGGGTTTCAGGTCTTCTTTATAGTTCATCAGCTCCGACCGCTGCGCATACTCCAGACTACCGCTAAGTTTCAGCCGGTCCTTAAACGGCGATGCCGTAACGGTCAGATTCAGAAAATCTTTCTGGTATAGCTTGGCAAAATTCTGCTCAAACAGCAGTGTCGTCAGCGAATTCAGAAACGGGCTGATCGGGTTATCGGGGTTGTACTGATACAGATACCGCCCGCCCGACAGTGCGATTTTCGTATTCTTGTGCTGATAACTGGCCAGTCCGTAGCCAACAAACTGTTTACGGCCAAACTGGTAGCGGCCCGTGCCGCCAATGTTCCACTCACTCAGCGGAATCTGCCGGAAACGGCTCACAGAATCGGTTTTGGCCTTATAACGTAAGTTCAACGCCCCTTCGAGCGTGTAGCCTTCCACCGTATTGTATTCAATCCGGGTAATGGGGCTGGTATAAATCAGCGAACTACGTTTGCTCAATCGCCACGTGTTGCCGCCCAGCAACTGCCCTACCGAAAACGTTTTCGGTTTCTTTTTCTGCGTCGTATCCTTGCGGGCCGTATCGACTTTCGGCGCTTTTATTTCGCGAATGAGTCCAAGACTATCCGCTTTGTGGTAGCTTTTGATTTCGGCCGTTGTCAACGGTACCGACCGCAGCGAATCCCAGAACGTATTGGAGCGTTTGAGCGCCATCGAATCGACCACCATCGAGTCATTACGCACGACGGCTACATCTTCCTTCCGTTTCTTGCGGTCTTCCTTTTCCTGCTTTTCGTATTCTTTGACAAGCTGACGCAGGTTTTTGGTCGAAAACTCTTTCTGTTTCTTCACCAGTTCGTCGATCGGCTTCCCTTTTATCTCGCTCTTCGAAAGCGTATTGGCGGGTGGTGCTTTTTTCTCATCAGCTACCTCAATATCTTCCACAAATGCCGGATTGACCACAAAGTCGGTAAACGTCAGGTTCCGAATGTAGTAGCCCTCAGCTTTTACGCCCAGATACGACCCTTTGCCATTATAGCGCTGGTTGGTTGGCATCCAG
Organism: Spirosoma sp. SC4-14; assembly: GCF_037201965.1. NCBI lineage: Bacteria > Pseudomonadati > Bacteroidota > Cytophagia > Cytophagales > Cytophagaceae > Spirosoma > Spirosoma sp. SC4-14. The sequence goes on along the minus strand of NZ_CP147518.1, from coordinate 1,984,724 downwards.
ACGCCTTTGATGGGTGTGCAGACATGACGAATCGTGAACGATATGCCAATGTTGTTGACTGTTTCGAGTTGCAGGCTGTGAATGGCCCAGGTATTTTCGATAATGTAGATTACGCCCCGAAAAACGCCTTCGCCATACTGGCGCGGAATCACCTGGATTTTACTGATCTCTACCGGTTTACCGTCGGGGGATGTTTCGCGAAAGGTACCTTTGTATTCGAACTTATAGTAGGCAAATGCCTTTGGCGACAGCGGAGAAACCGTATTGGCAATGGTTGGGTCGTAGAAACTGGCATTATAAAACTGATTGGGACTCAAAAATTCACCCTGCGAGTTTCGGTTGGCAATAATCCGCTGTCGGTATGTATTAGGCTGACTGAACGAAACTTCGGCTACGGTTTCGTTCAGGATGGGCACGCCCACTTTGAAATTGGCTTCCTTTTCGGCCTCCTTCAATTGCTTACGAAACGCCATTTCGGCCAGATTGGGCAGATCGAGAACCGTAATCGACGATTTAGTATAGACCCGTGCCTTAAACGACTGCACCTGAAGCTTATGAAACCGGCTCTTGGCAATGGCCCGGCGCATAATCGTGTAGGCAGGATCTTCGTTTCCGGCTTTAGCCTCCACTTCGGCCAGCCGCAACGCCTGCTCTTCGAGCGTTATATCCAGCGTAGTAAAACCAGCCCCTATTTCGACCGACTTCTGAACCGTCTGGAAACCCAGATACTGAAAAATAACGCTGTATTTCCCCGGCGCCAGGGCAATCTCGTAGCGTCCTTCAGCATTGGTGATTGTCCCTGTAGCCCGTGCCGAAGCTTCAGCGCTTTTCACCACAACGGCGGCATAGGGTAAGGCTTCGCCCTGTGCGTTTTTAACTATGCCACGCAGCCCCGAACTACTGGTTTGAGCGTTGGCAATGACTGTGCAGAAAATAACAGACAGGATAAGTACGATAGACTTCATGCATGAATAGGTTGATATTCAATTAGTAAGTATAACAAGCGAATGAACACAACGGAGCATTTTATACATGAATGGGCAATTTTGCACGATGGGTCCGGTGGCTTCACTCAGTTAGAAGATGCAGCAAGGTAAAAAAACGTTGTCTGGCAAATTGTTAAAAAACTATAACGTCTTTGCGTATCTTGCTACAAACTGCTCACAACCTGCCATCTATGCATCAATCAGTACGACTTCTCATCAAATTATTCACATTTTCGCTTGCTCTTTCAACCGCAACGGCCCAAACGGCGTCTCCTTCGGTTATTTTATCGGAACGTGATCGCGCCCGGATTGTTGACGATATTCTGGAAGATCGCTTCACAAATCTCTTACCACAGTTGATGCGTCGCGAAGGAATCGATATGTGGATCATTATCTCCCGCGAGTATAACGAAGATCCTGTATTGCGAACCATGTTGCCCAGCACCTGGCTGTCGGCCCGACGACGCACCATTATGGTCTTTTATGATAACGGGAAACAACAACCGGCCGATGCAATAGAAAAACTGGCTATTGCCCGCTACGATGTCGGGAATCTGCTTAAAGGTGCCTGGGATATCGACGTTCGACCAAATCAGTGGGAAGCGCTGGCTAAAATCATTGAAGACCGTAAGCCTAAAAAGATAGGTCTGAATACGTCGGCCAACTACGCTCATGCCGATGGCTTATCGTTTACCGAACACGAAGAGTTTTTGCAGAAACTCCCGGCCGAGTATGTAAAACGAATTGTTCCGGCCGAAAAACTGGCCGTTGGCTGGCTCGAAACCCGCACCGAAAAAGAGATGACGATCTATCCGCTCATTTGCCGACTGTCGCACCAGATCATTCAGGAAGGTTTTTCGGAGCAGGTCATTCAACCGGGCGTAACCACTACCGACGATGTGGTCTGGTGGTTTCGGCAACGCATCACCAACCTGGGGTTAGACACCTGGTTTCATCCAACGGTCGATATTCAGCGGGCCGACCCTGGCGACGAGTTCAACCATCTCCGCACGTTTTCCAAACGTCCCGAAAAACAGGTAATCATGCCGGGCGATTTACTGCACGTCGATTTTGGAATCACCTATCTGCGGCTCAACACCGACCAGCAGCAGCACGCGTATGTGCTTCGTCGGGGCGAAACCGATGTCCCCGAATCGATCAAGGCTGCGTTCAAAAAAGGCAATCGACTACAGGAAATTCTGACCGAACAATTTAAAGTTGGCAAAACGGGCAATCAGATGCTGCTGGCCGCGCTGGAGCAGTCGAAAAAAGAAGGAATTAACGGTACTATTTACACCCACCCCATTGGGGTTCATGGTCATGCCGCCGGACCAACCATTGGCTTGTGGGACCAGCAGAAGGGAGTACCCGGACCTGGCGATTATCCATTGCAGGGCAACACCGCCTACTCCATTGAGCTTAATGCTGCCGTGGAAATTCCGGAGTGGAAGAAAACCGTTCGCATCATGCTCGAAGAAGACGGCTTTTTCGACGGCCAGAACTTTCAGTATATCGACGGTCGCCAAACCGAAATTTACACCATCCCCCGGAAGCTAGGGTACGTGAAGTAGAGACGCATCCTTGCGTCTCTACTTTTGCCGTTAAATCATTAACTTTGGTAAACAGAAATAGCGCATAGTTATGATCACGACAACCGAACAGGAGCAACTGGCGCATGAAGAGTTCCAGAAACGTATGGTTACCATTGCGCGACGTATCCAGGAAAGTAAACAGCAACTCCTGGGACGACATCCATAAACCCGAAGTGCAGGCGGCTATTACAGAGCTAAAAAAGCGCCAGAAAGAAAATGCCAGAAAAGTGATATGAATTTATTTTTCTGGGCGGTATCAACAATACGTATGTTTTTATAACCGCTAATCAGATTGTATACGAATTAAAGTTTAAACCAAGTACCTACTATTTTTGGCAACCAGCCCCCTTTTACTGAATTTACCTACGAATTTGTTATTGGGTTTGCTGAAAATCCACTCTCAAAACTCCCTCCACCCGACGAAATCATCCCTCTCACGATTGCCTGCATCTTCAATAACTTCTTTTCCCAAAAAGAAACAGTGGTCGTATATATCTGCGAAAATGCCGACGGCCGAGCCAATGCCAGGAATCGAAAGTTTAATCAGTGGTTCGAACAGGCTGGACAAGGTGGATTAAGTTTTGTAAAATTTGACTACCGGTTTGGTAACGACAGAGAGCTTTTTTACACATCACTTATAATGCGGATTGATAACCTGGCTGATGTGATTATATCCTTTCAGAAATTAGTACTTGATTGTAATGAAAAATAACGCGGTGGTTCCGCGTTATTTTTTCACATTTACCGGCAAACCATCCCGAATCTCTTCGGTAGCGTCCGTAATCAATTGATCGCCTTCGGCCAGGGAGCCAAATATTTCGACCTGCTCATCGGCTTCCAGCCCTTTCTTGATCGGTACCCATTCGGCTTTGCCGTTATTGACTTTAATCACAAAAACGCCTTTCGTCGAATTAACGATGGCCGATTTGGGTACGATCAGCGTATTGGCTTTGGTAGGCAACGGAACGTTTACTTCGGCTACCATGCCCGGCAGTAGTTTTTTATCGTTGTTGATCACATCGACCTCAACCCGTTCGGAGCGTAGGCGTTTGTCCAACGCGCCTGCCTGCCGTTTCACCTGACCCGTAAATTTCTTATCGGGAAACGCTTTCACCGAAAAGCTCACCACATCGTTCTGATCGACGTAGCCCGTATAAGCTTCCGGAACGGCAATAACCAGACGTAGTTTTTTCTGCTCAGTCAGCACAAACAACGGAAATTCAGAACCTTTTCCTGCTGGTCCAATATAAGCGCCGGTACTGGCATTCCGGGCACTGATGATACCATCGAAAGGGGCCCGGATTTCGAGGTATTTTTTCAGGTCAGACACTTCACGATAGGCCGATTTTGCGGCATCCAGTTGAGCCAGATCGGCATTTCGTTTGGCCAGTGCCTGATCGACATCGTTTTTCGATACCGCGCCCGAAAATTTGCTGGCTTCCAGTATCCGTTCGTAATTCGCCTTGCTGGCAATGGAGAGTGCTTCCTGCGCTTTCAGCTTCGATTCGGCCGAGGCTACCTGCGCACTCAGTTCCGGCGCTTCGGCCAGTGCCAGCAACTGTCCCTGACGAACCTCTGAGCCTACATCGGCATGTAAGGCTTTGATATAGCCGCTAACCTTGGCGTAAATATCGACATCCCGAAACGCAACCAGTTCGCCCGGCAATTGCAGCGACGACGACAGTTTTCCTCGTTTCAGCGCAAACACATCGACCGCAGCAGGCCCAGTCGGAGCCTCCGTTGCATCTTCCTTACCTTCCGAAGAATTACAACTGGTTAATGAACTCAGCAGGAACAGCCCTCCTACCAGGGCAAGCAAACTAGGATATGGTTTCTGAATTAACCGGTTCATACGAGGATGGAATATAGAACTTACTTTCTTTGTCTTCAGGATCAAGCGATACTGAATCGGTTGTGGTTTTCTCCTGAACCCAGGCAAATACGAGTGGCAGAATAAACAGAGCGGCAAAGGTAGACGCAATCAGGCCGCCAATTACGGCACGGCCCAGCGGGGCCGCCTGCGAACCGCCTTCACCCAGGCCCGATGCCATCGGAATCATACCAACCACCATGGCCACACTGGTCATCAGAATAGGCCGCAGCCGAACCGATGCGGCTTCTTTAGCTGCCAACAGGGCATTTCCATGACGCATCCGTAATTCTTCAGCATTTGTTACGAGCAGCACAGCGTTTGAAATTGACACCCCAACCGACATAATCATACCCATGTATGACTGTAGGTTGAGCGTCGACTTCGTAAGCATCAGTAATACCAGCGAGCCTACCAATACGGCAGGAGCCGTACACAAAACAACCAGTGATACCTTAAAAGACTGGAAATTAGCTGCCAGCATCAGGAAAATAACGATAATGGCCGTAAAGAGTCCGGTCTGCAAACTATCGAGTGTTTCGATCAGCACTTGTGTCAGACCCTGCATTTTCACAGTCAAACCACGCGGTAGTTCGCCCAGCGAATCGATGGCTTTCTGCACATCGCGGGCGGCCGTTCCCAAATCCTTATCGTTCAGATTGGCCGTTACCGAGAGTACAGGAATAGCCCCAATATTATCGTTTTCGCCATAAGTAGTTCCTTTTTCAATCGTTGCCACATCGCCCAGCACTGGCCGGTTGGTGTTCGGTAGTACCGGAATTTCGCCAACATCATTAATACTGGTCATCTGATTTTCCGGAATCTGCACCTGTACGCTATAACTCTGGTTCGATTTCGGGTCGATCCAGACGCTTTTATCGGTATAGCGCGACGACGATGTGGAAGCGATAAGCGAGCGCGAAATCGCCGAAATGTCGGTTCCTAACTGAGCCGCTCGAACCCGATCGATATTAATGTCGATGGTTGGGTATTTGGTTGCCTGTCCAATCTGCACATCACGCAGATACGGAATCTGCTTCAGTTTGGCAATAACTTTATTGGCATATTCTTCATTCAGTGGTTTATTCTTACCCGCTACTTTCACCTCAATCGGCGTTGGCGATCCCTGACTCAGAATCTTATCGGTTAGTTCGATTGGTTCGAACGACATTTTCACATCGGGCAGTGCCTTTTTCATGCTGGCCCGGAACCGATCTTTCAGTTCGTCGAGATCCACTTCGTAGTCTTCTTTCAGAGCCACCTGCAAAACGCCTTCCTGCGGCCCGGCCATGAACAGATAAATAGGGCTTGTTGAGAACTGCGCTCCGTGCATACCGACCATAGCCGACGTAATGGCGATGTTCTCCTTACCGACCAGATTATTCAGCACATCGAGCGTTTTCAGCATGATGGTTTCCGTTTTTTCGAGTCGGGTTCCATCGGGAGCCCGCAGTCGAACCTGAAACTGACCGGCATTTACTTTGGGTAATACATCCTGCCCAATAGACGTAATCAGCAGATACGAAAGCCCGATGGCCCCAATTACATAGCCAATTACAATTGGTTTTCGGTAAGCCATTGTCCGCTCCATAAACCGGACGAACCGAACCCGGCCCCGTTCGAAGAAACCAAGCTTTCCATCGTTGTCGAGATCGGCTTTGGTGGCCAGAATTTCTTTTGCCCGCAACAAATCGTCTTTTTCGCTATGGCCATTATGTCCATTGCTGGTAGCTTTTCCATTCGATTTCAGCAGCTTTGCATTGACGCCTTCGGGCTTATGTGCTTTGCCATTTTTCAGATGACTATGCTCTTTCATCATCCAGTTCGACAATACCGGCACCAGCGTTTGCGCCATCAGATAGGAGGTGACCATCGAAAAAGCAATGGCTAGTGCCAGTGGCAGAAACAAGGCCCCCGGAATGCCTTTCATCGTAAACGCCGGAGCAAATACGGCCAGAATACAGAACAGAATCAGCAGTTTCGAAAAGGCAATTTCCTTACAGGCGTCCCATATGGCCAGCGCTTTGGGTTTGCCCATGTCCATATGCTGGTGAATATTTTCGATGGTTACCGTCGACTCATCGACCAGAATCCCGATAGCCAGCGAGAGCCCACTCAACGTCATGATATTAATCGTTTGCCCCAGCAACGACAAAAACAGCACCCCCGAAATAATACAGGTCGGAATGGTCAGAATTACGATCAGCGCACCGCGCAAATCGCCCAGAAACAGCAAAACCATCAAGCCCGTCAGGATAGCGCCAATAGCCCCTTCGGTCATCAGGCTTTTAACCGAGTTGATCACATATACCGACTGGTCGAAGGTATACGTCATTGTCACGTCTTCTGGCAGCAACGCCTGAAAACGGGGCAAAGCGGCTTTCAGGTTTTGCACCACCTCCCAGGTCGACGCGTCGGCCGATTTGGTGATAGGCATATAGACCGATCGTTTCCCATTGACCAGCACATAGCCTTGGGTTATATCGGCCCCATCTTCAATAGACGCAATATCTTTTAGAAACAGGTTCTGCACCGTACCCGTATAGAGCGGAATATTCCCGAAGTCCTGAATATTCTTAACGGTTGTATTGGCTGGCGTAAAATAGTTCAGGTCGCCAATCCGCACGTTTCCGGCTGGTGTTGCCTGGTTATTGATCCGCAAAGCTGCCACTACCTGATCGGGCGACAGATTATGCGAACGCATCAACCCCGGATCGACCTTGATTACTACCGTTCGGGAGTTTCCACCAAAGGGTGCCGGCGATACCAGTCCGGGAATAGAACTGAACCCCGATCGTATATATACGTTGGCCAGATCCTGCAATTCATTATTTGATCGTTTCGGACTACTCAATACCAATTGCCCAACCGGCAGTGTCGACGCATCGAAGCGCAGAATAAATGGCGGTTGCGACCCAGGCGGAAAAATAGCCTGCGCCCGGTTCGAATAGGCCGATACTTCAGCTGCGGCCTGAGCCATGTTGGTACCTTCGTAGAAACTTAATTTTATCAGCGTTAACCCCTGAATATTTTTAGTCTCGATGCTTTTTACACCCGATACATACAGCAACAGATTGACGTATTGTTTACCAAAAAAGGCTTCCATCTGGGTAGGTGTATAGCCTCCAAATGGCTGAGAGATGTAAATAACCGGCAGATTCAGATTCGGGAAAATGTCAATTTTGATATTGCGGACGGCATTAATCCCGAAATAGAACAAGCTGGCGACTAAAACGAGAACTGTGATGGGTTTTCGTAACGCGGCTCGAATTAAATTCATTACTCGATTGAGCTAGTTAAATGGTTTTACTTCCAGATTTTCTGTATTTGAAGGCTCAGGTAGATTTTTCCCAACTTTTTCCGGAATACATCACATCCGACAGTAATTGATCCTAAAAGTTACGAATTTGTCGGCGATAATTCACCTATAACAGTTCAGCTTCAATGATCAAATTTTTGCGTCAGATTTCAACATAATCTACTCTGCATGATATACTTACGTATAAGTATCCAGTAAAAATGCTTACATAACAGGACGCAATAGACGCACCCTAAACGTATGAATGTGTCTTTTGTACGTTTTCTACTGATGAAACAAAAAAAGTGTCGGGGTTTAGCACCCCGGCACTCGATAAACTCTTCGCTCTGCGCCCTGCTCGTCGGCGATTGTATCGTGGATGAGCAGCGTTGAGATAGCTTTAATATGGCTCTGCCCGGCTAATCAATATTGCCCACTCCGCTTCTAGGGTCAATTCGTCAATCCATACGTTAATGTAGCCCATATCTAATTGATCGAATTGCATTTCAAATACGCGAATGGCATCAGTAAGTTGTTTCTCGCTCCCTCCAGCAAGTTTAGCCCAACGCAGTTTACTAATAATTGTATCTTCTGGCGAAGTAACATAAAAGGACTCAATACCTAGTACCTCCACTTGTTGCCTTCGTGCGAAACGTGTTTGGTCATAGTGCTCTGTTGTCAATAACCAGAAATCGACTTTATTACCTGAGAACATATCGATGAGATTAAACATACTTTGGCGTTTAATGGCATCAATGATAACTCTCTGTATTGATATAAAAACTATCTTTTGGAAATAAGCTAGCCAGCAAAGGAGCAATCTGAGGTTCCAGCACAATAATAATATTAATATCGTGAGTTGAGCGCGGCTCACCCTGCAAACTGGACACTATCGAACCTGCAGCCATCTAAGGAATGCCATTTTTGTTCAATTGAGCCAGAACAAAAATCAGTAATTCCGATTGTGACATTTCTCAAGTCGTTGCAAATAAATAACATGGAGTTCGTCCTCCGACTTATCAGGAAACCGTTTTCGCAACCCTTCTTTAAAAAGCTGACGGCTGAATTCCGACAGCTCAAATGCTTTCAACAAACGGGCTTCGGGCGTCATTGCCCGAAGCGTTTGCAAATACACCTGATGATTCGGACGAGGCTTAGGATCAGTCATAGCGACATAAATAAGAATGGCTACTAGCGTATATACTGCCGGAATCGACAATTTACACACTAGTAGCCATTTATGCCAGCAACCTTATGCCAGACGGTTGATGCAGTTCAGATCTTCGAAGGCAATTTTCAGGCGCTGTACCATGCTTTCTTCGCCTTTACGCAGCCACACGCGTGGGTCGTAGTATTTTTTGTTTGGCGAATCAGGCCCTTCGGGGTTGCCCAGTTGCGATTGCAGATAGCCTTCTTTCGATTGATAGTATTTCAGAATGCCTTCCCACATCGCCCACTGCATGTCGGTATCGATATTCATTTTAACCGCTCCGTAGCGAATAGCTTCACGGATTTCTTCGCGGCTCGATCCTGATCCGCCGTGGAAAACGAAGTTAACTGGCAGCGGCCCCGTTCCAAATTTCTCCTGAATGTAATCCTGTGAATTCTTCAGAATAATTGGCGACAGTTTCACATTACCGGGCTTATATACGCCATGTACGTTACCGAATGCAGCTGCAATGGTGAAGTTAGGCGAAATTTTGCCTAATTCTTCATAGGCATACGCCACTTCTGATGGTTGCGTATACAATTTCGAATCATCGACATCCGAATTGTCGACACCGTCTTCTTCGCCACCAGTCACACCCAGTTCGATTTCGAGCGTCATACCGATTTTAGCCATACGCTCCAGATATTTGGCTGAGATTTCGATATTTTCTTCGATTGGCTCTTCCGACAGATCGAGCATGTGCGAGGAGAACAGCGGCTTACCGGTTTTATCGAAATGCCGTTCGCCCGCGTCGAGCAGGCCATCGATCCAGGGCAACAGTTTCTTTGCGCAGTGGTCGGTATGCAGAATAACCGGCACGCCATACAGTTCAGCAATGTTGTGCACGTGCAATGCGCCCGAAATGGAACCGGCAATGGCGGCTTGCTGCTTATCGTTGGGAAGGCTTTTTCCGGCATAGAAAATACCTCCACCATTTGAGAACTGGATGATTACGGGTGAGTTAACAGCTTTAGCCGTCTCTAATACGGCATTGACGGAGTCCGTACCGACTACATTGACGGCAGGAAGGGCGTAATCATTTTCGTTGGCGTGACGGAAAATTTCGGTAACGCCTTCTCCGGTTACAACGCCAGGGGCAAAACGAGTGGCTATTTCGCTCATGATTAGGGTATTTTTTTTGGATTCGTTCAAGAAATAGTTTGCCGAAAAGATGACCGGCCAACCTATCTGATTTCAATGGGTAAAATTGGGGATATTAACGGAAATTTACTACTACTCCCCCACTTTCAACGTATGCCAATAGACGTTAACGGGCTACCTCAATAACACCCTTCTGAACAAATTCATTCGGATAATCACGGCTTTGCATCACTAGCCTATATACGTAAAGACCACTATTAACCCGCTGGCCTTTATACGTTCCATCCCAGGTCGACCAGCCCGCCGAGGCCGATTCATCGCCCGTTCCCGTATAGAGCAATTCGCCCCAGCGGTTATAAATACTTAATATCATCTGTTTCGCACTGGAACTATAAATGACCAGCGTTTCATTGATTCCATCCTGATTGGGGGTAAACACATCGGGCACATAAGCAACCGGCAGCCTGGGCGGGCAGTTGGCGTTAATACGCAGCGAATCGGAGGTCTGGCAACCAGCCGCCGTTCGAACCACCACCCTATAAGTACCGTATGCCTGAGCTTCCAGTACTTGATTTGTGCTGATTATATTTCCATTTTTCAACCAGCTATAATCAGCGTCGACAACCGTCCCCGGATCAATCTTCAGATAATCGCCCAATGCCAGGCAGGTATCTATCTGTTTGTTGGCCAGTAGTACCTCAGGATTCGGATTCAGGGTAACCCGTATCGCGGTTTCACTTCTACACCCCGTTGCTGTGCTAATGGCGGTAATGGAATAGGGGCCGCTTTGGCGAGCTATGAGAACAGAGCCAACTGCCCGACTCCCATTGGGTTGTTGCCAGCGGAACGAATCCCAGTCGGCAGTGGGCGTTGCCCGTAGTGTAAGTGTGTCGCCACAGGCTGTGCGGGTTGAACTGGCAAATAGAAATGGGTCTGGCCTGGTAAACGTTACCGAAACCTCGGCTTCAACAAAGCAGTTTTCGTTGTCAGGGTTAGTAACACGAACCTGAAACGTTTGCCTCCCATTCACTCCCGAAACAATAAGCGAATCCTGTTGATTTTGCGATAACGAAATGCCCATTCCAGTCCAAAGGGGTATTCCTCCGGTGGCATGTGCATTCAGCAGAAAAGCGCCACACGAATCGGGTATTGCACTGGCTGTTGGATTAGCTTCGACCAGCACAACGGGCAGTTCTTCATCCGATGCAATCTGAATATCCAGACATTTGGTTTCCCGAACCTTCATCAGATACGTACCCGATTTAGAAACCGTTAAAGAAGACGATGTAGCTCCCGTTACGGCAACCCCATTCCGATACCATTGATAAACGAGATAGGCAGGGTCCAGATTTTCGGTTTTAGACGACAATACGTAGTTGTTGCAGCCGCTGAGTTTCGTAAGCGCAATATTGACTTTGGGCGGTAAATAGGGCAACGTATCGACATTGAACGGCAACCCGGCCATTGCTTTGATGCCTCCCAAATTAACAGCCTGCGACACCAATCCGCAACCTGTTCCGGGCTGGTCGGGCTGGTTGATGGCCATCAGGTAGCTCCCGCCCGGCTGAGTCCCATAGACCTTATTGTCGATGCCGGTTTGTAAAGCACCTATACCGGGCGATGATCCCGACAGGCTCTGCGCAGTGATGGTTGCTGTAATGGTTAAATCGCTAACGCGAATCTGGTAGATTTTTTTGCTGAATAGCGTCGACAGATAGATCAGGGAATTGTCGGGCGAGAACTCAATACCATAAGCGCCAACGGTTTCGGCTGTTTCCAGTTTTACCGGATTCGACACAGCGCCCGTTTTGTTGTCGAAATCGAATAGTTCAAGAAAACCACCTGCCACACTATCCGAAACCGCCACCGCTAGTTTTCGCCCATCGTGCGACGGTTTCATATAGCCTTTTTTCTGCAAATGTGGATGTCCTGACCCATAAACCGATTGATGATTACTACCTACAGTATACACTTTGGCTGGCAGAATCAGGCCATTGTCGTTCAGCAGATAGACCACAAATGCATTGGTAGCAGCATCGTGGGCAATAATCCAGTGATTCAGGTTATTACAGTGTGGGATTGTCGTTATTTTTTCAGCCGCCGGAGCCAGTAGTTGCCGGTTTTTAAAGGTGAGGCCACCGAGTCCGCCATTCAGATTCATATCCACCTGCGCATACTGAATCCCTCCCGGTTCGTTCTGGCCAGCAACCGAAAAAACATAAAACAGCGCATCGCTGTTTTGATAGGGAACAATCAGCGCCGACTGCGAACTCTGGCTGCTTCCTCCCAGATTGGTAGCCCCCGCCATCACGTCATGATTACGGTTCCAGATCGTACGGCCGTCGGTATAAAACAATAACTGGCCATTGGGCCCCGATCGGGCAGCGCATCCTTCTCTGGTATGTACCTTCCCATTCGTTAGCGCCTGGGGAGCTCCGCCATTGAACGTAAGGCCAGCGCCTTCGCCAAAGTACCAATTGCTGTTACGTTTAGACGACTGCGCCTTTGCCGAACCAGCAAAAACCAGCACGGCCAGCAAACAGCCTGTTAGCAAACACACATCCGAACAATTCAACAGAAGGTAGTGGTGGTGTAAATAGGTCAACTTCATCGGTCTATAAGGCTAAAAGCGAAACAAATAGCACTCTTGCACGCACCTGTTGATGTTTGCCATTTTTATACTAACCGAAAGACATATGATAACCGACTTACTCTAATCGTTGGAATTTTTAATCTCTTTTTTAATAAACATTCTCCAGAAAACCACAAAAAACCAACCCTTTGCTTCCTAATCAGGTCTTATTCATAAAACAGCAAGTACTATGAACACGATACAGATAGGCATTTTATGCACTGGCTTACTCTTGCTTGGGACTGGCTGTCGGCAGAACAGCTCGCCGGTAGCCCCCGATCCAAATTATGCCGTATACTCGGCCATAATTGATTCAGACTGCCCTACTACCCAATCCGGTCAGCAGGCATTTCTGATTATCAACCCTAAAACGGCCAAACCAGGCATAAGCGACTGGAATTCTCTGATACAGCAAATCAATCAGCCTTCGATCAGCAATGACCCAGCCTGGCAGCAGTTCATTCTCTCAATCGACTCTACCGCATTTAACACCAATCCGCTAACGGGGTCTGTTCCATCAACCTGTTTTAGAACCCAGGTGCTGACCGATGAGCAATGGATGCATTATTTCGGAACACCAACCAATCCGGGTATTGAGGGATTACGCAACGATTTTTCGGGCTTTAGCTCTTACCTAACATTCTCGTCGGTGGTCTATTCTGCTGATCAAACCAAAGCCATTTGCTATCGGGCTTCGGTTTGCGGTGGGCTTTGCGGTAGTGGCAATCTGTTCTTTCTGGAGCGAAAATCGGCAACCTGGACCGTTGTTGGTTCGGTTCTGTTATGGATTTCCTGACAAACTACAGTTTGTGTTTTCCTATATGGTTTTTTCTGCCAACTTTGGGCTATAAAACTAAGCCCTTAAGACCTTGAAAACCCTCTTTTTCTGCCCAATGTGGGGCATGGAAAGCCTTTCCTATGGCGAAGCCGCCAAGCGTGTCAAAGCGGTTGGCTACGATGGTATGGAAATTGCTGCGAGCCCCGATCAACGTAAAGAAGCCGTTCGGGTTATGCACGACAACGGCCTCGAGGTTATTTTGATGGCCTTTGGCAGCGGCAGTAACTTCAGCGAGCACAAAAAAAAGTACTACGACGATCTGCTCGACATTGCGTCATACAAACCGTTGTTCATCAATGCCCACACTGGTCACGACTATTTTACCTTCGAGCAGAATGCCGAACTGATACGGGTAGCAACCGACGTGCAGAAACAAACAGGCATTCGGATTCTGCACGAAACACACCGGGGACGGTTTTCGTATAGCGCCCCCGCCATTCAATATTACCTGCATCAACTTCCGGAACTTCGGCTAACGGCCGATTATTCGCATTGGGTAAACGTAGCGGAGTCTTATCTGAGCGATCAGATGGAGAACGTGAATCGGGCCATTGCCGTCAGCGACCATATTCATTGCCGGGTGGGTCATCCCGAAGGGCCGCAGGTGAATGACCCTCGGGCACCCGAGTGGAACGATGCACTCGAAAGTCATGCCAAATGGTGGGATTCTATCCGTAACAGATTACAGAAAGCCAATTCGCCAACGCTGACCATTACCTGCGAATTTGGCCCCGCCGGGTATCTACCTACGCTCCCCTATACGCAGCAGCCCATTGCCAGCCAATGGGACATCAATGTGTTCATGAAAGACTATCTGAAAAAAAGATGGCAGGTCTGATAAGACCCATATAATAAAGCACAAAGTACGATTTTTGCTCTGGATCGTTAATCGTAGATCATACTTTGTAAATTTGGTCCTATGGTGCGCACGCTACATATCTGCTGCTTGCTTTTTCTGGGAATAGCGGTGCTTCCACTACGGGCCCAGCTAACCAATTCCCTACGCATTGAAATTCCATCAAACCCTAACGAATCGGAAACCTTCGACGTTACGCCACTGGCCGAACGCGGAGTACTAATGACTATTGGTTCGGGCGGTTATTATAGCAACTCGCCCAACCATTTTAGTTTTCAACGGTATAATACCGATCTGAAGCAGATCTGGAAACGGGAATTTTCGCAGGATATAAAGTACCGGCCGCTGCAAACCTACAACAATGAGCACTTTGTGTATTACCTCTTCCAGGAATACGACACCGACCAGTTTCAGTTTCTGCGTCTTCACCTCGACGATGGTGTTATTGAAACCTTTGAGGGTACATTACTCGACCAGTTCGATATACAGCATTTTAAGGTAATGGGCAGCCAGGCCTATGTTGGAGGTTATCATCATAGTCGGCCGGTGGTGATGTCGTTTTCATTTTTCGATCAATCGACCAAAGTGCTGCCCGGCATGTATGTCAATCATATGGAGTTGAGTAGCCTCGAAATTGACGAAGGGCGTCAGGAAGTGAACGTGCTCGTTCACTCTACCAAACGAAATTGCCGGTTTTCGATCAGGACCTATTCATACGACAGCAAACTCCTGCGAACTGTCGATTTCGACAAAGCCAAATACACACTAATTACAGGAAAACTATTACCCGTCAGCCAGACAGAGTCGTTGCTGGTCGGCAATTACTCGACCGATTGCACACCTTATTCGCAGGGCATTTACATAACCCGCATTCATCATAGCGATCAGATCGATGCGTCGGACGATGCCGTCAAAAACCTTCAGTACATCGAGTTTTCGCAACTAAAAAACTTTTTTAATTTTCTAAAGCCTCACCGGCAACAGAAACTGCTGGCTCGGGCCCTGAAAAAAAAGGAAGAAGGTAAGGATTTTAAGTTCCACTATCGGCTACTGGTCCACGACCTTCAGCCTACCCCCGATGGACTGACGCTGATTGCCGAAGTTTATTATCCGCAATATCGGGGCAACACGCTGGCCTATGGTGGCTATTTGCGGGGTAGCAACCGCTACGATGGTTATCGGTATACTCACGCGTTCGTTTGCGGTTTCGATTTGCAGGGCAAACTTCTGTGGGATAATTGCTTCCCGATTAAAGAGCTCCTCAGCCCCGAACTTACCGAAATGGTTCAGGTTTCGTTTCAGGACGACCGCATGGTGCTGGCCTATCCTAATGACGGCGAAATCAACACCGAAGTAATTCAGGGGAGTAAAGTGCTGAAAGAAACCGAAAAATTTAAGCTACAGACCAATGTTGAAGACGAAAAAATAACGTTTTCGTCGCAGGAGAACCTGATGGCCTGGTACGGCCGCCATTTCATTGCCTATGGTTTTCAGAAAATTGCTCCGACCAGAAATTACGCCAGCCAGCGGGACGTTTTCTATCTGAACAAACTAACCTATACACCCGAGAATGCGTCGGGAAAACCAGCCGAGGTGACTACCCGAAAAAACGACGGATCAGAACGATAATCAGATTCAGCACAATGCTGACCACAATGCAGGTTACGACAGGAAAGTAAAATCCACTGCCATTTTTGCCTTCTATCCGAATATCGCCGGGTAAACGCCCTAGCCAATTGAGTTTTTCGCCAAAAAAATAAACAACGGCTCCAATCAGCACCAATGCCAGCCCGATCAGAATAATGTATTTACCCAAAGTCGAATTCATAGAAACCGAATTAGCGTAGAAGAAACTATAGCTCATACAAAGGTACTCAGATCGCGAGGCTTTTTTTCGTCATTGATCATCAATCAGGCGGGCCACAAGAGCAGTTTGGCCGTTAACAGTTCATACAAAAATAAGCCCGGCTGGCCTGAGCTTACCGAAGCAAATAACCTAACCAGACCCTTTAGGCGTATATTTATCGGGCAGCCCTAAAGAAGATTCTCACAGCAGAAATCGACGATGACCAACGTGCTTTTAGCTTATTTACTAGCCTCTATCTCCTTAACACTTTTCGCTCAGAAACCCGTGCCGGTTAAACCCCGCATCCTGATCAGCACCGACATCGGTGGCACCGATCCGGACGACAATCAGTCGATGACCCATTTCCTGATGTATAGCAACCTGTTCGATACCGAGGGGCTGGTTTCTTCACCATCTTATGGCAATGGCACAAAGCAGAACATACGGGATATGATCGATCTGTATGCTAAAGACCTGCCCAAATTGAGTCGACACAGAACGGATTATCCGGCTCCAGATGCATTGCGGGCGGTCTGCAAACAAGGACGGCATGGTGCGGCTCCGTATAAAGGCTATACTACCGCCACCGAAGGATCGGACTGGATAATCAGATGCGCTAACAAACAAAGCACACAGCCACTTTGGGTGCTGGTCTGGGGTGGTCTGGACGATCTGGCTCAGGCCCTGCACGATGCTCCTACGATCCAAAGCAAGATTAAGGTATACTGGATCGGCGGCCCCAATAAAAAGTGGAGCGCCAATAGCTACGCTTACATTGCCAAAAACTTTCCGAACCTGTGGTTTATCGAAGCGAACGGCTCGTACAACGGGTTCTTTTCGAACAATGGTTCACCCGATAGTCTGAATACGCGTAACTATTACGACCGTTATATCTGCGAAGCCGGTAATCTGGGCAAGGATTTCAAAAGTTATTACAAGGGCAACCCCAAAATGGGCGACACCCCTTCTCTGCTTTACGTAATGGATGGTGATCCGAACGATCCGGTTAAAGAAAGCTGGGGTGGCCGTTTTGAAAAATTCAAGCATAGTCCACGAAGTATTTTCAACCGCAATACCACTCTTGCCGATACGGTAGGTGTTTATTCGGTCATGGAATTTCACTTCAACGGGCCGAAGGTCAATATCCCGGCAGATTCGGTCTGTTTTACCATGACTGTTCAGGCGCAAATTGGCGAGCAGAAATGGCCGGGTTATTACCTGGGCACTGGCAACTACGCGATTCTATATGTTCCGAAACAGGCCGAAACATTGACCTATACGATTAGTTCCACTATTCCTGGCTTTACACCACAGACCGGAAAATTTGTTGTCAACAATAGCTGGCCGGGCCAACCGGATGCGGATGATTTTCGTCTGGGCCCTAACTGGTACACCGATCGCTCCGACCCTTCGCTTTTTGACGGCCGACAGCAGGGTGCCAAAACCGTGTTAAAATGGCGCAGTGCCGTACTACTGGATTGGGCCAGGCGGTGGGCATGGTTGAAATAAGGCTATTTGATTGGTGGCGGTCTGTTCAGTTGGCACATAGTATGGCATTCGCGGTTTCTTTGTTCATCGGAAGTAAATTTCATTCGAGCCAACGAGTCCGATTAAACTATAGGCAAACAAAAACCACCCGGCGAATTTTGCGTATTGCCTTAGCGCCCTAGGCGATCATCAACCCTGGCTCCAGGCTGCCTCTATAACGCTGATAACCGACCCTTTGCATGACACAACCCTTCAGATACCGCGTGCTACACATCATAGGAGCTATGTGGCTAATAACAACCGCAGCCTGGGCGCAGTTGGGACCGACAGGAGGCCGGGACACGTCATTCACAGTACGAAAATCCTATCAGCAGGAAAAGAAATTTCATCCTGAACTAACACTGGCCGATTCAACCATACCCGCTGGTGTGCACGTAGTTAGAAATATTCCGTATAGCACTCCGGTTGCCAGTCGAAAATTAGTGCTGGATGTTTATGCACCAGCGGCAAATACGGAAAAACAGTTGCCAGCAATTCTGATGGTTCATGGTGGGGGCTGGCGTTCCGGCGACCGTTCGCATAATAATCCATTGGCCAGACAACTGGCGGCTAAAGGGTTTGTTGCCATTCCGGTTGAGTACCGCCTGTCAACGGAAGCGTTGTACCCGGCTGCCGTTCACGACGTGAAAGCAGCCATCCGCTGGATGCGGGCCAATGCCAGTACGTATGGTATTGACCCGAAACGAATTGCGATTCTTGGATTTTCGGCCGGAGGACAATTAGCCGCACTGGTTGGAAGCACGAACAGGAATCCAGCCTTTGAAGGATCGGGTGGAAATGCAACGTATTCGAGTGAAGTACAGGCTATTGTGGATATTGACGGCGTCCTGGCGTTTATTCATCCCGAATCGGCTGAAGGAAATGATTCAACATCAATCTCTGCCGGAACGCACTGGTTTGGCTATTCAAAAGCGGAAAAACCGGAGCTATGGCAGGAGGCTTCGGCACTGAATCATATCGATAAGCTGACCCCTCCCATTCTGTTCATTAACAGTTCCGTAGATCGGATGCACGCTGGGCGCGACGATCTGATTGCCAAACTCAAGCCGTTCGGCACGTACTCGGAAGTACATACGTTCGCCAATGCACCCCATACATTTATGTTCTTCAATCCCTGGTTCACGCCCACGCTGACGTACATAACCGATTTTCTGCATAAGGTGTGGATGTTTTAAGATTGAGTTTTTCTTCCCAAAACGTTCCGAAAGCTTAGAGCATTCTGGAATTTAGTTAATCTGATCGCTTTTAATTCGAAAATCTTTCAAACGTATAAGTCATGCCCTGAAATGTATAAGCCGACCGCTGTTTTTCGCGAGACCTTTGCCATGAAATAATCAGTGGATAAAACGATGGCAAAAACAGTTTTTATTACCGGAGCGTCCTCAGGATTTGGCAAACAAACCGCTCTTCTTTTTCAGAAAAACGGCTGGAACGTAATCGCGACCATGCGTTCGCCCGAAAAAGAAACGCAGCTCACTCAATTAGAAAACGTACTGATCGAACGGCTGGATGTTCAGGATACCGAATCCATCCAACAGGTGATTAAAGCGGGGATCGATACGTTCGGCCCGATCGACGTACTGATCAACAACGCGGGCTACGGTGTAATGGGCGTTTTTGAGTCGGCAACGCAGGAACAAATTCAGCAGCAATACGCGGTGAATGTATTCGGAATGATGCATGTTACGCAGGCTGTTTTGCCATATATGCGAGCTCAGAGCAGTGGTGTCATTATCAATATTTCTTCGTTTGGGGGTGTTGTTGCTTTACCATTCGGGAGTTTGTATAACAGCTCAAAATTTGCCATGGAAGGCTTTTCCGAAGCTTTATCGCACGAGGTTTTCCCTTTTGGTATCAGCGTCAAAATCGTTGAACCGGGCGGTGTAGACACTAATTTCCGGAATGGACTGGATATGATTAAAAACGACATTCCGGCCTACAACCCGCTGCTGGCTTCGTTCTTCGGGCGATATGCCCAAACAACCGGACATCTTCCTAAAGCGAGCCCCAAACAGGTTGCAGCAATCATCTACGAAGCGGCTACCGATGGCAAACAACAACTACGCTACGTAGTAGGTCAGGACGCCCAGTTCTACATCGATACCAAAACCAGGAACAGCGATGCAGCCTATATGCAGTTGATGCGTAATTACTTTATCAATTAGCTATTGAAGGCCTAAACCGTAAAGTATACATAATTGCTACGTACAGGTCCCGGAAGTCATACGTTGCGATCTTTGCGGTGTAAGCTTCATAACAACTTTGACCGTGATGAGTCAGTATGTCGATATTAAATCCATTAGCGCGTTGCACCATTTATATGGCATTGCCAGACCTGCTCACCCGCTGATTACACGGATTGATTTACAGCAGGTCCATCGACACAAGCTGGAGCCAGATACGTTGTACCGGCTCGGGTTTTATACCATCTTTTACAAGCACCTAAAAGGTACGTTGCCCTACGGAAAATCCCGTTACGATTTTGAAGAAGGCACTCTGATGTTTACAGCACCGAATCAGGTAGTTGCTCCCACGCTGGATAGCCCGGCCGTGGAAGGCTGGGGGCTTTGTTTTCATCCGGATCTGTTGAATCGAACTCATCTTGGACGTACCATCAACAGCTATTCGTTTTTCCAGTACGAATCGAACGAAGGACTACATCTTTCTGATGAGGAAAAAATGATTCTAACCGATTGCATAAACACTATTCATCGCGAATATTCCCGGCCTGTCGACAAGCACACTGAACCGCTCATTATCAATCAACTTGACTCATTATTAACCTATTGCGACCGATTTTACGACCGGCAGTTTATCACGCGTGCGAAGGTGAATAAGGACATCGTACAGCGTTTTGAAGCCTTGTTGACCAATTATTTCTCTCAGGACCTGACCGAAGCAGGCTTACCCGATGTGAAGTACTTTGCCTCGCGGGTCAACCTATCGCCCAATTACCTGTCGGACGTACTGCACAGATACACAGGCAAAACCACCCAGGAACATATTCACCTTAAGCTGATCGAAACGGCGAAATCACTCTTGTGGAGCACCGAGAAACCCATCAGCGAAATCGCTTATGAACTAGGCTTTGCGCATCCGTCGCATTTCACCAAGCTATTCAAAATCAAAACCGGCCAGACTCCGCTTGCTTACCGGCAGGCCAGTTAAAGCTCGTCAGTTTGGCACCAGCCGTCCCTTGGCATCCTCTACGTGCGGGCGGTTCAGGTCCAGTCCATCTAAGACCAACACGCCCTGAATGGACGATTGTTGCTTCGGGTCCTGTTTCCACGACCAAACCAGCTTGCCCGCAGGTGTATACTCCAGTATCTGTGTACCGCTCGCTCCATGATCAGCACCGTGCCCCTGCCAGTTCGCAACGACCCAGTTGCCATTTTTCAGAATCTGAAAACCGGCGAAAAAATGCGGATTGACAACTGGCGGCCCACTGACACTATCGGCAAAAGCCCCTTTCCGGTCGAATCGCTGAAAATTGGCCGAATAGCCCCCACTCACCAGTGTTTGCCCATTCCCCAGCCGTTGCGCCTGCCAGGCATGTTGTGCTTTATCCTGTTTCGTAAGCTGAGCCTGCCAAACGATAGAGCCATCCGACTTTCCTTCGAAAACCCGATCGTTGGACGTAAGCAGGAAGTTACCGTCTACTGTTTCCCGAATCAGCCGGACATACGTGAAGTCGGGATAATTAATGGTTCGCTGCACCGCCTGATGCTGATCTAGTTCCACCAGAACAATACCTTTTTTGTTCTGCCAGTTTAGGCCCACGAGCATAACATGTCCATTACGTAAGCGTCGGGCGGCAATGGTTCCGTCGTATGTAGTTAATTCAGCGACCTTATTTCCGGTTTTAATGTCCCGCTCTTCGTAGCCTTTTCCTGTACCGAGCATCACCCGGCCCTGCCCAATCAGTTGCAGATCCCGACCAGCCGGAACTGATACGTAGTAGTTTCGTTCGGGATGGGCGAGATCTACATAATTCAATTTGGAAAGCCCTTCATCCCGTAACAACATCTGCCTGGCCGGGTAAGTACCTGTAGAAGGCTGGGCACTGCTGTTCTGCCAGAACAGCAACCATGAGACAACGAGCAAATGAATAACACGGGAAGTTCTCATACAGTGAAAGCGTCGTTTAATGGGTTAAAGCCAAAGCAGAGCGTGAAAGTATTATAGACTCAACCAGCAAAGGTAGTCGAACTCGTTTTCTGTGCTCATCTCCCCCCTGTCGTTTCAAGCTATTTTTAGGTTTATACGCTTATTCAGGCTTGGTATTTGGCATCCATACCGACTGTGCTGAGAAGATATTGGCTAGTGTATACGGTTTGGCCTCTTTGTCTGAAAGCTGCTTTGCCCATCCAACTCGCTTCGAGGGGTTCCCACCGGGCCCTGTGCTCTTGTATTCGGCGTAAAGGACCGTCTTCTCATTGTCAGCATTGTCCCAGTTGTCCCAACCTAGAGGCAGAATATGTTCGCCCATTGTGGTCCGAATAAAAATCGTTTTGGCATATGGCCGCCAGGGGCGACCCAGATACACTTTTTTGGCCGCAGCATCGGCAATCAGTTTGCAGTCGAAGAAAACAAAACCATACTTCTGATAAGACGGGGTAGCGGCAGCGGTAATGAACGAATCAGAAAGGCTTTTGATAGTACATGACTGAAACACCGAAATCGATTTGCCAAAGATAAAATCGGTCGTGCCTTCGATATAACAATTTTCATAATATTGCCGACTCCCCTCAGCGGCAGCATAAAGAGTATCCTGATTGCCAAGCAGATTGCAGTTTTTGCAAACAAACCGATCGCCATCGACATGCAGCGCTACTGCCTGCCCTACTCGCCCGGCGGTGTTCCGTATGGTCAGATTTTCCAGAATAATATCGGGCGCATCGACGAAAACAGAATAGGAGGTATACGTACTGTATTTGCGGTTGCCTATCCAGTCTTTACCGCCTGGATACGCTTTCCCCGAATAGTCATCGCCCGTGATAATGACTCCTTCCTTGCTCTCGCCAAGAACATGAATATTGGGTTTCCAGGATGGGATAACGAGTTTTTCGGCATAAATGCCATTTTTCACGAACAACGTCACACGCACCTGCATATGATCGCGAAAACTGTTGACAGCCTCCTGAATGGTCTTGTAGTTGCCGCTTCCATCGTGAGCAACGGTAAAGGTTATAGAAGTTGTGGGCGATAGCGTTGCCTGGCTCCAGGCGGCATGCGCACCGGCTACGAAGCAAAAGAACAAAAGCAGTTGTTTCATTTGACAGGAAATAGAATGTTCGGCGGGCTCAATGCTCTTCGAAGGAACATCGAAACGGTTGTTACAACCATATTATGCCTTCGGCATTGATAAACTTTTGACCGCTGCCCGTACGGATAGCGGTCAAAAGTGCTATTTGGCCGTTTCTGGCGTTACAATGCGGTCGGCCAGATCAAGCTTTAACGACTTTATATTCGCCAGCACAATTTCGGCCATTCGACGGGCACCCAATTCGCTGAAATGCGTATTATCTTCTTTTCCTGCTGGATAATTAGGGTGTTCGCCCGGTGCGAGTTGCAGGAATAAAAGTTTCGAATTTTCTACGCCAAACTGCTGTAAAAGCTGCTGGCTTTGGGTGTCTAAATCAATCAAGAGTGTATTCTGATTAGCAGCTACGTTACGTACCAATTCGGAATAGACCGGATGGGTACCTTCAATTTTTCCGGCATCGTCGAATTTCCGACGGGCAACGGGTGTAATGAGTACGGGCGTGGCTTTCTTCGCCCGCGTTTCAGTAATGAATCGAATCAGATTGGCCTGAAAATCAGCTTCCGTCGTGTAGCTTTTCTTGGTCGGGACTTCATCGTTATGCCCAAACTGAATGAACACATAGTCGCCTTCTTTCAAATTATCCACAACGGACTGCCAGCGATTTTCTTCGATGAATGTTCGGGTGCTACGTCCGTTCTGTGCCCGGTTATCGACCGTGACGGTTTCATCGAATAGACCGTAATCTTACCGGGTGGTGAGACAAAAGCGAAAAGCGCCAGCAGGCTACATAAAGCCCAAAATCGGATCAGGGTTTTCATAGCCTTTCCTCACTTCGACGTCAGGTTCTTTTCCAGAGCACCTTTGGCAAATTCAGCTTGTGTCTGGGCTTTTGTCAAATCGGTGTTTTTTACCTCAATGGCCTGACTCCGTTCACCGTTTATGGAAAACAACAGGCTGGCCTTCGGGTCGTACTGGATGGCGTCGAAGGTTAGATTGTTGCTGTTGTCGACCAGAATAACGGGCTTGGTGTCTTTGGTGATTAGCCGAACATCCTTGAGTTGTATCCTGCTGGCATCGATCAGTTCCACCCCTTTATCGGCCTGCAACACGAGCTTTTCCATGGTAATATTCTTGATCGGCATTTCGGGTAATCCACGGATGAATACGCCCTTGGCAGCGCCATTGCAAACGATATTCTCAAACTTCATATCCCGGAATATGGGCGTGCCTTCATTGACAACCGGGCGCATATCCCGCTCCCCATCCGTTGCGAACTTCACGAAATAATACATATCGAAGAAGATGGCTTCTCCGGCAATGTCTTTCATGTAAATGTCTTTCGCGTAGATGTGCTCGACTACCCCACCCCGACCCCGTACTGACTTAAACCGCAAACCTTTATCGGTGCCCATGAACGTACAATTATACACGAAAATATTCCGCGCTCCTCCGCTCATTTCGCTGCCGACCACAAAACCACCATGACCGTTATAGACGTTGTTGTTTCGGATAATGCCGTTTTCCGTTGGCATCCCCCGTTTACGTCCTTCTTCGTCTTTGCCCGATTTGATACAAATCGCATCGTCGCCAACATCGAGCGTACACCCTTCGATCAGGAAGTTTTTGCAGGATTCAATATCCATGCCGTCACCGTTGTGCGCATATTCAGGATTCTTCGTCGTTACGTTGCGAATTGTCAAATCCTGGCACATGAGCGGATGCAGGCACCAGGCCGGTGAATTCTGGAAGGTAACGCCATCTAGCAAAACCTTTTTGCAACTCGTCAGCACTACCAGGTTCGGCCGCAGAAAATCTTTCATATCGGCAAAATCCTGTGGCGTTTTGCCAGCCGTCAACAACATGCTTTTGTTTTCGGTACTGGCCCGCTTGAACTGCTCACTCGGATACCAGGTTTTGCCATCCTCTTTCAAAACCCCACCCGATTCCACTTTCTCTTTCCACTGCGGTTCGGTCAACTGGTTTTTATTGACCGCCCGCCAGACATCACCATTACCATCCACAATGCCCTGCCCCGTTATCGCTACGTTCTCCAGACTGATACCCGATATCGGCGACTGATTGCGAGCTGCTTTTTTACCCTCATACGTTCCCTCAACCAGCGCATACTGGCTTTTGTCGGTCGTAAACAGCAACGTAGCGGCCTTTTTCAGGTGCAGATTGACGTTGCTTTTCAACTCAATTGGCCCGGTTATCCATAGTCCGGCAGGCACCAGCACAACTCCGCCCCCTTTTTGGCTACACACCAGGATAGCCGTGTTGATTGCTTTTGTGTTCAATGTAACACCGTCGGGTTTGGCGCCGTGGGTCAGAATCGATACGGTATCTTTCCGAAAAGTCGGCTGGGCTATTTTCGGCAGGTTTGTCCAGCTATACACAGGCGCAGTTTGAGCTTGTGTAGCCAACGAAGTTAGCGTAGTGCCGATCAGGCTCAGGAATCGATATTTCTTCAGCATAGTTTTTTGTACCAGACGCATCCGGTGGCAGGTAATTTGATGGTTTCGGTACCGATTTGCGTTTTTAAATTTTTCTTAGAAAAAGCGTTTTTACCCCTATTTTCGGCAGTGCATAAGATTTCATTAACTTCCATAGTTTCCGTAACGATACCAAGCAAAAGTTTACTTTTTTCTATGAAATCGTTGCCGGGAACGTTGCCAAATTCTAAAAAAAAGAATTATCGACTCTATTATTGGCTGCACCTGCACGAATAGAGGTTTTTTCACCTACTGAGCCATCTACCTTAAAATTATATTTATTCAAGAAACCACCTGATCGTACTATTGATATACGGGCCTTCGATCGCAATTGAATTATATCGGTACAGTCCAACAGTTCTACTGATTTCATTACCAATCCAGTGGTAGTTACCAAGGGCCCTCTGATGCAGTGCCTAAGCCATTATTGGCCAGGCTAATTTTAGAAGTACCCTCAATTCGAACGTAATGGCCAGGCATCGGGGGCTCAGTTTCTAGAATAAGTACAATTAATAGTATCTTAATTTGTTATTGATAAAATGTTCCCTTATTTTTGCACTAAATTTCACAAGCGACATCCGTCGTATCTCTGTTTCTCTCCTTTTAATACGCTGAGTTAGGTCTGACAGAGCCGGGTACGGATGTACAGGATGGGTTTTCTGTGTGGACGCTCCCCGAGTGGGGCACTTGCGCGTGGGCTAATCGTAAAATCGATTTTATTGTCTTCCCCTTTGTTGAGGTTAGGGGAATTTGGTCCTTGTTGGGTCGTTTGGGCAATTCTCGCATTATCGCGCCGTTCACCGGCACACACTCGTCTTCGCTTGGAGTCTATATACTATTTTTCCAAGTTAATGAAAACGAAAAACAACAACACAGATATCCAGGACGACGTACTGGATCAAATGCCAGTAGAAGCGGTGCAAACCGACGAGAACGATATGGAAGCTCCCGTTGCTTCTGCTGATGTTGAGCAGGCCGTCGATCAAGTAATTTCTGTGCAGGAGCCAACAGAAACGGCCCCAAAAAACGATCCTAACCAACTTCTTTTTTCGAGCCTGAATATTTCCGACGACTTGCTGAAGGCCGTAACGGATATGGGATTTGTTAGCCCATCGCCCATTCAGGCCGAAGCTATTCCTCCCATCCTGGATGGCCGCGATGTGATTGGCCAGGCTCAAACCGGCACGGGTAAGACCGCGGCCTTTGGTATTCCAGCCCTCGAATTAATTGATGTACAGGATCGTTCCGTACAAACATTGATTCTGTGCCCAACGCGCGAACTGGCCCTGCAGGTAGCCGACGAAATCCGTAAACTAGCCAAATACAAGCGTGGCGTTCGCATTGAAGCCATCTATGGTGGCGACTCTATCGATCGTCAGATTCGTTCGCTTCGCAATGGCGTTCATATCGTTATCGGTACGCCTGGTCGGGTTATGGACCATATGGAGCGCAATACGCTCAAGCTCGACAATGTCAAGATGATGATCCTTGACGAAGCCGATGAAATGCTCGACATGGGCTTCCGCGAAGATATTGAAAGCATTCTGGACGATATGCCCCAAGAACGGCAGACGATTCTGTTCTCGGCTACGATGTCGAAGCCGATCATGCAGATCACGCAGAAGTTCCAGAAAAATCCGGTACTGGTGAAAGTGGTTAAGAAAGAATTGACCAACACCAACATCGAACAAGTCTATTTTGAAGTAAAACCCAAAGCAAAAGTTGAGGTTATGTGTCGTTTGATCGATATGTATGACCTCAAGCTGCTTCTGGTGTTCTGTAATACCAAACGTAAGGTCGATGAGATTGTCGAAGACCTGCAAATTCGGGGTTATCAGGCCGAAGGGTTGCATGGCGATCTGCGTCAGGCACAGCGTAACAACGTTATGAGTAAGTTCCGCGCCGGTACAACCAGCATTCTGGTAGCAACGGACGTAGCCGCCCGCGGTATCGATGTCGATGATGTTGATGCAGTTATCAACTTCGACATTCCGCTCGATGAAGAATATTATGTTCACCGTATTGGCCGGACAGGGCGGGCGGGCAAATCGGGCCGGGCGTTCTCTATGGTTGGCCGCGATGAAAAATACCGGTTCCGCGAAATTCAGTCTTATACTAAAGTTCGCGTTGAAAAAGGTGTAATTCCATCCTTCGAAGACATTGTTGGCGTTCGGAAAGCACGCTTTATCGAACAAATTCGACACACGATTCAGGAAGGTCAGGATCTCGACCTATATGCTGATATGCTGACTCAGCTACACCATGCCGGTTTCTCTACCGAACAGATTGTAGCCGCTCTGGTAAAACGGAGCATGGGTCTGGAGAAAAACGAATTTGCCGATCAGAACCTGGGTCTGGAAGACGACCGCCGTCGGGAGCGCGATGATCGCCGGGATCGCTATGGCGATCGTAATGACCGCCGGAGCGAAGGCCGCTTTGATGACCGTCGCGGTCGGGGTGACAACCGCTTTGGCGATCGGGATCGTAACGACCGCGGAAGCGCACGATTCGATCGTAATGATGACCGCCGGGGCCGTTTTGGCGATCGGGATCGCAACGACCGGAGTTTTGGTCCACGTGAGGGAGGTCGTGGCGAAGGAGCCGGCCGTAATGGCTATTTCGATCGCGACGATAAACGAACTCCCCGCGAGCGCGATGCGAACATGACTCGCCTGATGGTGACGATTGGCCGTAAAGATTACGTTCGTCCGGGCGACATTGTTGGTGCCATTGCTGGCGAGGCCAACATTCCGGGCAACAGCATCGGTAGCATCGATATTTTCGATAAGTTCACCTACGTAGATGTACCGAAAGATGTGGCCAACCGCGTTCTGGACGCTATGGAAGGCAATACAATCAAAGGACGCCGGATCAATATTGAAGTAGCCCGGTAGTCTGTTCTGATCCTGTTTAGTATGAAAAAAGGCCGCTCAATGCGGCCTTTTTTCGTTCATTGAGAAAACGTCTCTTTACCCTATTTTTCGTAATAGTACCCAAAAATGATGCCCATCTCATCGTCGCTGGTTAGCCCAAATCGAACCGTCTTGCTGGTCGTATTGTTGTAGGTTATTTCTGACGTCAGTCCCTCCCCTTTCTGTAAACTGATTGGTATTTTATAAGTAATGATATCGGGATGCTCCCAATCGGTTGAGGTATAGATTACTTCGCCATCCCGGCTCCCCCCTTTAAGTTTAATCACAAATTTTTCGCCCAGCTTATGCATGTGCGATGTTAGGGTCAGAATTTCGCGCGGCTTATCGAAGATAAATGATTTGGTGAGTGTAACCCGGCTATTGGCAGCAATGGTAAGGTTCGTATTCCCGAGATCCAAAGTCTGCACAACCTGCTTTACTTTCAATTTGTCAATTATATAAAGGTTAATCTGCGCTTCACCCTGCATAACTGCCGTTGTTTTATTGACGAAATGTGAATTCAAATCGAGTGATGTGCCTGCCGGTATCAATAGAGCAACGCCTTCGGGAAATGTATAATCCTGATACTGAGCTTGCGAACCCGCCAGATAAACATGGTTCGCCATCGAAAGCATTGTGGTCAGGTTGAGCGAATTGTCTGGATTCCGCAAATCCCGAATATCGTTCATAGGCGGTAATAAGCTCTGATCCCGAAAACTATAGGCCACAAAATGATGGCTTCCGCTCCTCATTTTCGTTTCGTAACGATTTACGTAAATATCCTGCGTGTTGCCTACCTGCCGACGCAAAAAAACCTCCCGTTCAAAAGTAGGCTGGACATCAAATGCCGGAACAGCCATCTGAAAACCTGTTCCGGCTACTGGCACCGCCAAAGGCTCATAGACAGGCGTCGAAATGGTTTTGTCGAGTAGTACCGTCGTGTCGACAACACTACTGCTTTTGGAAGCTCCAGCCTCAATCCATCGACGGATAAACTCAATTTGCCCATTGGTCAAAGGTTGCCCGCCTAAAGGCATTGGATTACCATATTGCTGCCCCGTGTGGTGTATGGCCGAACTGTTCAGTTTGTAATACAACAGACTTTCCAGCGCCGAATAAGCCTTTACCCGTTTGAGTCCGTCGGCTTTTGCGGCACTGTTTTTCGGGTCGATACCAACCAGGTAGTAATAAGCAAACCCATCGGCCAGCACCAGACCATGCTGCGAAAAAGTGGCATCTTTTTCAGACGCATGACAACCCGATAGGGCACAGGACGGTGTCAGAATTTTTTTCTGGATTAACTCGAACGACGATAGCGAAGCCGGGTTGGAACCCCCACCATCGTTCTGATGGCATGACACCAGCAGAAGCGATAGCCCAAATAACCCCAGATTAACGCGGATAGACATGGGGAAGCTCATGGTTATTATACCAGAAAATCAGGCAGAAAGATAACAAATTTCTATCTGTATCCGCATAGAAATCAGCATGATTGGTTCTGCGAAAAAGAGTCGCCAACCAGCCCTAAAACTGAAGTATAAAATCCTGCCGGGGCTGCTCTTTCCGAAAGAAAACCAAGCCTACCCAAAATAAATCGACGGTTACCGTAACGGCGGGATGCGCTTTTATGTAAGCCCAGGCCTGTTCCATCTCGTCTGACCAGTGTATATCGTCGAAAACGAATACGGTATCGTTATGAATAGTTGTCAGGCAGATCTCGAAATAGCGCACAGTAGGTTCATACCGATGGTTGGCATCAAAAAAAACCAGATCGAGCGGCTTCTCCAATTGAGATACCTGAGCCGGTAACGTATCATCAATATTCCCAACCACTACATCGACGTTTTGCAACCGCAACTCATCAAAGTTTTGTCGGGCAATGGTGGCCGTTTGCGGGCATCCTTCAAAGGTTAGTACCCGACCGTTGTTCAGTCGGGCCGCTTCGGCCATATAAGCGGTTGTGATTCCGAGCGAGGTTCCTAAATCCAGGCTATTTTTCGCATCAAATCGGCGAATCAGACGAAACAACAATCGGCCAAAACGAGCTGGTTTCTGCGAGTGCCGGGCAATATCGCCAATAGATCGCTGCCGTGACGAATTAACTTTTGAGCCTGCGCCAAAATCAGTAATATCGATTAATTGCCGATTCTGACGAAGCTTTTTTTGCAGGCTTCGAATAGTCGAAAATACCGTTTCTGAACGATTGTCAACCCGGATAAACTGGGTGTAAAGCGCAAATAAAAAGGGAGAATGAAGCGAATGTTCGTCGCGGGCGCGAGCGAGATAACGTAAGTAAGCTAACCACATAAGGAATGGATAATGCAAAAATGAATAGCGCTGCCCTAACGAGGCCTATTACTCATTATCCATTAGTCATTAATTCAATTTATAAGGAACAATCATTGTGAATTCAGGAATCGCCACCCGAACCTGTTTTCCATCGATGATGCGCTCAACGAGATAGGTACCCGACATTTTACCCATGCTGGAGCGCAGATTACAACCCGAAACATACTGGTGCACTTCGCCCGGTTCCAGCACAGGTTGCAGCCCAACTACACCTTCACCCTCCACTTCGCGAACGGTTCCATTGGAGTCGAATATTGTCCAATGACGACGAAGCAGTTGAATGGTGTATTCACTGGCATTCTCAATCGTGATCCGATATGTGAAGACATAGTGCGCTTGCAAAGGGCTGGAGTAATCGGCCTGGTACTCTGTCTTTACGCTCACTTTTACGCCTTCTGTGACTGACGATACCATAAATTAAGTGTCGTTTGCAACCTTAGAACGAAAATTAAGTTGATTAGTTTTGTTACGCAAGAAGCAGTATCAAAAAATTTTCGATAAATGGTTTCTTCCGTTTTTAGGCCTATAATGCCGAATCACCCTTATCAGTTCCCTACATGAACGTAACTATTGCAGAATCGTGGAAAACACAGTTGCAGCCCGAATTCGATAAACCTTATTTTGGCCAACTAGCGGAGTTTCTCCGCCACGAGTATAGTACTCAGCGTGTGTATCCGCCCGGCCGTCTGATTTTCAATGCGTTTAACTCTTGTAGCTTCGACGACACACGCGTTGTCATTCTCGGCCAGGACCCCTATCATGGCGAAGGCCAGGCCAATGGACTTGCCTTTTCGGTAGCCGATGGTATTCCCAAGCCCCCGTCGCTGATCAATATTTTCAAGGAAATTCAGGATGATCTTGGAAAACCCATTCCCAAGTCGGGTAATCTTGAACGCTGGGCCCATCAGGGAGTTATGCTACTCAATGCAACGCTGACCGTTCGGGCCGGACAGGCAGGTTCGCATCAGGGGAAAGGGTGGGAAACGTTTACGGATGCGGTTGTTAACTTAATTTCTGCCCAAAAAGACCATGTTGTGTTTATGCTTTGGGGGGCATATGCGCAAAAAAAAGGGGCCGTAATCGACCAAACAAAGCACCTGATTCTGAAAGCCAGGCACCCTTCGCCTATGGCGGCTAACTACGGCGGCTGGTTTGGCAATAAGCATTTTAGCCAGGCCAATGCTTATCTGGAAAGCAAGGGACTGGCTCCGATAGAGTGGTAGTCAGGTTTATGGTTTATGGTTGCTCCGCCTGTTAGCTTGCCTTTATGCGAAGCAACCATAAACCATAAACTCATTTCCCCCTATAGTCTGCCCGGATACCGTCGCAGATCCAGTTGGCCAGAGCCTGTCGGTTATCGGCCAACAGAAAACGACGTTGGTCTTTCTCATTACGGATATTCCCTAACTCAATAAAAACGGTTGGTGGAAGGCAATTTCGAACAACAAACAAACTGCTTCGGTCCGATACGGTACCCAGATAATTGCGGTTCGGCTGACTACGTTTGTAACGACTGTCGAAGCTCCGGTGAATGTGTTTTGCCAATTTTTTGCCAGGAGCGCTTTTGTCGTGATGATAAAAAAATACGTCGATCATTTCGCCAACGCTACGACTATCGACATGAATCGTAATCAGGCGCTGGTAAGCTCCTTTATGTTTTCGGTATAAGCGATTTACTGCATCCGTACATTGCCGTAAACGCGCTGTCTGATTCAATGGAATCGTCTGGTTGGGATACGTGACTTCATCGTGATCCAGCCGAAGAATTTTTTCATCCCGAATGCCATCGTTCGGGTCCCGAATAATCATGTAGACCGTGGCGTCATGTTCAAGTAAGGCCCTGGCCAGCCGCAGTGTTACATCATAGGCATATTCGTCTTCGGCAAGTGCTGCTTTTCCGTAATGCCCTATTGCACCCGGATCAGGGCCACCATGGCCAGAAGCCAGATAATACACCGCTCCGCTCAATCGATGGTCTTTAATGGCAACCCGTGCGTGTTTCGGGCCCAGCAACGATAGCGTTGTAGCGGTTGCCTTCTGCCCAGCGGTTTTTGTTGGCTTACTTACCCGATGCGTTGGTTTACGGGTTTTGGCAGAAGGCCGCTTTTTTACAGCTGTAACCGTATGCTTTTTGCCCGAATTTGCCCCACCGACTCGCGTATGAATTTGCCTCGCCTGAGCTTGCCGATACAGTCCCTGACTAACGATAAATGGCAAAAGAAGAAAAAAAATAAAATAGCGAATTGGGTAGGTGTTTCGTTTCTGCAATGCTTTCAGGCTGTTATTCATAGGCAAAACAACGTTTTTTTTCAATGCAGTGACTTATAATCAGCGTTTTGTTAGCGAATAGACCAACGAAAAACCCCAATCTTTCATACAGTTGCCTGCACGGGATTGGGGTTTATTAGGCGGCTGGTTCCCGCAAAAATATGAACCTGTGTTCTCTTTAGAACTGGTTACAGACTGTCTGCTTGTTAGTCAATTGTTCTGAACACACGGTTCCAGCGGATTTTATTCCAGATATTGACCGGATTGGGATCGAGTGACATCCAGACAAATACGGCCTTACCAACAATGTGATCTTCGGGCACAAAGCCCCAGAAACGCGAGTCAAGAGAATTGTCGCGGTTATCGCCCATCATAAAATAATAATTCTGTTTGAAGGTATAGGATTTTATGGGTTGCCCGCCAATTTTGATGCTATTGGGGTCTACTTCAACCTTGTCATTTCCTTCATATAGCTCAATAACAGGCCCATAGAGTGCTATTGTTTGCGGATTAATCTGAATAGTTGCTCCCTTCTTAGGAATGGTGAGGGGTCCAAAATTATCGTGATTCCAGTTGAACGTTGGCGTACCATAAATACCCGGCGTCATGTCTCCGGGTTTATCAGCCATTGGTTCAATGCCTTTAACCCAATCGAATCCTTTAAATTTTGCGATTACATCCTCCGTTGTGTTAACCATATACCCAACCATCGACGAAGTTTTGGTTGAGTCGTTATATTGCTCCAGTGGTTTCCAGTTTTCGGTTGGCTGGTTCGGGTCGCGGTAATCGTTAACGATTTCGTATTTCCGAAAAAATGTCGCATCGAGCACTTCGGTTGTTTTTACGAAATATTTCTGCTCCGACCGGGGCGGTTTAGGAAAGGGTTTTCCATTAACAAATACTTCACGCTGGCGTATTTCGAGCACATCGCCCGGAATACCGACGCAACGTTTTATGTAGTTGGTTTTCAGATCGACCGGATAGTCGATATTATCGTTCAGGTATTTTGGCGGAACGTTAAAGACAACGACATCACCGTTTTTGACGTGTGTAAAACCGGGCAATCGATACGATGGAAGCTGAATAAGCGTACTGTAGGATGGGATGTTGGTACCCCAGATTTTCTGGTGTGTGAGGGGCACTTGCAGCGGTGTTCGTGGCGTTCGGGTTCCGTAGTGCAGTTTGCTCACAAACAGGAAATCGCCTACCATCAGGCTGTTTTCCATGGAAGGCGTTGGGATAGTAAACGCTTCCATAAACAGCCATCGTATGAGCGTTGCGGCCACAACGGCGAACAAAACAGAATCGAGCCACTCACGAATGGCGGATTTTTTTGGTTTAGCCGGTGGAGTTTCGGCCTTCGTTTTGGTTACTGACACGTTCAATAATAATGAGTTATGACTAATTAACTATGTAGGTTGAGCCAATAGGGACCCCGGTAAACTTATAACGAAATTACGAAGATGTTAGGTTTTATTGACCGTTTTATCATTCATAATGTATCATTTATCCGTGCCCAGCAGGTCATCCATACCAAAAATACCCTCGCGCCCGATAAGCCATTCAGCAGCAACTACTGCCCCAAGCGCAAACCCCTGTCGGTTATGCGCAATATGTTTGATCTCAATTCGATCTACATCCGACTCATACCGGATAATATGTGTTCCAGGAACGGTTCCTTCGCGCAGCGACTCAATCTCAATGGCATCTGCCGACTCAATCGATACGTCTTTGGTTCCCTGGTCTTTATCTATCCAACGGTGTTTATTGGGTAAGTGTTCCATAATTCCTTCCGCCAGTGTGATTGCCGTACCGCTGGGAGCATCTTTCTTTTCGGTATGATGAATTTCGGTCATCGAAACGCCATACGATGGATAGTTGCGCATGAATTTTGCCAGCGTTTTGTTTAACCGAAAAAACAGATTAACGCCAATGCTGTAATTCGACGCATAGAAAAAAGCCCCTTTTGTTTCGCGACAAAGCTGCTCAATTTCAGCCCGGTGGCCCAACCAGCCGGTTGTACCACAAACAACCGGCCAACCACGCCCGAGCGAACTTTTGATATTCTCGACGGCCGATTCGGGCGAGCTAAATTCAATAACTACATCAACCGATTCGGCAGGAATTGTTTCCAGATCTGCCCGATTATTGGCATCGATGCGAGCCGCGATCTGATGGCCACGATCGAGCGCGATCTGCTCAATGGTTTTACCCATTTTCCCGTAGCCAAGTAGAAGGATATTCATAGACAAATACAATAGAGGAGAGAAAGGGGAACAAGCGTGTTTCTTGTCCCCCTTTCTCCTTTGCAATTAATTTATTTAAATGTAAACGCAACCCGGACTCCCGGAACAAATCCAGTACCTGGCACGGGCATGGCTCTTGGTTCAACCCGCATCGATATGTCGTCTGAAAGGTCAAATGTTTTCAGGTGAGCCGCCACATTGGCTTCAACAATGTTAATTGCCCACAACCCAACCGATAACAGGATATTCAGATCCCGATACCGGCGATATAGATCATAGCCTGCCTTAGCACCCGTTGTTGTATGAATGATTTGATTTCCAATTACAACCTGGTCTACAGTTACATGAACCGAAGCCGTTTTTTCAATTAAATTGGGAACAGTGTTTACCGGCAATGAGACATCTAAATTATAGCCATACAACAACAATCGGTATCCATTTTCGGCTTGTTTGGCTAAATCACGGTATTTAACGAACAGATAGCCCATTACACCAAAGCCAGCGTAAATAAACGGGATTTTATAATACTGGCGGTTGTAGGCCTGTCCCAAACCCGGCAAAATAAGCGAACGGATTGTTGCTTTCTTAGGCACGATTTTCCGAATAGCTGCTTCCTGCTTAGGCGTTACTTCTGTTGTATCGGTAGCTATAGCTGCCGAATCGCCCTCTGGTACTAATACAGAACTACCAACCTGTATGGGTTTCCCCAAACGATCGGTCTTCGGCCCTAAAGGAGGAATGGTATCGTATGCCGAACGTATTTGCCGGGTAGAATCAACAGCCGGTGGCGTTGGTGCTGGTGTAATTGCGGGATTTTGTGCAAACAATGAACCAGCCGACAAGGTGAACAACAGAATAACCAGGGATAAAGGTGGCAATTGTTTCATAACTACAAAACGCCCGGAACCCACCCATGCCAGCCGCATGTCTACCTTTTTAAGGTAATTTAACAAGGCTAGGTCTGTGAATTAAGAACTTCCAGAATCTTAGCTAGTTCTTCCTGGGAGCTGAATGGAATTTTAATTTCACCCTTATGTTTTTCGTCAGCCTTAATGGAAACTTTTGTACCAAACATAGACGACAACTTAAACTGAAGGCTGCGCATTTCCTGCTTAGGCAGCGTTACCCGCCGAACGGCAACCGGCTCTTCGGTTTCGTCGGAGAGGTTCCGAACGGCTTCTTCGACTTTTCGAACCGACCATTCTTCATCAACAGCGCGATTAAACAGGCGAATTTGGGCATCGGGGTTTTCGATATTAATAATAGCCCGGGCGTGGCCCATCGAAATTTTGTTGTCGCGCAGGGCAGCCTGAATAACGGGCGGCAGTTTCAACAACCGAATGTAGTTATTGACTGTTGTCCGGTTTTTACCGACACGTTCACCCAACTCTTCCTGCTTCAGACTGCACTCGGTTATCAGCCGCTGATAACTCAGCGCAATTTCTATGGAATTAAGGTTTTCACGCTGAATGTTCTCAATCAGTGCCATTTCCAGCATTTGCTGGTCGTTGGCTGTCCGGACATAAGCCGGAATATGAGTCATCCCAATCAGTTTGGATGCCTGAAGGCGTCGCTCACCCGAAATCAGTTGATAGCGTTCTTTGCCAAGCTGCCGAACCGTAATTGGCTGAATTATTCCCTGAACCCGGATCGACTCGGCCAGTTCATGCAAGGCTTCTTCGTCAAAACGGCTACGCGGTTGAAACGGGTTCGTTTCAATCATCGACAGGCCAATTTCGGTCATCGTACTGATGGACTCAAACGGCGATGTTTTCGTTTGCCGATTGACCGCGTCGCTGTCGTGCAGCAAGGCACCTAAGCCACGGCCCAATCCTATCATCTTCTTATTCGGTGCTTTGGTGTTCGCGTTGTCCATGATAAAAACGTATGATATAGGATGTATGATGAAGGATATTGAGCTACCCGCAGGCAATCATAATCCTGTATCATACATATTTTACACTTCATGCGGCATCATGCCGTTTTTAGCCAAAATTTCACGGGCCAGATTCAAATAGCTAACCGCACCTTTACTGTCGGCATCCTGCGCCAACGCTGGCACACCAAAACTTGGCGATTCGCTCAGGCGAATATTACGCGGGATGATGGTATTAAACACCATTTGCTGGAAATGGGTAGTTACCTCGCCCACTACCTGATTCGACAGTCGAACACGCAGGTCGTACATGGTTAGCAATATGCCTTCGATGGACAAATGCGTATTTAATCGCGATTGAATGATTTTGATCGTGTTGAGAAGCTTACCCAACCCTTCGAGCGCAAAATATTCGCACTGAACCGGAATAATCACCGAATCGGCGGCTGTCAGGCTGTTAATGGTGATCAACCCCAGCGACGGCGAACAGTCGATAATAATGAAATCGTACTCGTCGCGAATGCTATCGAGTGCATTTTTCATTTTATCCTCCCGATTCTGAAGGTTTATCATCTCGATTTCGGCACCTACAAGGTCAATGTGCGAAGGCAACAAATTCAGGTTCGGAAAATCCGTCTGAATAATTGCATCCTGTGGACGAACTCCTTCGACCATGCACTCGTAAATGCTGTTCTCGATTTCTTTGGGATTGTATCCTAGTCCAGAGGTGGAATTCGCCTGCGGATCTGCGTCTACAATAAGCGTCTGAAATTCGAGGGCGGCCAAGCTGGCGGCCAAATTGATTGTTGTCGTAGTTTTACCGACGCCCCCCTTTTGGTTGGCGATAGCAATGACTTTACCCATGGGTCTGTACGTTGCAGTCCCAAATATGCCAGATAGTTTTCACGAATCCAAAAATGTTCCACGGAATGTTTCACAAAACGAAGGAGCGGGTAAGCGAAAAAGGGAAAAGAGCGAATTATAATTCACCGATTAATGGCCATCTGAGTACCTATCCTTGAAAATGCCTGTACGATTTCAACAGAACAACCATAAAGTAATGATTTCTTAATCTACCTGTTTAGAAATCGGCGTCATGGTTCATCGAGAAGAAGCACTACCTTATTTTTTTAGCTTTATTTCATTGCTGGGTCGGTAACCGATTCGTTGAGCCACTACCCGGAGCGAATCGCCCGGCTGAAGCATCAATTTTTGTCCATCGTAGACCTGCCAGCTATTCGATTGGCCAGTACCATGCTTGAGTATGTAGCCAATGGAGGCTCCTCGGGTAGCGCATGTTATCGAAACGCTGTTTCCGGCCATAGTCAGCATTGGGGCGGCAGTTTGGGGCGGTTCAGAAGCGCCATTCCACATCTGTTTCAGCATGGTAGCCTCGGGTAAAGCACTCTTATCGCCTACTTTTTTCAGCCAGTTGTCCAGTTGAGTCCGCAGTTCGCGAATTTTTGTTTCATAGGCGTCCTTCCCAATCAGGTTCGTAAACTCATCGGGGTCGGTTTGTGTATCATAAAACTCCTCAACGGGTTTGGTCTTACGAAACCACATCATCTGGGTTGGTGTCAGTTTTCCATCATCCCGCAACTGAAGCAGTTCTTTCATCATGGGCATGTTTAGCCGGTAGGCGATGTTCTGATAGTAGGGCTTTTCGGGCATAAAATTCCGATAATATTTATAGCGACCATCGCCAACGGCACGCACCCGGTCAACTTCAGTATCCATTCGGTCGCGACCGGCAAAAATGTATTTACGTGGAGAAATGGCCTGTTGATTGCCTAAAAACGACTGTCCCTGGATGTAATCAGGAATTTTTACATTAGCCAGAGAAAGCACTGTTGGGGCAAAATCGACAAAACTGATCAGTTGATTATCAGTAGTGCCAGCAGATTTGCTACCCTTTATCCGAAACGCTTCTGGAATACGCACAATCATTGGTACGCGCAGGCCTCGGTCATAGACCTCACGTTTTACGAAAGGAAGGCCATCGCCATGATCGGAGTAAAAGAAAATGATGGTGTTCTCATACAGTCCATCGTCTTTCAGTTCCTGAATGATGGTTCCCACAATTGAGTCCATCCGCATCACATTCGACAAATTCCGGGCGATGTCGTGCCGTACGGTTTTGGTATCTGGGTAATAGGCTGGCACGGTTACATCCTCGGGGCGAACCAATAGTGGCTCTTTCTCCCGAGTCCAAATCTGCGACTCGTGGGTAATCAGCAGATTGACAATAGAGAAAAAGGGTTTATTGGCTGGCCGATTCCGCCAGTGTGCTTTTTTGCTGCTTTCGTCCCAGACAGTTACGGGTGGCAAAAACTGATAATCCTGTTTTTCGTTATTTGAACAGTAATAACCTGCCTTTCGGAGGTATTCTGGAAAACAGCGAACATAGTCGGGAACGACGGCAGAATAGGTTTTTACGGGTGAAAATTTGTGGGGATAAGGGTCACCCTGGAGCGTGCGCATATGCTGGGTACCGATAGAGTTCTGATACATGCCGGTGATGATGGCCGATCGGCTCGGCGCACATACTCCTGCCGTTGAATACACATGCGTATAGCGAACTCCTTCCGTTGCGAGTTGGTCGAGATTGGGGGTCTTGACCTCCTTATCGCCAAAGCAGGCCAGATGAAGCGACATATCCTCGCAGGTAATCCAGAGAATATTGGGTTGCGAGGGTGTTTCCGGCACTGTTGGCTGAGCCAGAAAAGCCATACTTACCGTACAGGCCAGCAACAGGAAGAGCAGTAGCTTTTGCATAGACAATGTGATTCATTTCTGTACTAATGAACCAGTTGAGTGCAAATTTCTACTGATATATATCCAGGACTTTCGCTTATGGCCGCGCCAGGTTCTCTATTGCGTTTAACTAAACCCTGGCACGGCTATAAGCGAAAGCCCTTACATGACTATGCGGCCTGATTCTGATGCCATAGTCGGCACATGATGGTGAGTTACGCCCATACTTTTGTACCTTCTGTACAGTTGCGGCACATTTCTATCTCCGAACGCGATTGCAGCAACGTTTGTCGGAAATTCTGATAGGCATCGCCCTGCCAGAGATCGGCAAACGACTGATTCTGAAGATTGCCGAGTCGATGATGAGCATCTTTATCGAAACAGCAGGGAACCACCAGGCCATCCCAGGTAATGACACACGAATGCCACATTTTCCAGCAGTGATCACCAAAACCATTTTTGATACGATAGGTACCGTCGGTCTGAGCAGCATAGCGGCTATACTGATCGAGAGTAGGAATCAGGTCAGAGCCATTCTCATAATCATAGATCTGGGCCGTTTTTAACCCTACTTCATCGACGCCCAGTTCGCGCGCCAGTTGTTTCACTTCAGCAATCTGATGTTGATTCGGTTTCACAACCAGAAACTGAAAAACAACGTGTGGCGTACGCGATTTCAGTTCTTTTTTCCAGCGAATTATATGCTTTGTGCCCTCAAGCACTTTTTCGAGCTTCCCTCCCACCCGGTACTGCTGATACACTTCCTGGGTTGTACCATCGATGGAAATAATTAGCCGATCCAGTCCCGACTCTACAGTTTTTCGGGCATTGGCATCGGTCAGGTAATGGGCATTTGTGCTGGTAGCCGTATAAATATTTCGATCGGTAGCATAGCGGACTAAATCCAGAAACTGCGGGTGCAGATATGGCTCCCCCTGAAAGTAGAAAATCAGGTACAGCAGCGTTTCGTGAAGTTCGTCGATAGTACGTTTATAGAGGTCTTCACCAAGCATACCCGTTGGTCGCGTAAATGATCGCAAACCGCTTGGGCATTCAGGACAGCGTAGATTACAGGATGTAGTAGGTTCAAACGATACAGACATCGGCAGGCCCTGCTGCAAAGGCACACCCGTTCGCTGCGAACGATAATAGCTGTATAAAACCTTCAGCGCATTGACTACGCGCTTAGGCGTCAGTTTAGAAGCAAAGTTTAGTCCGTCGAGTAGGTTGCGATTCATGGAGTAAAGATAAAGCTCAACAGCCGCTGTAGCTATCATGGGTGTGAAAAGATAGGCCATAGTCTACGGACTAGCTCCTCTCCCATAAACACGTATAAAACCAACAATGCTTACAAGTCAATCACCTGCCAGACCCGACAGCCCGATTCATCGAAAATCAGGTTTGCCTCCGTTAAGCCCTCCACACCCGGAATTGCATCGGGTAGCGAGCCAGAGACCGACGCAGCAAACACATAGCCGGTTGGCTCAACATGCGTCCAGACTATATATTTGCCATTTACGTTCGGCTCGTCGGGAGCCACCAGCCAGCAGGTTTCTTTACCGGCAATAATGGGCCAGATTTGCTCGGCAAAAAGCCGTATTTGGACTATACTGATAAACTGCTCCGTATTTTGCCCCCATTCATAAGGCCCGTGTGTTACTTTGTCAGGCTCACGATCGTCTTCAATCCGAAAAACGTAGAGCTTCGAGTATTCTTCGTTATCGCCACGCTCCTGGTGTAGATTTCGCAATTCAAATCCCAGACCTACATAACTAGGCATATCGGTCAGAAACAGTGCCGTGAAGTAACGGAACAGATTACCCGTCCGGTAAAACTCATCGAACCGAGGATCATCTTTATCGGCGGTTATAACCGTAAAATTCGGCGCAAACCGGCGTGTTTTCAAAAGCGTATAATAATCGGCAAAGCGCTGCCGAAATTCAGGCGACGTAACGGGAACTGATTGCAGATCGCCAAGTGTCGACTCAGCCTCAATTGCTTCCAGATGATCCAGTTCATCGCCATAGCCCATCACATTGGGCGGAGCCAGAAATGTTTCGGCAAAAAAAGCGAAATGGGGCACACCATTTCCCCGAACGTATCGCTTGATGGCCCGAAGCGGGTCGTAGTAATGCCCAACCATATCGGGCACCCCATCGGGCCGCATCTGCACATGCGCCATATCGCCCCGCATAAAATCGAAGTTGTAGGCTTGCTGGCATTCATGCACTTTCTGGCAGATGTAGGCCCAGGCCGGATAATTGGGTCGATCAAAATCTAACTCCCATTGCAGATTATTGTCTTTAGCTTCGAAGAAACGATAGCGCGCCAGCGGTCCAAACACCCGCGACATAAGCTGTGGCTCATCGAACGCATACTGATACCAGGTCTGGTCATATTCGTCGATCACAAAATCGGTCGGGTCAATATGTATCCCCCGGTAAGGCGGAGCCATCGTCATCGGTAACGTTTCCAGCCCCTGCGCCGTCAGGTGGCGAATCAGGCTTATTCTGCGCTGCTGCCGCCCCCGGTAATCGTTAGGAAGGCCAAACAGAATCCGCAGGCGCCGGTCGTCGGTCAGCACAGCCAGATCCGACGAAAAGAACGTATCCTTCGCAAACGTCAATGGAGTGCCATCGGCTGCACCTACATATTTCAGATATTGCCATATGGCTTCTTCTACGTATTTATAAACCAGACTCGAATGATCGGCCAGCACGTCGCCCTCGCGCCGGACCCACTCAAATAAGGAAGGGCAGGCCAGCACCATTTCCGAGAACCGATCTGTATGCGGAATCACATCCATACCCACCGTTCGGCCCATAGCATGAAGCAGGTTCATAACAACTTTCAACTGCTTTTCAACCGTATCCAGCGCCGGAACATAGCGCGCTAGTTCGACATCAAAAAACTCCGGATTGATCTGCCAGCTTACCAT
Organism: Spirosoma sp. SC4-14; assembly: GCF_037201965.1. NCBI lineage: Bacteria > Pseudomonadati > Bacteroidota > Cytophagia > Cytophagales > Cytophagaceae > Spirosoma > Spirosoma sp. SC4-14. The sequence goes on along the minus strand of NZ_CP147518.1, from coordinate 1,941,846 downwards.
GCCATACAGACTACCAACAACCCCTGGCTCCCAAACAGGCAAAAGATGAATACTATCGTGGCAAGCGGGCAAAGTGAGTACATAGTTGATCACCTGCCAGAACGAACCAATAGTTCGAACGTTGATGCCCACCATGTTGCTGCTTTTGATCCACTCACCATCCGAACAACCATTGACGGGGCTCGCAATCGTTTCGGCCGGACTTAAGGCCCGGCGCAGGGTTTCGTTACCCAGTCGTTTGTGCAGTAGTTCCAGCGTCTGATAAACCGAAAACTGCAAGGCATAGGGAGGCAATAAATTCGTAATAAACGACGCCCTACCCGATTGGTATGCCTCGGTATAGATGGCGTGGTTCAGTTGCCAGTCGGCTCTAAGATCGTGCGACAAGATAGACATGGAGCAAATGTAAAACGGTTTTTATAAAACCAAATACCGATTTTTATTGTCTTATCCTACTACTCAGGCTCTGCTGGAGCCAATAGCCCCGATGCCTGTATTGCGGTTTTCGATCAGGACACCGTATATTGCTAAAATTCCGTTCAGAGTATCATTGCTGGTTAAGAAACGGTTCTGGACTTGCTATGTTCAAAACAGACGTTGTGATTATCGGAGGTGGGTTGGCCGGATTGGTAAGCGCACTCGAATTGGCAAAAGCCGGCCATTCGGTTACGCTGGTTGAGCGAAAAACATACCCGTTTCATAAAGTTTGTGGCGAATATGTCTCTAACGAAGTAAAACCCTATCTCGAATCGCTGGGCGTTGATTTAGTCAATCTTGGTGCTGCTACCATCAATCATTTACAGGTATCGGCCCCCTCAGGGCGATCCTTATTTTCACCGCTCGATATGGGTGGTTTTGGCATCAGTCGATACACGCTCGACCACACTTTATATCAGCTTGGCCAGTCGGCCGGAGTTGATTTTCTGCTGCATCATCAGGTCGATAATGTCCAGTTCCACAACAATCAGTTTTCAGTAGTCGTCAGTAATCGGTATACGGGCCTGACCCAAACCCTGACCGCAAGGCTGGTTGTGGGTGCTTTTGGCAAACGATCTAAACTCGACAAAACCCTCGACCGATCCTTTATACGGCGGCCGTCGCCTTATATTGGTGTTAAATACCATATTAAGACAGATTTTCCCAACGATCTGATTGCCTTGCATAATTTCGCCGATGGGTACTGTGGCCTGTCGGCTATTGAAGCAGACAAATACTGCCTTTGTTATTTAACCAGCCGCCACAATCTGCGTCGGTTTGGTAGCATTTCCGATATGGAACAATCTGTTCTGTGGAAAAATCCGCATTTGAAAGCCGTTTTCACTAAGGCCGATTTTTTGTACGAAAAACCGGAGGTCATCAACGAATTTTCGTTCTCCGCCAAACGAGCCATTGAAAACCACATTCTGATGACGGGCGATTCGGCCGGGCTGATTACGCCCCTCTGTGGCAATGGAATGGCAATGGCCATTCGGGGAGCCAAGCTTGCCAGCGATCTGGCCAACGCATTTCTACACGGCCAGATCGCCCGTCAGGAACTCGAAAAGCGCTATCAGCAAAGCTGGGCCAATCAGTTTGCCCGTCGCCTGTGGATTGGGCGCACCGTACAGCGTTTCTTCGGAAAAACCTGGCTAACCGAACACGCCGTTCGAACACTGGATGTAGTTAAGCCTATGCTTCGCACAATTATCCGGCAAACGCACGGCAATGTAATGACAAGTTGAGCTGCGCTTATTGCATTTTCCGATAAACCCTCGAAAAACGAACCCGAATCAGTGTCCCTTTGTCGGGGGCTGTCTCAACGTCAAGATTAGCATCAAGTAGTTCACAAAGACGTTTCACAATATGTAGGCCAACACCTTCCCCTTTTGGCGTTACGGAATTTAAGCTGGCAGCAGGCTCTGGTAGTTGCCGACTATCGAACACAAGCGCACTTTCCGGCATGGGCTTTAACAAGCCAACCATCGACTGCACAATACTGCTGGACAGGCCGGGGCCTGTATCCTGTACGGCAATGTTAAACCGATAATCATCTTCTTCGCCCCAGGAAACCGAAACAACACCAGCCGACGTGTAATTGAGCGCGTTGACAAGCAGGTTTTGCACAATGCGTCGGATTTTTTCAGCATCACTTTCGATGAGCAGTTCGTATGGGCCATTGGCCAGTAATGTCAATTGACGCTGAGCAGCGAATGGCTGTGCATCTTCAACTAATTCACGCAATAATTTAGCGACATCGAACCGGCTAATCAGAGGCAGTTCCCGACCGGCTTCCAGACGTGCCAGATCCATTAAACTTTGCAACATCGTTTTCAGATTAGCCAGATTCCGATTCAGCATATCCATCAACTGTGTACGCTCTTCGGGGCTCTGGTTTTCCAGATCGAGCATAGCTGCCGCTCCCTGCGCAATGCCCACACTGCTGGTCAGGTCGTGGCTGGAGACTCGTAACAGATCGTTCCGACGGCGCGTCAGTTCACTAAGCTGATTGAGAGCAGACTGAAGTGTATCGGCCCGGCTGGAAGCTGCTGTACGTTCCATTTCGTCGTATCGGGCTGCGCTTCCTTCAACAGTAGCCTGATTCAGATGGAGTAATTTCTGATAAGCCTGCGTGAACACACTGGCATTGGCAGTTGAGTATAGCGTCTGATAACGATCAACCTCTTCTGAAACGACATGAAACAGATGCCCAATTTCCTTGAGCAGTTCCCGAAGTGTATAGCCTTTATGCCAGCGATGCAGACCATGTTCACTGGCTACCTGAATAGGATCGTTTTCTGGCTGTTCGTTATTCAACTGATGGCCCAGCACATTCAGAATAGTGGGCACCATATCGTTGAACTCTTCGCGCGAAAGTCCCGAAACGGCCTGGAGCGTTTCGTCCTGCTCGCAGACTGTCCGCCAGTTATTAAGAATAGCCTCTCGTCGGCCAAATAAGTAGGTAGCTAAATCGGGTTGTTTTGTGGATAACAAAGACTCGCTTTTCATAGGAATACCATACTGCTAATTAACGTGTAGATATGGATGGTTTGCTAACTAAATTGTAAACTCGGCTAAGTAGATCTCGTTATTAAATTGCGGCAGAAATGATCAAACGGCTTTTCGATTTTAACTCTTTTATTGCACTGACACACTGCCGATTCGCCAATTCCCGTTGTTATTTCTTGATTTTAGCCAGTATATTGCACCTGCTATGTCTTCCCCCGTACAGGTAAAATGATCGCAAAAGCCAACAGCCAGCCGGTTAGTAATCCCAATTTCAAACATGCCAGTTTGTTGGTTGTTGAAGATAATGATGACCATTGGCATCTTATCCAGTTAGCCATTGAACGATCGTTATCGGAGGTTAAAGCCGTACGGACGACCAATGTTGAAGAAACGCTGAACTATTTGCATACCTGCTCCCTACAGGCCCGCGACCTGCCTAAACTGATTTTACTGGATCTGTATCTGCCCGACCGGCAGGATGGCTGGAACATCCTTAAGCAGATTAAACATTCATCGTCTCCTTATAAACAACTCCCCGTTGTAATACTGAGCTACTCCAGCAATCGGGACGACATCACGGAATCATATTTTTATGGCAGTACGTCATACATTACGAAACCATCGGATATGGGCGAATGGGAGAAATACATTCAAACCCTACGCCTATACTGGTGGGAAACCGTTACACTCCCTAACGATCGGCTTGCTTTTTAGTAGTTTTCCTGGCTGTAGTTTACCGAACAAGCACGTGACTGGCTATTTTTTTCAATTAAAATTCTATTAATCAGGCTTTTTGCTTCGTACAATAGCTGTATTGTATTTACGCTGTCTTCATTTCATGATTTGCTGAAACTACTCAACTCCGAAAAACCCAGCTAACAACGTTGCGCCTAGGCTCTATTCACTCAAGGATTTAACAGTCTTTTAACAAATCCTTAAGCCCGATTTAAGCCCCCCACATCACCTTTGTTCCGGGGAAATTCACCACCTCACCAGTTCATGAATAAGTTCATAAAAGGAATTCTTACGTTCTCGCTGAAGAACAAGTTTTTCATATTTTTCCTGACGGCACTGGCCGTCATTGCTGGTATAATCAGCTATCAGAATACGCCAATCGAAGCCTTCCCGGATGTTACAAATACTCAAATCACACTCATTACCCAGTGGCCCGGCCGCTCGGCCGAAGAGGTTGAAAAGTTTGTAACGATTCCAATAGAGATTGGCCTCAATCCTGTTCAGAAACGCACCGACATCCGGTCTACTTCGCTTTTTGGGCTATCGGTAGTGAAGATATTGTTCGACGATGGAGTCGATGACGCCTTTGCCCGTCAGCAGGTCAATAACCTGCTTAATAGCGTTGAGCTACCCGAAGGCATCAAGCCCGATGTGCAGCCACCCTATGGCCCAACCGGCGAAATCTTCCGCTATACGCTTCAGTCGCCTACCCGAACCGCCCGCGAACTGAAAACTCTGCAGGACTGGGTTATCGATCGGCAGTTAAAAAGTGTTCCGGGCGTAGCCGATGTGGTTAGTTTTGGGGGTGAAGTGAAGACGTACGAGATTTCGGTTGATCCGCGTCGGCTCATCGATTACAACATCACTCCGTTGCAGTTATATCAGGCTGTGGCCAATTCCAACGTCAATGTGGGGGGCGATGTAATCAACAAAAACTCCGAAGCCTACGTTGTGCGCGGCATTGGTCTGCTCAAAAATCAGCAGGACATTCAGAACATTATCATCAAAAACATTAACGGCACCCCCATCATGGTTCGCAACGTGGCTCAGGTGTCGGAGTCTGCACTGCCCCGGCTCGGTCAGGCTGGGCGCGACAAACAGGACGATGTAGTTGAATGTATTGTGGTGATGCGGAAAGGCGAAAACCCCAGCGAAGTGATTGAACGCGTAAAAGCAAAGATCAACGAACTGAACACAAGCATTCTGCCCGCCGATGTGCAGATCAACACATTCTACAACCGCGAAACGCTCATCCATTTCGCTACGCATACCGTAACCCACAACCTCATCGAAGGCATTGTGTTCGTAACGGTAATTGTGTTTCTGTTTATGGCCGACTGGCGCACTACCATTACCGTATCGATCATTATTCCGCTGGCGCTCCTGTTTGCCTTTATTTGCCTGCGGCTCAAAGGTATGTCGGCCAACCTGCTCTCAATGGGTGCTATTGACTTCGGCATTATTGTCGACGGTGCCGTTGTGATGGTTGAAGGCATATTTGTAACCCTCGACGAGCTAGCTCATGAACGGGGAATGGCGCGGTTCAATAAGCTGGCCAAATTAGGCATTCTGCGAAAAACCGGTACCGAAATGGGGAAAGCCATTTTCTTTTCCAAGCTCATCATCATTACCTGTCTGGTACCTATTTTCTCGTTTCAGAAAGTAGAAGGTAAAATGTTCTCGCCCCTGGCCTGGACACTCGGCTTCGCCTTATTGGGCGCATTACTTTTTACGTTAACGCTGGTGCCAGTACTGGCCAGTCTGTTGCTGAACAAAAACGTTCGGGAAAAACACAACCCCTTCGTCAATGTCGTTACCAAATATGCTACTAAAGCCTTTGGCTTTACGTTTGCGCATAAGAAGTTGAGCCTGATCGTAACTTTTGTGGTTGTATTAATTGGTTTATCCGGCTTTACGTTGTTGGGAACGGAGTTTCTGCCCGAATTAAACGAAGGCTCGATTTACGTTCGGGCTACCATGCCCATGAGTATTTCGCTGCCCGAATCGGTCAAACAAACGATTCAGATGCGCCACATTTTCGAAGATTTCCCAGAGGTGAAAGGCGTTATTTCTCAAACCGGCCGACCCAACGATGGGACCGATCCAACGGGTTTCTACAACATCGAATTTCTGGTCGACATTTATCCGCAGGATCAGTGGAAAAGTGGGTTAACCAAAGAGCAGCTCATCGACAAAATGCAGGAACGGCTCAGTGTGTTTCCGGGGGTAAACTTCAACTTCTCGCAGCCCATTATGGACAACGTCGAAGAAGCCGTTTCAGGCGTAAAAGGGTCTATTGCGGTTAAGATTTATGGCCCCGATCAAACTATTCTTGAAGAGAAAGGAGCTGAAATTCAGAAACAACTGGCTACCGTTCGGGGTATCGAAGACCTGGGGCTGATTCGTACAACTGGCCAGCCCGAAATGCGCGTAGAACTCGACGAACGCAAACTGGCGGTTTACGGGGTCAATAAATCCGATGCAGAAGCGGTCATTGAAATGGCTATTGGAGGCAAGGCGGCCACGCAGATCTACGAAGGCGAACGAAAATTCGACCTGCGGATTCGCTACGATTTACCCTTCCGCTCTAATGAGCAGCAAATTGCTCACCTGATGGTTCCGACCGAAAATGGTTCCATGATTCCGATTAAGGAAATCGCCAGTGTATATACCCAAACGGGACCAGTACTGATTTTCCGCGAGGCCGGCCAACGCTACGGAGCCGTTAAATTTTCGGTACGGGGTCGCGACATGGGGGGGGCTGTTGCCGAAGCGCAACAGAAAGTTGCCGCTAACGTAAAGTTACCAACGGGTTATACGGTAAAATGGGCGGGCGATTTTGAGAACCAGCAACGCGCCACACTCCGGCTGGAGCAGGTCGTACCCATTAGCCTGCTGGGAATTTTCTTTATCTTATTTGTGCTCTTTGGCAATGTAAAAGACGCGGGGCTTGTGTTGTTCAACGTCCCATTTGCCATCATTGGCGGCATTGCGGCTCTGCTCATTACGCATGTTAACTTCAGTATTTCGGCCGGAATTGGGTTCATTGCCCTCTTCGGCATCTGCATCCAGAATGGTGTGATTCTGATTTCGGTCTTCAAGAAAAACCTGCACAACAAGATGTCGCTCAACGATTCAATTCACCTGGGAGTCGTGTCGCGCATCAGACCCGTTGTGATGACGGCCATGATGGCCGGTATTGGTCTGATTCCGGCTGCGGTATCGCATGGAATCGGCTCCGAAACAGCCAAGCCGCTGGCCATTGTGGTCATCGGCGGCTTAATAACCGCTACCATACTGACACTCTTTGTGTTTCCACTGATTTTTTATGCCTTCTATCGGCATAAATTCTCTTCGCTCTAGTGCTAACAAACGCTCCCTGAACTCCCAATTCTTCAGGGAGCGTTTGTTAGAAACCAATTCGTTCGCGCTCCTGCGAAACGCCCATTGAGCGGAGAAGCTCGAACGCAATTCGGTCGTCGTATTTCCGTTTCCAGTAATCGGCTTCCAGTCGTAGTTTATCCAGTTCAAGCTGCTGTTTTTCAACAACCAGTTGCAGGCGTTCCAGTTCGTGCACGGTGCTGTCGTCGGTTTTATTCTCAATGACCTGGGCCGTAATCGGCTCATCAGAAAGAAGTATTAGTGGCGACAGTTCCAGAACCCTGGCAATCTGATTCAGACGAGAGAGCGTCAGATCGGTTTTACCACGCTCAATATCGCCATAAGCGGTTGTCGACAGGTTGAGCAAATCGGCCATATTTTCCTGCGAAAGCCCCCGCTGAAGCCTATGCAGCCGTATTTTTTCTTCAATTGATGTCTTCATATCAAGTAGCTACGATAAAATCTAAACTTAAACTGACACTGATTTTCGGAAGGATAACGCATTTTTGCAATGAAAGAATTCGAATCTATCAGATATTGGATGGTAGATGCTGGCTACCGATGTTAGGCTATGACGTTTTTTCTTCATAAGCATCAATATAAAGTCCGGCGTCTAACTTCCAAAGTCCAGTATTTAATTTTTCGAACCTGAATACCTCGTTATTCGTTTTCACCCAAAGGAGTAAACCCAATTATGAATTACGAAAAAGAATTCCGCAAATTCGCTGTACACCACATGGGCCTCAATGGCCTCACTGTTGATGGTTATGTAAATCACACCGTTGAAAATATGACTCGCTCGGTCATTGAAGAACGTCCGATGAACTTCCGTGAAGTTGACGTTTTCTCGCGACTGATGGCCGACCGGATTATTTTCATGGGCCTGCCCGTCGATGATAATATTGCAAACATCATTGTGGCACAGTTGCTATTCCTCGAATCGGCTGATCCTAAAAAAGATATTCTGATGTATCTGAACAGCCCTGGAGGATCGGTCTACGCTGGTCTGGGTATTTACGATACCATGCAATATGTTCGTCCCGACGTTGCTACGGTCTGCACCAGTCTGGCAGCCTCGATGGGGGCAGTATTGCTGGCAGGGGGCGCGGCTGGCAAACGGTCGGCCCTTCCTCACGCCCGCATCATGATCCACCAGCCATCGGGTGGTGCGCAGGGGCAGTCGGTCGATATCGAAATTACGGCCCGCGAAATTGTAAAACTCCGCGAAGAGCTATACCAGATTCTGGCCAGCCATTCGGGAAAAAGCGTTGAACAAATTGAAAAAGATTCGGACCGCGACAAATGGATGCGGGCCGAAGAAGCTAAAGAATACGGACTAATCGACGAAGTGCTTCGCCGGGAAAAATAATTCATGTTTAGCCGCAGAAAGCGTAAAGGGTTAAATCCTGGATAGCCTCTGCCGGTACTACAATTTACGTAAACAAAAGCGCAGATCATTTACATGAACCTGCGCTTTTGTTTTTAATAATGCCAGAATCCGGAAAATAGCTATCGATAAAGCAAAAAATATACATAGATGACTAACTGAACCTTGTCTGTATCGATGCCGATCAATAATTTTGTTAATCGTACCTGAGCCAATTATACTTTCGTCGCTATTTTATGACGAAGTTCGCTTAACAAAGAATTAACACGAACTGTTAACGGAGCAGATCAGTCCTTTTTCAACATAAGCACTGACTGCCATAACTACTTCATTTACACTGCAAACGTACATGCCACAAATAAGTTGCTCGTTCTGCGGACGGCGCAAAAACGAGGTACTGGTATTGCTATCGGGAATTGATGCGCACATCTGTAACTACTGCATTGAACAAGGTCATCAGGTAGTGCTGGATGAGATGCGCCCCCGAAAAAGCGAGCCGGATGAGGTGCATATTAACCTGATTAAGCCTCTGGAAATGAAGCGCCACCTCGACCAGTATGTTATTGGTCAGGACGATGCAAAAAAAGCAATTGCCGTTGCTGTTTACAATCACTATAAACGGTTGATGCAACCCAAAACAAACGACGATGTTACGATCGAAAAATCGAATATCCTGATGGTTGGGGAGACGGGTACGGGCAAAACCTATCTGGCCCGGTCGATTGCTAAAATTCTGGAAGTTCCCTTCTGCATTGCCGATGCTACAGTTATCACGGAAGCCGGTTATGTAGGCGAAGATGTAGAAACCATTCTGACACGGTTGTTGCAGGCCGCCGACTATAATGTTGAAGCTGCCGAGCGCGGCATTGTTTACATTGATGAGATCGACAAAATTGCCCGCAAATCAGACAACCCAAGCATTACCCGCGATGTCAGTGGCGAAGGCGTTCAACAAGCCCTACTGAAACTACTGGAAGGCTCTGTCGTAAATGTTCCTCCTCAGGGCGGTCGCAAACACCCCGACCAGCGTATGATTGCGCTCAACACCGAAAATATTCTGTTTATCTGCGGTGGCGCTTTCGACGGAATTGAACGGCACATTGCCAAGCGGGTAAACACCCGCCCCATTGGCTTCTCAGGCGACCGGCGACTGAATGATACGCTCGAAAAAGGGCATCTGATGCGCTACATTTCGGCCCTAGATCTCAAATCGTTTGGGTTAATTCCTGAACTTCTTGGGCGTTTACCGGTGCTTACTCACCTCGAACCCCTCGACCGCGAAGCACTGATGCGCATTTTGACTGAGCCCAAAAATGCGATTACCAAACAATATAACAAGTTGTTCCAGATGGAGGGCATTAAGCTAATGTGGGATGTTAGCGCGCTTAACTATATTGTTGATCAGGCATTACAGTATGGCCTGGGTGCGCGTGGCCTACGCTCCATCTGTGAGTCGATTATTACCGATGCCATGTTCGAAATGCCGTCGCAAACCAATGTTAAAGAACTGACGGTAAGTTTAGATTATGCCCGCGAAAAGTTTGGCAAATCGACGGCCTATCAATTACGGTCGGTTGCCTGAGCCAGGCTTTTCAGGTTAGTCCAATCCCCGGTTTCGACAGAGGCCGGGGATTTCTTTTCCACTGAATCGGAAATTCATACTGATTATCAACAAATAGCAGCCGAGCCTGTTTACTGAACGTAGTTCTTCATTGCACGTAAGCAAATCATTCAACACTATGAAAATCAGTACTCAACGTCTGCTGGCCGGTCTGGTAATGGCCACCATGTTCACTGCATGCAGCCGCCCGGTTGCTCACTTCCAGCCAACCCCACGCGAACATTTTGCTGTAGCAACATCCGCTCCGGTCACTTCGCCAACCGTTTCAACAGAAGCTCCGGCAATGGAGCCCTCTGCCGAAACCGCTCCAATACCCATGGCTCCGGCTACGCGCATTAGCGAAGCCCTCGATCAAATGGATGCCCTCGTTCGGAACGATAGCAAATTAGCCTCGAACAAAACCGTCCAGAAACGACTGAATCGCATTCGTACGCTCGTTGAGACAACCGCCACCCAATCGACTCTGGGTTTCTCGTCAACCAATTCGACAAAAAAAGCAGGGCTAATGGAACGGATGGTACTGAAGAAAATGAATAAAAAAATCAGCAGGCAACTAGCCCCCCAGAACCCCGACAAAACCATGATGAATTCGGGTATTCTGGCAACCGGAGCCGTACTGGTTATTGTTGGCCTCCTGCTCCTGCTGCTCACCTCAGGTACTGGTGCTACCGTAGGCTTAATTGTGCTGCTGGCGGGTGCGGTCATCTTACTGGTCGGCCTGCTCTAAAACCTTGTCTATACCGACTTCATGAAGTGCCATACAAAATCCCACTGGATAGCCATCTGGTGGGATTTTGTATGCCCTGTCTGGCTCGTTTGCTCGGATTCTTCCTTTTTTTTGCAGGAATGTATATCAACTACACAACAAACCCACTCTGATGCAGTTGATGTGGTTGACAATTTTATGGTCCCACTCAAAAACGTTCTATATGAGCGCGTTCTCCAAACACATTTTTGCAGCCCTACTTGGGGCTTCCATTCTATCGTCGTGTAGCCGTCCAGTTGCCTATTTTCAGCCCAGTCAACGCGAACACTTCACCTCGACCAAACCGCAGCCAGTAGCAACGGTCACTCCCAACGTTACGGTTGCAGAACCCGTCCAGGCTCCTGCTTCTGCCCTTGAATCAATGGCCCCCGCCGAGCAGGTTGCCCAGGCCAAACAGGCCATGAGTCAACTTGAAGCCTACGTACGCAACGACAGCAAACTGGCCTCGAACAAAAAACTGACCAAGCGGATGGAGAAGGTAAATAGCTTACTGGCCACCGCAAGTGAAAAAACCGTATCGACCAAAGCCGCTTCGGCCCACAAGCTGACGCTGGTTGAGAAAGCGATGCTGAAAAAGATGGATAAAAAGATTAAGAATCACGTAGCTCCCGATGAAGCGAAATACCTGAACAAGAATACCAAAAACGGTATCATCATCGGCGCTATTGGTCTTATCCTTTCCTTGCTTTTTGGTGGCGTAATTGGCGTAATTGGTCTGGTACTACTCATTGTAGGTATCGTACTGATTCTGCTCGGCGTTCTGGAATAAGGCTCCTGATAGGTAAAAAAGTCGGCGCTGGGATAACCAGCCCGACTTTTTTACGTCTATTGGCCACCGTTTACACTATTTCGCAGTGGGTTTTTATTGGATTAGGTGATTTTTCATACCTTTTGGTTAACAAAGCAATCAGTGCTTAGTTGTTGGGAATGACAACCAATCAATGTTCTTAAACGAAAACAACTCTATGAAAACAATGACCAAACACCTTTACGCAGCCTTGATCGGAGCTGCCGTTCTGTCGTCGTGCAGCCGTCCGGTCGCTTATTTCCAGCGTGGTCCTGTCGAAAATTACCACACCGCCAAAACTGAAACCATTGCCCCAACACCATCAGTGGTGTCAACTCCATCGGCCCAGCCCGAAGTTGTTACTGAAGCGATCGCCACTCCAGCAACCGAACCTGCCGAACAGGTTGCCCAGGCCAAACAAACCATGAATCAGATTGAAGCCTACGTACGCAACGACAGCAGGCTGGCTTCGAACAAAAAACTGACCAAGCGGATGGAGAAGGTAAAAAACCTGCTCAACTCAGCACCGGTTCAAACCACAGCGGCTCCTCAAACAAAAGCATCTACCAAAAAAATGACCCTGCTGGAGCGTGTAGCTACCAAGCAGATCAATAATAAAATCAAGCATAAACTGTCGCCAGAACGTACGATGGCTACGTCGATGCTGACAATTGGGCTCATCGTAGCAGCTGCTGGCTTATTATTACTACTCATCGGCAATGGCTTTGGTGCAGCCATTGGTGCCATTGCCTTAGTAGTTGGCCTCGTGCTGATTATTCTGGAGCTTATAAAACAATAACGTTTGCCGCTCATTCGTAACAAGTCAGAATTTATTTATTGCATTTGCCCACAGAGGCACAGGCATACCGAGAAGCAATTCATTGGTAGTCAATTCAATTGATTTCTCGGTATGCTCTGTGGACAATTAAGATATAACTCCTTAGCATGTCTGGTTCGTTCTCGTTAGTACTGATCCATGGTCATGGTGTAGATGCTTCCATCTGGGATAACATTCAACCCGAACTGTCGGCCGATATTCGGGTCATAAAACCCAATTTTGCGCACTCAACCTCTCATACAACCATTGAAGCCTATGCTGAAGAACTGAATGCCCAGCTACAATCGGCAGGTATTGATAAGGTTGTGCTGGCTGGTCATTCAATGGGTGGCTATATCGCGCTGGCTTATGCCGAACGTTATCCCGAACAGGTACACGGATTGGTGCTCTATCATTCAACAGCCTATGCAGATGATGCCGACCGCAAAATTCAGCGTCAGCAACTTATTGACACCATGAAGGCACAGGGCGGAGCACAGTTTATTGAGAAACAACTGCCGAAAATGGTCGCTCCCCATTACCCAGCCGAAAAAACGCAGGAACTGGTGGCTCGTTTTCGCGGCTTACCGACCGAAGCACTCATTGCCGGGATGAAAGCCATTGCCGGTCGCCCCGATCGGACGCATGTGCTGCGCGATGCCCAGTACCCTGTTTTGCTGGTGTTGGGCAGAGAAGATCAACTGATTTCGGTTGAAAAAACGAAGGCGCTGGCCGATTTGTCAGATCGGATCGGCGTTTCGATTATCGACAATGCCGGCCATTTGAGCATGATTGAGCAGCCCGAAACATCGGTTCTGGTCCTACGAAACTTCCTGCAACAAGCCGATAAGGCATAAGAAACCATACTCAGACCCAGGAAAGGGAAGTCGATTGGCTTCCTTTTCGCGTTTATACACCATTTTCCCCGCGATTCTCCGTAAACTTGCACTGGTTTTCACGAACCAGCTCATTTGATTATCATCGTAAACGCCGGGTGCAGTGGTTATCCGGTCTGGCAATGGCTGAGTTATTTAACGTTTACCCCCTTTACGACATTGAGCCGGTTCGCGCTCAGGGCAGCTATCTGTGGGATGTCGACGGCACTCGCTATCTCGATCTGTATGGCGGGCATGCCGTTATTTCGGTTGGTCATACGCATCCGCGCTATGTGCAGGCACTGACCGATCAGTTACATAAGATTTCGTTCTATTCCAACTCGGTTCGGATACCGCAGCAGCAGGAACTGGCCGATAAACTAACGAGCCTGTCGGACCATCCCGACTATGCGCTCTTTTTGTGTAACTCAGGTGCCGAAGCCAACGAAAATGCGCTAAAACTAGCCTCCTTTCACAACGGCCGCACTCAGGTCATTTCGTTCAGGAAGGGGTTTCATGGCCGAACAGCCGGAGCCGTTGCCGCCACCGACAACCCGGCTATAGTAGCCCCTGTCAACTACAACAAACACGTTACATTTCTACCCTATAACGACGCCGATGCCGCCCGGCAAGCTATCACGACAGAAACCTGTGCTGTTATTGTCGAAGGCATCCAGGGCGTTGGTGGCATTCATGTCGCCAGCGATGAGTTTCTGCAAACCCTCCGCCAACGCTGCGACGAAACCGGAGCGGTGCTGATTCTGGATGGCGTTCAGTGTGGCTACGGCCGTTCGGGAAAATTCTTTTCGCACCAGTTCAGCGGTATTCAGGCCGACATCATTTCGATGGCCAAAGGCATGGGCAACGGATTTCCGATCGGCGGTATTCTGATCTCGCCTAAATTTAAGCCCAGCTACGGTTTGCTAGGCACCACGTTTGGCGGTAACCATCTGGCCTGCACGGCCGCCGTTGCAGTACTGGATATTATGAAAGACGAAGGACTGATCGACAATGCTGTTCGTGTAGGCGATTATTTCCTGGACGGCATCCGACAGATCGGCGGTTATAAAGAATTGCGGGGCCGTGGACTGATGATTGGAATCGAGTACGATTTCCCGGTCGACACGTTGCGTAAAACACTGCTGTTCGAACACAAACAGTTTACGGGTGTTGCCGGTAAGAACACGATCCGGCTGTTGCCTTCGCTGGCCATTGGCATCAACGAAGCCGATATGTTCCTGGAAGCGCTCGAAAAGTGCCTGAAAACAGAAAACACGGCCGTTTAATTATTGAAATTAGCTAGTTAGCTTAGCGGTTTGACTGCATCGACCAACTTCTTAAGGCATTGAACTGGCAAGACTTTATCTATTCTGACGAAGCGGTGTTACTGGGCAAACCTGTCATAAAAGAAACAAGATTGTCCGTTGAGTTTTTGTTCGAACGTCTGGCTAATGGCTGGACCGAACAGGATTTACTAGATAATTACCCACGGCTTACAAAAGATGCCTTGCAAGCCGTATTCGCCTATGCACATACTAAGTGAATGAGTGAATTAAGCAACCTATTTGCCAATTCACTCATTCACTCAATCACTCAAGTCCCTGTTTCCCTGTGTTAAAAAATAAATGACCAACTTTCTTTCACTCGCCGACGTCACCGACCTCGACGCACTTATACAGTCTGGCCGCGACGCCAAGACCAACCCCTTTACTGATCAACACCTTGGTAAGAATAAAACCATTGGTCTTCTTTTCTTCAATTCCAGTCTTCGTACTCGCCTAAGCACACAAAAAGCCGCCCAAAACCTCGGTCTGAATGTGATTACGATGAACGTTGGGCAAGATAGCTGGGGGCTGGAAATGGAAGAAGGGGTCATTATGGATAGCGACAAAGCCGAACACGTTCGGGAAGCAGCCGCTGTTATTGGCCGCTATTGCGACATTATCGGTATCCGGGCGTTTGCCGGACTACAGGACCGTGAACTGGACTATAAGGAACAGGTAATGAATCAGTTCGCCAAATACGCGAACGTACCGATTGTCAATCTGGAATCGGCAACACGGCACCCGCTGCAATCGCTGGCCGATTGTATTACGATTGAAGAAGCCAAGACAAAAGCTCGCCCGAAAGTTGTATTGACCTGGCTCCCTCATTTTAAACCACTGCCGCAGGCCGTTGCCAATTCGTTTTGTGAATGGATGAATGCCCGCGCTCATTCGGGCGATGTTGAGTTTGTGGTTACGCATCCCAAAGGCTACGAGCTTGCCCCCGAATTTGTGGGAAATGCCCGCATCATATACAACCAGGACGAAGCCTTTGAAGGAGCCGATTTTATCTACGGCAAAAACTGGTCGTCTTATACGCATTACGGACAGGTGCTGACCAAAGATCCGTCGTGGGCCGTTACGATGGACGATATTCGCCGGTCCGATAATGGTAAGTTTATGCACTGCCTTCCTGTTCGGCGCAATCTGAAAGTATCAGACCAAGTACTGGATAGCCCCCATTCGCTGGTTATTGAACAGGCTGCCAACCGCGAATGGTCGGCTCAGGCCGTATTGAAAGAAATCCTGAAAAGTCTTTAAATAGACGCTGGAGGTTAGATATTGGACAAAAATTAATCCAATGTCTAACCTCCAATGTCTATTAATTAAGTCTTACATCCCCATATCCAATGTCCTTTTATGGATACGCTTACAGTTGTAAAAATAGGTGGTAATGTTATCGATGATCCGGCGGCACTCAAGCGGTTTCTGACTGCTTTTGCCGGACTGGCTGGCTCAAAAATACTGATTCACGGTGGCGGTAAAATAGCGACGCAGGTAGCTGAAAAACTAGGGATCAAAACAACGATGGTGGAAGGACGTCGGATTACCGATATGCCTATGCTCGACGTAGTAACGATGGTGTATGGTGGTCTGGTAAACAAACAGATCGTTGCCCGGCTTCAGGCGCTCGACGTCAATGCGATTGGCCTCACTGGCGCCGATGGCAGCACCATACTGGCCCGAAAACGCCCGGTTAAGGATATTGACTACGGTATGGTTGGCGATATTAAAGAAGTTGATTCGGGGCAAATCCAGTTTTTTCTGCGGCAGGATCTTACACCTGTTTTTGCCCCTATTACCTACAATGAAGCGGGCGATTTGCTAAACACGAATGCCGACACAATGGCTTCGGCCATTGCCGTAGATATGGCCCATCATGATTCGGTCACGCTTGTTTACTGCTTCGAAAAGAAAGGCGTTCTGGCCGACCCAAATGATGATACCAGTGTTATTGGCGAGCTGACCCCGCAGACCTATGCCGACCACAAAGCCGCGGGCACCATAAACAAGGGAATGGTGCCTAAGCTCGATAATGCATTTAAAGCCCTCAAAAATGGTGTTGAAAAAGTAATTATCTGCCATGCCGACGATGTAGCAGCCGCCCTGCAGCAGGGGGCCGGAACAACCCTTACATTGACCAGATAAAAGTCATTGGTATTAGATCCGAAAACGTTAAAGTCAAATGGCTGATCCCTAATTGTTCAGTACGGCCAATGACCAGTAGCCAAACAAAACCGGGAATGAGTTATGTGCTCATTCCCGGTTTTGTTTATTCCAGATTGCTCATTTATCCGTCAGCAAATGAACCACTCGCCGAACGCCAACAAAACGACGCTCATAGTAAGATGCATGGAGGTAATCGTATCGTACGCCACCATTCCAGGCAGAATGAATAAATTTAATCTGGTTACCAACAACTTCAGTAATTAATCCAACATGGCCAATTTGACTACCATGGGCGCTATGGCCTTTAAACAGAATTAAGTCGCCCGGTTGCGCATTGGCCTTGTCGACAGGCTGACCTACATTGCCCTGAGCGGCACTCGAATGGGGAAGAGAAATGCCGAATTGGCTAAAACAAAAACGGGTAAAACCAGAACAGTCGAACCCTCGTTTTGTTGTTCCGCCCAATCGATAACGAATTGACAGATGCTTTTTGGCAAAATCGATCAGATCGCCTACCAGAGGAATTTGCTCATAAAATGAGCGAGTAGTAGAAGTTACAGTGGGTATCTCTTGAGTTACGGTGAGCTTGTTGTCAGTTACGGCGGGCACTTCTGGGGTTACGGTCGATACGGTCTGGGCGCGAACGATGCCAAACGAGACAGCAGCAAGTGCTGTCAGGAGCATTTTCTTCGTCATAGGTATAGGTCAGTTACCAAGTTAGGTTGTATAAAAGTATAGTATTGTGGAATTATTGCCAAACAACTGAGGACTATTTTCCACAATTTTAATCTAAAAATTTCATGCCAATATTTCAACTAAACTGATTACCAACGCTATAAGCGCAAAATAGGCGACATTCTTTGTCTGAAAAATTAATCTATTGACTAAGTAGATTCCACATTGAGTTAAAAAAATCAGCAAAAAAAAGCGTTTTGTTGTGTTCCATTCTATTAAACATAGAACTTGTTCACAACAAAACGCTTAAAAGCAAATCAACAGGTTTATTATAATGAATGAACCATTACAAAATACGTTCGGTACTGGCCATAAACACACAGGTTTCTCTTTGTACTAATCCAGGCGGTAAGCAACTACTGATTTTGCCATAAATGTTGGCACATACACTATTCGTTGCACCGGATCGTAGCCAATGTCGGCCGTATTTTTTTTCTGTGCACGCGTGTCCAGCATGGTTTGTAGTTTACCGCTTTTGTCCATGTAATAAACGACGCCACCCCAGGTGGACACCACAAAATCACCATTTCCAACGGGTTCAATACCATCGCCACCCGTTTCCATTGTGCAAACAACGGTCTTGGTTTTATTGGCTCCTATTTTATAAACATCGTTGGCCGTTAAGGCATACAGATCCGTCCCAACTGCTTTCAGTCCGTTTACGCCTTTCAGGTCGCTCATCAGTAGCGTGGCTTTGCCGTTTTTAATTTGGTGCACATTTCCCAGCTTACTATCCGAAACATATACGGTACCCTGTTTATCGATAGTTATATCGTTCAGGCCGGTAGCGCCTTCGACCGGTATTTTCGTTTCAATTTTCCCATTCGCTAAATTAACCACAACCACCTCTGACACATCGGCCACGTAAAGTTTTCCGCGCCAGATCCCCATACCCTTCGGTGCATTCAGGCCAGTTACCCAACTAGGGTTCATAATTTTACCGTTTTTGCTCAGCTTAGCCACGCCACCCCGGCCGTCGGTATCCCAGGGCGATCCGTCGATTAGCGATACATAGAGCACATCGTTGTCGGGCAGTACCGATTCGGGTATAGCCAGCGTGCTATCGCTTTCCCAGATTTTTTTTAGTTGGTGTTGAGCCTGGCTATGGGCAACACAAAGCAGAGAACACAGCAAGAATAGAAGTTTCATAAGAGTTTTAGAATTGAGTGCAGGAGTCTATAAACGAAGAATAGACCTTAATAAATCTACTTGAAAGTGATTTCATCCTTTACCTGACTCTATAGAAAACAGCGCCTGCCTGGCGCATCAAAATGCCAGGCAGGCGCTGTTGAGCAAAGGCTATCGAAGCCTTATTAGTCGTTGCGCCGGAACCCCCGACCGCCATCGCCACCCATACCCTGCCGGTTATAGCGGTTGTTGGTGGGCGGTGTAAACCCGGCACTGAACTGGCGCAGGTTATACACAAAACTCAGCGTAAAATAGCGATTCAGTACCCGGCTCTGCACTTCTTCTACGTAGGTATCGGTTACGTTACGAACAATACTCCGGTTCTGATTCAGCAAATCGAAGACCTGAAACCGCAGTTCACCCTGCTTCTGTTTGAACAACTGACGGGCCAGGGCCATATTCAGCAATGTAAACGACTGATTATAACTACCCGACTGGCCACCGTAATGATTATATGTAACATTGGTGGTAAATGCAAACCGGAACGGTAACTGATAGAACAGATCCAGCGTGCCGGTCTGGTTCAGAAACGTGGTATTCTGCTGCGGCTGCAACGAATATTTGGCCGATTGCAGGTTAATGGTTCCAGCCAGATTAAGGTCTAGTTTGTCGTTGATGTTGGTGTTCAAACTCAACCCTTCGCCTATGAGCCAGTTCTGAGCCAGATTCGGACGACTGTTCACAAAGCTGGTTCCCCGGTTGTAGGTTGCGTTGGTATTCAGATTGATATTAATGCGATGTTCGTCAATTTTAATCGAACGACCCAGTGCCAGAAAGCCACTTAGCGTATAATAGCCATTGGTATTTACGGGCCGGGTTGTTTGTGCGCCCGAGGATGTAAACGACGTTGAGTTCACGATTTTGTTATCCGTCCGGCTGGCGTTGATCGATGCAAACAGGTTACGGAATGTAGACGGGTCGAAGCGGTTAAAATTCAGCGAAATCGTATGGCTATATTCGGGCTGTAGATTGGCATTGCCCAACTGAATATTCAGCGGATTCGTATTGTTCGGTACGGGCTGTAACTGATTTACCGATGGCGCATTGATCCGCGTACGATAGTTGAACCGGAGCCGTGTGTTTTTAGCGAAGTTGTAAGTAAACAACGCATTCGGCAGCAGGTTCGTAAACGTGCGGCTCAGCGTAGTGTCGCGGCTCAGGTTATTCGAATTCAGACTGGCCTGCTGTGCATCAACTCCAAACGCGTAGGTGTACTTCAAGCGTTTGGTTTGCCACGTCAAGCCCGCCCGATTGGTCATGTATGTATTAACAAAATTATTGCTCAGTGCCGCATTGGCCCGATCGTATTGTGCAGTTGCTTCGTTGAAATCAGTAACTGCCCGGTTCGACTCGTTATGATTGTTCGACAGATTGTAATGGAGTTCGAGGGTTTGCCGCATCGACAACGGTTCGGTATACGATACGTTGATGGTATTCGTCATCGCTCGTGTCTGCTGATCATTCTGCTGGTTGATCCTTTGTGTGTATAACCCACCCGTACCCGTCTGACTATCGGGTGCCCCGGTTGTTGCCGACAAGGGGGTTGTCGACTGCGTAACCGATTGGTTAATACCCAGGCTATTCTGGTTATTGAGGGCTACATTCCAGTTGACCGAAAATGTCCGTCCCTTCTTCTGAAACTTTCGGAACAACAGCACCGAATTATTTCCATTGAAGCCATTTCCATTCGAATGATAATTGGTTGTGCTGGTGTTCGTTGTAGCTCCCCCTCCATTGACCGTACGCGAATCACTTCCGTTCTGATAGTCGGATTGTAACCACGACAGATTCGGAATTACCCGAATTGTCGTCAGTGAATCAATCCGGTAATCGAGTCGCAGATTGAACCGGTTGTTGGTGTTAGTATTATCGGAACCGTTGGTCTGATTACGCACAAAGGTTGAGTCGGAGCGAGTAGTTGATGTACTGGTTCCGGGCAGGATATTTTCCCGGCGGCTGCTCTGCTGGGTTAGCGTGTTGGTATTCGATATGTTGTAGCTACCCGCCAGATCGACTTTTTTGCCGAAGCTATTGCGGTAGTTGATTCCGCCCGCCCACGATTTGGTGATGGCATTGTTGCCTACCTGACCACTGCTGCCACTACCGCCATTGCCACCGCTCCGACTCACACTACCCGATCCTGAGCCGCCACCCGAACCGTTGCCACTACCGCCAAAGTTGCTCCCTAAGCCAAGGTCCTGCGCCGTAAAACCCTGCTGGTTAACGTTATTGGCCATACCCAGAATCGACATCTGCTGCCCATTGTCGAAGCGGTTTAGCGTTGCTTTGGCAATATAGCGCGGATCGTCGCCGGGTTTAGGACCACCCGCTATCGACTGCTGCCCAAACGTACCTTTCCGTTTATCTTTTTTGGTTGTGATGTTGATCGTTTTAGACTGATCGCCATCTTCCACCCCCGAAAATGCCGACTGCTCCGACAACTGATCGAACAACTGCACCTTATCGATAATGTCGGCTGGCAAATTTCGGGTTGCCATCTTCGGATCATCACCAAAAAATGGTTTCCCATCAACCAGTACTTTTTTAACGGTCTGCCCCTGCGCCGTAATGTTGCCATCGCGGTCGACCTGAACTCCGGGAAGTTTCTTCAACAACTCTTCAACCTGCGCATTCGGCTGGGTTTTAAACGATCCGGCATTGAACTCCAGTGTATCCCCTTTCACGGCCATGGGCGCTTTTTCGCCCTGTACCGATACCTCATTCAGGGTCTGCGATTGCGCGATCAGTTCAATTGCACCAGCATCGGCTGTCGGATCGGCGCGGGTTATGGTTACTCGCTTAGCCCGGGTTGCATAGCCAACGTAGGTAACCAGAATCCGGTATTGGCCTTCAACAACATTTTTGAAAATAAACTGGCCTTCACCATCGGTGATTCCAAACGTAACCAGCGATGAATCGCGTGCTAATAGCAGCGACACCGATGCTTCGAGCAAAGGCTTACGCGTAACGGAATCAATGACGGAGCCTTTTACAACACCCGACTGAGCCTGTGCAGACACCGCTGCTACGCCTATTAGTGAACCAATAAGGCATACAATCGCTAACAACCGATGCCGGTAGCAAATGAAGTTCATTGTGGTTAATAATTGGTTATTGGTTGCGGGGGTTGGCATCATGGGCTATGAACCAGGTCGGGCCAGACGAGACCTAAAAGGTTTTTGAAACCTTTTAGGTCTGTTGTACCAATGTCCAATTTCCATTGACTAATTTCGGCCGGAACCGGGCATAGACGACATCATACGCTGGCGAAAATCGGCCATTGCTTTCCGGCGAATCTGCTCCATTTCTTCTGATGTAATGGTTTTCGCATTGGCAGGAGGTTCAACAGCCACTACATCGACAGCACCACTCGTCAGACCCGTTGCTTTATACGATTCACTATCCGACTCGATTTGCAGAACCACACCAGTGGGTGGCGTCAGATCGGCTACGGGCGAGTAGGTAAAAGGCAGATCGGTGGTATACCAGATCGTATAGGTTTCTTTCCGGCGGGTAGCGGTAGCTTTATGGCAAACATAACCAGCTATTTTTTTTGTCTTTTCGCTGGTTTGCCAGTCGGTTGCGGTTGGCATTGGGCGCTCGGCCCGATACACCTGCTGGACCGAATCGCGGGTTACAGTCATCACGTCGATTCGTTTCCGATTACCCATATCCAGATATGTTTGCTGGTCGAACGGCGGGGTCATACGCATTGGTCGCGGAGCACCACCCGCATTTCCCGAGTTGTCGTCGCCCATTCGTCGGCGCATCATCATATTCTGCGGACGGTCGCGCTGCTCTTTAGCCATTGTTCCCGAAAACACCAGTTTCTGCGTAAACGAAATCACATCCGGTGCCCCCTCGGGTGCATCGGCACTCCCCGGCCGAACATCCTGTCCATTCATATTCATCCGCATCTGCGAACGGTCGAACTGGCGTAGACCTTCGTAGGTGATGGTACCCGAAGTTGGTTGAGACGTTTGAGCTGTAGCTCCTGAATATAAGGCTATTACACCAGCTATAGTAAGATAAATTAGTTGCGCTTTCATATCCGTAATGAGGAAATGTACTCTGTAAAAGTTGCACATAAATTCGTATTAATACGATCAGATTTGCTAAATGGCACAAAACAGGCGCTAAAGACGTAATTTTGAATACTGAATGCCCAATTTATGGCTCCTCAACGCATTATTTCGCTGGTTCCGTCGCAAACGGAACTCCTCTTCGACCTGGGTCTCGATGCCGAAATAGCAGGTATTACAAAGTTCTGTATCCACCCCGCCGACAAAGTTCATAGCAAGCCCAGTATGGGCGGCACCAAAACGCTGCATATGGATCGGATTCATGCGCTAAAGCCCGATCTGATCATTGCCAATAAAGAAGAAAATACCCGCCAAGAAGTTGAGTACTTACAACAACAATACCCGGTTTATGTCAGCGATGTTGCAACCATAGCCGATGCACTCACGATGATTCGGGAAATAGGCACGCTGGTTGGCAAACGTTCGGAAGCCGATGCGCTGGCCAACCAAATCAGCCAAACCCTTTATCCTGCGCCCCAATCGCTCCGGAAAACGGTTGCCTATTTTATCTGGCGAAAACCCTACATGGCGGCCGCCAGCCATACATTTATCGACTCAATGCTAACTATGGCGGGATTTACGAACGTATTTGCAGCACAAACCCGCTACCCGGAAATTAACCCCGAAACGTTATCAACCGCTCAGCCCGATCTGATTTTTCTATCGTCGGAACCGTACCCGTTCACGCAAAAACATATTGACGAGTTTAAGGCTATTTGCCCTTCAGCTACCGTCGTGCTGGTCGATGGCGAAGTGTTTTCGTGGTACGGCAGTCGGTTATTGCGAGCCAGCGACTATTTTAGGAACTTGCATACTGAAATTGTCCGGCAACAGTCATGATCACCGATATAACTCAGCTCGATTCGAACGGCACCTATACCTATGCCGATTACCTGAAATGGCAATTCGACGAAAGCGTTGAATTGATTAAGGGGAAATTGTACAGGATGTCGCCAGTTCCGAAACGAAAACACCAGGATGCTTCCATAAATCTGGAGTTTGCTTTGTTGAAATACTTTGAGGACAAGACATTCAAAGTTTACGATGCTCCTTTTGATGTCCGTCTTCCTGTTCAAAATCGTAAGACTCCTAATCAGATTTATACGGTTGTGCAGCCAGACATTTGTGTAATATGTGATCTCTCAAAATTAGATGAAGACGGTTGTCTGGGCGCTCCCGATTGGGTTATCGAAATTACGTCGGAACGGCTAAAAACGATTTCAACGAGAAGTATAATCTGTATGAAGAAGCAGGCGTGCGGGAGTACTGGATCGTGCAACCGAAAGAAAAAGCGGTCAACGTTTACGTTCTGGAAGATGGTCAGTATGCACTTGTCGATGTCTATGAATCGACCGATATTCCCTGCCGGATTTTCCCGGATCTGACTATTTCGCACGAACGACTTTTCGAATAATTAACGCTTGCCCCATGCCTACAGCCAGCCATACGCTATCGGTTTCTTCGGTCAATATCATCCTGTTTGCAGCCCGGCAACGCGGTGCCGACACCGATCAACTGGCCCGCTCGGTAGGCATCGCTCCCGAACAGCTTCGCGACCCCGATGGCCGTGTTCTGATTCGGCAGGTGCAGGCGCTCTGGCGCGAAGTCATTGCGGTTACGGGCGACCCGACCATTGCGCTGAAACTGGGCGAAATGATCAATCCGGTGGCAGTAGGCGTGTTGGCGTATGTAATGATGCACTGCCCTACATTAGGGAAAGCTTTCGAAAAGCTATGTCAATATCAGGATATTGTTTGCGAAGGCGTACTGACAAAGGGACAAACAATTCATACCAGCAAGCCCGACGGTAGCAGTAGCCAGTTATTTGTATTATCGCTACACCTTATCAGCCCGGACATTATTTATCCCGAATATGCTCTCAACTCCGAACTGTCGGTGTATCAGTCGGCTATTCGGGCTCTGACGGGTTTACCCATTTCGCCCGGTGAAATTCGGTTTGCCTATCCCCGTCCAATCGATAGTAGCGAACACCAGCGCGTATTTGCGCCGGCCCATCTGACGTTCGATGCCGATGTTACGGCTATGGTATTCGATGCATCGCTGCTCGATACGCCCGTGCTGAATGCCAATCCAAGCCTTTCGGCCATGTTTGAGCAACACGCAACCGGATTGCTGAATCGGCTCAAAACGCCTTCACTGAGCAGCCGGGTTAAAGCCGAAATTGTCAGTTTAATGAAAGGTGAAGAGCCTACACTGGCCACCGTCGCCGACCGGCTGGCAATGGGCGTCAGAACTTTACAACTGCACCTGAAAGACGAAGGCACTACGTATCAGCAACTGCTGGACGAAACCCGGAAAGAGCTGGCCATTCAGCACCTGCGGGAACCGAACCTAAGCACTACCGACATCGCCTACCTGCTGGGCTTTGCCGAACCGAGCGTTTTTTTCCGGTCGTTCAAAAAATGGACGGGCGTTACGCCGGGCGCGTTCCGGCTCAATCAGGCCGCGTAGTATTGGTCTAGGACTGTTGGCTCACAACATCCCCAGACTGGTATGCTTAAAACTATCGGGGTATTTCAGGCCATAGCCCATCATGCGGTCCATACTCGAATGGGCGAAGAGAATAATGCCCACCAGCATCAGGTTCTGATTGCCGGTCATCAGCCCCAGCAAACCAATAACGATGCCTAGTCCTTTGTGGTGAAATACGTTGTAGAGCACCGCTCCTACCGCCGGATTGATCAGATAGCCAATCATACTTATGTCGGGCAACAGAATCAGCGCCGGAAACCACCACCAGGCAAACTGCAATCGGGAAAACAGATAAATAGCGCCCAGAAACTGAATCAATTCTTCGGATTTGAGTAAGATTTTCATGTGTATGTTGGTATAATGGTTTTATAAACAGGGGTTTGGCAAAAGACCGTGCCACGGTTAGTTTGCGCATAATGAGAGAACCGTGGCACGGTCTTTTGCCAAACTCCCGATAAAATCAGGCCGCAATGGTAGCTGGCTCAAAGGAGCGATGGAGCCGATGCTCGGCAAACCAGGCCAGCGTTTCGGTCAGGGCATCATCCATTGGCGTTGGCGTAAAATCGGGGAAGAGCGTCCGCACTTTTTTGTCGTCGAGCAGAATCGTGTTTTCATACAGATAGAGCATCTCTTTCACCTCCCGAAGAACAGGCATAAACACGCCAAGCACCGTCACCATCAACCGGCTATAGACCTCAACCTTCAACGGTTTGCCGACCAAACGGCTGATTTGCGTAAACCACGAACGAAGCGACGGTACGGTTGTGCCGCCGTAGTTCCATACCTGATAGGCAGCGGTAGTTGGTTTCTCCCATTCGCGCAGCATCAGGCGGGCAATAATTTCGGCGGCATCACTGGTAAATACGGCCTGATGCGGAATGTCGGCATTGGCTACCCACGGCAGGGCTTTCCCATTCAGAGCATTTTCAAAAATGGGCGCAACACCTTCGTTCAGCACGTTAGGCCCCCAAAAATCTGGCAACCGCACATTGATTACCCGACAATGGCCCGCGTTAGCAGCCTGCTCCATCATGCTCTCGATGGCAACACGAAGCTGGCCTTTGCGCGTACACGGATTGGGTAGACTATCTTCGCGAATCGGTTCTTTTGTGTTTCCGAAGTTGTAGACGTTACCCGGAAAAACAATTGTGGCTTGGTTCTTCGTGGCCGCATCGATTACCTTCTGCGTAACCGTATCCATATTGCCAAACCACTTATTGTAGGGGTAATTGATGCCGTGAAAAATAAAGTCTTTACCGATGGCCAACTGGTTAAGCAGCGCGGCATCCTGCGCATCGCCCTCAACGATAGTAAGCGTTGGCTGATTCGGGAACAAGGCTTCGGCTTTAGCCCGATTGCGAACCAGGATAGTAACAGGAAACTGGCGTGCTAACAGATTGACGGTTACGGCATAACCGATGCTACCGGTAGCGCCCAAGACCAGAATTTCGGGAGACGATTTATGCGTGATTGAGTTCATGATTGCTGTGCTATTTGTACACAACAAAGGTCCGGCGAAACGGCCGGAGCGTCGCTGACAAAGCACGCAATTCGACTGACCAATTACGAAAATCTGAATAGGCAGTGCCGCATTTGAACCGTATTTTCGCACGTGTCCGATAAGACAATCTATACAACAAATTCAATGAAGCTGTTTAGGATTTTAGTTCGAGATCATTTTTGTCATCCGACGCAGGACCGTGGTAAATTCATAATCTTTCACTAGCCAATGGAAGAACCGGGTAGACGAAGCCATTAGTCCAACTGATACTCCATTCAACCACCCAACGCTTGGCTATGGGTAAAAAGCCCTTGGCTGATTCAGGCCGCGATGCCTTCTCAAACTCGATACTCCAAGTAGCTAACTTAGCGGCAAATACTCCATTATAGGCCAGATCCCCGAAAACCTCTTCCAACCACCCCCACATCGCCACAAAATACTAATAACAAGAGGGACTGCTAAGGTCCCATGAGCTGCATCCACATCAGCTACCTACAAGTGCCCCTGCGCATTGACGACCAAGGTGCGCTTGCGTCCGCACGGGCGGCCCCGTATTGATAAGTTTATGGGCATCCATACCTTGGTATTCGTAGATTAGGCAATAATTTAACTTGTATCAATGCATAAATTCTCTGCCTAGTGATCTCCAGTTGGTTGAGAGTTGCATTCATCTTCTCGAAAAGTCCCGCTTTCTTCCACTGACCAAAATAGTAATAGACTACTTGCCATAGCAACCGGTCAGGGGTGAATGTTGCGCCACTAACTACCTGTGCGCAACAGCCACAAAATACCATCGAGAATCTTACGCAAATAGTACTTACATCTTGTGTTGGAGATTAAAAAAAGGCGAAATTGCGTTCCACTGGTAGTCGGTCAATGGCTCCCACCGTTTGGTCATAACTATGTAGTTTGGCGACCATAAAGTTACCCCCACTACCAGTCCTTTTCAATTCCCAAAACACGTTCTTAGAATTCTAAGAACATGTTTGTTATAGATACGTGAACTAATTTGTAATAAAACCTATCTCTTTCTTACGAAAGAATGCCTGCACCATTTTTGGGTCTTGCTCTAAAAGTCTGATCTGTTCCAAAACGGCCACTGTGAGTTCGTCTAAGCTGGTAAATACCTGATTTTTTAAACTTCGTTTTAGGTGACTCCAGAATAGCTCGACTGGGTTAAGTTCCGGACTGTAGGCTGGTAAACGTTCCAAATGAATCCGACCAGACTTGGCCCGCAGCATGGCTTTAACGGCTTCGCTACGATGAATCGATGCGCCATCCCAGATCACTAACAAGTCTCGTTTTCGATACCGGCTACAAAGCTTGCCCAGAAACCACACAATGTCTTCGCTGGTAAAAGGCTGATCTTGTCCCCCTACATACAAGCGCCCATTAGGAGCAATAGCTGCAATCAAGCTCAAGTGTGAACGACCGGCTTGTTCGATGACCATTGGTGTTTGGCCGCACGGTGCCCAAGTATGCGCTAAAAGTGGTAAAAGATAGCAAGCTGATTCATCGACATAGACAATAACCCGCCCTTCAGCATTCGCTTTTTTTGAGTTCAGGTAGCCGTTCTTGACGCCATTGGGCTACCGCCCGTACATCCTGCTGCCGGGCTTTAGCCTGTGGCTTTTGGCGGCTCCAACCTACTTTCTTCAATAACCGACCGACTTGCGATGGATCATAACTGACATCGAATAATTTCTTAATGACTTCATTAACACGAGGTCTTGTCCAAACTGCCCCCGCAAAGCCCTGATGCTCTGCTCCTTTGTTAAGTTCTTCAACAAGCTGACAAAGCTGAGCAGGCGTCAAACGAGTGGCTGCTCCGGGAGGCTTGCGCCACTGCAAGGCTGAGGGTCCTTGTTGACGATATTTCTTTAGGGTCTGACTAACCCATCCTTGAGTCAAGCCGAGTGCTTGGGCGATAGGCCCTTGCTTCCATCCCGCCTGATCGAGTTCGACACAGCGTCGTCGTAATACTTCGTAATCCGCTGGTTTGTATTTTGGCATACTAACAACAAGATATAAATATTATAAGAACGTGTTGGGGAATTATGTTTGGTTGCCTAGTTCGATTCGCTGTAGCATAATCTGAATGTTAGCCAAGTACAACCAACTGACCGAAGAAGATAGCGTGTACTCATAATCTTTGACGATCCGTCGAAAGAAATTGGTCCAGGCGATACTCCGTTCGACGACCCAGCGCTTGGCTACTGGCACAAACCCGCGGGCGGATTCAGGCCGCGAAGCTTTTTCAAACCGGGACGCCGGAGCGTTCAATGCTCCACTCACCTAAGGCTTGGGCAAAGATTCCGTTGTAAGCTTGATCACCCAACACCTTTTCTAGTCGCTCACCGGCTGTCCAAAGTATATCTTTAATCAGCGGGACTGCTGCCGATCCATCACTATCCCCAGCTGAATGAACTTGGGCTACCCATAGACGACCTTGAGTGTCAACAACCAACTGACGTTTGCGGCCATTCACTCGCTTATAGACGTCTAATCCTCGGTACTCACAGATCATTGGACTCAGCTTAACGCTCTGTGAATCAATGCATAGTAGCGATGGGTATGCTTCTTTGCCAAATCGTTGACGGTCCATCTTATTGAGAGCCAAATTAATTTTCTCAAAGGTTCCATCAGATTTCCACTGATCAAAATAGTAATAAACCGCCTGCCAATGGGGCCAAGGGCCAGCTAGATTCCTCCATTGAGCACCCGAGCGCAACAACCAAAGAATGGCATTAATAATTTGCCGTAAATCATGCTGTCGTTTGCGTTTCAGGTTAAGAAAGGGCGAAATTGCGGCCCATTGAGAGTCGGTCAGAACACTGAACTGTTTAGTCACATCCTTGTTGCTTGGTCGCTACAAAGGTGACACGACTCTCAGCCTTTCTCAATTCCCCAACACGTTCTAAACCTACTCACGGAGCTATAATTCCAAGAAAACATTCGATATACATTGTAGCTTATGGATCAAATTACCAATGTGGCATTAGAAAGAATTAGAGAAGCAGAAAGAGATAATAGCTCTCAGTGCTGGACATTGAGGGAGTAGAATAGGAAAAAGCGAGGGCAAATGCTTGTTTTGTAGCGTGACCAACTTAACAAGATTCCACTCCTCGCTTTTGGACAAAGCTAAGGATTTTGGCCAGGATCTCTCACCGACTCTGCTGAAAAATCTCATCGCCATCGGCTGCGCCATCCTCATCAAGGAGACCGTCAACCTTAACAAGCTTAAGAACCACATGGGGCTACTACTAGGTAATCAGCACACCCAGACGGATTCGCACTATCGCCGACTTACCCGCTTCTTTGACCATCCAGTGGCCCAGCGGAGGCTGTGGAAGTGGCTGCTGGTGTGGATCTTAGGCTATATCAAACGCTGGGATGGCCGCTCCATGAGCCTTTACCTAACGTTGGATGCTACCAGTTGGCAGCTAGGTAAACAACCTATTCAGTTGTTGGTTTTGTCTCTGGTCTATCGGCAGGTGAGCCTGCCTTTATTCTGGATGGATTTGGCCAGGAAAGGTCATTCTTCTCAGCAGCAGCGCAAACGCTTGCTCCAGCAAGCCATGAAGCTCTACCCCGTGAAGGGCTTCTGCCTGTTAGGGGATCGTGAGTACGGGGGTAAAGCCTGGTTGCAGTTTCTAACCCAGAGTGGCCTCAACTTTATTATCCGTTTACCCAAAGATTCTTATAAAGAGGCTATTAGCGCCGGGGGCAAGGCCTACAGTGCTTTGCTCAAGCGAGCTTTAAGGGGCCGCACCGTCAGCCAGTGGTTTACCCTGGAGGGCCACCGCTACCAGTTTGTAGCTCGGTCTCATCAGGATGGCGCCCAAAGTGCGGACCCTTTGGTGCTCTTGATCAGTAATCTAAGCTGGTCCAAACACGTCGTTGTTGAGCGCTACCGCATCCGCTGGACCACGGAGTGTCTGTTCAAGCATTTGAAGAGCAATGGGTTCCATGTAGAAGAGCTGGGCGTTCAGCACTGGGCTAAAATTAGGCTGTTAGTGGTCATTATCGTCGTGTTATACGTGATCTGTGTCGCTGAAGGCTTTCGGCAGTATCATCGGCTTCGTCCGAAAAAGAAGGAATTGGGCAACTTTCAGCCACGGGAGTCGGTGTTCCGCAAGGGTTATTCAGGCGTGGTTAATCAGCTTAGCTCGATTGAACATTTCTTAGATTGGTTGATGAAGCAGTTAAGTAAGCCGCTGAAGATTCCTATCCGCATCTTTTTCTTCAATGTCCAGCACTGAGATAATAGCTCTTATCTTGACCTTAGTAGTTTACAATTGAGGGCCTTACCGCCTGAAATCGGCTTACTAACATGCCTAAGAGAATTAGATTTAAGCAATAATTATCTAACGCGATTACCTACTGAAATAGGTCAACTAATTAGATTGACCTATTTAAATCTAAGCAACAATACATTTGATTATACAAATGGTATAGGATTTGATTTTCCTTGTTATCTACCTATAGAAACACTTGATTTATCTTATAATAACATATCTAGGATACCAGAAGATATTTTTTATTTGGAAGAAGTCAAAGATGTCATTTTGGATGGCAATTACATACTGAATGGAATTCCTAAATATATAATCGAAGAAGGAGCAAATGCAATTAATGCATATTTTAAAGAAATCCTCCTTTCAAAATATACCAGCAGTTTACTTGAAGCAAAATTATTATTTGTTGGCCAAGGAGAAGTTGGAAAGACATCATTAATGAAGAAAATCACTGATTCAAAATTTATATTTATTGAAGGCAATGAAGAAACAACACACGGCATAAATATAGGCAAGTGGCCAATTCCTATTTCTCTAACAAAAGAAGAAGCTATAAATTATCACTTTCTAAATGAATATGACATAGAATCTGAGGACTATGACAACTATTCTGACAATGATGATAATGACTATTTTAATGATGATGATGATGACGATGACGATGATGATGATGATGATGATGAATTATATAGAAACAACTACTCAATAACAATAAATGCTGTCTTAAATATTTGGGATTTTGGCGGACAAGAAATATATTATTCTACTCATCAATTTTTTTTAACAAAAAGATCAATATATGTATTTGTATGGGATGCACGCAAAGAAGAAGAATATAAGGGGTTTGAATATTGGTTTAATATCATTAACTCCTTAAGCGAGAATAGTCCTGTAATCATTGTGATGAATAAATCAGATATAAGAATAAAAACCATTGATGAAAGTACTTTAAAACATAATTTCCCTAATATCATATCGTTTCATCACACTAGCTGTTTAACTAACCAAGGCATAAGTAGATTAAAAGAAAGTATAATAAATACATTTAGAAAGCTCCCCCATTTTGCTGAGCGTTTACCTAAAGTATGGATTGATATTAGAAAGAGGCTTTCGGATTTGAATAGAAACTTTATTACTTATGATCAATATTTAAATATATGCTCACAGTATGACATATATAATACAAGAGCTGATTTCCTAAGTGATTATTTTCACGATTTAGGAGATATATTACACTTTCAAAAAGACCCAATATTGAAAAATATTGTTATTCTAAAACCGGAGTGGGCCACTAGTGCATTCTATAAACTTATTGATAATAAGCAAATTCAATACCAGTACGGACGCTTTTCATTGATTGAGTTGAATAATATTTGGGATTTGGAAACCTATCCCAACGGAGTACACAATGAATTGATAAAATTAATGGAAAGATTTGAGATGTGCTTTAACTTAGTAGGGTCCTATGACTATATAATCCCTGAATTATTAATACCTAATCTTAGTTTTAACCCAAGGCCTAGATTTATTAAAGCGCAACTAAGATTCGAATATAATTTTAAGTTTATGCCAGCCGGAATAATCCCTAGATTTATTTGCAGAAACTTCATATCAATTGAAAAAAATTTATTTTGGAAAAATGGATTAATATATAGATTTGATGAATCCTCTGCGCTTATAATAGGAGATCCGATAAACAGAAAAATCGAAGTATTAGTACAGGGTGATGACAATGAGGCCGTATTAGGAATAATAAGGAAAGAATTTAATGAAATATTTACTTCTTTAAACTTAGATAGGGAAACAGATTTTCGTGAAATGATTCCTTGTTGTTGCTCTGAATGCTCTACATCTCAGGTACCACATTTTTTTTCATATACCACTCTAAAAAGATTTTTGAGAAAAGAGAAGAGGACAATTACTTGCGATAAAAGCGCCGAAGATGTTAGAGTGGTAGAACTCCTGAAAGGATACGATAGGTTTAAAGTCAATGACAGGATCTTCGAAAACCTGATAACTGCATGCTCACAATTACAAGGTTTACAAAAAAACATTCAAAATGATGAAGATAGTAGAAACGGCTTTATTACAAATGTATTAAACAATAAAGGAATATATGCAAAAGATCAGAGTCGCTGGGGGGCATCGCCATCTAATAAATCTCAAGGCGAAATTGACATAAAGATAGAAAACAGTGATGGTTTAACAATTAGTATCTTTGAAGGATTAAATCTATCTTACGCTGACAAAACAAAAATTCACTCTCATATTGAGAAGATTTTCAACTATGATACTAATGGTTTGTCAAGTAATTTCATAATTGCCTATATAAACAATACCAATTTTATAGATTTATGGGAGAAATACAAAGCTATTTCAACTTCTGCTAATACAAAATTTGCATTAACTGGAAATTTTGATGATTTATCTGACGACTATTCCTATGGAGCTCATTTTAAAATTGGGAGAACCAAATATAAAGTAAACGATAACATAACTTCTATCTATCATTTTTTTCTAGACATGAATTATGCATAATTAAATTAAAAGCTTATTTCAATAATTTAAGCAGTTACGCAGAATCAAATTGGACTATCGAGTAAACTAAATCGTTTATTATCAAGCAATTATTTACTCAGTCGCTCAATCACTAATCCCCTCATTTACTTAACCTTTATTGATGCCATCATTTCGGTGCGTTTCAAATTATAGCAAACTGGCGGTCATTACAAAATTGTGATAATAAAATCGGCCTCTATGCATCATAAGACTCGAAAGAGGGCGATTGGGTGCATATTGTGCTCCATGCCGACAACAACCCACAAGAGCTACCCGACGAACTGCGCGACTGCCTCATGGATGAACCGCCCGCCTACGACGCTTTTCTGGCCTGTACGGATGCGCAGCAGAAAGCTTATATCGACTGGATTTATTCGGCCAAAATCGACGAAACCAAAGTAGAACGAATCCTCAAAACGATTGAGGCACTTCTGGGCAATCAGAAACGTTCTGCCCATAAATAGCCAACACTCCCTTCACCCAGAGCTGTTAAGAAAAGGGGACGTACACCCTGTTTTGAGCCCTGAAAGGGTGAAATTATTTCACCCTTTCAGGGCTCAAAACAGGGGCTTAGAATTCTTTTTTACTATAATCCTGACACGCCTTCGGCGCTGAAAAAGAGCACTTAACATCCCTACTCCCACTCCGGTCTATGAACTATCAGGTTTACACGCCCTGCGCTCAACTCCAGCCCTACGTCAGACACCTGATTATTTCTGAAACCGCCCACGAACAGACATACAAAATACTGCCCGACACGTCGGTAGTGATCGGGATTCAATACCGTGGGCGTCTGGCCTATCATGGCAACAACACACTTATTCCGCTGGCCACATCAGGCATTACGGGTCTGATGGATTCGTTTCGGATTTTCAGCAACTCCCGCCACATCGGCACCGTATTGATTGTCTTTACAGAAACAGGAGCCGCTTCCTTTTTTCGTGAACCACTGCACGAGCTATTTCGCCAGAGTGTTTCGCTCGATCATTTCATAACGGCTTCTACCCTGCAACGACTGGAAGAGCAACTGGCCGAAGCCCCTACCGATCAGCAGCGAATTGCTATCACCGAACGGTTTCTGCTCTCGCACTTGCACAATACACCAACAGACCGGCTTGTTCGGGCCGCTATCGACATCATTCACCAAACAAATGGTACGATCCGAATGAAAGAACTGGCCCATCACCTGTGTATCAGTCAGAGTCCGCTCGAAAAGCGTTTCCGGCAAGTTGTGGGGGCTTCACCAAAAAAATTCGCCACGCTGGTTCGGATTAAACATACCCTGAAAAGCCTTGCTTTGGGGAGTAACCTTACTGACATCGGCTTTGAAGCGGGCTACTTCGATCAGGCGCATTTCAATAAGGAGTTTAAAGCTTTTACGGGCCTTGCACCGCTTGAGTTCCTGAAAGAAAATAGGGTAAAGCGGCCAATCTGAAAAACGATTTTTTACAATCATATGGTCCCATCCGTGCAGACATTTGTAACACAAAAACAAAGCCGTTATCAATGAATGCACTCGACAAAATCCATCAGGCCTACGCCACCGCCCGCACCTATCCCGATCTGGCTCAGAAACTTATAGAAGCCAGCGTTCAGTCCTATACGGTCGACGTTTCGTCCGGTATTATTCTGTATCATCTCCCTAATGGGCAAACAGCGATTCATGCAAAGACCGCAAATCCACGGCCTATTGCCAACACCTTCAGTCAGGAATTGACCATCAAAGCCATTCGCGACAATCAGCAGGGGAAAACAGATTACCCAACGTTCATGACCGATATTGCCGAAGCAGGCGTACGGTTCTACGATGCCATTCTGACTGGTCCTTCTAAACGCGTTGTTTACATAGGAATTGGCGGTAGTTATGACGAATTGATACCGATCAATTGACAGGCTTAGTAACACAGCAACCCGCCTGAAACCAGGCGGGTTGCTTACTTTTCTCAGCAAGAAGCTAAGTTATGGATGCAGCCGCTTTGCTTTCAGGGTTTTCAACCACAACTCTGGCTCATCGGTCTGGATAATGTTTGCCCCGTTGCCCAGCAAACGGGCCATTGCCTGATCGGTTTGACCCGACTTCAGCAACCGATCGGGTTCGCCCAATGCATTGATCCAGACTCGGGCTTTGTTCTGTTTAATCAGGCTTGTAACAGTCGGATTATAAAACGTAAAATCAATGTGCACCACTTCGGGCCTGAACAGCGTCAGTAAACTATCGGCTGTTGCCTGCGAATGGGCTCTTGGCATGAGCATATAGTCGGGATCAGCCTGCTCCACGCGCTTCAGCATCGTCACATCGTCGTCGAAAAAGATCACCTGTTTTTCGGTGCCGGTTTTCCGGATTACCTGCAACACCGGATCGAGCTTATCTGTTTTCATATCCAGATCGATCAGGATTTTGCCTTTCGTTAGCCGTAACAACTCGTCGAGCGTCGGAATTTTATAGGCGGTCAGTTGTCCCTGCGCATCTTTCAGAAAAAACTGATTCAACTCAGCATAGGTATAGGTTTCGGGGTCGCCCTTTCCGTTGGTTGTTCGGTTAATGGTTCGGTCGTGCATCAGCACCGGTATACCATCTTTCGTTACTTTCACATCTGTTTCGATAATGTCGACACCCGCATCCAAAGCCGCCTGAAAAGCAGGCAATGAATTTTCGGGATAGTGATTATGAACAGACCGATGAGCCGCTACCAGTACCGTAGCCGGATCGCTAAAACGCTGCCGGATTGCCTGCGCTGTTTGTTGAGAAAATCCACGTATCCAGCAAGCCATTAACAAGCCTGCCAGCATTAGTTTTCTGATCATAAAATTGAGGAGATGATTTATGGTTGCTCCGCAGAAGAAGGATGTATACCGATAAGCAGCGCAACCATAAACTTTAAACCGTAAATGGTCCAGACTATTTCAACTCTTTCGTATCGGTCATAAACATACGGGTGCTTTCGGTGTAGGTTCCGCCCGTAGGTGCTTTGTATTTCAGATCGACATAAAAAGCCCGATAGCCCGACGCTGGATAAACTTCTGTCAGAGAAATCCTGTCTTTGTTTTTAATATCCAGGCTTTTACCCTCCCATTTTTCATCCTGGAAAATCATATCCGTCGAATTGGCCGACCAGACCGTCACATTTTCGAGCTTGTCGGCGGTAGTTTTTATGTTGAGATCGAGTCCTTTTTTCGTTGTCGTTACCGTCCACTGGCAAGCTGGATACGGTTTCCTGGCCAGCGTATTGCCGAAGAACGCACTCAAGGCTTCCAGCGCCTGCCGCTTGTCGCCCAGCTCATGCCCCACATTCGGCACATAATGAATGTAGTTTTCGCCCGGAATCTGGCCAATATAATTCTTGATGGCATCAACGGTCCAGTATTCGTCGTTCGTTCCCATAAAGATCATTTTGGGCATGGTTAACTTTTTGCGATACGAATA
The DNA here is from genome assembly GCF_037201965.1 of Spirosoma sp. SC4-14. Classification (NCBI taxonomy): domain Bacteria; kingdom Pseudomonadati; phylum Bacteroidota; class Cytophagia; order Cytophagales; family Cytophagaceae; genus Spirosoma; species Spirosoma sp. SC4-14. Next base: position 1,904,718 of record NZ_CP147518.1, on the reverse strand, counting down.
CGGGTCGATCATTTCGGTAACTGCACTGCCCTCTTTGCTATGAACCGTCTGCGGAATGCCCAACTTTACGTAGTCTTCGATTTGCTCACTGTATTTATTCCAGATTTTCATCTGATAGTCCAGATTGACCGGCATATTCAGTACATCGATCACCATTGGTGCAATGGCCACGGCCCGCTTATCGCTCGCACCGGTGAGCCAGGTCGTCCAGCCCCGCTTGGAAGCGCCCGATACCACAAACCGGTTAATGTCTTTATGCAGCGTTTGTTTGCTCAGTTCCTGCACAGCATCCATTGCCCGAACGGCACTTTTCACCATCGGGAACAGCAACGGCCACGTATAATCACCATCTTTTTTGAACTGATGCAGCGTGTACGAAATCAGAGCATCTTCGGTCAGATTATCGAATAAAGGCTGGTTGGGTGTTTGCCGAAGAACGGCCACAATCGCCTTGTTTGCCGTAGCCACCGTACTGATTGCGCGGTTAAATTTATCGTCGTGTCCGTTCCAGTTTGGTTCGCCATTTTTTACCGATCCGCCTGTGATAAACAGCAACGCGCCGTCGTAGTTAACCTCTTTTGGAACCAGCACCGATAGCTGGTGTTTCCAGGTAAACTCGCGCCATTTCTGCGAAGTCAGCAGCACTTCGTAGGCCGTGATGTCGCCATAGGTGTGGGTATCTTTAATTTCCCATTTGAACGAATTATCGCCATTATGCAGATAACTTTCCAGCGCTGTCGATGGCGTTACCCCATCGGTTGGTTTAGGAAATTCGAACGCAAAAAGTGCCCCAACAAAAGTAATCAGGACAAGAGTTTTTAATAGATAAGATTTCATTGAGTTATTAACGTTTATGCTAGGTGTTTTTTTCGGCAGGATTTTCAGGATGGACAGGATTGATTCTTATTCCTTTTTGGACTAAACAAACCCTGCAAATCCAGTGAATCCTGGTGGAAAAATAATTCATTTATACCCATCGGCTTTCGGCGAACTGGCAATGAGTTTCAGGGCTTCGTCCATATAAATTTCGGCCGTATTTTCACCTAAACTGGTTCGGCTAACGTATTCATAGCGTTTGAAGCTGTTGAAATCGACCTTTGTCAACATATAGCCAAAAGCGTCGTTGGTTAGTCCGAATAAGAACGGGGCTTTTGTGTGCATATGCCGTTTCAGGTAAAAACCAATATTGGGCAATGCTTCGCCCGGAATGGTCAGAATCTGGGCCGTGCCAATGTCGAGCAGATTTACCTGGGCGACTACCTTATCGCCCGCGGCTACATCATAATGCAACGGCGAGTTCTTGACAATATATTTCATAACGTTCGATTCAATGGGGAATGCTATATTTCGAACGGTACAAAACAGCGCCGGACTCGACTGAGTGTCGGCAGGGGCTATAATTCGCAGGGCTTCGTCGGCCAGCAGTTCGCCGATACGAATACATTCTTCCCACGTATTGGCTTCTTTGCCTCCTTCCCGACGGTTATCGGCCGTTACCATGCCTCCCTGGGCGCCATTCACAAACATGGCCATGCCACCGGTTTTTGCTTCGATCCGACTACACAGTGGTCCGCACAAATCCGGGCTGAGGATTCCACGGCCCGAACCAATCACTTCGGGATGAATTGCATAGTTTACCAGGGTAACAATTGGTTTTCCCGAGGTAGCTATGGCCTGAATTACGCCACAACGCGGATCATAGAGATCGGGAGCGTAATAGTTATAGGCAATTTGACCTTTGGCTTCACCGACCCCAATTTTCAGGGAAGCCGGTCCCAGATTTCGGGTGGCTTCATTCACTGCATCGGCAACGGCATGAACACATTTGTCGAGATAGCTCAGATCGGCAAAGGCTTCTCCTTTTTCGTTCGGAAATCCATAGGCATCGGGCCCGCTATGGGTGTGCGTCGCACAGATCAGAATATTTTCGGGTGGTATGCCCTTAATCAACGCCCGCGACTTGTTGCCCAGCACCGATGGCCAGCCCAGATTATCGACACTAACAATGGCAATGCGCGTACTGCCTTTCTCGAAAACGCAGGCTCTTATATACAGATCACCCTTTTTCTCTACTGCTTTTTTGGGCGTACCTATGCCTCCCGAAACGGGCAGTAACGGATCGGGCGTAATGAGTCTGACGGCTGCTCCTGCCCTGAAATCCTGCGAAATGGCAGTTCTGGCAAGCGACAGGAATACAAGTAAGACAGTAAGCGTTTTCATACATGACTTATTAAGCGAGAAACCAAACATTGCTTAATCACTGATTAAGCAGAATCAGATTTGTTTATTTGTCCACAGAGCAATTGAGCGGTTTCGATATGCCTACTAAAGCTGTATACCTCTGTATCTCTGTGTCTCTGTGGACAAATAATTTTGCCAAAAACTGAAATATTCGGTATATGGCAGTTGACGCAAGTAAAAGCAGGCGTCAGCCACCGTATACCGAATACCGAATACCTATTTTCCAACTACCAGGGCTTACCTGTTCCCTGAACCAGCCACCCTTTCGACCAGGCGCTGTTTTTACCGTCGGATTGTGAGTTTGCGGTGGTTTCCAGTTTTTCAATAGCTACCCCCGAATTACTTTTATTCAGGTTCAATTCATCACGCATGTAATAGAATCGCAACGGCAAGGCTTTCCGTTTAGCAACAGGTCCGGGAGCCAATGCGGGTAGGCCAGTACGGCGATAGTCGAACCAGGCTTCGGTGGCGGCTGTCCAGCTCGCAATCCATTTCTGGCCCATAATCTGTTCCAGCGTACCTGCATAAGCCACTCCTTTCTGCGCAATAAAAGCTGTGTAGCTGCTGGTTAGTCCCCAGGCGGTCAGCGATGCTTTCACCCCTGCTTCGTAGTGGGTTTTGGCATCGCCGGCAGCCCAGCCTTTCAGTGCCGCTTCGGCCAGAATAAAATGTACTTCGGCCGCCGAAATCAACCGGGCTTTCAGCAATGTACCTTTGGCCTGTGTATAGATTTCGTTCAGATACGAAACGTGCGGGTTGTATGAGGTTTGGCCCGGTGTTGGGTTGAAGTTATAGCCCGACGGTAGCTGCGATACACTCGGGGGCAAGCCTACGTAGTTTGGGTCGGTATCGATAGCGGTACTACCCACTTTATCGGGCGATAGGTAACGAACTCCATTCACAATTTTATCCGTCCCGGTTGGTAGTGTTGCATCGACTGCCAGTGGAATTTCAACTTTTTTAGCCCAGATTGCCAGTCGCGGATCACTGGTTGCTTCCATTGGCTTCACCAGTGTCGAGCACATTTTAATCCGGCGGTAGTTGCTACCACTTATATCGAATACCGTATTCGAAGGCCACGAATCGCCCGAATTATTACCAACATACGCCATAGTTGCATCGTAAGAAGCATCGTCGATAATTGGGTATTGCGTTGGATTGGCAACAATTTTTTCGATACCGGCTTTGGCCACATCGGGCTGCTTGGCCGAAATCCGCATCAGGTAACGTAGCTTCAGCGAATTAGCCATTCTCTGCCATTTAGCAGGGTCGCCACTGTAATAAAAATCTGTATTCTCGGCAATGCTCGAATAAGATGCTTTAGGCTTCGACAGCAAGGTTGCTGCTTTGTCCAGATCGGCCAGAATACCAGCATAAATCGTTTGCTGGTCGTCGTACTTTGGCGTAATATAATCGGCACCGCCCAATTCTCCTTTTAGTGCATTGGTATAAGGTGCATCGCCCCACAGGTCGGTGATCAATCCAAAAATCATGGATTTCATCACCAGCGCCACGCCCTGATGATACTCCAGATTCAGAGCCACCGCCCGCTGATAGAGCAGATCGTTGTTGCGGAGCAGATCGTAATAGGGCGTCCAGCTTTGGTCGCCACCCCAATCGTAGTCGTTATGGCCGCTAAACCAGGCGTCTTTCTGAGTGTGTTGCACCACACCCGCGATATCCTGAAAGCCCAGGTTTACGTATGCCTTAGCGGTTTCGGTAAGCACCGTAGGTAGAACCAGGTTTGGATTCACCACATCGGGTTCAATACCGTTCGGGTTTATGTTTAGTTCTGACAGGTCTTTACAGGAAAAGAACGAGAATACCAGAACGAGTAAGGCCGTACTCTTTTTAACTAAATTGTTCATGGCTGAATGATTTTTGTAGATGGCGTGGGGATACCCCACGCCCTATGCCCTTATTTAAAATGTAAGACCAAGTTTGAAACCGACCGGAATAACCCAGGGCATTACGTTGTAGCGCTCGATACCCTGCTTGAACTGGGTTCCTGCTTGCGGGCTAGCCTGTGGCTGAAAAGCCATTTCAGGATCGACGTTGATTTTAGCCTTTGTCCAGAGAATGATATTCCGGCTGTAGACCGAGAATGTGGCGCTCTGCAAGCCAATAGACTTCACAAATTTGGCCGGAATGTCGTATCCAAGCGATACCTCACGAAGTTTTACGAAATCGGCATCGAAGGTAGCCGCCCGCGTGAAGCTCCAGGGATAGTTGTCGCCGTATGGAATAATCTTCGTACCGGCACCCCCCAGATTTTCGGTGTAGCCCGTGATGTTCCCCTGCGAATCATACTGCGCAATTACACCAGGGTTAAATACGCCATATGCATAGGTTTTGCCCCCAAATTCAAACGGATAGCCGCCGTAGGCTGCCGTTGGGCCACCCACAATCGGGAAGAAATTGCCGTGAATTTTAATGTACTCATCCTGATTGGCAACCAGCCAGTTGCGCAGCTCATCGCCAGTCCGGCCACCCGGATTGATCAGATTATCCAGAAAACGCTGCGACCGCAGATCAGACTCCATATACCGGTATGTCTGCGACACAAACTGCCCGCCCGACCGCCAGTCGAGTGAGAAATTCAGCGTAAAGCCTTTATACGACACCGAGCTTTGCGCACCCAGCATGAAGTTCGGGTTGAAGTTGCCGATCTTGTTTTTTGAATTTGTTGCACTTTTGCTCTGCCACGACCCGTCGTTGTCCAGAATTGGATAACCGTAGTAAGGTGAACTTTTATCGGTAACGGTAATGATCTGTGCATCATAAATATCACCAACTTTATCGCCTACATAAGTCCAGGCACCGCCCTTAGCATCGGTCCACAGCGTGTAGTATGGTAAGGCATCGGCCAGTTCTTTGATACGGGTGGTGTTCTTCGTAAAATTCGTTGTCAGATCCCAGCGCAAACCACCTTTGTCGATCAGCGTTCCGCCAAGCGACAATTCAACACCCCGGCTTTCGAGCAAACCAGCATTGATGTTTTTGGTTGTGAAACCCGACGACGACGGAATCTGCGTTGGTAGAATCTGGTTGCGGTTGTCCGATGTATAATACGTTCCCGAAAACCGCAGTTTATTATGGAACATGTTATAATCGATACCGACCTCAAATGAGGTAGCAATTTCAGGCTTCAGGTTCGGCAGCAGAATACTACTCGATTTATTCAGACGCGTTACGCCATTCCAGGCACCTGCATCGCCCAGCGTGGCATACAGGCTGTAGGGGTTTGCATCGTTACCTACCTGCGCAACGCCCGCCCGCACCTTAAACAGATCCACATTTCTGATATGGAACATTTCGTTCAGTAGCACGCTCAACGAGGCCGACGGATAGAAATAGGAGCGATTATCGACAGGCAACGTACTCGACCAGTCGTTACGAGCAGTCAGGTCGAGGTAAATCATGTCTTTATAATCGAAGTTTGCCATTCCATACACGCTGTAGATGGCCTTCTTATACAGATAGTTGCTGTATTGCAGGTTATTGGGAGCAATGTTCTGGATGGTATACAAACCTGGAATCACCAATCCAGCACCGTTCTTACTGCTGTTGCTGATGTCGCTCGATTGCGAATACCGGTTATTACCACCGGCCGAAATCACAACCCCCAAATCGTTGAACCGCTTGGTATAGGTAGCCAGGAAATCGGCATTCCGCTCGTAGCGTTTGAGGTTGATCAATCCATAGGCACCGTTTGGTTCGCCCGTATAGCTCTTGGCGATTTTGGTTTCGCGCTGCTCGTTATAGGTATCGAGCGAATAGCGACCCATCAGTTTAATGTCGGGCGTAAGTTGCCACTCGGCTTTCAGGTTCCCAAATACCCGGTCGCGCACGAAGCTGTTGTTAACTTCATAAGCCAGAAACCAGGGGTTGTTGTAGTTGCCAATACTCTGCGATTTTTGCTGCAAGCCCTCTTTACCCGGCACCCAGTAGTCGCGCAGGTCGTTGATGTCGATGTGCGACCCTACCGCATAGGCCCATTGCAAGGGGTTTGTTCCGCGCTCACCCGCTGGCCGGTTGTTGGAATTGTTGCGGCTAAAATCGAGGTTCGTGCTCAGTGTCAGTTTATTGTTGATTCGCAGGTTCGAACTGATAGCCAGTGTATTTTTGAACAGATCGGAGTTTGGAATAATACCCCGGTTGGTCATATTCGAATACGAAACCCGATACGTAACTTTCTCTGAGTTATTCGAAATCGACACGCCATTGGTGCTCGTAACGCCCGTGCGAACAAAATCGCGAACATTGTTGGGGTGCGAAACCAGTGGCGAAGGAACTTTATTACCACTAGCATCCGTCGGACTGTTCCATTGAATGGCATTGTACCCTTTATCGAGTTCAGGTCCTACGCCCCCCGCCGAACTCTCGTCGATTTGCAGAATCCCGCCCGGATAGGGGTTGTTGTCGGGCGTAAAAGGCAGCACACCCGTAGCAAACTGGTGCCCCATTTTCAGGTACTTATAGGGCTGATCGAATACCGTGTTCGATGATACCGATACGGTCATTTTCTGCGACTTAGATCCGCTTTTGGTCGTAATAAGCACAACGCCGTTGGCAGCACGCGAACCATAGAGAGCAGCCGCGCTGGGGCCTTTCAGAATCGAGATGTTTTCGATGTCTTCGGGATTGATATCCGAAATGGCGTTACCATAATCGACACGGTTGTCGCTACCAACCTGGCTCACGTTATTCAGTGTATTGGCAATGGGCACACCATCAACTACAAACAGCGGTTGGTTATCGGTGTTGAGCGATTTAGCGCCCCGAATAATCATACTCACCGACGAGCCCGTTGGGCCTGTTGAGTTGATCTGAACGCCCGGCACACGACCCGCCAGTGAATTCAGCACGTTTTCCTGAGCCACCCGGCTGATGTCTTTTCCCTGCACTTCGCCAACAGCATAACCCAGCGACCGCGCTTCGCGTTTGATACCCAGAGCCGTTACGACAACTTCGCCCAGAACTTCGTTGTTTTCAACCAGCGACACATTGATCACCGATTTATTTCCGACCTGAACTTCCTGCGTTTTATGGCCAATAAACGAAAAGACCAGTACCGCGTTGTTGTCGTTCACAGTAATCGAATAAGCCCCCCGTTTATCGGTAACGGTGCCAGATTGTGTGCCTTTAATCAGAACGTTAGCACCGGCAATAGGCTGTCCATCGGCCGCTAACGTAACGGTGCCGGTAATTGTTCGGGCAAACGTTAACACGTTGCCGCCTTTGGCTAACGTGCACGTAGAGCATAACCCCACCAGCAAGGTGACTGCCAACAGATGCCTCAGCATTGGGCAATAGGTAGACTTTGTGTTCATGCGTGACTTATTTTGAGGGATTCAATAGTTTTTAATCGACCAGGTAATCGTAGTGAGTAGGTATTTAAATCTGATTTTGCTTGAGAACTGGATGGTTTTCGGTTTCTGATTGGATTATAGACTGTTCGTGTTGGTTGAGGAGCTTGGTGAAATAAATTTCCAGTTGATCCGAATAAGCGTTGAGCATATCGTCCTGATGAAGGCCAGCCAAAAATTCGTCTAGCTCTGCCTCCGACAGGTTGTTGCTAATCAGTTGATTAATTAAGTAGCTGCTGCGTTCAGTTGCCATCAGCCTATCGTTTAGGCAGTTCGCATATAGTACGGGGGGGCACTTTGAAAAGACTACTCTGGAAAATTATTTTTTTAAGTTTATTTTAACAGGTATTAAAAAAAGCTTATTCCAGGCCCGGATATGTCATTTCAGTATAGCCTTAGTGGCCATTTTCAAGTCCGGATAAATCGCCAACCCATTCTTTACAAGCAACCCTTTTGACTACTTTTGCGGGAAACCAGCTGCTCTTGCAGCACCCCTCATGAACTTATTGATACGTTGTTTGTCGGTAACGGGCTGCCTGCTGATTACGGGCGCGCTGATCATGAGCTTTGTGTATCCAGAGAAAACTTCGTTGCCACGACAATCGGTCAGGACAGCGTATCTGACCAACCTGGCACAACTCGATTCAACCGTTGCTCATCTGCAATTAGCGGTGCAGCACAACCCTACGGAAGCCATTGTCCAGCATCGATTCCGAGCAGCACGACTGGCTTACAAACGGATCGAATTTCTGACGGAGTTCTATTTTTCGGGATCAGCCAAAGCACTCAATGGCCCTCCCCTGCCCGAAGGCGAAGTAGACGATGGGGTGGCTACGGTATTTCGGCCACACGGTTTTCAGGTTATTGAAGAACTGATTTTTCCGCTCGATAGCGCCCAGCATTCCGAGTTGCTCCACGAAATTGCCGGAATGCAAACAACCATCAGCCAATTGCGTCGGGTGGCTGGCTATAACGAAATGACCGAAGGGCAGATTTTTGACGCCATGCGGCTGGAAGTCGATCGCCTGATTACGCTGGGAATTACGGGTTTCGACTCGCCCATTGTTCAGCACTCATTACCCGAGGCCAGTGCGGCACTCGAAAGTCTCGATAACACCCTGCTGCTTTTTCCGATTCAGGATACAGACGCGGCCCTCAATAAGCAGCTCCACCAAACCATCCACCAAACGATTCGTGCGTTGCGAGCCCAATCCTTCGACCGCTTCGACCGGCTTACCTTTATTAGAAAATATGCCTATCCACTGAGTCGCCAGTTGCTGGATGCGCAATTAGCCCTTGGCTATCCGCTGGCAACCGACAAACGGATGTTACGCCAGTCGGCCCGTACCCTGTCTGACACAAATGCATTCGATCCAACGTTTTTCCAGCCCTATGGCCTGCCAAAGCCAACAGTAAGCCATACCGAACTCGGGAGAATGTTATTTTTCAATCCAATTCTTTCGGGCAATGGCCAGCGCACCTGCGCCAGTTGCCACCACCCCGACCGGGCGTTTACAGATGGCGAACCGTCGCCATTAGCTCTCGATGCTAAAACCCGAATTGGTCGGAACACCCCCACACTTGTCAATGCTGCGTTTCAATCGTTTCAGTTTATGGATTCCCGGTCTATTTTTCTGGAAGACCAGATAGCGGACGTTGTCCATAATGCACAGGAGATGGGCGGCTCGCTGACCAAAGCCGTTGCACAACTGCAACATGATTCTACGTATCGAACGTTGTTTTCTAAAGCCTACTCAGATGGGTTGACCGAAACCAATCTAAAAAATGCACTGGCGGCTTATGTTCGCTCACTGGTAAGTCTCAATGCCCGCTCCGACCGCTACCTGCGTGGCGAACGGGTTATGTTGACGAACGAAGAAAAAGCTGGTTTTAACATTTTTATGGGCAAGGGCAAATGCGCTACCTGTCATTTTTTTCCGCTCTATAATGGCACCATTCCGCCCGCCTACATCAAAACAGAGAGCGAAGTACTGGGTGCCCCCGCCACCCTGGCCGAACAGGTACCCGATGCCGATGCGGGTCGCTATCAAATAACCAAAATCGACATTCACCAGAAAGCCTTTAAAACACCCACCATCCGGCGCGTTGCCCAAACGGCTCCGTATATGCACAATGGCGTTTACCAGACGCTGGAGCAGGTAGTTGAATTCTATAATAAAGGTGGAGGAAATGGCCTGGGCTTTCAGTTAGAGAACCAAACGCTTCCTTTCGACAAACTCAGCCTGACAACGAAAGAAAAACGGGCGCTGGTTGCTTTTATGAAGACACTGTAACGGTCTTCATAAAAGCAACCAGCGCCCGTTGGACAACAAAAGAGGTTGTGGCTACTGCAACGAGCTAAAGAAATCGTAGGTACCAGAAATAAACGGAATGACCGAGGTGTAGTGATCTCCTCCTTTGATCGGAATAAGCTGAACATTTGCTGCACCACGCTTTGTCATGGCATCGTAGGCATTCTGCGAATTAAGGAACGACACCGTTTTATCGGCATCGCCATGATAGAGCCGGGTTGGCGTAAGGGGTTTCCAGTCGTGAATATCGTTATCCTGTACGGCTGCCAGAAAACCTTTGTCTGTTCCGTCGTTTATACCTTGCTTAAAGCTATCGGTAAATGTCTGATTCAGGCTAACATTTATGCTGGCATCTTTTCCCTGCGCTGCAATCTGCGTTGCATAAGGTTCTTTAAAATAATAAGCCATCGGATGATTGAGGCTATATAATCGATCGTAGGTGAGGAGCACCCACAAATAGAGCTGGTTTGTTGCCGGATCACCGCTGGTGGTTTCGTTTATAAGCTGATTCATAAACGCCGGTTTATCGTAAGCGCCAGCTCCGCAACTCGATGCTACCAGATTGAATTCGGAACCGGTTTCTTCCTCAATTTTTTTCTGCAATGCCAGTGTAGCATATCCCCCCTCCGAATACCCTGCTATATAGAGTTTTTTATTCCAGCTTACGCCTTTATCGCTCAGAAAGTCGCGGGTGGCCCGCAGCATATCGAGCGACGCCGTTGCCAGCCCGTTGCGTTGTTCATAGGTATGCAGCATATCTTTTGAAGCACCATAACCAATATAATCCGGTGCCGAAATAATGTATCCCTGCGAACCGAACAATGCCCCAAATGTGTAGACCTCGCTTGTCGACTGAAAATTCGACGGCGCATCGGCATCCTGCGTAATGGTGCCGTGCTGCATGCTCAACAACGATGCTGAAGTTGTTGTGTTGGGAATAATTACCGCGCCCGATGCTGTAATGCTCTTGCCGTCGGTATTGGTTGTGGTGTATTCGAGCCGGTATACACTGATGCCATACCGCACGAAAACCTGAAGCAACTGGGTTGATCCCGTAAACCGACTACGGAGCTGATCGGGTGTATATTCCCCAATTAATGAACTATTGGTAAGTACTCGGGTAACAGGTGTAACAGAATCATCGACCGCATTCTGCTTACAACCCATTGGGGCCAGTACGAGCAGAGTCGCTACCAGCCACAGCGATAAAAACGATTTAAATCTAATCATGAACGCTCAGAAGAGAGACGAGAGGCTACTCGTGTCGGTAAAATAACGCATGAAAAATCAATTTCGTTTGCTATACCGGCGATAAATAAAATACCACAAAGCCCTCTATATCAACCCCTTAAAACAAACAAAAATAACTTACCAGATTTTTTCACCAGCGGATCACCCAATCCCGAACAATATAAAAGAATGTGGTATTTGTAGAAATCGCTCCACAAAGTAGGCATTCGACTTCCCGCTTTAGTCCGTTGTCTTTACACTACCGATACACTGCAAAATCTTTTTTATTCGGCACTAAAACGAAACAACTAACTGTAAAATAGACACTTACCGCGTAGCTATTCCATAAACTTACGCCTAAAAAAAGTAATCCTATCAAATTGGTATAGCATTTGGCTAATAGTAATCAGTATCAATCATTCACAACGTTATGAAACGTCAACTTCAATCAGTCGGATCAAAATCGCTTGCCATTGTTCTGATGACGGGCATTTTGTCGGGCGGTATGATCACAAGTTGTAAGTCGCAGAAAAATTCATTGAGCAGAACCCAGAAAGGTGCCGCTGTTGGTGCTGGTGGTGGTGCCGTAGTAGGCGGTATTATTGGCAATAAATACGCAAAAGGAAATACTGTTCTGGGCGCAATCATTGGAGCCACAGTAGGTGGTGCTGCGGGTGCCGTAATTGGTCGGCATATGGATAAGCAAGCCGAAGAAATGAAAAAAAGTATGCCGAATGCGCAGGTCGAACGGGTAGGTGAAGGAATCAAAATTACGTTCGGCTCCGATATTCTCTTCGATGTGGACTCCTACGCGCTAAAGCCTGAAACCAAAAAGCAACTGGTAGACTTTGCGCAGACCCTCAATAATTATCCAGACACCGACATTCGGATTGAAGGTCATGCCGATGCAACAGGTTCTGAAGATCACAACCTGAAACTATCGCGCCAGCGCGCCGATGCAGTGGGTAGTTTTCTGGAAGCCCAGGGTGTGAAAACATCGCGGGTCGATGAGATGGGCTATGGCGAATCGCAACCGATTGCCGATAACTCAACCGAAGCAGGCCGTCGGAAAAACCGGCGGGTCGATATAGCGGTTTATGCCAACAAGGCAATGCAGCGCGACGCTAAAGATGGTAAGCTGGATTCAACCAACTAACACAGTGAGACAATGGCAACGGTGAAGAAAGGCGATGAGGTAGAATGGACGTACGGAAAAGGAAAAGCTGAAGGCACCGTTGCCGAAGTTCACCCGAAGGATGTAACCAGAACGGTTCAGGGAACACGCGTGAAACGCAAAGGTTCACCCAGCGAACCGGCTCTCGTTCTACAACAGGGCGACAAAACGATTATAAAATCGGCAAGTGAGGTAACTAAACAATAGACTCAACATGGCAACTGCAACCACCACATTCGACGAGACGGAAAAGAAGCAGATTAAACATGAATTTGATGAACTCGTCAATATGTCGGCTTCTCAGATGGAAAAATGGCTGCAAACCGACGAGTCGAAAGCAGTGGGGCAAAAAGACAACGATAGCAGTGAGTCGACAGGCCATAAATCGGGCGGAAACATTATTCGCATTCTGAATAAAAAATCGGCCGACTTATCCAATAGCGACTATGAGCATATGCGCAAAGTAGTCGGCTATATTAAACGCCACAGTGCTCAGCGGCCAAACGAAATAGAAGGGTCGAATTGGGAATATTCATTAAAAAACTGGGGACATAACCCCGCCAGGAAATAGTTTTCGGCATTCGGTCTTTTTGAAAAACCGGTTGCAATTACCTTTCTGATTTACTCAACTCAACGAACGTTACGAAACTTTTTCAATTCAACACACAACCAAACTTAAACGTTATGAACGTGAAAGAAAGCCGGGGCGAAATCCTCGATCAGTTAAACCGCCTGCTAACCCGCAACCACGATGCTGAAAAAGGCTACCAGGAAGCGGCCGAAAATGTGAAAGATACCGAATTAAAAAGCCTGTTTATGGCGCAGTCGCGTCAGCGAGGAGAATTTGCGATAGAATTAGACCGCGAAATCAGATCGCTGGGTGGCGATCCTGATAGTGGTACAAGCTTTGCTGCTGATATGCACCGTGCCTGGATCAACGTAAAAACGGCGTTTTCCAGCAATGATGATAAGGCAACCGTAGAAGAGTGCAAACGAGGAGACCAGGAATCCCTCGAAGACTATAATTCTGTACTTCAGGAAACAGACTTAGTTGCCAGCACTCGCGAATTATTGTTGCGACAAAAACAGAGCATCGAGTCGGCTCATGCCTCGATGGCTCGTCTGGCCTTGGTAGTGTAGTGAATGGTGGGATCGGAAAGCCTGTTTCCATTGGGAACAGGCTTTTTTGTGTACAATAAAATACAAAATAAATACATGAAAGACATAAAACTTCTCATGAATAAACATTCGTTTTCATTCGCAGTTTATCTATATGGGTATAAACCATTCCTGCATTAAACGTTATGAGTAAACATATATCAACAGCTTCCGACCCGGAAGCCGTTCAGTTCAAACCGGGCAAGCCTTATCCACGCGGAGCAACTTATGATGGCGAAGGTGTTAATTTTGCCTTATTCAGTGAAAATAGTACTGGTGCTTACCTCTGCCTATACGATGCCGAAGACCCCAGTCGCGAAACGGCTCGTATTCCCATTTCGGAACGAACCGAATTTGTCTGGCATATCTACATCGAGGGTTTACAACCCGGCCAGTTATATGGCTATCGGATAGAAGGTCCTTACGATCCTAAAGCTGGCTTATTTTTTAACCCCAACAAACTGTTGCTCGATCCCTATGCACGAGCGATTAATGCGCCCGTAACCCACAACGACTCCTGGCTCGGGTACGACTATAAAAACCCTTCCGACGATCGCTATCTTATCATGAGTGAAGAAGATAGTGGGCCAACCATGCCAAAATCCGTCGTGGTCGACCCATCGTTCGATTGGGAAGATGATCAGGCTCCGGCTATTCCGCTCCATCGCTCGGTGATCTACGAAATGCATGTGAAAGGATTTTCGCACCTGCACCCAACAATGGACGAATCGATCCGTGGAACGTATGCCGGGTTAGGCTCGCAGGAAAGCATCGATTATTTGAAGAAGCTAGGTGTTACGGCTGTAGAACTATTGCCCGTTCATCAGTTTACCGACGAAAGCTACTGGGGGTACAATACCATCGGCTTTTTTGCTCCGCAGAATACCTATTCGTCGTCAGGTATGGCCGGGCAACAGGTTACAGAGTTTAAGCAGATGGTTAAGAACCTCCACAAAGCAGGGCTGGAAGTTATTCTGGATGTGGTTTATAATCATACGGCCGAAGGTAATCAATTTGGCCCAATGCTATCCTTCCAGGGTATCGACAACCGGGCCTATTACCATCAGGTTGGCGACCAGCCCGAGTATTACATGGATTATACCGGAACGGGCAACACCTTCAACCTGAGCCATCCGCGCGTATTGCAACTGGTGATGGATAGCCTCCGCTATTGGGTAACCGACATGCACGTTGATGGCTTCCGGTTCGATCTGGCATCGGCGCTAATCCGTACTGATGAAGAACAGGGACGCGTGTCGTCATTTCTGGACACAGTGACTCAGGACCCTATTCTGACTCAGGTAAAATTAATTGCCGAACCCTGGGATATCCAGTCGTATCATGTAGGGAGTTTTCCGGTTCGGTGGGCCGAATGGAACGGTAAATTCCGCGATACCTTTCGGGCATTCTGGAAAAGTGACGATGGCAGAGCGGCAGAAGCTACTTTACGTCTATTAGGCAGCCCCGACCTGTACGGCAATGATGGTCGTTCGCCAGCCAATAGCATTAATCTGATTACGGCCCACGATGGCTTTACCCTTAACGATCTGGTCAGCTACAACGATAAACATAACGAAGCAAACGGTGAGGATAATCGCGACGGCTCAAACGACAACCTAAGCTGGAATTGCGGAGCCGAAGGTCCTACCGATGATCCGGATATAATTGCCCTGCGCGAACGTCAGAAACGAAATTTCCTGACAACCTTATTTCTGAGCCAGGGAACCCCCATGCTCGTTATGGGCGACGAATGCGGGCGTACGCAACAGGGTAACAACAATGGCTATAATCAGGACAGCGACATTAGCTGGATGGATTGGCACTGGAACGAAAACCAACAGGCCCTGTTCGATTTTACGAGTCAGCTTACGGCTCTTCGGCATAATATGCCTATTCTGAGTCGACGGAAATTCTTCGAAACAGACCAGATTAGCTTTCTCCGGCCCGATGGGCATAAAATGACGCAGAATGACATCAATAATCCATATACACACTGCCTGGCGTTGTTTATTGATGGGCACCGGGTCGACGAACAAACCGAAGATGGGCAGGATATAGGCCACCAGCAGTTGCTCTGGGTTCTGAATGCTTACTGGGAGGAGATTCCGTTTATGCTCCCTAAAAAAGGACACAAAAAAAATCCAGCCTGGCATGTAGTTGTTGATACGTATTCGGGAAAAGTTAACCCAGACATTGAACCAGCGCCGGGTGGGCAACAGTATACCATACCGCCCCGATCGAGCATTTTATTTCGTTTACGATAAGTCTATACTAATCGCCTGTTTCGTATCCCGCCCGAAAGCCCTCGGGCGGTTTTTTTTTATACTTCACTATATTTCTTAAATACCCACTCTTTTCGAACAACGGGAGCTTTCTGAAGGGCATAGCGCAACTCGTTGTCGTTGGAAAAGACAACCTGACTAAGCTGAAATGTTTCGACGTGTACGGCTAACTCCTGCACATCGAACGGCCAGGGGTCAATACATAAAGAACCATCGCGACGCTGCAGAATAAAATAGACAGTACCATCGGGGCCCGTGCTGATTTCCAGCCGACGCTCCTGCACAGGTACCTGATTCAGACACAAAATCAGCGAGAGCGCATCGAACCATTGCACAAAGTCATAGGCATACTGTGCTTCGGCCTTAATTACCTTGTAGTGCTTTCGCCACTTTGTCTGGTTTGCAACCTGCTCATCCAGAAATTTATCGAGGGCTTTATCACTTCCTCGTTTGGATTCATACAGAAACGAGGTGTGCATGGAGAGCAGCAGCGCATTCCAGTAGCTTTTCTGCAAACCAATTTCAATCATCCGTCGGCACTGATCTACTGAGTACTGCGGAATTTGAAAGGGTAAAGGAGCACCTACTTTTGTAAGATGCCGACGCCCTTCCCAGGGGTCCTGGCCATCGTCGTGTTCAGTAAGGGCAACTAATGTTTCGGCCCAGTTGACAGGGCGGCTGTCGGGTTGCCAGTGCAAAGCCATTTGAACCGCCAGCAATCCATGTGCCTGTTGGTTAATGATCTCCCAACCCCAATCTGTTTGATTAACAATCATTCAATAAAGTAAAAGAGCGAAAGAGTGGGCAGCCCAATTCGCTCTTTCGCTTGTTTGCTCTTTAATTATACACCTTCTGGTTTTCACCCATTTTTGGCGGATTACCGGTTATTGCTGCGGTAGCCTGCTGAAATAACCTAACCATCGTACTGTCGCTGGCGTTCCAATATTCGGCCATTTCAGTATGAACTTTCAGCAATATTAATTCAGGATCGTCTTTTCCATCAGGAAACCAGGCTTTAGCCTGCGGATTCCAGAGTTCATCGATCTTGGCCCGATCGACCAGTTCATCGGCCGTACCCGATATCGACACATAATCGGCATCGCCTACATCAGCAAAAGCCAGATTAACCCGATGCGCGTTGTGATCAATCTGAGAAACCTTGGGAGCCGTACGTTTCGAAAAGAACCAGATCGTACCATCTTCGTCCATTTGCAGAGCAGCCATTGGCCGACTCACCAAACGGCCATCATCAGCAACGGTAGTCATCATGGCAATTCGAATGTCTTCAACCAGTTCTCTCACTTTTTCGAGCTGTTTGTTTACCTGTGGTTTAGTTTCCATAACGTTAGTCATAAAAAAATCGTCAGCCAATAATTGTCAGTCGAACGGGAAACGGGTTCCAGCTAACGGCTGATAATTACTGACTGACGATGAGTTATTTATTAATTATAAAGCGTTTCGCGCAGGTCGATTCCGTAGAACAACGATGCGGGAGTAGTGGTTGGGTTGTTGGCCTCTACATCGGTCTGATAGGCCATATCCAGAATACCTACACAACTACAAATAGTTTGCTGACACATGGCATACACCTGTTGGCAGCGTTGCGTATCGAACTGGCTCACTTCCTGCGCGCATTTTTCGCATACTTCAATGCAGGCTTTGGCCAGCAGACGGGTATTTTCAGAACCCCGAACATAAAGCATGGCCAATTGACGACACATATCGGCGCAATCGAGATTCAAAAAAATACTACGATACCAGTTTTCAATATCTTCTGCCCGTGAACATTCCGTAGCAAATTCATCACAGAGGGCAGCACAGCCAGTCAGTGAATCGTAAATGTTTTTTTTCCAGATCATCACCAGAGTTGAGTTTATACCAGGTTAGGGATTGGCCCGAGGCTGCCAACCTTTATTCATTGACTGAGACTGAACCAAACGCGCCCACTGACGGGCTTCGTCTACACTAAGCGCTACAACTTGCTGTTTATCCTGCATGCCCTGCTCTAGCAGGCGATTGGCAATTTCGATCGCTTTAGCCCGAGTGCTTGGGTTAAGCGAACGCATTGCGGCAGGAAAATGAGTTGGTGTCCACATCATCGTGTTGGTCATCTTTTCTATCTAGTTATGTGCTTTTATTGTGCCAATCCCGTTTGTGGGTTCTGCCAGCATGAGCGTATTTATCAGACATCACTCATTATCAACCTCATAGAAAATAAAACCCTCTAATGACAAGTTCTTTTTAATACCCTGGCTAAACTGGTAAGTGTAGAATTTGACCTGAGAACTGTAGATGTTTTTACCCAATGCTATTCCTCAGAAGTAGCTGATTATAGCCGCTGTAGACCCAAAAAATCGGCAGTACCATACGGGCGGAAAGACTATCGAAACAGAGAAGCATTTCTGTAAATTACGTACACTATTTCTTGTTGAAGAACTTAAATCAGTTACTCATTGCGCAGAAAAGTGGATTAAAACTTTATTAATAATTAATCATTCATGAAAAATTATGTTTACCAGTCAGTTATAGAGCTTTGAAGCCATAATAAGCTGGCTATGAAGCTCTGTAAAATTGTACTTTTAAAAGTAAACTACCGCTCAATAACAATCCTACAAACTAATAAACTGGTTTGTCGCTTTTAATTCAGAAAATAGCTATGTATGTTGCCAACATGAAGATTCTGGTTGTTGAAGACGAGCCTAAACTGGCCTCGTTCGTAAAAAAGGGTTTAGAGGAGCAATCCTGCGAAGTGGATGTGGCATATGACGGACAATTAGGCCGAAATATGGCACTCAGCAATTCCTACGACGTTATCGTTATGGACGTTAATCTGCCTAAGATGAACGGCTTCGACGTAGTCCAGTCGCTTCGACAGGAACGAGTTAGCACGCCCGTTCTGATGCTGACGGCTATGGGATCGGTAGATGACAAACTAACAGGTTTCGAATCAGGAGCCGACGATTATCTGGTAAAACCTTTCGAGTTTCGGGAACTAATGGCCCGGCTGCGAGCGCTTACCAAACGAGGAAATGAAGCTGGCCTTCAGTCGAATGTGTTGAAAGTAGCCGATCTTGAACTAGATTTGAATGAGAAAGTAGCCCGGCGCGGAAACAAACGGATCGAATTGACAGCCAAAGAGTTTGGCTTACTCGATTACCTGATGCGGAACCGGGGGCGGGTCGTATCGCGAGTCGATATTGCCGAAAAGGTCTGGGATATCCACTTCGATACGGGCACCAATGTTATTGATGTTTACGTAAATTTCCTTCGTAAAAAAATTGATAAAGATTTCTCCCAGAAACTCATCCATACGGTGATTGGCATGGGATATATGCTAAAAGAAGAATAGAACAGAGTAGTTGAAAATAGACATCGGGATCGACGCTCTGTTCGGACTTCTCACTCCTAACTACTCAGGAAATGAATATCCGCACAAGACTGACTCTGCTTTTCGTATTAATGGTAGCGTCGATTCTATTACTATTTTCGGTATCGGTCTATTACCTCTACGATCAGTTTCGACAGCAGGAGTTTGAACAGCGGCTGGAAGAAAAAGCCCTCACTACCGTTCGATTGCGCGAAGATGTTGGTGAAGTTCCCCAGGCCGACCTGCCCGTGATTACGAATGAGCAAATTACAATTTATAACGACCGCGGCACTGTTCTTTACAATGAGAACAATACCCAGCCGCGCTTTCCCATTACGCCCAGCTTTTTAAAGAAAGTCTCGCTAAAAAAAGCTCAATATCTGCGTTTAGACGATATTGAAGCTGTTGGTGTTCGCTATCAGACCCAACATGGCGAATCGTTCATTATTGTCTCGTCGGGTAACGATCGCTATGGTTTCAGTAAACTTGATCGCCTGCGCCAGATTCTGATTTTCGGCTGGATATTATGTCTCTTCATTGTTGGCATTGCAGGCTACCTGTTTGCGACAGACGCGCTCCGGCCGGTTTCGGAGTTGATAGCCCAGGTAAATGCCATATCGGCCACCAATATTCACGAACGGCTTCGCGTTGGGCGTCAGCGCGATGAGCTGGCCGATTTGGCCCGTACGTTCAATGCGCTGCTAAGCCGTCTGGAAGAAGCCTTTGTGTCGCAGAAGAGTTTTGTTTCGCACGCTTCGCACGAACTCCGAACTCCGCTGACGGTGATGATGGGTCAGATTGAAGTAACGCGTTTCCAGGCCCGCTCGACAGACGAGTATGAAGTTGCCTTCGATGGTCTGCTCGATGAAGTTAAAAACATGATCAGGCTCGTCAATGGATTGCTGGACCTGGCTCGGGCTAGTTCTGATGCTGCTGCCCTCAAGTATCAGCCCGTCCGGATCGATGAACTACTCTGGCAGGCTCAGAGCCAAATAACTCACAAACGACCCGATTACCAAATCGATATTGACTTCGATAACCTGCCCGATCAGGAAGAAGACCTCGTTCTGGTTGGAGAAGAATCGTTGTTGCAAACAGCCTTTCAGAACCTGATGGAAAATGGCTGTAAATACTCGCCCGATGGTCGCGTTACGGTTCGCATTTCGTTTGAACCTGGGCAAGTACAGCTCACCATCAGCGATAAGGGCTACGGCATTTCGGCCACCGATCTGTCACACATTTTCGAGCCATTTTACCGCTCCGAAAACACCATGACCATCAAAGGACATGGCATTGGACTGGCGCTTACCAAACGTATTATCGAACTACACAGGGGTAAGATTTCAGTCGAATCGAAGGTTGGCGTTGGTACAACTTTCCGCATAACGTTGCCCATCCAGAATAATCTCAAAAGCAGGGCATCATCTTTACGCATCGAACCCGACTATACACCAGCCAGGCCCGCTCTTCAGGCGGGCGGTCACCGATAACAACGGGTATAGCCTCTGAACCGATTCTACTGCCACTGCCACTTTCTTCGGAAGCACTACCTTTGTATCATGACCTACATTCAGACAGACACGTATACCATACGTGGCTATGAGTGCGATGCCTCCGGCCGCTTGAGTATCACCGCCCTAATGAATCTCATGCAGGAATCGGCTAACCGAAATGCCATAGACTATGGCATTGGTATCAGCGATCTGGCAAATCGGGGATATGGCTGGATGCTGATGCGTTTCCGGCTCCAAATGCACCGCTACCCACGCTATGGACAAACCATTCGGGTTATAACGTATCCTACTTTTGTCGAAAAATATTTTATCTATCGCGATTTTCGGGTGTTAGCCGATGATGATACCCTGCTGACCAATGCCTCCAGCATATGGCTCGTATTTAGTATCGACAAACGAACTATGGTGCCACTGCCCGACTTTATCCGGCAACTAA
This sequence comes from Spirosoma sp. SC4-14, assembly GCF_037201965.1. NCBI lineage: Bacteria > Pseudomonadati > Bacteroidota > Cytophagia > Cytophagales > Cytophagaceae > Spirosoma > Spirosoma sp. SC4-14. The sequence continues at coordinate 1,883,635 of NZ_CP147518.1, read as the reverse complement.
CGGTTCCCACTACCATTGCTCCCTTGCCTAAACTCACCACCAAACCCGATTACCTGATCACATCATTTGATCAGGCTCCGGCCAGAGAAGTGGATGTAGGCTGGACCAGTATCGATCAGAATCAGCACGTCAACAATGTGGCATACGTGCAATGGCTCCTGGAATCGATCGATACAAATACGCTACAAACGCGGGAATTAGCTGAAATTGATTTAGTTTACCGGAACGAAACGCATTGGGGCGATCTGCTACAGATTCAGTCCGTAGCTACAGACGATGGACTTGTTTATCAGCGGATCGAACAACGTAATTCGGCCAGAGATGTCTTACTCGCCCAAAGTCAATGGCGAATAGAAAAATAGGTTTATCGTTTATGGCTCCTAGTGGCTCCGCAGCAGTACGGTTATAGCCAGTGGACCACTATGAACCATAAATCATCTACCAAAAACCAACAACTGAAATGATCTCATCATCAAACAAACAGGCAGATACCCTTCCTCTGGATGGGGTTATGAGTGGCCTCATGCGTCGGTATAGCGAACGGGTTCCCGATGTTCAGAACGTAATCGACGCTATGATTAACGAAGGCATCATCGGCCGAGCCGATGACATTGAAAACGACCACATTGCCTTCCGAACGATGGGCGTTCCCAACCTCGGTCTGGCTTCTTTCGAGAAAATTTTTCTGCACTACGGCTACGAAAAACGCGACGAGTATAATTTTATAGAAAAAAAACTGACCGCAAACTGGTTTTCGCCACCTTCTCCTCAGTACCCGCGCATTTTTGTCAGCGAGTTGCGGGTTCATGAATTATCAGCAGAAGCTCAGCAAATTATCCATCGCTATACCGACATGGTAACGAGCGATCCGGTCGATGCTCTGGACCTGGACGATGCACCTACTGTCGATCAGTTTTTACACCAGCCGCTCTGGAACACTCCTACCCTGGCCGATTACCAGACACTGTTAAAAGAAAGCGAATATGCGGCCTGGGTCATTTATAACCGCTATTACCTGAACCATTTTACCATTAGCGTTCATAACCTGAAAGAAGGCTATAATACAATTGATGAATTCGTGGCTTTTCTGGAGCGTCGTGGTTTCAAACTCAACTCGGCAGGTGGTACTATTAAAATCAGTCCTGATGGTAATTTACGGCAGGCATCGACAGTAGCCCAGATGATCGATGCTGAATTTGCCGGTGGCGATGTGTTCCGAATAGCTGGCTCGTATGTTGAATTTGCCGAACGGCGCGTTCTTCCTGAATTTCAAAACATACCGGCCAACCAAATTGGCCGACAGCACCGGCGCGAAGGTTTCGAAACGGGCAACGCCGATAAAATTTTTGAAAGCACGTTTACAACCCAGACTGGTAGATGATTGGTAATTGGTTTACAGTTGCTTCGCATCAAAGCAAGTTAATAGGCAGCGCACCCATAAACCACAACCCCTAAACCCTATGAAAACGAAACTTTATCTTTTACTTGCTGGCCTGTTATCGGGCTTTGCGGTACTGGCTCAGAAACCAGCGCCGGTAGGCATTCAGCTCTATAGTTTTCGCGATCAGTTTGCCAAAGATGTGCCCGGCACCATGGCGAAGGTGAAACAAATGGGGTTTCGGGAAGCCGAAATTGCCGGAACCTATGGCATGAGTCTGACCGACTTTCGGAAATTGCTGGATCAGAATGGGATCAAAGCAATCAGCACCGGAGCCAGCTTTGAAGATCTTGACTCAAATGTTCCTAAAATTCTGGCAGAAGCCAAAGCCTTAGGAGCCAAATACGTAACCTGTGCCTGGATTCCGCACCCTGGCGATATGTTCAGAATTCAGGATGCCGACCAGGCCATTGATGTGTTCAACACAGCCGGAAAGTTACTGGCCGACAATGGCATTACGCTCTGCTATCATACACACGGTTATGAATTTCAGACCTACGAAAATGGCACATTCTTCGACTATATGGCCGAAAACCTGAATCCGAAGTATGTCAATTTCGAGATGGACGTATTCTGGGTAAAAGCGCCGGGCTATAATCCGGTTGCGTTGCTACAGAAGTATCCCAAACGGTTTTTGCTAATGCACCTCAAAGACCGTAAACCCGGCACCCCCGATACGAACACGGGCCACTCGGACGTAGAATCGAACGTAACGCTGGGACAGGGCGATGTAGGTATTGCGGCCATAATGAAGCAGGCTAAAAAATCGGCGGTTAAACACTATTTCATTGAAGATGAGTCGTCGCGCTCAATGGAGCAGGTGCCCGAAAGTCTGATTTTTCTGGAGAAGTTGAAGTGATTTCGAGACGATGGAAACGGCCGTGGGAAACATAACAGAGGTATACATTACCTAAAGGAAAACGATGAGTAGTAGAGAAAGCTACCGAGCGTTTTGTCAGGAATCGGTTGGCAAAAATGTCGCTCACCATCAAACAAACTGCTGACAGTGCTGGGGTATCGGTTGACTTTGCCAGGCAGGCTCGACCGATATAATCTATCCACTTTTCGCTCTTTCGGGGCAGGTCACGCAGCTCAACGCTCCTTCTTTAGCCAGTGAAATGCTGCCCGAACAGCCTCTCACTGCTCCAGACAGCATTTCTCTTCCCCAATCAATTAGTAGGTTTCGCTCCGCTCAGTACCTGTCGGTAGCTAATACCCTGGTCGGTGAAGGTATAGTCGATGGTTATAGTTTTGCCATCGGCGGTACCCACTTTTGTTGTACCATAATACAGATCGTAAGGGGCTGAGCTGCCCTGCAATTTTAATTGCCCAAACGTATTGTTGCTATCGGAGTAACCAGTTTGTTTGACGGTAGCCGTTACATAAACGACTGCTGCGGAGTCGCGCCGGGCCGTAATGGTTCCTGAGAGAGTGTTGGTACCATCGCTTAGTGGCAGTGTATAGTCGAATACGTTTATACCTGCCGAATCATAGCGAATGTTCGTCATCGTATAGGTACCTGCCACCTGTGTTCCCGCATCGGGGGTTACATCGTTGCTCTTACTACAGGCAGCAAAAGCCAGCGGCAGAAGTACAAAAAGGGCATAACGTTTTTTCATAAGCCAGAGGTTTTCCAGCCAATACGTTGCCTGGGCGGTTTTTGTGGCAGTTCCTATCAAAAAAAACAGCGCTACTGTAGCAGGCTAAAAACAGTACTTATATACGTTTTCGGCTAGTGTCTGAATATCCGAAAACTCATGAAATGCACTGATGACAATACGCGAATTTGACCGATCGGCGGCTGTTGGATAGGCAAATGAATAAATAAAAATGTCTTTCTCCAGCAGAAATGGATAGAGATCGTCCTGCTCCGTAAAAAACACCGGATATCCTTTCACATGGCTGAACAAACCGGTTGGCAACAGCAATTTTTCGGCCAACAACACATTCTGTTTCAGCCGCTCACGGCCTTCGTCATAATAGCGATCGGCTCGGAGGAATGCATCCAGATAAGCCGGTGGCATGGGCGAGCAGGCACCGAAAAAAGCTGTTTTCCGCACCGACGCAATCGTATCAGCATCGCTGAAAATAACGCCACCCGGCAACCCCATTGCCTTTGCCATCGACGCCGTAACAACCACATTTATGCCTGGTCGCTGCGGAATTTTCGGCCAGATACCTTGTCCATTAGCCAATACGCCCAGGCCATGCGAATCGTCGACAACGAGCGTTATAGGGCGATCATCAGGCAATTCGTTGACCCAGTCGAATGCGTAAGCCTCCGACCGAACAGCTTCAATCGAATTGAGTAAAATAGCGACCGGACCGGCGGGTAGTGAACGAATCTGAGCGGGTAGCTGAGTAGTCCATTCGGCAAATGACAACGTAGGAACATCGGCTACCGGACCACTCCAGATGGCCGGGTGTGCCTTGGGACCATATACGAATGTAGCCTGCTGCACCTGTAACCAGTTCACAACGGCCTGTCCGGCCATCATTCCCGACGACAGTGTAAGGGCACTTTCGGAGCCTGCCACGGCTGCCAGTTTCGCTTCGGCCTCTTCATAAACACCAAGCCGTAAATTACCATTACGGGAGCTGCCAAATACGGTTCCGTAACGACCAATCGACTCAATCAACAATTGTTGAAAAGCTGGAAGCTGCGGTAGTCCCAGATAAGCGGTTCCACTAAAAAACAGGTACGCTTGCCCATTATGGTCGATGGTCCGACCGGGAAGGCTATTGATGGTAAAATTATCTGTCATGCGTTGGGAGAATCGGGGTTTAGCGTTGATGGTTGCGCTGCCATCGAAGGATGTATGCCGATAAGCGGAGCAACCATCAACGCTAAACTACAGTAAACACGCGCCGGTGCCGTTTTCGCTGGCATACATAACCCGGCCATTATCGAAGGTGACACCCGTAGCCGGGTCGTTGGCAATCAATAAAGAGCCATCGAGGTCGGCATAATCGAGCAGCGGTAATAACTGAGCAATGGCCGAAATCCCAACGCTCGATTCGGTCATACAACCAACCATCACACGCAGGCCCAGTTCACGAGCACGCGCAATCATCCGGCGGGCGGGCGTAAGACCACCACATTTAGTTAGTTTGATATTGACGCCATGAAAATAGCCCGCGCACTTATCAACATCGCCTTCAACAATACAACTTTCATCGGCAATGATTGGCAATGCCGTTTGCTCATATACTGTTTTCGCCCCTTCCCAGTTATCGGCCGGTAACGGTTGTTCGATAAACTCTACGTTCAGTTCGGCCAGCGCCCTCGATTTCACAATAGTATCTTCAACCGTCCAGCCGCAGTTGGCATCGACCCTAAACAACGAATCAGTATGATTTCTGAGTGCCCGCACAATGGCAAGGTCCGTTTCTGGCCTGCCCAACTTGATTTTATACAATGGCCATGGCAATTCCAGCATCTTGTCGACCATACGCTCGGGTGTATCCAAACCAATTGTGTAGTTGGTTAACGGCGATTTTTCCGGGTCGAGGTTCCAGAGTTTATAGAGCGGTTGTTTCTGCTTTTTTGCCCACAAATCCCAGGCTGCCTGATCGAGGGCACAAAGCGCAAACGGGTTTTTCGCCAGATGCGGCTGCATATCGGACCAGAACAATTCGGGATTTGTCAACTCATAGGACTCGATACGCTCGCGTAAGGCGGTTAATGCCGAAACCATACCGTCGATCGTAATTCCATAGTAGCGGGTAGCCGTGGCCTCCCCAAAGCCTCGGTAGGTTCCGTCGGTTAATTCGACAATAAGTGTAGGCTGTACATCGCGACTGTCGTGCGCAATGGTAAACGTATGTTTCAGACGTAAATCGACGCGATGAAAAAGCAGTTGCATGAATTTTCGGGAAAGACGGGAGTTGATGATTGGCCACACTGACCATCCGCCTAATTTGCCCGAAAGTTACGGGACGGAATCTAAAAATGTATGCTTTTAGGCATAGGGCCTGGGCCGCTCGTTCGCGATACAATCGCGAACGAGCGGAGGACGAGCGTCAAAATCGATTCTCCAAACTACTCGCTACTTACAATACATCTCTGCCTTGATTTTTAATACCCATTCGGGCTTATCGATCACATACGCATTCTGTCGAAGGGGCCACGAGGCTCCGCCATCAGTACTGGCCCGAAAATCGTATGTTTTCCCCAATTGCAGTTTATAGGAAAAAACCGAACGTTGTGTACGGGTGGCAATGATCAGATCGTGCCATTGATCCTTACCCGCTTCGCTGTACTGCGTTCGTATTTCGGCAGGTAGCGACGATTCATCCAGCTTTGTACCGGCCGGACACGAAAAGTAAAATTCGAGCTTAATAACGGGGGGCACTGGCAAGGCACTCAAACTAACCGGAATCTGGGTTTCATTGCAGGTAGCAGCAGCTACCGATTCGGCTACCATTCCTCCATTTGTGCCCTTTCCCCAAGCGTCGGTCTGGTCATAGACCTGTAATTTCAGTCGACGACCTTTGGTCTGATTATAGATTCGGATAACCGACCCATTGTTGACATTGGCATAAAAAGCACCTACCTGCGCACCCGAAACCGCATCGATCAGCTTGCAGAAATAATTGACATCGACATTGTTAAGCTTACTGCTTACCACTCTGAAAACGGGTCCTACATCGCAGACCGATTCGGTCCAGGTAGCAACGTAAGCCGCAACAGACGGTGCTGCCGCCCGATACTCCAACCGGCCGGTCTGGCTGTTCAGGCTAATGATTCCAGCTTTTTCCTGCTGCCAGCGGTTCGTAACGGCATCATAGCTATATAAGGGAATCGAATCTCCGGCCTGGATGACCCGCCCCGCCTGGCTGTTGATGGTTGCCGGATTCAGATCCATCGATAACTGAGCAGGTTGCGATAACTGCTTCGCCAACTGGTAGGCATCATTATAAACCTCAAACGTGAGCGAACCTGCAATAGACGATACGCGCAGCGTACCCAACGTTTCGCCATTCGGCGTATTGACATACGACAGAATACCACTACCGGGCACCTGACTGGTAGCTTCGCTGGTGCGGGCATTTGTATGAATCACAGACATGGTCAGATTACCACCAACGGGTTGCCCATCGCGGTCGATGAGCTTTGTTCCGGTTCCTATCGTAACGGTAGCCCGATCGGCATCGACTGTTGGTTGTATAGTCGACTGAACCAGAGGCTTCTGCACACTACCATCGGTACTGGCGCGGCCAGTTGTGCGGGCTGCCGCCAGCGTTCGGGGTGGTTTCAGCAAATTAATCCGCCGAATATAGCGCGTTGTTCGGTTGGGTGTCGTTAAGGTAACGGGCTGCACCACGGTCAGGTAATTGTCGGCAGCAACCACGGCCGTAAAGCGTACCGGATTCTGATTCGACAATGTGATCAATGGCGAGGGTGCCACCAGCAGATTGCCATCTGTATTGATTTTAAACCGGGTCGTATTGAGCGTTGTTACAATCTCTTTAGCATCGGGGCCGGCAATTGTAACCTGATTGGCGGTAGGCAACGGATTGCCCGCCGGGTCGTAAAAACGTAGCTCAACCACGCCGTTCGGAATAGGATCTTTCACCTTTAGCTCAACCCCATCAAGGGGGTTCTGGCAGGCGTCCAATATACCTGGTAACGCAACTGCACAATACAGGAAAATACGAAATTTCATGAATTAGGTGTGCTAACGAGAACGTTTAAGCGTATAAGAAAACGAAATAGTGATAGCAGGCAGATAGCGATAATTCGACAGGTTGCGCTCAACAACGGGCACCTGATCGTCGATGTTGGTAGTTTCAAGAAACCCTTCATAATCGAGCTTTATCCGAGGACGGCTGAGGTAATACACCCCCATCTCGAAACCAACTCCAATCCGTTTGCGTGGGCTTACGGGGCCAAATCCCCAACCCAGATACCCTACTACTGGATGCCAGCGAAACCCTAACCGAACAATGCCAACATCCTGGGGCGTTAATTCGAGTCCCCCCAGATTAAGATTGGTGTTTGTGGTTAGCACAAAATCTACATAGGGGTGCCAGGTAAACCCCAGCCCCGCAGCCACAAAAAACGACGGGCGCTTTAGCGGATACCATTTCAAACCAGCCTGAGCAATATTGACAATAAAATCGGGATCTATCTGCAGATACGAATCAGGGGCCGTATTGATTCGTATACGTTTTCGGTACGCTAAATAGTTAACTCCCCCCCGCATCACCAGTCGGTGCGAAGAGCCTATGGTATGGTTATAAAAAATAGTAAGTCCTGTTGTTCCAGACTGCAGACACAGGCTGTGTTCGGGCTTGACTAGTCTGATTGAATCCTGAATCGACTGAAATGCCCAGCCCCCCTGTGCCCATATAAGTAGTAACGACAATATAACCCATTGCCTCATCTCAGCAACTTAATTTAATAATATTTATCCTTCAATCATAAAGGTAACATATAATATATTATCAAACATTAAACTTACAGCCAGAAAATCAGCATCAATCCCCAAAAATGGCATCTGGATAAGTTAACAGGCAGTTTAGCCTAAAAATCGGGCTACAATATTTTATTTCTAAATAACGCATTTATACCAAATAATTATCTACAACAGAAACGCATACCTGGACCGTTTGCTATCTTTTTTGGAAGCGATGTCCCTTATCCTATCACTAATCGCGCAAAATATTAGACAAAAAGCAGCAAAAAAGCAGAATTCCCCATCTGACTACAAAAGCATACCTTAAATTAACTTTATCTTGTTTTAGTAAATAAAAATTTTACTAAATTTGTCTAAGTTTCACAAATCAAACAATAAGTATAATCCTCATTCATATGTAATGACCTAACTGAACCACAAATCAGAATACAGATACAACTAGCTTTTTTCAACGAATCACACAGGGCTTTCAATCTAATTCCAGACAGTGCATAAAAGTTAACTTTATGAGGGCATATTTAATGGGTATCGCGCGCAACAATACGCTGAAATACATTCTGTTAAGCTGTATGCTTGGCAGTCAGATTCTCACTAGTTGCGTATCGACCAAACAACTGTCGTATTTTCAGCAGGAGCCGGGTAAAGTAGATACACTGACCGTTGCCGCTCGTTATACGCCAACCATTCAGCCTGGCGATGTGCTGGCCGTCCAGGTTAACAGTCTAAACCCCGAAGCATCGGCTTTTTTCAACCCCTATACCGCCTTTGCGGTATCAGAACGGACGGTACCGGCCAATACAACGGCCAGCACAACTCCACTAGCTCCAGTTAGTGGCTACCTCGTCGATAATAATGGGATGATTGAGCTTCCTGTGCTGGGTAAGGTTAATGTAAAAGGCAAAACGGTTAACGAACTAAAAGATCAACTGCGCGAGTCGCTCAAAGAGTATTTAAAAGAACCAACGGTTAACATACGCAATCAGAATTTTCGCATTTCGGTTATGGGCGAAGTAACACGCCCGTCGTTATTTACGATCCCGAACGAACAAATCACGTTACTGGAAGCCTTGAGCCTGGCAGGCGATATAACAATTTATGGCCATCGGACCAATGTGCTTATCATTCGCGAAGAGAACGGTCACCGCACCTTTGCCCGAGTCGATTTAACGCGCCGGGATTTGTTCAACTCTCCCTACTATTACCTGCATCCTAACGATGTAGTCTATGTTGAACCAGGTCGGGTACGGGCTGCCACTGCCGACCGCACCAATCAGCTCCTGCCTATTTTCCTGAGCGGGCTTTCATTTCTGGCCGTTATTATCTCTCGCTTTTAACCAACGTCCTTTTATCCAATAAACAGGGATCATCATGTCGAATCAGAACAACTATGCCTATTCTCCGTACCAGGTGTACGAAATAGAAAACACGCCCAACCTGCGGCTGCTGTTTATGCGTTATGCCCGGCAATGGAAATGGTTTGTGCTGTCGTTACTTGTAGCGGGTGCGGGTGCTTATGCTTATCTGCAATACCAGACCCCTATCTACAAAATACAAACCAGCCTACTGATAAAGGACGATAAAAAGGGGTTGAGCGAAGAAAACATCCTTAAAGAGATGGACATCTTTGCGCCAAAGAAGGTCATTGAAAATGAGATGGAGATTCTGCGGTCGCGGGCCCTAATGAGCAAGGTTGTCGAAAGCCTGGGCCTCGATGTGCAGTATTTTAGCCCAACCAAAACAATCAAACGGGAGATTTTCGACGAAGCGCCCATCCGCCTGATTGTTGAACAGGCCAACCCGGCACTCTACGAAACAGATCTGGAACTATACGTCATAAGCCCCGGTAAAGTTCGGATCAACGATACTGATTATCCAGTCAATCAGAGCATCAATACACCCTACGGACGCCTGCGTATCTTTCCTCGTCATCAACTCCGGGTTAGCTCCGAACCACTGATTGTTCATGCGTTACCCAAACGGCAGGCCGTTAACAACTACCTTAAAAACCTGACCATTGAACCTAGTAGTAAGGCATCGACGGTGTTGCAGATGACACTCGAAGATCCGGTTCCGCACAAAGGTGAAGCCATACTCGACAAACTCATCAGCGAGTATAACCAGGCGGCTATTGTCGACAAAAACGTGGCGGCCTCCAATACGCTGAACTTCATTGAAGAGCGCCTGCGGCTTATCTCAGGCGAACTCTCGACCGTGGAGAAGGGCGTGGAGTCGTATAAATCGGCAGAAGGCATTACCGACCTGAGTTCGCAGGCCAAAGTGTTTCTGGAAACGGTTAAGGAAAACGATAACCAGTTGAACCAGACCACGATTCAGCTCGGTGCCATTCAGGACATCGAACGCTATGTCGACAGTAAATCGGGCGAACGGGGAGTGGCCCCGGCTATGGTTTCGATCAACGATCCCATACTGACGGGTCTGGTCGGCAAACTGGCCGAACTGGAGCTGCAACGCGAGCAACTGAGCAAAACCACCTCGCCCAACAACCCAATTTTCCAGTCGCTCGATAGCCAGATCAAAACCACTAAAACCAGCCTGAGCGATAATATTGCCAATGTGAAGCAGACTCTGATGAGCACCCAGTCGAAGCTGAAAGCCACCAACCGCGAACTGGAAGGGCAAATTCGCACAATTCCGCATAAGGAGCGGGCGCTGGTCAATATTACCCGGCAACAGCTGATCAAAAACAACCTCTATACATACCTGCTCGAAAAGCGCGAAGAAACGGCCCTCTCCTATGCATCGACCGTGGCCGACAGCCGCACCATCGATCCGCCAAGCAGTGAGCCCGACCCTGTGAAACCAGTTCAGCGAACCATTTTCATGCTCTTTGGCGCTTTGGGACTACTGCTGCCGATTGGTGTGCTGGGTGCCCGCGATGCCCTCAACAATCGGGTAAACCGCCGGTCTGATGTAGAAGCTATTTCGCAGGTACCGATTCTGGGCGAAATTGTTGCCAGCCGCAACCTCGATCCGCTGGTTATGGTTTCGGGCCAACGGTCGGTTATTGCCGAACAGATTCGCTCATTACGCACCAACCTTCAGTTTTTGCGCAGCAACCCAACCGATAGCCAGGTTATTATGTTCACCTCCAGCATCAGTGGCGAAGGCAAATCCTTTCTGTCGTTGAACCTGGGAGCCAGCCTGGCACTGGTCGACCGCCCAACGGTCATTCTGGAAATGGATCTCCGGAAGCCCAAAATTCATTCGGTGCTTGGCCTTTCCAACAATGTTGGTATTAGCAATTACCTGATTCAGGAATCCACGCTGGACGAGGTTTTGCAGCCAATTCCGGGGTTCCCGAACTACAACATCATCACTTGTGGGCCCATTCCGCCCAACCCGGCCGAGCTTTTGAGCAGCCCCGCGCTTGAGCGGTTATTCCGCGAACTGCGCGAACGATTCGCCTATATCATTGTCGACTCGCCCCCGGTTGGGCTGGTTACCGATGCCCAGCTAATAGCCCCTCATGTAGATGCAACCATGTTTATGGTTCGCCACGAACACACGCCCAAGGCCTATCTGCGCATGATCGACACGTTGTATAAAGAAAATCGATTCCAGCGATTGAACCTGATTCTCAATGCCGTAGGTGGTGGCGAATCGTATCAGTATGGCTACGGCTATGGCTACAGCAATTATGGTGGCTACTACGAGGAATCGAAACAGATTGCGAAAGCCTCGGCCCGTAAACGCCGGTAATGGCGTAGTTCTTTTTATAGACTACTAACCTGCCCATTCATATGCTTGATCTTTCTTTGTCGTCACTCAATGATCCGGCAATTATCAATGAATCGTTACCAGCGGGAAAGAATGTTACAATCAAATCAAGCCGCAGATACAAATGGGGAAAACGCCTGTTCGACATTCTTGTTGCGAGTCTGGTTACAATTACCCTGCTTATCTGGCTGGTTCCCATTATCGGTTTATTGATCCGAATCACGTCGCCGGGTCCTATCCTGTTCATGCAATTGCGCACCGGGCGAAACGGTCGGCCATTTCGCTGTCTGAAGTTCAGAACCATGTCGTACGAACGCAATGCCCAGTTTCGACAAGCCAGTAAAAACGATCATCGGGTAACGCGCATTGGTCGTTTTCTGCGTAAGTCGAATCTCGACGAGTTGCCGCAGGTGTTCAACGTGCTGCTGGGCCATATGAGTATTGTGGGGCCGCGACCTCACCCCATTCAGCTCGACGCCCAGCACTGGAAAACCTTACCGGGGTATCCGGGCCGTTATGCCGTAAAACCCGGCATAACGGGGCTGGCCCAGTCGCGCGGTTGCCGGGGCGAAACCGCAAAAATTATCGATATGCAGCATCGGGTGAAATACGATCACTTCTACATCTGCAAACAGTCTTTACCGCTGGATCTGAAAATCTGTTTCTGGACGGCTCACAAAATGATTAAAGGCGACGAAAAGGCGCACTGATTCGAACCTATGATTAAGAGCATCCAGCGAAAAGTCAAAAATGGTCTGGCCCAGCGTCTGGACATCAACAACGCGGAAACCGCCACGATTTTGAAAAATATCGGCTGGCTGCTTCAGGGTAAGCTTATTAACTATATCCTGATTTTTGCCGTCGGTATTTACACAATCAATCGACTGGGTCCCGAACGCTACGGAGTCTTTACCTATTGCTACGCGCTTTCGTCCTTCTTTACAACTTTAGTAGGCTTTGGCCTGCGGGAAATTGTTATTCGGGAACTGGCCAAAAACAACGACAACCGACAAATCATTGTCGGAACAGCCGCTGGTCTTATGGCCGGACTCAGTCTGATTGCTTATGTGCTTGTTATTGGGGTCGTGTATTTACTACGCCCTGGCGACGATTTTTCGCATCAGTTAGTAGCCTTGCTGGGAGTATCGATTCTGGTGGTGCCGCTCACGGTTTTCTCGTTTTATTTCGATGCGCAGCTACAATCGAAAAAGGCAGTTGGTGCAACCAACATGGGGTCTTTATCGACCAGCGCGGCCAAAATTACGGTAGCTACCTTATCCAAAAACCTGTTTCTGTATGGGTTGGCTACCCTGACCGAAAGTGTGGTTACGGCCATAAGCCTGCTCTACCTTGCCGTTAAGGAGCAGTTAGTGAACGGGTTGCGTTTCGACCGCAATTTTGCCCGGTTGCTCCTGCGCGATAGCTGGCCACTGGCCGTATCGAACATGGCCATCTGGCTCTATATGCGGGTCGATCAGATTCTGGTTCGCGACATGGCCGGTGATTTTGAGAGCGGTATCTATGCCACCGCCAACCGGTTTGTCGATGCAGTTTATTTCATTCCGGTCATCATCCAGTCGTCGTTTCTGCCAAAAATTGTGAAGGCGCATCAGAACAGTCAGGAAGATTTCCTGAAAACGCTGGCGCACGTACATCGGATTATGATTGGTGTAGCCTATGTGCTGATTGCGGGGTTTGTGCTGTTTATCAAACCATTCATCGTGTTTTTTCTCGGAAACCGCTTCGAAGCCAGCGCCGATGTGAGTCTGTTGCTCATTATCACCCTGCTGTTTGTTGCTATTGGAGTTGCGCGCAATGCTTATGTGTATACGCTCAATCTCTCGCATCTGTTTCTGCGCATCACCCTCATTGGTTCGGTCATCAATATTGGCCTCAACTTTCTGCTTATTCCACGATACGGGGCTTATGGTGCGGCAGTCGCTGTGCTGATTACGCAGATATACGTAACTGTGCTGAGCAGTTTTTTCCATAAACCACTGCGTCCCAGCGGCAAGATTGCCCTTCGGGCGCTGCTACTGCAAGGCTAAGTCTATCCATTCGGGCATTCGTAATTTTTTAGCACTATGAAAAAAGGCGTTTCGGTTGTCATTTGCTGCTATAACAGCGCTAGCCGGCTGCCAGAAACACTCGGGCATCTGCGCAACCAGCGTGTACCGACCGATCTGAACTGGGAAGTTGTTCTGGTTGATAATAACTCCAGCGATAACACGGCTCAGGCAGCTCACCAATTGTGGGATTCGTATCTGACCGATATTCCGCTTCGGGTAGTTAACGAACCCAACCAGGGCCTCATCCATGCACGCATGACCGGCGTTCGGGAAGCACGGTATGAATACCTGATCTTCTGCGACGACGACAACTGGCTCTGCAACAGCTACATTACCGACAGCTACCGGATCATGGAATCGAATGACCTGATTGGGGCCTGCGGAGGTAGGGGTGCACCCGTTTTTGGTGGCGAAAAACCGACCTTCTTCGACGGTTGTGTCCACGGCTATGCACTTGGCCCACAAGGACGCGCCGAAGGCCAGGTCATTGGCAATACTCTCTATGGGGCCGGTCTGGTTGTCCGTCGGTCGGTTATTCTGCGCGTCCTGGATTCGGGCTTCCAGACCCGGCTCAGTGGCCGATCGGGCAAATCGTTGTCGGCTGGCGACGATGGCGAACTGACGACGCTGATCAAAATTCTGGGTTATCAACTGTGGTATAGCCCTTATCTGGAATTCGAGCATTACCTGCCCGAAGGTCGCCTTCAGTGGTCGTATATCACCCGGATGTTTCGGCAGTTTGGCAAAGGCAACGGAGTGCTCCAGCCCTACTATGCCCTGGCCGAACGGACCAACGAACGAAGCTGGACGTATCATTTTCTGCGCCGGATTTACTACACACTGCGTCGCCTGACCGCTCCCACAACCATTCGGGAGAAATACATTATTCTGCTGATGGATGCTACCATGCTGACAACCATGGTTTCGCAGCGAAAGTATTTCGGATCTACCATGCAGGACTTGCTCCGGGTAAAAGAGAATTACAGAGCACTGACCCCACAAGCTATTCTGAACAGACCATGATCCAGTTGATTCGCCGGGTACTCAATCTGATTCGCACCAGTTGGCAGGCCATACAAAATGCACTGTTCTACCAACGTATTAAACTGTTTTATCCGAACGTAACGCTTGGAAAAAACATACAGCTATACGGTCGTCTGGTCTGGAAAGTAGCACCAGGGGCCAAAGTCGTTATTGGCGATAATGTTGTGTTCCGATCGGCAACGAAACACAATGCCATCGGCCTCTATAACCCCGTGATCATTTCGGTTGCCAACGGTGCCAGCCTCTACATCGATCACGACTGTGGGTTTTCGGGAACATCCATCAACGTAGCTGATTCCATCACAATTGGACCGTATTGCAATCTGGGCGGTAATACCTGCCTGTGGGACAACGACTTTCACCCGCTCGACTATCAGTTGCGCCGGATTCAACTGGAAGGATTTCGGAAAGCAAGCATTCAGATTGGGGCCGATGCCTTTATCGGGGCCAACTCCATTGTGCTGAAAGGCGTAACCATTGGCGAGCGCGCCATTATAGGGGCCGGATCGGTGGTGACGCGCAGCATTCCGGCCGATCAGATCTGGGCTGGCAACCCAGCCCGTTTTATCCGGAATGTATCGGCGGTTCTACCGGTCGAAGCCATTCAACCCGTGTACTCACTTTAAACCGAACGTGTTATGCTTGGACTTGCATTAACTGGGTTGGCCATTTATCAATTCCTTTACAAGCAGTACTATTATTCGCTGCTCATATTTTTTGGACTGATAGCCAACGGTTTTCAGGTGATTCCTTCGTCGATTTTGCTGGCGGCTTCGCCTATCGATAAGCTGACCGACTTAGCCCTGCTGTATATCATCGTTCTGCTGCTGTATCGCTTCGATATTGTGCTGCACGTCATCAAAAAGCAACCTATTTTCAAATGGGTTGCAGCCTATTTCGGTTTTGTGCTCATCGATGCTTTTTATAGCTGCGTGGTGCTGGACTATAGCTTCGGCGGGGTCATCAAGGTTCTGCGGGCCAATCTGTTCCTGCTCAGCTTCGGGGTCTTTTTTATGGTTCCTACGCAGGTCCTGATTCAGGTGCTGCGCACCATCGCTGCCATTACGGTTGGGTTGTGTGTTATTTTCCTGATCCAGATTCCGCTGAAAGAATCGCTGCTGGCGGCTCAGGCTGCAGGTAGTGAAGCCATTACACACGACATCGAAGGCTTCAATTTCACCCGGTTCTACAATACACCCGTTTACCTGACCCCGATCTTCTTCTATTATCTGTTTGTGCACCAGTTTCAGTCGAAATGGATGCAGGCCGGTGTTATTACCATTCTACTCCTGACGGTGGTAGCTCCCATGCACCGCTCTTACATCATCACGCTTTTCTTCGTGATTGTGCTGTATGTTCTGATTGCGCAACGCAACAAACGGACAATGTATCTGGGCGCCATTGGGGTGGTGGCCTACCTGGCTTCGCTGGTCGATGTGGTACGGTATCGGATCGATGAGGCATTTACGGATTTAGGCCGCACATTGTCGGGCCCGATGGTACTCAGTCAGATGGACTACAGCGACAACACACTTACGTTCCGCCTGGCGCACCTGCTCGAACGGTTCCAGTATATCACCACCTTACCGGCAGGCTGGCTGTTTGGCATTGGCTTGCTGGGCGAAGACACCAAACAGGCTAATAAACTCCCGTTTCAGGTCGGCATTTTTCAGGAGCGATACGACCGGGTGGCCCAAATTGAAACCGGCGATATTCCATGGTCGATGCTGATGCTACAGGTAGGTATTGTGGGAGCAATCTTCTACACAACTGTATTGGTGATGCTAATCCGTCATTTCTATAAAAACCGGGCCACTATGTACAGCGTTGCCGGGCTTTTGTGGGTTACAGAGGCACTGCTGGCGTCGATGCTTGGGGTTGAAATGATTCTGATTCCGTTCCGGGTACTGGTGTTGTTCATTGCCGTTCTGACAACAAAAGCCGCCAAAACAGCAGGCGATCAGCCACCCATGCTCCGCTCGTCTATACCGTCAACAAGCTACTCACAACTAGAAACCTTACCGATATGACCGCGCCTGCTATGCCCAAAGTCTCTGTTGTTACGCCATCGTACAATCAGGGGCAGTTTATCGAAGCAACCATCCGGTCGGTGCTGAATCAAACCTACCCGAACATTGAATACATCATCGTCGATGGCAACTCAACCGACAACACAATGGCCATTGTCGATAAGTACTGCAACAAAATTGATGTTGTTATTCATGAAAAAGACCGTGGCCAGTCGGATGCCATTAACAAAGGGTTTCGGGCGGCAACGGGTGAACTCGTGGGCTGGATCAACTCCGACGACCTGCTCTATCCCGACTGCGTTGAACGAATAGTAACGCTCTACCAGCAACATCCGGGCGGTTCTATTTACTACGGGAGCCGGGTCGACTGGATCGACGGGCAGGGCAATTTTATCGAAACCCGTCAGGTCGCCATACCCAACAAAGCGCATCTGCTGAACAAAAATTATGATGTAATGCAGCCGGGCTCGTTTTACCCAACCGAGCTGATTCGGGCGGTCAACTACGTCGACGAAACGATCCACTACTGCATGGATCTGGATTTATGGCTACGGCTGCTCAATCATGGTCCCATTTATTACTATTCCGATAAATCGGCAGCCTGCTACCGGCGCTGGGAAGCCACCAAAACCAGCACGGGCGGCCATCTGTTTATGCGCGACATTGGTCGGGTTTTGCGCCGACACGGTGCCGAACCTTATTCGCAGGCGCTCATCAAAACGCGTTACCGGGCCTTCAAGAGCCTGGTTAAAGCCAGTTTGTTGTAAGTGAACAGTCGCTCCTACCGTACATAAATCATGGACGCAACCATTAAAGCGGATCTCTATCGATACACGGGCGAAACGGGCCTGAAGGCGTTTATGAAATGCCTGCTCACGCCGGGGTTTCGCTACACCTACTTTTTCCGGAAAGTGGGGCGGCACGGTAAATACAGCCTTCCCGGTATCATTTACCGCCTGTTTTATTACCACTACACCTTCAAGTTCGGGTTTCAGATCAACCACAACACGAAGGTTGGAAAAGGGTTGGTAATTCATCATTTCGGGCCGATCGTGATTAATAAGCAGGCTGTTATCGGCGACAATTGCTACATCGCCCATAACGTAACCATTGGTCAGACAAACCGGGGGGTTCGTAAGGGTTGCCCAACCATAGGCAACAAAGTCTGGATCGGTACGGGCGCGGTCATTGTTGGTAAAATCACCATTGGCGACAATGTATTGATTGCGCCAAACACGTTCGTCAATTTCGATGTACCAGCCGATTGTATCGTTATCGGCAGTCCCGCCAAAGTGATTCCCAACAAAGAAGCTACGCTCGATTACATTGTCAACACGGTAGAATAAGCTTGCTATGAAGATTGTACATCTGAATTTTGGTCTGGAAACGGGAGGCACCGAATCGATGCTGGTCGATATTCTGAACGAGCAGTCTGCGTTTGCAACCATTCATCTGGTCGTCATCAACAACACCTACCATGCCGGGCTACTGAACCGAATCGACAACCGAGTTCGGGTTCACCTGATCGACCGGCCTTTGGGGAGTCGGAACCCGGTCTATCTGCTCCGGCTGAACAGTCTGTTATGGCGCATCAAACCCGATGTTATCCATTGCCATAACCCCAACACGGTGGCCCATTTTCGGTATCCGTGCCGAAAGTACCTTACCGTTCACGACGTTCACGTACCGGCAACGCATTTCCGGCAATTCGACCTGTTGTTTGCCATTTCAAAAATCGTTCGGGGCGACATCAAAAATCGTTCGGGGCGGTCGGCCAATGTTGTCTACAATGGCATTCCGGTAGCGATGATCCGCCCAAAACGCCGATCCTATTCGGGGGGACTTTTCCGCCTGGTTCAGATCAGTCGGCTAGTGCATCAGAAAAAAGGGCAGCATATTCTGCTGCATGCGATTCATCAGCTAACTAGTACGTATGGTCTGACCAATATCCAGCTCGATTTTATTGGCGATGGCGACTCTTTACCGGTACTGACCGAACAGATAAAGGAGTATAAACTGGAGCCTTATGTGCGGTTTCTGGGCTTGAAAGATCGGACGTACGTCTACCAGCACCTGGCCGAATACGACCTGCTCGTTCAACCCTCGCTCTACGAAGGGTTTGGTCTGACCGTTGCCGAAGCCATGGTTGCCGGTGTACCCGTTCTGGTATCGGACATCGAAGGCCCACTGGAGATTATAAACCAGGGAGCGTTCGGCTCAACCTTCATGAGCGGTCAGGCCGATGATTGTGCCCGTCAACTTCAGTCCATCATCAGCGCGTATGCCACCCATGCTTTTCAGGAAAAAATTGTGCTTGCCCAGATGCATGCCAAAGAAGCTTTCGACGTGCGTCGTACCGCCCGCCAGTATCTGACGGCTTACAATCAACCTGCTTATCCAACATTCGAACCTTTATTATCGACACAATCCGTATGATAACGACGATTGCGCCACCGGTAACCACTGTTGCCATCCCGGACGATGTAGCCGAAAAAGTACTGACTGTCGGTTTCCGGCACCGCCCCTACGAAGGCGGCATTGGCTACCTCATCTACGTCTACGAAAAATATTTCGGTGTCTTCAAATACATCACGACTCACCGTATGGTAGCCAGCAAGCTCCGGCTCGTTGGCTACTTTATTGGTCAGTATATCAACCTGCTACGAACACTCCTGACCGATCGGTCGATTCAGATCGTGCATATTCACGGTGCGTCGTATGGCAGTTTTTATCGGAAATTCATTGTTTTCCTGACGGCTAAATACCTCTTCGGCCGGAAAACCATCTACCACATGAACGGCTCGGAGTTCAAGGTTTTTTATACCGGCAGCCGTACCGTCATGAAAAATCTGGTGCGTTTTATGGTCGAAAATACCGATGTGATGCTCTGCCTGTCGGCCTCCTGGAAAGCCTTTTTCGAAGCGAACTTTCAGATGAAACGGATCGAGATTCTGGGCAATGTAATCGATGTACCGCAACGCAGCCATGCGCTTACCAATCCGCTCAACAACGGTCCTTTAAAAGTGCTGTTTCTGGGTCTGATTGGTAATCGGAAAGGCATTTTCGACCTGCTCGACGTGGTCCGGCAACACAAAGATGACTGGGAAGGCAAACTCAAGCTGACCATCGGTGGCAATGGTGAAGTTGAAAAGCTCCAGAATTTCATTGCGCATCACGGGCTGGAAACCATTGTAGAGTTTAAAGGATGGATTTCGGGCGACTATAAACAACAACTACTTTCAGAAAGCGACGTATATATTCTGCCGTCGTATAACGAAGGGCTTCCGCTATCGATTCTGGAAGCGATGAGCTATCACCTTCCGGTTATTTCAACACCCGTTGGCGGTACGGCCGAAGCCGTTATAGAAGGTGTCAATGGCTATCTGGTGCAGCCTGGCGACAAGCAGGCCATCTATGAACGGCTGAATGCGTTTGTCGAAAACCCATACCTGGCCCGTCAGATGGGCGCAGAATCGGGTACGATCATTCAACGCTACCTCCCCGACGCCATTTTCCCGAAACTCCTTTCCATTTATAAAGACTTACTCGCTTAACCCCGATACTATGCAGCAATCCATCAACCAACAAACCAATACGAATTACATTCCGGGGCTGGACGGGTTCCGGGGTGTAGCCATTCTGCTGGTGGTTTTCAGCCACTATGGCTATGGACACATTCTGCCGGGCGGGTTCGGCGTTACGTTGTTTTTCTTCATTAGCGGTCTGCTCATTACCCGGCTGATGATTGCCGAGTACATAAAAAAGCAGCGAATCGACATGAAGAGTTTTTATGCCCGGCGGTTGCTCCGGCTCTATCCGGCCTTGCTTTTTATGGTTGTTATTTCGATTCTGTTTACCCTACTGATCGGTTGCGATGTTAGCCAGAACGAGATTCTGTCGACGGTTTTTTATTACCGTAACTACTACATGATCTATGCCACACCCGATGTGTCGGCCATGTGTTCGAAGGTCTACAATATTGTCTGGTCGCTGGCGGTCGAAGAGCACTTCTATATTGTTTTCCCGATTTTGTTTATTGCTCTGTTCCGCTGGAATAATACGTTTATTGCCCTGCTACTGGTAGCGGTGGTGAGTGCGATGTGCTGGCGCTGGCACATCGCATCTACCCAGGGACTGAGCTATGCCGTAACGGATCGAATCTATCGCGCAACCGATACCCGTTTCGACGCCATTCTGTTTGGCTGCATCACCAGTCTGATTTTGTATCGGACTCCCAAAGGAACCTATATCCGATTTGCGGGCCACTGGGCAACGTATTTGGTGGCGGCCCTGCTGATCCTGTTCACACTGGTTTACCGCGATCTGTTTTTTCGGGAAACGGTTCGCTATACGATGCAGGGCATTGCATTATCGGTGCTGGTTCCGGCCACACTCTATCACCCTCGCTACAACTGGCTGCTCAGTCGGTTGAGCGCACCCTGGCTCATTCAGGTTGGCAAGGTCAGCTACTCGCTCTATATGTTTCACTGGGTGGGTGTGTGCTTCGCCGAACACTATGTAACGCCATTTCGGGCTACGCTGCCCTGGATGGCCGTAGCGGCAACGGTTGGCACTGTTCTGACGCTCATTAGCTACCTCTATGTTGAGAAACCTACCATGAAACTCCGCAAACGGTTCGGCTCAAACGTTGACGTAACCGAAAAGATGAATGTAAAGCCTGTTGCTACCCATTAAACATACCTCTCCATGCTATTCAATTCTATTCAGTTTTTCATCTTTTTCCCGATCGTTACGGCGCTGTATTTCTGGTTGCCGCAACGCTTCCGGTGGATACTGTTGCTGGTAGCCAGTTGCTATTTCTACATGGCGTTTATTCCGGTTTATGTACTGATTTTGCTGTTCACCATCCTTATCGACTACTACGCTGGAATTCTCATTGAACAATCGACTGGAACCCGCCGGAAGCTCTATCTGGTCATGAGTCTGGTGGCCAATATTGGTGTGCTGGCCGTTTTCAAATACTACAACTTCTTCATCGACAATATCAACGTACTGCTGGGCATTTCGGGTCAGGAACACCTCAGCTACTGGAAGTTGATTCTGCCCATCGGCCTGTCGTTTCATACCTTCCAGGCCATGAGTTATACCATTGAGGTATACCGGGGAAACTTTCAGGCCGAGCGACACCTGGGTTATTACGCGCTCTATGTGATGTATTATCCGCAGTTGGTGGCGGGGCCCATAGAACGCCCGCAAAATGTGCTCTACCAGTTTAAGGAAGAACACAAATTTGACTATGACCGCGCCGTAGATGGGCTTAAGATGATGGCCTATGGGTTGTTTAAGAAAGTCGTGATTGCCGACAACCTGGCGGCTTACGTCGACTACTATTATGGGCATCTGGGCACCCAGTCTTACAACTCCATTATTGCAATGGTTTTCTTCTCAATCCAGATTTACTGCGATTTCTCAGGCTATTCCGACATGGCGCTGGGAGCGTCGAAAGTAATGGGTATTGAATTGATGAAAAATTTCAATTATCCTTATTTCTCGCATTCGATTACCGAATTCTGGCGCAAATGGCACATGTCGCTATCGACCTGGTTCCGCGATTATCTCTACATTCCGCTGGGTGGCAACCGTCGGCATAAACACCTGAACGTTTTCATTGTCTTTATGACCTCGGGGCTGTGGCACGGTGCCAACTGGACATTTGTGATCTGGGGGGCTATTCATGGTACGTTCCAGATTCTGGAAGATGTGTTTAACCGCAAGCAGAACAGAGGAATTCTGGCGCTGGTGCTGACCAATGTGGTTGTAGCGCTGGCCTGGGTTTTCTTCCGGGCACCGGATGTCAGTACGGCTATGCACGTGATTGGCAATGCTGTTAATCCGCATTTCGACATCCACAATCCGCTGGTGTCGAAGAAAATAATTCTTATCACAACACTCTTTATGGCCTGGGAATACATTATCAGTCGCACCGGTTTCCTGCCCATACTGAACGCCCTTCGGCCCATACCTCGCTATGGTATGTACTATCTGATTGTTATTGCCATTCTGTTTCTGGGTCGATTCGGTAGTGGTCAGTTCATCTATTTCCAATTCTGATAGACATGAAAAAATTCCTGCAAAAAATACTGTTGCATAGCCTGCTCCTGACAACTGCCATTGGCGCTGTTGTGATGGCAAGGTATGCAAAAGGCACGCATAAACTCTGGCCCGACCTCCACAGTATTCCGCCTAATTTTATTTCTAATTCCGTTTGTTTCAACGCGAAACTCGAACATGCCAAAGAAGAAGGTCGCCTTCTGTCGGCCAAAACCCTTATTATCGGCTCGTCGTTAGGGCTCAATAATGTGTCGGGAGCCATTCTAACCCGGTCATTTGGCGAGAAAGCCTATAATTTTTCGTCGTGGGGGTTTAAACCGCATGAGACCTTTCAGGTATTGAAGCAACTGGAAGGCAAACTGGCTATTCAGCGGCTGGTGCTTCCCTTCAATAATACAGAGTTTCTGGCCGACGCCAAACAAATCGACTATCAGGCCGTACACGACCATTTTTTTGCGCCTGGCCTGCTAACTCAGGTACGCGGCTACTTTACCAATTTCACGCTCGACAACTTCATTAAGGACTGGTCGCTGCGAACGAAATACATCTATCGCGACAACGAAGGCTATACACTCAAATTTGCCGACGACGGCTCCATCAATCTGCACGCAAACAACTTTGTCCGATCGGAGGAAGGGAGCCCTCTGGCTTATTACGACACCACAGGCTTTGCCCGTTTTAACCGGAGTCTCGATTCAATCAGCCAGTACTGCGACCGCAACAATATTGAATTAACGATGGTGTATCTGCCCTGGCGACACGATCTGCTAACGCCCAAACGCACGAAACAAGTAGAATATGTAGCCAATTACCTGAGGGCTAAATACCACAATAAGTTTGTTGATCTGTCGCGACTTCCGGTCGAGCGTAAAAACTATGTCGATGGGGGGCATATGTTCGAAGAAGGGGCCATTACGATAACCAATGCACTGGTCGACACACTGGCAATCCGCAAACAGATCGTAACTCTTCGTAACCACCACGGTGCTCCCCGTACTACCATTGCGTCGTTATGAAACGGCTCCTGACCACATTCGGAAAGTTGATACGCGATGTGCGGCACCTGCCCAACACCATCCGGTTCAATTTTCATTATTTCCCATTGCGCACTGCTATCCAGTTGCCGGTTATGGTTTCGGCCAATGTGCGGTTGCTTGAACTGAAAGGCAATGTAGTGCTGAATGGCCCCATTCGTCACCGGCAAATTCGGCTGGGGTTTGGTCGAGTAGGTATTTTCGATTCTAAAAATTCGAAATCAATCTGGGAAGTATCCGGCACCGTTCAATTTGAGGGTACGGCCGACATCGGTCATGGGTCCAAAATCTGTGTGAAGGGTAATTTACGCATTGGGAACAACTTTACGATTACGGCCGAAAGTCAGATTGTATGCTTTCATGAAATTGAATTTGGCGACGACTGTCTGCTTTCATGGGAAATTCTGGTGATGGATACCGATTTCCATAAAGTTTACAATGGCAATGGTCGTCAAATAAATAAAGATCGAAAAGTAACGATTGGTAACAAAAATTGGATTGGCTGCCGTGCCCTTATCCTGAAAGGAGCATCAACGCCCGACAATTGCGTTATTGCCGCCAACAGCACCGTAAGCAGGCAATTAACGGTAAGTGACACCGTTTTGGCCGGATCACCTGCCGAAATTATTAAAACAGGAATCGTCTGGGAAAAATAAACACATTGGATTAGGTTATAAAATGTTGGTTAAACCGGCCTGCCCCTCTTGAGCAGGCCGGTTTTTTTGTGTGCATATTTATAATTCACTAAAGCTGAATCAGTCAATATACAATAAGCATAAATACTTAATAAAAGTAATTAAAAAACATATACTTATTAGTTATACAAATTAAATGTAAAAACATTTAATATTAGATAATTTAAATAAAATAAGAACACTATATTAAATTAACTCTCTTATTATCAGAACTTTATTGAAAAAACAGCTTAATTAATTTTAATACTATTTCAATATAACCATTAGTGACTAGGAAGCACATCGATCTGTCAGAATAGACAAATCAATGTAGATACATGAAACGTATTTCCACTTCCCTATTCTCAGCCTATTTTAAGATCAACAATAGCAATGTTTCTATAACTTGTAGTAAGCTTAATCCTCATTTTTTACATATCGTGCTTACTACTTTTCTTTATTCGCTACTTAGTGCAGGGCTAGGCAGTTGTTCGCAATCCGATACCATTCGTCCAGACGAGTCAGTGGCATCGGCCCGCGAAACAGCCAGCCTGTTAATAACGGAAGGATTTGAAAAAAGTCAGTTGGCATCGAGCTGGCATAAGGAGTTACGAGCCGATAATGCCGGTAGCCTCGATCAAAAACTGGCGCGGGTTGGTAAGCAGTCGATGCGGTTTAGCTGGAAACCCAGCCAATATGACGGTACCAATAATTCGTGTCATTCCGAACTAGCCTCAGCATTTATCGACGCTAAAGAAAATGAGCGCTGGTATGGCTTTAGTGTTTATCTACCGTCGGCCAATAATGCCGATGATGCCGAAATCGCCAATATTGTTCAATGGCACGCTTTTCCAGATCCTGGTTATGAAGGCACTGTTCCGCCAATCAATATGACGCTGGAAGCCAACAACAAACTAACCTTTAGTTATCGGGCTTCTAACGTACCCATTACCAAACCTCTACAACACGCAACCAGCCAGAAAATTATGAGCCTGGGCACGGCTCAGTATGACCAATGGGTCGACTATGTCGTGCATATCAAATGGGACCCAACAGGCACAACGGGGATTGTTCAGGTGTGGCAAAACGGTCAGTTGAAAATAGATGAGCAAAACGTATCGGTTGGCTATCCTAACTCGCGTAACTACTGGAAATTTGGGCTTTACTGCTGGTCTGGCAAAGCAACCCACAGCGAACGGGTCGCTTATTTCGACGAAATGCGTGTTGGTAACGCAAACGCAACGTATAATGCCGTACGTCCGGGTATCGACAACAATACCGCCCGCTGAGCACCTGACCGCCTTCCAACAAGACATTACACATACACTCAGCCAACTATCCTTTTTTCTCGATTTTTTTCTTTTTTGGCAGAATTAAATAAGGCAAAACACTGATTATCAACAATAAAAACCACTTAATAAAAACTAAAACAAAAACATTATTTACAAATCCAATTATACGACTATTACGTATTTACCAAATTGATCATAAGTAAATATAATTTCTCTTTATTCTATGAAAGACAGATACTGTTACCCCAATCAATACAGGCAGCAATTTATTGGCTGCACTAGTCAGCATAGTCATACTAAACCTCAGAATAAGCGAGTTACAAACAGTTCGCTGGCTGAGTTCATCCGTCAGGAAACGATGCTGTAGTTGGCTGTCAGCCTGCCGACTCAGCCTTTTATTGAAAGCTATAGCGACTACCGAAACAAGCGACATGGCCAACGCTCAACGGACACCCGCATGGGCCAAAGCGATTACCTCAAACCATTGCTAAACCAATTTTAAGAGTTTCAGAAGTTCTGCTTATCAGGCATTTTCCCGCAACAGTTTGCGAGTGGGCACCTTTGGCCTATGCATAACCGACACAGGAATTTCGGGCCTGATATGGTATTTATTAACAACTGTAAGCCAATGAAAAAACTTTACGTAAAACTGCTGTTCCATAGCTTTCTGCTATTGGCAATCACGATGGGCGTTGTGATGGTACGCTACGCCAGACGAACGCACAAAATTGTGCCTGACCTGGCCACGTTACCAAGTCATTTTATTTCAAACTCGGTATGTTTCAATGCCAAATTAGAACACGCCCGGCAAAACGACCGGCTCCTGTCGGCCAGAACCCTTATTATCGGCTCGTCGATGGGTCTTAATAATGTATCGGCAAAAATTCTGACCCAAACGTTCGGCGAGAAAGCCTATAATTTTTCGTCGTGGGGGTTTAAACCGCATGAGACCTTTCAGGTACTGAAACAACTGGAGGGAAAACTAGCGCTGAAGCATCTGATTATTCCGTTCAACCACACAGAATTTCTGGCCGATACCAAACAAATCGACTACAATGGTGTATATACCCACTTTTTCGAAAAGAACGTTGTGAGTTATTTCCGGAATTTCTTCTCGAATTTTTCGATGGATTCGTTCATCAAAGACTGGTCGTTCAGAAGTAAATACATCTATGACGACAATGTTGGATTTACGCTGAAATTCAGCGACGACGGCTCTGTTTTGCTAAGGCCTAACAATTTCATTCGGCCACAGGAAGCAACGGGTTTAGCTTATTACGATACCACAGGCTTTGCTCGATTTAGCAGTAGCCTCGACTCTATTAGCCGCTACTGCAACCGCAATCATATCCAGTTAACGATGGTGTATCTGCCCTGGCGAAAAGACCAGCTAACGCCTGCGCGAAACCAACAAATAGCCCACGTTGCCAGCGTTCTGGCTACCAACTACAACAACCAGTTTGTTAACCTGTCGCGCTTGCCGGTTGCCGACAAAGACTTTGTCGACGGTGGGCATATGTTCGAGGGGGGAGCCATTGCCGTTACCAGTGCCCTGATTGATACGCTGACAAGCCGAACAAATGTAGTTGCGTTCCGGCATCGCCAGGCATCGGGCAAGCTCCTATAAAGCACCGCTTTCCTATTCCATCAACAATCCACCTTCCGCTCATGACACACACAACCAATTCACCATTCACATCTTCCCCTATTCACATCCGTTTTCTGGATGGGTTGCGCGCGCTGGCCGCTCTGTATGTAGTTGTTCATCATCAGCAACAACCTCTGCCATCGGGGCAGCGCCCCATGTTTGACCAGGTCATGTACCGGCTCTTTTTTCATGGGCACTACGCTGTCGATTTGTTCATTGTGATTTCGGGTTTCTGCTTAATGATGCCTGTCCTGCGCAATAACCTCCATCTGGCCAGTAACTCACCCCTGCGGTTTTTCCAGAAGCGAGCCCAGCGAATTTTACCCCCCTATTTTCTGGCAATGGGATTATCGCTACTTCTCATTGCCACATTAATTGGCCAAAAAACAGGTACTCGCTGGGATGCCTCCATTCCTGTAACCCCGTTTGATCTGGTCACTCATGCGCTTATGCTCCATGACGTTTTTATGAGTACGGCGTCGAAAATCAACGGCGTTTTCTGGTCAATCGCCGTCGAATGGCGGATTTATCTGTTCTTCCCGCTTCTTCTCTTCTGCTGGCGTCGGTGGGGGAGCGTTCCGGCAACATTAACCACTATTCTCTTCGGGTATGCGATCTGGCATTTTCTGTCGGTTATGCGGTTTCCGGCAATTAATTTAACCCAATGGGGCTTATGTCCCCATTATCTGGGGCTGTTTGGCATTGGTATGTTCGCAGCCCACCTGGCCTACTCGAACCGTATTGGCAGCGATAGGCTGGATAAACTGCCCTGGGCTACACTACTAATCGGTCTTGGCGCTGTTATTATTCTCGTTACCCGGTTCGATACCCTCCTTCCCTGGGTATATGTCGACCTGCTGGTGGGCATTAGCGCCGGGCTGTTACTGGTTGCTCTGGGAATTGGCAAACTGAGCCGACTCAATGCCCTCTTCTCCTGGCAACCTCTCGTTGCAATGGGAACGTTTTCGTACAGCATTTATCTGATTCATATGCCACTGATTCAGCTCATTCAGCAGTACCTGATTTTTCCATTACACCTGAACCGAACCGGTACAACTCTGTACCTCTTCTTAATCGGCACTGCACTCATTGTCTGTTGTTCGTATGTATTTTACCTATTGGCGGAGCGCCCATTTGTGCCCAAAAAAATCGCTCGTCCTCAGGTCGGCACCATTACGGTATCCTGATAACCAAATCATCACAGATGGTTAAATCGTGAAAATTCAGTAAAAAGTGAAGAATAATTCGGAAAAGGCTGACATCGTTGTGTTAGTCTTTTTTTTATTTATTATAATCATTTATTTTACACTAAATATTTATGAAAAATATAAATCGTAAATAAATGTCAACCACGCTTAGGCATATAAAAAATCTCGATGGTGTACGCGGAATTGCTGCTCTGCTGGTTATGCTCGTTCACGGGGGTCATGGTCGGTTCGAAGGCGGCTGGGTAGGTGTCGACTTATTTTTCGTGCTGAGCGGCTATCTGATCACCTCTCTGCTACAGAATGAATACCAGAAAACCGATTCAATCGATTTCAGGAAATTTTATGCCCGACGTGCCCTACGCTTATTTCCGGCTCTCCTGATTGGCATTCTGCTCTGCAATATGATCTGGCCATACTGGTTCCGAACCGGTGGCGGAAATCGCACGATAGCTAATCTGGCCAGTCTTTTGTACGTCAACAATTGCATTCCAGGCAATTTATCAGGCCCGTTAGGGCACTTGTGGTCACTATCGGTCGAAGAGCACTTCTATCTGTTCTGGCCGCTGATCGTATCGTTGTTTGTTTTCCGAATTCGCTTTACCAGCCGGTTATGGTTTGTGGGCATACTGATTGCAGTAGTCTCAATTTTCAGAATCTACGTTTACCGCCTGGGCGATCCTACCTTTGGTTTGTTTGCGCTGGACTCGTATCGTTTCACTTTTTGCCGAATCGATGCCATTCTGCTGGGTTCAGGACTTGCTATTTATCTGAAGCATTCATCCAAACCAACAGATTCATCCAAAGCATCGCCCGTTGCGCTCATTTGTCTATTAGGTTTGCTGGCTATTGTTGCCACAACCATCAAACGCGACAATGTGCTGTGGAATGAAGGCGGATTTATTCTGACCGATCTAATCTGTCTGCTTATTGTGGTAACGGCTATTAGGCTTCCCGACCAATGGTTACTGACCAATAAACTGATCCGCTGGGTCGGCACGCGATCGTATGGGTTATATGTGTATCACATTCCCATCTTTTTCGCGTTTGAGCTTTTCCGGGAGCCGCACAGCACCAGCAATCTGCTGATCATTACCGTTTTGCGATTTGCGGTTTCGGGGCTTGTTGCTGAATTATCGTACCGCTACATTGAACAGCCTATCCTGAAGCACAAAAAACACTTTACGGTTTCCAGCGATCAACTGGCCCTGAAGCCCATTGAGTAGCTGGAACAAACAACACGCGCTCGTCCGTGATTGCATCACGGACGAGCATTCAGGAAAATCACTTTCCAGACTTCCAGACTTTTCTAAGGCTGATTCGTCCGCCGAGGCTGTTTTCATACAGTTTTCCCTGATCGAGTGCAATGGCCGTTTTCAGTTCCGATCCGCCCAGCCACCGCAACGGCCACGTTAGCCAGCATACACCCGAAAACTGGCTAACTGACTGATCGAACGGCGTACGGAACGTTCCGTAATTATGGCTATAGGACAATTGGGCCTGGATACGAATCCCCGACGCAAAGGCACCGCCCAGCCCCATATAATACATCTGAACCCGGTTGTTGGCAATGGCCCACTGACTGTAGATACTCAGGTTGGGTTTAGCATTTTGCAATTCTGGTCGAAGGTCCTGACGGCGGGTCAGAAAGGGCGTTCCGATTACATGCTGTTTCTGCACCCATCCATCCAGATACTGATAATTATTGAAATAATCGTCGCGGCCGTCGTAGTGCTGACCCGTGCTTGACATTGGGCCGCTCTGATTCATCGTGTTCAGGTATTCGAACAGAATGTGCTGTAGCTGAAAACCCGTTTGCCGGGTTAGTGGCCGTTTCAGTCGAAAGCCATATAAGCCATCCGGGAAATTGGCAAATGCGACACCCGACTTGTCTTCAAACGGATGTTGATAATAGCCTATTGCCTGCCATTGTCCCAGGCTCAATTCAGCCCCCAGATCAATAGAACCCAGATGATTGCCAAACCGGTTGATCCCATCGAAAGCCGTATGATTGGTCGACTCAAGTTCGTCTGGTTGTTGGGTCGTTACTACGTACCAATAATCTTTAAGCGAATGGGGTAGTTGTCCATCGCGGGCTACAATAGGCGACAAATAAGGGGAATGCCCACCCCACTGTGCATTATGCAGAATGCCTCCCGTTAAACGAATTCGCCAGTTTGGTCGCCCAATGCGAACGTAAATGGCTTTCTGATGCAGGTATGACTGTTGCATGGAATCGGAGTTAGCAAACCAGCCGTGCGCAAAAAAAGCATGTACAGCTAGAATGCCACGCGTAAAACCAAGGGGTGTAAATCCGTTCGTACCAATCTGTATTTTTGTAATAGGCAACGCATTGCCCGACCACGAATAGAAACCCGACGACAGGGTAGAATCGCCCAGGCCAATAATTTCCTTTTTGCGCCCCCCCCACAGGCTAAAATGACCTAAATCGAGGGAGACATAAGCCTGCGGCAACACAACCGACGACGATGGACTTGCAACTGCCCCCACGGCTTCGACTCCATAGCTTACGTACCGTTGCGGGCGACTGTCTGAAAGACGCCATTGGCCGCTTACTCCAATTCGAGCCAGACCAGCCGGATTGTTTACCGGTATGGTTCCGTACTGATTGGCCTGAAGCCAGAAAGGCGTTCGGCTGATTGATGCCAGTATCGCTGTTAGTTCGGCATCGATGGTTACCGAACCTTTTAATGGCAACGAATCCGATTGAGCAACTGCCAGACTTGTGCTAACCAGCCAAGCCAGGGCTATTCGTAGTAGTTTCACCAAACAACAAAGTTGATACGACCGACAGAACACAAAGCCACTCATGCAATATACCAAATTTGATATATTTTAAATTTCATTCATAAATTTATTTTACTTTATCGAAAATATATAAACTTAAATAAACTATTCTCTCTATTAAAAAAATTCCCCTACAAAAAGCTGGTTAGCCGTTTCGCAGGGGAATTCGGGGTATTGAACTTAGGACTGTCTAAATCAGCTTAGAGCCTGGTTTAGACAGCGTACACAAATCACTGGCAAAAAACAGGACTTACTTCTACTGCTTATTGTAGAGCGGGTCCAGAAAGAGGTAGCGCGCTCTGCTATGCTCAGGTTCCTGGCGAGTATTTACATCGATGTGCATTACTGGTACTGTTCCACCCTGTTTGATGGGTTCCCACTTCGGCAAACCCGGTCCATTAGGGTTACCGGTTTTTATAAAGTTGGCGAAATAGTTCTGCATCACTTCCGACACCTTATAGTCGTCGGGTGTCCAGGCATACACTTTGTTGGTCGACAGGTTGCCCATTGCATATTCGATTTCGGCAGAGTGAACGGCACCACGAGCGGGTGGAGCTTTGGGGGCGTCGCTGTTTTTAACAACACCACCTGCCAAACCGGGAGCGGCATTTCCCATTTCGGGAGTCATGGCAGGCCGTGGGCGCGAATACAAATACCGATATACGGGTTTAGCACCGGTTTTGCTCTGCATATCGGCCCACTTCCAGGTGCTATATCCAATAAACCGATCGCTGGCCAGATCGGTAGCCGCCTGAATAACATCATCGTCGGTTTTGGCCGGATACAGTTTCAAGACCTCATCGGCACGATCGCCATAAAGCTTCTGTACGGCTTTAGCATAATTTTCGGTCGTTGGCTTTTCCGGCCCCAACACAGCCCGATAATTCATCTCTTCCGAATTCCAGCCCACCAGCAATGGCACATGAGCCTGTTCGCCAGCCGCAAAAAGCTGCGCGGGCGGCTTCGGAAAGAAATAACCGTCGACCGTGGCCGAGAAACGCCCAAACGCCACTTTTGCGGTCTCTTCGAGCAGTTTGTCGGCAGGCATTGCCCGTAGTTCAGCCAGCGACTTAGCACCAACACTGGCAGCAAATTCAGCTCCGTTTTTTTCACCATCGGCCAGTGGTGCCGGGGGCAGAGTACCCAACAACGAACCACTCTCGCCAATTGCTCCGGCAATCAGGTCTTTCGACAACGGCGATACCATTTGGGCACTTACCGAAACCGACCCGGCCGATTCGCCCGCTATCGTTACTTTTTTCGGGTCGCCACCAAAAGCTTCAATATTCTGCCGTACCCAACGCAAAGCTGCGCTCTGGTCCAGATAGCCATAATTGCCCGATGCATGATGGGGCGACTCTTTCGTTAGCTCCGGGTGCGCAAAGAACCCGAACAACCCCAACCGATAATTGACCGTAAGGGTAACAATTCCTTTGCGGGCCATACTTTCACCATCGTAGCGAGGTTCTGATCCGTCGCCCGCCATAAAGCCACCACCGTAGAAATAAACCAGTACGGGCAAGCGCTCTTTCGATGATTTGGCTGGTGTCCAGACATTCAGGTACAGGCAATCTTCACTCATACCGTCGGACCGGAAACCCATATCGCCAAACAGCGCTCGCTGCATGGCACGAGGACCAAACTTTTTAGTTTCTTTAACGCCCTGCCAGTTCTTCACCGGCTGAGGCTCTTTCCAGCGCAGATCGCCGACTGGAGGCTGAGCAAATGGAATTCCTTTGAAAGCATGAATTCCGCTGGATTCAACAACGCCCTCTACCACGCCATTCGCGGTTTTGGCCTGAGGTGCTTTGTTCGATTGTGCAATTGCTGTCATTCCAAACTGAACAGCCAGCAACATAGCAAAATAAGTTTTCATGGCATAGGGGGTAAAAGGAAGTAATTCGGCTCTATAGGTAAGACCCAATTTATTAATTGCGAAATAGTATTATTGTAGCAAAGTGAGACAATAATACTATCTGATCTTGAGACTGCCAAACTTTTTATTACTTTCACCCATCAGGTCGCTTGTATTGCGGCAGCGCTGTTAAGTGTGATTTTATTTTAACGGACACTACGGAGTGCGGGCAACCAACCAAAAGTTATGAGTAAGCAAATTATTGAAGAAGAAAGCCGAGCGGATGGAAAGGGGTTTCTGCCGGGGTTAGCCATCGACTGTGTCATTTTTGGTTTCCATGCCAATCAGTTAAAGATTCTCTTGCTGGAATACAGAAATACGCAGCTTTTTGCGTTGCCGGGCGGATTTATTCAGGAGCGTGAAAACCTAAACGATGCCGCCAAACGGGTGCTGGCCGAACGAACAAGCTTGCACAACATTTATCTGGAGCAATTTTATACATTCGGCGATATGGCCCGCCACGATCCGGCTCCGCTTCAGGCAATCATGAACGGAAAAGGGTTTGCGCCGGAGCGAAACCACTGGTTGCTTGGTCGGTTTGTTACTGTGGGCTACTATGCGCTGGTCGATTTTACGAAAGCGATTCCCATTCCCGATCCATTATCCGACAGTTGTGCCTGGTATGATCTGAACAACCTGCCACCGCTCATGCTCGATCACAGCAGCATTGTGCAGAAAGCACTGGAAACATTGCGGGTCGATCTCGACCGGAAGTTAATTGGCTTCAATCTGCTTTCGGAGACCTTTACGATGAACGATCTTCAAACACTGCATGAAACCATACTGGGGCAGGCACTGCATCGGTCGAGCTTTCAGCGAAAAATGCTGGGCTTAGGCATACTGGAGCGGCTCGAAAAACAATATAGTGGTGGTGCGCATAAAGCCCCCTATCTATACCGCTTTGTTATAGATAAAGCAGTATAGATGCTGGATGTTGAATACTGGATAGGAGAACTCCACCCAAAGTTCAGTGTCCAACGTCTAACAATCATTTAGGAAAATAAAGACGGAAAGTAGTTCCCTGCCCTAATTGACTCTCCACTTCAATAGATCCCTTGTGGCTATTGATGATATTTTGGGTAGCAGTCAGCCCTAATCCCATACCGCCCGACTTACCGGTAAAGAACGGATCGAAGAGCCGTTTACGATCGGCCTCGTTAATACCGCCACCATTATCGGCCACTTCAACGCAAACCCGATTATCGTCGGTACAGGTTGTTTTTACAACCAGCACTCCCTTGCCTTCTTCCATGGCTTCAACGGCATTGACCAGAATATTTAACAGAGCCGTTTTCACCTGTTCTCTGTCCAGCAAGGCCGTACAGTCTTCGGCCGCAAATTGAACCTCCAGCCGCATTCGTTTTAGTTTGATCCGGTCGCTGATGAGTTGCAGCGTAGATTTAACTACCGAATTGAAATCCTGGCGTTTACGCTCCAGTTCACGCGGTTTCGACGAGTTGAGCATCTCCGTAATGAGTTGGCCAATTCGGTCTACATTGCGGCCAATGATTTCGGTAAACATAGTGACGTACTCGTTGTCGACATCGAGTTCGTCTTTCAGTTGCTCCAGAGCCAGACTTAAGTTTGTTAGCGGATTCCGAACTTCGTGCGCAATGCTACGGGCAATTTTACCCGTCATACTCAGTTTTTCGGCCAGGATCAGATCCTGCTGAGCCCGTTTCTGGTCCGTAATGTCGCGCACAATTCCCTGATACCATTCGGGCAGGCCGGCTCGGTCTTCTACTGCCCAAACCGAGATCAGACAAATGCGCTTACGACCACTTTTACTGATAAGTGTGGTTTCAAAATCTTTGATCTGCCCGTGTTCGCGAACGTTGAATCGTAATTCACGAAGAAAGTTCAGATCAGTGAAAAGTCGGGCTGGATTTAATTTCCGCAGTTCGTCACGGCTATAGCCGAGCAGGCGTTCGACCGAAGGGTTTGCATCTTGAAAACGAAGCTGTTCGTCGGCTACAAAAATAGCGTCGATAGATCGTTCGAATAGTGAACGGTATTTATTTTCTTTTTCGGCAACTTCGGCCAGAACGATGGCCTGCCGCAGCGCATAACGAATACTACGCCCCAACAGTTGCGCATCGATTCGGCCTTTTACGAGATAATCGGCGGCTCCCAGTTCAAGCGCCGACTGGTCGACAGTCAGGTCGTCCTGTCCGGTCAGCAAAATCATTGGCGACCGGCATCCGGCCCGAAACGCTTCCTGAATCAGGTGAATACCCGTATGATGACCTAATCGATAATCGACCAGATAAACATCGTGTTCATTTCGGGCCACCGCTTCGAGGGCACGGTCGTAGCTATCTACCCAGTCGAGTTTGATATTGGCATTTTCCCGCGCCGATACCAGCGCACGGGTAAGCATGTAATCATCCTCATCGTCTTCAACCAGAAGAACGCGAATGGTATCGTTTTTCACAGAAACGTCGAGTGCAGATTCAGCAGTCATAAGCTAAAAATGATGAGTTGACAATCAGAGCAAACAACCAAAGAGCCTCAAATGGGTTGGGCTATCCGTTGCTGGCGATTTGTAAATTGACTACTTACGGTAACTTAACGGTGTCCATCCAATAGGTTTTGAGCGCACCGATCATTTCGACCAACCGGTTAAAATTAAAGGGTTTTGTCACAAATGAATTAACCCCCAGATTATACGTCTTAATCACATCCTCATCGGTCGATGAGGTCGTCATAACGACCACTGGCAACCGACGCAGTTCAGGGTCATCTTTTATTTCGCTCAGCGCCTGAAATCCGTTTTTTCGCGGCATATTCAAGTCCAGTATCAGGAGATTGGGCCAGGGGGCATTCTGCTCATTATAACGCCCCTGCTGCCGCAAATATTCCATCAGTTGTTCGCCGTCTTCAACAAAGTTAATTGCTTGTGTATACCCATTCTGTCGCATTGCCTGTTCTAGAAACATACGATCATCAGCATCATCATCAGCAATCAGTACGGTCATCACAGTAGGCTTACGGTGCATATGTTTCATTTAATTAGGCTGTTACGGTCTAGGGATTCTCACCCCTTGCTCCCCACTGGGTGTATACTCGGTTGCACCGATGATTCCACCCGTCCCATTTTACGATTCAGCGTACTAGTCTACGCAATTACTTCCTTCAAAAGTAAAAAAAATCTGTTGACTATAACGTTTTAATAGGTAACAAAATAACAAATGTTGCTCCCTGCCCTGGCACCCCTTCTGCATAGACAAACCCCTGGTGGTTGTCGACTACTTTTTGTACGATAGATAAGCCAATTCCAGTACCACTATACTGCGACCGGTTGTGTAATCGCTGAAAGACCTGAAAAATCTGATCGGCATACTGCTGTTCGAAACCAATACCATTGTCGGCTACCGCAATCCGGTGAAAGCCCCGATTGAATAAGGCTTCGGGAATTAAATGAGTCCCATCGGGGCGGATTGCCTCCCGGCCTCGTATCAGTTCGGCACTGATCTGAATTTGGGGCCTTACAGAAGTCCGCGTAAATTTTAACCCATTACTGAGCAGGTTCTGAAACAACTGCCGCAATTGAATGGCATCTCCGTATACGATAGGTAGTGACTCTGCTACGACTTCGGCTTTTTTATCGTCGATAATTACCTCCAGGTCATTGAGCACATCGGCTATGCTTTCGTTCAGATTAACCGGCCCGAATGATTCTTTCGTATTGGCAATGCGTGAATAGGCCAGTAAATCGCGTATCAATATCTGCATTCGGGTTGCAGCCGACTGCATTCGGTTAATCATATCGGCTCCATTGGCACCGAGTTCGGCCGAATATTGGGCCTGAAGCATATCGCCAAAGGCTGTCACCTTGCGCAATGGTTCCTGAAGGTCATGGCTGGCTACATAGGCAAACTGTTCCAGATTGGCATTCGTTTTCCGAAGCTCCTGCACCAACGCCTGCGTATGCTGCTCTGCTTTTTTTCGTTCGGTTATATTAATAAATGACACGACCAACCCTTCGCCATCGCGTGGAGTAGCCAGCACATAGAGCCACAATTCGCTGGTATCGGTTTGTAAGTAGGCTTCCATTTGCTCGGCCTCACGAACCCGCAACACTCGTTCGAACATTGCCCAAAGCCCCATCCGCTCGCACTCAGGATATAAATGCAGGAGTCTTTTGCCAATGAGCTCGGCCTGTTCGTATTTGAAGAAAAGAGCAGCAGCGCGGTTGGCCGACGTAATACGGAGATCGATCAACGGTTCATTCTCCACGTCGGCAGTATCTCCCTGCCGAATGGGGTCGAGAGCAATCAGGCCGTTTAACGATCCGTCCAGTAGTTTATTAACAAATTCGGCCTGTTCGTTCGCTCGTTGGGTAGCCCGTTTTAGCTGCGTGATGTCGATAAAAGTAACCACGCACCCATCGTTGAGTTTTGCAATCGAAACATCGTACCAGAGATTCAGGTCAGAAAATAAATGTTCCCGGCGCACCGGTTCTCCTGTTTCGGTTACGTATGCATAGAGGTTAAACATACCGGTTGCCTCCGTGTCGGGATAAACGCTACGTAACGTATATTCGGCAATATCTTTCCCGATATATCCCAGAATCTGCTCGCGGGCAGTCTGATTAAATAGCCGAAATTTAAAATCTACAAGGGTTCCTTCATCATTCCGGACGGCTTCATAAACAACGGTGCCATTCAGCGATGTATTCAGAATTCCATGCAAGAGACTGTTTTGTTCTTCAAGTTGCCGGGAAGCCATCTGCTGAATTGTTATGTCGCGTAGGGTCACTAACACCCCATCGCCCATCATGCGGGCGCGCAGGCTTATAATTTTCTTCAGGTTGGGATCCTGATAGATAATAGAGGCTGGTTTTCCTGTTTCTATTACCTGCTTGTATTGCTGCATGATAGGCCCCAGCGTTTTTTCCTGTCCGGGATTATCGCCCAGCATATATTGCCCTAATTCACGGGTATAGGGCAACGGAGCAAACGATTCAAATGCTTTGTTGTAATAGATTAACCGAAAATCGATAATAGTGCCCGTTTCATCACGAACCGCTTCGTGACAAACGACTCCATCGGGCAAAAAATCGAGTATATCAGAAAATGGAAGTTCGGATAAACTACCGCTAATCATAGCAACACGAGTGAACTGATTCTTCCCCATAATGGGGAAGAGTATCCGCAAAGTACATAAAATAGCGCATAAGCACCGCCCGGTAAGCAGGAGATTTCATTGCTAAAAAGTACTGAAATACAGTTCTAAGGCCAGTTATTCAGGTTTATCACGAAACTCTGGCACGAATTTTTAACTACCAGACGGGCAAACAGGAGATTCCTGTTTCTTAGTCCAACATTCAACGCTATGAAAAACTCAGTAAGTACTTTATTTGCGGCCGTTATGCTGACGGCTACTGTTTATGTGGCCGGTTCGAGCGATGCATTGGCTCAGGGCCGCGTCCGTGCCGGTATAAAAGGCGGTCTTAACGCCAGTTCGCTGTATTATGACAGCCAGGGGGTAAGCAACAAAAACGAACGCATAGGTTTCCATGTTGGTGTTTTTGCGCAGGCACCAATCGGCGAATTTTTTGCCATACAACCTGAGTTGCTCTACACCACCAAGGGAGCCTCGGCCGACTATAATGTGCTGGGCTTTAATGGAACCAACACTTTTAAGCTAAACTATGCTGAGTTGCCTGTGCTGGCAACGTTTAAACTGGGGCAGGCCGTTGAGCTACAGGCAGGGCCGTATGTATCGTATCTGCTCAATTCGAACATCAACTCAAATGGCGATTTTGGCAGCGGTAGCACCTCTATCAACCGCGACAACTTCAACAAAGTTGACTATGGGGTTGCCGGTGGCCTGAATGTATATTTTGGAAAAGCCTTTATCGGAGCCCGTTACGCACAGGGCTTACAAAATATTGCGAACAGTGGAGCGGCTAAGACAGTACTTGGCAATGCTAAAAATGGAGTTGGCCTGCTGTCGGTAGGAGTAAGTTTTAATTAATGATTAAATTGTTGAATGATTGAATTGCGGAATAAGTATGAACAGATCTAATCCAGCAATTCAATCATTCAACAATTTAATTATTCAGAGATGTATATCGTACGCTTTCAGTTTATTGTAAAGGGTTTTGCGGTCGATATTGAGCACCTCTGCTGCTTTCGTTTTGTTGTATCCGGTTTTTTCCAGAACTTTTAGAATTGCTGCCCGCTCGGCATTTTCAGAAACGGACTTCAAATTTGCGGCCGACTGACTGATTACCGGAACGCCCGGCCGGGCCGGATCGTAGCTAACCTGGGCCCCTACCGTGTCTTCGGGGGTTAGATATTGTGGCGAAATAATTTCCTGCGGCAATACATCGGCTTCAATGTAATCGCCCTGTGTGAGCAATACGGCTCGTTTGACCACGTTTTGCAGTTCGCGCAGGTTGCCATGCCAGAAGTAATCTTTCAGCTTGTCTTTGGCTTCGTCGTTGAAACCGATAATGTCTTTCTCAAGCTGCTGATTAGCCAGTTCGAGAAAGTGTTCGGCAAAGATCATAATATCGGCTTTGCGCTCACGCAAGGGCGATAAATGGATTTCGAATTCGGCAATGCGATGGTAAATATCTTCGCGAAATCGTCCCTGCCGTACAGCTTCGCGCAAATCTTCGTTGGTAGCCACAATAATCCGTACGTCGACAGGCACATCCTGATTCGAACCAATTCGCCGAATCTTACGCTCCTGCAATACCCGAAGCAGTTTTATCTGGTTGTCGTAGGAAAGGTTTCCGATTTCATCCAGAAAGAGCGTTCCGCCGTTGGCAAATTCGAAACTACCTGCCTTATCGGACATAGCGCCGGTAAAGGCTCCTTTTACGTGCCCAAACAATTCGCTTCCTGCCAGATCTTTACTAAGCGCGCCACAGTCGATGGCAACGAAAGGTTTGTCGCCCCGTTTGCTTTTCAAGTGAATCGCATTAGCCACAAATTCTTTACCCGTACCGGTTTCGCCCGTAATGATAACCGACATATCGGTTGGGGCAATCAGGTCTATATGTTTCTGAAGTTGTTCGGCTACCCGGCTTTTGCCAAAGATAAACCGCTTACCATCGGGGGCGATAGCATTTTTGCTGGCCGACGATTTTGCGGAAACGGGCTTGGCCGATGTGGTGCTGGGGGGAGTTGTATTGGCAGAAGAATCTGCGGATTGAGTTAGTGACTGGCTTCGCCGTTCGAGGGCATTCTTGATGGTATATAGAATTTCATCGGGATAAAGCGGCTTGGTTACGTAATCATATGCACCATGCTTTACTGTTTGCACCGCTATTCGAACGTCGGAGTAGCCCGTAATGATAATAACAGCCGTAGATGGGTGCAGAACTTTAATTCGGCGGAGCATTTCCAACCCATCAATATCAGGCAATTTGAAGTCACAGATAACTAACTCAAACGACTCTTTTCGCAACAGTATGAGGCCGTCCTCACCCCGTTGGACCGACGCCGTTTTATATCCCTGCTTACTCAGAAAGCGTTCCAGAAGCAGGCATATATCATTGTTATCGTCAACGATTAAAATCTTTTCCATGAAGTAGTAGCAGCCGATTCAGGCAACCTATGCCAGCTAGATAACGAATAAAAAGACGAGAGAGGTACTTCCCGGCTGCATAAACAAAGATACTCAAACCTGAATGGTTTGCAAAGCCTGCTCTACCGAACGCCGGGTGAATGGTTTCCCAACAAAGTAGTCAGCTCCCTGTTCAGTAGCCCGTCGGCGCTCAGCCTGTCCATCGAAGGCACTTATCATGATTATTTTAGCTTCGGACTG
Organism: Spirosoma sp. SC4-14; assembly: GCF_037201965.1. Classification (NCBI taxonomy): domain Bacteria; kingdom Pseudomonadati; phylum Bacteroidota; class Cytophagia; order Cytophagales; family Cytophagaceae; genus Spirosoma; species Spirosoma sp. SC4-14. The sequence continues at coordinate 1,842,461 of NZ_CP147518.1, read as the reverse complement.
ATCTTGCTTGATAGAAGGTAACAGATCGAAACCCAGTCCGTCCGGCAAGTTCAAGTCCAGAAAAATGGCATCAAACTGCTGTGTGTTCAAACACTGACGTCCTTCTTCAATGAAATGAGCACAGGTTGGAATATATCCCAACTTACGAAGCAGCCCTGATAGTAATAAACAAATATCAGCCTCATCGTCAATTATTAATACCCGCTTGGCGGTAGCTATCGAATTCATTATGGCCGGCCTAAATTGCGGTCTGGTGCTAACTCCCATCATTACTCTAACTACAGTTTACGTGCTGTACCGTTCACTGTGTACAGCATACAATTCTATGCCGAACCCGTTACGGAGAATCAATAATACGTATATATACCTAGTAAAAGCCAGAAAATGGGCACATTATGCCAAAATTAAGCATATTAAAATTTGTGAAGCGCATTGATGCATGGACAAACTCCATTGATTTTGTGGGCTTTTTTTCCACGTTATTTCTACAACTGTAGAGTTATTTCCACAGTTCTACTGTAGTCCGGAATCCGTATTTTGTATTATTTATAGTAATTGAACAACAAATAAATGCTCATTTCCAAGCTGCTATAGTGTGTTTGGCGGGTTTTCGGCTGAGTTGGCCGCTTTTGGCATAACTTTTTCTACTAAGAATCACGAATGCGAGACTATCTGTTCTGATTTACTCACGAGACGTTATAGGAAATTTGCTTTATACGGTAGCCATTATACGCGTTAGTAGCTGGCTTCAAAAACGTTGAATCCAGTAGGTTAATGTTGTTGGTCTGGTTACCCTATTTATGGCAATTATCCTGCGCCTGATTCAGAGAAGAGGGGTTTAAGGCGTATAAACCAGCAAAACCTTTTCACTGAGCTCAACATTGAAAAAGACATACACAACATACCTAATCAAGGTAATACATTTAGGTTTAGGTGGTTTCATTTTAGGTTAAGTACAAGTTACGGTGGGTACGGAATCCCTGCGCCAAGTTGAGCGCAGGGATTTTATTTTCCGCTACTATTCATTTACTTTACATAATGGTAGTGCATTCGCCTACAACTAGTTGAGGAACAATTGGTGCCCTTTGTGGAAAATAATCCTCAGCCAGTTCTGTATGCCCCGCGCCTTATTTTTGCACTAACCTGTTTTTTATCAGGCACTTATCAGATTAGTGAAGTTCTGGTATAAAATTTTCTTAGTTTGGAGAAGTGAATCACACACTAAATCAAGCAATCATGAAATCATTACCCGGAATATTAGTAGGATTGGCCGTAGGCGCTGTTATAGGAGTTTTGTTGGCCCCCGAAAGCGGTAAAAAGACACGTAAACGGATTTCGTCGGAATCTGATTCTTTCTTTAAAGATCTTCAGGATCAGTTACAGTCGGGTTTAGACAACATCCGTAAGCAATATAACGACTACGTTGACACAGCATCGACAAAAACGCACGACGCGCTTAGTCAGGTAAAACGAAAAGCAAAGTACTAATTATCCCCAATTCACTTAAAACAACAAGAACATGAGAAGCACACGAGATTTTTTAGCTGGTATCATTACAGGTGTAGTTATTGGCATCCTGACAGCCCCCCGGAGTGGAAAAGAAACACGTGATAAATTGACCGAGGAAGCCAATAAGCGTACTGATGAACTGAAAGATCAGTTACAAAAAGGTGTTTCGCAGGTAAAAGAGGGCTTCGAACAGGCTAAGTCACAAGTGAACCAATACGCCGATAAAGCTAAAGAGCAGTATAATCAGTATAAAGACCAGGCTCAGGAAGCATTCAATAAGGAGAAAGAAAACTTTAAGACTAAATACAACAATAAAGTTGACGAACTGGCCGACAACGCCGAAACGGGTGTCGAAGATTCGAAAGATAGCCTGAAAGTTAACTAACTCCGTTTTTATTGGCTTACTATTTCAGTAAACAAGACGAACCCCGCCCGAATTCTGGTGGGGTTCGTCTTGTTTTAGGTGGCAAGTAAATCCTGCGAAAATCCATCAGGCAAAAAAATTAACTTTACCCCACAAAAGCCTACTAATTATCAACCACTTAAGAGACAGACAGATCTATAGAATGATCCGGCTAACATTAGGCAACTACTCAGAAATTGGTTTAACAACCTTTTAATTTTGGTTTAAGAATAGTTTAATTGAATACCATGACATTTGCTATCGAAACGATGTCCGATTCTTTTTTATCATGGTCTTCCGCACAGCAACTCATAGAATACCGTATTTGCTTATTATGCTGGTTGGGCTTGTTGCTGGCCTATCCGCCCACTCGTCGCTGGCACAGGTTCCCGTAATTAATACCGACCTGCCTACACTGCCAAGCAGCGATACGCTCCGGCTTACGCTTGCCCAGGCCGACGACCAATTTAAAGCACGCAACCTCACTGTGCTGGCTACTCAACTTGGCATTAATGAAAGCCAGGCTTATGAAATACAGGCACAGCTACGCGTCAATCCGGCTATTTATGTCGAAACGATGCCCTACAACCAGCAAACGAAAGAAGTGCTTCCCTTTCGGCAAACCAATGCCCAGCAAATTGTTCAGGTTCAGCAGCTGATTCGGTTGGCTGGTAAACGAAATAAACAACTGGCCATTGCTAAAACCAGCACAGAACTGGCTAACGACCGTTTTTATGACCTGCTCCGAACGCTAACCTACCAGCTTCACACAACGTTCTATGATCTGTATTATGCCCGCCAGACCCTGAACGTCTATAATCAGGAAATTGAAACCCTGGAGCAGACCGTTGCCCTCTATCAGGAACAGTACGACAAGGGAAACGTACCGCTTAAAGACCTGACTCGTTTAAAAGCCTATCTGTTTGGCCTTACAACCGAACGGCAGCAGTTGCTCCAGCGACTGACCGACGATCAGGCCGATTTGGTAGTTTTGCTTAACACGGGTCCATCCGTAACAATTCAACCTGTTTTATTGCCCAACGCCATCACGTTGTATACAGTCAGCAATTTAAACCTGAACACGCTCTACCAGTTAGCCGAGCAGCACCGCTTCGATTTGAAGGGCTATCGCGATCTGGCTAAACAGGAACAGCAGAATCTGGCCCTGCAAAAAGCCATGGCCACGCCCGATCTGACACTTCAGGGCACTTATGACCGCAATGGTAGCTATATTCCAAACTATTTTGGTGTTGGCGTAGGCATTAATCTGCCTGTTGTCAACAAAAACCAGGGCAACATTCAGGCTGCGAAAGTGCGTATTCAAAGTAGCCAGCAAAACCTCAATGCGTATACGCTCCAGGTCGATAGCGATGTGCAGCGAGCCTACGCCAAAGCTCAGCAGACAGAGCAACTCTACCGTACGTTCGATCAGCGATTCAACGATGATTTTGGGCGATTAATCGACGGGGTAACCACAAACTATAAAAAACGAAATATTGACGTAGTTGAGTTTCTGGACTTTTTCGACTCCTACAAAAATAGTCAGATCCAGTATGCTCAACTACAAAACAATCGAATGCAAAGTCTCGAAGAAATCAACTTTGCCGTCGGTACCAATCCTTTTCAAAATTAAGCCATGAAAAAGAGTTCAATTATATTGCCTTGCTCGCGTCCAATCCTGCTACGTGACCGACTGGGCTTGAGTACCGATAAATCCATTACTTCGGCATTTGGCCTGTTGGTTCGTTCCTCGACAGATACCCCCCTGCGGCAGCGCGCCCTGGCCGCTATTAGTGGTTTACTTCTTCTGGCCGGACTGAGCGGCTGCGGATCGTCGGCCCAACCCGACGATTCTACGCCGGGTGAGCGCCATGAAACCAATCTGCTGGCCACAGCCCACTTCGATACCGCCCGGATGGAAAATGCGGTTAATGAGCTGAATCTGACCGGTAAGATCACCTTTAATCAAGATCAGGTCGTAAAGGTGTTTCCGCTGGTTGGTGGTCATATTGAGAAAATAAAGGCCGATCTGGGCGACTTTGTAAAACAGGGCCAAACACTGGCCGTGATCCGCTCGGGCGATCTGGCCGACCTTGAACAACAAGGCATAGCCGCACGGGGACAACTATCGGTAGCTCAGAAAAACCTTCAGGTAACCGAAGATATGGCCAACGCCGGGCTAAGCTCACAGCGCGAACTGGTTGCCAGTAAAGAGCAGCTATTGGCTGCTAAAGGCGAAGTAAACCGGGTTAACGAACGACGTCGGATTTTGGGTGGCAATGGCTCAGTCTATGTTGTGAAAGCCCCAATGAGCGGCTTCATTGTCGAAAAAACAGCATCCCCCGGTATGGAACTTCGCTCCGACGATCCGGAAAACCTGTTTACAATCTCAAACCTCGATCGGGTGTGGGTTATGGCCAATGTTTATGAATCCGATCTGGCCAATGTGCATGAAGGTGATCCGGCCACCATTACGACCCTCTCCTACCCCGATAAGGTTTTTCACGGCAAAATCGATAAGATTTTCAATGTGCTTGATCCCGACAGTAAAACCCTGAAAGTTCGGGTTACGCTCGACAATGCCGACTATCGACTGAAACCCGAAATGTTTGCCAATGTCAGTGTAACCTATGCAGGTCGCGATCAGCGGGTTACTATACCATCGCAGGCTATAGTATTCGACAAAAACCGCAATTTTGTTGTAGCCGTCAACCACGAAAACCAGCCGGTTGTGCGTGAGGTTAACGTGTACAAAACGGTTGGCTCAAAAACTTTTCTGACGGATGGCCTGACGCCCGGCGACCGGGTCGTAACGACCAATCAACTATTGATTTATAATGCGTTAGGCAATTAAACAAAGGCTTCCGGTCTTATATCGTTAGTCAACATAGGGCTCTGCTAAGAGCCCTATGTTTTTCCAGGCAGAATATCTGATGAGCTTCAGATGTGTATTATTTGATTTTTACAAATAATGGATTGATACGGGCAAACACCTCACTTGTTCAGTGTGCGAACTTTGTGCCCTTACCATTTCAGCATAATGAATACACAAATGAAAACAGCACTGGTAACGGGCGGAAGCCGTGGTCTGGGGCGCAATATGGCAATCAGCCTTGCTAAAACCGGGGTCGATGTCGTGATTACTTACAACAGCAGTAAGCAACAGGCCAATGAGGTAGTAGCCGAAATTCAGGCACTCGGGCAGAAAGCAAAAGCGTTTCCGTTAGATACGGGCAATCTGCATTTGTTCGATGACTTCTATCGTCAGTTAACTGCCTACTTACAGGCCGAAAAGGGCGTTTCTACATTCGATTTCCTGATCAACAATGCCGGAACAGCGCTCTACGCGGCCTTTGCCGACACCACTGAAGAGCAGTTCGACACGGTGTTGAACATTCATTATAAAGGAGTGTTTTTTTTAACTCAGAAAGCATTGCCTTTTCTCAATAATGGCGGTCGCATTATCAATATCTCATCCGGACTGACCCGCACGTCCTTCCCTGGCTCATCGGCATATGGCTCCATGAAAGGAGCCATTGAAGTACTAACGCGCTATATGGCAAAAGAATTAGGCGACCGTGGCATTGCGGCCAATGTTGTAGCCCCTGGCGCCATTGAAACCGATTTTGGCGGTGGCCGTATTCGCGACAATAAAGAACTGAATGCCCATGTTGCCAGCCTCACGGCGCTCGGACGCGTTGGTTTACCCGATGATATTGGCGGAGTAGTTGCCTTCCTGTGCAGCGAAGAAGCCCGGTGGATTAATGGCCAGCGAATTGAGGTTTCCGGCGGATTGGCGTTATAAGCCTTGTTTACGGCTTACCAAGGCAGCACGTTTCCCGATTAGACTAGCCGATTGGTTTATGGTTGCTCCGCCTAACAGCACATATCCGGCTCAGGCAACGCAACCATAAACCATTTCCCTACTCGCCCGATACCGGTACAATGGTTGAATTTTTCACTTCGGCCATAACAAAAAAGCTGCTGATGTGAAGCGTACCGGCAATAACGGATAGACGTTCCTGATAAAACCGGTTGTATGTTTCCATATCACGACTCACAATTTTGAGCAGATAATCGAACGTTCCCGACACTCGGTTACACTCCAGTACTTCGGGCAATTCATGAATGGCAGCATCGAAATCGGCAAAGGCATCGCGAGTTTGCCGGTCGAGTGTTACCTGACAATAAACCACCAGCAGGTTGCCCAGTTTCTTCTTATCCAGAATTGTTACATATCGGTCAATTACGCCCTCCCGTTCGAGTCGTTTTATTCGTTCATGCACGGGGGTTTTCGAAAGGTTGATGCGCTGGCCCATTTCCTGAATAGTCAGGTGAGCATTCTCCTGGAGTAGTGCCAGTAACTTACGATCGATAGCATCGAGAATGATCATAGAGAATTTTTTACGGTAGCAACATATAAATCTAGCCAACAACAGACCATTTTCCTAACAGCTCAATAATTACAGGACATAATTTCTAAAAAAATCAAAACTCATAGAAAACATAACCAGCCAATTTACCTTTGTAGTGCTCAATACAAAACCACTTTAAAAGTCCTACAATCATGGTTATTGGTGTTCCCAAGGAAATCAAAAACAATGAAAACCGGGTTGCTCTGACACCAGCAGGCGTTACCGAACTTCGCAAATATGGTCATACCGTTTATGTGCAGGTCAATGCAGGTGAAGATAGCGGTTTTGAGGACGAAGAATACATTGCGGCTGGCGCCATTATGCTTCCAACCATTGAGGATGTATATGGCATTGCCGAAATGATCATGAAGGTGAAAGAGCCTATTGCGGCCGAATACGACCTCATCAAAGAAGATCAGTTACTGTTTACCTACTTCCACTTTGCCTCATCGGAAGAGTTGACCCGTGCAATGCTCGCCAAACGCGCTGTATGTCTGGCCTACGAAACCGTTGAACGGCCCGATCGTAGCCTGCCGCTGCTGGTCCCAATGTCGGAAGTAGCGGGCCGAATGGCCATTCAGGAAGGCGCCAAGTATCTGGAGAAACCCCTGAAAGGCCGCGGGATTTTGCTCGGTGGTGTACCGGGTGTAAAACCAGCGAACGTACTGATATTAGGCGGTGGTATTGTTGGAACACAGGCAGCAAAAATGGCAGCAGGTCTGGGCGCACACGTTACGATCATGGATGTTAGCCTGCCACGGCTGCGTTATCTGTCAGATATTATGCCTCCGAACGTACAGACGATGATGTCGAACGAATACAATATTCGGGAGATGATTAAAGTCTGCGATCTGATTATCGGTGCGGTGCTGATTCCAGGAGCCAAAGCTCCTCACCTCATCACCCGCGATATGCTCAAGCTGATGCGCTCAGGCACGGTGCTTGTCGATGTGGCAGTTGATCAGGGCGGCTGTATCGAAACATGCCATCCAACCACACACGAAAACCCAACATTCATCATCGATGATGTGGTGCACTACTGTGTAGCCAACATGCCGGGTGCTGTTCCGTATACGAGCACGGTTGCGCTGACGAATGCCACTTTACCATATGCCCTACAACTTGCCAACAAAGGCTGGCAACAGGCTTGCCGCGACAATATGGACCTGCAATTAGGACTGAATGTTGTTGATGGCAAAGTAGTTTATAAAGGTGTAGCCGAAGCTTTTGGCCTACCACTGACTGCCGTTAGCCAGATTCTGACCCAAGAAGCCATTGCTGAATAAGACACAGCACATAAATATTACCCATTCATCGACAAACGCAGGCCGTTCTCTCCGGGGAACGGCCTTTTTTTGTTGGTCATGTGGGGTTAGGTTAGACCTAAAAGGTTTTGAAAACCTTTTAGGTCTGTACTTTACATAGACAAAGGCCAATGTCTAATGAAGCCATAGACTATTGGCCGATAACCAATTGTTGCCGAACCAGTTCGGTCCACTCCTCATCGAGCGATCCGTTGAAAAACGAAGTGCCTGCGCGTCGATACCAGTAATTGGCGTTGAACCGATCGCCTTCTTTCCGGTGCAGATAGGCATGAATACGGTCGTAGGCTTTTTCACCTTCGCGGGTTTGAGCAATGTTGTGGGCTTTCTCCCAATCGCCTTTTGCGTCGTGCCAGAGCGCTTCCAGCAAAGGTGGTAGCCCAACCGGTGGCTTTGCCTGATTCAGTGTGGCCGAAAATTCCTCGAATGTCATAAAAGTAGAAAAGTAGTCTTCGGGTTATGGGTCAGTTGTGGTTGGGACAAAATAAACAGCCGAACAGCAACTTGCCTACAATTTATGCGAATCATCTATTCAGGAAGGCTTACAGACTCTTATTGTATGGGATCAAATATTATATTAAATAGCGAAACAACACCAATAAGCCAATATAGTTACTTTATATACTTATGAGTTACGCATAATTGCAACTGGCGAGTCAACTAATCCTAAAGGACCACTCGTTCAAATTCTGAATCTACGAATCAGTTTGATAAGGCAGAGGTATCTACTGCTTTTTTATCGGAAAACAGATAATATTTATTGATAAACAATAAATATCAGTTACGTTTGTAGCAGAATCTAATGTTGTAAAATCAATATGAAAAGAATTTCAACAATATTTCTTCAGGTAGTCATCGTGTTGATTGGCATTGTGGCACTTATCCTTTTGATACGATTTCCCTTAACTGAGGGAAGAGCCGTAAACTTAGACTTGTTCAGCATTTACTCCGACCCGTTCATCTTGTATGGCTATGCAGCATCAATCGCTTTTTTTGTTGCCCTGTATAAAGCGTTCAAATTGCTTAGCTACATTGGAAAAAATAAAATATTCTCATCAGACTCTATTGCGGCCTTAAAGAGTATAAAGTATTGTGCAATAGTATTAAGTACTTCAATTGTAGCAGCAGGGCTATACATAAAGATATTCCATAATAAAGAGGATGACCCTGCGGGTTTTCTTGCCGTATGCATAGTGACTGCTTTTGTTTCAGTTGTGGTTGCAACTGCTGCGGCAATAGTTGAAAAAATCTTACAGAATGCCTTAGATATAAAATCTGAAAATGACTTAACAATTTAAGCTATGCCAATCATTGTAAACTTAGACGTGATGATGGCTAAACGAAAAATTTCCCTGAATGAACTTTCTGAAAAAGTTGATTTGACATTATCTAACCTTTCTATATTAAAGACAGGTAAGGCAAAAGCAATTCGTTTTAGCACTTTAGATGCAATTTGTAAAGTATTAGACTGTCAACCAGGTGATATTTTAGAATATGTACATGATAAGAACCACTAATCCAGGTTTCGCATCAGGCGCGTAAATGCATAATCTTCAGGCTAATTGTCACTATTAATTTTTAGTAATAGCCTGAAGCCTCCCGCTCCGAAATCCTCCTGAATACAAAGTCTAAAATCGTTAATGGACATTAACCAGAAATGAAAACACACAAGTAATCAAGCAGAATTAGATCGAATTAACCAAATAGTAATTCACTGTAAACCAATCGGTTATTCGCCAATTCGCTCAATCACTTATTTGACACTAAATAAACAACAATAAAAAATGAAATATATTTTATTTTTCGCCCTTAGCAGCTTGTTAGGCTGCAAAACCAGTCAACTTATACATTCTTCATCACCAGGAAACGAATTGTTCAAAGTTGCCATTCTATATCCAAATGGAGAAGGAAAAACGTTTAATATGGACTATTATGAACGTAAACACATGCCGATGGTAGCTGGTTATTTAGGTAAAAATTTAAAATTTTACGAAATTGACAGGGGTATATCGGGTAGAACATCAACTGATAAAGTGCCTTATTTGGCCGTTGGTTATTTTTATGTGAAAGACGTGGCGGAATATAATAAAGCAATAGGCCAAAACAGAGAAATAATAATCAGCGACTTTAAAAACTACACAAATGTTCAGCCTGTCATACAAATAAGTGAAGTCAGGCACATAGGTTTCAATAATGCCAAATAAAGAATAGAAATATGTCAATAACAAGCGAAGCAGAACTCATCGGAATGAAAAAAGCAAGTGACGCTGTTGCCTTTACTTTGAAAGAAATGCGGCACTATGCTAAACCCGGAATGACTACAAAACAAATAGATAACTTTGGCGCGGGTATTTTAAGCGATTTTGGTGCAAAATCTGCCCCTTATTTAACCTATAAGTTTCCTGGCTGGACGTGTATTAGTGTCGATAAAGAGTTTTGTCATGGCATTCCATCCTCCAAACGAATAGTAAAGGAGGGTGATTTGATCAATATTGATGTTTCGGCTGAGCTGGATGGTTTTTGGGCTGACAACGGGGCTTCCTTTGTGCTGGGCGAAGACAAAAACGGGCATCAGAAACTGGTAGATGCCTCAAAAGAAATCCTGCAAAAAGCCATAAATACCATAAAAGGTGGCGTACGAATTTCAGACGTCGGGCAACTTATTGACACCGCAGCGAAAAAGAGAGGCTACAAGGTTATTAAAAATCTGGGTGGGCATGGTATTGGCCGAAGTCTGCACGAATATCCTGGTGAGCTGCTTAATTATAAAGACCGATCTGACCAAAGACGCTTTAAGAAAAACTCAGTTGTGGCTATTGAAACATTCATTGCAACAGCGTCAACCTATGCCGTGGAGCTTAATGATGGCTGGACAATGGTCGGCAATCGGGGTGGCTATATGGCGCAGCACGAGCATACAATTGTAGTTACCGACGGAAAGCCAATTATTCTGACCGAAAAGAACGAACTATGGAATTAGAAATCCACCGACCAGTAGTGCCAATTTCAACCAGCCTATTAGAGCTTTTCAGTGATTGAGCGCATCGACTATACCCCATTCCCTCTAAAATGCGGTTGGCTTAAAACCAAATATCCCGCACAATACCATTAAGTTGTTCGTAGGGTACGGTTACTTCAATAGGGCCGACCGCATAGGCGGCTATTTCATACGGATTGTAATAAAAAATAAGCCCATCACGACCAACACCGATATTGGCAGGGAGAAAGAACTTCCCATCTTTCAGAAAATAGCCCCGCTCCTCCAGATTATACTGCGGCAACAAATCCTGTTGCTTACGAAAGGCTTTTTCAACAACCCCCAATAAAGCCGTTGTGTCGGTTACCAGATCGCTCAGGGCGAGTGTTCGTCCGGTTTTTCGGTCAAACGTATAAAATGACAGATTTGTATTCGGATGCGCCCCGCCCGTATAGGCATAGGTTTCTACCTTCACCGTAATTGCATTGGGGCCCGTATAAACGGTATCGGCCATTGTTTTCAGTTCCCAGCAGCCGCCTAGCTTGTCCATGTCTTTCATCATGGCTTCGTAATCGGCCACAAACAATGAACCAGCCTTCACTATATTGGTTCGGGCTTCCGGATTACTGGCAACCGTTGTGCTATCGAGCCAGCCGATAATACTACCGACACTCAATCGCTGAAGACTGTCGTTAATAATTCGAGCGGCTTTCGAATCGTCTTTCAGCAAGAAATAGGAAACGGCTATGTTCACTCCCTTATTCGTTGCGGTATCACACTGTCCGGCTCCGGTAAACGAATACTGTTTCGGCTCAAGAGTTGGTGGCCCCGATGGAGAGCGGTTGCAGGCAGACAAAAATACTGCTGACAGAAACAGGCCGACAACGAAAAGATTTTTCATAAAGAGGAGTATGTATAACCAGACCGTAAGGTCAACAATAGCAATCCAAAAAGGTAGCCGTTTGCAAAGATTTATCCAGAATTAGCCCGGTATACCTGAGTAGCCGTCTACCAAAGATGGAGCAGAATGGTTACAAACTTAGTAAATCTTTAAATCGTATAGCCTGCCGACGGCTTATTTCGATCTTATCTCCTCCGCGTAGGGTTACGAGTAAACCGCCACTAAACCAGGGCTCAATCTTTTCAATCCACTGAAGGTTAATGATATGTTTCCGGTTTGCCCGGAAAAATGTGGATGGATTAAGCCGATCTTCGAGCGCGTTCAGCGATTTCAGCACCAGTGGTTTCTGGTCGTCGAAATACAGCCGCACATAATTACCCATCGACTCAAACAACCGAACTTTCCCTAGTTTTACGAACCAGCATTTTTCGCCGTCCTTTACAAACACCTGGTCATTTTCGCCCAGCACTTTAGTAGCCGCTCCAATCGAAGGGCCATTGGCTGGTTCGGCGGCATGTTGTTGCTCTTCTTCGACCCGATGAATGGCTTCAGACAGACGAGCCAGTTCAACGGGTTTTAGCAGATAATCGAGCGCGTTGAACTCAAAGGCCTTGATGGCATATTCATCATAAGCCGTTGTAAAAATAACTTCAGGCGTTTTTCCTTCGATCGATTGCAGCAGCTCGAAGCCATTCTTGCCCGGCATCTGAATATCCAGAAACAGAAGGTCGGGCTCCAGCTCTTCAATCATGGGTAAGGCTTCGTCGGCATTGGCGGCTTCGCCTATGATTTGAATTTTCGGGAAATTTTCGAGTAACCGGCGGAGTTCATTGCGGGCTAAACGTTCGTCATCGACAATAAGGGTTTTCATAAATTTGGTTACGCTTCGCAGTTTATGGTTTATTGTTTACGGTTTATCGTTGCGCTTGCGCTGCCTGAACAGGATCTATGCTGATAGGCGGAGCAACTATAAACCATAGACGATAAACCGTAAACCCTACACCTATTTAATCGCTTCTTCACGGCGTCGGAATATGCCTTCCGACTGAGTAGGAATGGTAATTTCGGCGCAAACAACCGATTCGCCAAAGGCACCGTCTTCTTCCTGAAAAATATGAAAGCTGGCTTCGGGACCATAGAGCAGTTCGAGCCGCTGAGCCGTATTGGCCAATCCGAAACCGCCCGATGCTTCTTTGTCGCCCAAAACACCAGTGTTGCGGATCGTTATATGAAGTTTATCGGCAACCACTGCCGATTGTACCTCCACGAAACCACCCCCTACGGCCTTCGAAACACCATGCTTAATTGCATTTTCGACCAGCGTTTGCAGCATCATGGGCGGCACCTGCCAAAACAGCGTCCGACCGTCGAGGTTTATGTTCGACCGCAACCGATCTTCATACCGAACTTTTTCAAGATCCAGATAATCTTCAACGGTTTTGATTTCTTCGCGCAGCTCAACGGTTTTGCGCCGATCGGCCAGCAGGGAGTTCCGTAACAGATTGGAGAGTTGTGTGATTCCCTGCTGTGCTTTGGCAGGGTTTTCGTAGACCAGCGCCCGAATGCTGTTCAGGGCATTGAACACAAAATGGGGATTCAGTTGCGACCGCAGCACTTTAGCTTCGGTTTCGCGGATGCTGGTTTTGAGCAGAATTCGTTCGATTTCAGCATTCCGGTTTTCTTCGACATAATGATAAGCCGTATAGCTCAGTACCCAGGCCAGCATGGTTTTACCCCAACTGATAATATAACCAATCAACAACCAGGGTTCTTCGACCATCCGCTGCGGAACAATGATCCGGTCGATTGGCAGGTTCAACATGGTCATGATTGAGGCCATCACCAACACCGAAAACAGAACACGCGGAGCCAGCCGAAAAAAGGGTAAACGCACCCAATTCCACCGACGAATCATCAGTCGGTAGAGGTGCGTCAGTGTAATTCCCAGAAAAATATTGGCAATGGCTAAATACAGCGCATCAGGATCGAACCCCAGTTCCAGCACATAGGCCACATACTCCACCAGAATCAGGAGCGACCAGCCGAAGAACTGGCAAAACCAATATATTTTTTGCTTTGATGTACTCATTCCATTCATCACCCTTTGGGGGATACTAAGCGAATGTACGAGATTTTAAGGCAATTTTCGGGATATATACACCAAAGGAACATGAAACGGAGGAATGGGAAAAAGAGTGGATAAAAAATTGACGGCTTCTTTTTCAACTCCTGCGTCATTCGTTCTTATGCCAAAGCCAGTGTCAGCAGATGCGATGTATCATTTGCCAGCTCTATTGTAAATACGTTCGTATCGTAATCGTACAAAAGCTTATAGAGGCAAAGATTACTGTGCTCAAACTGATCCATGTGAGCTAGTGGCTGATTGGTAAGCCAGCAGAGCAGAATACGCATGGCCCGCCCATGCATGGCCACCAGAACGGTTTCTTCGTCGGGGTGCGACAGGATCGTTTCGATAGCCACTCGCTGACGAGAAACAACGTCGTTGGGGCTTTCACCGCCATCGGTCGGAAAAGCCGTGTTTCCCGACGACCAGGCCTCAATCAGCTTTCGATAATATTCGTTGTCGATATTACCGGGAACCTTACCCTCCATAACACCCCAACTGATCTCGTTGAGGCCAGTTAGTTTTTGGTAGGGAATACCGAGGTCGGTGAAGAGTTCGACCGTTTGATAGGTCCGTTTAAGCCCCGAAATGTAGATTTTCTGGAAGGGAACATGCTGATACGCCTGAAAAAACGCCATTGCTTGCGCACGACCCATCTCGTTGAGATCGGAGTCGACGCCACTTCCCTGCACCACGCCCCGCCGATTATAATCGGTTTCGCCGTGACGAATTAAATATATGCTTTTTTGTTGCAAGCTCGTTAGCTTTGTCTTCCGTTGTATTCGGGTGCAAAATTATACAAAAAAAACGGCAATATGAAAGCAGGATTCGACCTGAGTAACCTGGAGTTTGCCCATGCAGATTCGATCGTAAAACACCTTGGCATTGAGTTTACGGAAGCGGGCGAAGGGTATCTGACTGCCCGAATGCCAGTCGATGGCCGCACGCATCAGCCTTTCGGCATCTTACACGGCGGGGCATCGGTGGTGCTGGCCGAGTCGCTGGGCAGTACGGCCTCGTATATGTTGCTCGACGATCCGACCAAACAACGGGCCGTTGGTCTGGAAATCAATGCCAATCATATCCGTTCGGTTCGCGATGGCTGGGTATATGGCCGCTGCACCCCCGTCCATATTGGCCGCACAACGCACGTATGGGACATCCGCATCACCGATGAACTCGGCAAACTCGTATGCATCAGCCGCCTGACGGTTGCGGTGGTCAATTAGTGGAGAATGAAGAGTAATTCGGCGAGATTACTCTTCATTCTTCACTCTTTACTAATTGATAAACACCTCATCCACCAGCAACAGACCTGAATTGCCTTTGTTCGGATGCCAGTCTGGGAGCTTTTTGACGGGTTGGGCTATAATTTTCAGAAACGAGACCTGTTGCGACTTAACCGGACAAAGCACTGCTTTTAACGCAGGCGAACTTTTAGCCGTTGGCTGCGAGGGGTTAATTGTAGCAATCAATCGTAGCTGATCCCGGCGATTACCGCCCCAAATTTCGACGACGCTGGGTGGAAAGATGCCGGTTTCGGGCTCCACCATTACCCGCAGGGCTACCGACGATACCTGAACCGGTGTTTTAAACTCCGATACCAATGCCATTTCATTTTTTCGAAATCCGGCCCAGTTATTAGCCCATGCCGGACTGTTGGCATTGAAGGTACCAAGCTTGCCATCAAAAAACGTATGGGCTCCATCGGCCTGATGCACCGGATTTAGTGGAAGCAATAAATTGACGCTATCGGGCTTATAGGTGCTTTTGTACAAATCAAACGTGGCCACCGCGCTACCATACCAACCCGCCTTATAGGCCTTCGCTTTCAGCAGGGTTGGCTTCGTAAGTATAGTTTGCCCCGCAAACACCGGCGAATGCACACTGTCGGGCTCCGAGCCATCGGTTGTGTATCGAATCTGAACGCCTTTTACGGGGTGCTTTAGTTGTAAGGGAAGCGACTCCACAAAAATAGGCGAGCTATTTTTTAACTGTGGCGGATTGAGCCGAATTGGCTTACTGCTGGCCCCATCGAACCCGGCAATAAACTGAATACCCATATTGGCTTTCTGTAACTGAGCAACCTGAGCCGGTGTAATTTTAGTGTTCCAGACCGCAAGGCTTTTCAGTTTTTTAAAACGACTCAATTGCTTTTGCAATGCGTCATACGTTACGTTCGTGCCAGCCAGCGTAAGCGTTTGCAGTTCGGGCAACAACGTTAATTCGCTCAGCCCGGCACCGGTTATATCGGTGAAGTTAATATCGAGTTTACGCAGATTTTTAAAGTCGCCAACGGCTTTCAGATCAGCATCTTTAACAGGCATTTTGTTGAGGTTCAGGTATACGACCTGTTCTCGAACTGGTTTTAGCTCGGCCAGTTTTTCTACCGAAAAAGCAGCTTTGTTATAGAAATTCACGGCCAGCGCGGGCGACTCGTTTGCCAGTGGAGCCACCGTCCGGTAGTTGGTGCTTAAGGCACGAACCGTCTCTTCATCGGCCGCATCGAAGTCAAACACGTCGGTCTGCTCAGCCGGTTTGAACAGGCTGGCCGCCACCATACGCAACGAATCGGTAGCGGGCAGGTCGATTACTTTTTTGGTCAGTTCGGCATTGCTTTTTATCCATAAGGCCAGTAACAGCATCTCCTGCGGAGTAAGTTGGCTCTTACCCGACGGGGGCATATGTTTTTTTTCGACAAGCGGCAGATGGATTCGTTGCAGCAACAAGCTACTATCGGGCTTTCCGGCAACGAACAGCTTTCCCGATTTCCCTCCTTTCAACAGATCTTCTGCCGAAGCCAGACTCAACTGCCCTTTCAGCTTGTCGGGATTATGGCAACTAAGGCACTTTTGCTCAAAAATGGGCTGAATCACATCAGTATAGACCAGCGCTTTGTCGAGCGCTACCGGATCGGATTTCAACATAGTACTGACTGGAGCAAACAGAAAATTATCGCCGTGAGTGAGCGTGGCTCCGTAATGTCCGGCACCAAGTAGCAGAAGAACCGTTGTTAACGCCCCCAGCCGTGCCAGCCGGTTCGTATACCAGCTATTGGTACGACTCCAGTAAATAAGCGTTGCAACCAGAAATACGCCAACGCCCAACCATTTATGCCAGTTCAATACACGGCCGCTATAGCCATCTTCTTTCGCCAGGAACAAGCCCATGATGACCGTAAAACCAGCCAGCAACGCCCCAATCAGGAGCAGGTTATTCAGAAAATTCCGGTAAAATTCGGCAACTTCTGTATTGACCTCGCTAATCAGTCGAGAACGAAAGGCTTCCAGAACCATCGCCAGCAACAGAATAACGATCGGAAAGTGCAGCAAAACCGGATGCATGCGCCCCACCGGCTGCAACCAGAGCGGCACCACCAGCCGGTTGTTAAACAGCAACAGAAATAGCACAAAAACCACCGACGCAAACAATACCTGTTCAGCCCACCCTATCAGCTTTTTCGTCATGATAAAATCTTGCCTCAGGCAATGATGTCGTGTACAACTTTTCCGGAAACATCGGTCAGCCGATACCGGCGGCCGAGGTGTTTGAACGTTAGCTTTTCATGATTCAGACCGAGCTGGTTCAATACAGTTGCCTGAAAATCATGAACATGAACCGGATTGCTGACAATGTTGTAGCCCATCTCGTCGGTTTCGCCGTACACAATACCGGGTTTAATGCCGCCACCCGCCATCCAGATCGTGAAACAGCGCGGATGATGGTCGCGTCCGTAGTTATCTTTGGTCAGTTTACCCTGCGTATAGCTGGTCCGGCCAAATTCACCGCCCCAGATCACCAGCGTTTCGTCCAGTAAGCCCCGTTGTTTAAGGTCTGTCACGAGCGCGGCCGACGCCTGATCGACGTCTTTTGCCTGCCGGGCAATTTCGAACGGCAGGTTCCCGTGCTGATCCCAGCCCTGGTGATAGAGTTGAACGAAGCGCACCCCGTTTTCCGATAGCTTACGAGCCAGCAAACAATTGGCAGCAAACGTACCCGGAACCAGGCAGTCGGGGCCATAGAGCTTGATAATATCGTCGGATTCTTTCGACAAATCCATCACCTCTGGCACGGCCGTCTGCATTCGATAGGCCATTTCATACTGCTTCACTTTAGCCGCAATTTCGGGGTCGCCAAATTCCTGATAGGCCAGGTCGTTGAGTTGCGCCAGGTTGTCGAGCATATTCCGCCGGTCCTGCCTCGACATACCATCGGGGTCGCGCAGATAGAGCACCGGGTCTTCGCCTTTGCTGAACTGAACGCCCTGATGAATGGAGTCCAGAAACCCATTCGACCACAATTTTGAATAGACGCCCTGCCCATTGCCGATTCCCCGCGACAGAAGTACCGTAAAATTGGGCAGGTTTTTATTTTCGTTTCCCAACCCGTAGCTCAACCACGACCCCATGCTGGGCCGGTTCCCCTGCTGCGAACCCGTTTGGATAAACGTAAGCGCCGGATCGTGGTTAATGGCTTCGGTGTACATCGATTTGACGATGCACAGATCATCGACAATATTGGCCGTATAGGGAAACAGATCG
Organism: Spirosoma sp. SC4-14; assembly: GCF_037201965.1. NCBI lineage: Bacteria > Pseudomonadati > Bacteroidota > Cytophagia > Cytophagales > Cytophagaceae > Spirosoma > Spirosoma sp. SC4-14. The sequence goes on along the minus strand of NZ_CP147518.1, from coordinate 1,824,268 downwards.
CTCACCCATGCCCGCGACTCGCCATACTGACTGAAATTCACAAACGACCCAACCAGTGGAAACGACTTCTGATTGGCCGTCATGCCCGTAAGCCGCTGCATACCCCGAACCGACGGCGGCAACTCCTGCCCCATCATTTCGCGCAGTTTGGGTTTGTAGTCGAACAGTTCTTGCTGCGAGGGCGCCCCGTTCTGGAATAAATAAATAACCCGCTTAGCTTTCGGAGCAAAATGCGGAATACCCGGTGTTAGCCCTTCGTCGTCGCTACTGCCACTGCTGAACAAATCAGGAATCAGTAACGACCCTAACGCAGCACTGCCAATCCCGAGACTTAATCGAGACAGGAAACGACGCCGGTTAAAATGCATACCGTGTTCGAGAATCTCTTTTTCCATACTCGTCAGGACTTTGTAATGGTTTCTTCCAGGTTATAAATGGTGGTCATAACTCGCATCAGCGCGGTCAGTTTGGCTTTATCAATCTTCTCAGGAACAGGATATTCGCCAACCGACAGCGAATGCCGAATGCTCGTTGGTGTCAGCGATTTCAGCTCCTTATCGTAATAGCTACTCAGTATGGCCGTTTCTTTTTCGTTCGGACGGCGGCTTACAATCAGGCGAAACGCTTTATTGATTTTATCGGATACGGGACTGTTTTCCTGCAGGAGCCGGGCCGCCAGCACCCGCGAAGCTTCCAGCACCGTAGGGTCGTTCATCATCACCAGCGCCTGTAGTGGTGTGTTGGTTTTCAGTCGTCTCACTTCGCACAGGTCGCGGTTACTGGCATCGAAAATGGCCATCGAGGGTGGCGGAACGGTGCGCTTGATGAGTGTATACATCCCCCGACGATACAGCGCTGAGCCATGATCCTGATTATAGGCCGACAGCAGCCCCCGGCCCGATGTAGCGCCCTCCCACAATCCGGCTGGTTGGTAAGGTTTCACACTCGGCCCGCCAATGGCTGGATTTAGCAGACCGCTACTGCATAGAACCAGATCCCGCACAAATTCGGCTTGGATACGGTAACGGGGTCCATGGGCCAGAAAAACGTTATCGGGATCAGCGGCTAATTTTTCGGGCGATAGAACAGCCGACTGCCGGTAAGTAGCCGACATCACCATCTGCTTTACCAGCCGTTTCATATCCCAGCCGTGTTCCCTAAAATCGACGGCCAGCCAATCGAGCAGTTCGGGGTGCGTTGGCAAATCGCCCTGCATACCAAAATCGCCGGACGTTTTCACAATTCCCTTTCCAAAAAACTCCTGCCAAAGATGATTGACATATACCCGCGCCGTGAGTGGATTTCGCGGATCGAACAACCACTTCGCCAGTCCCAGCCGGTTTTTCGGATAGCTATCATCAAACGGCAAAATGGCTTTGGGCGTACCGGGTTGTACTTCGTCGCCGGGCGCATCGTAGGCCCCCCGCTTCAGCACAAAGGTTTTTCGGGTCGTATCCAGATCGCCCATCACCGACACAATCAGGCGGTTGGTATCGCGCTTATTAACGAAGGATAAAATATCTTTTACATCCTGATCGCTAATCTCCATCAGCGGTTTTTTAGCGTAGGTTTCGGGACCGCCAATCACCGATTCGATGCCTACTTCCTTCACATTGTTGAAAAACGCGAAGAGCTGGTAATATTCTTTCTGCGAAAACGGGTCGTATTTATGGTCGTGACAATGCGCACATTCGATGGTTACGCCGAGTAATCCTTTACCGAACAGATCGTTTCGGTCGGTCACGTACATGATCCGGTACTCTTCAGGAATAACACCCCCTTCTTCGGTAATTTTATGGTTTCGGTTAAATCCCGTCGCCAGCAACTGCTCTTTCGTCGACCCCGGCATCAGGTCGCCAGCGAGTTGCCAGGTTACGAAATCGTTGTAATGCATATTTTTGTTGAAGGCATGAATCACCCAGTCGCGCCAGGGCCATTGCGTTCGGTAGCCATCGTCCTGATAGCCGTGCGAATCGGCATAGCGCGCCAGATCGAGCCAGTGCAGCGCCATTTTTTCGCCATAGGCCGGATTGCTTAGCAGTTGATCGACAACTTTTTCGTAGGCATTCGGACTCTTATCGGCCAGAAAGCGATCCATCATTGACAGACTGGGCGGCAAACCCACCAGATCCAGACTCAGCCGTTTCAGCAATCGCTCTTTGTCGGCTTCGTCGTTCGGACTTAGCCCTTTCTGTTCCTGCTTTTGTAAGATAAAATAATCGATCTCGTTGCGGGGCCAGCTTTTCAGGCTTACGGTTGGGATAGCTGGTTTCTTCGGTGCCACAAACGACCAGTGTTTTTGGTACGTAGCGCCCTGCCGTATCCACGTTTCAATTAGCTTGATTTCGCGGGCCGATAGTTTCAGGTTAGATGCTGGCGGTGGCATCAGCGTAGCCGTATCGGTGGACGTGATGCGCAAAAAAACTTCCGACAGTTCGGGTTTTCCGGGCACCAGCGCATGTGCCGACGGATGTTCGGCCAATGCTTTGTAGGCACTCTGGGGGTCATCGAGCCGCAGGCCGGCTTCCCGTTTGTTAGCATCGGGGCCGTGGCAGACCAGGCATTTATCGGAAAGAATAGGCCGAATATCAAAATTATAGCTGATCCGTTCCGGGATCTCCTCCGATCCGTTATGATCGGCAACGTGGCTACCGGATGTGCTCGTACAGGCTTGTATGTACCAGCCAATCCCCACCAAAACAATCAGCAACGAGTAAAGATACGTACGCATACCGGGGAGTCAGTTAAGCCTTTTCGTCGGGGCTTTCGCTCTAGTAAGCATAAGGTATCCAACTAAAAATTTTACTGTTTATTCTCGCTTGTAGCTAATTTGAAGAGACAACAAACTAACGCCCATTAGCAACTTTGCGGAGCTGATAAAACAGTTTTTCTACCAATCGACTATCTTCGGTAATAATGTCGGCCGACGCGATCATGCCATTTTTGTAAGCTAGCCGTTTGCCATATGTTGTTTTCAGCCCTTCGGGCAAGACAACTTTTGCCAGAAATACGCTGTCTTTAACAGGAATATCGGCAAGGGTAGCAATGCGCCCACGGATGGCTCCAAACTCCTGAAACGGATATCCTGCAAATTTGATCAGAACCCGCTGCCCCACCCGAACTTTACCGGCATTTTGCTGCGGAACGCGCAGTTCGCCATAATAATCAGTATTGGGCGGTGCCACATAAAACAACTCCTGATTAACCGTCACCGATTGATTTTCCTGCAGCACACCCGAAAAAAAGACGCGCCCGGCAACCGGAGCCGTCACTACATATTTTTGTTTCCAGACATCGGTGGCACTTTGTAGGGTGTTGAGCGTTTGCAAAAATTTGTCGCGCTCTTCGGCTACCTGCTCATCCAGTTCCAATATCTCTTTTTCTTTGGCGCGTTGCGACGTCAGATTGTTAATCAGGGCCGAAGCCGTTTGCTGGTAAGGCAGTTTCCGGGCAATATTTTTGCTTTCTTCCCGCTTTAAATCCAGTGGGGCAATCACTTTATCGTTGGCTAACCGTTGCTGAATCTCAAAATCTTCCTGCGCCAGAGCCATATCGCGGGCCTGAATGCTCTGCTGTAGTTTCAGGTTTTCGGCCAATGCCTTCAAATCGGCAATTTCCTGGCGGAGAATGGCTTTTTTCTGACTGTAAAACCCGTTCGCCAGATAAGCCCGCAGTTGAATATGCGCCTGCTCAAACGTCTGATAAGCGGTTTGTAACTCACCCAACTGATTGTAACTGGATAGTCTCAACTGGTCGAGTTTTTCAAGATCGCCTTTACTGGCGATTGCCCAGGCACGAGCTAACTCCTGCGAAAGTCGCAGTACCTCATCATGGTGGGCAGTGCTTTCGAGATAAGCCGCCACAGTCCCCGCTTTTACCACCTGATTGTCATGAATAAACAGCCGAATCAGTTTGCCATCGGTTCGGGTCAATACAGCTTTAGGCGCATTGGCCGAGGTCAACTTAAACGAAGCCCTGACCAAATCGGGATAATGAACAACCCAGGCTCCAACAAACGTCAGTACAACAGCCAGAAAGACAACCGTAATCCCCCAGCGTAGTAACCATTTGGGTGGTCGGGCCAGGAGTTCCTGTACCTCTTCGGAGCGGAGTTCGGTGAAGTAGTCTGAACCAGGATTCATGCAAGCTCCAGTTGATTTTTAACCAGTTGCCAGTAGTTGCCCCGTTTGGAAACAAGTGTAGCATGTGTGCCGACTTCAACAATTCGGCCTTTATCGAGCACCACAATCTGATCGGCGTGGCTAACCGTGCTAAGCCGGTGAGCCACCACCACTACGGTTCGTTGCCGTCCTGTGTTACTACGAAAAAAAGCATCCAGATTCTGAACAATCACGGCTTCGTTATTAGCATCCAGTGCGTTCGTTGCTTCGTCGAAAAACAGGTAGGCCGGGTCTTTGTAGATAGCGCGGGCTATCAGAATTCGCTGCCGCTGCCCCTGGCTAATGCCGTTGCCTTCGGCACCAATTTTAGTGTGCAGGCCCGATGGTAACGAATCGACAAACTCCCGCAGATTGGCGATCTGTATGGCACCATCCAATTTCCGGGCGTCGATTCGGTCGACGCCCACCGCAATATTCCGCGCAATGGTATCCGAGAAAATAAACCCATCCTGCATCACTACACCACACTGGCTACGCCAAAACGCATGGCTTACCGTTCGTAGCGAAACCCCATCAAAACCAGCATCCCCTAACCGGATGTCGCCTTTTGTGGGTTCATAGAACCGTAGCAGCAATTTCAACAAGGTAGTTTTGCCACTGCCGCTCATACCCACGATAGCCGTTGTTTTGCCTTCTGGAATCAGCAGGTCGATTGCCTGCAAAACGGGTTCGTTACCCGCGCCCGTGTATTGAAATGATACGCTTTTCAGATGCAATCCTGCCAGTGCGGGCATAGCTGTTAGCCTAACCTGCTCCGCTGGCTCTTCGTCGGCCAGGGTATGAATTTCGTTCAGGCGCTCCAGACTGATTTTGGCATCCTGCAAACTTTGCACAAAGCCAATAAGCTGCTCAACCGGACTGTTCAACTGCCCAATAATCTGCTGCATGGCCAGCATAGCCCCCAGCGACAATTGTCCGCTGATAACGGCCTGAGCCGCCAGAAACGTGATGAAGATATTTTTGCCTTCGTTAATGGTGAATGCCCCTGCCTGCTGGTATTGACTCAAGGCCAGCCCCTTCATCTGCAACCGAAACAGCCGGGCCTGCAACCGCTCCCACGCCCAGCGCATAGGCCGCTCAGCTCCGGCCAGCTTGATTTCCTGCATTCCCTGAATGAGTTGCACCAGGCTACTCTGATTTTTGGCCGACACATCGAACCGCTTGAAATCGAGCTTCCGACGTTGGTGCAAAAACAGCATCACCCATCCCACATAGAGTAGGCTGGATACCATGAAAATGCCGAAAATACTGAGATTATACATCGCCAGCACTGCGCCAAAAACAACCAGATTGACCAGCGAAAACAGCACCGACAGCGTTTGGCCCGTCAGGAAACTCTCGATGCGGTGGTGATCGCCAATGCGCTGCATCAGATCGCCAAACTGCTTGCTGTCGAAAAACGATACGGGCAACCGCATCAGTTTAACCAGAAAATCGGATAGAATACTCAGATTGACGCGAGTACTGATGTGCAGTAAAATCCAGCTTCGGATAAACTCCACCGACAACCGCCCGGCCATCAGCATTAGCTGCGCCCCCAGCACCAGATACACAAATGGTAAATTCTGCGTATTGACGCCCACATCGACCACCGACTGAGTCAGAAACGGAAACAGCAGTTGTAGCCCACTACCTACGGCCAAACCCAGCGCCAACTGCACCAGCAGCCGTTTGTATTGCCAGAGGTAGCCAAATACCCGCTCGAAACCATAGCCAGCGACCGCTTCATCGTCCTGCTCAAAAAAACCGGGTGTAGGTTCCAGCAACAGCACTACTCCCTCCTGACTGCCATTGGTTTGTGACGATAGCCAATGCTCGCAAAACTCGGTTGCCGAATAGGTTAGCAACCCTCTGGCCGGATCAGCTACGTAAACAGTGCCCAGCCCCCCGCCCCCCAAAGAGGGAGTCGTTATGAAGCTTTGGACCTCTACAGGCCATGATTCAGGTAGTGTACTGATTTCGTACTTCAAAAAAGTAGGGATACCAAAAGGAGATTGTATAGGCTCCACCTTTGGGGAGTGGGGGGCTTTTCCCCCTTTTATCCGACTTAGCCAGCTAGCGCTGGCTCCTTTGATGGCATAGATCACCACAAAATGATTCTGGTCCCAGTGGACAATACAGGGCAGTGGCGCTTCGGTTGCCAACTTCTCAAACGGCACCTTCACGCCCATGGTCCGAAAACCAATGGCTTCAGCCGCTTCCGAAATACCCAGCAAGGACACCCCTTCTTTTCCGATCTGCGCACGCTCCCGTAACGACTGCGCCGTAAACGAACGCCCATAATGCTTTGCGACCATGCGCAGGCAGGTAGGCCCGCAATCCATCTGATCGAGTTGGGTATAGTGTGAGAAGGTGGGCATTAGGGCCTGGTAAAAATTTAGTAGAAAATACGTTCAATTGAGAATCCTATCAATTGCTTCGGGCAAATCACTTTCTGCTATTTTTTTACCCGTTTTTGTATTAATGGTTCCCGTTTGAATATAGCGAATAACCCCGTCGCGATCTACAATCAGATGGTACGGATAGCCGGGCATATCCAGACTAGAAAATAAACTAGTAGCCTCAGGAATAATGGTATAGTCGAACCGATTCTTCAACAATACTTTATTAATAGTTTCCCGGTTTTCAGGTAATGGAGCCAAAAAGATGACATCGTTGGAGCGATATTTCTCTACCAGCTTATTTAAATAAGGCATCTCTTCAAGGCAAGGGATACAGGTAACAGACCAGAAGTTAAATACGGCTATTTTCCCTTTCAACGACGCATTATCAACAAAATCCCCTCGTTTATTTTCTAAGCTGAACGCTGGGAATAATTTATTCTCCCACTTGTATCGAACCGACACTATTGACTTTACTGATATAATACTAAATAAATATTCTACAGTATCTCCTTTTTCTTCCTTTTCTCCAAAAAAAATTCCTTTGCCTAATTCAGGGGTACTTACTCTTTTTATGCTATCATACTGTCCTGGCTATATAAGCTATCGGTTTCTATATTATGGTATAGAATAGTTTTTCGATTTTGCGGATAAGCCTCGTTTACAGATAAGGCTAGTGCAAACAACAAAAAAATCGCCATAAATTTATTATGTAATCAAATTATAATAAATAGCTTATTTATCGTATAGTTATCAGTCGATTTACATAAATCGGTCGACCATAAGCCGTTATGCCTTGTAGGGTTATACGAATTGTGCGAACAATATCCGATAATGGGAAACGTAACGTTGCGAAACCATAACTATCTGTCAGTAAAACAGGCTTCCAATAGAGCACATCGCGTCGATCTGCCTGAATTGAGTCAGTACCATATTGAGGTATATAGAATTGCTGTTGCGCCGGATAGCCATAGAATGTTATTTCTGGGTCATCTTGAGCAGCTATTTTTGTAGCCTCACCATTTTTAGAGTAAAAAGCAATTACCCCACCTCCTCCACGTGCTCCGTAAATAGCTCCTCCCCCGTTTTTGATAACTTCAATTCGTTCTATCTGACTGGGATTAATCATAAGCAACGCAGTGCCATCTTCATTTTCTATTACATACGAACCGTCTACTACATAGAGCGGTGGGTTGTATTTAGCAAATGAGCCTGCCCCACGAACCGTAACGCTATAGCCACCCTCCATATGCCCTCTCTCGGAAGCAGAACGCCTTTTAACCAGTACACCTGCTACACGGCCTGCCATCATATCATAAACATTAGCATAAGACATCGACTTTTCATCAAAAAGAATCGTTGCATCAGCTTCATTATGTAAACTAATCTTTCGAGCCCAACGATCATCATCTGGCTTCATAGATCGAACCGTCACTTCCTGAAGCTGGCGAGCATCTCGGTCACGATATTGATTGGTGTCAACTGCCTGACGTTCCTGCGCATTTGCAATAAATGGCCTGATCCAATTCCAGTCGAATGAGGTAACCGAATCCTCTAAAGGGAAAGAATAGCCAGGTCGGTCAATGGCCAGATGTGCCATTGGAATAGGCTTAAAACTAGTATTCATGATGCGAGCACGAACTTTGATTGTATCGGTAAGCATCAGGTCATCTAACAAAAATCTTCCTTGCTGATCGGTTCGGGCAGATCGGGCAAATGACGTTCCCGTTTTGTTCATAAACGTCAACAATACATTTGCATCAGAAATTGCTTTATTTCTTTTGTCAAGAACCAGGCCTCTTAGTAACAAACCCGTTCCCAATCTCGATATAATACTATCCGGTTCGGAGAGGCCAGCAAGTCGTCGCCATTGCTTGTTCAGCAACAAACTATCGAGTTTTCGGCGGACATTGATATGGTTACTGTTGAGGTACGAGTTGGCATTTTCGACGTAGCCGCGTAAGTCCGACATCAATAACAAATGGGTACGAATGTTCGCTACGTTTGTATCGGCAGGTAGTTGAGAAGCATCTGTAACAGACACTGAACCCATAATGGAAAGCGGTTCGCCAGTACCGTCGGTTATACGGAGCGACAGCAACACCGATTCGCGAGCCCGATACGATGCCTTATCTGTTGTCATAGTAATAACAGGCGGCAAAAATCGTTCGGGAATAAATACGAATCGTTCGGCCTGAAGGAGCCCTTGGGCATTGAATAGCATTACCTGAGCAACCCCTGCGGCTAGTTTAGTTACGGGGATGGTCAAGCGAGCTTTCCCATTCTGAAGTTGTAGTTTGGCCAGGTAGAGCAATTGCCCCCGACCCCGCATAGTCAAATAAACTGGATCAAGGGCTTGTGCTGATGATGCCTGTATGCGCACTACAAGCTGTGTACTGTCGGTAACAATATCGGCCGATAGTGCTAATCCGTTTGTTAAGACCGGCGGCAACTGTTCAGTTACACTTTCTTTTGTCAGAAACGAATTCGCCTGTTTTAGACCGTGTTCTCCCCCCATTCCATTGACAATCGGCACTATTCGTTCAAAAGCAGGGCGACCGATTACCGCATTTTGTTCAGTATAAGCTCTTAATTCATACACTCCTGTTGCCAACGAGTCCGACAATCGGAACCTACCCCATGTTCGGCCCTCGTTTACTCGCGCCCATTGATGCTGAATTAGTCGGCCTCCTGGCGCTAACAGCTCAATATGTAATGGATTTTCTTTATCAGAAACAGAACTGGATATAGGTTGAAGTGTACTCGGATTTAGTACATAGCCACTAAACCAAAGATGATCTCCTGTTGTATAAAAGCTCTTATCGATATGCAGGAATACAACAGGAGCCGGATTTATTTGGGGCTTAGACAGTACCTTCAAAAGCGTATCCGAAGGCAAAACCACTCCTTCATCAGGTTCTTTAATCGCTAATATTGCCCGCTGATTTACAGGTTTCCAATCAGCGGGCAAGAGAGTAGCTAGTCGATCTTCACTCATAGCTCCCCGTATCTCCAGCCCGTTAGATTGCGCTATCCATCCATCCGTAGTAACAATGGCATTCCCTTTAGGTAGATACAGAATTGAATAAGCATAGGGCAGATCACGATAAGGAGTTGAAACACCCTGTCGCCGGGTATAAAATATTTCCAATGGCTTTACACTAACCACCTGACGTTCAGAGGCCAGCTCCGCCGGTTTAACTAAACTGGCTACGTTAACAGAAACCGTAGGGCGTTGGCTCGACATCTGTAACACAGGAATTGAGGGATCGGTGGGTACATTAAAACTAGCTTCATAAACCAGAAAGCCCTCCTGCTCATACGTACCAGCAAGTAGACTGGCAAGTAAGTGCCGTGATGACCCCATATATACTTTTTGCCGATTTCGCTCCCAACGCTCGGCTTGTTCATCATTATCTGGCTTTAGAAGTTCAAAGCGACTGGTACCCGCATAGTGTGTAGTCTGGCGGAACGTATCAAAATGCGTTAGGTTATAGTAAAGACGATAGCCCAGAGCTTTGTTGTCGATCACAATAGGTTCTATGGCCTGCGCTTCCAACCGGCCGTCATTGAGTGTCAATACAACTTTTTCGATATTCGTAATCAGACATTTACCAGCGAAAGGCGAATTACCTAGCAGTTCCCGTTTAAAGAGCTTCAGTAGACGGTCGTAGTTTTTATCATGCTTAGCGGTAACAGTTATAGCCTGAAGAGCCTGGGTATCGGGAAGTAATGAAAAGTCAATCTTGTGATTTTGTTGATTGATTAACCGTATGGTTTGACGAACGGTTTTAAAACCAACTGACGAGACGACAACTTCGACAGTTCCTGACGGGATGCCTGCTAGTTGATAGTTACCAGTAGCATCGGCCGTTGTGCCGCGAGTCGATCCGTTCAAATAAACACTGGCAAATGATAAAGGCTGTTTGGTGGTTGCATCAAAAACACGGCCACTAATTATATTTTGGGCGTAGGTTTTGATACTAAAAATTAGTTGAAGACTAATAAATAGTCCAATTATTACTGACCTCATTTTCTAAAACTTGTATGACCAGTACATTTTCACACCAAAACTCACAACTAATACACCCTTGAATTCGCATTTCCAGTGCATGTCTCTTTTTCTTCCCTTTTGTATCCTTCTGTAGCTAACCTAACCTTGCAGAAAATAACAAAAAAAATAAATTTCTCATCTACACAATTATTTATATATAAAAAATGCTGTAAGTTAATGATATATTTACCCTACCTTAAGTTACCTACAAGAATACAATAACTATTTCCTTTTTAGATAAACATCTATTAAACCATATATCAAATTTTGATGATTTTTCAATTGGTTATTGGGTATGTATTTAGTCCTTACTATTGTGGCATTATCAATTTGGCTAAACGTTTCATATTCGTTTGGCTTTATTAAATGCCCTCCTATTCTGATAGGTACATTAAGATCCTTTAATCTAACAGGCATATCTGTTAGATTATATACATATTTATGAAAAGGTGTAACAGATGAGAAATAAAAAGTATAAGATTTAGTATAATAATCAATTTTTAAATCTTTTAATAGAGTAGAATCTTTTACTTTCCAGGTACGATCAATAATTAAAGTCGATGGTATACTTTCATTATCTGAAAGCAATATCCCATCTATTACATAGAAATCTGTCCTATCTTTTAATGTATATCGAAAATCCGTATCTAACTTTAGAACCATTTCTTTAGGCTTAGATAATAAAGAACCCTGAGCCATTATAAGCGTAGCTTGAAGAATAAATAAAATAAGGAAGACAAAGCGTTCATATAACATCTTTTCAAGATTTAGTATCATTCTGAAATATATTATAAAAGTTTTTTTTATAAAATCTACGTGGATCAATAGTCATGATATTGTATTTACAATACTAGAATATCATGACTATAATGACCTTTTTCTGATTTTAAAACACTAGGATTAGAGGCTATATTTATTTTCTCAATTTCAAATACTCATTAAGCCCATCCACAAGGTTGTGGATAAGCAGAAAGTATTGTTCGATTACAATCTGATGCCCCTTCAGCATTGAAACCATACTGAAAAGTACCACAATAATTACTGTCAGAAAAAATACTCTGGTACCTGCTGGTGGACATCCAGGGCCTCTGTTTCCGTCGTATATCCCACCGTAACTATCTCCTCCCTTAATTACTTTCATCTGTTCTTTTGAAAGCAGATTGTCGGCAAATTGCATTAAGATATATTTCAAAAATTTCTAACTATATACCAATAACTACGCCATATACAAGCATCTGTAATACCTCACTATCATACACAAACAGGTAAGACCATAATCCATTTAGCCAAGTTGAGTATAATAAAAAGATAGTATTATTATTACAAAACACAGTATATATAGAAAACGCCTATAATATGCTAAGTACATCATCCTCCCAATACTTTCCTAGCCCTGCTATGCTTTCTTAACCTTTCTGATAAAGACTGTATTAATTTCCGATCTTCATCTGACACAAAAACAGTAGCACAGTATGTTATTTGTAGCAGACTAATAAAAGAATCTGGATGGTTCTTAATATAATTAACTCCATACAAGGCATAACCTTTTTGACATGCATTAAAAGTACTATCGCGCTTATTTTTTAATTGAATATAATAATAGTTTCTTGAATCTATTAAAGTAAGCAATGTATCTAATCGCCTTACAGGTTCAATAAATTGAGCTATTCTAGTACTATCGAATGATCTCAACTCTTTAGTTAATGAAGAATTCTTAACTACCGAATCTGTAAAACTTTCTGCGTTAATATCAAAAATTATATTATTATCCCATACAAATATAATAGTATATTTATTAGCGGGATTTTGTAGCTGATATGCATCCGTCTCTTCTAAACTAGCTGCATAATAAAAATTACCATCAATAACAGGTATTCTATAAACCAGTTTTCGACTAAACAAATTCTCAAATTTATATAAATACAAAAACCTTATACTTCTATCATCAAGTCTACCTGATATAGAATAAAAATTATTAGCTAATGCATCAATAGAAAAAAACAACAGAAACAAAAAAACTTTCATTGTTTTAAAAGGGTGTAATTCAAAACTTCGTTTGAGCAGTTTTTAGGAGGTCGGTGACCTGATCAAACTTGCTACTTTTATAGGCTACACGTAGCCGCAGCATATTGTCACAGCCCACGTTCACCCATCGTTGCCCCGACCGTTTCATGCGTACCTGTAGCACCGTCCGGTGAGCCGCTTCAATAGGGCCGCTACCAATCAAAAGGCCTTGCTTTCGGTAGTCTCCATACCGCATCCGATGCCGGTTAGTGAGCAAGTAACCCACCACCCGGTTCCGTTCATCAACCGACAAATGAACCAGTTTGGCTACACTTTTTTCTACTTCCTGGCTCTGATTATTCAATAAATAGCCCTGTTGAATAGTGAGCCAGTTTTGGGCCCAAGGCAAGCCTTTAGCGGCCAGAGCTAGTTTTTCAACTACATGATAATAGTCCAGAATATGAGTTGCATCAGGATAAGTAGCCGATAACCAGTTACCTATCCACTCCGCCCCGTCGGTTACGAACACTTTTCGAGCCCGACTCAAGGGCGGCAGCAGTTGTTCAAAGGCAGGGGTAAATCCGCCATAATGCCCTCGATGAGCAACATACTCCGAAGAGTCGATCGGAGCACACATACCCGTCTTTTTCTGAGCCTGAGCCACAAAAACACGGCCTAGTTTGGTTTCCTGCCAGCCCAAATCAGTAAACAGCATACTTCCGTCAACCATACCATAGATCACTGATTCAGGTTGGTTCTGCTGGTGTTTCAACGCCACGAAAGGGGCATGAAGTTGGCTCTCTGGCAAAGCGTGGGCTAAAGTCTGGCAGATCCGATACACTTGGGCTTGATTAACTGCAATACCCAACAGCTTTTCGACCAACTCAGGCACTTGCTTATAGACCGTCAGGCAGCCCAGCAAGGCGAGTTTATCTTGTAAGTAAGGGCTGGTTCGGGCACCCTGAGTGGGTAAGCTAAAGGTATGGCTGGTAGCTATTTGGAGTTTTCCATATCGACTACGGACAATGTTTTTTTCGGTTGTCCTTGGGCACTGGCCCGATGGTTTGCTCCAAAACAGCCCGGCCTAAGTCGGTCCAGATTTGGTCAAATTCTTTTTCATATTGGTAAAAATCGGTCTGCTTTTGCAGTTGGGTTAAGGCATCGAAACGGGATTCGGCCAGGGCTAGGTACTCCGCTTTAGTCATTAGGATGGAGAAAAATAGGGTCTACTTTAAGAAGTTGTTGGGGAATTGAGAAAGGCTGGTAGTCGAGTCAACTTTGTATCGACCAAGAAACAAATGTATGACTTCTCAGTGGCAACCACTGACCGACTACCAGTGGGCAACAATATCGCCTTTTTTTGATCTTCAGCGCAAGCGTAAACATGATCTTCGACAAATGGTAGATGCGATTTTATGGCTGCTCCGTACAGGATGTCAGTGGCGAAATCTGCCCCCTGACTGGCCCCATTGGCAAGCTGTTTACTATTACTTTGAGCAGTGGAAGGCTAAGGGCACCTTCGAGCAAATGAATGCGGCCTTAAACCAACTGGATCGAGTCAACGCCAATCGAGAAGCCTACCCCTCGGCGTTATGTATTGATTCACAATCGGTTAAGCTATCACCAATGATTGACAGCTACCGCGGTACCGACCCACACAAACGCGTTAATGGGCGCAAACGAACTTTCGTCGTTGATACTCAAGGCCGACTCTGGGTGGCGGATGTAGATGCGGCCAATCAAGCCGATGGCCCACTCGCTAAACAACTTATTGAATCGATACTTTGGCGTGCAGGCGACCGGCTGGAAAAGATTTTTGGCGACCAAGCGTACAATGGAGTGTTTGGGCGTGAGCTGGCTAAGTGGAGTATCGAACGCTCCGGCGTCCCGGTTTGAAAAAGCCTCCCGGCCTGAATCAGCGCGTGGTTTTGTGCCGGTAGCCAAACGCTGGGTGGTGGAGCGCAGCATTGCCTGGACGAATTATTTCCGGCGGATCGCTAAGGATTATGAGCATACAGTATCTTCTTCGGTCAGTTGGCTCTATCTGGCCAATAGTCAGATCATGTTACAACGAATCGAGACGTTTTACCAAATGTAATTCCCCAACGCACTCTAAAGATAGGTAAAGAAGGCGAAGTTTTGAATTACTCGCAATTCATTTGATTGAGTTTTACATAGTAAAAAAATATAAATATAATTTATTGCAAATTTTCATTTATTATTACTTGAAAATAATCGATGAATTTCTCTTTTCAGAGCAGTATCAGATGGCCTTTTTGCATTATCTACAATTATTTTCCCATTCTCATCTATTAAAATATATCTTGGAATAGAAACTGTTAAATTTTTATAGATCATCTTTTTTATAGAGCTTTTCAGGAGTGCATCTGCACGAACATGGCTACCAATTAAAGATAAGCTTTTTACCTGCTTAATCCATTCATCTTCTTTAGATTTATCATCAATACTAATATACAAAAGCTTAACATTGTAAGAACTCATAAATCTATAGAAATCGTCATTATAATACTTAAATTCTTTTTTACATGGTAAACACCAAGTCGCCCATAAGTCAATGTATAGTCTTTGCTTGTTAAAGTTCTCTTTTATTAACTTATCCAAGCTTACCCCCTCGTCTTTTATTATCTTAAATCTATTACTTAATTCTTTTTTAATGCACGGATTATCTTTCTCAATAAAAAAAACTAATTCATCATGATTATAATATTTTTTGTATTTATTAAACAGTTCACAATAGTCATACATCTCAGGACCTAAATCCATATATATAGCCAATGCCCTCCCCCATAAGTAATCTTTTAACTTTTCAGGTGCTAATGATATATAAGAAACTTCATCAATAATTATTTCAGATGTATCTATTTTAGCTTTTTGAGTTTTGTATAGCTCTTCAAAATAAGTATCATAATATGGATGTCCTATAGTACAAGAATACAATTTAGGATTTAAAGGATCTACCAATCTAAATAAATCAGATTTTATTTTACTACTTTTATTACCTTCTCGAAAAAAATAGTCGCACATTTTACCTACTTCCGAAGCAAGCACACTGTGTATACCTACTTTCATATAATCGGCATATACTTTTGTAATCAAATTATTTTCATATAAAGAATCAAGCCAATTCACCTGAAATTGCATATCTTTTTTAACATATTCCATTAAAGAGTCAGGCCTATCCGTACTATGCATTTCAAACAAATTCCTAATATTATAGAACTTTTCTATTGGAATTTTATTGTAAATTTCGTTAAAGTATTCATTACCTTTGGAATTTACGCCTTCTATCTCCAACCAATTGTGAGCTACATCATTTTTATCGTTGATGGAAATACGAAGCGTGTCATTTGGTTCTACTAATAAAAATATTGCCTGCTGGCTAAGTACCATTTTAACAAATGAGGGATTATCCACTTCAAAATCAACCATAAATTGCCCCAAGCTATCTATTTTTATTATAGAATAGAATTCATTATTGCCGAAGTTTTTAAAGGGCTTATAGCAGTACAATTCACTATTATTGCTATTCTTGACATTTCCTTTTATTAAAACGCGAGCAAATGCTGTCTTAAATAGCAGCATATTTAAGAGGATCAAATAAAAAAAAAGTCGCATAGTCAAACAAATCTTAATTAAATATTACAAATAATTATTCAGAAATTCTCACAAACCTACAATATCTTACAACTAAGGCTCCTTGTTCTTTTATAAATAGTTTGAGACAACCAAAAAGCTATCTCAAACTATTTATATTTTATTACTGATAAGCACAAGAACCTCCAGCACCATTACAATATTTTGCAATATCGTTAGAAACCTGGATTAAACTTGGTTGACCTTTAGGGTAATACCATGTACCTGCTCCCTGTGTACATGAACAAGTATATTTTCTAAGAGTACTTCCCCCTGTGCCTCCAGTATCACCTCCTCCTGTCAAAGAAGGTGTACCACCTTGTACTTTTTTCATTTGATCTCTAGAAAGTATTCCTTCTGAGAAATTAGCCAGTACTTTTTTCATAATTAAAACTAATTAAAGTTAAACACTTGATTTAGCTAAATCCAACCTTAAATTCATTGCAGGTAAATAATTCACCAACCACCGTAGATCACTTAACCGATACAGTTCAGGCAATCGGTAGCCATCAATAAATAGGGTAGGCGTTATCTGAATGTTAGCCAGTCGGCACCAATTCGTATGCCGCTCAGCCATCGAATGCCAATCGGTACCATCAGCATTCACCGGATATTTTTTGATCCAGGTATCCACATTTTTTTCTGCCGACTCATACCAGTCTCTTAATGCTAAGGCCGCTTTTCCGTGTTGGCCCAATGCCATTACCTGTATGGCTACCTGCGTTGCCGGTCCCTCTGCGCCATCGCAGGTAAACATGATCCTGGCGTTAACATCATCGTTGCGGTTAAGCAGTGCTTCCAGTTCTTTATGTGTTCGGGCGCAGGGTCCGCAATAGGGATTTGTTACCATCGTGATGGTATGGCCAGCATCGGGGTTTCCAAGCAGAATGGGATGCAAATAGTCGGAAACAGGTGGCATTGTCGGCTGTTGCGTTAGCAATGCCTGAAACAAATCGGGGTTGCGCTTCAACCGTAGTAGTTCGTCGTGTTCACGACGGCTTTGAGGATGATTGGCTAACAGCGGCTTTAGCAGCACCCACGCAAGCGCAGGAACCAGAAAAGCAACGCCGAGTATACAATACGCCTTTACCTCAACGGGCAGTATGCCAGCGTGCAGTATGGCCATAGTGCCTTCTGCCAACAAAACAGTCTGCACACCCAGGCATAACAGGCACCATTGCCTCAGCACACGCGCCTGATAATAAACCGAGAATACCGTGTAGGGCAAAGCCAGCAACGCCAGCCCGTATAAAAGCAAGCGAACAGACGGGGCCATATTCAGCGCTAAAACAGCGCAAAACCCACCCGCAAAATAAAGCAGTCCAATGTCAGCCCAGCTTAACCAGCCCCAGAATTTGGCGGCTGGTGAGTTCAGTACACTATCACAATTGGTTTTAGTACCGATCCGGCACAGGCGGTCGGCAAGGGCGTTTTTACTACCCAATTGCTTAGTAACCAGCAAGCCACTGAGCACAAGTCCAACCGTTTTGGTAGCTAGCAGGAGCCAGTCCGCAGCGGCCAATATATGGGCAACATTCAGCATAGCGGCCAGTAGCACCAGCAGTATTCCAACTAGCACAAAAGGCCCTCGCAGATTGTTGAGAACTTCCTGTTGGCGCTTCGGGGCATAATCCACCTCACCAGCCGATTCATCTGCCTCCGCCACCAGCACGACACCCGACCATTTTTGCTCAAAATCAGCAACCGGTTCCACTATGCGCCCGTCCGTCGGGTCGGTATACCTAATGGTGTTGCCTTGCAGAGCGGTTACCAACACATACCAGCCACCTTGTTTATGAAGATGGGCGATCAGCGGAAATGGAAGCTCACGCAATTGCTCGACCGTATTGAGTTGCAAGGCCGTGTTATCGATCTGCCAGTCGGTCAACACATCGCTCATACTGAGCAGACTCGGAAAATCGGGATGCGCTGCCAGTGCCTCCCGAACCGTTGCCTGTGTTACCCTGGCTCCTGCCTGTTTCAGCAACAGCCGAAGTGCTGCAGTAGCATTATCGTCGGTTAGCGCGTTCAGGAGAGCCATAGTCCGGGCGGTTGAATGGCTCAAAGTAATATGTTAACACCTTACGATATTATTCATATTTATTCAATTTTTATTCATATTTTATTCAAGAGTATACCGCTTACTAAAAAAGTAGTTAAATAATTAGTCTACACAAAATTTAAACTACTGAATATCAATCTATTAAAAAAAAAAACGTTTTAACATAGCGAAATAAATAGTACATAAAATACAATTAACTACGTTATTTATATCTCAAATACACCATAAAATATACTTACCTACACCATGTCCCTATCCTATAACGTAAAGCAGTTTCGAAAGGCAAAAGGTCTCTCACAGGAATATATGGCCGAAAAACTCCACATGAGTCAGCCTACCTACCATCGGCTCGAAAGCAGTGACCGGCGTTGCGAACAGTTTTTATGTCAACTGGCCGACGCCCTGGAAACGACTACCGATGCCCTTCGAAACGATCAAACCACAACAGAAACAGAATCCGCCAATACTTTATTGACTGAACAGGCAGCAATCATTGAACAGCAACAAACTGAGCTAACTTTTCTGAAACGGTATACACACTATCTGGAAGCCACATGGCGGGAATATGGTAGTGGTAGACGCTAGCAGTACCATTGAAACCTCTCCTTAAACCAGTTACCACCCCGCTGGAGCTAATCCGAACTGGGCCGATGTAAAATTGTTCTGGCATTCGCCGGGGGGAGTGAACGTATTCTTGTAGCGATTCAGAAACTGGTTGTAATTGATCGTATCGGCCCGAATCACCAGCCGCTGCATACTCACGGCCGACGCCCCGAAAAAACCTAATGCCCGCTCCGTTGTATCGGCTTTCTGATACACATTGCCTTCGATAGACGCCGGTTGTGGATCGAACAACGACCCGGTGCGGGTGCGCTGTTCGTCAAAAAGTTTCCAGTACTGATAGGCCGCCCGGCTGATGGAATATTGCCTTACCTCGATATACTGCTTACCAACGGCATAAACCGGCGAATTGAACACGGTTCGTCCGGTAATCCGATTGCCATTAACGAGCCCATCGGACAATACGTTAGTTAAAGGTCCATAGTAAGGCACCAGACACGAACAGGTGTTGCAACTACTATGCTGAGGGTCAGTGCCCGTCCAGCGCCAAACGTAGCCGTAGGCCGACCAACGGTAATAATCCTCGGGCGTATCCGGGTCTTTTGTGTCGATCATCACCTGATAATAGTCGGGTTGTTTCGTCACGGTAGCCTGTCGTTTGTATTCGGCATACACCTGCTCGATGGGCGCTACGGGCTTCAACAGCTCAGGACTCGAAACGTAGGTTGCGCCGTCGGGGAGCACAACGCGCAGGGTATAACTGCGGTTTATCTGGCCGCGAAAGGACGGATCTCGCGCCCAGTAATAAGCGGGTTGCAACGGGTCCTGTTCCAGCCGGACGGTTTGGCCACGGTCGTCGGAAATGGTTGCGATAGCGCCATTGATAACGAGGTCTTCGGGAAATATCCCACCCGACGAATAAGCCCCCGACAGGGTCAGCTTGATTGGATACGGCGGTGCCTCATCAGTAATGTACCCATCAACAACCAGACGAGACGCTGTCTGACGGATAGGCAGATACACTTCATCGACACAGGCCGATAGCCACAAAAACAGACTCGCCAACAGCCAGCTAAACCAGCCAGTCTTTAGTCGGGAGAAATTTCCAGTCAACACGTTTGCTAAATAAAAAAAACTACACAAACCACTAAAAATCAATACATTAATCACAAAAAAAACGACTCCCACACGCACTCTTTCACTCTTTCACTCTTTCGCTCTTTCACTCTTTGCCTACGGTGCGAATTCCCAAAAGTCGGTGCAGCCTATTATACGTTTGGCTGGCGAATCGGTTCGGGTCTGGTTTTCGTACCCGAAGCCGATGTAGGTGCGCGTTTGCCTGTTGGATGGGCTAAACACAACTACATAGGTATTGCCCTGCCCCGGATAATCGGTGTGGTATTGCCACTGGTCGGTAGCCGGGTCGTATTGCCACAAGTCACGAAGCCCCTGTTGGTTTGCATCGGTTCCCAGCCCATAGTACCCTTTGTTTTGTACCGAGAAACCAATTCCCCGCGAACGCGCCTTACCCGGAAAATCAGCTTTGCGAATCCATACATCTGCCCCCGAATCATAAGCAAACAAATGTGGCTGCTGCCCCGGCACCTGATTGACCACATAGCCCATTTCGCCAATGCTAAAGGTGGCCAGCACGCCCGGTGCTTCGGGCAACGGCGCACGATCTTCCTGATCTAAATCGGCATAGATCCGACGCATGGCCGGTGAGCCGTTGTTGGTCAGGAAATAGGCCCATTCGGTGGTAATAAAATAGGCAAGTTCGCCCGGTTGCCCCCCATAAAAAGGGATAACGTCGGTGAAAAAACCGTTCAAAATGGCGTACATATCGCGCTGGTAGGCATACTTGCCCGGAATTTCGTCATTGACCAGATAGCCTAGCCCGTAGAAGTAGGCCAGATCTTTGCCCTGAAAGAAGACATTGTACTCAACCATTCCCCGGCGTGGTGGCAGGCTAGGCGCATCCGTAGTAAACCATTGGTTGGTTCGATAGCTATATACGTTACTCTGCCATTGGTCATCGTCGACGTAACGGGTTAGTCGTACTAGTTGCCCCGACAGGTCGTCGCTACGGTCAATAACAGAGCCCGTATATAGGCCATCGTTAAAAACAAGATGCGCCAGGCGTTTCCAGGGATTGTAGGTTGCGTGCGTATAGATTCGCTCAACTGTAATGGTATCTTTCTGATTATAGAGAAAACCAAGTCGAAGGCGATACGATTGCCCCGCCGAAAGGTTACTTAGGTTAAAGGTAGTAAGGTTAAATAAATCAAGCTGTTCGATACTCCCCTCGCTAAGCGTAGCATTTGTGCCGTTTCCGGCGCTGTTCAGTATGGTTAGCTGCCACTGGGTTCGCTTGATGGTTGTGGTGAGTTTTACGATCACTTCGGCCGTATTGCTTCCCGTCGACTGTACCGATACTAATGCTGCCTGATCGGGCAGTATGGTTTGGGTATTGATAATCGAAGCAGGTTCCACAGTCGTTTGGCAGCTCCAATGGCCTACCAGAATACCTGCAATAAGAAAAAACAAAAGTCTACGCATGAATCGTTCTCCGATGCTACCATACGCCACAAGGCTACGGTTGAGTTAACTATG
Source organism: Spirosoma sp. SC4-14 (assembly GCF_037201965.1). Classification (NCBI taxonomy): domain Bacteria; kingdom Pseudomonadati; phylum Bacteroidota; class Cytophagia; order Cytophagales; family Cytophagaceae; genus Spirosoma; species Spirosoma sp. SC4-14. Next base: position 1,802,758 of record NZ_CP147518.1, on the reverse strand, counting down.
TAGCCAATTCCAGTAAATTCCATACAATATTATTCATATTTTATTTTATTCCACAAGATACACATGCCCGTCCGTGCTTACATTTATTAAACCTCAAACCGCTCCAAATACAGTAGAATTTCGGCCTGTTGCATTTCTTGGTATAAAGTAAAGAACTGGCCTTTAACTCCTTGCAACCATGACACTCCAGCCCACCCGACGGGAATTTCTGAAACAGAGCAGTGCAGCAGCACTTAGTCTGGCCTTTTTCCCCAGTATGAAACGGAAAGTTGCCCCCAGCGACCGCGTTCGGGTAGCGCACATCGGAATCAACGGCATGGGAACCAACCATCTGAAATGGTTTGCCAACCTGCCCGAAGTGGATGTGGTAGGGTTATGCGATGTTGATGAAACACATCTGGCCAAAGCACTGGATACGCTGAAAACGATAAACCGTGAAACTGGTCGGCCAGAAACGACGGCGAAAACCTACGCCGATTTCCGGCACCTCCTCGACCGTAATGATATTGACGCCATCACCTGCGCCACGCCCGACCACTGGCACGCGCAGGTCGCGATTATGGCATTTCAGGCCGGCAAAGATGTATATGGCGAAAAACCTCTCTCCTACAACGTCCGCGAAGGCCAGCAAATGCTCAAAGCGCTGAACCGCTACGACCGCATTTTTCAGCTCGGCACCCAAATTCATGCAGGCGACAACTACCACCGGGTGGTTGAAATCATACAGAGTGGTGCTATCGGAAAAGTGCATACGGTTCGGCTCTGGAAAACCGGTTTCCCGCCCGTGCTGGGACCAGCCAAATACCAGAACCCACCTTCGACCCTAAACTGGGATATGTGGCAGGGTCCGGCTCCCGTTTCGCTCTATACGCCCGAACGCTGCCACTTCACCTACCGCTATTTTCTGGATTATTCGGGTGGCGTTTTTCAGGACTTCTGGTGTCACATTGCCGATGTGGTCTGGTGGTCGATCAATCCAACGGGTCTGAAACGTATTTCGGCCAAAGGCGAAGCACCGGAAGGTATCGGCGACGCGCCCAAATGGATCGACATCGACTATGAGTTCGACGGACTGAATCTGCACTGGACCAGCACACCGCCCAACGTGCCCGGTGCCGAAAAACGGGGTATTGGCGCTTATTTCGAAGGCGATAAAGGAACACTACTCTGCGACTACAGCTCCCGCGAAATCACGATCAATGGTGTAACGATGACCGATATACCCGAAATTCCGATTACGCTCGAACGGTCGCCGGGGCATCAGCAGAACTTCATCGACTGCGTGAAATCGCGCAGGCAACCCGAATCCAATCTGGCTTATGCCCGACAAATGACGATGCCTATGCACCTTGGCCTGATCTCCTACCGGCTTGGCCAACCGCTGGAGTGGAACGCCCACAAAGAGAAATTCAAACACAATCATACCGCCAACACCATGCTATCGCGACATTATCGCAAAGAATGGAATCTGGTATAGATTGTGGCTCTTGCCGCCCATACCTAAAAGGTTTTCAAAACCTTTTAGGTCTACTTAACCACCTATTCCCAACCGCCACCCAGCGCCCGGTATAGCTCAACGAGCGATAGGAACTGGAGTCGTTTGGTTTCGATCTGCGCCAGTTCGGCATCGAGTACGTTTCGCTGGGCCGTAATCACTTCCAGATAGGTAGCGTATCCGTTAGCAAACAAATCTTTTGAGGTGGCGGTGGCTCTCCGCAGCATAGCGACCTCCTGCGCCTGCACATCGGCTACACCACGATAATTTTCCAGCCCCTTCAAACTGCTGGTCACTTCACTAACACCGGTCAGGATTGTTTTCTGGTAGCCGTAATAAGCCTCCCGGCTACGGGCAACCGTAACGGCATAATTGCCTTTCAGTACTCTCCGGTTAAAGATGGGAACGGTTAGCCCGCCCAGCGCACCAACGGCTATCGAAACCGGATCAAAAAGAGTGGCGAGTCGAAAGGTATTCAGGCCCACATAGGGCGTTAAGGTTAACGACGGTAAAAACTCGGCCTGCGCAACGGCGACATCGACATTGGCCGCTTCGAGTTCGCGCTCGGCCTGACGCACATCGGGACGACGACGAATCAGTTGCGTTGGAATACCTGCCGCCACAGTTGCCGGAAGTTGTAGCTCTTCAATTGATTGCCCGCGAGCGATAGGCTGCGGATACCGGCCCAGCAAGGCGTTTAACTGATTTTCAGCCTGAACAATTTGTTGACGCGTCTTGCCTTCCAGTCCTCTTGTATTGAGGAGTTGAGCCGTAAATTGCTGAACGGCCAGTTCGGTGACCCGTCCGGCTGCCTTCTGCACATTTACCAGTTCAACGGCCTGTTGTTGCAACGCAATGTTTTCCCGAATGATACTCAGTTCACCATCCAGCGCCAGCAGCGTGTAATACAACCGGGCCACCTCGGCCGTTAGTGCCGTTATAACCAGATTACGCCCTTCCTGCGAAGCCAGCAAACGTGTATAGGACGCCCGTCGGCGGTTGCGTAGCTTCCCCCAGATGTCGAGTTCCCACGAACTGCGCAGACCCAGAAAGAAGTCGGGGGTTGGATTCGGAATGAGACTCTGGCCTTTAATATTATCCGACAGATTGGTATCGTAATTCCCAACACCATTCATCGTGTAATACCCGTATCGATCAAAGCCAGCCGACCCAACCGCATTGACGGTGGGTACTAATGCCCCCTGACTGGCCTGAAAACTGGCACGCGCCATTTCAACCCGTTGCACCGCCATTTTCAAATCGAGATTACGGGCCAGCGCCGTATCGATCAACGCCACCAGATATGGATCGGCAAACAGTTTCTCTCTGCTCAACTCTGCAATACTGGCCGAATCGGTACTTCCGGTATAAGAGGCAGGCATGGGCACTGGCGGGACCTTCGACGGGGTATGAACAATCCGGCAACCGCTCATACCGATTGCCAATAGGCACGCCAGACAAAAACTATATGTAAGATTATGACTCCTGAAGAACTGCACCGTTGGTTTTCGTTTTAGTAGATAGTGGGTCTGCATCCAGATCGTTACCGGATGATTTTTTAGCAGTAAAGCGCTGGGCCAGCTTTGCAAACAGAATGTACAGTCCGGGCACCAGCACCAGTCCGAACACGGTTCCGATGAGCATACCGCCCGCAGCGGCAGTACCGATTGAGCGGTTACCCAGGGCTCCGGCTCCCGACGCAATACAGAGCGGAATCAAGCCAGCAATGAAGGCCAGCGACGTCATCAGAATAGGACGCAGCCGCGTAACGGCACCTTCAATTGCAGCCTTCACAATCGACAGTCCTTCCTGCTGTCGCTGGCTGGCAAATTCAACAATCAGAATAGCGTTCTTACCCAGCAATCCGATCAGCATGACCAGCGCCACCTGCGCGTAGATATTATTTTGTAAACCAGCCAGTTGCAAGCACAGAAACGAGCCAAAAATACCGGCTGGCAGCGACAGCAATACCGGCAGCGGCAGGAACAGGCTTTCGTATTGCGCCACCAGCAACAGATAAACAAACAACAGACAGATCGCGAAGATATACACCGCCTGATCGCCCGACAGCACCTCCTCGCGTGACATACCCGACCACTCGAACGAAAAGCCTCGTGGCAAGGTCTGTTTAGCTACTTCCTGAACGGCCTTCAACGCATCGCCACTGCTGTAGCCCTGTGCCGATTCGCCGTTGATGAGCGCCGACGTGTACATATTGTAGCGCATGAGCTGTTCGGGACCATAGACTCGCTCCAGCCGAACAAAATTTGAGTAGGGCACCATTTCGCCCTGATCATTTTTGACGTGCAGATTCAGCACATCTTCGGGCTTGGTCCGGTATTCGGGAGCGGCCTGTACAAACACGCGGTACATCTGTCCAAAGCGAATAAAGTTGGTGGCATACAGACTCCCCATCAGCGTTTGCAGCGTGTTCATGGCATTTTCGATGGAAACCCCTTTCTGAGCAGCCTTCTCCTGATCGACATGCAGCATATACTGCGGATAGTCGGGGTTGAAACTGGTGAAGGCATCACCGATTTCGGGTCGTTTTTTCAGTGCCGATATAAAATCATCGGCCACTTTCTTTGTTTTTTGTAAATCGCCCGTGCCGGTTCGGTCGAGCATTCGCAGTTCAAAACCACTCGAATTACCGAAGCCGGGTACCGTTGGGGGCGAAAAATATTGAATGCTCGCGTCCTGAATATTCTTCGTTTTCTCTTCCAGAATGGCTATTACATCATCGACCGACTGCGTTCGATCTTTCCAGTCTTTGAGGTTGATCATCCCCATCCCATACGAAGCCCCCGCACCGTCGGTCATCAGGCTAAAGCCAGACAGTGTCGATACGTTTTCGACCGATTCGATGCCAGCCGCCACCCGCTGAATTTTATCCAGCACATCTTCCGTTCGCTGTACGGTAGCTCCGGCGGGTGTGGTCACGTTGGCATAAATCATGCCCTGATCTTCGGTCGGAATGAAACCCGTTGGCAGAATGGAATTAACGCCCCAGATACCGGCCACAAACAGCAACAACATCGCCACAGTAACGGTAGTCCGACGGGCAACCCGTTTCAGCAAGCGCTGGTAACGACCCGTCAGCCGATCAAAAGCCCGGTTGAAGCTGTCGAAAAAACGGCCAAGTATGCCTTTGCGAGTGTGATGATCGTGAGGGCGCAACAGCAATGCACACAGGGCAGGCGTCAGCGTCAGCGCATTGACACCCGAAATCAGAATCGATACGGCCAGCGTCAGCGAAAACTGCCGGTAGAAGATTCCGACCGGCCCCGATAGAAACGCAACCGGCACAAACACCGCCGACATGACCAGCGTAATGGCAATCAGCGCACTGCTTATTTCGCGCATGGCTGCCATCGTAGCCTGAACGGGAGGCAGATGCTCTTCGGCCATTTTGGCATGAACGGCTTCAACAACCACAATGCCATCATCGACCACAATACCAATGGCCAGCACCAGCGCAAACAACGTGAGCAGGTTAATCGAAAACCCAATCAGGCTCATGAACCCAAAGGCACCCACCAGCGCAACCGGCACTACCAACGCGCAGATCAGCGTTGATCGCCAGTCTTGCAGGAACAGAAAAACAACCAGAAACACCAGCACAAAGGCTTCCATCAGGGTTCGTACAACTTCATGAATCGACGCGTCGAGGAAGCGCGACACATCGTAAGCAAAGTTGTAGGTCATACCCGGCGGAAAAGAAGACGCCTTAATTTCGGCCATGCGTTTTTTTACATTGTTGATAATATCGCGGGCGTTGGAACCGGGCCGCTGTTTCAGCATGATCGAAGCCGACGGCCGACCGTCGGTTTTGGAGGTAACGCTGTAATCGGCCGAGCCAAACTCAACATCGGCGATGTCTTTCAGGCGGAGAATAGAGCCATCCGGATTGGCGCGCAGCACCAGATTTTCGTATTGCTGAGGCTGATTAAATTTGCCGGTATACCGCATCACATATTGCAACACCTGCGGATTTCGGTCGGCACTCTCCCCCGCCTTACCGGGAGCGGCTTCTACATTCTGCTTCTTAATAGCGTCTACAACTTCTTCGGCCGAGATGGTGTAGGCACGCATCCGGTCGGGCTTGAGCCAAACCCGCATCGAATATTCGCGAGCGCCCATAATGTCGGCAAAGCCTACGCCGTCGATCCGTTTGAGCTCAGCCAGGATGTTAATATCGGCGAAGTTGTAAATAAACTTCTCGTCCATATCGGGATCAGTACTCACCAGATTCAGGTAAAGCAGCATACTATTCACCTCTTTTTCGGTGATTACCCCCGCTTTAATCACCTCGGCGGGCAGTTCGTCGAGTACCGACGTAACCCGGTTCTGCACGTTCATAGCCGCCAGATCGGGGTCGGTACCGACTTCAAAAAATACCTGAATCAATGTGGTACCATCATTACTCGAAACGGAGTTCATATAGGTCATACCCGGCACTCCGTTAATGGCCCGTTCCAGTGGAGTAGCCACGGCTTTGGTACATACTTCGGCATTGGCACCCGTATACGTAGCCGTCACCGTTACCGACGGCGGTACAATATCCGGGAACTGCGTCACGGGCAGGCCGGTCAGAGCCAGTATGCCAAGCAGCGTAATCAGTACGGAGATAACCGCCGACAACAGCGGTCGCTTTATAAATATATCAAACATGAGAGGAGGCAGTTTTCGGTTTACGGTATTCGGTTTACGGTTGCGCTGCCCATTAGCCTACATCTTACTGAAGCGGAGCTACCGTAAACCGAATACCGTAAACGTTTTATTGTTGAGCAAGAGTACCCGTTGACGTAAGGCTATCGGCCGAAATGGCGGTGGGGATAATTTCCATGCCGTCGCGGACGTTCTGAATACCTTCGTAAACCACCCGTTCACCCGGTTCAAGCCCCGATTTAACCAGGTAATAATGATCGACACGCCCCTGCGGCACAAAACTGCGGGTCTTTACTCTGTTTGCCGAGTCGACGACATAGACATAGTTTTTGTCCTGAACTTCAAAAACAGCTTTCTGTGGTACTAAGAGCGCATTCCCTACGTCGTTGGCCAACCGGACTTTGGCCGATGATCCATGCCGGAGTAATTTTTCGGGATTCGGGAAGCGCGCCCGGAAAGCAATCGTACCCGAACCGCCTTCAAAAACGCTTTCCATGGTCTCAATTTTGCCCTTATGCGGATACTTTGTATCATCAGCCAGCAGCATTTCTACCGTTCGGGCCTGGTCGTTAGGGTTTTTCTGACGTTTTTTAACGTAGGCCAGGTATTCCTTTTCCGACACATCGAAATAGGCATACACTTCGCGGGCATCCGAAACGGTAGTCAATAGCGTTCCTTCATCGATCAGACTTCCCATTTTAAAAGGAATCCGGTTGATAACCCCATCGAAAGGTGCTTTTATGCTAGCCTGCGCAAGTCGCAACGTCGCATTGGCCTGTGCCGAACGGGCTTCGTCGATAGCCGCACGAGCCACTTCAAGCTTCGCTTTTGCCAGCTCCAGTTCAGAAGGTGACACAATATTTTTTTCGACCAGCAACTTCACTCGTCCTAGTTCTACTTCGACGGTTTTAGCGTTGGCTATTGCGCTTTTCAGATTTGCTTTGGCTTTATCGAGTTCGGCCTGATATTCGGCTTCGTTGAGTTTGAACAGCAGTTGTCCCTGCCGCACAGGCTGGCCTTCATCGACATAAATTTTTTCCAGAAAACCCGATACACGGGCCCGAATCTCAACATTCCGGACGGCTTCGAGTGTGCCAACATACTCTTTTTTCAAAGTAGTCGATTGCCGGGCCAGTTTCACAACGGGCAACGTCAATGTTTCGGGCTGGTCGGTTTTTGTTTCGGTTTTGTGGCAACCAGTCATCACTACACCAACCATAAGTGCAGTGAGCATTTTTACATTTTTCATAATTTACCTTAAGGCAGATATACACACCCGCCAGGAACAGGCAGACTGCTCTTCCTTGCGGTGATTAGATAACATGATTAGCTGCTTAGGAGACGCAATCCGTTGCGTCTCCTAAGCGCCAGCAAAGGATTGCAATGAGTAATAAGACGCAAACGATTGCGTCTCTACACCACAGATTGGGGGGGCGGAGATGTAATTTCGGGGATATGGGTAGACACGGGCACGGGCCTGAACGGAAGCGCCGGTCGAATCAGATACGAAAAGCTGGGGGGTAATGTTACAAAGACGAACAGTTGCTGAAAGAAATAATCCTGCACAACATTGGTCACTTCCGATTCATCGTCCGACTCTTCGTGTTCGGGAATTGCATTTTCAAAACCAAAGCAGCTTTCGAGCAACAGTTCGCAAACACTTTCGATTTCATTGACCGATAAATCTTCGTGCCGTTCGCCGGGAAAACGGGGGGTAGTATATAAATCGGGCGCGTCGATACTCACGTTGAGGACGTGTAACGCCATCAACAGGCAAATGAGCCGGTGCAGTAAAATTCGACGTTTGAGCTTACCCATAAACCGATTGTCCCGATTGGTAGGTTGACAAATATAACCAGCAACAAGCAGAACAACCTTCTATTTTGACGTTCTACACACAGATTGGTCGTTTCGTTTTACTTTTTATTGATTACTTTCAATTTAAAAGGGCAATGATTGCGGAAAACAGACAATCATTGCCCTTTTATTCGGACATTTTAAGGTAAACCCACTATTGCAGGCATTTAGGGGCTGGCTATTTACTCCTCTTCGCCACTATTATTCAGTTGCGACAACAGGCTATAGGCTCCCTTCACAACAACAGGCGTTTTGCTGACATCGACACTGGGGGGTATGGTTACGGCTGTATAGCCTTTCTGCGAAATACCAGTTTTTACTTCAATCTGCCGAAACTGGTAGGTAACCGGCTGCCCGCTTTTGCTATCCAGAACATAGATATATGACTTTCCGCCAAAGCTAACTACAGCCGCATCGGGCAACACCGTCAGCGGTTGGGTTGTCACATCGATCTGAGCCGCCACATAAGCGCCGGGAATAAAATCGTCGGACCAGCCCAGTGGTCGGGCCAGCACCGGAATAGTCCGATCAGAAGAAATGGATTTACCTTTCAGAAAAATGGTAGCCCGGTGTGGCATAGCCGCGTTGTCGCCCAGACCAAACTTAACTGCCTGCCCCGGATGAATGCGGGTGATATCTTTTTCGAAAACCGTCAGGTGAACGTGCAGATCATTCACATCCGTCACTTCAATGATCACATCGGATGGGTTAACGTACCGACCGTTATTGACGGGCACATCGGTAATGTAACCCGTTACGGGCGAGGGTACCACCACCGTTCGGGTTAACCGATCGGCGCGTAATGTAGCTGGGTTGATATGCAGAAGCGCCAGTCGCTGCGCTAGTCCAGCCAGTTGAACCTCCAGACTCTGACGATCGGCGCGGGTTTTCTGCACCACTTTCAGGGCATTGACATTCTCGCGGCTCAGTTCCTGCTGGCGGGCAAATTCGAGTTCGGCAAATTCGAGCTGGGCTTTGGTATTCAGATAATCCTGCTGAATCTGAACAAATTCGGGATTTTCCAGAATAGCCAGCGTTTGGCCTTTACTCACTTTTACCCCTGGCTCCAGCTTAATACTTCGTACATACCCCCCAAAAGGCATCGAAACACTCACCTGGCTTTGGGGTGGCACATCGAGCACACCATTTACTTTCAGCGTCGTGCTCAGTGTTCGCAGCTCGGGTTGCCCAACCTGAATTTCGGCCACATCATACTGAGCCTGTGTGAAGCCGATGGTAATGGGTCCATTACCCGTGTTTTTCGCCGAATCGCCGACGTTTACTTCGGCATCGTTTACCGACTTTTCGTCGCTGCCAGAACCAGAGCCGCAGCCCGTTAAAGACAAACCTATCGTACTGAACAACAGAAGCGTATATAAATTAAAAACAGATCGTTTCATGAAAGTAGTGTTTGAAATTATGGGTCATTTGCCTTCGCCGTCATTGGTCATTAGCTGATTTGGCTCAAACAGCAGAACCTGTTTACAACCAATGCCAATTACTAATGACCACTCCTGTCGTTTAAGGTCGCCCGAGCAGATATTCGATGTAGAGCACCGATTGATTATATTGATTCAGTAAGTCGAGGTAACTGGAGCGAATCGTTAGCGACTGCTGCAATGCCAGCGAAAACTCAACGTATCCAATGTCGCCCCCGCGAAACGATTTTCGGGCATTTTCGAGAATAAGCCGCGCCTGCGCCAGTCCGTTTTGTTCGTAATAGGTCAATGCCGACCGGTATTGCTCATACTGCTGAACGGCCTGCTCGAACTGTCGTTTCAGCACCTGTTGCTGCGTAACCAATTCGGTTTGGGCAATCTGCTCGCCAATTCGGGCGGCCCCGATCCTGGCTTTTTGCGCACCGGTCAGCAACGGAAACGATAGCCCAATATGGCCACCCCAGAATCGGGAGCCGATCCCATAATAGGTTTCAACATTATCGTAAATCTGCGTTCCAACAATGGTCTGCGAGAAAAAGCCTACCGTAAAATCGGGTTTCATTTTGGCCTGTTCAACAAGTCGGGCCTGTTCGGCAACAACAGCTTGTTGCCGAAGTTGATCCAGCAAAGGGTTATTGGCAACGGCGCTGCTATCTGTCGACAAGACAAGCTCCCGTTTTGCAAGAGGTCCGGGTGCCGCATCGAGCGCATCGGGGCTGTAGAGCGCCGTTTGCAGACGGGTTCGGGCGGCAGTCAGACTGGCAGCATTCTGCGCCAGCCTAACCCGGCCATCGGCCCGCTGGCTTTCGGCGGTAGCTTTTTCTAATGAGCCCGTTTCACCGACCCGATAGCGCAGGTTAGCGGCCTGAACAAACTCGGCCAGCACCGAATCCTGCTGCAAAAACAGTTGCTCCCGCTCGTGTAGGTATTTCAGTTCATAATAAGCCGACTTCACTTCGTAGCGTACGTCGTTTCGGCTAACGCCTACCGATGTTTCGACACTGCGAATGGTGGCATCGGCCAGATTGGCCTGTCGACGTAGTAAAGTCGGATTAGGTATGGTTTGGGTAAACGTAAGGTTATTATCGAATTTTCGGCTATTGATCTGCCCAAATGATCCATTCACGGTAGTTCGACCATAATCGTAGGCACTCTGCCGAAGCGCCTGCTGCTGATTGATCTGTAGACTACCGATCTGGATACGGGCATTGCGGGTTGCCGATTCCTGAAGGGCCTGATCGAGCGTAACAACCTTGATAGCTGGCGACTGAGCCGAAGCACCGATCGAAGTCAGGAGCAGCAGCGCCACAACCGTAGCTGTTAGTTTGGCTTTCGGCAGTGCCGATTTGTTTAAACCGCGCTCGAAGAAGGTATACAGAATAGGCAGCACAAACAACGTCAGGAGCGTAGCCGTAATGAGTCCACCAATCACAACCGTAGCAAGCGGCTTTTGCACCTCGGCCCCACCCGAATTCGAGACGGCCATCGGAATAAACCCTAACGAGGCCACCAGCGCTGTCATCACTACGGGCCGGAGCCTCACTTCGGTGCCGCGCCGGATGATTTCGCGAATGTCGGTCAGGCCTTCTTCGTAGCGAAGCCGGTTGAATTCACCAATGAGTACAATACCATTCAATACCGCAACGCCAAACAGGGCAATAAACCCTACGCCAGCCGAAATACTGAACGGCATTCCCCGCAGTATCAGCGCAAATACGCCACCAATAGCCGCCATCGGAATGGCCGTAAAAATCAGCAGACTTTGCCGAACGGAATGGAACGTAAAAAACAGCAGGGCAAAGATTAACCCCAGGGCAATAGGTACGGCAATGGACAGGCGCTGTTTGGCTTCGATCAGGTTTTCGAACTGCCCACCGTACGTAATCGAATAGCCCGGTGGTAATTTGATCTGGGCACTCACCTTTTTTTGTAATTCCTGCACAATGCTTTCCACATCGCGCCCGCGCACGTTGAACCCCAGGGTAATGCGTCGTCGGGTGTTGTCGCGCTGAATCTGATTAGGAGCCTGCTCCATCGTTACCTGGGCCAGTTGTGCCAGCGGCACCTGTTGCCCCATAGGGGTCGACACGTAGATATTCCGAACATCGTCGATACTTTGTCGTTTTTCGGCAGCCAGTCGAACCACCAGATCGAACCGGCGCTCGCCTTCAAACACTTGCCCCGTGGATTGTCCGGCAAAAGCCGTATTGATGACCCGGTTCACATCCGACACATTCAGACCATACTTGGCAATCTGATCGCGGTCGAGTTTTATCAGAATCTGCGACAGACCCGATACCTGTTCAACATACAGATCTTTAGCGCCATCGATGGTTCGGATGATGTTGCTGACCTTGGCGGCCTGCCGGGTTAGCTCGTCGAGATCTTCGCCATAAATTTTCAGGGCCACATCCTGCCGAACGCCCGTCATCAGTTCGTTGAAACGCATCTGTACGGGCTGCTGGAAACCAAACGAAACCCCCGGAATCACCGACAATGCGTCGGCCATCTTCCCGGCCAGTTCTTCGCGGTTGCTGGCACTGGTCCACTGGTCCTTTTTCTTCAGAATCACCATCAGATCGGAGGCTTCAATGGCCATTGGATCGGTCGGAATTTCACCAGCACCGCTCTTGCCAACCACCTGTTCGACCTCCGGAAACTGCTTTAGCAAAATACGTTGTGCTTTCGAGGTGGCATCGACGGATTCGCTGAGCGAACTTCCGGTCAGCACGCGGGTATCGACCGCAAAATCGCCCTCATCGAGCGTTGGCAGAAATTCGCCCCCCATTCGCATAAAGAGAACGACACTGACCGCCAGCAGCGAGGCCGCCACCAGCAGCACCGGAATCCGAACGCGGAGTGCCCGCATAATCCAGGGTTCATACCAGCGATGCAGCCGAACCATCAATCGGTCCGAAAACGTGTTTTTGTGCCGAATGGTTTTATCGAGCAGCAGTGCCGACAACATAGGCACATACGTCAGCGACAGGATAAAAGCGCCCAGAATGGCAAACGCCACGGTCAACGCCATAGGCCGGAACATTTTGCCTTCAATGCCACTCAGGGCCAGAATAGGCAGATATACGATCAGAATAATAATTTCGCCAAAAGCTGCGGAACTACGTATTCGGCTCGCCGATTCGAAAACTTCTTCGTCCATTTCGGCCTGCGACAGCGTTCGGTCGCGGTTACGCAGGAGCATGTGATGCAGGGTGGCCTCAACAATAATAACGGCTCCGTCCACAATGAGGCCGAAGTCGATAGCGCCAAGGCTCATCAGATTGCCCGACACATCGAAAACATTCATGAGTCCAATGGCAAACAGCAGCGACAGCGGAATCACCGACACCACCACAAAACCGGCCCGCCATTCGCCCAGCAACAATACCAGCACAAAAATGACAATTAATGCTCCTTCGCTCAGGTTTCGGGTAACGGTGCCAATGGCGCTATCGACCATTTTTGTACGATCCAGAAACGGAATGATCTCGATACCGGGCGGTAACGTTTTCCGAATTTCAGCGATTTTTTCTTTCACCGCCTTAATCACCTTCGACGAATTTTCGCCCTTGAGCATCATCACCACGGCCCCCACCACTTCGCCCTGTCCATTGCGGGTAACGGCACCGTAACGCACGGCATTACCGATCTGCACCGTAGCTACATCGCGAACCCGAACCGGCAAGCCACTATTATTGAGTTTAACAACAATATTGCCGATGTCGGCGGTGCTGCCAATGAGGCCATCGCTACGGATAAAATAGGCATTTGGTTTCTTGTCGATATAGGCTCCGCCCGTGTTCTGATTGTTTTTTTCCAAAGCGGAAAACAGATCGGTAATCGTCAGATTAACACTCCGAAGTTTATCGGGATCGATGGCAATTTCGTATTGTTTTATCTCCCCGCCGAAACTACTGATGTCGGCAACTCCGGCCGTGCCCAGCAACTGCCGACGGATAATCCAGTCCTGAATGGTGCGTAGATCCTTGAGTGAATACTTACGTTCGAAGCCTTTCTTCGGAACAACCGTGTACTGAAAAATTTCGCCCAGCCCCGTGGTAACAGGAGCCATTTTGGGCGTTCCGACACCCGGCGGAATTTCGTTGACAACGTTCTGTAATCGCTCGGCAATCTGCTGGCGGGCCCAGTAGACATCGACATCGTCGCGAAAAACGACCGTAACGACCGATAGCCCAAAGCGTGAAAACGAGCGCAGTTCAATCAGACCGGGAATGTTGGCCAGACTGATTTCGACCGGAAACGTCACCAGCCGTTCGATGTCCTGAGCAGCCAGCGACGGACTAACCGTACTGACCTGCACCTGGTTGTTGGTGATGTCGGGAACGGCATCGATGGGCAATTGAACTGCCGACCAACCGCCCCAGACAATCAGCACGAGCGTTAGCAAACCCACAATGAGTTTGTGTTTAATGGAAAAGAGAATGATTTTGTTGAGCATCGCTACATGGGTTACGATAAGCCAAACGACTCCAACAGCCTAGAGCGACCGCAGAGCCTGACAGAAACAGGAAACGTAATTCTGAAAAAATGAATGTTGAAAAAGAAGGCAAACGGCAATTGAGGAAATGAGCGGTTGGTTATCGCTAATTAGTCATTAGTCAATTTGACTCAACCAGCCAAAGCTGTTTATAACTAATGACCAGTCAGCCAATGACCAGTGTCCAGTAACTAATCCTCAGGATTACCCATGCACATAGAGGCCCGTTAGTCGAACGACTCAGGCGAAGAAGAAAGAAGTAGGGGGAGCTCGAAGGGGTCGGAAGCGGTATAAACCGGGTGGAGCGTTTGCCCGCGTAGGTGGCCACCCCAAAAACAAATTCGTCAGATGCACCAACACCATTGGGTATAGGCGAATGGATGCAGGAACGATTGCTACCAATGACTGTGGAGCATTCGGACTGGCGATCTCATCCTGATACATGGTTTGCCCCGGAACGTGCACGTGGGCAAACCACCAACCCGATTTTGGCGTAGTCTGTTTGTCGAACCGGGCATTTTGCTCCCGATGCGCCACACTTCCCTCCTGATCATGATGATGCGGAATCAGATCATGAACCAGCATAAAAGCGTAGGCCAACCAAAGGAGGGTCAATATGACAGGGCGCGACATCATTGGTAGCCAAAGTTAGGCAAGTCTGTAGTTACGACCTAACTTTCTGAACGTTAATATGTGATTAAAGATTCGTCAACAAACCCAAAACTCCATCAGGAGGCATTATTGCCCGACAATGCCCACGCTTTATCGGCCAGGGTATCTACAAAAACCGTAATGGATTCAGAATCGACATCGGCTGTATTACTCAGCGTATCGATTTTGGTTGCCAGAAAGGTGCCGGTACTTCCGGCATTCCGTACAATCAATACGCCCGGCCTAACCGCATTTTTGTTCGAAGCCATTTGGTCGGCAAAATCAGTAATCTGTTCAATAGCCTTAGTTTTGAGCCACTGGCGAAGTTTGCTGCTGTTGCCCGATTTCACCCAATTGGCGGGTAGCACAACTGCCAGTTGCCCATCGGCCTTCAATAACCGCAGGCCCAGTTCCACGAACAGAACGTAGGGATTGGCTTTGGCTGTATATGTATTCAAAAAAGCCTTCTGATAATATCCTTTTTCTGAGCCGGAAGTCGAATGCCAGGCAGTAGGTGGACAACCAACAATAACATCGAATCCAACAAAATTGCCATCCGTATCTAACACCTCCGGAAATTCGAACCGCCACTCAAAAGCCTGGCTGAGCAACTGCTGTTTGTTCTCAAACGCTTTTTTCAGTTGATGAAGCCGTTCCGTTAGCTTTTGTTGTGCCATGCTCTGCGCCACAACATCAAATGTCAGGGCAGCCTGAGCCAGTTTTGCTTCCAGTTTACGAATCGCCACTACATCTTTCTGGTCGGCAAGTGCGATTTGGGCCAATAGCTCCCGAAAGGCCCGCATCCGCAACTCCAACCGGTTGCCTTCGTCCGTATCGAATCCACGTTTCCAGCTTTGTGCATCCGTTCTATATTGTTTAAACGCCTTCTGAACTGTATCGCGAAGGGGACGTTTAAGGCTGTCGACCCGAAAATCGAACGAAAACCCTGACAGCAGTGCGTTTCCGATTTTAGTATTCCACTCGAGCGAGCGCCCGAATCGACTCAAAGCAGGATTACCCGATGCCTCCAGGTCGCTCCAGTACACACTCTTCAATAAATCAATAGCAAAGCGCCAGCGGCATAAGCTCACCGATAGCCTGTCGGTATCGACCCCGAACAGACAATTGGCAATCAGGGTCTGTTTTTCGCGTAGAATCGTTTCCTGAATGCGTTGTATTTCCAGTCCCGAAAACCGGGAACTGTTCGGGTCGCCGAGAAAATAGTCGAACGGCTCGTTGTCGGAGGTCGTAATTAGTAAAGCGTTATCAATAACTGCAAACCCATATGACTGCACCGGGCGTCCGGTCAGATCGCGCAGAATGCCCAGCTCGGCTTTCAGAACAATGAGTTCATTGAGCGCAGCGCTCAGAAAAGCTCCTCCCCCAACGGCCGGATCAAGAATCCGAAAGGAGTCGATCAAGTCATTGGCTCGGGTCAGGTCGCTACTTGTCAGCCGCTCCTGCACGCCTGCCAGATCGACACAGTTCCACTCAAATTGCTCATTGAACCGGCTGATGGCGGCCCGCCGAATGGCTTCCCGAACAGCATAGTTTGTTACAACAGCCGGTGCTGGCAACATGCCCCGACGACAGGCACTAAGGCGGTCCCAGCAATGCAATAGAGCGGCTGCGTTAATATGCGGTTTGCCCGGCAACTCAATCAGGGCTGGCGTATCGACCGAGAATGCATACGAATCCAGGAAATGTAGCAGATAGTGCAGCGTTGGCACCTGTTCCGATTGTATATTCCTGCCAGAATCTGTCAGCACCGTTTCGGCAAACAGGGGCAACTTGGCCTCATTGGGCAGTTGACGTATCGACAGTGTATTTTGTTCGAGATCCGTTTTTCCGAACAATGAACTCATCCAGCCAGGCAACCAGGGTTTCCCGTTCGAAGCTACATCGGAAAACAAGCCGTCCAAAGCAGAGAACGTTTCTATCGACCGCCCCGTCAGCAACTCAACCGATTGATTTCCCTGCCGATACCGATTGATCTGACTTTCGGCCAGTTTCAGAAACAGGATTCGGTTAAGCCAATTGACCGCCAGTGCCAGCGCCACATTGATCAGTTGTTCGGACTCAGTAGCGCCATATTGTTCGGGCTTAGGAACGGCAAAAAGGCGGTTTTCCTGAACCAGCCGTTCGATTACGAGTTCGATTAACGAACCCGGCAGGCGGGTCTTTTCCGGTAGTCGGCAAAGGCGCTTGCCAGATTTTTCCTCTGCTTCCTGAACGCCAATGATATGCAACAGCTCATCATAAAACCGCGGATGTACTGGGTTTGTCTTGCCGGTAGCCGACGAATTCAGCAAGTGATCTGGCGCCAGTAGTTTATATACCGGAATCAGCACCCGATTGCCCTGATCGGCGGGCAGTTTGAGCGCGTCGGCTACTTCGCGCAGGTTCAGGTAGGTAACCGGAATTTCGGTATTCAGTTCACGAAGGATTCGGGCTGTTTCGGCGTAGAAAAAGGCATTATCTTTCTGATGCTGCCGCTTTAACTGATACAGTTTCCGAAGGCGGGGGTTTTCATAAAACTGACTCCGGAAATCCGTTTCATCGAAGATAAACCAGTTGTAGGCATCTGTAATGATCAACTGACTGATGTTGCGGGTCGGGTCGACCTCCTGTGCATCGAAATAATACAGAATCAGTTCATGAAGCGATTTTACGTTGTTTTTGATCGGCGTTATCATTTCGCCCGCAAATGCCTTCCGCGTTTCGATAACAACTGATGGGCCAGCATTACCCGCTTTTTCTGGATTCGGGCAAACAATCAGGTCGACACCCAATGCCGTACTGACTTCGTAGGTTTCGGCAGAAAACGTATCATTCAGGAACCTGGCGACCAGCGCCGTCTGGTATTCATCAGTCTCTTTTTCGTCTACTCCCAACATCAACTGAGCCAGTGCCCGGCAAAATGTATCCAGTTTTTCGCCGGAGACAGCCTGTCGGGCATACGCTTTATCGAGCGTCTGAAAGGGTTTACGAAGTTGTAGCCTCATGCAGGCAAAGTTAACGGTAAACATAACGACACCGGGAACTCCCGAACGACTTTTTTATGGTCATGGGGGTTCCCGGTGCCTGCCTATTTCCGAGCTTATTTACCAAAAAGCTGATTCCAGACGCTTTTGGCCTTTTCTTTTGCTTCTTCGATCTGCAAAGCTGCTTCGGCTTTTAGTTCATCGAGTTTAGCCTGAGCTGCTTCGAGCTGAACGGCCGCTTCGGCTTTCAGATCATCAAATTTGTCTTCGGCAACATCCGACAGTTCGTCGGCTTTGGCCGAAGCAGCCGCAAAAACAGTTTCGGCCTGAGTCTGTAAATTGGCCAGATTTTCGGCTGTAGAGGCTTTAGCCGCTTCGAAATGCTCGTTGGCTTTCGCCTTGATGCCATCAATATCGATATCCTTACCGAACTCCTGCGCCTGCGCTATCAATTTGTCTTTTAGCTCATCGAGTTGCGTGGCGGCTGCGTTCAGGTGTTGGCTGGCTTCCGATTTGAACGACTCAAATTTTTCGGTGGTAGTCGACCTAGCGGCATTGACCTCTTCGGTGGCAGCTTTTTTTTCGTTGTTTTCCATAGAATTATTTGTGGGAACTAGTGATGAGCGAAAATTGAACAGAAAGCATTCGAAAAGCAAAAAAGAATGGAAGAAAGGTAGTTAGGGATTGGTCATTGGCAATTAACCATTAGTCATTTGAAAACTAACCAATGACCAATTAACTAATCACAAACCACCAATGACCAATGCCTTACCCCAACCGCCGAACGATCAACCCATTGACGAGGTCGAACAATGTTTGGGGTTTGAGCGTACGCCAATTGGCAATATCGAGCGTACCACCAAAATTGATGTAATAATCGAGGTGGTACTTTTTCCATTCGCGCTCAATAAACTCCGGCGAATGCACAGCCGCAATCCAGCCATCTTCTACATCTTCAAACCATTCTTCATAATAGCTGTCGTCGGAGCCATGAAAGTTGAAAATATTCTCACTAATCAGCATAAAATATTTGATACCCTGATACACCAGCGGATCAACGACCTGCCGTTTCAGGTACATGATGTCGTTGTGCAGCGTGTCATTCCACTCGCCAAAGAGTTCGATAACCACAAACTGGCGGTCGTAGTTGGCATACAATATTTTGCAGTATAGTGTCTCGGACCCAATTTCGTCCCAGAGCGGATGGATGTAGTAGCCGTAAATCGTATTTTCGTACTGCTGCATATTATACTCGCGTTCATGAAACGGCGACCGGTCATCGTCCGATGAGGTATAATATTTTTCCCAGCCGTAGAAGGGTTCAATGTCCTGCATATTGACTAATTGAGTAATTGAATGATTGAATCGGTAGCTCGTAACAAAACCATTCGAATGAACGATAAACCGTAATTCGATCACTCAATTTATTGTTCCGAAAGCATAACGTCAATTTTTAAACGTTTGTTGATTGTACTCATGCACACGTTCTTCCCTCCTCGCCAATTATGTTTACCGACTACCTTCCGATGCTGATTGCCTGGGCTTTGTTTGGACTGATTCACAGCCTGACGGCAGCTTTCTGGTTCAAAGAATGGGTTTATCGGCAAAGTGCTTTTCTCAAACGCTATTACCGTCTTATCTACAATGGGATTGCCTTGCTTACATTTATACCGATCATGACCACACTCTATGCAGCTCCTGCTGTGCTGATTGGCACCTGGAATGGCTCTGTTCTCTTAGGAGGGCTCTTGATGGGATTAGGCATTTCCACTGGATTAGCGGCCTTTCGGGAGTATAATCTGGCTGAGTTTATTGGCTGGCCAATGGCCAAATCATCTGAGCATCAGGATGAGTTTCAGCAATCGGGGCTGCTCAGCTATGTGCGCCACCCACTTTATATGGGCATACTAATCGCACTCGTCGGACTTCTTGTTGCACAACCCGACTGGAAACACCTCCTGTTTGATCTGCTAGCCATTACCTACATCCGAATTGGTATCTATTTCGAAGAGCGCAAACTGGTTCGAACATTCGGCCATCAGTACCGCACCTATCAGCAGCATGTTCCAATGCTTTTTCCGCGCCTGCCCAGAACGTAATTTTTAGCTTATGCAACCGGATTGCAACTTGCAACAGACAATATGGGTTACGTAGCTAACAGCATTCCGATAGACTACTCCATTTGCCATGACCATTACCGTTAACGAGTTACAGGAAATTTTTAAAGGGCAATTTGAATATAAATTACTGGAAGAATTAGCGCAGACCGGCCAGCACAAGACTGTTCCGGCGGGGGCTTACCTGATTCGTCCCGGCGAATATATACGGTCGGTACCGATTATTATTCACGGCTCTGTCAAGATTATGCGGCCCGATCAGGAAGGCCGCGAAGCGTTGCTGTATTATCTGGGCGGATTAGACGCCTGCGCCATGTCGCTTACCTGCTGTCTGGGCAGCCGCCGGAGCGAAATTACGGCTGTAGCCGAAGAAGAAACCGAACTCGTTTCGATTCCGGTCGATAAGGTCGACGAGTGGATGTGCCGCTACTCGACCTGGAAGCAGTTTGTTTTCCAGACCTATCAGAAACGATTCGATAATCTGCTGGCCACTATCGACGAGGTAACATTTCATAAACTGGACGAGCGCCTGCTGACTTACCTTCAGAAAAAGACGCAAAGCTGCCAGTGTCGCGAACTAACCATCACCCACGAAGAAATTGCCAATGAGCTGGCCACCTCGCGCGAAGTCATATCGCGGCTGCTCAAACAGCTCGAAAAAATGAAAAAGCTGAAGCTCCTGCGCGGCAAAATCGAAATGATGACGGTTTGATGGTCATTAGCGGATTGGTTATTTAATCGTTACCAGGCCAATGCCAATAACGCCAAAGGCTAATAACAAATGACCGTTAAATCGCCTGTGTAACAATTATCACGGAAAAGCCTTTGGCCATGCTGTTGTTTTGCTTAAAAGTTTAACAGGCATGACTACTATTCAACTTATCGGCTTTTTTTCATCCATATTTATTGGCGTAAGCCTCGGCCTGATTGGCGGTGGTGGCAGCATATTGACGCTCCCGGTTCTGGTATATCTGATGGGAATCAGCCCCGTCATCTCAACGGCCTACTCCCTGTTTGTTGTTGGCACTACCTCCCTCGTAGGATCGGTTAACTACATGCGAAAAGAGCAAATCAACTATCGGGCTGCCTTTGTTTTTGCGCTTCCTTCCTTTTTAGCCGTTTTTCTAACCCGGAAATACCTGGTTCCGGCCCTTCCCGACCCTGTTCTGACGATGGGAACCTTCACCCTCAGTCGGAATGTTGCCATCATGTTATTTTTTGCGCTGGTTATGCTGGCCGCATCTATTTCGATGATCCGGGATAAAAAAAGCGAAACGGGCAACGAACCCAACAGCGTTCAGTTTAACTTACCCCTGATTGCCCTCGAAGGTGCACTGGTTGGTACACTCACAGGCATTGTGGGTGCTGGTGGCGGATTCCTGATTATTCCGGCGCTGGTATTGCTGGCACGGCTACCGATGAAAATGGCGGTTGGTACTTCGCTGTTGATCATTGCGGCCAAATCGCTGATCGGTTTTTTGGGCGATTTGTCTAACATGCACGTCGACTGGCCGTTTCTGCTCGAATTTACGGCCCTTTCAGTAGTCGGTATTTTTGTTGGTTCCTATCTATCCCGGTATGTTCCGGGGCAGAAACTAAAAAAAGCCTTTGGCTGGTTTGTACTCATTATGGGAGTTTACATCATCGCGAAAGAACTCGTTTCTAACTCATTTCATTAATACAGACTCCATTTGTCAATCGACAACGACCATGAAAATAGAACAAATTTATACCGGCTGCCTCGCTCAGGGGGCCTATTATATCGAAAGTGCTGGCGAAGTAGCTATTATTGATCCCCTCCGTGAAGTAAAACCCTATATCGAACGGGCCGAACGCGAAGGAGCTACCATCAAATACGTGCTGGAAACGCATTTCCATGCCGATTTTGTATCGGGCCACCTCGACCTGGCCAAACAAACCGGTGCTACCATCGTCTACGGCCCCAATGCCCAGACCGGTTTCGACGCCTACATTGCTAAAGATGGGGAAGAACTCTCGCTGGGACAGGTAAAAATCCGCGTATTGCACACACCGGGGCATACAATGGAATCGACCTGCTACCTGCTGATCAATGAAGCGGGCAAAGAAACCGCGCTGTTTAGTGGCGACACGCTGTTCATTGGCGATGTAGGCCGTCCTGATCTGGCACAGAAATCCGATCTGACAATGGACGACTTAGCAGGTTATCTATTCGACTCGCTGCGGAATAAAATCATGACCTTGCCCAACGATGTGATCGTTTACCCGGCCCACGGGGCGGGTTCGGCCTGTGGCAAAAACATGAGTAAGGAAACCACCGACACGCTGGGCAATCAGAAGTTGTTCAACTATGCGCTGCGTGCCAACATGACCCGCAACGAATTCATCAACGAAGTAACCGACGGGCTGCTGGCTCCGCCGAAATATTTCCCACAAAACGTGATGATGAACAAGCAGGGTTATGAAAGTATCGACACCGTGCTGAACCGGGGCGCTCAGCCGCTGAGCCCCGACGCGTTCGAAGCAGCCGCCAACGAAACGGGCGCTGTTGTGCTCGACGTACGTTCAGCCCAGGTATTCAACAAAGGCTTTATTCCAAACTCAATTAACATTGGTCTGGGCGGACAGTTTGCGCCCTGGGTTGGTGCGCTGATTCCCGATGTTCGGCAGGAGTTGCTGCTGATTTGCGAACCTGGCACCGAGCAGGAAACGCTGACCCGCCTGGCCCGCGTGGGCTACGATCAGGTGCTGGGCTATCTGGCCGGTGGCATCGATGCCTGGGCTGCCAGCGGTAAAGAAGTAGATACCATTACTTCGATTTCGGCCGATAACCTGGCTGACAAACTCGAACAGGGCACCATCCCGATTATCGACGTGCGAAAACCCGGCGAGTTTTCGGCAGAGCATATCGATGGCGCACAAAATATTCCTCTCGACTATATTAGTGAGCATATGGCCGAGTTCCCTAAAAGTGAAACGTTCTACATCCACTGTGCGGGCGGCTACCGCTCGATGATGGCCGCTTCGATTCTGAAATCGCGGGGCTATGACAATGTAGTCGATGTGGCGGGGGGCTTTGCAGCCATTCAGAAAACCGGCCGTATCAAAACTACCGATTACGTCTGCCCAAGCACCCTGAAGAAAAGCTAGCTATCAGTTCAGCAACCAAAAAAGAATCCTGCTGATCATGCAAATCCTGTCGAAGAAGTTTTTGACAGGATTTGCTTTTACAATCTCTACCGCTTAGTTAACGATACCAGAAGCTTACTAAAATCAGGTTCCTGTGTAACAATTATCACAGATTACGGCTTAGTCGCATCTTACTTTTGTTTCATCAATGATCATCGACATAACAACAGCCGTGATCTGCACTTTCAACGTACCTGCGCCATGTTAAAAGGGACCAAACTATATAGCATTCTTTTCAATAAATGTCCTCGCTGTCAGGAGGGCGATTTTTTTGTTAGCCAAAGCGCCTACAACCTGAAGCAGTTCGACAAAATGCACGAACAGTGTAGCCACTGCAAGCTGCGGTATTCGCCAGAACCGGGCTTTTTTACGGGAGCCCTGTATGTCAGCTACGCCTATTACGTAGCGTTTATCATCAGTTCGTTTGTGCTCTGCTACACCATCCTCGACATCAATCTCGACTATTACCTGATCGGACTTATTCCGTCGCTGATTGCATTAACCCCATTTTTCTTCCGGCTTGCCCGCCGAACCTGGATCAATTTCTTTGTCGACTACCGCCCTGCTCTGGCTAAAGACAACACCAAAGCACCCGCGAAAACAACAGAATCGCAGGTGCTTCAATAACATGACCTCCGGCTGCAAACCCCGGATTTTTATCCTGGGTTTGCAGCCGGTTAAGTCTGCTTATGGGTGAACAATAGCCCAGCCCTGTTGCTGTCGAATAATCAGTTCGCCATTGCCGCTAGGGGTGTATCCAATAAATGGCAATAGCTCATCCTTGCTGATTTTACGCTCCCGCAACGTATTCTCACACTGAGCCAGAATGACCCCGTGTTTTTGCAAATCCAGCAGGGTTTGTTCAAATGGGCTTCCCTTTTTAAATACGGCAACTCCACCCCCATGCACCACGAGCTCGACGTCCAGTTTTCCGTGTAAACGCGGGTCCGACAGCGCATTCTGTATGTTTTTCAGGGTAGCTTTTATTTTCCCTTCGTCGTCGGTATTCAGCTGATATACCACCCGATAGGTTGACATTGTGGCTTCGGCACCGTGAAACGTTGTCTGGGCAGAGGAAGCCTTACCGAACAGAATTGACAGCAGAAATAAGCTGATTGACAGATAGTTCATAAACGATTTGATTAACACTTAATTCAGAGTAGTCAATGACTTGTTCATCTCGAACTGAGCCATTGACCAGTGACGGCTAAGTTATGGGTATTGATCATAGTCGAATGTGATTTTTATCACGGAATTCGGTTTCGGTTTACGTTTTCTTAGCATAAAAAAAGAGACCGTTCAAACGACTACTAGTATGATTAAGAATATGGGTTCAGCAGACCGGATTATCCGACTGCTCCTTGCAATTGTTCTGACTGGCCTGTATGCGGGCGGAATTCTTACCGGTATCTGGGGAATTGTTAGCCTGGTTCTGGCGGGGGTGTTCATTCTCACCAGCCTGGTTAGTGTTTGCCCGCTCTACCTTCCGTTTGGCATTCGAACAAATCGTCAGCGCAAACACGCTAATTAGTATCAGTAAATTGAGCATTGGAACGATTCATCTGTAATAACATAAAGTCTCTGGCGAGTCTGGAGTAAACCTATTTATGGAAACCTTAGTAAAAAACTGGGACGTAATGCGGATTGTCCGGCTGTTGGCTGGCAGCGCTATCATTTGGAGTGCGTTCGCAGATAAGCAACCTTTACTCGGATTACTGGGCGGTATGCTTCTGCTGCAAGCCATCCTGAATGTGGGATGTGGTGCTGCAGGATGCGGAATACCTCGGCCCACCAACCGAACAACAAACACCAACGCTGAAAAGTCCGTAGACGATGTACAGTATGAAGAAATCCACTAACTGGTGGTGGATGTGGGCAGGGGCACTGTTGGGCGCACTAAGCGGCTTTGCGTACTGGCGCGAGGTGGGCTGCCTGACAGGGCACTGTCCTATCCAGTCGCACTGGCAATCCATGACCCTCTGGGGAGGAATTATGGGATTTCTGCTGGGCGATTTACTACATCAACTCATTCAGTACCTAATGAACAGTCATGGAAACACAGCGAAAAGAAACATTTAATGAGATAATCCAGGGCGAAACTCCCGTGCTGGTCGATTTCTCGGCCGAGTGGTGTGGCCCCTGCAAAATGATGGCTCCCATTCTGAAAGACTTTGCCGGACGAATGGGCGGTCGGGTGCGGGTTCTCAAAATTGATGTCGATCAGAGTCCCCTTGTCGCCAATGCTTACCGTATTCAGGGAGTACCTACGCTGATTTTATTTCAAAAAGGGCAGATCGTCTGGCGGCAATCGGGAGTAGTACAGGCGCATCAACTGGAACACGTTGTCAATCAGTTTGAATCCGCCACCTAGCCATGAACGAATTCTGGGAAACGCGCTACAAAAGCTCGTCGTATGCCTATGGCACAAAGCCCAACGAGTTTTTCAAAGAGTGTATCGACAAGCTAAAACCCGGTCGGCTGTTGCTCCCAGCCGAAGGCGAAGGCCGCAACGCCGTTTATGCAGCGCTTCGAGGGTGGGCCGTCGATGCGTTCGATTATAGCCCGGCAGCCCGAAAGAAAGCCTTACAATTAGCGGGTGGGGCCTGCACAACCATTCAATATGAAACAAATACACTACAGAATTTCACCGCACCGGCCAATACTTACGATCTGATTGGGTTGATTTATGCGCATATGCCTTCGGCCGACCGACGAGCAGTTCATCAACGACTCATCTCGTTCCTTAAGCCTTCTGGCTATCTGATGCTGGAAGCATTCCATAAAGAGCAGCTTGGCCGAAGTTCGGGCGGACCACAAAACTCCGATATGCTCTATAGCCGCACCGACTTGCTGGACGATTTTAAGGAGTTGGAAATCCTGAAAGCAGAAGAAACCTACGTCGACCTCCGCGAGGGAGCATACCATAATGGCTCAGCCTGCGTGATCCGGCTGATGGCCCGAAAAAAGTAAACCGCAATACCTTGTACTTATCTCTATGACCAATGCCATGGCTCCGGCTGTGGCGTTTTCTTTTGTGATTCTTATCACTGAATATGGGGGTTAGCCGCGAGAAATTTGTCAGAAAACCAGCAATGCGATGCGTATTTTTCTGACAATACTGTTCCTAAGCCCGCTCCTGTGGAATTGCGGTTCCCATGAGTCGACCATACACCATTTATCCCCGGCCGACTTTAAGACTACCCTTGCGAACACAACCCCTCACCAGCTTATCGACCTGCGTACCGATCAGGAAGTAGGGCAGGGCGTGATTGGCGATGCTCACCAGATCGATATTTATAAATCCGATTTTGAGGAACAAATCAGCAAACTGAACAAAAATCAGCCAGTATTTCTGTATTGCGCCGTTGGTGGTCGAAGCGCTCAGGCGGCAAAGTATCTCTCAGAGCAGGGGTTTGCCAGAATCTATAACCTGACCAATGGCATTCGGAGCTGGATAGAGGCCGGAAATCCGATTAACCCTATTCATCAGTAACCCATGGAACGCTATTTTAAAGCCTTCAGCAATGGCTATACAGGCTATTTCAACTACCTCCTCAACGAAATGCTGAACCCCAGTTGGCACAACTATTTCTATTGGCTGGTTGGGCTATCGCTAACGGTTTGGGCGCTGGAAATTTTATTCCCGTGGCGAAAAGATCAACCCGTGTTGCGGCAGGATTTTTTTCAGGATCTGTTCTACCTTTTTTTTAATTTCTTTCTCTTTTCTCTGGTCGGCTACAATGCATTGTCGAACGTAGGGGTTCAGGCATTCAGCGATTTTCTGGGTTTGTTTGGCATCCGTAATCTGGTAGCGTTCGAAATTCAGTCGTGGCCGGTATGGGGGCAGTTGCTGACCTTATTCATCGTCCGCGATTTCATCCAGTGGAACGTTCATCGGCTTCTCCACAACGTGTCCTGGATGTGGGAGTTTCATAAAGTTCATCATAGTGTTGAGCAAATGGGGTTTGCGGCTCATCTGCGCTACCACTGGATGGAAACGATCATCTACCGCACGTTCGAATACATTCCGCTGGCCATGATCGGTTTCGGTATTCAGGACTTTTTTCTGGTTCATATTTTCACCCTGGCCATTGGTCATCTTAACCATGCCAATATCGATTTACCACTGGGTCCGCTCCGTTTCCTGCTCAATAGCCCGCAGATGCACCTCTGGCATCATGTAGAAGTGCTGCCTACCGATCGTCCCAATGGCATCAATTACGGAATCACGCTCAGCATCTGGGACTATCTGTTCCGAACCGCCTATCAGCCCTATGCCGGTAGCCACCTGAAACTGGGCTTTCCAGATGTTGGCAAATTCCCGCATACGCTACGTGAACAACTCCTGCATCCATGGCATCAACCTTCGTCAGCCTCCCTACCCGCAATCCGGAAAAAGCTGGCTAGATAGTACATTAGAGCACTTTTCACGTATTCATTCTAAACGCTTGAGCCGGGAGTTGCCGGACAAAACAGGTAAACCTTACAGAATGAAACGATATGCCCTCTCCTTCTTCATTCAGCTTGTAATTGCAGGAGCTGCTTTTTCCCAACAAGCCAACAGGGTTTCTGAAAAACTGTGGAAGCCACAAAATGATGACGTATACCCACAGGAAATTTCGGTAAAGATCGCTACTCCCGCTCCGGTTAACGCAATAGCGGAGGCTGGCGGCATATGCCTGGCATTGATGGCGAACAAAATTTACCGAGTCGGTAGTGAATCGCTTCTTGCCGAACCGACGGCCCCTGCGGATATAACGAAGCTACAGACAGAACAGGGC
This sequence comes from Spirosoma sp. SC4-14, assembly GCF_037201965.1. Taxonomy (NCBI): domain Bacteria; kingdom Pseudomonadati; phylum Bacteroidota; class Cytophagia; order Cytophagales; family Cytophagaceae; genus Spirosoma; species Spirosoma sp. SC4-14. The sequence goes on along the minus strand of NZ_CP147518.1, from coordinate 1,775,100 downwards.
GAAATTTGGGCTTTGGGCACCAGCGGGCTTTATGTATACCGAAATCGGCAGTGGAAAAAGGTGGATAATCGGGCTTATGTCGACCTGTGTACGCACCTTGGCACCCTTCATGCCGCCACAGTAGATGAAATTTTTCGATTTGAAAATGGAACGTTTGTCTCTACCCGGCCAGCCGACGGATATTACGGAAGCGATGTTACCATGATTATGGAAGATGGTTCTCAAATCCATGCCGACCCAGTGGCGTTAGGACCTATCACACAAATTGAATCCTATAGCGGCACGCTATATGTGCTAAGGCCCGGCAAGCTGGCACTTTTCGATGGGAAAACGGTGAATGAAGATTTCATTGACTGGGGCCGCCTACCCTCAACCGATACCAACGAACTCCTCAGTGTGGGAAATCGGGTTTATGTAGGCACCGATCGCGGTCTGGGGGAGTTAAGGGGAGCCGCCCTTAAACACATCAAAGGAAGTGATGGCCTTCCCGTTGAACAAACAACCTGCCTCAGCCAGGGATTTGCCAATGATGTATGGATTGGAACAAAGCGGGGAGCCGTACGAATGGTTGGGAGCGAATTCCATTATTTCGGAGAAGGCATGTGGCTGCCCGGTAGCTGGGTAAACGATATAGCCGTCGGAAACAATGCTGCCTATATTGCCACCGATAAAGGTATCGGCATTGTTCGGTACGAGCCATTCACGCTGTTGAAAAAAGCGGCCTGGTTTGAACGGCACATGAATGAGTGGGGGCATAAACGGCTGGGCTTTGTCCATCTTTTATACAAAAAAGGGGATGAGTGGATACGCGAAATAAGCGACAACGATGGCGGTAATACGGCTACCTATCTGGCAGCAATGTGTTATAAATATGCTGCCACTGGCGATAAAGAAGCACGGGCGGCTGCAGTAGAATCGTTCAATGCGCTTATCTGGTTAAACAAAATTACGGGTAAAGATGGCTATATCGCCCGGTCGGTCTGGTCGACAACCGGCGATAAGGGTGAACGGGGAAAACATGGATCGGGCGGGTTGCCTGCCAAGTGGTATTTAACTAAGGATGGGAAATGGTACTGGAAAGGCGATACATCGAGCGATGAGGTAACATCCCACTTTTACGTTATTTCGCTGTTCCTTGATCTGGTGGCGGAGGGAAAAGAAAAAGAGATTGCCCAAGATCACCTGCGCAAAATGGCCACTTACATTATTGACTGCGGCTGGACCATGCACGACCTCGACGGCAAACCAACGCGCTGGGCCCGCTGGAACCCCGAATACCTGTTGCGCCCCTATGGCTATATGGACCGGGGACTAAACGGACTTGAAGTTCTGTCTTATATGGAATCGGCTATTGCTGCCACCGGCGAGCAGAAATTCAGGGACGGCTACCGCCAGCTTATCAATTGGGGCTACCCCACCAATACCCTCCGTCAGAAAAATACCTTTCCGCCAGAAACCATTGCACCCTGGGACGACAACCTGGCTTTTATGAGCTATTATACACTCCTCCGATATGCCAGTGACCCCGTCCTTCGATCAATTTACCTGCGTAGTCTGGAACGCACCTGGGAAGTAAAACGTGCCGATCACCTGCCGTGGTTTAACTTCACCTATGGAGCCCTAACCGGCAACGATTGCGAACAGGAACAATCCGTAAAATTCCTTCGGGAACGCGTGCTCGATTGCCGGGAGAACAGTTATTTCAATGCTCATCGGGCCGATCTTTTTATTGAATCGGGCTATACTGCCTACGACGGGTCCGTTAAAACCCTCTCGCCCAGAGAAGCGTTTACAGATGGCGATAGTCGGCGAGTCAATCAACTCGACAACACTCATGGCGGCAACCGTATAAAAGACCCATCCGGATTTCTTCGGGACTATTGGATGGGTCGGTATTATGGGTTCATTAAAACACCTGCAACCAACGACCCCACCCTCATTTCAGTCCCTCAACATGCTGGCAAGTCAGGAGGTGCTACCCCCTACTCTGGCCCGGCAAGACCCAACGTTTATTAAGCTCTTTTATAGCCAATCGCTCTGCAGAACTGGTTGCCATTATTGACTCATGAATTTATCGGCCGATTTGCCTGCCAAACAGGAAATGGCAGGATCTGTTTTCAGTCATTGACTGCTCTGTGACTATTGTTACTGTTTCCCATTTCCATAAACCAGACTTTTGGCCAAAACTTTATTACTCAGCAAAATGGCTACTGTTGCTTTATGGAAAAACCCCGTGTTTCGGTCGCTCGCAATGGGCTGCCTAACGCTGGGGCTTGCGCCTTTTTTTCCGGAACCACATATCATCGGAAAATTCAGATGGGTGCTGGGCGGTGCTACCGGGATGAAACTAATCGACTGGGGCGACCTTGCCCTGCATGGCTTTCCCTGGGTCGGCTTGCTCGTTTATTCAATCTGGTATGTTACCCGGCCAAACACAACCCAAAAAACGGGTCGATAACTCTCTGATTAGACGAATGTATGCAAGCGAAAGACCCTTTTGAGCAAACCATCCAATCGCTCCAACGGACCTTGCTGGCGCTGTCCGGATTGCTGATAGTGGCTACCGTGGCCACTGCTATACTGATTGCACTGCGTTTTGGCTGGCTAACGCCATCGGCCAAAACGCCCGAACTGGCAGCGCAGGCAACGACATTGGCAACAGCGAAACCAGTCGATACCGAAAAACCGCTCTGGCAGGCTCCTGTCGAATCGGGCATGAAAACAGCAAAAAACGGGGAGTTGATTCAATATGGTAAAGAACTTATTGCCAATACAGCCCAATATCTGGGCCCAGCCGGAACGATAGCGCCTATTTCTAATGGCATGAATTGTCAGAATTGCCATCTGGATGCCGGAACCAAGCCCTGGGGTAACAACTATAGCGCCGTGGCAGCTACGTACCCAAAGTTTCGGGCTCGCTCCGGCTCAACGGAAGGCATCGTAAAACGGGTGAACGACTGTTTTGAACGGAGTTTGAACGGAAAAGATCTCGACAGCAATAGCCGCGAAATGAAAGCCATTGTAGCCTATATCCATTTTCTGGGCGATGGCGTTCCGAAAGGCGAAAGCCCCAACGGTTCGGGCATTTGGAAAGTGCCTTACCTCGACCGGGCCGCCGATCCTGCAAAAGGGAAACTGGCGTATCAGCAAAAATGCATAAGCTGTCATGGCGCAACGGGGCAGGGCATTGCCAAACCCGACGGTAGTGGCTATACGTTTCCGCCAGTGTGGGGGCCCCATAGCTATAACCAGGGAGCCGGCCTGTTTCGCATTTCGCGGCTGGCGGGCTATATCAAGGCCAATATGCCGCTGGGAGCTAGTTGGGATAGTCCTCAGCTAAGTGATGAGGAAGCCTGGGACATTGCCGCCTTTATTAACTCGATGCCCCGGCCAACCAAAGACCTCAGCAAAGACTGGCCCAACATCGCTAAAAAACCGGTCGATCATCCGTTTGGCCCCTATGCCGATTCGTTTTCCGAAAAACAGCATAAATTTGGGCCGTTTAAACCCATCGAAGCCGCGAAGAAAATGTAGAACGGTTTACAGGGGCTCTCTTACTCAGGTTCTGGACAGGCAGAACCCCCGCAAGCCGAATCCCGTAAACCATATATCACTCAACTTATGAACCTCTCCTCCCCTGACTCGGGCAACGGCCACCGGGTTGTGTTTCAGTTTGTGTCGCCCGATGTGGCTTCGCAGAAAGCGCTGATCAGTAATCTGAAAAATCTATTGGCGGCATGGCCAGAGGTCGAAATTGAAGTAGTTGTTCATGGCCCCGGCATCAGCCTGGTTACTACTCAGCAAACCCAGCATGCCCGTCAGTTACAGACTTTTGCCGATTCGCACCATGTCCGGTTCGTTGTGTGTGAAAACAGCCTTCGCAGCAAGCAGTTAAGCCTTGCCGATATGCTACCCTTTGTCGAAACGGTTCCCGTTGCCATCGTCGAACTCATTCTTAAACAGGAACAGGGCTGGGCCTATATTAAGGGCGGGCTTTAGTGATTCAATAGGCACTTTTAACTGCATTCAATGACAATACTGGTTTAAATTCTCCTATGTAACAATTATCACGGAAAGCCGGAAATCATCTATCGAGCTTTGTATACGTTATTCAGTATAGCCACAGAGCATGATCCGACGCTTATCGATTTTCGGGCTGATTTTAGGCCTATCGGCCAATAATATGGCCGTATGGGCTAATCGACCAGATACACTCACCACTCAACAGCAACGCTGGCTTGGTCGGGATCGATTTCTGATACGTGCCCGGTCGTTTTTTATGGCTACTGACAACCAGGACGACCTGACCGACTCATATGCCTGGGGTATTGGCGTAGGGCTTGGTTATCAGACACCGCGCCTTTTCAACCATTTAAAAATAGCGGGCAGCGGGTTTTTCAGTAAAAAGCTGCTATCGTCCGATCTAGCCGCCCGCGATCCGCAAACCAATCAATTAAACCGCTATGAAATTGGCCTCTTCGACCTGCAAAATCCAGGTAATCACGCCTTATTGAGCCGATTCGAAGAATTGTATGTTCAATACCAGTTCGGGAAAAAATCGACCATTACGCTCGGCCGACAGCTACCAAGAAGCCCATTCATCAACCCACAGGATGGCCGGTTGTCGCCCACGTTTGTAGAGGGCATTGTGTTGGACTGGAATGAATTGGCCAATACAAAAATCCATGCCGAATACCTGACACGCATGGCCCCACGCTCCACAATAGGCTGGTTTAACGTAGGCGAAAGCATCGGTTTGTATCCAGTTGGTATCGATAATACCGGCAAAGCCTCGCAGTATGCGGGCAACACACAATCGGCAGGCATTAGCCAACTCAGCCTGACGCAAACGTTGGGAAACGTGACGCTTCAACTCTGGGACACACACGTACAGAACATCTTTAATGTGGCTTATGCGAAGGCCGATATGAGCCTGCCAACCGGAGAAAAGCGGCAGGTAGTGGCCGGTTTTCAACTGGCCCGACAATGGAGCATTGGCGACGGGGGCAACGCCGAAGCAGCCAAAGCCTACGATCAGCCCGGCAATCGATCGCTGATAGTGTCGGGGCGGGTAGGTTACCAAACCACTCGCTGGGCTACGTATCTGAATGCTACCCGTATCACTGCCGAAGGGCGCTATCTGATGCCACGCGAATGGGGCCGCGATCCATTCTATACGTTTCTGATGCGGGAGAAGAACGACGGCTTTGGTGATGTAACGGCCGTCAGCACGAACCTTTTCTACACGCCTGGAAAACGTATTAAAGCTGAAGCCAGTTTCGGATACTATCAGTTGCCCGATGTTAAAAACGTTGTTCTGAATAAATATGGAATGCCCTCCTATACGCAAGCCAATCTAGCTCTTACCTATCGGTTAAGTAATTTTTTAAATGGTTTAGATGTTCAGGTATTATGGGTATTAAAAACCAACGCTGGCAACACCTACGATAATAATCGATATGTCTACAATCGCGTAGGTATGAATCAACTAAATGTAATTCTCAACTATCGTTTATAAATCAATTCATGGAGTTTATTGACCTCATCCGGAAACCCTGGCCGTGGTATGTGGCCGGGCCGCTTATTGGACTTACAGTTCCTACTTTATTACTTATCGGAAACAAATCGTTCGGTATTTCGTCGTCGCTCCGGCACATTTGCGCGGCCTGTATGCCCGCCAACATTCCCTTCTTCCAATACAACTGGAAAAAAGAAATCTGGAACCTGTTTTTTGTGGTTGGGGTGTTAATGGGCGGCTTTTTAGCCACAACCTTCCTGGAAAACCCTGATTCGTTTCAACTCTCGTCGGCCACCATTGCCGACCTGAAAGCGCTGGGCATTCGGGATTTTTCGGGCCTGATGCCTGCCGATTTGTTTGATGCGGCCAATCTGTTTACTCTGAAAGGTCTGGTGTTTTTTGTGCTGGGCGGCTTCATGGTCGGTTTTGGTACGCGCTGGGCGGGCGGTTGCACCTCAGGACACGCCATCATGGGCTTATCGAACCTGCAGTGGCCGTCGCTGGTAGCTACCTGCTGCTTCATGGTCGGCGGCTTCGCCATGACCCACCTGATTCTTCCCCATCTAATGAAATTGTTTTAAATAAATGATTGAATTGTTGAATGATTGAATTGGACAGGTAGACAACCTTAAGACTATCAACAGATTACTAATTCAACAATTCAATCATTCAACAATTCAATCATTCAATTGCCTGATTATGCAAAATGTAATAACACCTGATGCGTTGGTATGCGATGCACCCAACGACATGAAAAAAACGGAAAGCTGGACCGCTAACCTCAAATACCTGGTGGTTGGGGTTATGTTTGGTATTGTGTTCGTAAAAGCCGAAATCATTTCGTGGTTCCGAATTCAGGAAATGTTCCGGCTTCAGAGCTTTCATATGTACGGCGTAATTGGTTCAGCTATCGTGGTCGGTATGATTTCAGTCTGGCTCATCAAACGCTTCAACATCAAAACAATGTCGGGCGAAACGGTTGAGTTTCATCCCAAAAAATTCAACAAAGGGCAAATTTTCGGTGGGCTGCTGTTTGGGCTGGGCTGGGCCATTACTGGCGCCTGTCCGGGGCCATTGTTCGCCCAGATCGGTAGCGGTTATGTAGTTATAATCACAACTTTACTGAGCGCCGTTGCGGGTACCTGGGCATACGGCTACCTGCGCAACAAGCTCCCTCATTGATTTACGTCTGTTCTGCTTATAACTGAGCGGTGGTATGTGATATATGTTACATACTACCGCTTTTTTATGGCCTATTTTTAGAAAAAATTAAACTATTCCTAAAAATGGCTACTCATTTTCAAGTACTGGTTGTTGGCGGAGGCAATGCGGGCCTGTCGGCTACGGCACAACTGCTTCATAAAGATCCGTCATTACAGATTGGCATAATCGAACCATCGGACAAACACTATTATCAACCCGCCTGGACACTCGTGGGAGCGGGTCAGTTTGATGTTCGGGATACCGAGAAAAACGAACGGGATTACATACCCCATGGAGCCGAGTGGATTCGGGATGCCGTTGCTACCTTTCAACCCGACCAGAATCAGGTAACCTGCCAGAGCGGTGCTATGTATACCTACAATGCGCTGATGGTCGTGCCAGGTATTCAACTCGACTGGAGCAAGATCAAAGGGTTTCAGGAAACGCTGGGCAAAAACAATGTATCGAGCAACTACTCGTTCCAGACGGCCCCATATACCTGGGAACTGATCCGCAATTTTAAAGGAGGAGTCGCGGTATTTACCAACCCCACAACACCTGTTAAATGCGGTGGTGCTCCGCACAAAATCATGTATCTGGCCTGCGACTACTGGCGCAAAAACGGCGTACTGGCCAATACTGAGGTGCATTATGTATCGGGAGCCGGAGCTATTTTCGCCGTGAAAGAGTTTGCCCGAACACTTGAAGGGCTCCTGAAACGCTACCGCATCAAAACGCATTTTTCCCAGAATGTTACGGAAATCGATGGTCCAAATCATACTATTTACTTCGAAGGGAAAGATGCCGACGGAAACGTGGTGAAGCAATCGCTTCAGTTCGATATGGCGCATATTACGCCCCCACAATCGGCACCGGATTTTATCAAAAACAGTCCGCTGGCCGATCCATCACAACCACTGGGGTGGGTAGAGGTCAATAAGTTTACGTTCCAGCACACTCGTTTCCCCAACATCTTTGCCTGTGGCGATGTGAGCAATGCACCTACCTCAAAAACCGGAGCAGCCATTCGGAAACAGGCTCCGGTTATGGTTGAGCACCTATTGGCTTATCTGCACAAAACGCAGTCCAGTGCGCAGTATGACGGCTATACGGCCTGCCCCATACCAACCGAATATGGCAAACTGATGCTGGCCGAATTCGACTATTCAAACAAACCAAAAATGACCTTCCCCTTCGATCAGGCCGTGCCGCGCTGGACCATGTGGCTCCTCAAAAAATATATGCTACCCTGGATGTACTGGCACCGAATCCTGACCGGCAAGGCCTGAAAAGCTGACGATAATCATCTGTTTTTTGTAACAAACATCACAGAACGGGCCTCGCCCAACAACCAATTTTGGTGTATCAACTTAATCCTTGAAACATCATGAAAGTAGAACAAATCTATACCGGTTGTTTGGCTGAGGCCGCTTATTATATTGAAAGTGAAGGCGAAGCCGCCATTATCGACCCACTTCGTGAAACAAAACCATACATAGAACGGGCAGCCACCGACGGGGCTACGGTCAAGTATATTTTCGAGACCCATTTCCACGCCGATTTTGTATCGGGTCACCTCGATCTTGCGGCTAAAACCGGTGCTACTATTGTCTTTGGCCCTACAGCGCAACCGGCCTACGCGGCTCATGTCGCAACCGACGGCGAAGAGTTTCCGCTTGGCAACGTAAAAATCCGGGTACTGCACACGCCAGGGCATACAATGGAATCGTCGACATTTTTACTGATTGATGAGAACGGGAAGCAAACCGCCATTTTTACGGGCGATACGCTGTTCATTGGCGATGTTGGCCGCCCCGATCTGGCCGTGAAGACCGATCTGACCCGCGAAGACCTGGCCGGTTATCTGTACGACAGCCTGCATACTAAAATTATGACCTTGCCCGACGATGTGATCGTCTATCCAGGACATGGTGCAGGATCGGCCTGTGGTAAAAACATGAGCAGAGAAACGACTGATACGCTGGGTAATCAGAAGCGGTTCAACTATGCATTGCGTGCGCAAACCAAAGCGGAGTTTGTGAAAGAAGTAACGACCGGCCTCATGCCACCTCCGCAGTATTTCCCTAAAAATGCCGTTCTAAACAAAATGGGCTATGGCAGCATCGATTCGGCTATTCGGCAAGGTACGCAGGCTTTGTCGCCAGCCGCATTCGAAGCCGCAGCCAATGAGGTGGGAGCCTTGATTCTGGATGTTCGGGCAGCGCAGGAGTTTGCCAAAGGGTTTATTCCAAACGCCATTAATGTTGGCCTGGAAGGTCAGTTTGCCGGTTGGGTTGGCACACTGGTTCCCGATCTGAAACAACCGATTCTGCTCGTTACGCCCGAAGGCAAGGAAGAAGAAGCCGTGTTGCGGCTGGCCCGCGTCGGCTACGACAACTGTATTGGGTATTTGCGGGGTGGCTTTGCTGGCTGGCAGGCCGAAGGCCGGGAAGTTGACAGCGTTACGTCTATTTCGGCCGAAACGTTTGCTGAGCTCTATACAAAAAACCCAGAATTACCCGTATTGGATGTTCGCCGGAAAAGCGAGTATGAATCCGAACACGTGGAAGGAGTGGAAAATTTACCCCTCGATTATTTGAATGATAACATGGCTCGTATTGACCGCGACAAAACCTACTATGTTCACTGCGCAGGTGGTTACCGGTCGATGGTTGCCATTTCGATTCTAAAAGCCCGGGGATTCGATAACCTGATCGACGTTGCCGGTGGCTTTGCGGCCATTAAGAAAACGGGTAAGCTACCACTAACCGATTACGTTTGCCCAACTACTCTTCTGTAACTATACCTGTTTTCGACAGGGTTTACGGCCGGGCCGTAAACCCTGTCGAAAACCAGTTAAACGTACTATAATATGGAACCGCATTATTATGAAGTAAATCTGGGCTGGCAGTATTCGCGTTTAGGCCAGCTCAGTGCCTCCACATTAACCGACACCATTGAAGTAGCCACACCGCCCGAATTTCCGAAAGGAATGCCGGGAGTGTGGTCGCCGGAACATTTGCTGGTTGCTGCCGTAGCGGGTTGTTTCATGACCACGTTTCTGGCCATTGCCGAAAACTCAAAACTTGATTTCGAAGATTTTGACTGTGGCGCTATCGGAAAACTCGAAAGTATAGATGGTACGTTACAAATCAGCGAAGTTAAACTGTTTCCCAAGGTACTCCTTACCGACGAAAGTGACCAGGAAAAGGCGCAGCGAGTGCTTCATAAAACCGAAAAAAACTGCCTGATTTCTAATTCCATCCGCGCACGGGTTATCATGAATCCCAGCATTCGGATTGCCGTAAAGGAGTATGATTAGCGGTTTATTGGAGAGAGAATAAAAAAAGCGCGACTAAACTTGTCTGCGCTTTTTTTTCACTAAACCACCCGACCTATTGGCAAACCTAACTACCCTGTCACTAACAACATTTATTTTATATTCTGCCAGCTACCGGCATCGTGCAGGTCGGTTACGCCCCGGCTCGCCAGAATTGCTTTGGCACGAGCACTCCGCATTCCCGATGCACAACAAACGACGATCGGCTTCTTATAATTCTTCACTTTACCCACGTTCGATTCGAGCTGATCCAGCGGAATATTTACGGCTCCTTTTGCATGACCACCAGCAAACTCACCCGGCGAGCGAACATCAATAATTACAGCCCCCTGAGCCAGTACGTCATCTATATTGGAAGTATTAGCTCCGCCAAATACCGATTTAAATAGATTCATCATTGTCTTGCCTGATTTTATTGTTAAACAAAACTACACACACTGTTGGCCCCGTTCCGTGATATATGTCACCCAATAACAGATCCAAACCAAACAACGGCTGAAACCGATTCGGCTACGCCACTCACGAAGCTCAGGCATGGAGTTGGTACAGGCAATTGAAGCCGGTTTTCTAAAATAGAGATTCTTATTCGGAGGGCAAAAGCGGGGATTTAGATCGCCATTTCTGGCATTCGCAGAAATAAACTATTAATGCCGGACAAAAGATTAAATCTTTGTTTCGAAGTAATAGCCTGCGTTATGCCTGGCCTTGTACCGAATCCACTGCCACAACGTTTAGGCCTGTGCCCTTCTCAATGCAGAGGATAAACAACCTGAATTGTTTTTATCATGGAAAAATCATCATTTGCCAGTATCAGTATTCAGTACCTGAACAAAGCTGTTCAGGACGCTATCCGACGTTGTGAACAAATTGTTGTTGTTGGCTCTTCTGACGAATACCAGAAGATTTACTTCTTTACCGGCAGGAAGAATTACTTCAGGTACTATAGCGTGGACCTGAATGCGTCGGACAATACGGTCCCGAAACGTTTTCAGCAAGCCAAACGGGCCTTTTATGATGAAGTACTCCGGAAAGAACCGTCGGCCCGGGCCGTAAGCCGTGTTGAAGCCTGCGACCTGTTAAACACCTATTTACCCCACAATACCCCTCAGGATTCGTCAATTCTGAAATCGAACACCGTTCTTACCCAATGGGTAAAAGGGTTGCTAACACCTCAATAACATCGACAAACATAAATTCCAGTTTAACTGGGCCGGACGCTTTGGCGTCTGGCCGCAGTTTTCCGCTCATTTAAAACAGGCATGGCATAGTAGTTGCCATGCCTGTTTATTTATCCGGCATCCTGCCAACATATCAAATACGTTTTTTCTCCGTTATTGTGCGTAGTGCAAAAGCAATATTTCACCGGCATGAACCCCCGCAACGCAATTCGTTTACAACAATTCGGTATCCTATTCGGGCTTTTTTTGCTTTTGTTTTCCCCCGAATATGCCTCTGCTCAGGCTCAACTCCAATCGGTTCGCGAGCAGAAGCGGCCCACCAACTGGCCTTATCTCGACCCGCTTACCGACTCGGTTGCTGGAATCGGACTAAATCGCGCGTATGAATTGCTAAAAGGGCGCCCGTCGGTGCCGGTAGTGGTGGGTGTACTCGATTCGGGTGTCGACATAGCGCACGAAGATTTGCAGGATGTGATTTGGAAAAACCCCGGCGAAACTCCCGGCAACAATACCGACGACGACAAAAACGGCTATATCGACGATTTGACGGGCTGGAATTTTATGGGCGAAAAAGATGGTACAACGTACGAATACGACCAACCAGAAATCACGCAAACCTATATTCTACTTAAAGACAAATACGATCAGGCCGATCCTAAAAAGCTTTCCAGAACCGAAAAACGCCAGTATGACACCTATCAGACAGCCAAAAAGATTTTTCTGCAACGCTATCGGTCCGTAAGAGCTAAACTGATTGCGTTTACAGATACCTCACGGTTCTGGCAGGCGGCCGCTCGCATCGGAACAGCTCTCGCCAACAGTAGTTTGTCGCAACAGACGATCCGCAACGTTGATCTGCCTGGCGATTCGGTTGCTATGGCCGTCCGAAATGCACTGGCCAGCACCTACAATCCGTCTTATGGCCCCTATAACCAGTACCTTCAGATTATTCGAAACAACTGGGCACTTTTCCGCAAACTCACGGCCAGCGATGCCGAAATTGCCTACAATCCTGACTATAACCCGCGCCAGGGTGTTGGCGACAATCCGGCCGATCTTACCGAACGATATTACGGCAGCCCTACCCTACAAATTGGGAAATCGCAGCAACTGGCTGTTCATGGAACACACGTAGCCGGAATTATTGCGGCCAAACGTAACAATGGCATCGGCATCGATGGTATTGCCGATAATGCCCGTATCATGACAGTTGCCGTTGTACCGGCCAATGGCGATGAGCGCGATAAGGACGTTGCCAATGGCATTCGTTATGCGGTAGAAAACGGAGCGAAGGTTATCAACATGAGCTTTGGCAAGCGGTTGTCGCCGTTTAAAGAGCAGGTCGACGAGGCCATTCGCTTTGCCGAAAAACATGATGTACTGATTGTTCATGCTGCGGGGAACAATGGCGAAAACTACGACTCCATTCCGGCCTATCCGTCGGCCCGCTACGAAAACGGGAAAGTAGCTCAGAACGTACTGGTCGTTGGTAACAACACCTGGCAATTGAACGAAATGCTGGCGGCTGGTTCCTCGAATTACGGGGCTCAGACGGTCGATCTGTTTGCACCTGGCACCGACATCGAATCGACGATACCCAACAACCACTATGCTGTTTTTTCGGGTACGAGTATGGCGGCCCCGCACGCAGCGGGTGTAGCGGCACTGCTTCGGTCCTACTTCCCGAAGCTGACGGCCGTTCAGGTGAAAGAAATCCTGTTGAAAAGCAGTTATAAGCCTACACTAATGGTTCGCAAACCGGGCCGATCGAATCAGCAGGTTCCCTTCAGCAGTTTAAGCAGCACAGGCGGCTTGCTGAATGCTTATGAGGCCGTGAAGCTGGCATTGATGTCTGAACCGGGATTTTCAGGATTTAAATGATTTCCGCGATTGGCTCGCTTCGTTGAAGCGTTTTTGAATAATCCTGAAAATCCCGGTTCAGACTACCACGCAATTTCGCGCTTATCGTGCCAGAACTTGCCGGTTTCGTGATGGGGGGCTTCAGTGGCCAGCCAGACGATGGTTTCAGCGCCTTTTTCGACGGGTCTACTCGCTCCGGTTCCACCCATATCGGTACGAACCCAGCCCGGATCGACACAGTTGACTGCAATATTATGTTCCTGAAGCGCACCGGCAAACTGCCGGGTTACTGCATTCAACGCTGTTTTGGAAATGCTATATGCGGGCGCATACGTACTCATGTCGTGTAAAGCGCCAGCCCCACTCGATACATTGATAATGCGTCCGCCCGTAGAACTTTGCTGTAGAAAACAGAGAAAATCCTGAATAATCATAATCGGTCCGCTCACATTCGATTTCAAAGCGCGGTCAAGCAATTCAGGGTTAAGTTTCAGAATGTTTTCCCCGTGATCTTCCAGAATGCCTGCATTATTGACCAGTACGTCCAGATGATCGGCTTTTTGTGAAAAAACACCGCAGGCATTTTTAATGCTAACCGGATCGGTTACGTCGAGATGGATAAACGTGGCTTCGTAGCCTGCCTGGCATAATTCTTCAGCGGCTTCGCGGCCTTTGGCCATATCGCGTGAACCAATAAAAACGGCAAAACCACGTTGAGCCAACTGACGGGCAATTTCTTTTCCAATTCCCCGGTTAGCACCCGTAATCAACGCCGTATGTGCATGTTCTGTTCTCATAATTGGATACGTGATGGGTAAACAGCAAATTGGGATACAACTACCCCACTAGCTATTTTACTCGCTATACAGTCTGTTACTCCAATAAGCCAAAAAATGTTTAGAGAAAACGAACCGTATGCTCAAGCTGCCTGCCGTTTCCTCATAGTTGTTACTGGATTTATTACCTTACCGACTAATCTTGTGATTCTTTAAATGACTTACTCACCAATGAAACCAGTGTGTCTGCTTCTGAGTCTTGGCTTATTAATACCTGCCATTTGTGAGGCACAAACTCGCCCGGCACCAACAACCAACCGCCAGCAGGAGTTATATGATCAATATCATGGAATTACGAAAAAACCAACGTCAGCAACCACAGCCGCCCCAATAACAACTACACCGGCACCGGCCCAAACGCCATCCCCGGCCCCAATACAGGCTACGGAGGCAACGGTTGCAACGGTTCCGGCAAAAGCGGAATCCAGTACCGAAAGTGCGGCTGTTCGAATTGGGGTGCGGGGCGGTATTACGTACCCCGTCTTTTTGGAGGAAGTGGCTCAAACTGACCCCACCGTAGGTTTTGTAGGCGGCCTGGTCTTTCAGTTTGGCCGAGGAAAATTATCGTTCCAGCCCGAAATCAATTACAGCCGTACGACACTAAATACTGACATCGGTTTCGGGAAATTCAAGGCGTCGTCCGATCAGATTGTAGTTCCTCTGTTTCTAAAAATAGCCTCAGGCACTTTTGCGGGCAACCGTTTTTTTGTCAACGTAGGCCCTTATGGTGCTTATCTGGCCAGTATCAGTCAGAATGGTATTAAGCGCGACATAGACAGCGGCAGCAGCCGATTTGCTTTTGGGGCAGCCGCGGGTGTTGGAGCCATGATAAAGGCCGGACCGGGCCATGTTACCATTGAAGCCAGAGGATTATATGCCCTTGGCAACGATGTCGATGGATTCAGCACCGACGCTAAAACGATTCTGGCAGAGGGAACACTCGGCTACATTTTCCCCCTGGGCAGACGTTAAACACCATTTTTTAATTTCTCATAGAGTGGGTTTTAGAATGGCGGTGGCTTCTGGGCACCGCCATTTTTGTAGTCAATCGGTTGATTAGTCATTGAGAAGAAGCATGCTTATGACCAATCAACCAACGACAAATAGTCTATACAAATGCCAGACTCTTTTCCCATAGCCAGTCGGCATTGGCGTCGGTTGCGTCGCGATTGGAAGGAGATTTCGGACGGCTATCGGCAAAGTAGCCACCATTGTTTTGCTCACCGATCGCTTTAAGGGGAGCCGAAGCCAGAAATATCGAGGTCTGGGCTCCTTTTTCGGGCGTACGCATAAAGGTTCTGGCCAGTTTAAACAACTGGCTACCAAAGCCCGACATATCGCTGGCAAAGTTTGTGCGAACGGCTCCCGGATGGACAGAATAGGCCGTAATGCCCGTACCTGCCAGCTTTTTAGCGGCTGCTTTCGCAAACAGCAGATTAGCCAGCTTATCGTCGCCATAGGCCGACCACGACGAAATGGAATCGATATGTCGAAAAAAACGTGCTTTCCGGCCAAAGGCATGGGCAGCCGACGATAGGCTGATGATGCGTACGTCGCCCGTTTCCCTGGCCGTTTTTTTCAGTAGATCGAGCAGGTGATACGTCAGAATGAAATGTCCGATATGACTGGCATAGAACGACTTTTCGATGCCATCGGCAGTAAACTCAATTGAGGCTGGTGTGTAACCAGCATTGTTGATCAGCACGTCGAGCCGCTTGTAGTTTCTATTAATTTTTTGGGCAGCTTCGCGAACCGAATTACCATCGGCCAGATCTGCCGTTATCACGTCGACCCGAACAGCCGGATTGGCTTTCCGAACTTCGGCCTGCGCCAGAAGGCCTTTCTGCTCATTACGGCACAGAAGAATCAGATCGAACGATCGCTGAGCCAGTGCTTTGGCTGTTGTTAAACCTAACCCCGCATTTGCTCCTGTTATCAATGCAGTTTTGATTCCCATAAACTAGATACGGCTTAGTAGTTGTTCACTTACTAAGTCGTAGGTGATGCATTTTGTTTAGCTTCGCTGGCGTATTTTCGATAAGCCGGTAGCCTCTTTGGTTGTAACGGCAGGATTTCCCGAGTAAGTAATTGAACTGACACCATCGGCGGTTGCTGCCAATGTTTTGGTCACATGCACATTCGCCTGACTAGCGCCGTCTATTTTTATATCAGCCCGTTCAATTGTCAGCTTATCGGCATCCAGTTTTCCCGCCCCCGACATCCGAATGGTGGCATCGGCAACCGTGCCCTGAAGACTTGCCTTCGAGCCTTCGCGCACGGTCAATTTCAGGCTTTTGGCCGTAACCGGTGCAGTCAGGCTGCTACCCGTTTCAACAGTTGCGGTGAGGTTGGTAGCCAGAATGGGCCGATCGGAATTAACCGAACAGCCAGTGCTCACTATAATCTGGTCGAGTTGCGGCACATGAATCGTTACGGTTACACCTTTGGTATTTTTAAAATGGGTGTTTTCATTCAGCATGACCGTCAGTTCACCATTTTTCACCTGAGTCACTACATGCGGCAGTACATTACTTTCGCCTTCCAGTTCGGCCTGACTGGCATTTCCAGCCGCAATTCGAACACGCATCCCAACCCGCACGGTTAGCTTATGAAAACTACCGATGGTTCGTTGCTGCGTCACCATCTGGCCATTTCCAACAATACCGCCGTCCTGCGCATTGGCAATCAGGCTACTACAGCATAGTATACACACAAGTAAACTGGCAACAAGCGTTTTCATATGTAGAAAAAGTTAAGGAACTGTCCTCAAATCGCTACTTCAGACAGTTCTCTGTGGTCGTTAAATCGATGCTATAATGTTAACGAAAGATGCAACTATTTTCCTAAATGTGCTATCCAGACAACAGGATCTTACTGAAAGTAACCAGCTATAGCTTTGCCCGGCCGATTCCAAACAAAACGGGAACCCTATGTAGGGTTCCCGTTGACATGGCAGATGCAGAAAAGTTAGCAGTAGATAAACAAATCTACTGCTAACAGCCTACTTCATGCCTCAAAAGAGCAGCTTCCATCCATTAAAAAAGAGATCTTTCCCCGGTTGCCCCGACCACTGCTTTGGCGGCTCGTCGGTTTCGGTCAAGATGGTTTCTTTTTGCTTTACAAGTGCCGTAATGCCCTCCTTAGCTAATGACCGGCAAATGTCTTTCGTCGTGGCATCTCCTTTGCCAACCAGTAGTCCTATGGTTTCGTTGTCAGTTTTCATAGCGGTCAGTAGTTAATTAGTTTGCTTGCGCATACAATAAAGTCTGCAAAAACATTAGAGGCCGTCGCCCAGTGCCTGGGTTGCCTTAAAAATCTGCTGGGTTAGCTGGCATACATCAGCTTCGCCAATGGCTTTCGAGTATCGTTCACCCACTCGGTTCCAGGCCTGAGCCACTGCGGGTTGCAGTGCTTCGCCCTCGGGAGTGGGGTAAATCAGTGTTTTCTTTCCTTCCGATTCGCGCCGGACCAGTTGTTTCTGTTCCAGTTTTTCCACCAGTCGGGTAATGGTCGATGGTGTCAGATATAATGTTTCGCTCAACTGCGAAGGGGTTATTCCTGGCTGATCGACCACCTCACATAACAGATAAGCGTGAGAGTAGCACAACCCAAACCGTCCGAACTCGTCATCACCGATGGCCGTAATTGCCCGGGACAGTGCATTCGCTGAAAACAGTAGGCAGGCACTAAAGCGCGTTTCGGCTCCAGTATCCCGTACTGTTACACTAGTTTCTGCATTCATAATAGCTCTTTCAGGTTGATGAAACAAAAGTAATAACTGATATTTGTATGTGCAAACAAAATCAAAAAAAAATATTTTACTCTTCCGTCCGAACAACTTCCAATCTTCCAGTCCATATAAAGCAAGCGGCAACAATAACACTCTGGGGAAGTCCAGTGTCATCTCTGCAAACCGTTTCCGATTCCTCAATAATCGGAGGAAAATCGTTACTTTGCAGTTGATATGCCACTTTATATTACGTCATTAAATTCGGGGAGCAACGGCAATTGTTATTACGTTGGCAATGAGCAGGAAGCCGTACTGATCGATGCGGGTATTTCCTGCCGGGAAACCGAAAAGCGAATCCATCGACTGGGTTTATCGCTTCATACCATAAAAGCCATTTTCGTTTCTCACGAACATACCGATCATATCAGAGGCATACCGCAACTGGCCCGAAAGCACCAGTGGCCTGTTTATATTACTCCCCGAACGTTGCAGCAGTCGCGGTTGCCGTATCAGAGTTTTCCGACCCACCAGCTACGCAGCTTCGAACCCGTTCAAATTGGCGCTCTTACTATTACGGCATTCCCCAAACTGCACGATGCCTCCGACCCACACAGCTTTGTCATCGACTGTGAGGGCACCAGGGTAGGTGTGTTTACGGATATTGGTAGCCCCTGCAAAAACGTGATTCATCATTTTAGTCAATGCCACGCTGCGTTTCTGGAAGCTAATTATGACGATGATATGCTGGAAAAGGGCAGCTATCCCTACTATCTGAAACGTCGGATTCGGGGTGGCCATGGGCACCTTTCCAATCAACAGGCACTGGATCTGTTTAAGGGATATAAGCCGTCATTCATGAGTCACATTTTGTTGTCGCACCTATCGAAAGATAACAATAGCCCTCAACTCACCCACGACCTGTTTACGGCTCACGCCCACAACACAGAAGTAATTGTTGCGTCGCGTTTTGAGGAAACTCCGGTCTTTACCATTGCGGGTAATTTTGTTTAAGTCCCAATCATACCTCAAACGGCAGTTCGTAGCTTTTTGACATTACTTTTGAGCTTCGTGTTTTCACATCGACACGCGCTTTCAGGGGCGCACCAACAACAAAATAGACCTTAACAAACTGATCGGCATGGACCATCCATGACAGATCTTCAAGCAAATAATCGGTTACCCCCGCTTTGGATGCCTGATAGGCCCAACGCTCGGCCGCCAGCGGTTCGTAGTTAATGATGTGCCCCATATAATAGACCTGCAAACCGGGCAACGACTGGTTGCCAAGTTCAGTGCAACTCATTACAGTAATATTCAGGGACGAGTTGTCTTCAAGGTCTCGAACCGACCATTCGTCGATAACTGTTTTTTCGTTTGCCATTGTCAGTACGGATTCAATCGTAGGTTGTTTACGGTTAAGCCGGGTGCTTATGCTTACTCTTTTCCGGATAACCAAAAGTACTACCCAACCACAGAGACAACCAGTCAGAATGCACAGAAGGCCAATTACAGTCAATAACTCGCTAAACTGGGAAATAATTGGTGCCTTTGTCAGGTGCGCATCAGGCGCATTAGCTGAAAAGTGGTTCGTTTTAAATAGTCAGCCGCGTTTGTCAGTGCATCCTCTAAATCGATAGGGCCGGGCACAATTGAAAACGCGCTGGTTAACCCCAGCGCATCGAGTTCATGCGGATTAAGTTGCAGCGATCCACACAAAGCGACTACCGGAATCCGCTGTTCCTGGGCTAATCGGGCTATTCCGGCAATGAGTTTTCCCTGCAATGTCTGCTTATCAATGCGCCCTTCACCGGTCAGAACCAGATCGACGCCGGTCATTTTTTCGGCCAAATGAGTATGTTGGATAATCAGCCCAACCCCTTCGGTTAGTTTTGCCCGTAAAAACAACAGCGCTCCGGCCCCTAATCCACCAGCAGCTCCGGCTCCCGGCACATCTGGCAGATCGACCGCAAACTGTTCGTTCACCAGCGTAGCCCAATGGCTCATACCCGCATCCAGAATAGGAAGATCTGCGAGTTTAGCCCCTTTTTGTGGACCATAGATATAACTGGCTCCCTGTGTTCCTGTAAGTGGATTGGTTACGTCGCAGGCAACATCAACTGTTACGGGCAGGTTGTTTTCGGGCGGAACTATTGTATGAATCTGAGCCATCTTTCCGCCACATGGCCGCATTTCCTGGCCCACCTCGTTCAGAAATCGCCAGCCGAGTGCAGCCGCCATGCCAGTACCGGCATCGTTGGTAGCACTTCCACCAATGCCCAGAACGATATGCTTTACACCCGCCCGAACCGCATCAACGATTAGTTCGCCGGTTCCGAAAGTATTCGTCTGGAAGGGATCATATTCCGACGGCGTTAGCAAACGCAAGCCCGATGCCTGCGCCATTTCGATGAAGGCCGTTGAACCGTCGCCCGAAATGCCGTATCCGGCTTCAATTGGCCGACCGATGGGATCTTGTACAACAACCGTTTTCCAGGTTCCTCCGGTAGCCTGCGTAAGAACGTCGGCGGTTCCTTCGCCCCCGTCGGCCATCGGAATAGCCAAAACAGTAGCTGCCGGATTTGCCAGACGAATACCTTCTGTCATAGCGTTGCAAACGTCCTTGGCCGTCAGCGATCCTTTAAACTTATCGGGTGCCAGTAAAATTTTCATACCTACAAATTAATCGACGACCAAAGTAGCCAAACTGCCGGGCAAAGCAGTATATATGGTAGGGTTTCTTCCGTACTTTTCCCGATTTATCCGGTAAATAGTTCTCCGAACCTTTCCTTCTAAAGGAAACCAGGCAACGACAATCAACATTCACAATCCACCTACTTTTAGTTTCTTTACGGCATGACCCAACTTAAAGCAGCCATCATTGGTGGTGGCAATATTGCCGATACCAATCACATTCCGGCCCTTAAACAACAACCCGACCGCGTCGATGTAGTAGCCGTTTGCAGCCGCGACCAGGCCAAAGCCCGCGCTCTGGCCGATAAACACGGCATTGCCCATGCATTTGCCAGTACGAACGAACTCTACCAGCAGTGCGCCCCCGACGTTGTTGTTATCTGTACACCCAACAATCTGCATTATCCGCAAACAATGGAAGCGCTGGAGCATGGTAGCCATGTATTCTGCGAAAAACCCCCTGCCATCAATGCACAACAGGCCCGCGACATGGCCAGGTTAGCTGCCCAAAAGGGGTTGGTGCTGGCCTATAATTTCCAGCTTCGCCAAACCAGTGAATGGGCATTGCTGATGCGCTGCAAAACCAGTGGTTTACTAGGCGACATTTACCATATTAAAGCTCATTTTCTGCGTCGGCGTGGCATTCCGGGCTGGGGCTATTTTACTAACAAAGCCATGCAGGGTGGCGGTGCACTGATGGATCTGGGTGTGCATGTACTCGATCTGGCTCTCTGTGCGCTCGACTACCCTACTCCCGATCAGGTTTTGGGAAATGCCTATGATTTTATTGGCAAAACCGGCGGAAAAGGACTAATGGGTTCGTGGAAGCCCGAAACATTTGAAGTAGAAGATGCAACGATGGCCTATCTATCTTTTCCAGGCAAAGCCTCTATTATGCTTTCGGCTTCGTTTGCATTGAATACGCAGGCCGACAAAGACCGTAATCTGGAAATTTTTGGTAGTAAAGGTGGTGTAAAACTATTTCCATTCTCGCTCCATACCGAGCTGGCTGGCGAACTGGCCGATGTACAATTCCCTTATCTGGAAGACAACGACATTCAGTTAAAAAACACAGCCGCTTTTCTGGATGCCTGCGAGGGTAAACCCTCCAATGTCTGCACAGCCGAAGAGGGAGCCATTTTACAGGAAATTGTCGAACGAATTTATCAATCAGCCGGAAGGTGAGTAGTTTGTGGTGGCGCTGCATGAGAAGGCTATATGCTGATAGGCAGCGCCACCATAAACCATTATTTCACCGGCAGATGCACCTCGGCCATCATGCAACGAGCCGAGCCGCCACCATTACCTTCAATCATCGACAGATCGAAATGGAGTAAGGTCGCATAATCGTCTAACTGATCGATTTGTTTGGGCGTTAGCGATTCGAATGCGCGGGTCGACATTACCAGTAATTTTTGGCCTTTCTGCGTCTGAATCATCAGCATGTTTCCGGCAAAACTGGCCATTTGTTCGAGCGTGATATCAATAACCCGTTTGTTAAGTTTTTCCAGTTCCTGCCGAACCATCAGCCGTTCGTCGGGGTCGGTGATTGCGGCCAGACAGACAACTGCAAACGTATCGCCAATGCACATCAGCACATTAGTGTGATAAACAGCTTGCCCGTTGGCATCGGCCGCCCGGAAGGATAGGGTACGGTAGCCGGTTTGCTGCGAAAATTCGTCCAGCACCTGCTGATCGGTTCGGGGCGACAGGCTGGCAAAGGCCACCCGATTCATCCGGTCGAGCACCATACTACCCGTTCCTTCCAGAAACTTGCCTTCCTGCTCAAAATGCGTCAGGTCGATCACCGTAGCCACATGAAACCGTTTTGCCAGATCGTCAATAATATCGACACGTCGTTCGAGCCGACGATTTTCTGCCTGCATTGGATAGAGCACTACTTTTCCGCTGGCATGAAACGAAACCCAGTTGTTCGGAAAAATTGAATCGGGCGTGTATGGGTCGGCGGTATCGTCATACACCATCACCTCAACGCCCATAGCCTGAAGCTGACGCACCATTTCATCGAATTCGCGAAGAGCATCCTCCTGGGCCGCATCCTTCGTTTGCGCAGCCAGTTTTATATCCTGAAACGCATTTGACCCGGCAGTTTCGGGATTGAATCCGAAGTTGACGGGCCGAATCATAAGAATTCGCGAAGTAGCCTGAGATTGCATACGAATGATAGTTGGTAAAAGAATAGTACTAATTTGTCAGCAAATTAGCACCAAAGCCTTAATAGTTCAATGAATTTGACTGATAAGCTTCCCAAACGCCGAAAAGTTGATTCCGCTAAATTTCATCCCGAAGCAGGGGCAGGCTCATGCAGTGCGATCCTCCTCTGGCTCTCGATAATTCGGCAGAAGGGAGCATAATGAACGTATTTTCTATGGTTTCGGGCGACGATTCGCCCCGTTCGAAGCGTTCGAGCAATTTGGCCGCTCCGATTACCTCAAAACCAGCTTCCCGAAAGGCGTCGGCCGTTTTTTCATTGCGATCATAGCCCACGACCACGCCATCTTTCAGCGCCAGCAGGTTGCAGGAATCGGTCCATTGTTCGCGGGCACCAAACGGAAACTCGTTGTTACCCGAATAAATAAATTGCACCGAATCGGTAGCTCCCAGGTCGTTTCGACTAATGTCGGTCAGTAAATCTTCCAGGTTTTCGATCTCAATTGGTTTGTGTTCCAACCCTTTAATAAACTGAAGTATTTTCAGGTCTTCCGACACATCTTTCGGTGCGAAAAAGTGAATCACATCACGTTGTTTGGCTTCATCGCCCGTGCGGGCCAGCGATCCCAGCAACACCCATACATTACGTTTCACCTGCGTAAAAATGGTATCGATGTGCATATAGTCCCGCTTCTTGGGAATTTTCAGAATCGTTACTTTATCGACCAGGTTTTTGGAAAAAACAAGGCGCATTACCTGCTGAGCAGCATAGAGCGTTGTTCGTTCGCTAACCCCAATCATCAGATGGCGTTTGGCAATCATCATCACATCGCCCCCTTCCAGTGTTGATCGGGTCACATCCCGATTTGTATCGGCATCCGATAGCAGGAAAGCATGTTCGTTATCCGGAATTTCAATGATTTTATCCTGATAATCGGCAAAAAGCGGATGATTAAAGAAAATATACTGCGTCAATAACGCTTCACGCGTTCGAGCGAGTTTAGCCGGTTTATTGAGCAGGATGTGATCGTTAATGACAATACCTATGTCGCGCGTAAAAATAAAGTTCGGCAAAGGCGCAAACAGCATAGTGCGGTCGGGTAGCGACCCCGAAATCATGATCTTGGCCAGTTCGGCCGGATCATACTCATTCAATTGCTGCTGGGTTCGGAACGAGGTGCGCTCGATGCCACAAATGGCAGCAATCAGACGAGTGCGAATCGATTCATTGGCAAGGATCTCAGCTAATAAAAGCTGAATATCAACAACCTTATCGGACCTGAAATAATCAGAATGGCCGGGCTTAAAAAATGTCCGATCAGAGTCGGGGCCAAGGCGGGCTATTTTACCTCGTACTTTCTCAGGATCTAAGAAATATAACAGAATCTTAACGTAGTAATCGTATTCATCCCGGCGCATCATGTCCAGATGAACAATGTCTTCAAACAGCCAGTCCTGCGCTTTAGACGGTATGACCTTACCCAATCCACGATCGGGACTATGAATCAGTAAACGCTTCAGGGTGCCAATCTCCGAAGAGACATGAACACGAGGAAGCGTATTCGATTGATCCAACGAGTTTATCACCTCACTATCAGCAAGAGCCGCATTCTTTTCATTTTTCATACGCAAATCAGGGTCTCGGTTACTATCGACTCCCCGACATGCAAGGTACAGTTTTGACGGTGTAAATGAAATCAGACCATCTATACGCAGACTTACTCTGGCACGGAGCCGACAACAAACCCTCTATAAGCTATAAAACTTATTTAATGCTCCTTCAATATGGATACTCCAGCATATCACCCATACTCGATAGTAAGTTTTTAGTTTACTATTAAAATAATTTAAACTACAATTAATTATTATTAACACATAAAATATATAAATAGCCCAATAAATAAATCGTATTTCTTAGTAAAAACAGCTACAAAGCTGTTTTCAAAAAAATCTTGGCACGCATTTTGACTCTTTTATATCAATAAAACCATTTCTGGTTTTCATTAACTAAATACATATCAAACTACACCATTAAACAAAATGAATACCTATAAAGAACATATAACACTACTTAGTAAACAAGGTAGCACTTACTAAGTAAACATTTCGCCAACTATTGGAAAACATCTCAGAATCAGTACTCATGGCTTCCTCTCAAAACCGTCGGCTATTCTTGTGGCTAGCAATCAGTCTCTTAACAAGTTTAGGCAATCAAGTAAAGGCTCAATCCACGAGTACATCCTTAGCCGTCACGAAACAGGTTGATAAGACGAAAGCCAATCTGGGCGACACACTCGCCTATACCGTTACACTAACCAATAACGGTAGTTCGACTGTCAACAATATAGATGTCCGCGATTCGCTGGGGCTAGGCATACGGTTTCTTCCTGCTTCAGTAAACACCCCCAACGGCAGCAATTTTAATCAGGGAAGTCCTATTAGTATCTGGCATATTGGTTCTTTGAGTGCGGGGCAAAGTCTGAAATTAACATTTCAGGCCGTTGCCGACAGTATGGGCGTATTATATGCCAGGGCCACGATTCCCGGAGCAACAGCAGGTATTTGCACATCGATTCCTGTAAAAGTATGTCCGGGCACAACCATTTCGTCGCTTCTGACCGCACCTGCGGGCCGTATGGGCTATCACTGGTTTAAAAATGGATCAGAAATAACAGACCAGACAACTAATATTCTATACATTTCCTCAACAGGAACGTACAGTGTACGTATCGATAACGGCAATGATAAATGTAATGATATTTCGTGCTGTGATCTGATTATTGAGGAAGATCCTATCCCAACGTTTCAGGCACAGGCTATTGCTGCCACTTGTGACGGCAATAGCCCTCGGGCAAATGGACAAATTGTACTGGCAAATTTTAACTCGATCCACACCTATCAGTATTCGGAAGGATCGAGCTTCAATGCGGGTGCTTCGCTTTCGGGAGGAGCTAAGCGTATACCAGCCAACGGTATCATTGCCAGCAATCTTAATAATCCTTCGGGCAACAAACAGTATACCATCCGAGTCTATAATACGGCTGGATGTTATACCGACCATACGGTAACCCTGACCCCAACTACCTGTTCGGCACAACCAAAATTGGCGGTAGTTTTAACGCCTGGCTCCTGCGATGCGTCTTCAAATTTATATTCCGTATCCGGAACAATCTCGCTAACTGCCGCTATAGCCAGCACGCTTACCATTACTGACGGTAATGCAACAACAACAGTTTCGATTACCAACGGTCAAACCTCTGCAACATTTACACTAGGAGGGCTAACTTCGGGAACAGGAAATCATACTCTTTCTATTGCAGGAAACGGTTATACAACACTATCATCTACTTATTCAGCACCTGTTTCCTGTAATTCTAACCCACCCACCAACACCGCCCCAACGGTGGCCAATGTGCTGGCTCCCCAGTCGGCTACCGTCGGGCAGGCATTCTCCTATAGCATTCCGGCCAACACCTTTACCGACAAGGAAACGCCCAATACCCTGACAGTAACTGTTGCCGGGCTCGCTAATGGGTTGAGTTTTACGGCTCCCGCAACTATTTCAGGAACATTATCCTCAACAGCGGGTTCACCATTAACGATTACTGTTACCGCTACTGATGCTGGTGGACTTTCGGTGAGTACACCCTTAGTGCTCAACTTATATCCTGCCAATGTTACTAACCCCGGAACGTTCGCCATTACGTCCGTAAACACACTCACCTGTGTTAGCGTCTCAACCACTCAGCGGCAAGTTACTTTCCAGCCTGTTTATAGTGGTATTGATGGATCGGCTATTGCGTTTACGGTTCTAAACGAATTGGCATCTACCACCAATTCGGGGCCTTACACACTGCGTTTATATACCGACAATCCGACCATCACCCTTCAGGCCCAGCAAGCGGGCAAGACGGCGACTTACAGCTACAATTGGCTGGCGAACTGTAGCAGCCAGCCCACCAACACCGCTCCAACGGTGGCCAATGCCCTGGCTCCCCAGTCGGCTACCGTCGGGCAGGCATTCTCCTACAGCATTCCACCCAACACCTTTACCGATAAGGAAACACCTAATAGCCTGACCATCACCGTGGCTGGGCTCACCAATGGGCTGAGCTTCTCGGCACCCGCTACCATTTCGGGAACACCTTCTTCGACTGTGGGATCGCCCCTGACACTGACCGTCACGGCTACCGATGCCGGTGGGCTATCCATCAGCACACCAATGCGGCTGACTATTGCTCCGGCTACAGTCACCAACCCAACCCCCTTCACCATCACAGCCGTCAATACCCTGAGCTGCGTGGCCCTCTCCACTACTCAACGCCAAATCACCTTCCAGCCCACTTACGCCGGTACCGATGCCACACCCATCACGCTCAGTTCAGTAGGCGCACTAGCCTCTACCACAGCCACAGGACCGTTCACCGTTCAGCTCTATACCGACAATCCGACCATCACCCTTCAGGCCCAGCAAGCGGGCAAGACGGCGACTTACAGCTACAATTGGCTGGCGAACTGTAGCAGCCAGCCCACCAACACCGCTCCAACGGTGGCCAATGCCCTGGCTCCCCAGTCGGCTACCGTCGGGCAGGCATTCACTTATAGCATTCCAAACAACACCTTTACCGATAAGGAAACACCCAACAGCCTGACCATCACCGTGGCTGGGCTCACCAATGGGCTGAGCTTCACCGCACCCGCTACCATTTCGGGAACACCTTCTTCGACTGTGGGATCGCCATTAACGCTGACCGTCACGGCTACCGATGCCGGTGGGCTCGCTGTCAGCACACCAATGCTGCTGACTATTGCTCCAGCTACAGTCACCAACCCAACCCCCTTCACCATCACAGCCGTCAATACCCTGAGCTGTGTGGCCCTCTCCACTACTCAACGCCAAATCACCTTCCAGCCCACTTACGCCGGTACCGATGCCACACCCATCACACTCAGTTCAGTAGGCGCACTAGCCTCTACCACAGCCACAGGACCGTTCACCGTTCAGCTCTATACCGACAATCCGACCATCACCCTTCAGGCCCAGCAAGCGGGCAAGACGGCGACTTACAGCTACAATTGGCTGGCGAACTGTAGCAGCCAGCCCACCAACACCGCTCCAACGGTGGCCAATGTGCTGGCTCCTCAGTCAGCTACCGTCGGAGAGGCATTCACTTATAGCATTCCAGCCAACACCTTTACCGATAAGGAAACACCCAACAGCCTGACCATCACCGTAGCTGGGCTCACCAATGGGCTGAGCTTCACCGCACCAACCACTATCTCGGGGACGCCTTCCACCACTGTGGGATCGCCCCTGACACTGACCGTCACGGCTACCGATGCCGGTGGGCTCGCTGTCAGCACACCAATGCTGCTGACTATCGTTCCCCAACCAGCTCCCACCAACACCGCCCCAACCGTGGCCAATGCCCTGGCTCCCCAGTCAGCTACCGTCGGGCAGGCATTCACTTATAGCATTCCAGCCAACACCTTTACCGATAAGGAAACACCCAACAGCCTGACCATCACCGTGGCCGGGCTCACCAACGGGCTGAGCTTCTCAGCACCCGCTACCATTTCGGGAACACCTTCTTCGACTGTGGGATCACCATTAACGCTGACCGTCACGGCTACTGATGCCGGTGGGCTATCCATCAGCACACCAATGCTGCTGACCATCGTTCCCCAACCAGCTCCCACCAACACCGCTCCAACGGTGGCCAATGCCCTGGCTCCCCAGTCAGCTACCGTCGGAGAGGCATTCACTTATAGCATTCCAAACAACACCTTTACCGATAAGGAAACACCCAACAGCCTGACCATCACCGTAGCTGGGCTCACCAATGGGCTGAGCTTCTCGGCACCCGCTACCATTTCGGGAACACCTTCTTCGACTGTGGGATCGCCCCTGACACTGACCGTCACGGCTACTGATGCTGGTGGACTCGCTGTCAGCACACCAATGCTGCTGACCATCGTTCCCCAACCAGCTCCCACCAACACCGCCCCAACCGTGGCCAATGCCCTGGCTCCCCAGTCAGCTACCGTCGGAGAGGCATTTACTTATAGCATTCCAGCCAACACTTTTACTGACAAGGAAACACCCAACAGCCTGACCATCACCGTGGCCGGACTCACCAATGGGCTGAGCTTCTCGGCACCCGCTACCATCTCGGGAACACCTTCTTCGACTGTGGGATCGCCCCTGACACTGACCGTCACGGCTACCGATGCCGGTGGGCTATCCATCAGCACACCAATGCGGCTGACTATTGCTCCGGCTACAGTCACCAACCCAACCCCCTTCACCATCACAGCCGTCAATACCCTGAGCTGTGTGGCCCTCTCCACTACTCAACGCCAAATCTCCTTCCAGCCCACTTACGCCGGTACCGATGCCACACCCATCACGCTCAGTTCAGTAGGCGCACTAGCCTCTACCACAGCCACAGGACCGTTCACCGTCCAGCTCTATACCGACAATCCGACCATCACCCTTCAGGCCCAGCAAGCGGGCAAGACGGCGACTTACAGCTACAATTGGCTGGCGAACTGTAGCAGCCAGCCCACCAACACCGCTCCAACGGTGGCCAATGCCCTGGCTCCCCAGTCGGCTACCGTCGGGCAGGCATTCACTTATAGCATTCCAGCCAGCACCTTTACCGATAAGGAAACACCCAACAGCCTGACCATCACCGTGGCCGGGCTCACCAATGGACTGAGCTTCACCGCACCAACCACTATCTCGGGAACACCTTCCACCACTGTGGGATCGCCATTAACGCTGACCGTCACGGCTACCGATGCCGGTGGGCTCGCTGTCAGCACACCAATGCTGCTGACCATCGTCCCCCAACCAGCACCGGTCAACACCGCTCCAACGGTGGCCAATGCCCTGACTCCCCAGTCGGCTACCGTCGGGCAGGCATTCACTTATAGCATTCCAGCCAACACCTTTACCGATAAGGAAACACCCAACAGCCTGACCATCACCGTGGCCGGACTCACCAATGGGCTGAGCTTCACCGCACCCGCTACCATTTCGGGAACACCTTCCACCACTGTGGGATCGCCATTAACGCTGACCGTCACGGCTACCGATGCCGGTGGGCTATCCATCAGCACACCAATGCGGCTGACTATTGCTCCGGCTACAGTCACCAACCCAACCCCCTTCACCATCACAGCCGTCAATACCCTGAGCTGTGTGGCCCTCTCCACTACTCAACGCCAAATCACCTTCCAGCCCATTTATAGTGGTTTGGATGGCAGTCCGGTGAGCTTCTCGGTCGTCAATGAGTTGGTGCCCACAACCCAGGCGGGACCCTATACGCTAAAGCTATATACGGATAATCCAACCGTTACTCTTCAGGCCCAACAGACAGACAAGACAGCGTCCTATAAATACAACTGGCTGGCAAATTGCGAAGCTGCGCCATCCAACACCGCCCCAACCGTAGCCCATGTGCTGGCTCCTCAGTCAGCTACCGTCGGGCAGGCATTCTCCTACAGCATTCCAGCCAACACCTTTACTGACAAGGAAACACCTAATAACTTAACCATCGCTGTAGCCGGGCTCACCAATGGGCTGAGCTTCTCAGCACCCGCTACCATTTCGGGTACGCCTTCCACCACTGTGGGATCGCCATTAACGCTGACCGTCACGGCTACTGATGCCGGTGGACTATCCATCAGCACACCAATGCGGCTGACCATCGTCCCCCAACCAGCACCGGTCAACACCGCCCCAACGGTGGCCAATGCCCTGGCTCCCCAGTCGGCTACCGTCGGAGAGGCATTCACTTATAGCATTCCAGCCAGCACCTTTACCGATAAGGAAACACCCAACAGCCTGACCATCACCGTAGCTGGACTCACCAATGGGCTGAGCTTCACCGCACCCGCTACCATCTCGGGGACGCCTTCCACCACTGTGGGATCGCCATTAACGCTGACCGTCACGGCTACCGATGCCGGTGGGCTCGCTGTCAGCACACCAATGCTGCTGACTATTGCTCCGGCTACAGTCACCAACCCAACCCCCTTCACCATCACAGCCGTCAATACCCTGAGCTGTGTGGCCCTCTCCACTACCCAGCGCCAAATCTCCTTCCAGCCCACTTACGCCGGTACCGATGCCACACCCATCACGCTCAGTTCAGTAGGCGCACTAGCCTCTACCACAGCCACAGGACCGTTCACCGTTCAGCTCTATACCGACAATCCGACCATCACCCTTCAGGCCCAGCAAGCGGGCAAGACGGCGACTTACAGCTACAATTGGCTGGCGAACTGTAGCAGCCAGCCCACCAACACCGCTCCAACGGTGGCCAATGCCCTGGCTCCCCAGTCGGCTACCGTCGGGCAGGCATTCTCCTACAGCATTCCACCCAACACCTTTACCGATAAGGAAACACCCAACAGCCTGACCATCACCGTAGCTGGGCTCACCAATGGACTCGCCTTCTCAGCACCCGCTACCATTTCGGGAACACCTTCTTCGACTGTGGGATCGCCCCTGACACTGACCGTCACGGCTACTGATGCTGGTGGACTCGCTGTCAGCACACCAATGCTGCTGACTATTGCTCCGGCTACAGTCACCAACCCAACCCCCTTCACCATCACAGCCGTCAATACCCTGAGCTGTGTGGCCCTCTCCACTACTCAACGCCAAATTACCTTCCAGCCCACTTATAGTGGTTTGGATGGCAGTCCGGTGAGCTTCTCGGTCGTTAATGAGCTGGTGCCCACAACCCAGGCGGGACCCTATACGCTAACGTTATATACGGATAATCCAACCGTTACTCTTCAGGCCCAACAGACAGACAAGACAGCGTCCTATAAATACAACTGGCTGGCAAATTGCGGAAACACAGAAGCACCGGTCAACACCGCCCCAACCGTGGCCAATGCCCTGGCTCCTCAGTCAGCTACCGTCGGAGAGGCATTCACTTATAGCATTCCAGCCAACACCTTTACCGATAAGGAAACACCCAACAGCCTGACCATCACCGTGGCCGGACTCACCAATGGGCTGAGCTTCACCGCACCAACCACTATCTCGGGAACACCTTCCACCACTGTGGGCTCGCCCCTGACACTGACCGTCACGGCTACTGATGCTGGTGGACTATCCATCAGCACACCAATGCTGCTGACCATCGTCCCCCAACCAGCACCGGTCAACACCGCTCCAACGGTGGCCAATGCCCTGGCTCCTCAGTCGGCTACCGTCGGGCAGGCATTCACTTATAGCATTCCAAACAACACCTTTACCGATAAGGAAACACCTAATAGCTTAACCATCGCTGTAGCCGGACTCACCAATGGGCTGAGCTTCTCCGCACCCGCTACCATTTCGGGTACGCCTTCCACCACTGTGGGATCACCATTAACGCTGACCGTCACGGCTACCGATGCCGGTGGGCTATCCATCAGCACACCAATGCGGCTGACCATCGTTCCGGCTACAGTCACCAACCCAACCCCCTTCACCATCACAGCCGTCAATACCCTGAGCTGTGTGGCCCTCTCCACTACCCAGCGCCAAATCACCTTCCAGCCCATTTATAGTGGTTTGGATGGCAGTCCGGTGAGCTTCTCGGTCGTCAATGAGTTGGTGCCCACAACCCAGGCGGGACCCTATACGCTAAAGCTATATACGGATAATCCAACCGTTACTCTTCAGGCCCAACAGACAGACAAGACAGCGTCCTATAAATACAACTGGCTGGCAAGTTGCGGAGCCAATTCGGCACCAGGCAATTCGGCCCCAACCGCTGCAAGTGCGATCACAGTTGCTGTCACGCCAGGATCGTGCGATCCCACAACAGATCACTATTCAATTACAGGTGCGATTAATCTAACGGCAGCGACTGCGGGCACATTACTGGTAACAGATGGGACTTCCACAACAGTCGTAACCATACTTGATGGGCAAACACTTGCGCGGTTTACACTGGCAGGTCTACCTTCCGGCACAGGGTCCCATACGGTCACTATCACAGGCACTGACTACCCAACAGCCAGCACGACCTATATCGCTCCAGAGTCATGCGCCATAGGAATTACTACCAGCGCCACTGCGGGAGCATGTAATGCACTCTCAAATCAATATGACGTATCGGGGGTACTTTCGCTGACGAATGCCCAGAACGGCATAGCGACGATTACGGATGGAGTTTATTCCACTACGGTATCCGTTTCGGCCGGAAACGTATCGATTCCTTATTCGCTAACAGGTTTATTGAGCGGAACGGGCGGGCACACAATCACGGTAGATTATCTATCTCAGATCGTTAGCACTACCTATACTGCCCCAGAAGCCTGTACGGTAAGTGCGGTCTGTTCACTTACAACCGTAGTGACGCCGGGTGCGTGTGAAAACGTGACCAACACGTATTCAGCTACCGCAGTGGTTAGCCTAAGTAATTCAACAACAGGCATTGTTACCGTCACCAACGGAATCCAAAGCTTTACGTTCGCGGCTACGGTTACTCCCTCGGCTACATTCACTGCTGTGTTTGATGGCCTTCTTTCCGATGGCAACAGCCATACAATTGTTGCCAGTTTACCGAATTGCTCTACACTGACAACAACTTATACGGCCCCAGGCAGTTGTACTCAGGTAGCAGGCTCACAGCTAAGCCTCTTCAAACAGGTCGACAAATCCAAGGCCTATATGGGCGATACGCTGTCGTATACATTGATTTTAACGAACATTGGCTCTACAGCAGCAACGAATGTAGTGGTTCGAGACTCAGCAACAACAGGACTGACGTATGTAGCCAATTCAGCAACAGCGCCTGTTGGCACTACCTTTACAACAGGAGTAACCACAAATACCTGGCTTATTGCTACCCTAAGCCCTGCACAAAGCCTCACCCTGACGCTGAAAGCAAAGGCCGATAGCACAGGTATTCTGCATAGCACAGCAACGATTCCTGGAGATACGGCAACCGTTTGTACCACCATACCAGTCAAAGTCTGCGCTGGCGATGAGTATCTCTACCGATTAACAGCACCGCTAGGATACGCTACCTACCAATGGTATAAAGATGGGCAGGCCATTCTGGGAGCAACCACCAATAGTCTTGACGTATCGACTCCAGGCTCTTATAGTCTGGCTGTTGATAATGCCATCGGCCAATGTCCTGACTTCAGTTGCTGTCCGTTTATCGTTGAAGAAGATAGTCTACCCACCTTCCAGGCTATAGCCATTCCGGCTACCTGTATCGGTAACAAGCCACAAACAAATGCTCAACTTGTTCTTAGTAACGTCCAGACAGGTTATACCTATCAGTACTCGGCAGGAGCCACATTCGACGAAGCAGCTCCTTTATCAGGATCGGCGCAGGTAATTCCGGTGGGTGGGACGATTGCCAGTAATCTACCTAGTCCGGCCGTAGCGCAGGCTTATACAATTCGGGTCTATAATTCGTCGGGCTGTTATACGGATGTAACAGTGCTCTTACAACCCACCGTATGTGGCTGTCCGGCCGAAATTTGTGTTCCATTCGTGATTCAGCAAACCAAACGCGGGCCCCGAATTGGCGATGCCCGATAGTAGTCGGCGCTGGAGTCATAAATTCACTAATACGTAAAGCCCGATTCCGGGCTTTACGTATTAAAACCGGTGTATTTTTTCGGAGTTTGATTTAACGTTTAATACCCGCTTACATTTTTATCAGCCAGCCTCCAATACGGCATAAGTTTTGATAAGGCTGTTTTCAATTTTCATAAACTTACCTTTATAAACTTAAATGGGTCAATGGAGTAATATATTAAACTTGGGAATAGGCATATCTGCAAATACACCTTAGTGGCATAGAACTTGTCATGGGCCATGCTATCAATAACGACATAGTCTGGTACTAATCAAC
Organism: Spirosoma sp. SC4-14; assembly: GCF_037201965.1. Classification (NCBI taxonomy): domain Bacteria; kingdom Pseudomonadati; phylum Bacteroidota; class Cytophagia; order Cytophagales; family Cytophagaceae; genus Spirosoma; species Spirosoma sp. SC4-14. The sequence goes on along the minus strand of NZ_CP147518.1, from coordinate 1,740,687 downwards.
CATGAGATCTCTATATCATCAACTAAGCCTAATCTGTCTTTTACTCATTGCGTTTCAAGATCAGGTATTTAGTCAGATTCAGTTAGCACAATACGCCAGTAATGCCATTTCAGCAACTGGCAGGCCTTTGGCCGAAGCCTTGCAGACAACGGCTACTTGTAGTATCTCGGCAGTAGCAGTGGCTGGCACCTGTGCCGCAACTACGAATATGTATTCAGCTACGGCCACTATTACGGTGAACAATCCAACAGAAGGTATACTCACCATTACCGATGGCGTACAAAGTCAGGTCTTTGCTACGACCTCGGGTGGATCTGCCGTATTTACAGTAATCTTTCACGATCTAAACTCCGACGGTGTCAATCATTCCGTTGTGGCTTCGTTGCCTGGTTGTGCAACAACATCGGCGAACTATCAGGCACCAGCCTCCTGTTCAACAGACCCAATTCACAGCCTCACCGCAACGGCCAGTATAAGCTCCTGCGATCCGGCAACAAACACATATTCAAATACGGTGGTTATTGGCATAACCAATCCAGTAACGGACATTCTTACCGTTACTGATGGCGTAAAAAGCTTAACCATGGCAACCACCCCTGCCAAATCAGCAACCTACACCGCCGTTTTCACCGGACTGCTTTCCGACGGCGGCCCGCACATTGTTACGGCCTCACTCCCAACCTGTTCGAGCACAACCGTTGGCTATACTGCTCCCGTGTCCTGTTCGGTGGTCTGTGTGCAACCCGTAGCCTCAGCAACTGCCGTCAGCCCAACCTGTAGTGCAACCAGTAATGTAGCCAATTCGAATGGTCAGCTACTGATCTCAGCCAGCAATGCCGACAAAATAGCCTTTAGTGTGGGGGGCAGTTTTTCAGGAACGTATGCATCGGCGCAGTCTTATGCAGCATTACCGACACGTGGTAGCGGAAAAGTGCTGGTATCAACCTTGAGTAATCCAGGTACCCCTCAACCCTATACAATTCGGTTCTACGGTACCGATTCAACTTGCTTTACGGACGTTGTAGTACAGCTACAACCCATAACCTGCACTTGTCCACCATCGGCCTGTGTGCCTATTGCCGTTAACCGAATTCATTAATCAGAACAAGAAAGTATACAGTTCGCTTCTGCTTCAACATTTCCATAAAACCATTATTGCGGCTCAGGACAGGTTAACGAATGTATCCTGAGCCGCAATAATGGTTTTATAGCTATACCCCTCTTTACGTTTGCGAACAATAAACGCAGGCACCCTCAACTTTTAAGTTGCCGATTTTGTTATCACCACAAGCCAGATACTATTTCATCTGTTATCTTTGCGGCTTCATTTAGCCGTCAAGCTATATTTCTATTATGTTATCGATCAGCAATTTACAAGCCTTTATTGGCGAGAAGCAAATATTAAAAGGCCTCGACCTGGAAGTCAATGCCGGTGAAGTTCACGCAATTATGGGCCCCAATGGGGCTGGCAAGAGCACCCTGGCATCTGTTCTGGCCGGTCGGGAAGATTATGAAGTAACGGGAGGTAGCGTATTGTTTGATGGCAAAGACCTGCTCGAAATGGCTCCTGAAGAACGGGCCGCCGAAGGTATTTTTCTGGCCTTTCAGTACCCGGTCGAAATTCCGGGCGTAAGCACAACCAACTTTCTGAAAACGGCTATGAACGAAATCCGTAAATATCGCGGACAGGAATCGCTCGATGCCGTTCAGTTTCTGAAACTCATGAAAGAGAAAATGAAACTGGTCAACATCGATCAGTCGTTGCTGAGCCGTTCGCTGAATGAAGGCTTTTCGGGCGGGGAGAAAAAACGGAACGAAATTTTTCAGATGGCCATGCTGGAGCCAAAACTAGCCATTCTGGACGAAACCGATTCAGGTCTGGACATCGATGCGCTGCGAATTGTGGCCGACGGGGTTAATAAACTTCGCTCACCAGAACGCGCAACCATTGTTGTAACGCACTATCAGCGCCTGTTGGATTATATCGTTCCCGACTACGTTCACGTCCTGTATCAGGGTCGTATTGTGAAATCAGGCCCTAAAGAACTGGCCCTCGAACTCGAAGAAAAAGGGTACGATTGGATTAAAGCCGAAGCACATGTATAGTTTTCAGTTTACAGTTTTTCTGTTTTCAGTGGCTGACGCGAGATTATTCTTGCGCTTCGCGCGCTGAAAACTGTAAACTGTAAACTATAAACCACAAACTGAAAACTTTCTGATACATGACTCCCTCCTACGCATCATATAACGACTTTAAGAACCAGCTTCTGGCCGCTTTTCGAACCAACGAAGAGCGTATGAATGGGGAAAGTAAAACTCCTCTTCATCAGCTCCGAAAAGCCGCCCTGAATCAGTTCGACCTATTAGGCTTTCCAACCATTCGCCACGAAGAATGGAAATATTCGAACGTTAGTGGCTTGTTTAAAGAAGCGTTCGTTCTCGACAGTGCGGCCAGCGTTACGGCCGCCGATCTGGCTCCGCTCGAAATTCCGAATCTCGACGGCAATATCCTTTATTTTGTTAACGGACGCTATCAGCCAGAACTGTCACATATTATAAGCCCTGCCGATCAGATCCAGATTACAAGCTTTGCCGAAGCGGTTAAAGCCAATCCCGATCTGGTCAATTCTCATTTTGCGCAATACGCCGATTTTAAGGACAATGCGTTTACGGCGCTGAACACGGCACTGGCCAGCGATGGCGTTGTGGTGAACGTGCCAGCCAACACGACCGTCGAACAGCCGATTATTCTCCGGTTCATTACCGACGCCCGCGATCAGAATGTTGCTTCGCAGCCCCGCAATCTGGTTATCGTTGGTAAAAATGCGGAAGTAATGATGGCTGAGTCGTACCGGACACTGGGCGAACGGGCCAGTTTCGTGAACGTTGTTACCGAAATTGTGCTGGATCGTGAGGCCCGAATGCAGTATTACAAAGTACAGAACGAAACCCAGCAGGCCTATCATATTGGCACTACCCAGGTAAGCCAGTCCGACAATAGCCATTTTTATTCGGCAACGGTAACGCTAAACGGTAATTTTGTTCGGAACAATCTGAACATTGTACTCAACGGCCAATATGCCGAAGCGTTTATGTACGGTCTGTATACGCCCAACGGCCGTCAGCATATCGACAACCATACGCTGGTCGATCATGCCATGCCAAACTCCTACAGCAATGAGCTGTATAAAGGTATGCTGGACGATACTAGCACGGGGGTATTCAACGGTAAGATTTTTGTTCGGCCCGATGCCCAGAAAACCAATGCCTATCAGTCGTGTAAAAACGTAGTGCTGTCGCCCGGTGCATCGATGAACACCAAACCGCAGTTGGAAATTTTTGCCGACGATGTGAAGTGTTCACATGGCACCACAACTGGTCAGCTAAACGACGAAGCACTTTTTTATATGCGGTCGCGGGGTATTCCGAAAGATGAAGCCCGGACGCTGCTGCTCTATGCCTTTTCGCAGGATGTTCTGAGCCAGATAAAAATCCAGCCCATTCGCGAATATCTGGAACGGGTCGTTACTGAAAAGTTAACGAAATAAATTTATTCTCCGCTCATAATCAGCCGGTCAGATTGTTTTTGAACCCTCTGACCGGCTGATTTGCTTTTGAATCTCCCCATTGAGCGTAATATGTACTACGTTCAACCGATGAAGGCAAACACACCCATCTGTTTTTTTAGATAGCCGCATTTAACCTATTTTAGCAATTCTTTTACTTGGTTTATGCGGACGTTTTTTCTCCTTTTACTTTTTGAATTCATTGGCACAGTAAGCCACAGCCAGTCTGTACAATTTTCCTTTGAAGGCGACTCAACCACTATCCCGCTGGTTCGCGATAGTTTACGCGGCATTTCGGGGCTGGAAATCATACCGGCCACCAACGAATGGCATCTGGTCAGCGACCGGGGCTGGCATTTCATATTTAGCAATATCCAATCCATCCGCGATCTGGGCGATAGCTCACATCTCCTAAAAGCCGAAAAAACACCGTTCTGGTTTGAGAGTATCCGCTTCAACCCACAAACCAGCACCTATTTCTGGACCGACGAATATGAGTTTACGACCTCCCTGCTTTTTGGCAAAGCCGTAAGCGATAGTACCCGACAGATTTTGCTAAGGATGCCACTCCCCGGCTCGAACAAAGGGCTGGAAGGCATTGCTCTCACGCCATCGGGCACGCTTTGGGTAGCGCCCGAAGCCGGTTGGGAAGGCGAAACCCGCATGAATCAGGACACCATTACCTTCTTTCGGTATGGCAACCCAACCGCCAGCGACCCGGCGGTCGAGCGGTATAAATACCCCATCGACCGCTGTGCTTTTGCACAGGGCGAAGAGCGGCTGGGCGGCATTTCGGAAATTCTGGCCGTCGACGATACTCGGCTGCTGGTGCTGGAACGGTGCTACGATGCCAGCCAGAAGCAGGTTACGGCCAACATTTATCTGGCCACGCAGCACGACGAAAATCATACGTTAGTGAAAGAACTGGCCTTTAGTTTCAGCCAGCAGTTTCCGGGCATTGTCTGCAATCTGGAAGCAATGGCCTGGGCTGATGCTCAACACCAAACCCTGGTGCTGATTGCCGACGACAACTTCCGCCGAAACCGGACGCTGAAAAATCAGATCATTGTTTTGAAGAGACGATAACGACTCAATTAGCGCCCAACACAATCTTTCGAATCCCGTTGAGGTCGCTTACGTAGAGAACGCCCTTCGAATCGAAAGCCAGATAACCCGGATAATTGAACGTAGCCTGATCGCCAGCACCGTCGCCCTTGCCGATCTTACCCGTTCCGGCTACTGTACTCACCACGCCATCCGGCGTAATTTTCCGAATAAAATGCTCATCGGTGATGTAAAGATTACCGGCCTTATCGACCACCGAAGCGTTCGGACTCCGAAACAGGGCCACATCAATCGGCCCGTCGACATGACCATAAATACCGGCACAGCCTGTGTAGCAATAATTAATGCCATCGACGGTTGAGCGGGTAATGCCTTTTTGCGCATCGACCACATAGAGGGCTTTCTGCAAGGGATTATAGGCGATGGAATTAGGGGACACTAACGGACTGGGAATATAAACCGTACTGTTAAACTTGTTGCCTAACAACAGGCGAACGGTTCGGTCGGGAGCCACTTTCCACACACTTTTTTGACCACCATTATGAGATGTAACGTATAGATTCTGGTTGTCGTCTATGGTCAATCCGTCAGGATTAATCAGACCAAGCGAATCATAGGAAATCAACCCAGCTTTATCGGGTGCTACCCCTACAACCGTGCTCACCCAACCATCGGGCGTAATTTTGCGAATGGCGCCGGGCTGAGTAACATACAAATTACCGGCCGCATCGAACGCCAGTGCATCGGGCCCACCAAACACCGCTTCGGTTCCCAACCCATCTCTTAATCCTTCCTCCCCCGAACCAGCAAACGTGCTGACAACCCCATCAGGCGTTACCTTACGTATACGATTATCCCGATAGTCAGCGACATAGAGATTGTCAGACGCATCAAAGGCAATTCCCCATATACTTCTAAACATTGCTAAATTAATAGTAAGCGTACTAACCTGATTTAAACTAGCAGGCACCACAGGTTCAGGCTCGTGCTTTTTACAGGAGCTGAGACAAATAGACATAGTGAAGAAAAGAATCAGAATTCGTCTCCATCTGTGTATAACCAATAAGGTGTTACTTTTCCTCCATAGCTCAGTAACGCCCTGGGTGGTTAAATAAACGTTCATAAGATTGATGGCATGAGATTAACAAACACTCAAGTATATATCAAAACCACTTTTATGAATACACTTTAAGCGAAGTTTAATATCTATTATAACCTTTTTAGTATACAACAAAAGAAGACTCTTCTGTAAACACGCTGTCTGCCACCATCTTCTGCCCTACCCGAACCTAAAGCCCCTTTGTTTGCGTTTTCAACATGACCGTATGGTCAGCATTGATTTTAATGACCTCTTACCTCATGCAGTCGGCTTTAGAACGTACTCTCGATATACAAAAAATTCGCCGGGACTTTCCGGTTCTCGATCAGGAAGTCAACGGGCGTCCGCTGGTTTACTTCGACAATGCCGCGACGAACCAGAAACCACTGCCGGTTATTCAGGCCTTAACGCATTATTACGAAGGCTACAATGCCAATATCCACCGGGGTATTCACCATCTGGCCGAGCAGGCAACAGCCGCTTTCGAAGCGTCGCGACGGGCTATGCAGGCATTTCTGAACGCCAAACACTGGCAGGAAATCATCTTTACCTACGGCACTACGGATGGGATCAATCTGGTAGCGCAGACCTACGGCCGCCGGTTTCTGAACGAGGGCGACGAGATCATTATCTCGACTATGGAGCACCACTCCAACATTGTGCCCTGGCAAATGCTCTGCGAAGAAAAAGGCTGTGTGCTGAAAGTCATTCCGATCAACGACAAAGGCGAACTGCTGCTGGACGAATACGAAAAACTGCTGTCGGAACGGACTAAATTCGTCTCCTGTGTACACGTATCCAACGCGCTTGGCACAATCAACCCGGTCAAGACAATCATCGACAAAGCGCACGAAGTTGGCGCCGTAGTTCTGATCGACGGGGCACAGGCCAGTTCACACCTCGACCTCGACGTTCAGGCGCTCGATGCCGATTTTTATGTACTCTCAGCTCATAAGCTCTATGGCCCAACAGGAATGGGCGTTCTTTACGGGAAGAAAGAAATTCTGGATTCGATGCCTCCTTATCGGGGTGGTGGCGAAATGATTAAGGAAGTTACGTTTGCCAAAACGACCTACAACGATATTCCCTATAAGTTTGAAGCCGGTACGCCGAACATCGCCGATGTGATTGCAACAAAAACGGCGCTGGACTATATGGCTGATCTTGGCAAAGAGAACATAACCGCTCACGAAAACGACCTGCTTCAGTATGCCACCGAGCAATTGAGCGAGCTGGATGGCTTACAGATTATTGGGCAGGCAGCCGAAAAAATCAGCGTTATTTCCTTCATAATGGAGGGCATTCATCATCAGGACATTGGCGTTATTCTCGACCAGCAGGGCATTGCCGTTCGTACGGGGCACCATTGCACCCAGCCGCTCATGCAACGTTTCGGCATTACCGGAACTACGCGGGCTTCATTTGCGGTTTATAACACCAGAGATGAAGTCGACCGGCTTATTCAGGGCCTGCGCCGGGTGCAGAAAATGATGTTGTAACCGGCCTAAAAGCCAAAACGGACTTAAATGACAATTAACGAAAAACAGGACGAGATCATCGATGAATTCGATTTGTTCGAAGACCAGCTCGACAAAACGCAATACATCATTGACTTAGGTAAAAAATTACCGCCCATGCCTGAATCAGCCAAAACCGACGAAAATCGGATTATGGGCTGCCAGTCGAAGGTATGGGTGGATGCCGAACTGAAAGACAACCGATTGTATTTTTACGGCGACAGCGAGCCAACCGCCCAGATTTCGAAAGGGCTGGTTAGTTTGCTGATTCGTGTTTTATCGGGTGAAAAGCCCGAAGATATAGCCAACGCCGACCTTTATTTTATTCCCAGGGTTGGCATGGGCAATTTAATTACATCGTTGCGCGCCGGTGGGCTTGCGTCGATGATCGAACGAATGAAAGCCTTCGGCCGGGCCTATTCGCAACAACAAACGGTTTAACCAAATAGTAGCTACTTTCAAAACGTCTTTCAATGATGACCGACGAAGAATTAAAAGAACAGGTTGTGCTTGCACTCAAAGGCGTGTATGACCCCGAAATTCCGGTGGATGTCTACGAGCTGGGCCTGATCTACGACATTAAGATATTTCCGGTCAACAACGTCTATATTCTGATGACGCTGACCTCGCCTTCCTGCCCATCGGCAGGTTCTATACCGAGTGAGATTGAAGAAAAAGTTCGGGCTATCGAGGGCGTCAACGACGTAAGCGTCGAACTTACCTTCGATCCGCCCTACTCCACTGAACTCATGTCGGAAGTTGCCAAGCTCGAACTGGGCTTTATGTAATCGAACTAAAAACTGTAAACTATAAACGTTAACTTATGTATCCTCCTCATTTGCTTGTTCCCATGCGGGAAGACCTGACGAGCGTTGGGTTTGAAGAGCTCACCACCGCCGAAGACGTGGTGAACACAATGGAAAATGCGCAAGGCACCATGCTGGTTGTTGTGAACTCAGTATGTGGCTGTGCGGCTGGTGCAGCTCGTCCGGGTGTTAAAGCAGCGGTGGCCGCCAGCCCCGTTAAGCCCGATAAAATGGTGACGGTATTTGCCGGTGGCGACCAGGAAGCAACGGCAAAAATGCGGGAATACCTGCTACCTTATCCGCCGTCGTCGCCTTCAATTGCTATTTTTAAAGATGGCGAGCTGGTTCATTTCATTGAACGGCACCACATCGAAGGTCGGTCGGCGCAGATGATCGCTCAGCACCTCGAAATGGCGCTGGAAGAATTCTGCACGCCCGCCAACGCTTAAGCGGTTATACCCGCATTTACGTCCGAGGTACTGAAAGTCGGGTTGTTTGCTTCGCTCTACAACCCGGCTTTCGGTCCTCGGTCTTTTTTTTCTCGACTAATACTATCTCCCACCATTGCCTTACCGCCCTCTTTTTTTACGGTCCTTCGTTGGTCATATCGGCTAACTTATGTTTCTTACCCGAGAGTTTTACGGTTTCTGTTAGCTTCACAGGCATTTCAATCAATAGCCTCCCCAAAGAACTTCGCCAGATCAATTACACTATCAATTGTTGATCAATTACTTTCTTCCACACTCATCTGCAACCCATCAAAACAGGCAATGTAGCTGCGCTATCGACGCGGTCCTCAGCCATCCAGGATAACCAGCAAATTCGGGATCAATGGTGCAAGTGGCTATCTATAAGTCCCGCAAACCAGGATGCATATGACCCAGACGTGTTTTTCTCTCATTTAGTGTGCTCTTGCAGCTTCTTAACAGAAAATGCGTCCTTGTTTTGTGTCATCGGCTGGCAGCGGCCAATTGCACGAAACAACTAATCGTTCATCATGCTCACAACACGCAAACGCTTTCTTTGCTTCTCATTTCTGCTTCTAGTATCGTTCTTCAGTAAGGCTCAACAAACAGCAAGTACAAAAGCAGCCGACGAAACCAGCCCCTATAACATCCAGGATAGTGTCCAGATCACAACCCGAGATGGAGCTATAATATCGGCCATAGTGGTTCAAAAGAAAGGCATAACACAGCCGTTGCCCGTTGTTCTACAGTTTACCATTTACGTGCGCGACAAAGGGCGGGATCTGAAATCGTTGAAAGAATCGGCCGACAACGGGTATGTGGGCGTTATTGCCTACACACGCGGGAAACGGTTCAGCCCCAACGCCATCTACCCGTATGAGTATGAAGCGACTGACACCTATGAGGTAATCGACTGGATTAGCCATCAACCGTGGTGCAATGGAAGCGTGGGTATGTTTGGTGGCAGCTATAATGGCTTTTCGCAATGGGCGGCCTGTAAGAAAATGCACCCTGCCCTTAAAACCATCGTGCCCTATGTAGCCAACCGGCCGGGCATGGGCTTACCGATGGAAAACAACGTGTTTGTCAACCCCAATTACGAATGGTCGTTCTACGTCAGCAACAACAAATACCTCGATACCCTTGTCGGCAATGACCGAAAGCGATTTCGGAAAGTAATGTTCGACTGGTGGCAAAGCGGGGTAGCTTATAACAAGATGGACAGCCTCGACGGAACACCCAACCCGTGGTTTCAGCGCTGGATCAGCCATCCCGACTTCGACCGCTACTGGCAGAAAATGGCCCCTTATGAACGTGATTTTGCCCAGATCACCATTCCTATTCTGGCGTTCGACGGCTATTACAACGATTCTCAAAACTCAAGTCTGTATTACCTCAGAGAGTTGCAGAAGTATAGTCCTCAAACGCCCTGGTATCTGGTTATTGGACCCTATGGGCACTTTGGAACGCAGATTGGTGGCGAACACGTGATTAACGACTATTCCGTTGATTCCGTCGCGTTGTTCGACATTAAAAAAATAACCTATCAATGGTTTGATTACATCCTGAAACAGGGCAAAAAGCCGGACATTCTGAAAGATAAAATCAACTACGAGGTTATGGGTGCCAATGAATGGCGCAGTGCCCCGTCGCTCGACAAGATGCACAATGGCTTTTTAACCTTTTACCTGAGCGACCAGAAAGTAGACACGGTTTATGCCTTACGTTCTAAAAAGCCATCCGCAACAGGCTATTTGTCGCAGCAGGTCGATTTTGCAGACCGCCAAACCAGCAACAACAACTACTACCCCGATCCCATCGTGCGAAAAGAAATAGACACCAGCAATGGCTTTGTCTTTGTCAGCGAACCCCTGTCAGAATCAATGCTCGTGAACGGTTCTTTTCTGGGCCAAATGAACATCAGTATCAATAAAAAAGATGTAGACATCGGCGTTACGCTATACGAATTGACACCGACCGGCGATTACTTTCATCTGTCGTACTACATCGGTCGGGCGAGTTATGCCAGCGACATCACGAAACGATCCCTGTTGAAACCCGATAAACAAACGACCATTGATTTTTCAAACACGCATCTGGTCAGTAAACAGCTTACTAAAGGTAGTCGGCTCGTGGTAGCTGTCAACGTGAATAAAAACCCGTTCTCCCAACTGAATTATGGAACCGGAAAAGAGGTAAGCACCGAATCTATCCTGGATGCAAACGAACCGCTACGCATAAAATGGTACACCAATAGCTACCTCCGTGTACCAGTCTGGCGCTAATCTATCCTACCATAAATCTCACGCAAGCTCGTCCGCAATTGCATCGCGGATGCACGAGGTTCACGCATGTTATGCAATTCATTCTTGCATCGCAGACGCAAAGTTAAACCATCCGCGATGCAATCGCGGACGAGCAGTGGAGCAGAGAAAAAGGCTCAATTATTACGGTGTTTCGATGCCAATAACGTTCTGAATTCGGCCGGGTTCAATATAGGTATAGGAAGAAAAAGGTCCTTGATTTTTCGGAGGTCAAGTATATGTTTATCCGGCCGTAACGAGATAATCAACATTTGCGCCAATAGTACAGTCCACAAATTTGTTATCGTCAGGATCAGCGTCAATTAGATCAGCGTCAATTAACTGATACTTGTAGGTTGGCTCAAATCGTCGTGTGTTTTCGGCAATCAGCAGTATTGATGTGATGATTTTCGCAGTTCGTTATACTTACAGCAGAGCATCTCCGTATACTCTGTCATTATTTCATTGCTGAATACCCAGCAAAATTCTCCATTAGCGAAGCTGCCATAAACCCAGCGGGTTTCACCAACTTTTGCGATAGAGGATAGCAGCACATTGGTGTTAATGACCGCCTGAATCATATCTTCTTGCGAAGCCGTTGCCGGTGCTCGATCCGATTTTCAAAGTGTGCGTCTAAGGCTAAATCGTTTGCGGTTATTCCTTTTTCCTTCACTACCTTGTTCATCTCCTCATCTAATTCTGTATTCAGGTGCTGAAAAAGCTCCAGCAACACCATTTGTGCTTCGTTTAGTTTAGCTGGCGTTTTTCCTGTTTGTATAGTACCTGATAAGTAGGGTGTCTTCTTTCAAAGATTCACCATTTATCACAATTTACAAAAAAACGTTGCAACAAGATGACCTCAAGAGCGTCTTGTTTATTCAACAACCCTATTAGATCGTCCCCTGCTCGTCGGCGATTGGATCGCGAATGAACAGCCAACAGCATATAAAACTTTAGTAAAAAAACTTGTGTAGCCAAATAACTACATATATATTTGTAGTCAAATGACTACACAATGAACTTACGACGAGACGTATTCCAGGCCATTGCCGATCCAACCCGGCGGGCTATCCTGCTGCTGGTAGCCACGCAGGCCATGACGGCTGGTGCCATAGCTGCCAACTTCGACACCGCCCGACCGACCGTTTCCAAACACCTGCATATCCTCACTGAATGCGAATTGCTGAAACAGGAGCAGACCGGGCGGGAAATCTATTATCATATCAATGCCCAAAAGATGAAGGAAGTCGCTGACTTTATCGAGCCGTTCCGCCAGATGTGGGATGACCGATTTAACAAACTGGAAGCTATCATGAAGAACTATCAAGCCAAACCCTAGAGTCAGATGGAACGAAAAACCAGCGTCCATGCCGAAGACGGAAAACAGGATTTAGTGATTACGCGGGAGTTTGATTTACCGCTGGAATTACTGTTTAAGGCGTATGTTGAGCCCGGCATTGTGGAGCAATGGATGGGCACGAAAGTGCTGAAACTCGAAAACAAAAAGCACGGTAGCTGGCAGTTTGAAACTACTGACCCAAAGGGGAATAAACACGGGTTCAGTGGGGTTTACCATGAGTTTATACCAAATCAGAAAATCACCCGAACCTTCGAAATGGAGAATGCGCCCTACGGTGCCCAGCTTGAATTTCTGGAGTTCGAAGCTCTCACCGACCACACCAGCAAACTGACGATGCAAGTGGTATACCGGTCGGTCAGCATCAGAGATCAGGTGTTACAACTACCCTTTGCTAAAGGCATCAACATGGCGCATAATCGTTTGCAGGAAACCATAATAAACTTATTCCCTCATGACAAAGCGCAATAGAATCATTTACTGGGTAGCTACCCTTTGGCTGGCTCTGGGAATGCTGTCGACCGGAGTCGCTCAGCTAGTAAACGCGAAAGAAGGACAGGGTGGTGTCGACATGATCACGCACGAGGGCTATCCGGTATATCTGTTACCCCTGCTGGGCATTTGCAAAATTCTCGGCGTTGTCGCTGTACTTATTCCTGGTTTTCGGTTGGTAAAAGAGTGGGCCTACGCTGGCTTCTTCTTTATCATGTCGGGCGCTATTTTTTCGCATATCGCGTCCGGTGATTCGATCAGTTCAATATTACCTGCCTTGTTACTTCTGGTCCTGACGATGGTATCCTGGTACTTCAGGCCTGAGAGTAGAAAACATAGTTTCGTTAATCAGTAAGCAATATGAGTTCTATAAAGCAATTGTCGCCCGAACAGCGGGACGGGCTACTCAGTGGGTTAAAAGCCCGTTTTGAGAAGAATATGAGCCGCCATACTGGCCTCAACTGGGCGGCTGTACAGGCAAAGCTGGAAGCCAGTCCAGAAAAACTGTGGTCGCTTCAGGAAATGGAAAGCACCGGTGGTGAACCCGATGTGGTTGGTCGGGATGCCCGTACCGACGAATACATTTTTTACGATTGTTCGGCCGAAACGCCCAAAGGCCGCCGAAGCATTTGTTACGACCGGGAAGCGCTGGAAGCGAGAAAAGAGAATAAACCGGCTAATAATGCGCTGGATATGGCAGCTGCTATGGGCGTTGAACTGTTAACGGAAGAGCAATATCGGGAGTTGCAGACACTGGGGAAGTTCGACCAGAAAACGTCGAGTTGGATTAGTACCCCTCCGGCTATCCGAAAGCTCGGCGGGGCTCTCTTTTGCGACCGTCGGTACGATACGGTTTTTGTGTACCACAATGGTGCCGAATCTTACTATGGCGTTCGGGGTTTCCGGAGCTCGCTTCGGGTATAATTCAGGATTAGGCATAGAGGTTTTAAAAACTTCTGTGCCTAATCCTATAAACTCTAACTTCCAGCAATTGGCGACCCGAAGATACCCACTGCAAGTTCTGCCCAGATCAGGAACAGCGCCAGCAGAATAGCCCCCAAAAGTGCAATACGATACTCCAGCTTACGAACTTTTCTTAATACAAACTCACACATCAGACCCGTACCGAGCAGCAACGTACCCGCTACGACAAAATCAAACAGGCTCCAGTTCACTTCATTGGTGAACTGCATGGCTATAAATGGAATCGATAAGAGGATGACAACCGCCAGTAAAATACCCGTAAGTCTTGTGTTCTGAGTGATCATATCTGTTCTGTTTACATTGTAATGGCAAAATTATCAAAGAACTTTGTAAAGCAAAGTAAATGAAAGAAATTTTTATCTGATTTATTCCTCTGCTTTGGACATACGCTATTGGTAGCTGGTTATGCAATTGCACATGCTAACATGCTACAATCACCGGAGAAAATTGCATAGTTGACAAGGGATTATTACTATTAATTTTGGCTTTTATGCTATTCGTTTGTCATGCACCTTAGCCGAACCCACATCCAATATATCGTACTGGTTGCTGCCCTTACCTCATTCTCAACGGGTTGGGGCCAGACAAACGCACTTGTCAATACCTCAAAAAGTAAGTTTGCCCGGCTGGAAAGCACGGACCTCAACGCAGTGAAATGGACGACGGGCTTTTGGGCTGACCGGTTCGCCGTTTGCCGCGATTCGATGGTGCCGCACCTGTGGGATACCTACACCAATCCGAACGTTAGTCATGCGTTCCGCAACTTCGAAATAGCAGCTGGTCTGGAATCGGGGAACTTCAAAGGGCCTTCGTTTCATGATGGGGATTTTTACAAAACGCTGGAGTCCGTGGCGAGTATGTATGCGCTCACGAAAGATAAAAAGCTGGACGAGCAGATGGATAAAGCCATTGCCGTGATTGCCAAAGTGCAGGCTCCCGACGGCTACGTATACACTAAGGCAATTATCCAGCAGAAAAAAACGGGTGAAACGAAAATGTTTGATGGGGCGGCCTTCCGTGATAAGCTCAGCTTTGAAGCCTACAACTTTGGCCACCTCATGACGGCGGCCTGTGTGCATTACCGGGCAACGGGTAAAACATCCCTGCTGACCATTGCTAAAAAAGCCACCGACTTTCTGATTGGTTTTTACGACAAAGCCAGTCCTGAACAGGCACGTAACGCCATCTGTCCTTCGCACTATATGGGTATAACGGAGATGTACCGCACCACCCGCGATCCGAAATACCTGGCTCTGGCCAAAAAGTTGATTGATATTCGGGGCATGTCGGAGGGAACAGACGACAACTCGGACCGGGTACCGTTTCGACAGATGAAAAAAGTGATTGGCCATGCCGTTCGCGCCAATTATCTGTTTGCCGGAGCCGCCGATGTGTTTGCCGAAACCGGCGATAGTACGTTGCTAACGACGCTTGATCTGATGTGGGATGATGTGGTTAACCGTAAGATGTACGTAACGGGCGGCTGCGGAGCACTCTATGACGGCGTTTCGCCGGAAGGAACGTCGTACAAGCCCGATACAGTGCAGAAAATCCATCAGGCTTACGGCAAGGCTTACCAACTGCCCAATCACTCGGCGCACAACGAAACCTGCGCTAACATTGGCAACCTGCTCTGGAACTACCGGATGCTCCAGATTACGGGGCAGGCCAAATACGCCGACGTAATGGAGCTGGCACTCTACAACAGCATTCTGTCGGGAATTAGCCTGGGCGGTACCCGGTTTTTTTACACCAATCCCCTGAGCGCGTCCGACGACTATCCGTATCAAATGCGCTGGATGGGCGGTCGTCAACCCTATATTAGCCTGTCGAACTGCTGCCCGCCGAATACGGCACGTACTATGGCTGAAGTCAGCAGCTATGCCTACAGTATTTCCGATAAAGGGCTGTGGCTGAATCTGTTTGGAGGCAGTCAGTTGACGAGTGTCCTCAAAGATGGCTCGTCCGTTCGCCTGACCCAAATCACAAACTACCCCTGGGACGGTGCCGTTAATCTTCAGTTGGAACAGGCTCCAGCAAAACCCTTCTCAGTTTTTGTGCGCATTCCGGGCTGGTGCCAGGGTGCAACAATCAGGGTAAATGGCGCAGCTTTATCGGTTCCTGTCCGGTCAGGCGAATATGCTGAGATCAATCGTACGTGGAAAGCGGGTGATAAGGTTGACATCAATCTGCCAATGCCCGTAAAATTGATCGAATCGAACCCGCTGGTTGAGGAGAACCGCAATCAGGTAGCCGTTAAACGCGGACCCATTGTGTACTGCCTGGAATCGGTCGATAATCCGAAAACGAAGCTGACCAACGTGGCGCTGTCGTCGAAAAATGATTTAAAACCTACGGCTGTTACGATTAATAACGCTCAATTGATGGCATTAGAAGGTGACGCCAATCTGTTGAACGAAGGTAACTGGACCAACCAGCTTTACCGGGAAGTATCGGACAAAGCTCCTGCTCCGACCCGTGTGCGGCTGATTCCATACTACGCCTGGGCCAACCGTGGTCACTCAGAAATGGAAGTCTGGATTCCGTTTATTCGGTAGCGTCTTTTTTCGACAGGATTTACAGGATTGGATAACAGAAAAGATCCTGTTCATCCTGTAAATCCTGTCGAAAAAAGAAACTGTCCAGACACCGTTACATACTATTGACGCCGGGCCGGGAACAGTTTACCCATAAAATTGCTTAGCTACTACATTGAAGCAGCCGTAGCAATTGATGGAACATATACTGGACAATCCAGCCTGGAACGCCTTCTTATCGGGCAATCAACATTTAAGTAATGGTACCGACAAGGTAAAGTATTTTATGCCTGAGGTCTCACCCTTCGTGGCGGTATATGAAAACACAGACCACGGTCTTCAGTTGCTTGATCAGGCCATTCCCTTCGACAGTCCGATTGGCGTAATTACGACCGTTCCCTTGTCCATACCCGACCCCTGGAGGCTTTTACAACGGGTCGATGGGGTTCAAATGGTCTACGAAGCCATAGCCGAGCGACCCTCTGGCAATTTGTCTATCAGGCCGTTAACGAACGATCACATTCCTGAAATGATCGAATTAACCCAACTGACCCGACCCGGTCCATTTTCGTCCAGAACGATAGAATTTGGGCATTACGAAGGGATATTCAGTGAAAATAAACTGGTGGCAATGACGGGGCAACGCCTGCATGCCTTTCACTATGCCGAAGTCAGTGCCGTTTGCACGCATCCCGATCATCTCGGCAAGGGCTATGCCCGACAACTCATCGCCAGTCAGCTCTACCGAATTCAGCAGGAAAACGGTATTCCTTTTCTGCATGTACGCTCCGATAACATGCGGGCCATTCAGATTTATGAAGCGATGGATTTTACGGTCAGAACCGAAATCTATTTCTATTTTATCAGGAGAAAGTAACCCGCCGTGCTTTCGCCCGTATTGATTGTCTGCTACGTAGGCTATCTTTCAAGCTTATCAGATTCCGCTAATATCCTACAACTTCCAGAAAAAATGATGGAGGTTGGCCGGAGACGAAGTCAATACATTTGCCTCATTACGGTCTGTTTTCACGAGATAGTCAACTTCCCGAAAGTTTCAGGCATTGGGAAAGTTTTGTGCATAAGAATTTCTACATCCCATGTATCGAAATACCCTCGTTTCGGCCCTTTTTGTGCTGCTGTCATTCACTTCGATAGCACAAAAAGCCCCTAAAAAAGATACGTTGATTACCCTTGTCATTCCGGCATCGGCCCATGCCCGCATTAGGTTTGGGGCCGAGAAACTGAAACAGGCCTTAACAAAAGCAGGTTATCAGGCCACCATTGTGCAGGGCAGGAAGGCCACCGGCAGTCAGCAGATTCTGGTCGGTTTATGGTCAGATGAGGCTGTCAGACAGCTAGCGGCTACGTATAAACTTACACCAGAGAAAGACCCCGGAAAAGAAAGTTTTTCGATCCGCAAAGCTGACCGGAACCCATTTCTGGTAGCCGGAGCCGATCTGTCCGGGGTGTTGTATGGCTGTCTGGAGCTGGCGGACAAAGTCAAGGAAACAGGTGAACTGCCCGACACCATCAACCTCGCCGACAAACCCGAAATGGTGCTTCGCGGTACGTGCGTGGGCGTTCAGAAACCAACCTATCTGCCCGGCCGCACGGTGTACGAATACCCTTATACGCCCGAAACGTTTCCCTGGCTGTATGACAAAGCGCTGTGGATTCGGTACCTGGATATGATGGTTGAGAACCGCTATAACTCGCTGTATCTGTGGAACGGTCACCCATTTGCGTCGCTGGTCAGGTTGAAGGAGTATCCGTATGCGGTGGAAGTGGATGACGCTACGTTCCGAAAAAACGAGGAGATTTTTCGATTTCTGACTACAGAGGCCGATAAGCGGGGGATCTGGGTGATTCAAATGTTTTACAACATTATTGTCTCGAAACCCTTTGCCGAACATCACAACATCAAAACGCAGGACCGGAACCGCCCCATTATTCCGCTGATCGCTGATTACACCCAAAAATCGATTGCTGCTTTTGTGCAGAAATACCCGAACGTCGGTTTGCTCATCACGCTCGGTGAAGCGATGGAAGGCGTTGGTCAGGACGATGTCGACTGGTTTACCAAAACCATTATTCCGGGCGTGAAGGATGGGTTGAAGTTGCTGGGCCAAACCACCGAACCGCCTATTGTGTTACGTGCCCATGATACTGACGCTCCCCGTGTGATGAAAGCTGCTGTACCGCTGTACAAAAATTTGTACACGATGGCGAAGTTCAACGGCGAAGCCCTGACGACCTACACACCACGCGGCAAATGGGCCGACCTGCACCGAACGCTCAGCAACATTGGTACGGTTCACGTGGAGAATGTGCATATTCTGGCCAATCTGGAGCCGTTTCGCTACGGTTCTGCCGATTTTATTCAGAAGTCGGTGCAGGCCATGCACAGCGTTTATGGCGCCAACGGCCTGCATCTATATCCCGAAGCTTCGTACTGGGACTGGCCCTATACCGCCGACAAAACCAGCCCGCGGCTGCTCCAGCTCGACCGCGACTGGATGTGGTACAAAACCTGGGCGCGTTACGCCTGGAAAGCGAATCGAAATCGTTCGGAAGAAATCACTTATTGGGGAACGCAACTAGCCAATCAATATGGCCTGACCGTTGGCAAGGGCAAAGACATACTCGAAGCGTATGAACAGGCGGGGGAGATAGAACCTAAATTATTACGGCGCTACGGCATCACCGATGGCAACCGGCAAACACTGACGTTGGGTATGCTCATGACGCAGCTCATCAATCCGTTTCGCTATGGGCTTTTTACGCTCATGTATGAATCGGAAGCGCCTGAAGGCGAAATGATTATCGACTATGTCGAGAAGGATTGGAAGCAAGACCGTCACATTGGCGAAACACCGGTTCAGGTAGCCGACGAGGTAGTTGAACACGGTAAAAAAGCCGTAGCCGCCATCGATAAAGCCGCTGGTACCGTCACGAGAGACAAGACCGAATTCGACCGACTGAAAAATGATATATATTGCCAGAACGCGCTGGCCAATTTCTACGCCCAGAAAGCCCGGGCAGCTCTGGCTGTTCTCCGTTACAAATACTCCAGCGACGTTCGCGATCTGGAAAAAGCCGTGCCGCTACTCGAAAGCAGTGTGAAGCATTTTACCGATCTGACGAATCTCACGAAAGACACGTATCTGTATGCCAACAGTATGCAAACCCAGCAGCGTAAAATACCAATGCGCGGTGTCGACGGAACGTATAAAACGTGGGGAGAGATGCTGCCGGTGTATCAGAAAGAGTTAACTCGATTTAAGCACGTGCTCGACTCATTGAAGTCCGCTCCGGCTGCCGTTGCCAAACAGCCTGTGCCGCTAAAACCCGCTACCGTTACGTGGCAAAGTCCGCAGGTGGAACGGTATTCGCTCGAGAAAGGGCAGGCTGTTTTTGCCGATACGCTTGCTACCATCAGCGAGCTGGCTCCCGAATTAAGGCTCTTGAAGGGCTTGAAACTGGCTAAAACAACACTGCAATCGGAACGTACCAGTCTGACGTTTACGACGACCCAGCCGGTAAAACTGCTGGTAGGCTTTTTCAACGAAAAGAAACCCAACTACCTGCCTGCTCCCGAACTGGAAACGGATGCCAGCGCCAACGACTACGGTCAGTCGGAAATCAAAATCTCGAATGCCATTCTGGTAAATGGGTTGCCACCCGTCAATGTCCACACGTATTCCTTCAAATCTGGTCATCACACGCTGAATCTGGGCAAAGGTGCCTGTCTGCTGCTCGGCTTCATGGATGGAAATCAGGAAATACCAGCCTTCGATGCGGGCCTTGCCGGAAATAAAAAGAATATTGACTGGTTGTTCGAGTGATATTTTTTCTGGCAGGATTTACAGGATTAATTATCAAAAAAACCTGTCCATCCTGTCAAAAGAAAAGTATCACTTACGTAGCAAGGATCAGCTCAATCTCATTATCATGAAACACCTGCTTGTGTTTTTCTTCGATACCCGCATCCGTAATGATGTAATCAATCAGCGATAGGGCTCCCAGGCTGGCGAAAGCGCTTTTACCAATTTTGGTTGAATCGGCGACCAGATAAGTTGTATCGGCAGCGTCGATCATGGCTTTTTTAACGACCAGATCGCTGATACTTGGGTAGGTTAAACCCGATTTGAGGGATATGCCTGCCGTGGCCAGAAAGAGCTTCTGTACATTGATTCCCTTGAAAAAATCGGCGGCTTTCTGACCCGTTAACGACAACGTTGGCGGTTTGAATTCGCCACCCGTCATGATCACTTCAATGCCGGGTTCGGCTCCCAGAATCAACGCGATGTTCAGGGCATTGGTAATGACGGTCAGGTTTTTATACCCCCGCAGTTTTTTGGCTATTTCAGTGGTCGTCGACCCTGAATCCAGAATAATACTGTCGCCACTTTCGATGAACTCCAGGCATTTAGTGGCAATGACTTCTTTTTTATCGATGTTCTCCTGATTTCCCAGCGAAAACGTGCGTACCTGATCTTCCACGTTTTTCAGGTAAGCCCCACCGTGTTCTTTGATGACCAGGCCATCTTTTTCCAGCTTTTCCAGATCCTGCCGAATCGTTACTTCGGTCACTTTAAAGATCCGGGCCAGATCAATAACCTTGGCAGAGCCATCTTCCTTTAATAATTCAAGTATTTTATCCCGGCGTTGATTCGGCAGCATACTGACTTCGTTCATCTCGAAAACCGTCAAAAGTAAAGAAAAGAATCATTCACTTCTGAAATACGGCTCAAGCCATCGAAGTAAAGTCTGCTTAAATGCCTCTCCCTTCTTTATCAATGTTGCATAACGACCTGCCGAATACCGTAAAACAGCATTCAGGTTGATAAAATCATACAAACCGCCGAAAAAATCATACAAGTTACCAGGCCCGAAAATCTCATTCTTTGTGCATGGTAAACCCATCGTTTAAACACACATTTTTTGCCGGATGTTTACTGGCAATCAGTATAGCCTGCAATTCTGAAAAAAAAGCGTCAGAGATTGATCCTAACCGACTTTCTGTATCCGAAAACGGGCGATTTCTGACCATGGGTGACCATAAACCGTTCTTCTGGCTGGGCGATACGGGCTGGCTGCTTTTCAATCGACTGACGCGCGAGGAAGCCGAAACATACCTCGAAAACCGGAAACAAAAAGGCTTCAACGTTATTCAGGTGATGGTGTTGCACACGCTCGCAGCCGCAAATGTTTACGGCGACTCTGCTCTGATCGGCAAAAATATAGCAACACCTAAGCTTACAAAAGGGGAATCCGTCAGCGACTCAGCGCAATATGATTTCTGGGATCACGTCGATTTCGTGGTCGATAAGGCGGGCGAAAAGGGTATTTATATGGCGCTGGTTCCGCTCTGGGGCAACAACGTAAAGACCAAACACGTCAATCAGCAGCGGGCGAAAACCTACGCCGACTTTTTGGCGAATCGCTATAAAAACCGGCCAAACATCATCTGGCTGGATGGGGGCGACATCAAAGGCAGTGATTCGCTGGAAGTCTGGAAAACCATTGGCCGGACTATCAACCAGATCGATTCAACGCACCTGATCACGTTCCATCCGCGCGGCCGGACGTCTTCTTCGGAGTGGTTCCATACTGAACCCTGGCTGGATTTCAACATGGTACAGTCAGGCCACAAATCGTATGCGCAGGATACCTCGGCGAAGGATGAACAGCATTATGGCGAAGATAACTGGCGGTATATGCAGGCTGATCTGGCGCTAAAACCGACCAAGCCGGTTATTGATGGCGAGCCGTCGTACGAACAGATTCCGCACGGCCTGCACAATCCGGAAGACCCGCGCTGGACGGCCGATGATGTGCGACGCTACGGCTACTGGTCGGTGCTGGCGGGAGCGTTTGGGTACACCTACGGACATAACTCGATCATGCAGTTTTATAAAAAAGGCGATAAAAAGAGTTCGTTTGGAGCCATCGACGACTGGACAAAAGCCATCGATGCGCCCGGTGCCAGTCAGATGATTCACCTGAAAAAGCTGATGCTTGCGCATTCGTTTTTCGACCGTGTTCCCGATCAGTCGCTGATTGCCAATCAGGGAAACCGCTATGATTATCTGGTAGCCAGTCGCGGTCCCGATTATGCGCTGGTGTATACGTACACGGGCCGGAACATCAGGCTGAACATGGGTAAAATTCCCGGCGATAACGTAACGGCTTCGTGGTTCAGCCCGCGCGACGGCAAAACGACCGCCATTGGCGACGTACCAAACACAGGTGTTCAGGAATTTAACCCGCCTGCCGACCCCAAAAACGGAAACGACTGGGTATTAGTCATTCAGAAGAAATGAAGACGCGTCATAGAGCTCCCCAAACCCCTAAATCCCCTAAAGGGGACTTTGCACGAACTTGTACTAAGTCACCTTTAGGGGATTTAGGGGTTTTTAAACTGAAGAATAAGTTTGTCGGGCTTATTCTTCTCCCTTTTTTTTTAAGCTCCTGCTCAAAAGACGTTTACTTATTCAGCTCGTTTCATGAACCGGCTAATGAAGGACTGCGCTTTCTCTACAGTTACGATGGCTATAAATGGACCGATCTGAACCGTACGTTTTTGAAACCCGAAATTGGCAATCAGAAAGTGATGCGCGATCCGTCGATTGCGCAGGGGAAAGACGGTACGTTCCATCTGGTCTGGACGAGCAGATGGCGGGATGATAAAGGGTTTGGGTATGCCAGCTCGAAAGACCTGATTCACTGGTCGCCGGAGCGGTTTATTCCGGTGATGGAACACGAACCCACCACCGTAAATGTCTGGGCGCCCGAACTGTTCTATGATGACCAAGCCAACGAGTTTGTGATTATCTGGGCGT
This sequence comes from Spirosoma sp. SC4-14, assembly GCF_037201965.1. Taxonomy (NCBI): domain Bacteria; kingdom Pseudomonadati; phylum Bacteroidota; class Cytophagia; order Cytophagales; family Cytophagaceae; genus Spirosoma; species Spirosoma sp. SC4-14. Next base: position 1,717,649 of record NZ_CP147518.1, on the reverse strand, counting down.
CTACCATTCCCGGGCGATTTGAGCGGGGGGAAGAAGAGGAGAAGAATAACCACCGGATGTATTACACCACCACGAAGGATTTTCAAACGTTTGCCCCGACAAAACTCTTTCTGGACCCGAAATTCAGTGTGATCGATGCCGTCATTATAAAACGTAACGCATCGGATTACGTGCTGGTGCTGAAAGACAATACCCGTCCCGAACGGAACATCAAAGTCGCCTTTGGCACTAAACCAACGGGGCCATTTACAAACGTATCGAAAGCGTTTACGGAAAAATTCACCGAAGGCCCATCGGTAGCCAAAGTGGGCGATGACTGGCTGATCTACTTTGACTCGTATCAGGCGAAAACCTATGATGCTGTCAGGACGCGCGATTTCAAAACGTTTACGGATGTGAAGTCATACATATCAGTTCCCGAAGGCCACAAGCACGGTACGATTTTTAGGGCTAAGAAGAAGATTTTGAACGGGTTGTTGAAAGGCAATCCCGAAGGGATGAAAGGATTATAGAAAATGGGGCATCTCTCCATTTGAGCCCCGAAGGGGTGAAAGAGTGTCGCCCCTTCGGGGCTCAGAGGCTATTGTGGCTTTGTTTCTCTACAATCCTATCACCCCTTCAGGGTTGAATACTAAACTTAACCAGCCTTTCCTTTGTGGTTGGCCCCTGGACGACTAATGCCAATAATGAAATACCATTTTTTAACCCTCTTCATCCTCTCCCTCGGTCAACTCGCTTTGGCCCAGCCGACCGAACGGCGTTACCTGTCGGGAACGGGGAATTATCGTACCGTAAACTGGCAATTCTACTGCACGGCCGGTCAGAATTCGGGCAAGTGGACGACCATTCCAGTACCGTCAAACTGGGAATTGCAGGGGTTCGGAAAATACAACTACGGCTTCAATAAAGACTCGGCAAAAGGAAAGGAGCAGGGCTTGTACAAATACGAATTTCAGGCACCCATGGCCTGGAAAGGCAAGCGCGTGAACCTTGTGTTTGAGGGAGTTATGACGGATGCCGACATAAAACTCAACGGCAAATCCGCCGGGCCGATTCATCAGGGTGCATATTATGCATTTAAATATGACGTAACGAATTTGCTCAACTACGGCACCAGTAATCTACTCGAAGCTACCATCTCGAAACACTCGGCCAACCCATCCGTGAATGAAGCCGAACGGAAAGGCGATTTCTGGATTTTTGGCGGCATTTTTCGACCTGTCTATCTGGAAATTCTCCCCGCCGACCACATCGACCACGTAGCTATCGACGCCAAAGCGAACGGTACGTTCAGGGCGCAGCTTCAACTGAATACGAACGGAAAACCCGCCGACGTAACCGCACAGATTTTGACGGTTTCGGGACAGAAAGTAGGCACACCGTTTACCACCAAAGTCGGCTCGGGTAATCCAACCGTTACGTTGACAAAAACAATCGCCAATCCGATGCTGTGGACGTCGGAAACCCCGAATCGCTATAAAGTTGAGTTTCGGCTACTACAGGCTGGAAAACCCGTTCACGTCGTCACGCAACCGTTTGGATTTCGAACCGTTGAGATTCGGCAGCGGGATGGCATCTACGTCAATGGTACAAAGATCAAGTTGAAGGGGGTGAACCGGCACTCGTTCTGGCCGTCGTCGGGGCGGGCGCTGAGTAAAGGCGTGAGTGTACTGGACGTCAATCTGATGAAAGACATGAACATGAACGCCGTCAGAATGTCGCACTACCCGCCCGACGATCATTTTCTGGATGTCTGCGATTCGCTGGGGCTGTTTGTGTTCGATGAACTGGCGGGCTGGCATGGGCATTACGATACCCCGACTGGTACCAAACTCCTGCACGAACTGATCCGGCACGACCTCAACCACCCGTCGGTCATTCTCTGGATCAACGGCAACGAAGGTGGCCATAACCGCGACCTAGACCCGCTTTTTGCGAAAGAAGACCTACAAAAACGGCACGTACTTCATGCCTGGGAAGGTTTCAATGGCTTCGATACGCAGCATTACCGCGAATTCAACTACGGCATTGGCAATTATAATCTCGGGCATTCCATTACGCTGCCGACCGAGTTTTTGCATGGCATGTACGATGGTGGCCACGGGGCGGGGCTTGAGGATTACTGGGAAGCGATGTGGCATGAACCCCTGGCCGCCGGTGGTTTTCTGTGGGACTTCGCTGACCAGGGCGTGGTACGTACCGACCGGAATGGCGGCAAAGGATTGCTCGATACCGATGGCAATCGTGGGGCTGATGGAATTGTAGGACCGTACCGCGAAAAGGAAGGTAGCTTTTTCACCATCAAAGAAGTCTGGTCGCCAATCCGGCTGGAACGTCGGGAAATTACGCCCACCTTCGATGGTACGTTCCCGATTGAAAACCGCTACCATTTTACCAATACGGCTCAGTGTTCGTTTACCGGGAAGTTAGTTAAAGTCGGAGGCTCGTCTGGGGCGGGAAGACCATTTTCGGTTGTGGCCCCAACTCTGAAACCACTGGAAAAGGGTGTCCTGAAAGCGGCTCTTCCCGCCGACTGGATGGACTACGATTTGTTATACATCACGGCCACTGACCCGTCCAAACGCGAGCTGTTTACCTGGAGCTTTCCGATTACGTTACCGGATCAGTTTGCGGCCAAAATGGTCAAAACCGAAGGATCGGGCAACGTAACGCTCACCGAAACCGATTCGCTGTATAACGTAACGGCCAACGGGATTCAGCTGTCGATCAGCAAACGTAACGGGGTTCTGCGTCAGGTTTCGAACGCTAACGGGAACGTACTGCTGACAAATGGCCCGATTTTGCAGGAAGCCGTCAATAATTTCAGCCACTTCACCCAGCGTACTGAAGGCAAAAACCTTATCATCGAATCGGCCTTCGACCGGAAAACGGCCTACAATACCTTGCAGTGGACAGTTTATACGTCGGGCTGGGTAAAAATGCGGGTGCGTTATTTCCCCAATGCCTATTTTACGTTTATGAACGGGGTCAATTTTTCATTCCCGGAAGACAAAATAAAGGCCGTCAAGTGGATGGGGAAAGGGCCGTACCGCGTCTGGAAAAACCGGTTAAAGGGCGGTACGCTGGGTGTCTGGAGCAAAGCCTATAATAACACCGAAACGGGTGAGCAGCCGCTGGTTTATCCCGAATTCAAAGGCTATCATGCCAACCTGTACTGGTGCCGGTTCGAAGCCGACAATCCGTTTATCGTTGCGACCGAGAACGAAGATGTATTTTTCCGGCTGTTCACACCCGCCTGGAAAACCGACCAGTGGCACAACTACGAACCCATTTTCCCGTCGGGCGACATTTCGTTCATGCAGGGCATTCCCAGCATCGGCACCAAAACACAGCGGAACGAAACCACCGGGCCGATGGGACAGAAATACGCGTTTTACGATTACGAAAAAGAGCCCGCCCGCGCCAAAGAACTGACACTGTACTTTGACTTTTCTGGACGATGAAGACACCCCCAACCCCCTGAAGGGGGCTTTCCTTATACTCAACCAAAGCCCCCTTCAGGGGGTTGGGGGTATTGACACTATTCGAACAAAATGAAACGAACCATCGCTACGTTACTCCTTGCCTTTATTTCTACGCTCACTTTCGCGCAGCAGGCTGAAATCTGGATTGCACCGGGTGGGTCGGATGCCGGTGCAGGAACGAAGGAGAAGCCGCTGGCCAGTTTACAGATGGGGCTTCGCAAGGTTCGCGAACTCCGTCGGTTGAACGATCCGGGTATTTCGCAGGGAGCGCATATCTATCTGAAAAAAGGCTTGTACGCTTTAAGTGAGCCTGTTTTCATTCGGCCGGAAGATTCGGGAACGCCCTCCAGCCCAACCATTATTGAAGCGGCTCCGGGAGAGAAACCCATTTTGAGTGGGGGCGTAGCTATCACAAACTGGCAGAAGCTGAAAGGCACCGTAACGGGTTTGCCCAAAGATGCCATCGGCAACGTATGGGTGGCCGATGCACCAAACGTGGGCGGGCGATTGCTGGAATTTCGACAGTTGTGGGTCAATGGCGAGAAAGCAATACGTGCCAAAGACACACCCTATCCGCTGATGAACCGGATTCTGTCGTGGAATAAACAGGAGCAGACCTGCTGGATTCCGGCGCCGAAATTCGGTGATCTGTCCAAAGCCGCCGGGCTCGAAATGCTTATCCATCAGTGGTGGGCCATTGCTAATCTACGTATCAAACGCATTGATGTACAAGGCGATAGCGCCAGGCTCTGGTTTCATCAGCCCGAAAGCCGGATTCAGTCGGAACATCCGTGGCCTGCGCCCTGGCTATCGAAAGAAACGGGCAATTCAGCGTTTTACTTAACCAATGCCATTCAGTTTCTGAACCAGCCGGGCGAATGGTTTCTGGATGCCAAAGCCGCAAAAATCTATTACATCCCGCGCCCGGACGAAAACCTTGCCACCGCGCAGGTCATTGTGCCCGCACTTGAAACGCTGGTACGTATCGCCGGAACGATTGACCATCCGGTTGCGAACGTCCTGTTCAAAGGTATATCGTTTCAACATACGGGCTGGCTGCGGCCGTCTCAACAGGGACACGTACCGCATCAGGCGGGACTGTACATGCTCGATGCCTACAAGCTCAAAATTCCGGGTACGCCCGACAAAAAATCATTGGAGAATCTGGCGTGGGTGGGTCGTCCGGCAGCGGCTGTGGAAGTCAATTTTGCCAGTCAGACGGGTTTCGAGACGTGTCGATTTGAGCACATGGCGGCTACCGGACTGGACTATCACAAAGGTGTTCAGGACAATGTGATTCGGGGAAATCTGTTCAAAGACATTGGCGGTACGGGAATTATGGCGGGCGTTTTCGCCGACGAAGCCACGGAAATTCATGTGCCCTACAACCCAACCGATGAGCGGGAAATATGCAGCAACCTGACCATCAGCAACAACCTGATCACCAACGTAACGAATGAAGACTGGGGTTCCGTAGGCATCGGTGCGGGTTACGTTCGGGGCATCGTCATCGCGCATAACGATATCAGCGAAGTGGGCTACAGCGGCATCAGCCTGGGCTGGGGCTGGACACGGACCATCAACGCCATGCGCAACAATCGGGTGGTGGCGAACCGGATTCATCAGTATGCCAAGCATATGTACGACGCTGCGGGTATCTATACGCTGTCGGCGCAGCCCGGTTCCAGCCTCACAGAAAACGTCATTGACAGCGTATACAAAGCGCCTTACGCGCACTTACCAGCCCACTGGTTTTACCTCTACACCGATGAGGGTTCATCGTATTTTACGGTAAAAGATAACTGGACACCCTCGGAAAAATACCTGCAAAATGCCAACGGCCCGAACAACGTCTGGGAACACAACGGCCCACAGGTTGCCGACAGTCTTAAAGCAAAAGCGGGTCTTGAAACACCCTATCAATTTTTGCTTCGCGAAAAAGCGCCTGCCGATCCACAATGGCGTATTAACAAGGAAAATCCGGTTATTGTCGAACTCACGGGCAGCGAAGCGCAACCGATTGATCGTGAGCAGCTAAAGGAAGTAATGGCCCGCAGTAAGGTTCGTCCGGAAGCGCTCTATCAGTGGCAAAACCACTACGTCATTTTCGACAAAGTACAGGATGTATTTGTGCTGAGCGAACGCCTGAAGTCGGCTTTCCCAACGTCGACCGTCAAAACGTATTACGATCTTTTCTACGAATTTAACCGAAGTCGTTGCGACACCGGGCCCGTATCGGGCGAGTGGAGTCATACGATTTTAACCGCCAATCTCGTAGCGGATGCCAAACTCCAGAACGAGTATCTGACCTATCACGCTACGCAGTTTGAGAAGTGGCCAGAAGTGGCCAACGGATTTTGCAACGCCCGGTTTCAGCAACTCCTGCTGTATCGAAATGGTCGGCAACTCATGCTGGTGATCAGCGTTCCGAAAGGCGAAAGCCTGGACAAACTCAACCCGAAAACTACCGAAAACAATCCGCGGATGGATGTGTGGAATGTCCACATGAAAAAATACCAGGAAGGTATTCCGGGCACCAAACCGGGCGAAGTCTGGGTAGAATTTAAAACTGGTCAATAGTCTTTGGTCAATTGACTTCCAAAACATTATAATTACCGGGCCGGTAAAGACGAAGGCCAGGTACTCGTTCGAAATGTTTTTGATTCAGCGTGAAATCGGGGATCTCAAACTATAAACCGACTCCAATTGTAAAGCAATCGCCAGGTCCGGTAGCTGGATAAAGTCAACAAACCTCTGTAGCCAATTCGATGCAATCTCCAGGATTTAATTGCACGTGCTTGAATTGCTTACGAATAGCATCAAACTCATTCCTGGTAATTGGATCAACTGTGCGGCCCCGAATATTAACCCGCCATCGCATCAATTCAATATACACACTGGCGGAAATGACAGGAACGGCAGTTGTCAATAGCTCATTATACGCTGCCACAATTTGGAGCTTTTTCAGAAAGAAACGGCAAATAATTCTGGTATCTACCAGCACAAACGAATTACGAAGAGAAGGAGTCATTCGGGCAGAAAAGACGTCAACTTTATATCTTTATGTTTGGCTAGTATTCGCTGAATGGCCAGGATCTTCAGACGAAATCTCCCCGTCAGGAATTGATCCTTCAATAATTTTACCCATTGCATTACGTCCGCGTATCACCAACTGGGCCAGATCATTTTTTGCTGTCTTAGTAGTTATTTTTTTCTATCCTTCCCTATTCTAACAATAGTTAAACCATTTGACAATCATGCAGCAATAATTTCGCTCGTTCAGAATACTATCGCGGACGAGCAGCGTGCATCATACGTAAATTTTGTAGAGTGATTGGCTAAAAACCTACAAGTTCTGAAATGACTTATAGGTTTATTTTTGGCATGCTTATGAAAATTTCCCGCTTCCTGCTCCCGGCTCTTTTTCTGTTTCTCAAAACGCAGGCGCAAACTCCTGCCCGTCAGCATCTTACGCTGTGGCACAACCGGCCGGCCAATCAGTGGGTTGAGGCCTTGCCGATTGGTAATGGCCGATTGGGCGGTATGGTATTCGGGGGTGTTCAGGACGATCATATTCAGTTCAACGAAGCAACCCTCTGGACGGGTGGGCCGCGTGAATACCAGCGCGAAGGAGCGGCTCAGTACTTACCTCAGATTCGCCAGTTGCTTGCCGACGGCAAACAGGCCGAAGCCGAAAAACTGGCGCAGGAGACGTTCATGGGGCGGCAAAGCAACGAAACGGATTATGTGCAGAAAAAGGAAGCCTGGTTGACACGAGTACGTAACCTAAGTACCGTAGCGGCAAATCCCACGGTTGCTACGTTCGATGATCGTGACTGGAAAACCATGCAGGTACCCACTGCTGAAGGATGGGAAAAAGCGGGGCTGGAAGGGCTGGATGGCGCCGTCTGGTTCCGTACGACGTTCGATCTGCTCGAAGCCTGGGCAGGTAAAGACGTAATCCTCGATATGGGCCGCATCCGCGATCAGGATTTTACGTACCTGAATGGTGAGTTGATCGGTTCTGACGAGGGCATTGCGAAAAATCGGCGCTACAAAATTCCGGCGGCTAAACTACGTACTGGCAAAAATCAACTCGCCATTCAGGTGATCAATCTGTTCGATAAAGGTGGGTTTATCGGGGTCAAAACCAGCCAGCCAACGTTAGTTGTCTACCCTGTCGGTCAGCAACCCACCGATGGCGTACCACTTCGTCGGCCTTTCCACTACTGGATTCAGGACGGGAATCCACCCGCATCGCCCCGGTATCAAGCCGATTATCAGCCCTTTGGCGATCTGTGGCTCCACGTTAAAGACCAGGAACAGGCGACAAACTACCGCCGGGAACTGGACCTGACAACGGCCCTTTCACGCGTTTCCTACACAGTCAAGGGCGTACGTTTCACCCGCGAGTATCTGGTCAGTGCCCCCGATCAGGTGATGGCGGTTCACCTGACGGCCAGTCAGCCCGGTAAAATCAGCTTCGAGGCTTCGCTGGATAGCCCACACGCTGGTTCGTCGGTCCGGCAAATTGACAATCAGACTATTGCGCTATTGGTCCAGGTCAAAAACGGGGCGCTACGTGGCGAAAGTCTGTTACGTATCCAAACCAGGAAAGGCCAGATTCGCGTGTCAGCCGGCAAACTGATTATTTCGGGAGCCGATGAAGCCACCTTGTATCTGACGGCGGGGACTAATTTCAAAAACTACAAAGACGTTTCGGGCGACCCGGCTACGATGAGCCAGCAGCCGTTGCAGGCCTTACGTACCAAACGCTTCGACACGGTCAAAGCCGACCATATCCGCGAATACCAATCTTATTTTAATACCCTTTCGCTGGATTTAGGCCATTCACCAAACGAGCAATTACCCACCGACGAGCGGCTTCAGCAGGTTGACCAAACCCCCGATCCGGCCCTGGCGGCTCTGTATGTGCAATATGGCCGGTATCTGCTGATTTCTGCTTCGCGTCCGGGCCGCACCGGTGTACTGGCGCAACCGGCTAATTTACAGGGCATCTGGAACGATCTGCTGACCCCTCCCTGGGGCAGTAAATACACCACAAACATCAACCTCGAAATGAACTACTGGCCTGCCGAAATGCTGAACCTCCCGGCCTGCTACGAACCGCTGTTTACGGCTATAGACGAGTTGGTTGAGTCGGGACGGAAAACAGCGAGGGCTCATTACAAGGCCCGTGGCTGGGTACTCCATCACAACACCGACCTATGGCGCGGAACGGCACCCATCAATGCGTCGAATCACGGTATCTGGGTGAGTGGGGGTGCATGGCTGTCGCATCACCTCTGGGAGCATTACTGCTACACGCAGGACCGGACATTTCTGCAAAAGCGAGCCTATCCGATTATGAAAGAGGCCGCTCAGTTTTTTGTCGATTTTCTGGTCAATGACCCCAAAACTGGCTGGCTGATCAGTACGCCATCGAATTCGCCCGAACACGGCGGTTTGGTTGCTGGCCCAACAATGGACCATCAGCTTATCCGCGATCTGTTTAAAAACTGCGTGGCCGCCAGTGAACTACTTGACACGGATGTCGCCTTTCGGGATACGCTCAAAACCATGTACAGCCAGATTGCCCCGAATCAGATTGGCAGGCATGGTCAGTTGCAGGAATGGCTTCAGGATATCGACGATCCAAACGACCACCACCGGCACGTATCGCACCTTTGGGGCGTCTATCCCGGTACTGATATTAGCTGGGATGAAACGCCTGAGTTGATGAAAGCCGCCCGGCAGTCGCTGCTGGAGCGGGGCGACGAAGGAACGGGTTGGAGTCTGGCCTGGAAAATCAACTTCTGGGCCCGCTTCCGCGATGGTAATCATGCCTATAACATGCTCAAACTACTGTTCCGGCCAGCTATATCGCCCGAAGGCACAACGGGCGGAGGCTCATACCCCAACCTGTTCGATGCACACCCTCCGTTCCAGATTGATGGCAATTTTGGGGGAGCAAGCGGCATTGCCGGGATGATGCTGCAAAGTCAGGACAAGCGGGGTGCCGCCCAGCGGGGTGCCGCCCAGCGGGGTGCCGCGCAACTACTTGATCTGCTTCCCGCCCTGCCCTCCGCCCTGCCCACCGGATACATCAACGGCATCTGTGCGCAGGGCGGCTTTGTGCTGAACATTCGCTGGCAAAATGGCCATCTGACGGGTGTTGATGTTACGTCGAAAGCGGGCCAGCCCTGCGTTCTTCGCTATGGCGATAAGCAAATCAACCTGACAACCGAAACAGGCAAAACGTACCGGTTCAATGGCGATTTGAAGGTGCTGTAGAGTCAATTGGGTAGTGCCTGACAGGTTCTATCCAGCCCTAAAAAACGAATTCCCCAAAGTTGATCGCTTTGGGAGATTCGTTTAGATTGTTCCCGTGATGATGAGCCTATATTACAGGGATTTCAACTTAATATTCCGAAACCAGACACTGGTATTCCAGTCCTGTAAGCCAATTCGACCCGAAAATTTGCCCTTGGCGAAGGGAACATCTTTTAGCTTGCTGGCACTCACGCGTTTTTTCCAGTCGGCACTCGTCACATCGTGTTCCTGAACCACATAGCCATTGATGGTGACGGTCAGCTTATTCTTTTTTAGCATAACCTCCACTTTATTCCAGCTTCCAAGCGGCTGGGGCTCCTGAATACGGACATCCGCTATACCAAACAGATCACCGGAACTATGCGGATGCTCCACGGCTTTCTGATACAGCACATCGTCGCCCACCTGAACCTCTAATCCAGTAGTATAAACCTTCTCATTCTTAGGCGCTTCTTCCACAAAGAAAAAGAAACCGCTATTGGTGTATTTTTCAATCTTAAACTCCGCTTTGAAGTCAAAATCACCGGATATGACCGCATCGGTCACCAAATCGCCACCGTCGCGAACGGTACCAGTTGCCGTTTTAGGCACATCCAAATGCAAAACGCCCTGTTCCACTTTCCAGGACGAAGGCACTCCTTTGCCATTGTATTTATGCCAGCCTTTGAGGTCGTGGCCATCAAACAGCAATTTCCATCCCTCTTTTTTTTCCTGCGCCGATAAGGTGTTGAGCGGCTGCGCCTGCACACCGGCAAAAGCCAGCCCCATTAATAAACTGAAAACAGATCGTTTCAAAAACATAGTGATTAGGATTGAATCAATATAAGCAAATCATCCAGCTAAACTCCTCATTATGCGCTTATGTACATTGCTTTAGACCAGCCGGCGTAGCTCATTCTAAAGATATTGCCAGTAGGACCGGGCAACTATGTGCATTTTAAGCTTGTTAAGCCTACTGGTAAGGTTGAGAATATATAAGCCTTAGGTTGCCCCTACGTAGCAGATGAAAATATTACTGGTTGAAGACGAAATTAGTCTGGCTTCTTTTATTCGAAAAGGAGTCGAAAGCGAGGGGTACGAAATTGATTTGGCATATGATGGCCTGATGGGACAGCGGATGTTTGCCAATAACAGCTACGATGTGGTTGTTCTGGATATTAATTTGCCACACATCAATGGATTTGAGCTATGTCGGCGTATTAAGCAGGAGTCGCCCCGACAGCCCCTATTGCTGCTGACAGCACTCGACAGCCTGTCGGATAAGGAGAGCGGCTTTGGAGCCGGTGCCGACGATTATCTGGTTAAACCATTTGAATTTCGGGAACTTATCCTGCGAATCAAAGCGCTTGCCCGCCGAAACAGCAGTTTTACGGGGATAAAAACAACACTTCGGGTTGCCGATCTGGAACTGGACACAGAAGCCCATTCGGTTACTCGTGCCGGACAACTCATTGAGCTGACCGCCCGCGAATATGCGCTGCTGGAATACTTAATGATCAATCGGGGAAGAACCGTCAGCCGGGTCGATATTGCCGAAAAGGTGTGGGATCTGCATTTCGACACCAACACCAATGTGATTGAAGTGTATATTAATTACCTGCGCAAAAAGATCGACAAAAATTTCAACCCAAAACTGTTGCATACGGTTGTTGGTATGGGGTATGTTTTACGAGGCTAGCCATGCAGATCAAACATAAACTGATTCTGTGGTTTTCGTTGCTGGTTGCAGGCATTTTGCTTATTTTTTCGGTCTATGTTTATAACACATACGCCAGTTTCCGGCAAAAATCCATTGAAGACCGACTTGAACGAAAAGCCCGCATAACCGAACAACTGCTAACGCTGAAAGGAGCCGTAGCAGGAAACGTTATTACGTCGATGCCTGAGCAGGTCGAGTTTGTCTACTCGCCAACCGACAGTCTGATTTATGCCAGTCAGCCCACGAATGATTTCATACCAAACCACGCCTTTCGGCAACGAGTCCGGCGCGAACGGCTGGTGCGGTTTCGGTATAATAGCCCTGGCCATACTTACCCTAAAGATGGAATTGCGCTGACCTATGCGGGTCTGTTGCCCTCTCCCGATGGGCACGAATACGTAGCCATAGCAACTGCCTATGACCAGGATGGCTATCAGCGTCAGAACGATTTACGCGACCTGTTTATCGTTGGGAATGCTGTTGCTATCGGCCTGGTTGTTTTGCTTGGTTATTTCTTCTCCAGGCAGGCCCTCAAGCCACTAAATAGCCTGATCGATCAGATTCAATCGCCCCCGGCCAGCACAATGGCATTCCGGCTGCGGGCAACTACTCCACAGGACGAGGTAGGTGTATTGGCCAAAGCATTCAATGACCTGTTAAACCGGCAGGAACGGCTGGTCGACAACCAACGTTCCTTTATTGCCCAGGCTTCGCATGAGTTACGAACACCCCTTACCACCATTAAGGGATGGCTGGAAACGTCAATACTCTACGACAACGACCCCGATAGCCTCAAGCGTGGAATGGTACAGGCAGTAACTGAACTCAACAAACTAACTACGCTGGCAAATGGCTTACTGCAACTGGCTCGCATCGACACTGTAGATGGCCAGATTGATCGCCAATCGCTCGAACTGGTTGAAATTGTACTGGATGCCGCCGACACGCTCGGCCAGCAACGTACCGGACAGGCTTTATCCGTTCAGTTGAGTGACGGTGTTCTGGAACAGCCTACACCTGTTATGGTTCTGGGGAATGCATCGCTGCTCAAAACAGCATTACTAAACTTATTAGACAATGCCGCCAAATACTCCAACGGCCAATCCATTGCCCTTTATGTTGAAATGGATACTGAAGAGCGCGTACGTATCCGAATTGAAGACAAGGGCATTGGCCTTACACCGGGCGAAGAAGAGCAGATTTTGTTGCCGCTGGTACGAGGTTCCAATGCGCTGTCAATTGGCGGATTTGGCATTGGATTAACCCTGGCCCATCGAATCATTACCCTGCATCAGGGAAAGCTACACCTGCATCCACGCCCTGAAGGAGGAACAGTTGTGGTAGTTATTTTGCCTCTACAACCGGCCTGATCGGCAACACTAACGAAAAATAGACAGCAACGTTTGTTTTCGTACAGCTAGTTCATTAAGCCGCCATTTGGAGAGGCAGGCGACCTGGCCCCAAAAATGAGAACCAACCAGATTAACTGACTTACCTATCGATTTTGAAAAGAAATCTCCGAAACGATCAAAATTCAGTCATTATTCATCAATAGCCACGTATGCTTTATAACTATACCGCTGCAAAATTGCATTACCATCCGACTAACCATAACATAGATATTAACCTTTTTAGAATAGGGTCTTTACTGACCATTTTTTTTAACGCAAAAAGTGTCAAAAAGACACTTTTCACCAAAGGCATGCTGGCGAAAGTACTGGTATTAGGGCTAAAAATGAAACTATAAACTTTTGCAAATCAGCAAATATCCTAAACACTGTTCATCCTAAGCCGAAATTCGGCTATCCGAATGCAGAGATACCTTTGCTGACGTGATCAGGCAAAAGATTTAGAGTATGAGCCTGTTCTAAATGTATCATAAAACTTCCCATAAACGTATCGTTGCCAGGCAACATAGCTCTTCCGTTTAGAAAGATATATCAGCCACTTGCCAGCGATTTCCAATAAATCACTCATGAAAAATAGACTGCGGCTATTCATTTTTGGGGCTTTATGCCTACTATTAAGCCAAACAACGTTGGCTCAGACTACGCTCGTAAACCCGATCCTGACGGGCTTTTATCCTGATCCGAGTATCGTGCGGGTGGGGCCTGATTATTATTCGGTGCATTCTACGTTTTCGTATTTCCCGGGCTTGCCGATCATGCACAGCCGCGACCTGAAAAACTGGAAGCAAATTGGCAATGTGATCAATCGTCCTTCGCAAATGGATTTTATGGGCGAGCGGATGACGCGTGGGCTGTTTGCCCCGGCCATTACGTATTACAAAGGGACGTACTACGTGACGTGTACGGACATTGACCACGATGGAAATTTTGTCGTAACGTCCAAAAATCCGGCTGGTCCTTACAGTAACCCGGTGAAAATTCCGCAAGTACGCGGAATTGATCCCTCCATTTATTTCGATGAAGAAACCGACAAAGCATACATCATTTATAACAGCGATGCGCCTGACCGCAAACCGCTGTATTCGGGTCACCGCACCATCCGAATGTACGAGTTCGATTATAAGAATTTGACAGTATTGGGTGAAGAAAAACAGTTGGTGAATGGTGGTGTAGATCTGTCTAAAAAACCCGTTTGGATCGAAGGCCCCCATATCTTGAAGCACAACGGTTGGTATATCCTGTATGCGGCCGAAGGTGGAACCTCCGTCAATCACTCGCAGGTGGCCCTGCGCAGCAAAGATATTTGGGGGCCTTATGTACCGTTTGAAGGAAATCCGGTGCTGACGCAAAGAAATTTGCCCGCCGACAGACCCAACCCAATTACGTCGGCCGGGCACGCTCAATTTATCGAAGGTCCCGACGGAAATTGGTATTCGATTTTCCTAGCGGTACGTCCCTACGAAGGCGATTATTACAATACTGGCCGTGAAATGTTCATAGCTCCACTGACGTGGGTAAACGATTGGCCGATGATCGAACACGGTGAAAAAGCCATTGAGTATCAATACAAAACAAACATCAAAGAAGTAAAACAGAAAGAAGCTTTGCCGCAAAGCGGCAACTTTGGGTATACGATGACGTTCGACAAAGGGCTTGATCTGTCGATGCTTTTTTTGAGAACAGTGGATAGCAGTTCGTTTAAAACGTCGAAGGCCAATGGACTAACACTTACCCTCAAACCGGAAACAATTTCAGAAATGGGAAATCCTTCGTTTGTGGGTAAGCGACAACAACACTTATACAGCACTGCCGAAACCGAAGTGACCTTTTCGCCAAAATCAGATAATGAAAAAGCGGGTTTGGTGATTTTTCAGGACGAACGCCATTTCTACTTCGTGGCCAAATCAAAAAAAGAAGGCAAAGACGTGATTCAGTTGTTCAAGAGCAAAGACAAAGCCCTGGAATTGGTAACTGAAGTGCCTTTGACTTCATCCGCTGCCAGAGTGAATTTTAAAATACAATCGGAAGGTGCCTTGTACAGTTTTTACTACTCGACTGACGGAAAAAACTGGAACGTGCTAAAAGACCAGGTTGACGGCAAGTTTTTGAGCACCAAAGCGGCCAACAGTTTTATTGGCTGCGTGTATGGCCTGTATGCTACGTCATCAGGCGAAAAATCCGAGAATTCGGCTTCGTTCAAGTACCTGAAATACAAAGGCGACGACCCGATGTATAAGTAGTAATTTGTCATCCCTCATTCTTCGGGATGACAAAAACACAACATAACGTTACCCTTGAAAAAGCCCATACTCCATATCGCCCTCCTCTTTCTAACCAGCGTTTCAGCCCTGGCTCAGATGCAGCCGTTTACGTTGCAGGAAGTAAAGCTAACAGGCGGGCCTTTTAAGAATGCGCAGGATGTTGACCTGAAGTATATCCTGGCGCTGAACCCGGATAAACTGCTGGCGCCCTACCTGATTGATGCCGGGCTGCCGGTGAAAGCTCCGCGCTACGGTAATTGGGAAAGTTCGGGGCTGGATGGGCATATCGGTGGGCATTATCTGTCGGCGCTGGCGATGATGTATGCCTCGACCGGGAATGCTGAACTGAAAAAACGGCTCGACTACATGGTCGATCAACTGGCTCGCTGTCAGGCTAAAAATGGCAATGGATACGTTGGTGGCATTCCGCAGGGAAAGGTGTTCTGGGAGCGTATTCATAAAGGCGATATCGACGGCAGCAGCTTCGGCCTGAACAACACCTGGGTGCCGCTCTACAACATTCACAAGCTGTTCGCTGGGCTGCGCGATGCTTACGAATACGCCGGGAACAAGCAGGCTAAACACGTACTGGTCGGCTTGGGCGACTGGTTTATCGACCTGATAAAACCCCTGTCCGACGAGCAGATTCAGCAGGTATTACGTACGGAACATGGCGGCATCAACGAAACCTTTGCTGACCTTTACATCCTGACCAACGACAAAAAGTACCTCGAAACAGCGCAGCGGATTTCGCACCGGGCGCTGCTGAATCCGCTGCTGGCGAAAGAGGATAAACTAACGGGACTACACGCCAATACACAGATTCCGAAAGTGATCGGGTACGAGAAAATTGCTACGTTAACCGGCAAGAGCGACTGGTCGGAAGCGGCCGTGTATTTCTGGCAGAACGTATCGCAGACCCGCAGCGTGGCTTTTGGCGGAAACAGCGTGCGCGAGCATTTCAACCCGACAACGGATTTCAGTCAACTGCTACGTTCGAATCAGGGGCCGGAGACCTGTAATTCGTTCAATATGCTGCGCCTGAGCAAAGCGTTGTTTCTGGATAAGAACGACCCCACTTACCTTGACTTCTACGAACGGACGCTCTACAACCACATCCTGTCGAGTCAGCATCCCGAAAAAGGCGGATTCGTGTATTTCACTCCCATTCGCCCCAACCACTACCGGGTATATTCGCAGCCCGAAACCAGCATGTGGTGCTGCGTCGGGTCGGGGATCGAAAACCACACCAAATACGGCGAACTGATCTACAGCCATTCCGCTAACGACCTATTCGTCAATCTGTTCATTCCGTCGACGGTAAACTGGGCCGACAAAACGATCAGGCTGACCCAGCGTACCGGATTTCCGTATGAAAACGGGTCGGAACTGGTTGTAGAAACAAAAAAGCCACAGGAATTTTCGCTGAACATCCGCTACCCGAAATGGGCCGGTGATTTTGTGGTTCTGGTCAATGGCAAGGCGCAGACCGTTGAGGCAACCCCGTCGAGTTATGTCGCCGTGCGCCGGAAATGGAAATCAGGTGATAAAGTAACCATCCGGTTCAAGACCTCGACGCAACTGGAATATTTGCCGGACGGCTCCAACTGGGCGGCCTTTGTGAACGGCCCGATAGTGCTGACGGCCAAAACGTCGACGAACGACCTGACGGGGCTTTTTGCCGATGACAGCCGGATGGGTCACGAAACGAAAGGAAAACTATACCCACTCACCAATGCCTATGCGCTTGTGGGTGACCCGGCAACGTACCTGAACACCCTCAAACCCATTGACCGGCTCCGGTTTAGTCTGGACTCGCTGACCTTACAGCCGTTTTATGAGGTACATGATGCCCGCTACCAGATGTATTTTCAGACCTTTTCCAAAGCTGCTTTTGACGAACAGAAAGCCCGGTTGAAACAGCAGGAAGCGGAGGCAATCGCCCTGCAAGCCAGCACGGTAGACAAAGTGAATTGTGGCGAACAGCAACCCGAAGTCGACCACCAGTACAAAGGCGAAAAGAGTGATTCCGGCTACGATGACGAGCGGTTCTGGAGACGTACCCATTCATACATCGCCTATCAGTTTCAGAACAAAAATCAGACGGGTAAATACATTGACATTCGTGCTTTAGACGATATCAAGCTGGACAATGTAGACTTCCTTATTAATGAAAAACCAGCCGAACTTATTTCATCTGAGGGAAAAACGATACGGCTTAGAGCAGACAGCCAGGAGGTGATTTCGCTGAAAATCACGGCCCGAAATGGGAAAAGTACCCCTCGATTCAATCAAATCAGACTTGTAACGCAGTAACGTATGATTCGCTTCAACAGGAACAAATGGAAAATAAATACCTATAAAAGTGTCAAAATAACACTATTGGTGTTTGGGTGTGTGCTGAACTCGCTGGCGCAATCTAATTTCACCAGCAAAACCATTGGTATCGGGGTCGTAGTGGCCGACCTCGAACGCTCGCTGGATTTTTACGTAAATGGGATCGGCATGGTCAAAACCGGCAGTTTTACCATCAGCGAAGACTTCGGCAAACGTTCTGGATTATCTAATGGCGTAGCGACGAACGTAACCATCCTGAAGCTCGAAAACAGCCCCGAAGCCACCGACTGGAAGCTGATGAGCTTCGGCAAAAAAGCGTCGCATCCGAAGCCCAGCCACATTCAGGATGATACGGGTATGCAGTACATCACCATTCAGGTGAAAGCACTACAACCCATTATTGACCGGCTCAGGCAGATGAAGGTGCCGTTTCTGGGCAGTACGCCCACACCTCTGAACGACAAAGCACAGTTTGTTTTTGTGCAGGACCCCGACGGTACGTTCATTGAGCTAATCGGTCCAATGGAGTAAGCGTTTTTCTGTCATCCCGACGGCAGGAGGGATCTTCGGTATAAGAATTTTTTGTATCGCCCGAAGATCCCTCCTGCCGTCGGGATGACAAAAAAAGGACGCATAAGTAGCTAATAATAAAGTACTTATATGAAAATCCTCCTTTTTCGTTCTGGTTTATTGGCCTTAGTATTGCTACTGACACAGTTCTGGGCAACAGCCCAACTGGCGCAGAACCCGGTCATTTTTGCCGATGTACCGGATATGGCTATGATTCGGGTGGGTAACACCTATTACATGAGCAGCACCACCATGCACCTGAGTCCGGGGTTGCCGATTATGAAGTCGAACGACCTGATCAACTGGCAACTGATTGGCTACGCCTACGACACGCTCACCACCACAGACGCTATGAGTCTGACCAACGGCAAAAGCACCTACGGTCGGGGTTCGTGGGCCAGCAGCTTACGTTACCACAACGGACTTTATTACGCAACGACCTTTGCGCAAACCAGCGGCAGAACCCACATCTACACCACTAAAAACATCGAAAAAGGCCCCTGGAAAGAAATCTCATTCAAGCCATCCTATCACGACCACAGCCTTTTTTTTGATGACGATGGGCGAACGTACCTGATCTACGGGGCGGGTAAACTCAAACTGGTCGAACTGACGGCCGATGCGTCGGGGGTGAAACAAGGAACCACTGAACAGGTTCTTATCGAAAACGCCAGCATTCCATCGGGCACGGGCGGTGGCTTACCCGCCGAGGGATCGCAACTGTTCAAGGTGAATGGCAGGTATTACCTGTTCAACATCACCTGGCCCAAAGGCGGAATGCGAACGGTGGTCATACACCGCGCCGACAAACTAGCTGGCCCCTGGGAAGGCCGGGTAGCCTTACAGGATTTGGGTGTCGCGCAGGGCGGACTGATCGATACGCCTGATGGAAAATGGTACGCCTACTTATTTCGTGATTTTGGTGGAGTTGGTCGGATTCCGTATCTGGTTCCCGTGACATGGGAAGATGGCTGGCCGGTGCTGGGCGAAAACGGTAAAGTGCCCCAAACGCTCAACCTGCCCGCCAGCAAAGGGCTTATTCCCGGCATCGTGAACTCCGATGAGTTTACCCGCAAAAAAGGCGAACCCTCCCTGCCGCTGGTCTGGCAGTGGAACCACAATCCCGATAATAGCCTCTGGTCGGTGACAGAGCGAAAAGGTTACCTGCGGCTGAAAACCGGGCGTACCGATACGTCGTTCGTGATGGCCCGCAACACCCTTACCCAGCGTACCATCGGCCCGGAATGCACAGGCGCTACGTTGCTCGATGTGTCGAACCTGAAAGACGGCGATTTTGCGGGATTGAGTCTGTTACAGAAAAATTACGGTCTGGTCGGTGTAAAGCGGGAAAATGGACAAAATGCCATCGTGATGATTAGTGCGGCTACCGGAAAGCCAGTCGAGGTACAGCGCGTTCCGCTGAGCCAGAAGACGGTCTATCTGAAAGCGGAATGTGATTTTCGTGATCGAAAAGATACAGCCCATTTCTTCTATAGCCTCGATGGTAAGTCATGGACACCGATTGGCGAACCGTTGAAAATGCCCTACACCATCCCGCATTTTATGGGCTATCGGTTCGGACTGTTTACCTACGCCACCCAACAACCAGGCGGTTTTTCCGACTTCGATTATTTCCGGATTACTAACCAAATCGCAGCGAAAGAATGAGAGCGATGAGGGGAGTGCGCCGTTTTTGTCATGCTGACGAAGGAAGCATCTTCGGGTGCAACCTTTACCCAGCCTCCGAAGATGCTTCCTTCGTCAGCATGACAAAAGTGTCGCTTAAACCTACTGATCTTTATTATATGACTATGCATAGAATCTGTTTACTGGTCCTCTTTGCCTTTATCGGATTTAGAGGATACGCACAGGACAAAAACTTTTACATTTTCCTCTGTTTCGGTCAGTCCAACATGGAGGGCAATGCCAAGATAGAACCGCAGGACACGGTTGATGTGAACAGCCGGTTTCAGGTGATGGAAGCCGTTGACTGTCCCGATTTAGGCCGGACGAAAGGAAATTGGTACACGGCCGTTCCACCCTTATGCCGCTGTAAAACCGGCCTGACCCCCGCTGATTATTTTGGTCGCGAACTGGTGGCCAACTTACCCGAAAAGGTCCGGGTGGGTGTGATTAACGTAGCAATCGGCGGTTGTAAGATCGAGTTGTTCGACAAAGACCATTACGAATCGTACGTCACGACGGTGCCGGGTTGGATGAAAAACTTCATCAGCCAATACGACGGAAACCCATACGCTCGCCTGGTCGATATGGCGAAACTGGCGCAGAAAGATGGCGTCATCAAAGGCATTCTGCTGCATCAGGGCGAGTCGAATACCAACGATACGTTGTGGACCCAAAAAGTGAAGGTTGTGTACGACAATCTGATGAACGACCTGGATCTGAAGCCCAGAAAAGTGCCGTTGCTGGCTGGCGAACTGGTCAACGCGGATCAGGATGGCAAATGTGCGAGCATGAACAGGATTATTGCTACGCTCCCGCAAACGATCAAAAATGCACACGTGATTTCGTCGGCGGGCTGCACCGATTCGGCCGATAACCTGCATTTCAATGCCGCCGGATACCGGGAATTGGGCAAACGATACGCTGCGGAAATGCTGACGTTGCTGGGGTATAAACCGAATTAAAAAAGGCGTAAAGGTTTTATTGAGAAGACGTTTGAGTAATCAACCTTACCCCCGACCCCCTTTAGGGGTCGGCTGTTAAGCTCTAATCCCGAAGGGATGACAGGATTATAGGACAAAGATGCCTTGTATCCTTTTAAGCCCCGAAGGGGCGAAATTATATCACCCCTTCGGGGCTTAAAGGGTCGTTTACTTAGCTGCTTTGCTATAAACATGACACCCTTTCAGGGTTAATAATCAAGCCTTAACCCCCTTCAGAGGGCTAGGGGTTAAATGCCAGAAAAACCTGAGAAAACGATGCGTTTAAATTTGTTACGATCACCAAATGCCACTTGGATTATAGGCATAAAACCAGCGATCATAGCTATAGCTATGAGCCTGTTAGGATTTGCTCCGCAACGCACAACCGCTCAGGAAATCATTTCGTTGTACACTGCCGAGATACCTAATTCAAAAGCGTCAGAGGTACAGGAGTCGGGGGCGGCAACGGGCGTTTTGAAGGGCATTACCAAGCCTACGCTGGAGTATTACAAACCTGCAGCTGATAAAGCGTCTGGTACGGCTGTCGTCATCATTCCAGGCGGGGGCTATGGGGTTGTGGTGTATCAGGGAGAAGGCATAAATATTGCCAAAGCCTTTGCCGAAAAAGGAGTGGCGGCATTCATCCTGAAATACCGATTGCCCAGCGATGCCATCATGCCTGATAAGAAAATTGGTCCGTTGCAGGATGCTCAGCAAGCTATAAAACTGGTTCGCGAAAGTGCTGCCAGATGGGGAATCGATGCTGGCAAAGTTGGGGTCATTGGTTTTTCGGCGGGTGGACATCTGGCATCTACAGTGGCTACGCATTTCGAAAAACCATATATCGAAAATAGCCAGAACACCAGCCTGCGCCCCGATTTTCAGATTCTGGTCTATCCGGTCATTAGTATGCAGGATAGCCTGACGCACGGGGGCTCGCACGACAACCTGCTGGGTAAAAATCCGTCGCGGCAGGATGTCGAGCTTTTCTCCAATGAGTTGCAGGTTCGGGCCAATACGCCACCCACGTACCTGACCCACGCGGCCGACGACAAACTGGTCGATGTAGACAACAGCATCGTCTATTTCGAAAAACTCCGGCACCAGAACGTACCGGTCGAAATGCACATTTACCCCAAGGGCGATCACGGGTTTATTTTCCGGCATCCCGGCTGGATGGAGCCCCTGTTTGCCTGGATGAAACAGAATAACTGGATCAAAGAATAGTCTGCCGACTGCACAGAAGGAGCGTCATCGCTATGCGTAAAAGCAGATCATCTTAAACAAATTAGTAAAATGAGGCAACAACGTTTTAGCCTGTGGCTGGCCCTAAGTCTGGTTTTTCACACAATCGGATTTTCGCAACCTGTCCCGCCAAAACCCGTTGGCCCGCTTCCGAGCGAGAACCAGTTGCGCTGGCAAAAGATGGAATACTACGCGTTCATCCATTTTTCGATCAACACCTATACGGATATGGCCTGGGGGCTTGGCAACGAAGACCCCAAACTGTTTAACCCGACCAAACTGGATTGTCGGCAATGGGCCCGTATTTGTAAAGAGGCCGGGATGAAAGGCATCATTTTTACGGCCAAACACCACAGCGGATTCTGCCTCTGGCCCTCGAAATACACCGAATACTCCGTAAAAAATGTGCCCTGGCGGAATGGGAAAGCCGATGTTGTGCGGGAAATGGCCGATGCCTGCAAAGAATATGGGCTGAAGTTCGGGGTCTATCTGTCGCCCTGGGACCGCAACCATCCCGACTACGGCAAGCCGGAATATATCACCTACTTCCGCAACCAGTTGACGGAGCTGCTGACCAACTACGGTGACGTTTTCGAGATCTGGTTCGATGGCGCTAATGGTGGGTCAGGCTATTACGGTGGAGCTAACGAAACCCGCAAAATCGACGCGAAGACGTATTACGACTGGCCGACTACCTACAAACTCGTGCGGAAGCTCCAGCCCAACATCGTTATCTGGAACGACGGGGGCGACCGGGCCGATCTGCGCTGGGTAGGTACCGAAGCGGGCTATGTAGGCGAAACCAACTGGAGTTTGTTAAATGCGACCGGTGATGTGCCGGAAAAAATGCTGCGGTATGGCGTGGAGAATGGTGATACCTGGGTGCCGGGCGAAGTAAACACCTCTATTCGGCCGGAGTGGTTTTACCACGAGCGGGAAGACCGAAAAGTAAAGACCCTGCCCCAGCTAATGGATATTTATTACAATTCCATTGGTCGAAACGCTACGTTGCTGCTCAACTTTCCAATCATGCCCAATGGCCTGATTCACGAAAAAGACGAAAAAACTGTTCAGGCTTTTGCCAAAGCGACGAAAGAAGCGTTTGCTGTAAATCTGGCCAAAAATGCCCGTGCCACAGCCTCGCCAATACGCGGAAAAAGTGCAGCTTATGATGCCAGTAAGGCCATTGATGATGATAAGGAAAGTTATTGGGCGACAGACGATGTTGCTCGTAGTGGATCGCTGACCCTACAGTTTGCAAAACCCACCGCGTTCAACCGGTTTCTGGTGCAGGAGCCCATTCGGTTGGGTCAACGGGTTAAATCGTTTACGGTAGAGGCTCTGGTCGATGGCACCTGGAAAGAAATTGCCAAAGAAACGACCATTGGCTATAAACGTATTCTGCGGTTTCCGACCGTCGAAGCCACCCAACTGCGCCTGAACATTCTGGACGCCAAAGGTTGCCCGTTGATTTCAAACCTTGAAGTCTATAAGGCACCCCTGATTCTGACGCCCCCCAGCTTCATTCGCGATCAGGCGGGCGACATTCACATCAAATCCGGTGATACTGAATCGGAAGTCTATTACACCCTCGACGGAAGTACGCCAACGGCACAGTCGAACAAATACACGGCTCCCATAAAAACCAGCGCGGGTAAAGCCGAAATAAAGGCGATAGCTTACAATCCATTTACGAAGCAAGGCAGCATCGTCAGCGACGAAAAATTCGACATCGCCCACAGCAACTGGAAAATTGTGAATACGGATGCCAAGTCGGCCAATCAGGTGCTGGATGGAAATCCCAATACGTCGTGGCACCAACCCAAAAGTCAAATGCTGCCCGCCGACCTGGTCATAGACTTGGGGAAAGACGAAAATCTGGTCGGTTTCCGGTATTTGCCTGCCCAGAACTGGTGGGAGGAGGGAAGCATCATCACCCATTATCAATTTGACGTATCCGACGATAACACGAACTGGAAGCGGGTGAGTGAAGGCGAGTTCTCAAACATTAAAAACAGTCCGTTCTGGCAAACCAAACCCTTTGAACCTGTCAAAGCCCGATACATTAAACTCCGCGCTTTGAAAAATACACAGGAGGGTTCGGCTCCAGGCTATGCCGAAGTTGATGTCATTACCAAATAAAGGTTTTTCTGACAGGATTTACAGGATGAACAGGATTTATTGTTCATTAGGAATCTTGTTCATCCTGTAAATCCTGTCAGAAAAACCTTGAAATCCTGTCAACAACTAACCGAGTAATTCCTAAACCTTAATCACCTATGAATCAACAAGTAATCAGTCGATTGTGGCTCGTATGGGTCCTGTTCTGCCTATATGGTGGGGCGCTGGCTCAGCCTCCCCGAGGCCCACTGGTGGTATCGCCCCAGGTGAACGCCGATAAGTCTGTTACGTTCCGGTATCTGGCTCCGCAGGCCAAAGACGTGCAACTAAGCGCGCAGTTCGAAAAAGGACCTGTGCCGATGAGTAAAGATGCGCAGGGTATCTGGAGCGTAACGGTAGGCCCGGTCAAACCCGATATTTACCCCTACAGCTTTCGGGTGGATGGCGTAACGGTGATGGACCCTGCTAACGTAGCATTTTTCCCGAACGAGCGATTCAAAGCCAGCCTGGTCGATGTTCCCGGCGACACACCACTGGTGCACTCAATGAAGGACGTACCGCACGGTTCCATCAACTACGAATATTACCCGTCGGTGGAAGGGACAACGGGCTCTCTGGTTGTGTATACGCCACCGGGTTACGACAGGAATCCAAAACAAAAATACCCGGTTTATTACCTCATCAGCGGCACGACCGATACCGAAGAAACCTTCTTTAAAGTCGGCAAAACCAATCTGATTCTGGACAATCTGCTGGCGGAAGGCAAGGTTAAGCCCATGATCATTGTCATGCCCTACGGCAACATAGCCGCGCGGGTGGCCGAACAGAAAGGAGGGTCCAAACCCGCCGACCCAACCGTTCGGGATGGGGCCGATGCGGTGAAACGGGCCAACGATTTTGCGACGGATCTGGTGAGCAACGTCATTCCGTATGTCGAGAAAAATTACCGGGCCATTGCCAATCGGGAGAACCGGGCCATTGGCGGTTTCTCGCGCGGGGGTGGACAAACGCTACGTACAGCCTTTAGCAACATGGACAAATTTGCCTGGGTGTGTGCCTATAGCTCATACCTGTCGCCCCAGGAAATGGACGGCAACTTCAGCCAGATCGTGGCTAAACCCGAACAGACCAACAAGCAGCTTAAATTGCTGTGGGTCAGTGTGGGAAGCGATGATTTCCTGTATAAGGGTACGGTGGAATTTATGGACTACCTCAAAGCGAAACAGGTGAATTTCAAAAGCCTGATTACCGACGGGGGCCATACCTGGATGAATGTCAAGAAATACGTTGCTGCCACCACTCCGCTACTTTTCCAACCCTAATTCCTGCACCCATGAAACGCATTTTCTTTTTGCTACAATCCGTTCTGTTGTCGGGTGTTACGGTGCTGGCTCAGCAACGGCCACCGGCCATCAGTTCCCCCGATGTACATCCCGATCATAGTATTACGTTCCGGTATTTTTCCCGAAATGCAAAAAAAGTGATGCTGTCGGGCGAGTTTCTAAAAGCGCCGGTGCCCCTGACCAAAGACACCTCAGGCATCTGGAGCGTTACGGTGCCGCCGGTTAAGCCCGATATTTATCCGTACAGCTTTATGGTCGATAGCGTATCACTGGCCGACCCGAGCAACACCTACATCTTTGCCAACGAGCGGTTTAAACGTAGCATCGTCGACATACCCGGCGATCAACCGCTGGTACACTCTCTACAGAACGTACCGCATGGTAAAGTCAGCTACCGTTATTACAAGTCCGGTACGCTGGGCACCACCCGTCAGCTTCTGGTATACACCCCGCCGGGCTTCAACCCGAATGGCAAAACCAAATACCCGGTATTGTATTTGATTCACGGCGGCTCCGACACCGAGGAAACCTGGACGAAAGTGGGCCGCGCCAACCTGATTGCTGATAACCTGATTGCGCAGGGCAAAGCGAAACCCATGCTGATTGTGATGCCCTACGGCAATGTTCGTCCGGCTCCCATGCCCGACTTTACTAAAGACATGGTCAATGACATCGTGCCGTTTGTGGAGGCTAATTATCCGGTCATCGCCGAGAGCAAAGGACGGGCCGTAGCGGGTTTTTCGGTAGGTGGTGGTCAAACACTGAACATTGGACTGACCAACCCCGATAAATTCGCCTATGTATGCTCGTATGCGCCGTATACGGCTACCGAAGAGTTTCAGAAAAACTTCACAAACTGGTCGCCGGATGCCAACAAGATCAATAACCAACTGAAACTGTTCACCATCAGCGTGGGCACCGAAGACTTTCTGTATGAACCCGTAAAAAAGAACATCGCCATGTTCGAAGAGAAGAAAATTAAGCTCGA
Source organism: Spirosoma sp. SC4-14 (assembly GCF_037201965.1). Taxonomy (NCBI): domain Bacteria; kingdom Pseudomonadati; phylum Bacteroidota; class Cytophagia; order Cytophagales; family Cytophagaceae; genus Spirosoma; species Spirosoma sp. SC4-14. Next base: position 1,691,192 of record NZ_CP147518.1, on the reverse strand, counting down.
ACCGCTGATTGTGCCGGGTGGGCATACCTGGATGAACTGCAAACTGTATCTCGCCACTACGTTGCCACAGCTTTTTAAATAGAATACCCCCAACCCCCTGAAGGGGGCTTTCTCCGGCGTCAGCCAAGCCCCCTTCAGGGGGTTGGGGGTAAAGTCAACACATTCAAATTTTTCTAATATAACCCCTTACCCAAATGACTTTCAAAACAATTGCTGCATTCGTGGTAGCCACGTTAATCAGCGTGAGTAGTTATTCACAAACGGCATCGGCCATTGCGGAAGATTTTAAACCATCATCGCTAAATCAACCGGGGCAGGAATTTCCGCAGGTAAATTCGCAGGGATATGTACGGTTCCGCATTAAGGCACCCCTGGCCGATAGTGTCCGGGTGAGCCTGGGCCTGGGTGGACGGGGCGGTACCATCCTCACCAAAGGGGAAGACGGCTACTGGACCGGCACGACGGCGGGCCCGCTGGACGAAGGATTCCATTACTATCACCTGACCATCGATGGAGGGACTTTTAATGATCCGGGTACGTTGAATTATTACGGTTCCGTTCGTTGGGAAAGCGGCATTGAGATACCCGCCCACGATCAGGAATTCTACGCATTAAAAGACGTACCGCACGGTATGGTGCAGCAGATTCTGTTCACCTCCAAAAGCACGGGTACATCGCGTCGGGCGTTTGTGTATACGCCACCGGGTTACTCAACAGAAAAGTCAAAAAAATATCCGGTGCTGTACTTGCAACATGGCTGGGGTGAGGACGAAACGGCCTGGAGCAACCAGGGACATGCGAACCTGATTATGGACAACCTGATTGCGGCCGGTAAAATCAAGCCGTTCCTCATCGTGATGACCTACGGCATGACCAACGAAGTGAAATTTGGCAAGATCAGAGAGTTCAAGATCGACCCGTTTCAAACCGTGATGATCGACGAACTGATTCCGTACGTAGATACCAATTTTCGTACGCTTGCCAACCGCGACAATCGGGCGATGGCGGGCCTGTCGATGGGCGGCATGGAAACCAAAATGATTACCCTCAACAAGCCGGATGTTTTCGGGTATTACGGCCTGCTCAGCGGTGGTGTGTACGCGCCGGACGACCTCAGCGGCAAAGCTAAACCGAAGCTTGTTTTTATTAGCTGTGGCAGCAAGGAACGGCCCGATGGCGTTAACAAATCGGCCACTGACCTTAAAGCCGCCGGGTACAATGCGGTTTCCTATGTTTCGGATAAGACAGCCCACGAATTTCTGACCTGGCGTCGGAGTCTGCACGAACTTGCCCCCTTGCTGTTTAACTAAACGATTACTTTTTCGACAGGATTAACAGGATTGACAGGATTTACCAGATAAAAGGGACTGCGCTCGTCTTCGATACAATCGGGGATGAGCGCAAGAATAAATCATGGTAATCCTGTAAATCCTGTCAAAAACCTTTAAACCATGATGAACAGTTTATTCATAAAAAGGTCGTATGTATTCATCGCTCTGATGATGGGATCAACGGCCTATTCGCAAACCATCGAAAAGGAAGCCCCGAAAGGCTTTGACCAGCTACGTTCGGGCATCGCTACGGGCAAACTGGACTCGGTTCAGTATGCTTCGAAAACCGTTGGCACCACCCGGAAAGCATTGGTATACACCCCGCCCGGTTACAATAAAAAAACGAAATACCCGGTCTTGTACCTCTTGCACGGCATCGGTGGGGATGAAAAAGAATGGCTGAATGGCGGAAAGCCACAGGTCATTCTCGACAACCTGTATGCCGAAAAAAAGCTTCAGCCCATGATTGTGGTGATGCCCAATGGCCGCGCCATGAAAGACGACCGGGCCATCGGTAATATCTTCGACAAAGACAAAGTAGAAGCGTTTGCTACGTTCGAGAAAGATTTGCTGAACGATCTGATTCCGTTTATCGAGAAAAAATATTCCACACTAACCGACCGCGAACACCGCGCCATTGCCGGACTGTCGATGGGAGGAGGGCAGTCGCTGAACTTTGGGTTGGGCAATCTGGACAAGTTTGCCTGGGTAGGTGGTTTCTCATCGGCGCCCAATACCAAACGGCCTGAAGAACTGGTACCGAACCCGGAACTTGCCAAAAAACAGTTGAAACTGCTGTGGATTTCGTGCGGAGATCAGGACGGGCTCATTACCTTCAGCAAACGTACCCACGATTACCTGTACCAGAACGGCGTACCGCATGTGTATTACGTCGAGCCGGGTGTCCACGATTTCAAAGTCTGGAAAAATGGCCTGTACATGTTCTCGCAGTTTCTGTTCAAGCCGGTCGATGTTGCTTCGCTGTCGAAATATACCGTTCTGGGTACGCCAGCGGCCACCAACGCCCGCAACGCGAAATACCCCCAGATTTTACCCGACAACCGCGTCGTGTTTCGCGTCAAAGCGCCCGACGCCCAGAAAGTGCAGGTCGATCTGGGAAAGAAATACGACATGGTGAAAGATACCAGCGGTTTCTGGACCGTCACCACCGATTCCATCAGCCGGGGTTTTCATTATTACTCCCTGTTGATCGACGGTGTAGCCCTTGCCGATCCGGCCAGTGAAACCTTCTACGGCATGGGACGAATGGCCAGCGGCATCGAAATCCCCGACAAAGACGGTGCTTTTTATGCCATGAAGGACGTACCGCACGGCGACATTCGTGTAAAACGATACCTCTCCAAAGCGACCAATACCTGGCGCGAGATGTATGTGTACACCCCGCCGGGCTACGACAAATCGACGGAAAAATACCCCGTGCTCTACCTGCTGCACGGTGGTGGCGAAGATCAGCGGGGCTGGGCTACGCAGGGTAAAACGGATATGATTCTGGATAACCTGATTGCCGAAAACAAAGCCAAACCGATGATTATTGCCATGCTCGACGGCAACGTAGGCAATGCGGGTGGTCTGGCGGGTTTCAACGAAAACGTTCTGAAAGCGTTTGAAAACGAACTGAAACTTGGCGCTATTCCCTTTGTCGAAAGCAATTTCCGGGTTGAAACCGATGCCAAAAGTCGGGCACTTGCGGGCCTGTCGATGGGCGGGTTGCAGACCTTGTATGCCGGTATCAAAAACAACAATATGTTCTCATCGCTGGGTGTGTTCAGTTCGGGCTGGTTTGCCAACAATCCCAAACTGTCTGACCCGCAGTATGAATTTATGAAAGCCAATGCCGCTACCATCAACTCGAATCTGAAACCGCTATGGATTTCGATGGGCGGGAAGGAAGACATCGCCTATCAGAATTGCCAGGTGATGATGAAAAAGTTCGACGAGATGGGCGTCAAATACCAGTACAGTGAGTATGCGGGTGGTCATACCTGGCCGGTCTGGCGGCATGACCTGTTCCAGTATGCGCAGGTGCTGTTTAAATAGCCGTTACGACCAAAGTAGGTACACCCGTTTCAGTGCTGGCCACTAGATTTTGGCCAGCACTGAAAAATAACCGCTATCGTATACGCCAACCCACTCATACTAACCATCAGCTATTTACCAGCAACAATTCAATCATCTTAATCGTATTCTAATAATCTCTAATTTTATTCTAATTTCACTCTAATCTCCTCTTAATAGCTTTGGTTTCTCTCTTAACCAATGCTCATGTACAGACAGAGGAATCAACGATTAGGACTTTTCATCACGCTGGTCTGTTTATGGACCCAGGCAGGCTTAGCCCAGTCGGTCAAGGGCACAGAACCAACCCTGATCGACAAATTAACGCTCCCTAAAGCGCTGGAACTGGCCAGAGCAAAGTATCCCGGCCTACGCAGAAAATTAGCTCTTATCAAAGCGGCCGAAATCGATGCACAGGCGTTAAATGTAGCGCTGATGCCCCAGGCGGGTGTTCAGGCACAGGCGCTGAATGCGACCTCGAATCAGGTTCGCGGAGCTTATGTTTCGAATGGGGGGCTGCTACTTCCCATTTCGGGCGTGCGGACCGATGGCTTCAATAGCCAGGCTACCTGGACCAGTGGCGTTTCGATGCTTGTCGATTGGGAAGCCATTACGTTTGGTCGTCGGCAGATGCGTCGCGATCAGGCCAAACTAGCTATCGAGCAGACCCAGGCCGATTATGAAGGCGAACTATTTACCCATCAGGTACGCGTATGCGACGCCTACTTACTTGCCCTCAATGCCCAAAAAGCGGTAGCTCTGCAAACGGCCAATCTTCAGCGAACGCAGGAACTGCAACGAATTATTCGGGCCAGTACGGCCGATGGTCTCCGGCCAGGCATCGACAGTGCCGTTGCCAACACCGAAGTAGCCCGCGCTCAGCTACTGGTGCTGGAAAGCCAGCAGGCAGCCCAGCAACAGGTGCTCCGGCTTACCGAACTGATTGGACAACCCGATCCAACCATGCAACTGGACTCGATGGTTTTTTATAATCAGCTTCCACAGTTACCTCTTCATCCCCGAAACAATCCAGTTGTTCATCCTCAGCTACTGCTTTTTCAGAAGAATATAGAATTGGGGAAAGCCAGTGAATCGCTTCTGAAAGCGGCTGCACTGCCTTCTGTTTCGGTATTTGGTTCGCTTCAGGGGCGCGGTTCGGGCATTAGTGAACGCGCCCAGCCAGACGGCACCTTCCGGATCGATCCTTCACTCGGAGCTGGTTTACCACTGCGTGCCTACAACTACATTGTGGGATTAACAACCGTATGGCGGCCCAGCGATTTATGGCGTAGTAAATATTCGGTATCTGCCCAACGGGAACGAATTAATGCCAGCCAGCTAGCCTACGACCAACAGGCCCTCGAACTTCAGGCTGCCAGCCAGAATGCTGTTTTGCAACTGGCGCAGGCAATGGCCCGCGCCCAGCAGGCTCCACTCCAACTCAATGCTGCTAAACAGGCATACATCCAGGCCCAGGCCCGGTATGAATCGGGTCTGGACAATATTCAGGCACTAACTCAAACGAGTGCGTTATTGAATCGGGCGGAAGTCGATCAGGCACTAACCACCAGCAGTGTCTGGCGTGCCTTACTCCTCCGTGCGGCTACGGCAGGCAACCTGGATTCTTTCCTCCAACAACTTCCTCATTAACTCAACTGTCATGATTAAAGCAGCCTTAGCCAAACCTATCACCGTAATTGTAGCACTGGCCGGGATCATCCTGTTTGCGGTTCTGGCTTTGCTTAAGATTCCGGTAGACATTTTTCCCCGGCTCAATCTTCCTACTATTTACATTGCCCAGCCCTATGGCGGTATGACACCCGCCCAGATGGAAGGGTTTATTGCTACCCGCTATCAAAACCAGTTGCTGTATGTATCGGGCATCAAGAATGTTGAGGTAAAAAACATTCAGGGGCTTTGCCTGGTCAAATGTACCTTCTACGAAGATGTCAACATGGCCCAGGTATCGGGCGAAGTGGCCAACCAGGTCAGCCGGGTTATGAACTACCTGCCGCCCGGAACCGTCCCCCCTACTGTAGTTCGGTTCGACGCGTCGAGTCTGCCTGTAGGTCAGCTCGTATTCAGCAGCCGACGGGCATCGCTGGGCGAGATGCAGGACCTGGCCTCTACGCGCATTCGTCCGTTGTTTTCCCAGATTCCGGGAGCTTCGGCCCCGCCCCCATTCGGTGGTAACGAACGAACAGTGGTGGTGAAGGTCGATCCCGAGCGGATGCGCAGCTACGAACTAACGCCCGACGAAATTGTGCAGGCCGTGGTTAAAAATAACCAGATTTCGCCAGCGGGTAGTGTTCAAATGGGCGATTATACCATTATGACGCCCAGCAATACAGTGCTCGACAAGGTAGGCGAGTTCATGAACATTCCCTTACGAAAAGGCGTTGGCCCCACGGTATTTCTGCGCGATGTGGCTACCGTAGAAGACGCTACCGATATTCCCGTCGGCTACGCATTGGTCAATGGAAAACGGTCGGTGTATATCCCCGTCACCAAAAGTGCCGATGCCTCTACGATGAGCGTCGTTAGTGCCTTGAAGGCCAAATTACCCGAAATGAAAGCCCTCCTGCCCGACGATGTGCAGCTTACGTACGAATTCGACCAGTCGGTATACGTCATTCAGGCTGTTCATAGCCTGGCCGTTGAGGGAGGTATGGGAGCCATTCTGACGGGTTTGATGGTGCTTCTCTTCCTGGGCGACTGGCGCAGTTCGCTGATTGTGATCCTTACGATCCCAATCTCCATCTTATCGGCAATTCTGCTGCTTAATCTTACGGGGCAAACAATCAATATCATGACCCTGTCGGGTCTGGCGCTGGCCATCGGGATTCTGGTCGACCAGGCAACCGTAGTGATTGAGAATATTCACCAGCACCTTGAAATGGGTAAAACCAAATCGCGGGCTATTCTGGATGCCAGCCAGGAAATGTCGTTTCCTCTCCTGCTCATTACGTTGTGTATTCTGGCCGTGTTTGCCCCGGCTTTTCTGATGAATGGCGTACCACGGGGTATGTTTCTGCCCTTGTCGCTATCGGTTGGTTTTTCCATTCTGGCGTCTTATGTGTTGTCGCAGGTTTTTGTTCCTGTTGTTACCAACTGGTGGCTAAAAAACCACGAACATGCTCATCCTCACGACCTGAGCCTGCTGCCCGATCTAACTAATCAGCAGGAAATTCAACAGGAAGATTACGAGGAAAAACACCCCGAAAACGTGACGGGTTTTGAGCGATTCAAGCTGGGGTATCTACGATTGCTCGACAAGCTGATGGGCCGACGCGTGCTGGTTATTGGCGTTTATGGGCTGATCTGTGCCCTTCTGATTGGTATTGGATTCATGCAGATTGGTCAGGATATGATGCCCCGCCAAAATCATGCACATCAGTTTCAGCTTCGTATTGTTGGGCCGCAGGGTTTGCGTATTGAACGGACTGAAGAACTCACAAAACGGGTAATCAAACAGATAAACGACATTGTTGGTGCCCAAAACGTGGCCATTTCATCGGCTTTCGTTGGCATGACCCCATCCAGTTACGGCACGAGTGCCCTCTATGTCTTCAATGCCGGACCACACGAAGCTGTTTTGCAAATCAATCTTTCCGACGAATACAAGGTAGAATCGCTGGATGCGCTGAAAGAGCAGATTCGCCAGCGGGTTCGCCGGAAAATGCCCAACGTGCGGCTTTCATTCGAACCCATCGACCTGACCGACAAGATTATGAGTCAGGGAGCACAAACACCCATCGAGATTCTGGTGGGGGGTAAAGACCTTATTGAAGGACAGCATTACGCCAATCGGTTGCTGACTCGCCTGCGCGAGATTCCGTACCTGCGCGACCTGCGTATTAATCAGCCACTTAGTTACCCAACCGTAACAATTCATGTAGACCGGGAGCGAGCCGCCCAGCTGGGTCTGAGTACCGACGAGATTTCCAAATCGCTGGTAGCCGCCACGGCGTCCAGTCGCTTTACGGCCAAAAACCTATGGCTCGATCAATCGAAAGGGTTTGCCTATCAGGTGCAAATTCAGCTTGAACAGGATCAAATGAAGTCGGTGGCCGACATACAGGCGATTCCATTGGTAAAAGGGCAACTCCGACCCACGCTTGGCGATGTAGCCACTATTACCCCAACGACAGTGCCGGGCCAGTATGATCGAATCGGCCCACGCCGGATCATCACAGTATCAGCCAACATGGTTAACCAGGATCTGGGCACGGCTACGCGCGATGTGCAGGCCGCCATTGACGCAACTGGCGAGCCACCAAAAGGCTCTGTAGTTGAACTGAGAGGTCTGGCTCAACTGCTCAAAGAAACGCTCAGCAGTTTGCAATTCGGATTAGGGCTGGCCATTGTGGTGATTTTTCTGCTGCTAGCCGCCAACTATCAATCGTTCAAAGTTGCCAGTGTAGTGCTGGTCAGTATACCGGCTGTACTGGCCGGTTCGCTAACACTGCTCTTAATAACTGGCCAGACACTCAACCTGCAATCGTACATGGGTATTATTATGTCGGTGGGTGTATCGGTAGCGAATGCGCTCTTACTGGTTACGAATGCCGAATTTCTGCGGCTTCGGTATCGCGATGCCCGATCGGCCGCCCGAATGGCGGGAGCTGCCCGTTTACGACCTATTTTGATGACGGCGCTGGCGATGATTGCCGGAATGATTCCGATGGCCAGCGGCCTGGGCGAATCGGGTGAGCAAACCGCCCCATTGGGCCGCGCAGTGATTGGTGGATTATTTTTCTCGACAATTGCAGCTTTGCTGGTTTTACCGGTGGTCTTTGCTGCTGTTCAACGGAAAACATCCTTCGATTCGCCCTCGCTCGATCCCGATGATCCCAATAGCCGTGTTTACGATGGACGGCCCTCTCCTCTTGCCGAATCATCTACCTCCACCCTCACCTACTAATCAATCGATCAGCATCATGCATTTATCTTCTAATTTTCGCTCAACAATACGGATAGCCATGCTGGCTGGGCTGGGGTTTCTGCTAACCCAGTGTGGCAGTTCCTCAACTGAAAAAAGCCAGCTAACTGAAACTCCGCCCGACGAAGAGATTCAGTATGAAGCCATCCGGCTTACGGCCTCCCGCCCAACCTCCGAGTTGAATTTACCCGGCGAACTCGAAAGCTATTACGAAACAGACATCTATCCGCGCGTCAGCAGTTATGTCAAAGCACTCTACGTCGACATTGGCGATCAGGTGCGCAAAGGGCAGGTTTTGGCCGAACTGGAAGCCCCGGAACTGACGGCGAACCTGACGGAAGCCTATTCGAAAGTAAAAGCTGCCGAAGCCGTTTTTGGAGCCAGTAAAGGAACCTTTCTGCGCGTATTACGTACCAGCCGCACGCTCGGCGCCATTTCGCCCGTCGATCTGGAAACCTCCCGCACCAAAGCCATATCCGACAGCCTGGCCGTTGTGGCGGCCAATGCGCATTATAGCTCGGTTCAGCAGTTGGTCAGTTACCTGAAAATAACCGCTCCATTTACGGGTGTCATCACCGACCGTCGGCTGTCGCCGGGTGCTTTTGTGGGACCGGGAGGGCAAAACAACGTACCCATGCTGAAAATTAAACAACTCGACCGGCTGCGGCTACGCATTGCGGTTCCCGAAGCTTATCTGGGCGATATTCGGCAGGGCAATCCGGTTCAGTTTTCTGTCCGCAGTTTTCCGCACCAAACCTTCACGGGGCACATCAACCGGATCTCGAACAGTGTACGCCCGGAAACCCGATCGGAGCTCATTGAAATTGATTTCCAGAACAAGGGAGGCAAACTGAAACCCGGTATGTTTGCCTCGGTTCGGCTCCCCGTTAATGCGTCGGGCGAAGGTAGTATTTACGTACCTAAAACGGCAATCATCAGCACGATGGATGGCGCATTCGTTCTGAAAGTTGTAGATGGAAAAGCTGTTCGAACGGTCGTAGAAAAGGGCGATGCCTCTGTTGGGCAAACACAGATTTTTGGTGATTTAAAACCAGGAGATATTATCCTGAAAACAGCCAGCGAAGACCTTGCCGACCGGGCCGAAATTAAAACGCAACTGGTGAAATAATGATTGAATTGTTGAATTGAAAAAATTCATTCAATGTCGTAAAGCACCCGAATTTTGCCGGTTTCACCCCCTATTAACGTTGGTTTTGAGTGGTACATTTGTCTTGTTAGTTAACCAAAACAACAAATACACCATGACACAAATCAGCGCTCAGAACGGCAAAACGACAGCCCCGAAAAAGACTAAAATCACGTACTGGATCTTAACCGGTTTATTTGCTTTCGTTATGATTGGTTCGGCCATTCCCAACATTATGGTCGTACCGATGTCGGTACAGGGATTTCGGGAAATGGGGTATCCGGCCTATATCATTCCCTTTCTGGGCTGGGCCAAACTATTGGGGTCGGTGGCCATTCTGGTTCCGGGGTTTCCGCGACTTAAAGAATGGGCCTATGCTGGCCTTATGTTCGACCTGCTGGGGGCTACATATTCCGTCGCGAATAGCGGTAAAACTGTCGGCGAATGGGCGCCTATTTTTCTCTTTGTGGCGCTGGGTTTTGCTTCGTATATCTTCTATCATAAAAAGCTGAATGCTGAAACGGTAACCATGCAACCCAGCTTTTCGAGCAACAACCCGCTTCAATCCATCATCTGACAAACCGATTCGCCAGTTCATACTTTATTGTCCCCAGAGCTTACAAAGGCTATTTGCTCTTACTCTTTCGTAGCCTCTGTCTACATCTCATAAACAGACAATCCCGAACGCCAGTAGCATTCGGGATTGCTTTTTTCTAACCCACTTATTCTTTCGGTATTCGGTTTATGGTTGCTCCGCAGGGCAGGAGACTAACAGGCGGAGCAACCGTAAATCGAATACCGATCACCCTCCTACTGCAACGGGTCGAACGCACCACCCCATGTATTGTTCTGAATCAGTTTGGGGTTGTTGTCGATGGCCGATTGTGGAATAGCGAAGAAGTAATATTCGGGCTTCCAGGCAATGGCATATTTAGTATCGAGCTGCTTAAAGGTCAGCGTAAAGTAGTTGGTATACGCCGAGTCGAGAGAAATATTGTCGCGATTGGCTGCGAAATCGGCGGGCACGCCCGTTGCGTTCAGGTTGATAATAACGCCCGTCCGACGTGTGCCGTTTAGTGTTTGTTCGATCCGTTTCCAGCGACGCAGGTCCCAAAACCGTTTTCCTTCGAAGGCAAGCTCGATCTGCCGTTCGTAAAGAATGGCACTGAACATTTCGGCACGGGTCATATTGGCTTTCAAACCATACATCCCGTCAGTTCCGGCTTCGATACCCGCCCGTTTCCGAAGCGCTTTCAACTGCGTATAGGCTTCGTCCAGTTTATTAATCCCGGTAGCACTTTCGGCCAGATTCAGCATAACTTCGGCAAACCGAATTTCGATCCAGTCGGTACCCAAATACTGCACATCGCCCGCAGCAACCGATGGGTTGATAGCCTTGCGCGTGTAGAAGCCCGTATTGGTTGCTTTGGGTTCAATGGTTTTACCATTTACAAAATAGGTCCACAATTTGTAGGCCGTATTACCATTCAGGGGCCAGTTAGCGCCATTGTAGGCGATGGTTTTGTCGAAACGTGGATCACGGTTTTTGTAGAATAACTGATCTGAATAGGCGTATTTGGCCGATTCGCCCGGTTTTTTACCATCCAGCATTGGAAAGGCTTTCACCATTTCCCACGATGGCTGATTGGAGCCTCCACCCGTTCCGGCATACGATGGGCGGGTGGCATTGTCGTAGCCGTTATTTTTTCGGAGCTGGTCGCCCGTTTCGGTGTTGTAGCCCGTAACCAGAACAGCCTCCGGGTTATTTACTTCCTGGAACCACAACTGATCGAACGATGCGTGCAAACCATATCCATTGGCCGTTAGCAAATCATAAGCCTGTTTGTTGGCATCATAAGCAGCCTGCCAGTCGCTTTGCTGATCGTTTGGGTTGAACTGCGGACTGGCCGCATACAACAACACCCGACCTTTGAAGGCAGCGGCTGCTCCTTTTGTGATGCGTCCCCAATCGCTCGACGACGGCCACCGACCCGGTACCGATGCAATGGTTGAGTCGAGGTCTCGCACAATCTGCGCAAAACTTTCGGTGGTGCTGTTGCGGGGCAGAAACGCCAGTTGTTTAGCTTCGACACCTACGGCATTCAGCGGGCTGAGCACCAGCGGCACCCCGCCATAAATCCGTACCAGATCGAAATAGCGCCAGGCTCTGAAAAACTGCGCCTGCGCCCGGAGTTTATTTTTCGTGTACTGCGGTAGCGATCCGTTATTGACATCGTTCAGAAACATATTGATGACCCGGATCTTACCGTAGTTGTTGGTTGCACTAAGGGACGTTCCGAAATCGCCAATGTCGTTGATCTGTACGGTACCCTGCAAAATTTTGCTTTCGCCATACGATTCGTCGGATAAGCTGGTGATACTTGACCCTTCCGGTCCAAAACTGCCAATTGGTGTAGGCAGATTCTGGTCGTAGATGTAGTTGAGGTTCATCTGGGTCAGCGTCGAATCGCTGAAGATCAGCGCGCCCGACGTTGCGCTCAGATCGGTTTTATCGAGCACTTTCATGCAGCTTGTGAGTGCAAGCGACGAACAGAAAGCGAGAACTATTTTATTGACGAGTTTCATGCTATCGGAGGGTTTTAGAGGCCGAGGTTGATACCCAGCGAATAGGAACGTAATACCGGATACGAGTCAAAATTGCCCAGGTTCGATTTCCAGCTATAAGGGTTATAGAGATTCAGCGGATTTGTAGCCACCAGATAGGCCCGTACGCTACTTAGTTTCAGCTTGCTGGCAATTGAATTAGGAAGCGAATACGATAGATTCAGGTTCCGGACCGACAGTTGCGTAGAACTCATGAACCAGAAATTCGAATCGACGGTGTAGGTGTCTTTGTAATAGGGGCTTGGATAGGCGGCATTCGTATTATCGGGTGTCCAGTGATCGGCCCAGAATATAGGCCGGTTCGAGGTTAGCGTTCCCTGATTACGAGCCGATCCCTCAACCATTCCCTGTCCACCAAACGAGCCACTAATAACAGCCGCCAGCGAGAGGTTTCGGTACGACACGTTGAAATTGAAGCCCACCGAATAGTGATTACTGGCCTTTCTGGTCAGATAATCCATATCGGCATCCGTGATTTTTCCGTCTGGAGCCGTATACTGCCCCGATGCATCTTTCGGCCCCCGAACGTCCTGGTAATAAAGCATACCGGGTTTGGGAGCAACACCGAAAATGGTATAACCTGGGTTCTTTTCCAGATACTGATCAACATCCTGCTGCGTTCTGAACATACCCAGATAATGATAGCCCAGTACACCCCGATCACTCGATTTGCCGGTTGGGTCCAGATACGTTCCTACTTTACCTTTGTCGACATCGACCAGCACCTGCCGGTTATCGTTCCAGACAAAGAATGTATTGACTTTATACGACCAGTCGCTGCCGACTTTATCGTTCCAGCCCAGCGAAACTTCTGTTCCAAATCCGTTCACCGTTGCATAGTTTTCGGAGGGCAGTGTTGCGCCCACCAGCAGCGGTACCGACGATGTCAGGGTAGTAAGCATGTTGTAGCGATGATCGTAGAACGCGTCGACCGTAAACGACAGTCGGCTTTTCAGGAACTGAGCATCGATACCGATGTTGTATTTGGTGTTGTCGTCCCAGCGAGCCTGCCGGTTAGCCATGGCGTTGTTCGGTGTAACAACCAGTGGTCGACTCGAGTTACCGCCAAATACGGCTCCTTTGCCCTGCTGAATGGAATAGTTCGATAGCCAGTTATAGGCTTTGGTGGCATCACCGCCCAGAAAACCGAGCGAACCCCGCAATTTCAGGAAATCGACCCAGCGAACATTATCCCGAAAAAACCGCTCCTCCGACATTACCCAGCCCAGCGAAAACGATGGGAAAAAGCCCCAGCGGTATTCGGGAGCGAAGTTGGTCGATGCGTCGTACCGAATTGCGGTTTCGAACAGGTATTTGTTGGCGTAGTTGTAGTTAACCCGTCCGGCATACGACAGAAAGCCCGTTTCGCTTTCGGTTTCTGAAGTCGTTTGCGTGCCGGTGGCATAGCGCATATTGTCGAGTCCGCCAATAATCACCCCTTCGGCCATAGCCGCAATCAGGTCGGAATGGCTCTCGGCCTGCTCGAAGAAAGCAATGGCCGTAACAGAATGCTTACCAAACTGACGGTCGTAGTTCAGATAGCCATTGAACTGATAGGTATCCGTATAGCCAGGATTGATACGCACACGGTCGCCGTTGTTGAGCGTGGTGGTTTTGATTACATCGCCCCCGTAAATGTGCTTATGCTCGCCCAACATCGAAAAACTATAGACGTTGTATTTGGTACCATACTGTTTTCCAAAGCTATTATCGAACGTACGGCTGTAGAGTACACGCGCTTTCAGACCTTTTACGAACGGAATCGAGTATTCCAGATTGGCCGTTACGTTCAGCCCCGTGGTTTTGGTCTGGGTGTAGTTGTTGGAGTTCTGTACGGCAAAGAAGTTAAAGGCATCGATGGTGTTGGTGTTGCCCGAAGTTGAGAGCAGAACAGGTAAACCATCAATATAGGGCGGAGCAAACTGCGGAGTATAGAGCAGGCTCTTCATGTCGTTTTCCGGATTTTCGCCCCCCTGTTTCAGGAAGTACATGCGTTTGTTACCCAGATAGCTGCTCAGCGAGATAGACGCCTTCAGGCTCCTGGTCACCTGCATATCGGTGCTGGCCCGGAACGTCCATTTGCCCGTATTGATGTTGTCGAAGTTGGCATTTTGTGCGTTGTAGCTCACACCGGCAAAGTAGGTCGCCTTGTCGTTACCTCCGCTTACGTTCAGCGCATGGCGCACCACCGTCGAAGGTTTCCAGGCAGTTCGCAACCAGTTCGTATTATGCGTCTTAAAATAGTCCAGCTCGTCGGGTGTGTAGATGAGCGGGTCGGTTGCGGCTTTACCAGCAGTCGTATTCAGGTCGTTCAGGTACGTAGCCTGCTGATAGCCATTCATCATGGTAGGCAGCGTAGCGTCCGAAATCCCCGTCGACCCGCTATAGCTGAATTTAGGCGTACCGGCCTTGCCCCGCTTGGTCGTTACGACCACAACGCCCTGGTTCGAGCGGGCACCATAGATCGCAGCGGCTGCATCTTTCAGTACCGAAATGGCTTCTACTTCCGATACGTCGAGCGCATTGAAATCATCGACCGAACGAACCACATTGTCGATTACATACAACGGCTGAAGTGTACCGCCATCTTTCGAGAGCACAACCGGAGTCCGAACCGTAATTGTTGCATTATCGCCCGGACGGCTTGTTCCGCCCGAAACGCCAACGCCCGGTAGCTGGCCAGTCAGCGCTGCCGACAGATTGTTGACCGGCAAATCCTGAACGGCTTTCATATCGACAGCTACAACAGCCCCGGTCAGACTTACTTTTTTCTGAACCCCATACCCTACCACTACTACCTCGCTCAGCGCGGCCGCATCTTCTTCCATCTGAATCTCCAGCGCCGTGCGTCCTCCTACCTGAATTTCCTGCGTTTTAAAACCGATATAACTAAAAATCAGGGTTTCATTTCCTGTCGGCAAATTCAGCCGGAACGTTCCTTTTATGTCGGTTACGGTTCCGGTTTTTGTGCCTTTAAGAAGCACGTTTACCCCCGGAATGGGCTCACCGGTTTTGGCGTCCTTAACCGTTCCGGTGATATTCTGCATAGGTGCCTTGGCGATTGTCGAAACCGCTGTCCTACCGGCGTTTGCTTCGGCAAAACATAGAGTTTCGGAAAGTCCCCCCAGCAAGAGTACACCCAGTAGCCTACTGGTGCCAATGAGGAGGCTCTGATTTCGTAAAACGGTCATCATAGAGTTAAGAGTTGCTTGCGTGAAAAGAGTTTATCAGGACTAGGAACAGGTTATGATTTCTTGAGTTTTTCGGCTTCTTTTTCTTTGGCGATACGTTCTTCCCATTCTTTACTCGCCTTTTTCATGTCGATGCCAGCCGCCGACAGATAATTGTTGATCCGACCTTTATACTTGCCAAACATGGCGTGTTTTTCTTTCGATGAGCCTTCATCCATCGCTCGTTCGCGCGCTTCGGTCAGATAGGCCAGAATTTGTTCTTTTTGCGCATCGGTCAGGTCGGGTAGCATCGCCTGATACCCTTTGTAGGTAATAGGCAGCACCCCATAGGTCATTCCGTCTTTTACCTGCTCCACCTGCTGCGGAGTTAACTCACGGGCTAGCGAAGCCAGATAGGTTTTATGCAGATCGGTCAGCTTGCTGGCAGCATCGGCTTCAATAGCTGCCTTATTGTTGTTGGCATCGGGCGCAGACAAAGCCATTTTCCAGCTTTCGTGAATCGCATTTAAGCCCTGATATTGATTGGCAATAAGGGTCTGAACCCGTGCCAGTTTCTGCGGATCGCTGATGCCTAGTTTTTCTACAATTTTAGCTGCCCGTTCGGTAACGACCCGTATATACGCAGCCTCATTATGACCCCTTGTCGTCTGTTGCCCCAGCACCGGTAAGAGGCTAACTACTGTAATAACTGCATAAATCAGAGCGCTTTTCATAAGTAATTTCATAAGGGACTTTTCTATCAAAAAAACGTTCAACCCCATCCAGTCCGATTGCCTGACGAAAGCCACAAAAAACACGTAGAAAATCAGTGAGAAAGGAGATTTAAACGAGAATTTACAATACTTTTCTACAACCGCATACAAAAATATGGTACATTTTTAGGGTGTAACTGCATTTTTTTGCCAATTTATTATAGGAAATTATCACAGATTAAATATGAATTATTTACGTTGTTTCGTTTAAGTTTGTATAACGATTTCCAGAGCACTTTGGGCTATGCCCAGAAGCGGCAAAAACGAAGAAGAAGTTACTTATAGTATATCAGCAAACAGGCTGGTCAATTCGTATAACACCCAACTGATTCAGGTCTGTAATTATTGCTCAAAAATATGAAGCCCTTATTCCGCAAAGTGACGGCAAAACTGGAGAGTTCATTCACCGTCCGGCACGATGTCTTACCGCATTTCAAGAACATCTGGCATTATCATCCCGAACTTGAATTACACTATATTATCAAGGGAGAAGGCGTTCGGTTTATTGGCGATAAGATCAGCAATTTTTCGCCGGGCGAGATTGTGTTTGTGGGCGAAAATTTACCCCACACCTGGCGTAGCAACGAAGAGTACTTTTATAATGACCCCGACCTGAATATTGAAGTCATTGTCATTCAGTTTTTGCCCGACTGCCTGGGTGAAGATCTGTTAAAACTACCCGAAGCGTATTTGATTCCGAAGCTTTATGAGAAGGCGAAAAGCGGGATGGTTATTAATGGTAAAGCCAACGCGAAGCTTGCTGAACTCATGCACCGGGCGCTGAACGCCAGCAATCTTGATAAAATCATTATCCTGCTCTCGATTCTAAAAACCCTGGCCGAAACGGATGAGTATGAGCCAATTGTAAACGGCCGTACTGTTTTTTATCAATCGAATGAAACCGATTCGCTGCGGCTGAATACCGTATGCAGCTATACATTATCGAATTATAAAAAAGAAATTACGCTGGAGGAGATTTCGGCCATCAGCAACCTGAGCGTTACATCGTTTTGCCGGTACTTTAAGTTGATGACCAACAAAACGTACTATGATTTCCTGATCGAAATCAGAATCAGCCATGCCTGCCGGGCGCTGATCGAAGACAAAACGCCGACCGAGGTTATCTGCTTCGACTGCGGCTTCAACAACGTGTCGAATTTCTACCGTCATTTCAAAAAAGTGACGGGCATGACTCCGCTCGAATACAAGCGCCAGTACCTGAACAAGTCGAAAAACCTGCTGGTCAGGGCCTGATCCTGTTCTGAAATCCCTGTTTCAGTTTTTTCATTTCGGTACCCTTTTCTCAGGAAAAGGGTATTTTTTTGAAAGACAACGCTCCATTCAGAATACGGCCGGTAGGGAGATCACAACGTTTGCTTTTTAGAAAAAGACGGGTTCCTATGCCTACACCTTCTAAAAAAGAGCCGAAAATCTGGCCATTTATCCCATTAAGAGCGTATCCGGGCCGACAGGCCATCAGACTGGCTCTATTGGTTTGGAGTTTAGTGCTCAGTGGTTGTAACATTCGGGCTGGCAACTTACAAAAACCACCCAACATCATTGTTTTTCTGGTCGATGATATGGGCTGGCAAGATACGTCGGTACCATTCTGGACGCAGCCAACGCCATTCAATACCCGCTATCGTACTCCCAACATGGAGCGTCTGGCGCGGGAAGGCATGAAATTTACCAATGCTTACGCCACACCGGTCTGCACCCCCACGCGCGTTAGCCTGCTGACGGGCATGAATGCTACTCGCCACCGGGTAACCAACTGGACATCACCTAACCGAAATACCAATACCGACTATCCCGATTCGAGCCCGAATCCGGTGAACTGGAACATCAATGGCTTTAGCCCAGTAGCCGGTGTTGACCGAACCGTTTATGCTACTCCGCTACCGGCCATCCTTAATGCCAACGGGTACTATACCATCCATTGCGGGAAAGCGCATTTTGGCTCGGCCGGAACGCCGGGTTCCAATCCCATAAATATGGGGTTTCGTGTCAATATTGCCGGCAGTGAAATTGGCCATCCGGCCAGCTATCTGGGAACCGACAATTATGATCGTCCGATAAATGGCAAACCAAATCGCAATGCCGTACCGGGCCTGGATGCCTATCACGGTACCAACACTTTTTTGACCGATGCCCTGACGCGGGAAGCTCTCAAAGCGCTGGAACCGCCCCTGAAACAGGAGCAGCCGTTTTTTCTCTATATGGCACACTATGCGGTTCATACACCAATTATGGCCGATCAACGGTTTGTCGATAAATATCGCCAGATGGGACTCGGCAACACAGAGGCCAATTATGCCTCCCTGGTGGAAGGGATGGATAAGAGCCTGGGCGATATTCTACAGTTTCTGGACGACCACAAGCTTGCCGACAATACCATTATTCTGTTTATGTCGGACAACGGCGGACTGAGTACAAGCCCATTGCGGGGCGGCCAGGCGCACACCCAGAACTTACCTTTACGGGCCGGAAAAGGTTCAGTGTATGAAGGCGGCATTCGCGAGCCCATGCTGGTACGCTGGCCTGGTGTTGTGAAACCCGGAAGCATTGCCAATCAGTACCTGTTGATCGATGATTTTTTCCCGACCATTCTTCAAATGGCGGCTGTTCAATCGCCTAAACTGATTCAGCCGGTGGATGGGAAGTCGTTTATGCCTCTACTCAAAAACCCGAACTGGTCTGATCCATCGCGGTTGCTGATCTGGCATCACCCTAACCGATGGATTGCAGAGGAAGGACCGGCTCTGGCATGGGCCAGTGCCTGCCGACAAGGCGACTGGAAACTGGTTTATCACCATAAAACTGGCAAACTGGAGCTGTATAATCTGAAAAACGACATCGGCGAACAGCACGATCTATCGGCCCGGAAACCCCACCAACTGGCACGACTGGCAATGCTATTTACGGAACAGTTACAGAAACTGGGCGCTCAGATGCCTACTTGTAAGCCAAACGGACAACCTGTTCGCTGGCCCTCGGAGGTATTGTCTATGCCTAAGTAAGGCATTGAGCGAATGATCCGTTAAACATAGTGGCAACCCATACCTGGGTGAATTACCTCAACCACTGCGGCTAATTACTTTAAAACTTCTTCGCTGTAACAGCTTCCAGCCTATTGGCTTTAATCACTTCCCTACCATTCGAAAACACCCGAAAGCCTTTTCCTTTTCCGTAATGTTTCCCGGTTTTGTCATACAGAATGGTCAGTGTTTTGCCGTGGTAGAGCACATTGTCGAGACAAAACCAGTCCCATTTGTTGTCGGGAACGAGCGGATGAATTTCGAGTACGTTATCGGCCCGGGGTTTTAAACCTATCAGATCGCTGATGATAAGATCTGCAAACCCGGAGTGATTATAGAACTTACTTCGTGGGTTGTCGCCTTTCAGCCATTCGCCAGTTTTTTCGTCCTGATATTCACCTACGTATATCTGCCCGTTCATCGTATGCGATCGGGCATATTTCAGCAGTTCATTGAAAAATACCAACTTGGTCATTCGCCCCTGGTGGCGGTAGTTTGTAAGCAGGTTCGACAACCCTTTCAGCGTCTGAGTGGTGGCAAAAGGCCAGACGGCACCGTCCCATTCGCATCCGTGCCCAGAGCCATGCGTACGAAATCCCGGGTGCCGACGTTCGGCCGTTGTAATGCCCCAGGGCGCTTCGAAACCGGTCGTGTCGGTGAGCTGGTCCCACTGGCTGGCATATTCCGGCGTGTCGGTGGGCAGATTAAAATACCAGGGAATAAAACCAATCGCTTCACGGGCGTTGGCGAAGGCTCCATTGGGGTGTTTAACTTCAAAAAAGTGGGCATCCCGGTTCCACAAACTATCCAGCGTCAGTTTTTTTAAGGCCGTTGCCAGTTGCTCATATCGACGCTGTAACGTATCGTTGTTGACAAGTGCCGCCATTGCGGCCAGGGCTTTAGCATTGCCATACATATAGCTATTGATGGTTGGCCGCCGGTTTTTTTCCCTGCGCGATCCACTAATGGATTCT
This sequence comes from Spirosoma sp. SC4-14, assembly GCF_037201965.1. Classification (NCBI taxonomy): domain Bacteria; kingdom Pseudomonadati; phylum Bacteroidota; class Cytophagia; order Cytophagales; family Cytophagaceae; genus Spirosoma; species Spirosoma sp. SC4-14. The sequence goes on along the minus strand of NZ_CP147518.1, from coordinate 1,671,116 downwards.
TCCATGGCATCCCGTACGTCAAACTGCCAGAAAAGGCCGCTCGGTAACTGCTTTTCCTGCTGCCATTTCCGATAGTCGGCGTCGAGAGCGGGCAGGTTTTTCTGAATAAACGGCTTGTCGAGGTTGACGAGGTAGCGGTTATACACAGCATCATCGACCCAACTGCTGAAGGCATGAAAACGGGGTGCGCTATGCTTCGGATCGACGTAGAGCCAGAATGAAATGTAGTCATCCACGTACTGTGATTGCCGGAGCCAGCGTCCTTCGTAAATATGATGCCCGAGCGCACTGCTGATGGCATTGTATTTACCGGCATGGTTCATTTTGGTGATAAACTCCGTAAAAATATAACCCTCGGGCGTTTCTTTCAGGTGCTTGCGAAAGGCCCACCACCGGTAGTAATAAATTTCGTTCAGTACAGAATCCGGACAGTCGAATAGGGGAATGTTTTGGGAAAGCCAATCAAATGACTGATCATTGGGCACATAATTTTTGACGGCTTCTTCCTGGTCGATCTGATTGAAGTAAGTGACGTATTCGTTGAGCTTATTTGTCGACAGAACAGCCGCCGGTTGCGCCAGACAAACCGTTGTCTGAAGTAGTCCGATCAGCCAGACAAATGTGATGTTTTTTCTGTAGTTCATTCTTCCGTAGTGAAGTCGGATTCTTTTTTGTGCCGTCAGGTTATTTCTGTGAGGTTGGATTCTTTTCTGTGCGGTCGGATTCTTAAATCCGACCTTGTGAGGTTTCTCAAAACCTCGTGTACGTAGTAGCAGTGTCTCAAAAACCTTCCTCCACATAAACCGTAGCTTCACAAATTTACTCTCTAAATTTGACGGTGATCTCTACTATTTTCTCCTTTAATTATACCATATTAGCCTTGCCACGTACTCCATTTTTTTCCACCCTTCGCCGATTCTTAGCCAGTGCACTCTTCATTAATGCGCTGTATGTTAGTGCTTTGTCGGAAGGTTTTGCTCAGTCTGCTCCGATTGATCGCTATAACGTAGTGTGGAATAGTCAAAGCAAGAATTCATCAGAATCGATGCCTTGTGGCGGTGGCGATATTGGTCTGAACGTATGGGTTGAAAACGGTGATCTGCTGTTTTATGTTGCCAAAAGCGGTACGTTCGATCACAACAATACCGTTCTAAAGCTGGGCCGGGTTCGGCTCAAACTGTCGCCAAATCCCTTCGAAGCGGGGGGCAGTTTTCGGCAGGAGCTGGTATTGAATAAAGGGCATGTTGAAATAAAGGGCGAAAAAGCCGGGCTATCAGCAACCATCACTGTGTGGGTCGACGTGTTCCGGCCAGTTGTTCATGTAGAGGTGATGAGCAACAAAGCCCTCAAGGCAGAGGCTGCCTTTGAAAGCTGGCGCTATCAGGACCACGTAACGAAGGGCAAAGAAAATAACGCCAATTCCTATAAATGGGCGCCCCAGGGCGAAGTCAAAACGCTGAAAGATAGTATTCAATTTGTGGGGAGCGACCTTGTTTTTTTTCATCGAAACGGCTCAGAGCCCTCGGCTTTTGATCTGACGGTGCAGCAGCAGGGGCTGGATAGCGTGAAAAATCAGCTGTTTAATCCGCTCCAGAACCGGACGTTTGGGGGCAGTCTGTCGGGTAAGGGCATGATTCCAGCCGGTACGTATCAGGGCAGCTATTTGAATACCCGTTTCCAGGGCTGGAAATTAGCCAGTACGTCAGCCGCCCGAAATCATTCGCTTATCCTGGCCCTGCATACCGACCAGGCTGACCATATTGACGACTGGAAGCGGGGACTGGACAAGGTACGAAAAGGGGAACGTTTGTCGGTAAAAACAGCACAGGCAAAAACTCAGGCCTGGTGGAGCGATTTCTGGACAAAAAGTTATGTCTACATCACCAATCCGCCAAACTCGCCCGAATGGCAGATTGCCCGAAACTATCAACTGTTTCGCTACATGCTCGGCTGCAACGCCTATGGCAACTACCCGACCAAATTTAACGGTGGCCTCTTTACCTACGACCCCGCTCTGGTGGACACCAGCCTGGCGTTTACGCCCGATTTTCGGAATTGGGGTGGGGGTATTCATACGGCTCAGAACCAACGGCTGGTGTACTGGCCCATGCTAAAAAGTGGCGACTGGCAGCTGATGAAGCCACAGTTCGATTTTTATCTGAATATACTGAAAAACGCCGAACTGAGAACCGCCGTGTATTGGCAGCACAAAGGCGGAAGTTTTACGGAGCAGATCGAAAACTTTGGCTTACCAAACTCCGCCGAATATGGCTGGAAACGGCCCGCCAGTTATGATAAAGGCATGGAATACAACGCCTGGCTCGAATACGAATGGGATACGGTGCTGGAGTTTTGCCTGATGATGCTGGAAACCGAACGCTATGCCGGTCAGGACATTGCGAACTATCTTCCGTTTGTGGAAAGCTGCCTGACATTTTTCGACGAGCATTACCAGTATCTGGCTAAAAAGCGGGGCAGCAAAGTTCTGGATGGCGACAAAAAGATGGTGCTTTATCCCGGATCAGGGGCGGAAACCTACAAGATGGCTTACAACGCAACTTCGACCATTTCGGGCCTGCGTAGCGTACTGACCCGCCTGCTGGAGCTACCCAACACGTATCTGACGAAGGAAAAGCGGGATGCCTGGAAAGCAATGCTTGAGCGCATTCCGCCGATTTCGTTCCGGTCTTTCGACGGTCATCCGACCATTGCACCCGCGAAGGTTTGGGAACGTATCAACAACGTTGAGTCACCCCAGCTATATCCGGTTTTTCCGTGGGGACAATATGGTATTGGTAAACCCGGCCTGGATACGGCGCTCAATACGTACTGGTATGATAAAGATGTCCTGAAATTTCGGAGTCATGTCGGCTGGAAACAGGACAATATTTTTGCGGCCCGGCTGGGGCTAACCGACGAAGCGTCGCGCCTGAGCCTGTTAAAGCTGGGTAATTCAGGCCGTCGTTTTCCTGCCTTCTGGGGACCCGGTTTCGACTGGACACCCGATCATAACTGGGGTGGAGCAGGCATGATCGGGCTTCAGGAAATGCTGTTACAGACCGACAATAAGAAAATTTATCTGTTTCCGGCCTGGCCTAAAACCTGGGATGTGCATGTCAAACTCCATGCGCCTTACAACACCACCGTTGAGGCCATCTTGAAAAACGGCAAGCTGGAATCGCTGAACGTAACGCCCGCATCCCGCCGGGCCGATGTAGTAAATATGCTGAAGTGAGCTGTATTGGTTAAAAGTTCTCTGGCTCTCTATGCTCATCCGCGATACAATCGCGGACGGGCGGCTAATGGCCTACTCCACTACTATAGGTTAGCAGACCAGCTAAGTCGATAAACGCGATCATGGTCATGTATCACACAGTGACTCTTCCGTTTTATGATGTACGGTTGCGCTGCCAGAGCAAGCTGTATGCTGATAGGCAGCGCAACCGTAAACCGTAAACGACAAACCATCCCCCTTACTTCACCGAAAACCGATATACGGTGGTACTAGTAAATGTTTCGCCAGGCCGAAGAACGGTACTGGGAAAATTCGAGTGATTAGGAGAATCGGGGAAATGCTGGGTTTCCAGACAAACGCCAAACCGACGGCTGAGCGCGACCCCATCTTTATTTTGCAGTTTACCATTCAGGTTATTGGCCGTATACACCTGCACAGCCGGTTCGGTCGTGAAGGTTTCCATAAACCGCCCGGTAGTTGGATCGTACAGAGTAGCGCCCAACTTTAATTTCTTCGACTGATCGGTGAATACCCAACAGTGGTCGTAACCTTTGCCGTATTTGATCTGAACGTTGGTGGTGTCGTTGATGTGTTCACCGATGGGTGTTGGCTTCGTAAAATCGAACGGGGTGCCCGCCACCGATACCATTTCGCCGGTTGGAATCTGTTTAGAGTCGGTATCCAGTACTTTATCGGCTGCTACCATCAACACATGATTCATCACATCGTGTTTCATACCGCTCAGATTGAAATACGCATGATTGGTTGGATTAAACACCGTGGGTTTGTCAGTTGTCGCTTTATAGTCGATCCGAAGGCCATTATCCTTTTGAAGCGTGTAGGTAACCGTAACGGCCAGATTGCCCGGATAGCCTTCTTCTCCATCTTTAGCGGTATATTCCAGCACAACAGCAGGCTCTTTACCATCTTTAGGCGTCGCTTTCCAAAGCCGCTTGTCGAAACCGGTAGGGCCACCATGAATGTGATTGCCATTATTGTTCTGAGCCAGTGTATATTCCTGCCCATCCAGTGTAAACTTCCCTTTTGCAATCCGGTTACCGTAGCGACCAATGATCGGCCCCAGGCTTGGCGTTCCTTTTATATAATCGGCAAAGGTCGGTACACCCAGCGTTACGTCGTCCAGCGTTCCCGATTTGTCAGGCGTTGCAATAGAAACAATATAGCCGCCATAGTTTGTAATTTTCACGACCATGCCCGCAGCATTCCGAAGCGTAAACAAGTCGGCTTCCCGTCCGTCGGGGAACGTGCCGAAGTGTGTTTTTTCAATACCGGCTTTAGGTGGATTAGGTGTTGTGTTTTGAGAAAGTTCGGGCGTCATGCTGCTAAAAAAAAGCGATCCAGCTAAAAAAAAGAAAACAGATTTCATGTAAACGGGCGGTTTAGGCAGGGCGGTAAAAAACAGCCCTCATGCCAATAAGCCGAAAAAGGGATTGTTTTACCCGATTGATACCACTGCTCGTCCGCGATTGTATCGCGGACGAGCAGTGGGCTAACTTTTATTTCGTAATCAACTCAATTATAGCCTCCTTTAGCCCTTCAGACGTTGCTTTCAGGACGATCTTTCCTGTCTTTTCGGTTGTCTGGATGATGGCCAGGGCTTTGCCATTATAGGCTTTTCGATAGTTCGCTTTAAACGGTTCCAGACTGGCCTGATAGCCGTTATCGACACCTGCAATGAAACCTTCCCCTTCGATTGTAAACGTAATCAGATGATTGGCGTCGGGGACAGTATTACCCTGTTCATCCAGTACGTTAACCGTGATGAACGACAGGTCTTTCCCATCGGATTTCAGTGCGTTTCGGTCGGCTACCAGTTGAAGTTTAGCGGCTTTGCCGGCCGTTGCAATCGTTTGGGTTAGTACGGATTTTCCATCTTTTCGGGAAACGGCTTTCAACGTGCCGGGCTCGTACGGTACACGCCACATAACATGCAGATCGTCGCCGGATTTCTTTCGGCTACCCAGCGATTTATCGTTCAAAAATAACTCCACTTCGTCGGCCTGATTGTAGTAGGCCCACACATCAACGGTCTTGCCTTTTTGCCAATTCCAGTGCGGAAAAATGTGCAAAACCGGCTTGTTCGTCCATTCCGACTGATACAGGTAATACACGTCTTTCGGGAAACCGGCCAGATCAAGAATACCGAAGTAAGAACTTCGGGCAGGCCACGGATAAGGGTGCGGCTCGCCCAGATAATCGAAGCCCGTCCAGATAAACAGCCCCGCCATATGAGGCAGTTTTTTTATGACTTTCCAGGTCTGCTCGTGGGTAGAACCCCAGTAGGCCGCTTCGTTGTCGTAAGCTGAGGCTGTCCAGTCGGGGTTGCCGTCGGTGAACTTTGCCGGGCCCCCTTTGCCCCACATCCGCACCGAATCCGACGGCATGTCGTAGTGGCCACGTGTTTGCAGGGATGAGCCCGTTTCGGAGGCCAGCACGGACTGCCTGGGAAATGTTTTCGGGAAATCGGCGTACGCTTCGTGTTTGTAATTGAAACCCAGCAGGTCTAAGGCGCCCGAGCGATAGATGAAGTTTTTCTCCGGTATATTTTCGGTTAGCGCCGACGTAACGGGGCGCGTAGTATCCAGCTTTCTGACAATAGACGCTAACTCTTTGGTGATCGTCAGTCCCGTTGAGTCAAACTGCTCACGAATCTCGTTGCCGATACTCCACAGAATAATAGACGGGTGATTTCGGTCGCGACGAACCATATCCTCCAGATCGGTTTTATGCCAGGCATCCCAGTTGAGGCCGTAATCCTGCTTCGACTTTTTCTTTTTCCACATGTCGAAGGCTTCGTCCATCACAATAAAGCCCATTTCGTCGCAGAGGTCCAGCAGTTCTGGCGCGGGCGGGTTATGCGCGGTGCGGATAGCATTGCCACCCATTGCCTTCAGTAGTTCAAGCTGGCGTTGCATAGCCCGTCGATTCACAGCCGCTCCCAAAGCCCCCAGATCATGATGCAGGCAAACGCCCAGAATTTTCAGGGGTTGGCCATTTAGCGAAAAGCCTGTGGCTGGGTCAAACTTGAAATAGCGAATGCCCAGTGGCGTTACGTAGCTGTCTTCCAGTTGATTCTGATTGTAAATCCTCGTGACGATTTTGTACAGATACGGTTTCTCAATCGTCCAGAGCGTTGGATTTTGAAGCGTGAACTGCTGCGCAACGGCAGTGAGCGTATCCGTTAATCGCACGTCATCCAACGTTTGCGAAGCAACCTCTTTGCCAGTCGCATCCAGAATTGTGCTGGTGATTTTAACAGTCTCTGGCTTTCCGTTGAGCTGCCAACTACCCGAATTTCGGATGCGCGTCTGCAATGAAACACTGGCTTTCTCTTTTGAGACACCAGGCGTCGTTACATACGTTCCCCAATGACTAACGGCGATTGACGAGGTAGTTACTAAACGAACATTCCGATAAATACCTGAACCCGTATACCAGCGTGAATTGGGCTGCGCTGAGTTATCGACCCGCACCGCCAATACATTTTTCTCGTTGCCATACTTGAGGTATTTTGTTAGTTCATACCGAAAGGAGCTGTAGCCATAGGGCCTGACGCCCAGCGAATGTCCGTTGATCCAGACTTCGCTATTCCGATAAACGCCATCAAACTCAATAAAGACGTTTTTGCCTTTTGCTGTAGTCGGAACGCTAAACGTTTTTCGATACCAGCCAATACCCGTGGGTAAAGCCCCTTCCTGTGTGGTGGCCATATGATGGTCACTGAATTGTCCTTCAATGCTCCAGTCGTGGGGCAAGGTCAGCGCTCGCCAGTTCACGTCTGCAAAAGCAGGTTCTTTCGCGCTGGCTTCATCACCCTGGTGAAACCGCCAGCCTTTGTTGAAGTCCAGAACAGTACGGGGTTCGGTTTGGGCGAAAGAGACAGTTGTAATGAATGCGATTAGCAAAAAAGTTATTCGACAGGATTTACAGCCGGGCCGACGTTCGGATAAATATGATTGTACGAAAAAAATAAGCCTGTCAATCTTGTAAATCCTGTCAAAAAGAAAATAGTGGAGGTTTCTCATTTCTTCGGAGATGCAGGTACGAAACTCTTCTTGCTCTTCCCCAGATCGACCGACGTAGCGACGGCAATACCCCGCTGATCGGCTTTATTCACTGCGCAATAGAAATGATATACTACACCTTTGTGCTTGACAACGAATGACTTATGCGCATACAAATTGTCGTACGGTTCAGAAGGTTCGATGAGGCTATCCCCCGTCCAGTCGGTCCAGTTGACCAGATCGGTGGAAACGGCAAAGCGGTTGAACGCTCCTTTGCGGTCTTCCCAGAACGCGCCGAAATAGAACATGACGTAGAGATTTCCCATTTTCTGGACAACTGCGTCGCCCGTAATACCCGCCGAGTGCATAAGAACCGGCTCTTTCCCGAACCGCTTCCAGTTCAGCATATCATCGGAAACGGCCATTCCGATCCGTTCGAACCAGCGTGTTTTTGGGACGCCGGTCGTGTCGCCGTTGGCATTGTAGTACATGACAAACCGATGGCCTGTCAGCTTCTGTTTGTCCTCGATGATTGTGCTTTTATACAGCTTCCGGTTTTCCCACCAGCGCGTATCCGGGTCTTTAGCCGTCAGCACCGGCGTCGACTTCCGTTGCCATTCGTGCGGTTTGGTCGGGTCGCCCGTTGTATAAGCAATGCCAATTGACAAATCACCGGCTTCATAGCCTTTGCCGTTGCCGCCAATGTACGACATCCAATACTTGCCATCATACTTATTCAATTCATAGCTGCCACCCCATTGCCTATCCTGCAACGCGTTGTAGCCCGCTTTCTGGTTTGCGTCCCAGCGTGTGGTTTTTGTGGTATCCGAAAAGGACATGATCCGTCCGAGCGTATCCCAGTTCAGGAGGTCTTTGCTTTGCGCCAGCCAGGTTTCGTAACCGCGCCCGTCGTAAATCAGGTAGGTCATATACCATTGACTGCCTTTGCGAAATACCGTTGGACAGTCCATCTTCTGCGAATTGTCTGAAGGAGTCATGATCAGGCCGTACTTAAACGGTGTGCTGACCGCCTGGTATACGTGCTGCATATCCGCATCGGAAACACAGCGCGTTTGGGCAAAAAGCGATGTGGTTAGAAGAGAAAAAAGTAGAATTCGGATGTTCAATACAGTCATGGCAAAAACCGGTTACATCGCTCGACCGGTTAAATGGGTCGAACGGTTATCCCAGAGTACAAAACTATCCGCGATAAAGACTATTGCTATCTATGATTTTCCCGAATGATTGTATGATGTTAGCGAGACGATTTTACCTTCCCGATGCCTGAAGTGTGTCGAAGCAGGAAGGCTATAATAAACTAAAGTTGACTTTACAGCTATTTCGCTTTACAGAGCTACCTGACGACCAAACTGCGGGCTCAATACAGGCCGGTTACTCGACAATCCAGCGGTTCAGGTTGTTGTAGCGACCTTCGAGTACTATTTTATAGAATGAAGACGGGTAACCCGATACATCGAGTGTGGCTTTGGCATCGGTTATAGGAACTTCCTTTAAGAGATAATAAAGATCATGGCCACCCGTCTCGAACTTGTTGGTTGTGCTGATCCAGATTTTTGCAGTGCCTTCTTTATCCTGAGGAACCCAGCTAAGCTCAATTTTAGGCCCACTTTTTTGCAACGCCATATTTGTTAGCGACAGTTTACCCGTAAAAGCAACACCATCCACTTCAAAAGCCTGTTCTTTCGGAATATGAATGCCCAGATGATTAGCTATAGCAGGCATGATATCGACAATAGCCGGATTATTTTTAAAGCTGGTATTCAGGCTCTTGGCATTCGTAACAATCCAGGTACCCCGTTCGCGGTCCGATTGGCCGCCATGCCCCTTTCCAGTCCTGGGATCACGTCCGTGGTCGGTCGTTACTACCATAAGCCAGTCTTCGTTGAGTTCCTTTTCGCGGTATTGAATGGCCTTCCATAAACGACCCATTTGATCATCCATGATGCCTACTGCTTTGTAGAATTGTTCGCTGTCGCCGTATTTATGGCCCATATCATCGGTATATTCCAGATATACCCACGAGAGATCGGGGCCTTGCAAACGAATGAAAGAGGACGCTTCGTTCACCACCAATTCATCAATAGAATGAATATACTCAGCCTGCTTGTCGTGCGGAAACCGAACGGTATCGTGCTCAAATCCATCGAAGTAGTAATCGAGCCGGAGGTGGTTTGTTTGCGGAAGGTCTTCACCAATTAATTTGGTACGATTGTCGAGCCAGGTAGAAAATACCGCGCTTTTTTTCTGAGGATATTGCTCTTCGAAAAACCGGAAAATTGTCCAGTAGTGATAATTGGGGTCTTTAATATCGTTATCCCAAACGTTGTGTTTGTTTACCCATGTCCCGGTGAGCAGGCTGTTATAACCTACAGCCGAGATTGTGGGTGTTTGCGAATAGGTGCCTTTGTCGCCACCTACATGCGCGCGGGTGTAGCCACCTGTTTTGGCAATTTCGTCCAGATTGGGCGTAGCAATTTGCTCTTTGGTATTACTGGAAATACCATCGACGATTACAAAGAGGACTTTTTTGGTTTTCTGCGCCAAAACGGGTGCAGAAAAGGCTAGTGCGAAGCATACTCCGGCAGCTACTACTTTTATGATGTTCATTTTATTGAAAAACGGGATGGATAATAAATCCCATCCGTAGCGATTATGAATTAATTGGTATACGGGCCTTACCAGCCGAAATCTATTTCAGACGTGGTTTCAGAACAACCTGGGTCAGTACTATAGGCCATACTATTCTTTACGTTCTTCACCCTTTCAGATGATTGTTTCGGTAACCAGGGTGCCTCCGCACAAAGTTACGTTTTCGCCAATCGAACCAGCTTTATTATAACCAAGGTCCTCCATAACGAAAGCTATGTGCGTTTATGCTTTTCCTGAAAATTTATGCAAAATTAGTGTGTCATACTATCCCGACTGTCGACCTGCAACCCATGACGGCAAGCCGTATTTTTTCAGGGGCAACCTGAGCGACATATCCTTCCAACGAACTTACCAGCAAACCTACACCGGCTAAAACTGTTTGTTCCAGAAATTACCGACGCAAAAATTCAATCATAATCTATTGGTTTATGGTTTACAGTATTCGATTTATGGTGGGCTGGCGCATGAGGATTGCTGACGCACCAGCCCACATAAATCGTAATCACTTCAAAAGCCAAATTTCGTCGTTGATAGTTTCATTGGTGGTGCCAAACTGCGCCTGAGTGGATGTTTTCACATTATCATTGTTGTTATCGTATTCCGATTGTGGATAAATCCAGCGTTTAGGCACTTTTTTGTCGTTATAGGTGCCAGGGCCTACACTAAGCGTGGGTATACCGGTCCGGCGTTGCTCATAAAACGGCTCCAGCCCCGAATGCAGGAACATGGCTATGTATTTCTGCAACGCGATGTTTGTCAACGCATTATCCGGCGTCAGCTTTACAGCCGTTCCGGCCAGGTAGTCGGTAATGGTGGCATCGGCAATGCCATAAAATTTCATAGAAGCCCGGATGCCATTTTCATAATGTTCACTGGCAGTTCCGGCACTCGTTATCCACCCCCGGCTGATGGCTTCGGCTATCAAAAACTCCTGTTCAGGATAGCCCAGAAAAATCAGAGGTTCATTGATTCGGTCGTCGTAATAGCGTTTTTTGATTTTTGAAGCACTACCGGCCAGTACAATTTGTTCACCAATAGTTAGCCCGGCATCTACCCCTTCATAGTTTTCAAACTTGCCAGCTTCTTTACCTGAAATGGGCTCTCCAAACGCAAAAAGGCGGACATCTTTGGTGTCTTTCAGTAACTTGACAAAGCTTTTTTCGAGCGATACCAATGAGGCTATCGACAAGTTTCCAAAACCCGGATACGCGTTGTTGGCAGCCGAACTATTAAACACAAGCTGCGCATTGTCGGCGGCACTGCTCATCAATGGGTATTTGGTCGGATTGCCCACAATGGCCTGAAACTGGCTTTTGATGTTCAGGTTTGTATTGCTTTCCTTTTTGCTCAGATGAATTAGCAGCCGCAGATGAAGGGCATTGGCCAGTTTTTGCCACTGAGAGGCTTTTCCGTCGAAAATAATATCACCACCAATGGCACCATTGGCATCGCTCAGGATGCTATTGGCCTCTTCCAGTTCCTGCAATATGCCCTTATAAACGGCTTCCTGTGTGTCGTAGGCCGGTTTTACATTACCGCTGCTGGCACCCAGCGCCGATGAATAGGGAATATCGCCAAACTGATCGGTCAACTGGCTGAACAGAATGGCCCGAAACAGTTTGGCCAGTCCTTTGTAGTTTTTCATATCAGGCGTGGCAGCCAGGTCGTCCATTGCCTTTACCTGGCTCAGTGTCTGATAATTACCAAAGGAACCTTCTCGCCAGGCATAGCCTACGTAGTTGTTTACCCGTTCATAATAGGTAAGCTGGCGAACGGCATAGGCTGGTTCCGTAATCAGAAACGATGATGAACGGAAAATGCTGTAACAGATATTGGTCAGCAGCAGAGCCGGAGTAGCCGTAGATGACTGGTTTGGGTTGACCTGAAACTCTTCGTATTTCTTACAGGAGGTTACCAGCAGGCTCCCGACAAGAGTCAGCGCAATCGTTGTTCTGAGGTTACGAACGAATCTATTTTTTCTGAGTAAGTGCATGGTATTAAAATTTCAGGTTGAGGTTGAGACCAATGTTCCGGTAGGTAGGTTCAGACAAGCCCCCATCGCCCGAAAATCCGTCAGGATCGAGGAACGGGGCTTTGGTAAACAGAAGCAGGTTACGACCAATCAGCGATACGCTGGCGGTTTTAAAAAAAGCCGCTTTGCCCCGCAATGCAGGCAACTGATACGCCAACACCACCTCGCGTAGCTTCACAAACGTCCGCTTGTTGATGTTGGCCCCAGGCACACCCGCCACATAGGTTGCATTGACCCAGTCGATATAGTTAACAGCCTGGGCATTGGGCGAAAACGTACGGGTATCACTCACAATTTTTCCCTGCACATCGTACTCAACCAGCCCTCCCGTCACCACTACACCCTGCCCGACATAGGTCTTTTTGCCTTCGTAAGCATCATCGCGGTAGCTGTTGGCCGTACCGGGGTGCATACCGCCTTCGTAGAGTTTTTGCTCCAGGCTGTTATACATCACTCCGCCCACACGCCCATCGAAAGAAAAGCTGAGGTTGAAATTTTTGTACTTCAGGGTGTTGGAAAGGCCAAAAATGAAGTCCGGGTCGGTGAGGCCAATATTGACAGGGTGGTTGACGTATTGCGGAAACCCATTGGAACCGTACACAATCTGCCCATCGGGCGAACGCTCCCAGTCCCAGTCGCGAAGTACATCGGTCCGGTCTCCCACTTTTACGCCGTTCCGATAGGTAGCCCCACCATACCATTCTTTCACATATTGATGCGCTACACTGTAGTTGGCCGACACATCCCACCGGAAATCGCGGGCGATGATGGGTGTTCCAGAAACCATTATTTCGATTCCTTTCCGGCTTTTCCGATCGCCATTAACAAGTAGGTTCGAATAGCCCGAAGCCAGCGAAACCGGAATCCGAAGGGCAAAATCCTTTTCGGTATAGTTAAAATAGGTAACGTCTAAACCGATCCGATTTTTCAGGAAGCGCAGGTCAAGGCCATACTCCTGCGAGATAGTGGTGTTGGGTAAAATACCACTCGAAATGAGCGTTTCGCCCAACTTTAGGGACGAGGTATTACCGTTCCACTTGGGGCCATTCTGATAGGTTGGTAAAGTGGCATACCAGTTTTTGTAATACGATTCGTAACCACTGATTCCATCGCTCTCGCCAGCATACAACGAAATGTTATCGGTTGAAACCTGTGCCCACGAACCCCGCAGTTTCATGTACGAAATCACTTCAGGCAGGGTAAACATGGCCGTTGGCACCACCCCCAGCGATACCGATGGATAGAAGTACGAATTATTGGGTCGTTGCAGCGAGGTTGTCCAGTCGTTACGTCCGGTTATTCCCAGAAAAATCATCCGTTTATAATCGAAGTCAGCGTATCCATACACTGAGTTGATCATTTTTTCGGCAGTTTGATTGGCGGTTAATACAGGATTTATGGAGTTACTGAGTGTATATAATGCCGGCACATTTAATCCCTGTGTTTTCGCTTTGATGTAGTTGCTCGAATTATAGCGGCTGCTTCCCCCTATCGATGCGGTCAAATTAAAATCAGGGCCAAAATTTTTCTTATACGTCAGCAATGCGTCAGTAACGATCTGGAAATTGTTCCGACGGTTTTCCTGATAATTCCCCCTGAACTCGCCATTTCCATAATAAATATAGCTGTATGGGGTCTTGATGGCATCGGCTGACGTGTTGGTGATTACCCCCGACCGCACAAAAGCCGACAAATTTGGCGTAATGTCGTAGGTTCCGTTGACCTGCCCCGTCAGCACATTGTTCGTATAGGCATTGGTGGCTTCATAGGCTATATACCAGGGGTTGTTATACCAGGTATAGTTATAGTTAAACTGCTGCACGTTGGGCTGCCCATACGCTACAAAACCCGCACTGGTCGAACGCCCTCCGCCGGGTTTCCAGTAATCCCGCAAATCGTTGATATCGACATCGGGCCCCATCCAGAGCAGAATATTGTAGAAGAAATTGTTGGCACCATAGCCCGTTTGTGGGTAGTTGGGCGAGTATTGCCGGTTATACGACAGCGTACTCTCGACTCTAAATTTGGGCGTAATTTTGATACCACCGGCCAGGTTCAACGTTGTGGAGTTCAAGCGTGTATTGGGCACCTGTCCTTTCTGATACAGATGGCTCACCGAAATCCGGTAATCAGTATTGTCGCTTTTTCCCGAAATAGTCACATTATTATTGAGCAGCAACTCATTGTTCAGGAAATTGGTCAGGTTGTTTTTGCCGCGTGTAATCCAGGGCAGTGGCTTATAGTGCGACTGGTCGGTATAGCCTGCCTGCGTAAAGGTGTATAACTCGTTTGGATTATAGGGGCTGTTGTATTGCGGGTATTCTTCGTAGCCGCTGGCCGTACCGGGGTTTTTTACGTTCAGTTTTGGCCCCCATACATACCCATAGTCGTCGTTCCAGCCCCCGCCACTTTTCCCGTCGATGAAAGCGTAGTACCCGCCATACCCCATTCCATACTGGTCCTGGGTTTCGGGAACACGCAGGAAACCCGATTGCAACAGGTTGGATGAGTTGACGGTAACTTCCATGCCATTGCTCCCCTGCTTGCCTTTTTTGGTAGTTACCATAATCGCCCCATTGATGCCAGCAGCACCATACAGAGCAGCCGCAGCCGTACCTTTCAGCACATTGATGCTTTCGATGTCGTTGGCATTCAGGTTCCAGAGATCATAGTTCCCACTGGTAGTCGGAACACCATCAACTACCAGTAGCGTGCTGGCACCCCGTAATTGGATTTCGGGCGATTGATACAGGTTGCTACTGTTAAAAACGGTCAGACCCGCTACTTTGCCAGTCAGGTTACCAGCAACGTTGGCATCGGGGGCTTTGTCGAGCACGGCCCCTTTTACCTCCTGAGTAGCATACAGGATTTTCTCCTTCTCCTTTTTAATTCCCAGTGCCGTAACTACCACTTCGGTAAGAGCACGGGCATCTTCGGCCAGCGAAATCGTAAGAACCGATGCATTCACCTTTACCTCCTGGCCTTCGTAGCCTACCGCCGAAAAAACGAGAACTTCAGCCGTTTTGGCTTCGATAGCGAATGCGCCCTGGGCATCCGAAATCGTCCCTCTTGTTGTTCCTTTCACCAGAACACTCACTCCTGGCAATGGCGAGCCATCTGCTTTTGAGATGACCTTCCCTGTAACTAGTTGCGCCTGAGCATAAACAGGGAAGAACAACAAGGAGATTAAAATTAGCTTAAAACAAGTTTGTAGATATTGTGTCTGCATAATGTTAACACTTAAAAAAATAATAATAGAACTTATCCATATAATTATAATTTTTTTATTATTTATCCAAAAGTTTATTATATATTTTTTTATTATTAGTATATTAAAATTCTATATTGATATGGTATATATTGTAAATGCCATAGCGTATGCCCTACTAATAATGAGGAATGTCGTGTCGATTTTACGGCCGGAGAATTCCAACGTTTACTATTTATTATATTGGATGTTTCTAGCTGGCCAGACCTATCGACAAGGGCACATTTCGGGTAAAGACTTCTCACTAAAATACTGATGATGAGATCCTGTTTTTTCATTGTTCTAATCTTACTGGCCACCAGACTGACTTCGTGCGCACAGGTTCCTGCGGTGCCTTCAGTCAGCCAAACCACACCCTTTGTTTTAGGTGTAATTCAGCAAGTTCATTCCGACCAATTGGGAGAAAACAGGCTCCTGAATATTTACCTGCCTGAAGGCTATTCGTCCGATTCAACAACAACGTATCCGGTTATTTACCTGCTGGATGGCTCTGCCAACGAAGACTTTATTCACATCGTCGGCCTTGTTCAGTTTTTAACGATGATCGGGGTTATGCCTAAATCAATTGTAGTTGGGATTGCCAATGTCGATCGAAGACGGGATTTCACCTATCCAACCACCATAGCGAAGGATAAAAAAGACTTTCCTACTACTGGCGGTTCGGCACCATTTATGGCCTTTCTGGAAAAGGAGCTACAGCCTTTCATTCGGTCTGGATACAGAACCAGCGGGGTCAAAACGCTGATTGGGCAGTCGCTTGGCGGATTACTGGCTACTGAAATCCTGCTACATCATCCCGATCTGTTCGATAACTACATCATTGTTAGCCCAAGCCTGTGGTGGGATAATGAGTCACTGCTAACGGCTCTAAAAAGTCAGAACAAACAATCCATCATGAAGCCAACCAATGTATATGTATCGGTCGGTAATGAAGGCAAACAAATGGAAAATGACGCGCAAACGCTGGCCGACCTGCTTCAACGAACCAATCCGTCCAATCTAACAGTGCAGTATGTTTATCTGCCCGACGAAAATCACCTGACCATTTTGCACCGCAGTGTTTATCGGGCTTTTGAACTGTTCTACCCTAAAAAGAAATAAATCAGGCGACCAGTTGGCGTAAGGTCTGGGCATTGCGGACGGCATTACCCGCGCCGTCGTTATTAAAATAAGCATATACATCCTTTCCCAACTTCGTCCATTCCCGAATTCGGTCAGCCCACCAGTTCAAATCAGCATCGGAATATGAACCACCGTATAAATGCTGAAAATCGGGGCCGTGTAAGCGTATGTATACAAAGGGGGCCGTTGTTCGGAGCAAACAGGGTAGTTGAGCCCCACTCATAATGCAATAGGCAACCTGATGATGTTCCAGCAACTGGAAAACCGTTTCGTTATGCCAGCTCTCATGTCTGAACTCAACCGCCGTATCCATCCAGACCGGCAATTGTTCCAGAAAGTAGGCCAGGCGGTCATAATCGTAGGTTTGTTGAGGAGCTAACTGCACCAGCAGCACCGCCCGTTTATGATGCAATTCGTGCCAGCAGCTTTTAATCCGTTCCAGCCACACCTCCGGCGCATATAGTTTTTTACCATGCGTTAAGCCTCTGGGCGCTTTCACCGACAGACGGAAATGATTGGGTAAGCGTTGATACCAGTGAACAAATGTTGTTTGTCTGGGCCAGTGGTAAAAACTACTGTTTAGTTCAACCGTGTCAAATTGTGGGAGATAATAATCCAGGCGGAGATGAACTGGCGTATGTTGCGGATACAAAACGCCCTGCCAATGATCGTAGCTCCAGCCCGAGGTGCCGATATAAATACTCATAACGTGTAAGGCAATAGCCAATAAACGTCTTTATGAGCAACTATGTTAAAAATAGACCGGGCCATTAAGTCTGTAGCAGGCAACTTTTAAGTTGATTTCCCCGAATGATAATATCCTATAAATTGCCGAGAAAATGATATAGATATTGCCCTATTTTTTAGCCTTATTTTGAGCTTGATATACAATCTGATCATTGATCACCGCGATTGTTTGGTTTTGACCGATTGGACCTGACAACTCGCTCACTCAACAGAACCCTCGTCTCATGAAAAAGCTTACTATTCCTATTTTCCTGTCGGCTGCTCTGATTTTCGCCCAGCAGTCTGCATCGGCGCAGTACCCGACCATTCCGGCAGATGTTCAGAAACAAAGCGATGAACTGCTTAAAGAGACCTGGCGGAAGTCGAATATTGCCTGGGAAAAGGCTAAACCCATCATTGAGAAGGAAGCGAAAGAAGGCAAACCGTACGTTCCCTGGGCCGCCCGCCCGGTCGATCTGCCACAGGCCAGCATCCCGGCTTTTCCGGGTGCCGAAGGGGGTGGCGCCTACACATTCGGCGGACGCGGTGGTAAAGTCATTGTGGTAACGAGCCTCGAAGATAGTGGTCCTGGCACACTTCGCGATGCCTGCGAAACAGGTGGCGCACGTACCATTGTGTTCAACGTAGCCGGTATCATCAAATTAAAAAGTCCCCTGATTATCAGAGCCCCTTACATCACCATTGCGGGTCAGACGGCGCCGGGCGATGGGGTTTGTATAGCGGGCGAATCGGTCTGGATCAACACACACGACGTACTGATCCGGTATATGCGGTTCCGGCGGGGCGAAACCTTTGTCGGACGTCGCGACGATTCGATTGGCGGCAACCCAATCGGCAACATCATGATCGACCACGTATCGGCCAGTTGGGGACTGGACGAAAACATGTCGATGTACCGCCATATGTACAATGACAGCACAGGCAAAGCGCTGGAAGAGAAGCTGCCGACCGTCAATATCACGATTCAGAATTCGATTTTCTCGGAAGCGCTCGACACCTGGAACCACGCATTCGGCAGTACGCTGGGTGGTGAAAACTGTACGTTCATGCGTAACCTATGGGCCGATAACGCCGGGCGGAATCCGTCAATTGGCTGGAATGGCATTTTCAACTTTGCCAACAACGTTATATTCAACTGGGTACACCGTTCTACCGATGGGGGCGACTATACGGCTATGTACAATATTATCAATAACTATTACAAGCCAGGGCCGCAAACGCCCAAAGATTCGCCCATTGGGCACCGGATATTAAAACCCGAATCAGGACGTAGCAAGCTGCCGTATCGGGTTTACGGACGGGCGTACGTTCATGGTAATATCGTGGACGGAAATGAGAAGGTTACGAAGGATAACTGGGATGGTGGCGTTCAGGTTGAAGAAATGCCCGATGCCGGTCAATACATGGCGAGCATGAAATGGAATGAGCCGCTTCCTATGCCTAAACTGACGATTCTTCCCGCCAAACAGGCGTATGAGTTTGTGCTGGCCAACGCAGGTGCAACCCTGCCCAAACGTGACCCGGTCGACACTCGCGTTGTTGAGCAGGTACGTACCGGAAAGATCGCCTACAAAGAAGGGGTTAAACTGCCCGAAACGCAGTTCAAACACCGTCGCCTGCCCATCGATTCCTACAAGAATGGTATTATTACTGACCCGATGCAGGTCGGTGGCTATCCAGACTACAAAGGCACGCCTTACGTTGATTCCGATAAAGACGGGATGCCCGATAGCTGGGAAACCAAAAACGGCCTGAACCCGAAAGATCCGTCGGATGCCAGCCAGGATAAAAATAAGGATGGCTACACCAACATCGAAGATTTCCTCAACAGTGTGGTATCGGTTCAGCAGGTTCGGCCAAGAACGTAGTACTCTTTTTGTTATTCGATTTTTGTCAACCCGCTTTTTTGTCATTCCGAGGAACGAGGAATCTCAACGTCGCTTTTAAGTCAAGCTTGAGATCCCTCCTTCGTCGGTATAACAAAACAAAAAATCAATCTTCTCCGAAACCGTGCTCAGACTCAACCATTTTGCCGTCGTACTTTCGCTGGTATTCGCTCTTGGGCGTATCGGGGCTACGTATGCGCAGAAAAATAAGCCGGTTCCTCCAAAACCAGTTTCAGTAGGCGCCGATGGGCATCTGGTCTATAGCCCCGACGAACGCGGCAACCGCATTCCCGATTTTTCGTACTGCGGTTATAAAGCTGGCGAAGAGGCTGTTCCAACCGTTGCGATTAAAGTGGTTATTCCGTTTCGGAAAGGAGATGCCACCCGACGCATACAGGCGGCTCTGGATTACGTAGCCTCCTTACCCTTGGGGAGTGATGGTTTTCGCGGATCGGTTTTGCTCGAAAAAGGCGTATACGAAGTGGCTGGCAGCTTACGAATCAGCGCGTCAGGCGTCGTATTGCGGGGAAGTGGCATGAACGCAGGCGGCACAACCCTGCTCGGAACAGGGTTGTGCCGCGACAATCTGATTAGCATTTCCGGCAGCAACGACCGCCAACTTACTGCTGCTGTACCCATTACGGATGCCTACGTACCGGTCAACGCGTTAAACGTTCGGGTTGCCAATCCAACTGACTTTAAGACTGGCGATTACGTACAGATCCGTCGGCCCGCTACGAAAGAGTGGATTCAGAAGCTCGGTACCGATACGTTCGGTGGCGGCCTTTCAGCGCTGGGCTGGAAACCCGGACAGCGTGATCTTTTCTGGGATCGGCAAATTACAGCGGTCAACGGCGCTGAACTTACCCTCGATGCTCCCCTTACTACAGCCCTGGATTCCGCGTATGGCGGTGGGACCATTGCCCGTTACGCATGGCCGGGCCAGATAGCGCAGTCGGGTGTCGAAAACCTACAGTTGGAGTCAACCATTGACAAAACCAACCCAAAGGACGAAGCCCACAGCTGGATGGCTATCGGCCTCGAAAACATACAGGATGCCTGGATTCGGCAGGTCGTTTTCCGACACTTTGCGGGTTCAGCCGTCTACGTTCATGAAACGGCCCGACGTATTACGGTCGAAGATTGTCAGTCGCTGGAACCCGTTTCCGAAATCGGTGGGGAGCGTCGGAATACGTTCTTTGTCAGGGGCCAGCAGGTACTTTGCCAACGGTTGTATGCTGAGTCGGGTATTCATGATTTTGCGGTTGGATTCTGTGCAACCGGCCCCAATGCCTTTGTGCAGTGCGAATCTCATTTGCCTTACAGTTTCAGCGGCAGCATCGACAGTTGGGCGTCGGGGGTGCTGTTCGACATCGTAAACATCGACGGCAACGCCCTGCGGTTTGCCAACCGGGGACAGGATGAACAGGGCGCTGGCTGGAATGCGGCAAACAGCGTCCTCTGGCAATGCACAGCCGCCCGTGTTGAGAATTATCAGCCACCTACGGCGCAGAACTGGGCATTTGGTACGTGGGCGCAGTTTGCCGGAAATGGCTACTGGGATATGTCCAACGAACACATTCAGCCCCGGAGTTTATATTACGCTCAATTAAAAGACCGGCTCGGCGATAAAATTACCAGTCGCGCCATCCTCCTGCCGGTTGAATCCGAGGCATCGAGCAGCCCTAAAATTGACGTAGCGGCTGCCCTGACAAAGCAGGCGGTTAACCCCGCCCCTACGTTATACGATTTTATCAGCGCGGCTCCTAAACGTCAACCCATTCCCGCTACGTCGAATGCTACGTCCATTGATGCCATTGGTGTACCTAAAGAAACCCCGGTTTCTAAATCGGACCGCCGACCGGCCGAACCGATGCAGATTCTGCACGGAAAGCTGGTGCGAGGAGTCAAACTCATTACGGGACGCAGGCAGGAAGTGCCCTGGTGGAACGGCAGTGCCCGCCCCTACGGCCTGACTGGTGCCAAACCCCACATCACCCGCTTTGTGCCGGGCATGACGGGCCGGGGCCTGACCGATAATCTGGACGCCATGACCGATTCGATGAAGGCTGACAACCTACTCGCCATCGACCACAATTACGGACTCTGGTACGACCGTCGGCGGGACGACCACGAGCGGATTCGCCGGATGGATGGCGAGGTATGGCCTCCGTTTTATGAGTTACCATTTGCCCGCAGCGGAAAAGAAACGGCCTGGGACGGTTTGAGTAAATACGACCTGACGAAATACAATCCCTGGTACTGGAGCCGCCTGAAGCAGTACGCTGATCTGGCTGATCAGAAAGGACTGGTGCTCATTCATGAGAATTATTTTCAGCACAACATCATCGAAGCGGGAGCGCACTATGCTGATTTCCCCTGGCGTCCGGCCAACAACATCAACAATACGGGCTTCCCCGAACCGGTTCCGTATGCGGGCGACAAGCGAATTTTTATGGCCGAACAGTTTTACGACGTATCGCACCCGGTTCGGCGGGCGCTGCATCGGGCCTATATCCGCAAATGCCTTGAGAATTTCGTGGGCAATACGGGCGTCATTCAACTGATTGGAGCCGAGTTTACCGGGCCGCTGCCTTTTGTGCAGTTCTGGATCGATACCATCAGCGAATGGGAGAAGGAAACCGGCAAAAAAGCCATTGTGGGGTTGAGCACGACTAAAGACGTACAGGATGCCATTCTGGCCGACGCCAAACGTGCTTCGCTGGTCAATCTGATCGATATTCGGTACTGGCATTACCAGGCCAATGGTATGGCTTATGAACCCGCTGGCGGGCAAAACCTGGCTCCGCGTCAGCACGCCCGACTGACCCCGCCGAAAAAGACATCGTTCGAACAGGTGTACCGCGCCGTACGGGAATACCGGCAGAAGTTTCCTGAAAAGGCAGTGACCTATGCGGCCGACAGTTATGATTCAATGGGCTGGGCAGTGCTAATGGCGGGCGGCTCCATGCCGAACGTACCACCCGTAGCTGACCCACAGTTTCTGGCCGATGCTGCTCAGATGCAGCCGGTGGAGTTAGCGAAAAAGCAAACTAATCAATGGGCACTCGGCAGCGAAAAAGCAGGCTATATCGTTTACACCGAAGCCAATACGTCCGTTGAACTTGATCTGACTAAATCAGCTGGTTCATTCTCGGTGAGTTACATCAATCCGAAAACAGGGCAGATTACCAAATCGAAAGACGTAGTAAAAGGTGGCAGCGTGGTGAACCTGAAAAAACAGACGGAGGGTGCTGAAGTGATTTGGGTTAAAAAAAGCAAAGGATTATGATCGGGTCTTATTTTACCCCCAACCGACCCGTCGGACCGCCCCTAAAGGGGGCTTCTTGTAAGCGAGCTTTAGCTCCCTTTAGGGGGTTGGGGGTGATTTTATTTTTTTTCTCCCAGCTCCACGCCCAGGACACGGTTCGCTACATCGGCACTACGCTTGCCAACGTCGATTATCACCACGGACAATTGAGCCCGGCTGTGGGGGTACATAATATTCAGGTTTTTCGGGCGAACCGCGAACACCCCGAACTGGCGGGCGGAACCAACTGGACCTACAACCACGCGCCCATGCTGGCGTACTGGAACAATACGTTTTATCTGCAATACCTCAGCAATCCGGTTGGCGAACACGTACCACCGGGACAAACGCTGTTGCTAACCTCGAAAGACGGCTATACCTGGCGGAGTGCCGCCCAGACGAAACCTACCATCCTTTTTCCACCTTATAAAATTCCGGATGGCTGGAAGAAGGAAGGGCGGCCGGAGGTGGCCAAAGACCTGTACGCAGTGATGCACCAGCGCATGGGTTTCTTCGTGGCGAAGAACAAACGGCTGCTAACACTGGGGTTCTACGGCATTGTGATGGGGCCGAAAGACGACCCGAACGACGGGAACGGCATCGGTCGGGTCGTTCGCGAAATTTACCCCGATGGGAAGTTCGGGCCAATTTACTTCATTCGGAATAACTCGTCCTGGGATAAATCACAATCCACCTATCCGTTCTACACCCGTTCAAAAGACAAGGGTTTTGTAGACGCCTGCAACGAACTGCTTGCCAATCCGCTGATGATGCAGCAATGGATTGAAGAAGCCGACCGCAACGACCCATTGATTTCGCTCAAAAAGGACGTAAAAGCCTTCAGTTATTACCATTTGCCCGATAACCGGGTAGTTGGACTCTGGAAACACGCCCTCACCACCATCAGCAAAGACGACGGTAGAACATGGCTGTACAATCCCCTTCGCGCACCGGGCTTTGTCAACAGTAACGCCAAAATCTGGGGGCAGCGCACGTCTGATGGCCAATACGCTATGGTCTATAATCCGTCCGAATTCCGCTGGCCGCTGGCCGTTTCAACCAGCAAAGACGGGCTGAATTATACCAATCTGCTGCTGGTGAACGGCGAAATCACCTCACTGCGCTACGGCGGTGCCTATAAGTCATACGGGCCGCAGTACGTGCGGGGCATTGAAGAAGGCAATGGCACGCCACCCGACGGTAACCTCTGGGTGACGTACAGCATGAACAAAGAAGATATCTGGGTTTCTAAAATTCCGGTACCCATCACCGACGAGGTAAGTGCTCACCCAAACGAAACCTTTGCCCTGATGCCTGCCGGAGAGGAACTGAAATACTGGAACATCTATAGTCCTATGTATGCAACGGCCAAAATCGAAGCAACGGCTGGCACCAAAGCACTGGTGCTGCGCGATAAAGACCCGTTCGATTATGCCAAAGCGGAACGGGTCATTCCCGATTCAAAAAAACTGGCGGTCGAATTTACCGTAGTACCGCAGCAAGCCAATAAGGGCACATTGCAGATTGAATTTCAGGACGCCAAAGGCAACGCGGCCGTCCGGCTGATGTTCGATGCCGACAGTACGTTCAAAGCGAAAGTGGGGTACCGGGATTCGAACATACAGAAATACGAAGCGGGTAAACAATACGATGTGCGCATCGAGCTGGACCGCGACAAACGGATGTTCACCACCTTCGTCAATGGGCAAGCCAAGGGCACCAGGCTGTTTTTTGCGCCGGTGGCTTCCTTCCGTCGGGTTGTCTTCCGAACGGGCGGTGTCCGTCGATTCCCCGATGCCGATACGCCTACCGACCAGAATTATGATCTGCCCAAAGGTGGTGAGCTGGATGCGGAGGCTATATATGTCATTAAGTCTTTTAAAACGAGTGGATTGCAAAGCCGGGCGGAATGATAGGTAAATCCGGGTCATTTCACCCATAAATCCCCTGAAGGGGACTTTGTCTGAGAGTAAGCCAAGTCCCCTTCAGGGGATTTATGGGTAAGACTCAGCTGATAAAAACTCAAGTAATCGAATGCCCAAACACGCTCTGTTAGCTACCTTTCTCATACTTCTTTCATTTCAACTGAAGGCAGCGATTGTATTGCCCCGGATTCTAGGGCATAACATGGTGCTGCAACAGGGTAAACCGCTGGTTATCTGGGGAAAAGCATCGGCTGGCGA
The DNA here is from genome assembly GCF_037201965.1 of Spirosoma sp. SC4-14. Taxonomy (NCBI): domain Bacteria; kingdom Pseudomonadati; phylum Bacteroidota; class Cytophagia; order Cytophagales; family Cytophagaceae; genus Spirosoma; species Spirosoma sp. SC4-14. The sequence goes on along the minus strand of NZ_CP147518.1, from coordinate 1,646,638 downwards.
AACGGTAAACGTACAGTTTGCCGGACAAAGTCAAACAACCTCGGCGGATGCTGCTGGTAAGTGGAGCGTTACGTTGAAACCGCTGAAAGCGTCGGCTGTTCCGTCGGAGCTGATTATGTCGGGAACGAATACGATTCGACTGCAAAACATTCTGGTGGGTGAAGTCTGGCTGTGTTCGGGTCAATCGAACATGGAGTACACGATGCGAAAAAACAGCAAAGTGAACCCTTCTCTAGCCACGAAATCTGTTGATGGGCACAATCCGGTCGATGAGCTAACCTATGCCAATAACCCGCAGATACGTATTTTTCTGGTCAACCGAAAAGAGCTGAGCAAACCCGATTCGCTGCATCGGGGCTGGGCTATGGCGCAGGATTCGGCACTACGTTCGTTCTCGGCTCCGGCCTATTTCTTCGCCAAAGAACTCTACAAAAACCTGAACGTACCGATTGGTGTCATTTCGTCGGCTATACCGGGCAGCCGGATTGAGCCCTGGATTTCGGAAGCGGCTTTCCGCGACGATACGTACTACGAAAACCAGAAAATCGAGGGCGAACCGGGGAAATTCTACGAGCCCATGATTCGGCCACTGGCTCCCTTTGCGCTGAAAGGTTTCCTGTGGTATCAGGGTGAATCCAACTGCTTCTTGAAAGAAACCATTACGTATTCGCACAAGCTCAAAACACTCATTACTAGCTGGCGAAGTGCGTGGAACGAGCGGGAACTGCCATTTTACTACGTCTCCCTGGCTCCATTCAACTACTCCGAATCGAAAGGGAAAATTATCCTGACAAAAGAAACATTACCCGAATTTCGGGAAGCGCAGGAACTGGTATTGGGCCTGCCACAAACCGGTATGATCGTTACGACGGATCTGGCCAGCGACCTGTCCGACATTCACCCGCCGTTCAAGTGGGAGATCGGTCGGCGGCTGGCGCTGCTGGCACTGGCCAATACGTATGCCAAAAAAGAGATCGTTGGGGAAGGGCCGGTCTTCGAAAAAATGAAAGTAAAAGGCCGGGCCATTGAGCTGCATTTCTCACACACAGGCAGCGGCTTACTCAGCAAAGACGGGCAGCCACTGACTGACTTTTCGATTGCCGGTACTGACGGTGTTTTTGTTCGGGCTCAGGCTCTGATTGAAGGAAAAAAAGTAATCGTTTCAGCCCCCAACGTAGTGAGTCCTGTGGCCGTTCGCTTTGCCTGGGATGAAGCGGCCCAGCCGAACCTCTTCAATAAAGAAGGATTACCGGCTCGTCCCTTCCGCACGGACAATCCCTTAACGAATCAGCTTGCGATAAAACCGGGCTCACCTGCTACCTGGAGCCGCCAGTCTGATCCCGTTTCAGGAACTACAAAATCTGGCATTCCAAACCCAAAATAACCAATGAACAAGATACTCAACCTGTATTTAATCGTAGCTGCCATTGCCGTAACCTCACCCGCTTTCGGCCAGGATCAACCGGCCAAAGCGGTTCCTTCTGCCGAAGCAAAAGTGAAAGCCGATGCTGAGCTTGAGAAGAAAGCAGCCGAATGGATTGCATCCCTGAATCTGAACGATGCCGAAAAGGAAAACCGGTTAACCGACGTAGTGGCAACCCACCTGAAAGCCATCCGCGACTGGCACAATGACCACCCGGCCAGTACGGTTCCGGCCGGTATCAATCCAGTAACTGGCAAGCCGTTGTCGGAGCTTGACCGTCAATTGATTGCTGATTCGGCCATTCCCGCTTTGGTTCATCAGGACTTGATGGCGGGCTTGCAGAAAGATCTGGCGAAAAGTCAGGTCGACGCTATTCTGGATAAATACACCATTGGCAAAGTGGCCTTTACGATGAATGGGTATCGGGCTATCGTACCGAACCTCACCCCAACCGAAGAAGCCACCATTCAGGGCTTTCTGGAACAGGCTCGCGAACAGGCTGTCGACTATAAAAGCATGAAAGAGATCTCGGCCATTTTCGAAATCTACAAGACGAAATCGGAGCAATTTCTGAACGCCAACGGCCGGAACTGGCGCGAGATGTATAACGCCTATACGGCGACCATCAAAGCCAAAAAAGCAGCGGAGAAAAAACAGTAATGGTCATTCAATTTCATTGGGAAGTTTGTCATTTCGACCGTAGGAGGAATCTCGATTTTCCCATTACGCTGGCTTGAGATTCCTCCTACGGTCGGAATGACAAAAGACAGGAATAAAAAAAAAAGAAAATGATAATCAAATCTCTATCTATAACCTTACTCATCAGCCTTACCGCACTCAATCTGTCGTTTGCCCAACTGGCTAAATGGCAATCGGGACTGGTAGTCGATGAGTTTGTGGTCGAGAATCCACCGTTTCCGGAGAGCCATGCTGCCACCATTGCCGAAACGCCGACGGGTCTGGTTTCAGCCTGGTTTGGCGGTACCAAAGAGCGAAACCCGGATGTGTGCATCTGGGTGAGTCGGCAGGAGAAAGGAAAGTGGATAGCTCCGCAAAACGTAGCGAATGGCATCGTCAACGATACGTTGCGGTACGCCTGCTGGAATCCGGTTCTGTATCAGGTTCCGAAGGGAGATCTCATGCTGTTCTATAAAGTTGGGCCAAGTCCGTCGAAGTGGTGGGGGTTACAGAAAACGTCGTCGGACGGCGGACGGACGTGGTCGGCGGCCAAGAAACTACCCGAAGGATATATTGGCCCGGTTAAAAACAAGCCCGTTCTGTTGGCCAATGGTAACTTGATTTGTCCGTCCAGCACGGAAGGTGATGGCTGGAAACTGCATTTTGAAGTAACGCCCGACTTTGGCAAAACCTGGCGGAAAATTGGCCCGATCAGCGATGGAAAGTCCCTCAATGCCATTCAACCGAGTATTCTGACGTATGGCAACGGTAAACTGCAAATTCTGGCCCGTAGTAAAGACCGCGCTATTGTGGAGTCCTGGTCAGCGGATAACGGCGAAACCTGGTCGGCACTGGCTAAAACATCGCTCCCGAATAACAACTCTGGAACCGACGCTGTCACGCTGAAAGATGGTCGGCAGGCACTGGTTTATAACCACGTACTGCCACCGGGCAATCTGGCCAAAGGTCCGCGAACGCCCTTAAATCTGGCCCTATCCAAAGACGGCAAAAACTGGCTGGCCGCCCTTATTCTGGAAGATTCCCCGATCAGCCAGTACTCATACCCCTCGATTATTCAGACCAGCGATGGGATGATTCATGTGATTTATACCTGGCGTCGGCAGAAGATCAAACATGCCGTCGTTGATCCGGCCAAACTGAAATTAAAACCCATTGAAAACGGCATCTGGCCTTCGCTGGACGGCTATACGGCACCGGTAGCGAAGGAAATAACGAAGGACTAGAGAATTTTCCTTTTGTCATTCCCTCTACGGTCGGAATGACAAGATACTAAAAGCAAATGATGCAGAATTTAACCATCCATTTCCCCGGCAAACTGGTCTTCGGTAACGGGTCTCTTGGAAATCTGGCCGACGAGATTAGACAACTCATGCCCAAAAAGGTGTTAATCGTCACGATCAATCCCCTCTTGCCGCAACTGGAAAGGCTGATCGATACGCTGGACGATAACGGAATTGGCGTCTGGGTTGATACCAGCATTGTTCAGGAACCATCGTTTGCCGACTTCAACCGCCTGATGCAAACCGTTATGCCCTTCAATCCGGACGTAGTGCTGGGCATTGGCGGAGGCAGCGTGCTGGATGTGGCCAAATTAATAGCCGCTCAACTGGAAAATGAACAGACCCTGACGGACATGCTCGGCATCGGCAACCTGACAGGGCGCCGGAAGAAACTGATCTGTGTTCCCGCTACGTCGGGAACGGGCAGCGAGGCATCGCCAAACGCCATTTTAGTGGACAATGCCGATAATCAGAAGAAAGGGATCATCAGCCCGTTTCTGGTACCCGACATTGTGTATGTTGACCCGCTGCTGACGTTGAGCGTGCCGCCATCCATCACAGCCGCGACGGGAATTGACGCCCTGACGCACTGCCTGGAAGCGTACACCAACAAGTTTGCGCAGCCGTTCATCGACATGTATGCCTACGAAGGCATTCGGTTGATTGCCAGTCATATCGTGCAGGCGGTACGTAACGGCAACGATGAAGAAGCGCGTACGCAGGTGGCCATGGGGAGTTTGCTGGGCGGTTTTTGTCTGGGGCCGGTCAATACGGCCGGTGTGCATGCGCTCTCCTACCCGCTGGGCAGTATGTTTCATCTGGCACATGGCCTTTCCAATGCACTGCTGCTACCCTATGTGATGGAATTCAATATGCAGGCGGCTGTTTGCAAGTATGCACAGGTGGCCGTGGCGCTGGGCTGCGAACGTAGTGCCGACTGTGCAGAAACAGCGGCCAACGGTATCCGGAAAATCAGAGAACTGATTCGGGACTGCGGTATTCCGGCGCGTTTGCGGGACGTCAATATTCCGAAGGAGGCTATTCCGCAGATGGCCGATGATGCCCTGAAAATAACTCGTTTATTAAAAAATAATCCCCGTGAAATCACTCGCGAGGATGCGATTGCCATTTATACAGCCGCTTTTTAGGTGGTCAACTGGTCATTCGACAAAATGGTCCATACAGATTCTAATGACTACTGACCAGTGACAAGCAAAGGAATTTACGTATGCATATGAAAAAGAAATACCGGGGTGTTGTGGTTCCGCTGGTTACGCCCCTGACCGAAACGTATCGACTGGATGTGGCGGCCGTTGAGAGGATGATGGAAAATTTGCAGGCTGCCGAAGCGATGCCGTTTGTGATGGGGACGACCGGTGAAGCTACGTCGTTGCCCATGTCAGTTAAAAAGGCATACGCCAAAGAAGCCGCCCGGCTGAAATCGGCTAATACGGTGCTGTACGCTGGCATATCGGCAAATTGTCTGGAAGAGTCCATTGAGTTGTCGAACTATTGTTTCGATATGGGTGTCGATGCGGTATGCGCTACGTTGCCCTGCTATTATGCGCTGTCGGAATCCCAGATGAAACGGTATTTCGAGCAACTGGCCGACCAGATCAACGGACCCTTGATCATCTACAACATCTTCGCTACAACGCGCATGTCGATTCCCATACCGGTAATTGACGAGCTGAGTTATCATCCGAATATTGTGGGGATAAAAGACTCGGAACGCAGTACCGAACGGCTGGCTGATTCGGTGGCTCTCTGGTCAGGTCGGCCTGATTTCAGCCACTTTATGGGCTGGGCGGCCCGGTCGGCACACGCGCTGATGGCGGGTAGCGACGGGCTGGTGCCCAGTACCGGAAACCTGTTTCCGGGAATATACCGCGATATGGTTAAGGCCGTTGAGGAAGGTGACGAAGAGAAGGCTTTTTATTATCAGAACCAATCCGATCTGTTCGGGCACGTCTACCAGTCGGGCCGTACGCTGGGCGAATCACTCTGGGCGCTGAAAGTGCTGATGCAGGAGTATAATTTGTGCGGTACCACCATGATGCCTCCCCTGCAATCACTGTCTGAACAGGATGCAATCGATCTGAAAACAGCCTTCGCCGAACTGCTGATGAAGGAGGAAGTACAGTTATAGGGCTCGGGATGGAATTAGTATAGATAGAGAAAGCAAGAAATTTCATTAGCCCCGGAGGGCCGCCGTTACGGTGGCACTCTTTTCCCCCCTTCGGGGCTACAAGTAGGTTGGTATCAACTTTTGCTATAATTATGACACCTCTTCGAGGTTGAAAAGAACAGCTTAGCCACCACCTGAAACATGTTAACCATGAACACAAATCATAAACCGACAGTCGGGATCACGATGGGCGACCCGGCAAGTATTGGCCCCGAAATAGCGGTGAAAGCCTTGCTTAACCCAAACATCTACGACATCTGCAACCCAATTCTGGTAGGCGACGCCGGTGTGTTTCAGGATATAATAGGTCGATTGAACCTTGCCGCCGTTATCCACCCCATTACGTCCGCTCAGGATGCAAAATGTCAACCGGGCACAATCGACGTGTATGATCTGGCTAACGTTGATCTGGCCAATCTGACATTCGGTGAGATTTCGGCGATGGCGGGCGAAGCGGCCTTTGCCTCCGTGAAAACAGTTATCGATCTGGCGCTGGCCGACGAAATCGACGCGACCGTAACGGGGCCGATCAATAAGAAATCGATCAACGAAGCCGGGCATCATTTTGCGGGACATACCGAGATTTATGCGCACTTCACCAATACCAAAAAATATGGTATGCTGCTGGTGGAAGACCAGATGAAGGTCATTCACGTATCGACGCACGTATCTCTGCGGCAAGCCTGTGATCTGGTGAAAAAAGATCGGATTCTGGAAGTCATTGAACTGCTGTATAACGGATTAATTTCATTGGGCGAAACGAATCTGAAAATTGGTGTTGCCGGTCTAAATCCCCATGCCGGTGATTCGGGCCTGTTCGGTACCGAAGATGATGAGGAAATCCTTCCTGCAGTTGACGAAGCGAAACGCCGGGGTTATGACGTAGAGGGACCGGTTCCGGCCGATACCATGTTCTCGAAAGCGGCCACGGGCTACTATGGGGGCGTGGTAGCCATGTATCACGATCAGGGTCATATTCCATTCAAGCTGACTGGCTTTAAATGGAACGCCGACAAAAAGCAGATGGACAGCGTAAAGGGCGTAAATATCACCATGGGGCTGCCCATCATTCGCACCTCGGTCGATCATGGAACGGCTTTTGAAATTGCCGGAAAAGGCATTGCCAGCCCCGACGCGATGGTATTGGCGATTGAATCAGCGGTAAGATTAGCGAAGAACTCTATAATGAGTGAAAGAGTGATTGAGCGAATAGCTAACGTACGTTAAATCACTCTTTAAGTCATTCACTCTTTCGCTCTTTCACTCTTTCACTCTTTCACTCTTTCACTCTCTCACTCTTTCGCTCTTTAACCTATGCTTGCCGTCATTGCTGACGATCTAACGGGGGCCGCCGAACTGGCGGGGATTGGCATTACGTATGGTATGGCCGTAGAACTGGTTATTGGGCGGCATCCCGATTCCATTAATCCGCAGTCAAACGCTGATTTGCTGGTCGTATCGACGGATGCCCGGTCTGTTCCAGAAGCAGAGGCCGTGCAGGAAATGACCGGCGTAAGTGCAGCTATACGAACGATGAAGCCCGATCTGATTTTTAAAAAGGTCGATTCGGTGCTGCGTGGGCACGTCGTAGCGGAAACCAGCGCCCAACTGACGGTTCTTGGTCTGAAACGCGCCCTGATTGTTCCGGCTAATCCAGCCTTGGGTAGAATCCTGATCGATGGTCATTATTACGTCCAGGGGCAGCTTATTCATCAGACCCACTTTTCGAAAGACCCGGAATTTCCGATTACAAAATCGAATGTGCTGAAGCGACTGGCTGTAAACGACGCCCGGGTAATCGTACAATCGCCGACAGCGCCTATGCTTCAGTCGGGAATTATCATCGGTGAAGTAGGCACGCAGGGCGATCTGCTGACCTGGGCCAGCCGTCTCGATGAACATACGCTGCCGGGGGGTGGATCGGGCTTTTTTACGGCTATTCTGGAGTCTCGTTATGCCCTCAAGAAGACGGTCCGTTCGTCGGGTAAGCTGGGTATGTGCAGGCTGTATGTGTGCGGAAGCGCCTTTGGTCACAGCGTTGAGCTGGTGAAAAATGCAGCAATGGCCGGAAATTTCGTTTGCTATATTCCTAACGCGCTAATACGCACTGGCAAAAACGACAGTGCCGCCTTCGCCGACTGGGTGGCCTGCGTGGCGGCTCGTTTTCAGCGGCATGAGCAGGTTATTATGGCAGTCGATGCCGAATCGAAGGTGGATACCCAGGGGCTGGCGGGTCATCTTCGCGCAATCATGGCTAAAGCCGTGAAGCGCGTACTCGACCAGATACCCGTCGATGAACTGATTATTGAAGGTGGCTCAACAGCATCGGCTGTTCTGCACGAAATGGACGTTGCCCGACTGGTTCCAGTGCAGGAACTGGCTGCCGGTGTGGTTCGAAGTGCCGTTATCGGCAACCGTCATTTGCATATTACCGTAAAACCCGGCAGTTATCGCTGGCCAACTGATTTGTGGAAGTTTTGATTTTTCGACAGGATTTACAGCCGGGCCGACGTTTGGATGAACAGGATTGGATTACAGAAATAAAAAATCGTGTCAATCCGAACGTCGGCCCGGCTGTAAATCCTGTCGAAAAGAATAGCTCATAAGCCAAATGTCAAACCCGACCTTAAACGTAATTGATTACCTGATAATCGTCACCGTACTGATTATCAATCTGTATTTTGGGCTCCGGTACGCCAAAAATCAGCGGACAACGGAAACCTATTTTGCGGCCAGAGGCCGGGTACCTGCCTGGGCCATTGGCATGTCGCTGCTGGCAACGCTCATCAGCAGCGTTACGTTTCTGGGCTACCCAAGCGAAGGTTTTTCATCTAACTGGATCTTGCTGGTGCAGGGACTCATGGTGCCAATTGTTCTGCTCGGTACGATCTGGTTTATAGTGCCGCTATATCGAAAAGTGATCGGGCTCAGCACGTATGAATACTTCGAAAAACGCTTTGGCTCTTTTGCCCGCTACTACAGCTCTACCGCGTTCGTTCTCCGGCAGTTTTCCTCCATGGGAACTGTCTTTTTCCTGCTGTCAGTGGCGCTGACCAACATGACGGGTGGCGATACGTTCTACATCATTGTGGTGGTGGGCCTTATCATCATCACGGTCAATTTGCTGGGTGGTATTGAAGCCGTTATCTGGCTGGATGTGTTTCAGGGTTTCATGCTGTTTGCCAGTGGGATTCTGTGCGTGGTGGCGATTCTTCTTTCTGTCAGAGGTGGGTTTTCGGAAGTTATCAGCGTTGCTTCGGCCAACAACCGAACCGGATTCGGACCATATGATCTGGATTTCACGCAGTTAACCTTCGTGGTAATGGTTATCAACGGGGCATTCTACGCCGTGCAGAAATACGGCACCGATCAGACCGTTGTGCAGCGATACCTAACCGCAAAAACCGACAAAGCGGCTATCCGGGCGTCGATTCTGGGCATCTCGCTGACCGTGCCGGTCTGGGCATTGTTTATGTTTATCGGTACGGCCCTGTTCGTATTCTACAAGCAACAGCCCCTACCGGCGGGCATGCGTCCGGATGCGGTTTTTCCGTATTTCATCATGACCAAATTTCCGACGGGTGTGGTGGGGTTCATTCTGGCCGCCATGATTTCAGCCGCCATTTGCAGCCTCAGCGCCGACCTGAATTCACTGGCCGCCGTTGGTTTGGAAGACTTCTATAAAAAATTCCGTCCGGCACGTACCGACCGGGAGTATCTGACTGTCAGCAAGGCCATTGTCGTCATTTCAGGGCTTATTGCCATTGGTATTGGAGCCATCTATTTACAGGCTGGCAATGAGGGCGTTCTGGGCATTGTCTTTACGTTATACGCCATTTTTTCGGGGGGTATCGTCGGTATTTTCCTGCTGGGCATTTTCAGCGCCCGCGCCAACCGACAGGGCGTCAATATTGCCATTGTCGCTTGCGTTCTGTTTACGGCCTATGCTTTTCTGACCTCCACCAAAATTGGCTATGGCGAGGATAAGCAACTGCTGCTGGATTTGGGACCCTACAACTTCACCCACCACAAACTGATGCTGGGTGTATACAGCCACCTGGTTGTTATTGGCGTTGGCTACGTGGCCAGTCTGTTTTTTCCGAAACCGGAACTGGATGCCAATCTGCTGTACAGCGGCTGGCGGAAAAGTTCGAGGGAAACGACTTCAACGCTTAAAGCGGTCGGGAGAGCAGGAAAAGTGGCGGCCGCTTTCCTTCTGCTCAGCAGTTTATCCGTCTACGCCCAAACTGCTGACAACCAATTCAGAAAACCGCTGAAAGACGTCATCAGTCAGATTGAAAGCCGGTATTCGGTGAAGATCCGTTACCCCGAAGAGCTGGTTAAAGACAAATACGTTACGTATGCCGACTGGCGCTTTCGGCCTGCCGACGTAGAGAAAACGATGGCGAATATTCTGGCGTCGCAGGACATCACCTTTGCCAAAGAAGGCGATAAAAAATACAAGCTCCAGCCCTTTCAATACCACCTAAAAACACCCGACGAAGGCAAACAACAGCTTGACTATCTGGCTACCCTCTATTCCGATGCTGCGAGATGGGAAAAACGCAGGGCGGAGCTGAAAAGCTGTATGTGGGAAGCCCTGAAGCTGTCGCACCTGCCCGCAAAACCCAATAGCCAGCCCATTATCACTAACAAACGAACGTTTAATGGGTACACGGTGGAGAACGTAGCGATTGAAACGCTGCCGGGTTTATACGTAACGGGATCACTCTACAAGCCCCTGAATACCAAAGGGCTGATGCCGGTAATTCTCAATCCCGATGGTCATTTCGGGGATGGGCGTTATAGGGCCGATAGTCAGTATCGCTGTGCGATGCAGGCGCGTATGGGGGCGATGGCCTTTAGCTACGATCTGTTTGCCTGGGGCGAATCAGCCCTGCAGTTCAAGCCCGACGATCATCGCCGGAGCCTCGCCCAAACCATTCAGATTTTGAACGGAATGCGAATTCTGGACTGGATGCTTACCCTCAAAAATGCCGACCCCAAACGGGTGGCCATTAGTGGCGGTTCCGGGGGTGGCAGTCAGACGATGCTGCTCACGGCGCTGGACGACCGCATTGCGTTGAGCGTACCCGTGGTGATGTTATCGTCGTATCATAGTGGCGGCTGCCCCTGCGAAAGTGGCATGGGTGTTCATCTGTGTGGCAACGGCACCAACAACGTAGAGATCGCAGCCATGGCTGCTCCCCGCCCCCAACTGGTCATTTCCGACGGCAAAGACTGGACGCAGCACGTACCGGAAACGGAATTTCCCTTTTTGCAGCGTATTTACGGGTTCTACGGCAAAACCGACGTAGTGAAAAACGTGCATCTGCCGCAGGAAGGCCACGATTACGGCAAAAACAAACGATTCGCCTTGTATGATTTTCTGGCGAAAAACTTCTCGCTCGATCTCAGAAAAGTGCAGGATAAAACCGGCGCCATCGACGAGTCGACATGCACGATTGAGCCATACCCGGCCCTGTACGTCTTCGGCGAAAAAGGCGAAAACCTACCCGCCAACGCGATCCGAAAGTTTGACGATTTAGAGAAGCTGATTAATTGAGTGATTGAGTGAATAAGCGCTTGAGTATATAACTAGAGGCTTAGAAGCGCTCAAAACCCCGTTTGAGGCTGCTCTGTCAATCCCGAAGGGATGGAATTAGTATAGAAAAAGTAAATAGAGATATTTCATGCGCCCTGAAGGGGTGACACTATTTCATCCCTTCAGGGCGCAAAATAGGTTCGCTATTATCTTTTGCTATAAATATAACACCTCTTCGAGGTTGAAAAGTACGCTCTGCCACCGCTCATCCGCGATACAATCGCGGACGAACGATCATCAACGATAAACGATTCCATGCACTTTACCCGACGAAAATTCCTGGCGACCAGTTCACTGCTGACGGCTGGCTTATTTTTTGATGCGTTCGCTGCAACTGCCGACAGGAAACCCTACAAAATTGCCGTAGTCGATCTAATGATTCTGAAACGACAGAAGCTCGGCGCATTTCAGTTGACAAAAGAGATTGGTGCCGATGGCATAGAGATCGACATGGGTGGGCTGGGCCAACGAGAAACATTTGACAATCAACTGGCTAAACCGGAAATACGTCAACAGTTTCTGGATAAGGCGAAGGAGCTAAATCTGGAAATCTGTTCACTGGCCATGACCGGTTTCTATGCACAATCATTTGCCACGCGCCCAACGTATCAGCGCATGATTCAGGATTGTTTCGACACCATGAATGCCATGAACGTAAAGGTAGCGTTCCTGCCGCTGGGCATTCAGGGCGATCTGGTCAAAAATCCGGAGCTGCGCCCGGCCATTGTTGAGCGACTGAAAATGGTAGGCAAAATGGCGAAGAAAGCGGGCGTAATCGTCGGCATTGAAACCTCACTGGATGCCAGAGGAGAAGTGGCGCTGCTGGAGGAAATAGGTTTCAAATCCATTCAGAGTTATTTCAACTTTTCCAATCCATTGAAAGCTGGTCGCGATTTGCACGACGAGTTACGGATTCTCGGCAAAAAACGCATCTGCCAGATTCACTGTACCGACGAAGATGGAGTCTGGCTCCAAAACAACCCACGTATCGATATGAAGAAGGTAAAACAAACCCTGGTCAATATGGGCTGGAAAGGGTGGCTGGTCATCGAGCGCTCCCGCGACGCCAACGACCCCCGCAACGTCAAAAAGAATTTCGGGGCTAACGCTGCTTATCTGAAATCTATTTTTCAGGCGAGCTGATTTTCGCTGGCTTTGCCATTCCGACTGTTCATTCAGGTACCGAAAGAACCGCGTCAGGTTGTAAACCTAACACTAGTCCGCAGTAAAAACTCATCTGGCACACTCGTTTAGAGAACTGCCCATGAGAAAGCAAAGAAAAAGTAAGTCGTTGGCTTTTACTAGCATTTACCTACGACGATTCCTTTTAATCCCTTTCTGATGGCAACTTCACGACGACAATTTTTACAAAACACAGCCCAATTAACACTAGGCAGCGGGTTAAGTAATATACTGGCCAATTCGGCACTAGCCTCCCCTATTTCCTCGTCTGTTTCTGCTGCCGACACTATATCGGTTGGCCTTATTGGCTGCAACAATATGGGCTGGGCCGACCTGAATTCCATGCTTAAACACCCTGGGGTGCGTTGTATTGCCCTTTGCGATATTGATCAGAATGTATTGAACAGACGTGCTTCGGAACTTCAGAAACGAAATGCAGATACTGGTCAAACGCAAAACGTAACGCTCTATACTGATTTCCGTAAGCTACTCGAAAATAAAGACATCGACGCTGTTATCATTGGTACACCCGATCACTGGCACTGCCTGCCTACAGTCTATGCCTGCCAGGCGGGCAAGGATGTATATGTCGAGAAGCCGCTGGCTAATTCCATTCAGGAGTGTGATCTGATGGTAGCAGCCGCCCATAAACATAAACGCATTGTTCAGGTAGGTCAGTGGCAACGGAGCGGTAATCACTGGAAAACCGCCCTCGATTATGTTCATTCAGGTAAATTAGGAACTATCCGCTCTGTAAAGACATGGGCTTTTATGCCCTATGGCAAAACATTTCCCAAAGTGGCCAATGAACCCGTTCCGGCGGGTGTCGACTACACCATGTGGCTGGGGCCGGCACCCAGCCGCCCGTTTAACCGAAACCGGTTTCATGGCACGTTTCGCTATTTCTGGGACTATGCCGGTGGACTCATGACCGACTGGGGAGCACACATGATCGATATTGCCCTGTGGGGTATGCAGGTAAACGCGCCCAAGTCGGTAGCTGCTGTCGGTGGCCGGTTTGGCTTTCCAGATCATGATGGCGAAACGCCCGATACCATGCAGACGATTTATAAGTTCGACAACTTCCTGCTTTCGTGGGAGCAATCGCTGGGTACGGGTCGCGGCCCCTACGATCGTGAACATGGTGTAGCATTCATTGGCAATCGGGGTACACTGGTCATCGACCGGGGCAAGTGGGAAGTGTTGCCCGAAATCGATGCCGGAACCTATCTCGTTCCGGCCCAACCTCCTCAATACGGCGACGGCAAAGACCTCGACCGGCATACGCTCAACTTTGTTGAATGCATTCGAAACCGTCAGCAACCCAATTGCCCGGTCGATGCAGGAAGAGCTGTGGCCCTACATGCACAACTGGGTAACATAGCCCACCGGATGGGACATGAAATTGTCTGGGATAACGCCAAAAACCAAATTCTTAATGATACCAAGGCCAACGATCTGGTTATGGCGCACTACCACAATTCGTGGCAATTGCCCGTAGTTTAAACAAATAAGAACGACTCACCGGCCTATTCATCTTATCGAATAGGCCGATAAAACCGACCTTGAATGCAATCAAAATCTGTATTTTTGTGTTGGTCCGATAGCTGTATGATCTACGATAACCACAATCGCCCTATTTCCTATCTTCGGCTTGCCGTAACAGACCGCTGTAATTTGCGGTGTTTTTACTGTATGCCCGAAGAAGGTATTAAATACTTACCGAAGCATCACCTGCTTACGTATGAGGAAATGGAGCGGATTGTAGCCGTACTGGCTCGGCTGGGGATTCAGAAAGTCAGAATAACGGGTGGCGAACCGTTTGTGCGGGCGGGCTTGATGGACTTCCTGCACCGCCTGTCCCGAATAGATGGAGTAAACGAGCTTACTCTGACAACCAACGGTGTTCTCACAGCTCCTCATGTAGCTGATCTGGCGGCACTGGGTGTACAATCGGTTAATTTGAGTCTGGATACCCTCGACCGCGACCGGTTCCGGCAAATTACCCGGCGCGACGAACTGCCTGCCGTACTGAAAACGCTCGATGCTCTGCTACAGGCAGGTATTCAGACTAAAATCAATGCCGTTGTGATGGATGGGCAAAACACCCAGGATCTGATTCCGTTGTCGGAGCTAACCCGGACAATGCCCGTTGATGTACGGTTTATTGAAGAAATGCCATTCAATGGCGAAGGAAACCACTATCCGGTCTTACACTGGACCCATCGGCGTATTATCGACGAAATTCGGGCAACGTACCCCGATCTCAAAAAACTTCCTGATCCACCCTATTCCACATCGAATAATTACCAGATTCCGGGCCATCAGGGCACTATTGGTGTCATTGCGGCTTTCAGCCGTACGTTCTGTGGCACCTGTAATCGCATTCGGCTAACCGCTCAGGGAACGCTCAAAACCTGCCTGTATGACAATGGCATACTCGACATTCGGGCGCTTATCCGATCGGGAGCTTCGGACGAAGACCTAACGAAAGCTTTTTTAACTGCCTTTGCCCATCGACCCGCCAACGGATTCGAAGCTGAACAAAGCCGCGATGCCGTTACCGAATCGATGTCGACAATTGGAGGATAACCCTTCGCAAAAAATACGTTCTTACAAACGAATTACAACGGACATATTCTCCAGGTATTCGTTCGTAAACAGCGTTTCCGCATCCATATGAAGAATTAGTTCGCCGTTTCGGTCGGTTAACATCCGATTGCGGATCATCCAGTTCACAAAGGAAGTCCACACTCCTCTGTGCATAAATCCCCAGTGGCCTTCACCATCGAGGTAGTATCCCGAAACCATTTGCTGGCTTTGTTCCACAAAATTACGATCGGCCAGTGCTGGGTGGTTAGCTGTTTTCATCAGCAACCGAGCGGCTTCGTCCGGCTTTTTAACCGCAAATCGGAAACCAGCCGAAGTAGCAGCCAAAAACCGACGTAACGCATCGGCATTCTGTTCGGCCCAATCACGGCGGGCAGTCAGTATAGGGTTATAGCTATAGGGAATTTCGTAATCGTCGAACAAAAACTGGTTTAGATCGACCCCGTCGATATCGGCTCTGACTCCTTCCCAGGTTAACCAAAACCAGGCCGCATCGACTTCGCGCGTCAACAACGACCGCCAAATGCTCGACCAGGCCGTTTTATGAGCAACAAACTGACCGCGGCCCTCATCGTTCAAAATAAGTTGCCGAATAATATCCTCTTCATAACGGGCGCCATAGGAAGCGTAGACTTTCCCATCCAGTTGCCGTGGCCGTTCGATACCGCTTTCCTTAAGCGTCATAATGGCACTGATGTCGCGAGCCAGTACCGTTGCAACAGCCATGAGTGGCGTACCATTCGTCTGATAACTAATGATGCTCTCGGAAGGAGTTATGGCCAGATCGCATTTGCCATGAGCTACCCGGCGGGCAGGCATAATCTGGTAATTATCCTGATCGGGTGAAATAAAGTCAACGTCCAGGCCAGCCTCCTGATATAAGCCATTGGCAAGAGCGACGTAAAATCCGGTGTGGTTGGTATTAGGCGTCCGATCGAGCGCCAAACGAATTAAAGTATTCATACTATTTTGTACTGTTACGGCTTGTTTAACCACCCAGAAGATGGAAGGTTTTTTGCTAACGTATAGATTTTGTCGAGTAGTATCTGTTAAACAATTTTTATTCTCTGTTTACACCTAGTTCCCACGCTGCCAGACAGTTTTACGTAAGCCAACATAACCGCCAATACTATTGACATATAATTGCCCTACATCAGCCGCAACCGATGCCGTTAACGACATACCACCAAGCCAGGATAGCGGCATTCCTACTTGTACTAACGACGCCCACTGGGTTGGTGTTCCGGGCAGCGGTTCGCCAGGCACGCCCAGATTCCGGCTGTACGACATTTTCGCCAGCAACTGTAGCCGGTTCGCAACAGTTGCCCGAATGCCAATGTGCGCCATCTGAACTCGGTTATTGTTGATTGCCCACTTCGTATTGTTCTGCAGTTCGGGTTTCACGTCCTGTCGGCGGGTGATGAAAGGTGTACCAATAATGTGGCCTTTATAGACCCAACCCTCCTGATACTGACCATTGTTAAAGTAGTTATCGGCACCCTTTGTATGCGTATTATCCTGATAAAACGATGGCCCACTTTGGTTGAGTGTCGACAGAAATTCGATCAGTAGGTCGTCGACCCGAAACGCCGAAGATCCATGCTGACGCGGCTGAATTCGAAGCCCCGTTAAGCCATCTGGAATATTTTGCATCATTACCCCCGATGCATCATCGAAACTATGCTGGTGATAAAGCATAAGATGAACAGCCGCCAATCGCAATTCGAGACCAAAATCGGTACTACCAACGTGATTGCCGTACAAATTAACGTAATCAAACGATGTAACGCGCGGATTATTTACGCCACCGATCCGAATGGCAAAGAGTACATTCGGAAAATCGCGCAGTTGATTCGGCAACTGGCCATCCACGGCATAATGATAGTCCAGATAATTGGAATGGCCAGCCCACTGTGCATTATGATTAAGCCCTATGTAGGCCCGTACTGTCGATGAGGGTTTTCCAACCCGAAAAATAACTGATTTCTGATGCAGGTATGAATGCTGCATATAGTTCGTATTGGCAAACCAGCCGTGTGCTATAAACGCATTAATAGCCAGCCACTGCCTTCGGCCCAGCGGTGCAAACCCCTTCGTACCGAACTGTATTTTCGGAATCGGCAACGCATTCCCCGACCAGGAATACGATCCCGACGTAAGCAGTGTATCGACTAACCCAATTACTTCGCGACGACGACCAACCACAAACTGAATTTGCCGATGCGCCAGTTTTACATAATATTCTGGTGCCAGCAACTGGCTTTCCTGAGTGGCATTAGCAATTGCTTCGGCACCATAGCTGAGTATCCAGGCCCGACTCGGCGCCTTCCGTGCATAGGCCCCCGCTGTGTCGGTTAAGAGAATAGAACCGGCAATACCGGTTCGAAGTGAGCCATTGGGAGCCGAATAGGGAACCGTTCCGAACTGATTGGCTCGCAACCAGAAGGGGGTTCGCTCAGATGAAGCAACCAAACCACCTGCTTCTACATAGACCTGATATTGACTTTTCGATTGTGCACAAGTTGTGTAGCAGGGTAAAACGTATAGTATAAAAAAGAGGAAATAGTGCTTCATCCCTCTAAAAAAGCATTTTTTCGGGGAGATAAATAAAAAAAAGGCCGTATTGAGTGTTCGGCAATGAGCTGCCGCACTTACATATTTATCAGAAATGACCCCCAGTATCAGAAGTGCCCTCTGCCTTACCCAACAAATAAACTCTCATCGGCAAGGGCTTTTTCATATTTTTCCTTATCGAAACGATATAGATAAGGAGCTTTATGGGCCCCCCCCGTTTTGCGTTCGTCCAACCGTTCCAGAACCCCATAGCCCAGCATTCGTTTCTGAAAATTTCGACGGTCGAGCGACTGGCCCAGAATGGTTTCATACAATTGCTGCAAATCGGGCATCGTAAATTTGTCGGGCAGCAGTTTATAACCAATTGGCTGATAGCTGAGTTGCCGACGTAGCGTTTTCAGTGCCAGACTAATCATCTCGTTGTGATCGAACAAAAGCAGCGGAATCTGATCGATATCCCACCAACGGCACTCATCCGTAAAAAAATCGGGCGTAGGCGTTGCATCGGCAAACTCAACCAGTGCATAATAGCCTACCGATACATCCCGATTAACAATCTCCCGACTGGCTTCTTCGGGTAGCCCCAGTTTGGTCAGCGTTTCCTGTTTGCTCCAGTTTTTATAGCGTTCTACATCGCCAAAAGTGTGAAACTGCTGCAAAAAAATTTCGCTTAGCCCGGTTCGCTCGCGGAGGCTCCGATGCGCAGCGTCGTCCATATTCTCTTCGTGACGAATTCTTCCGCCAGGCAAACACCAGTCGTTGGTTCCTTTCCAGCGTAATAACAAAACTTTTAGCTGCCCGTCATGAAAACCAAAGATAACGCAGTCAATAGATACCGAAGAAAGATAAAGCGTCCTAAACTCAGCAATCATACGCTGTAGTTCTTTTTTGTACTCCATAACGAAAAAGTAAAAAAATAAATAGTGTGTAACAAATACACATTGAAAAAATTTACTTATTATTGTGTTGAAACTACGCATTAATAATGAAAAGCAACGTCTTCCTGCTGAAGCCTTACCAAACGGTGGCAGCTTTGTGCATAGGTGCTTTTGGACTATGGGCCTATTCGGCCCGGCCCGCTTTCGATACGGGGGGACCTCCCGACGAAAATCGATTCACCAAAGTAGTGCTGGCCGAAAAACTGAACGAACCGCTCGAAATGGCCATCCTGCCCGACGAACGCGTATTGCTGGTTGAACGACATGGCGATGTTCGGATTTATTCGCCCACAACAAAGCAGTTGAAAACAATAGCAACCATTCCGGTTAGCACAAAGTATAAAGATAAAGAAGGCCATGAAACGGAAGCAGAAGATGGATTACTGGGGGTAACTATTGATCCTAACTTCGCAAAGAATCACTGGATATATCTATACTACTCACCAGCGGGCGAAGAACCCAAAAATAGCCTAACCCGCTATGAACTGATGGGCGACGAGTTGGTGATGTCGTCTAAAAAAGTACTGCTGGAGGTACCTGTTCAGCGCGAACAGTGCTGCCATACGGGGGGCTCAATCGACTGGGACCGCGAGGGCAACCTCTACCTCTCCACGGGCGACAACACCAGTCCCCGCGCTACGCTCTACGCACCTATCGACGAACGGCCCGGCCGCAGTCCATGGGATGCCCAGAAATCGTCGGGTAATACCAACGATCTGCGCGGTAAAATCCTGCGTATCCATCCCGAACCCGACGGCACCTACACCATCCCGGAGGGCAATTTATTTCAAGCCCCCTCCGCCCCCAAAGGGGGAACTAAAGGCTGGTCGGCGACAAATCCTCCTCCTTCGGGAGATGGAGGACATACCCGACCCGAAATCTACACGATGGGCCATCGGAACCCCTACCGTATTTCGGTCGATAAGCACAATGGCTATGTGTATTGGGGCGATGTAGGTCCCGATGCCGGCGTCGATTCGGCCGGTGTTGGGCCCACAGCCGAAGACGAATACAACCAGGCCCGCAAACCGGGTAACTTCGGCTGGCCCTATTTTGTGGGCGACAACAAAGCCTATAACGACGTCGATTTTGCAACTGGCAAATCGGGTGCAAAGTTCGATCCGGCCCATCCGTTCAACGATTCGCCAAACAACACCGGCCTGCGCGACCTCCCTCCTGCTCAGCCTGCGCTGATCTACTACCCAGCATCCGAAAGCAGGAAATTTCCAATTATGGGTACGGGTGGCCGGAGTGCAATGGCAGGCCCTGTCTACTATAAGGACGATTTCAAAAATGCCAAACGCCCTTTTCCCGACTATTATAACGGTAAGGTGTTTTTGTATGAATGGATGCGCGACATGATTCTGACTGTCAGTTTCAACGACAAAGGCGACATGACCAACCTGGAACGCTTCGTGCCCAAGATGCCGTTCAGCCATCCGATCGATATGGCTTTTGGACCCAATGGCGATTTGTATGTTCTCGAATACGGAACGGGCTGGTTTCTCAAAAACGACGATTCGCGGTTGGTGCGTATTGAATTCAACGCCGGAAATCGTAAACCGAATGTGCAGGTTACTGCCAATCAGACGGTGGGCGCCGTACCGCTAAAAGTCAATTTATCGTCGGCAGGAACGAAAGATTTCGACGGCGATGCGCTGACCTATCAGTGGAAAATCGTTAACAAAGCGGGTGGGCAACCTACGGTATTGAACGAAATGAACCCAAGCTTTACCTTCCAGAAAGCGGGGCAATACAAAGCGGTGCTTACGGTTACCGACTCCCACGGTCTGAAAGACTCACAGGAGTTAACAATCCTGGCGGGAAACCAGCCACCGAGTGTAACGCTGAACATTACGAAAGGAAATAAAAGCTTCTACTTTCCCGACCAACCGATAGCCTACAATGTTAACGTAACCGATAAAGAAGATGGCACGCTGGCTAAGTCGGGGGCTGGTTCAGGGAAAATTCTGCCCAAACAGGTATTAGTACGAGCCAGCTTCCAGAACGAAGCTAATGCTCAGGCTGTGAGCGAAGCTGGCCATAAATTTTCCGAAGCGACTTATCTGGGAACGGGTAAAGTGCTGATGGAGAAGAGCGACTGCAAAGCCTGCCACTTTACCGATAAAAAATCGGTGGGCCCTTCGTTTGCCGATGTAGCGAAACGCTATAAAGGAGATGCGAATGCCGTAGCCAGTTTATCGAACAAGATAATCAAAGGCGGTGGCGGTGTTTGGGGCGACGCTATTATGACGGCTCATCCTCAACTGGGGACGGGCGATGCGAGCGAAATTGTTAAATATATTCTGACACTGTCAGATAAACAGCTCGCAACACCCTTGCTACCTACAACCGGAACCTATACGCCCGACAAAAATGCAAAAGGCGATCTGGTCTTACAGGCATCCTACAAAGATAAAGGAGCCAATGGGTTGCCCGCTCAGACATCGGAACAGGTGCTGATTCTGCACAACCCGATGCTGGCCATGGGTTCGAGCAACAGCCAGTCGAAGGGAATTACGCTCTTTAAAATGGGAACTCAGCCCTATCCGCTGGTTGTCGTGATGGCTAGCGATACCTATGTGAAGTTTGATCAGCTCGACCTCACAGGCATCAAAGCAATGGAATTTGCGGTAGCCGTACCCAAAGCCCAACTCATTGCCGTGGGTGGACGGGTCGAAATACGGATCGACTCGCCAACGGGCCAGCTTCTGGGACAAACCGAGGAGTTGTTGCCTAACGAAAGCAAAGATCCGGCCGATATGTTCAAGCCCAGCATTGCCAAAGTGACGCTTACCCCTGTTTCCGGCCAGCACGATTTGTTTTTTGTTTTCAAGAACGAAAAAGCCGGAAAATCACCCCTGTTTGTGCCCATTACAGTCCAACTTTTCGATTAGCCTTTCTCACTACTCCACCCGCTGCCGACGTTGGCAGCGGGCCTTTTTCTACCAAAGCGATGAACCAATCACGCCGACAATTTCTACAGCAACTCGGTCTGTCAGCCGCTGGTCTGAGTATGGCCTCGGTTTTACCAACGCAAACGTTTGCCGATATGGCCGCTAAAAAATTCACGTTCGATATCTCGCTGGCCGAGTTTTCGTTTTTCCCCGAAATCATGTCGGGCAAGATGACCAACATGGATTTTCCAGCCCGTGCGAAAAACGACTTCGGCATCAATGTACTGGAGTATGTATCGATGTTTTTCAACAACAAGCATACCGATCAGGCGTATCTGAAAGAACTAAAACAACGCTGCGACGATCTGGGCATGAAAAACAACCTCATCATGGTCGACGGTGCCAATATTGCCGATCTGGACGCCACCAAGCGTCAGCAAGCTGTTGAGTCGCACTATCCCTGGGTCGATGCGGCCAAATACCTGGGCTGTACGGCCATTCGGGTCAATCTTGGCGATACCTCTAAAGCTATATCAGGAACCCCCGACGATCCGGCCGACGAAGCCGCCAAAACCGCAGCCGACGGCTATCATAAGCTACTGGAGTATGCGGCCAAACAAAACATGAACGTGATTGTTGAAAACCACTTTGGCAACTCAACCGATATCGACTGGTTGGTTGGTGTTCTGAAGGCGGTAAATATGCCAAATTCGGGCCTGCTGCCCGATTTTGGTAATTTCTGTCGGCAACGGAGCAAGCCCGAAACCAATGATATCAAAGGTATCATGAACACCAAATGCATTAAGGAATATGATCGGTATGAGGGCGTGAAGAAAATGATGCCTTATGCCAAAGGAATCAGTGCCAAAACGCATAAGTTCGATGCCAATGGTAATGAAACCGAAAGCGACTTCCGGCGACTGTTCAAGATCATTAAAGACGCGGGCTTTAAAGGCTACGTTGGCATCGAATATGAAGGAGGGCTGATGAATGCCTATAACCCAACGGGCGGCTATTTACCCGTAGCCGACGGCATCAAAGCAACCAAAACCCTGCTCGAACGCGTCCGCGCCGAACTTGCCTAACCTATACCAACCCGCCTATGATTTTGGTGCCGGTCACTACTAACCGGCACCAGACCATTCACCTGTTTCCTGACTCTTAACCTTATTTACCAAATGCTACGTAAAATCCTGAAAATCCTGTTGGGGCTGGTGGTCGTGCTGGTTCTGCTGGTGGGAGGTTTCTTTGTTTTTGCCATGTACGTAACGCGGCAGCTACCCTGGCAGAAACCTGAATTTGATACCGTTCGCCCGGCCGATCCGGGGCCGATTGGCGACAAAGGCGTGCTAATTTTTTCGAAAACCAACGGTTTCCGGCACGAATCCATTGAACCGGGTATCGAAGCCCTCAAAAAAGCGGGTAAGGAAAAAGGCTGGGATGTGAGAGCAACGGAGAACGGTGCTTTTTTTAATGACGATTATCTGCGCCGGTTTAAGGTCGTGGTCTTTCTGTCGACAACGGGCGATGTATTGACTTCCGATCAGGAAAAAGCCTTCGAGCGATTTGTGGAAAATGGTGGTGGCTATGTCGGTATTCATGCGGCATCGGACACCGAATATGCCTGGGAATGGTACGATCATATGCTCGGCACGCACTTCCGCGACCACCCGCTCTATCCGGAGCATACGCCCGTAGCCGAAATTATCACCGACGTTCGCGACCATCCGACGACCAAACACCTGCCAGCCAAATGGCGGAGAGCCGACGAGTGGTATAATTTCAAACAGAGTGTTCGGGGGAAAGACAGCATTCAGGTATTACTCACCTTAAACGAAGCAACTTATAAGGCAACCTGGCCCAAAGCAATGGGTGGCGATCATCCAATTTCGTGGACAAATAAGGTTGGCAAAGGCCGTATCTTCTATACCGGCATGGGCCATACCAACGAAACCTTTACCGACCCAAATGCCATGCCGCACATAGTGGCCGGTATCGAATGGGCGGGGCAGTTTAAGTAGTTAGCAGTCATTGATCACTGTTTTTTCTTCTAACCACCAATGACTAATACACTAATGGCTAGTAATCTGATTGTAGCCAATTAGTTGAATTCCCTTTTCTTTGATCAGTTGCTTCACACGCGGATGCGTCCAAACGTCGGTTACACCCTGTCGATCCTGAGCCACGTTTTCATAACCAATGTGATGAATGGCCCGGACTTCGGGGGTATCGAGACCGGGATGGTCGACAAACAGATAGGTTTTACCGGGCTCCAGGCTGTCGAGCATTTTTACAAAGCTCTTTAGTTTTTCGTCGGAGGTTACGTGATCGCCGATGTAGCCTGCCCGCATCACACCCGCGTCGCCAAGGTTCATATCATGGAGCGGAATATGGTATTCTTTTGCCAGTTTCTCAACCAGCGCTTTCACCTCATCGTTCAGGCTCGTACACCCCATATGGCCCGACAGATGGCTTATGTGCGGTATTTTCTCCATGGCCAGTTCGATCTGCGCCCGAAACTCCTTTTCAATATCGGCCAGTTTCCAGTCATTTTCAACTACCGACCGCTTCGGATAATTCTTATTGGGTCGAACCATCGGATAAAAATAGCCATCGGCATCGCGCAGGCTCGGACAATCGGTCAGCGGTCGCCATTTGATATTGTCCCATTCGCTGGTGAGCGTCAAGTGGATACCAATGTCGGCATTCGGAATTTGCTTCAGCATCTCAACCGCTTCCGGAAACCAGGGCGACGGAACCAGCACTTCAATCGATTTCTCGATACCGTCTTTATAGCATTTCATGATCGCTTCGTTGCCCGCGTGCGAATAGCCCATGTCGTCGCCCCGAACGATTAGCCGTGGTGAATTGGTCTGGCCAAACGTATATTGCAGGCCGAACAGCAGTATTGCCGCTCCCAGAAAGGTCTTGTAGTTCATAGGAGGTGAAGCTAAAATCTTAAAAAATTTACTACTTGTCTGCGTACGGCACAAGCGCGGACGAGCCATGAAGCTATCGACAGGGATGAACAAACAATCGTATAACAAAATTGCTCAGGAGTGGGCCGCTATAAGAAACAATGCCTTTGTCAGTAAGCTGGTGATAGACTTCGCCCAAAAAGTAAATCGGCACGGGCACATTCTGGACATTGGTTGTGGCACGGGGAGCCCGCTAGCCCAGTTTTTATCCGACAATCATTTTTTCGTAACCGGCATCGACGCATCAGACCGAATGATTGAAATAGCCCAGAGCGCCCACGTCAGGAATGCCGAATTTAGTAGCTGTGATTTTTTTGATTTCGAATCGCCCAGGCAATTCGATGGCGTTCTGGCATGGGATTCGTTTTTTCATTTTCCGAAAGACAGGCAACACCTCATATACCCCAAAGCCAGCCGTTTTTTAAAGCCCGGTGGCTATCTGCTTTTTACGCATGGCAATGGCAACGACGAACACGTAGACAGTATGATGGGTGAGTCCTTTTACTACAGTTGCCTACCAAAAGCCAATGTCTATCAACTACTTGTTGAGCACGGCTTTTCGGTTGAGTATATGCATAAAGACTATCTGGAAAACGGCACCCACCGCTCGTTGGTTGTCCTGGCCCGGAAGAAATGACCCCTGGCGTCGAAGCAATCGCCCATACTTTTGCCTCAGAAGGCTTACCCAACAGCCGTATTTTCACTTTATACTCTACAAGAACTTATATAAACCAATACAAGCTCATTTAGCCATATTTATAACCTTAAATTTCATTTTGGTATAACAAATAAGAACCATACTTTTAGATTTAAAATACAAATCTTAAAATAAAGACACCTATTAAATCTAAACAGCTATGGCAGCTATTGGTTTTGGTTATGATCTTTTCTCAGTAGTGAAAGGATCAACATTAATCGATCTTGGACAAATTTTTCCGGGAGCAGAAGTAATTTATTCCGACGGGGTTCCCATCGATCCGGAGCAGTACGGAAATTTTAGCACTGGCATTAAACGATACGGCGAATTACCCCATGGTGAATCGGGCGTTATTCCAATTGAAATGTTTGCCGAGCATTCGGTCAGTATTAAACCGGTTAGTTTAAAACCGTATGGTTTAGGCGATGGATATGCCGACTTTCATACCATCATAAACCTGGGAGGTATTCTACCGAATTTACCAAACACAGATGGGCTCGTAAGACCTTCTACAGGTGTCATGGCCATTCATCGCTCACCAACTGGCGGTGGCCGCTTTGAGTTAATGCTCAACATTAATCCACTTATTGTATTGACTAAAGTAGGCGGTAGCGTAGCCGATTTAGAAAGCGACGACATTATTAAGGTAATTGACGGATCGGGATTGCTCAACCCGGTAGGATCAATTGGCGGACAATGGTCAGAAGCCCCACCGGCTGCCCGAGGACTCCTACAGGAAAATTTGCGGGCAGAGGGATTCTTTGCCGCCACCGACAGGCTATCGTCCGAACCTTCGACCGCCGACTTAACGTCGGGGGGTGTGCGCGCGCAACGGCAGGTTCAGTGTGCGATCAGAATTGATTGATCGAAACACTCAGCTTTCTTCTATAATCCTGTTATGCCTTCGGCATTTTATAAGATTGTAGCCGAGTTGGTCAAGGCACTGGTCCGAAAAACCAGCAATGTCGGTTCGATTCCGACCCATACCACAAGTTTTAGTAAGAAGCGGTTTAGGTCAGGCTCATTCCAAAACAAAAAGGCGACCGAAGTCGCCTTTTCAATGTTTACAAGCGAGTAAATTTATTTATCGTCGAAGCTTTGGATCATATTCCGGTACATGGTTTTAGACTTCCACTGGCCACCGGCAATGATACGACGAACAGTATATAATGGCATCTGATCGTCGCGTTTGTCGGCCAGCGTAAAGGCCAGCAGATAGCCGCGCTTTTGTAGCTCAGGCAGCGCCTGCTTGTTCCAGAGTCCAAACGGATAGGCAAAATATTTAATCGGCTTTCCGACAATGCTTTCCAGCTTTTTATTCGGTTCTTCGATCTGAATTTTCCAGTCGTCGCCCTGATATTTTTTCACGTTGTGATGATCCCAGGTGTGCGCACCAATAGCATGCCCACGATCGGCCAGATCTTTAATCTGCGCTTTGTCCATATACGGCTGTTTACCATGTCGGCCAATGGCAACCGTCATGATAAAAAACGCACCTTTAAAGCCATGCTTTTCGAGTTCAGGAGCCGCTACTTCATATTGGTCGAGGTCGCCATCGTCGAAGGTCAGCATAACCGGTTTTGGGGGCAGGGGCGCGCCAGTGGTCAGATAAGCATACAACTGGTCGGGCAAAATTGTATGGTAGCCGCTATCGGCCAGCATCTGCATTTGCTCTTTAAAAGCAGCCACCGGAATAATGTAATCTTTCGACGTTTTTGAATCGCTTGGGCGCCAGTCGCGAATCTGGTGATAACACAGAATAGGTACTTGTGGCCGGGCCAGAATGGTGGCGGCATCGGCAATTTTGCTGGCAGGAATACTGGCAGGATCAATTACGGTAGCCTCAGCCTCTTTGGTAGTATCCGCAGTTACGGCGGTTTTCGTACCATCGGCATAAGCCGTTGAATCGACAGTTTCTGTCGTATCAGAGCCTTTCGACTGACAACCTGATAACGCACCACTCAACAACACACACAGGCAAAAAGCTGTTATAACAGAACTATATGTACGGGTAAACATAGCAATTTAGTATATCCCCAAACATACGTAAAAGAGTTCGGCTACCAACGGCATTGTTAACGACAAACTGAAAATTTAATGCAACGGCACTTATGGTTACGTTACTCTCCGGGCAAACAAAAAAGCCCTCCGAAGAGGGCTCTCAAACAGGAAACTAACTCAAAAACTAAACTTATTAACAATCAAGCCTATCCAGGTAAAAACAGGCTTAAGGAATGGTGGTATTGAAAACCTTTCGGTTGTAACGGCTCTACCCAGACCATTCAATCTGGCCAGCAGTTTCTCGCCTTTACCATAAAAGACAATCCGATCGGTATCGATCTCAATGATCGACAGAATATCGGTGGCGGCATTAGCATGAACACCAACCATGTTCATGGCCCGTAAACGGGCAGCTTCTACACTCTCAGAATAAACAAACCAGGGTTCGTTGTTTGTATAATACGCAATCAAGTAGTTTTGCATTCGTGAAAACAAGTATTGGTGGGTACTCCGATTAAAAAAGAAGGTACATTTTCTATACAACTCGCCAATAGTTCAAAGTACGTATAAACCAAAGTCCCTTCGAGGAAATCAAAAATTTACGTTATGACGCCCATGTTATAGAGATCGTCACATACCTGCGCAACTATTTGTTGGCGAACCACCCTATTGCCTAAACTGTTATCAATATGGCGACTATAACGCTCTTTCTCTGATTAAATGCTTTACCCTAATACACTAGAACAAAAACTAGGTTTCGATACCATACGCGAACGACTTAAAGAGTCCTGTATCAGCTCGCTGGGGCAGGATTATGTCGAAAAGATTCGCTTTACCGATAATGTGCAACTCATTGACAAACTGCTTCGCCAGACCGACGAATTTAAGCAGATTGTTCAATATGAATCTGATTTTCCTGGCAGCAACTACATCGACGTTCGGCCACATCTGAACCGGGCTCGCATTGAAGGGCTGGCCCTGACCGAAGCCGAGTTTTTCGATCTGAAACTCTCGCTTCGTACGGTACAGGACTGCCTGAAATTTCTGACCAAACACAGCGAAGGGAAGCGCGAGAACGAAACAACGTATCCGTTTCTGCGCGAACTGGCCGGTCCGGTTGGTGTCGATAAAAACCTGACTAACGCCCTCGAACGCGTCATCGACGACCGTGGACTCGTTCGCGATTCAGCGTCGCCCGAGCTGGCCAGCATTCGCCGACGAATTATCAGCGAACAGGCCAATCTGCGTAAACGACTGGACAGTATTATTCGGCAGGCCCGCCAAAACGGCTGGATTCCCGACGACCTGAGTCTGACGGTGCGCGGTGGGCGGCTGGTGATTCCGATTGCTGCCGAACACAAACGCAAAATCAAGGGATTCGTTCATGATGAGTCGCAGACGGGGCAAACGGTTTTTCTCGAACCGGCCGAAGTATTCGATGCCAACAACGAAATCCGTGAGCTGGAATATGAAGAACGGCGCGAAATCCACCGGATTCTGCTGGCACTAACAGATCAGATTCGACCGCACCTCGATGAACTGAAAAAGGCTATTAATTTCCTGGCGCAGATTGATTTCATTCGGGCCAAAGCCAAACTGGCGGTTCAACTGGATGCGATTATGCCGAAGCTTCAGGAGCGTCCGATTGTTAACTGGACCGATGCCCGGCACCCGCTGCTATACCTGTCGTTTCAGAAGCAGGGAAAATCGGTAGTACCGCTGGGTGTACGACTCGATGAGAAGACCCGTATTCTGATCATTTCGGGTCCTAATGCTGGTGGTAAATCGGTTGCACTGAAAACAATCGGGCTTATCCAGTACATGCTTCAGTGTGGGCTTTTGGTACCAATGGTCGACTACTCAGAAATGGGCGTATTCCAGAATCTGTTTATCGATATTGGCGACGAACAATCGCTGGAAAATGACCTCAGCACCTATTCGTCGCACCTCACGGCCATGAAGCAGTTCATGATTGGGGCCAATAAGCGTACGCTGTTTCTGATCGATGAATTTGGTACCGGCACCGAACCCGGTTTGGGTGGCGCCATTGCCGAGTCGATTCTGGAAGAGTTGAACAAGTCGGGCGCATATGGTGTGATCAACACGCACTACACAAACCTGAAAGTATTTGCCGACAAAACACCGGGGCTAATCAATGGAGCCATGCGTTTCGACGGTGAGCATCTGGAACCACTGTATCAACTGGAAATTGGTCGGCCGGGGAGTTCATTTGCGTTCGAGATCGCGCAGAAAATTGGCCTGCCCAAAACCGTTATCGACCGGGCGAAGGAGAAACTTGGTAGCCAGCAGGTTAATTTTGAGAAGCTACTGAAAGAGCTGGATATTGAGAAGCGCGTTTTCTCCGAAAAAAATCTGGAAATCAGCATTAACCAGCGTAAAGTGGCGCAGCAGCTTGCCGAATATACGGCTCTGAAAAATCGGCTGGATAATGAACAGAAACAATTGCTGAACAACGCCAAGCATAAAGCCAAAGCCTTGGTTCAGGAAGCGAATCAGCGAATTGAAAACACGATTCGTGAAATCAAAGAGAACAAAGCCGAACGCGACGCAACAAGGCAGGTTCGGCAGGAGCTGGAGCGGTTTGAGGAAAAAGAGCTAACGCCCGAAACACTGATTGTTGAAAAGCCCAAACAGCCTGAAGAAGAATTTGAAGCCGATGGAGGAGCTATCACCGTTGGTAGCTACGTTCGGATTGCAGGACAAAATGCAATTGGTCAGGTATTGTCGCTGCGGGGTAAAGATGCCGAAATTCGGATTGGCGATCTGAAATCGAATGTAAAGCTAAATCGACTCGAAAGGGTTAGCCGGAAAGTGTTTAAAGACGCTACCGAAACAAAAGATGAGCGCCCCCGTAGCCAGGGTGTCGATATGAACGAGAAGATGCAGAACTTCAGTTTCAATCTCGACATTCGGGGCAAACGCGGTGAAGAAGCGCTGGGCGAGGTTGATCGTTTTTTTGATGATGCCCTGATGCTCGGCTACCCCGAATTGCGAATTGTGCACGGCAAGGGCGACGGTATTCTGCGTACGCTGGTGCGGAACCATCTGCGCGGCTACAAGCAGGTAGCCCGTATGGAAGACGAACACGCCGACCGTGGCGGTGCGGGGGTTACGATTGTGAAAATGAAATAAATAGCGTGGGCTTAAGTCGCCCACGCTACTGTAGTCATTCGTCAGGAAAATATGTAGTATTGCGAAGATGAACGTAATCGACAAGGTCATGCCAGTAGCCGTAGCCACATCGGTCAGAAAGCGGAAGAAGCCCGGAGTGCCCTCCTACCTGATCTACGAGACGCTTAACGGACGTCCGCTATATTACCGCAACTATCAGGCTGTGCTGAATGGTCAGAAAACACCCGCCGAAATTATGGGCAGTAGTTCGCTTCAGGCTGCATTAGTAGCCACCCTCGTTATGTTTCTTGGCCGCACTATTAATCGCAAGAAGTATTTAGTCGTCACCAATGAATCCGGTGTACATCTTGAAAAAGGCAGCAACTTGTCGAATGACATTGCCATTTTCGATAGAGCCAACAACCTGACCTTAACGAACAAATACTTCGACACCGCTCCTAAAATTGCATTTGAGATCGATGTCCGTATTGAACCCAACGAATTTGAAGGCAAGGAATCGGGCTATGTTTACGAGAAAACTGAACGGTTATTGGCTTTTGGCGTTGAACGGGTGATCTGGATTATGACAGACTCCACAAAAATTTTCGTTGCTACGCCCCAAAAACCCTGGCTCACAGAGAATTGGGATGCCAGCATTCCGGTGCTGGACGATGTGGTCTTAAATCTGGCTGCGCTGCTTACCGAAGAAGGAATCGAGTTCTGATACTCGTCGTCAGACATCTATCGGCCTGGGTTGAACCGAGCAGCATCGATAATCGACCATAAATGAACGAGCCAGCCTAACAGGAAAAACCACAGTACAGCCGCGAGCACAAACTGCACAATTGCCATCAGCAAACGCCCCTGCAAAAGCTGACCTAAACCCGGTATAAAAAAACTACAAAGGGCTGCTAACACATTTCCGCCCGAACCTTGTCCTGCCATAGTGGTTGTTGGTAACTTATCGTATCTTCACTAAAAGCGTTCTAACTGATACTATAACTTATCTGATTCTATTTTCTCTTGTTCTGGTTGCCAATATTTTTCAAGTGACCAATCAAATTTGAGTTTTTCTAATTTAATTCTTTCATACAAGTGCCAATATTCGACTTCATTCAAGGCCGTCCACCCTTTTTCACATAGCTTTTTAATTTTATGTTCCTTACTGAGGTTTGTTAGAAGAATTCTATCAATTGGCGGATGAATAAATTGACAAATAACACCTTGTCCGGCCATCGGAATGATTAGTGACGTCTTTAAATAGATAGCAATAATCTTAGCTGCTCTACCGTAAGTAGGGTTTGCTACATTCGCTTTTTTTAAGGTTTCAATAATTTGATTCGAACACGATATATGAAAATTATTGAATTCTTCAGCAGTACTACATTCCCGAGATTCACTAAACTCCCGTAATGTAGACTGATCAATAGCTTCTTTAATCCTTTGAGTACTAGTAAACTTTCGTTGAACCGCACGTGCAGCCGTCCAAACAGCATAGTCATGTATATAATCCTGAAACGAGTATGCTTCTCTCATGAGTTTATCTCTATAATATAAAAGCCCCGACAAACTTTTCATAAAAGAGTCGGGGCACATTTATTACTGCATCCAGGGCTTTCTTATAAAAATTTTCAACCCTGAAAGGGTGTCATTTTTGTAGACATGTAACGGGTAATTTCCCTGTTAGAACTCCGAAGGAGTGATATAATAGACTAATTATGGCACTCCTTCGGAGTTCTAACAGGACTTGTCAACTTTCTTCTATAATCATTTCGTGCGGCATCGGCCGTCCGACGAAGCCTTTAATAAGAAAGCCCTGTTACTGTATCCAAACCTTACAGCCCCAGCACCTTCTTATTAAAGGCTTCGTCGGCACCAGTTCCGGCAAAATCGTCGAACGCCCGCTCGGTAACGCGAATGATGTGACTGTCGATAAACGGTGCGCCTTCGGCTGCGCCCTGCTCTGGGTGTTTCAGCGCACACTCCCATTCCAGAACTGCCCAGCGATCGTAATCGTACTGCGCCAGTTTGGAGAAAATACCCGAGAAATCGACCTGACCATCGCCAAGCGAACGGAACCGTCCGGCGCGTTCGACCCAGCCCTGGTAGCCGCCATATACACCCTGCTTGCCGCTTGGATTAAACTCAGCGTCTTTCACGTGGTAGGCAAAAATACGCTCGTGATAGAAGTCGATGAATTGCAGATAATCGAGTTGTTGCAGCACAAAGTGGCTGGGGTCATAATTGATACCAACACGGGGGTGATTACCAGTTTTTTCGAGGAACATCTCAAACGTAATACCATCGTGCAGGTCTTCGCCCGGATGCAGTTCGTAGGCCAGATCGACGCCGGCGTCTTCATAAGCATCCAGAATAGGCTTCCAGCGAGTCGCCAGCTCCGTAAAACCAGTTTCAACCAGTCCGGCCGGACGCTGCGGCCACGGATAAATAAACGGCCACAGCAACGCCCCCGAAAACGTCGGGCTGGCTTTCAGGCCAAGGTTTTTACTAGCTTTGGCTGTCATGATCAACTGATCGACAGCCCAGGCTTGCTGTTCTTTAGGCTTACCGGCTAACTCGGCCGGACCGAAGCCATCGAACATCGGACCGTAGGCTGGGTGTACGGCCACTAGTTGGCCTTGCAGGTGTGTAGCCAGTTCGGTGATTTCGACACCGATTTCGTTTAGTTTGCCTTTAAATTCATCGCAGTAGGTCTGGC
Source organism: Spirosoma sp. SC4-14 (assembly GCF_037201965.1). Taxonomy (NCBI): domain Bacteria; kingdom Pseudomonadati; phylum Bacteroidota; class Cytophagia; order Cytophagales; family Cytophagaceae; genus Spirosoma; species Spirosoma sp. SC4-14. Next base: position 1,613,715 of record NZ_CP147518.1, on the reverse strand, counting down.
TTTCCGACGCCTGTTTCAGGTCGATCATGCGCGGGTCCCACGTTGGAATCTGGATACCTTTGTAGCCCAGGTCAGCCATGTATTTGGCAATGGACTCTAAACTGTTAAAGGGTTCGGCATCTCCTAAGAACTGAGCCAGGAAAATGCCAGGGCCTTTCATTGTTTTCATGTTGTTAAAGAGCGAAAGAGCGAAAGAGCGAAAGAGTGGCTGACGCGACAAGATTCGCTCTTTCACTCTTTAACTCTTTCGCTCTTTATTTCAGTCGCTCGCTGTTTTACGGGATTTTGACAGAATTTTCAGAATTTGATAGCCCTCATCAATCAAATCTAGTAACCGGTTTTCAGGGACAATTTCAGTGAAAACTAATGTTTCCAGCCAGAAAAGAGATTCATCTAACTCTTCAAGAGTAACACTTATTTTAGCATAGTATTCTTTCTGACTTCTGCTTCTTCGTACTGCCCGAAAGTTAGCTGCCGCAGAGGAAGACGAACGAATAAGCTGATGAGCAAAATGTTGGGCATCATACTCCTGCGAAAGAGTACGACAAACTTTTACACAACGAAGCATAAAGAGTTTTAACCGTTTTTCGATGTCATCCAGAAACTGACTTTTCGATTGGCCAGAGTAATCCACCCAAGCCTCTTGAATAAGGTTTTCCGATTCCGGTATATTCTCGCTGTTGTAAATCGCTCTTTCACTCATTCGCTCTTTCGCTCTTTAAACTTCCACCCAGGCCTGCTTCCGGTTACTCTCCAGAATTTTTTCGCAGATGAGCAGTTCGCGGTAGCCATCGGCAAAGGTTGGGAACGTTGGGTTTTCGGGCTGTTTGCCAGCGGCAATGGCATCGTACACCTCTTTGAAAAGCTGCTTCGATGTATCGGGGAATCCTTCGTTATGACCACCAGGAAACGAAATCACCGAACGGGCTTCGGGATGCGCCAGCGACGGATCACGCATGAACGCCTGATTAGCACTATCGCGATTGCCAACCCACATTTCATTCGGTGCTTCGGAGTTCCAGGCATAGGTTTTCTTCGACCCGGCAATTTCGAGTTTCATTTGGTTTTTACGTCCTGCCGATACCTGCGACACCGTTATAACCCCCCGATTGCCATTATCGAACCGCAGCAACACGTTGGCATGGTCTTCGGTATTGATGGGCACATCGGCATAATCTTCCGGTTTCAGCATTTTACCCGAATACGTTTCTACAGGCTTTAGTGGCTTCTTGCGCACTTTATGAACCGTGTTGAAGTCGGCCATAACGGCTACGGTTTTCAGGCCAGTGATGTATTCCAGACTATCCATCAGGTGAGAGCCAATGTCGGCAATAGCCCGCGAGTCGCCCGATTTATCAGGTTCAAGACGCCAGTTGTAATCCGTATCGTAGAATAACCAGTCCTGCAAATATGAGCCAATCACCGAATACACATCGCCCAGGTCGTCCTGCTCCCGCATCACTTTCATCTGCCGAACCAGTGGATAATAGCGAAGATTGAAGTGAACGGCATTGACCAGCCCTGTTTCTTTAGCCAGTTTCACCAGCTCTTCGGCCTCGTGCAAATCTTTGGCCAGCGGCTTTTCGCACACAACGTGCTTACCTGCCAGTAGAGCAGCTTTCGACTGCGAATAGTGCAGAAAATTGGGCGTACAGATGTGCACGACCTGAATGTCGTCCATCGCCAGCAGTTCGTCAAATGTACACGACCGTTCGATACCCAGTTGATCGGCTTTTTGGCGGGCCAGTTCGGGGGTTACTTCGCAAAGCGCCAACACGTTTGTATTGGGCAAACGGCGGAGGGCCTCGATGTGTGCCGGCCCAATAAATCCGGTGCCTACGACACCAACATTAATTTTTTGCATGAAAAGGGTAATGATTGAATTGTTGAATGACTGAATGATTGAATTAGGGCTAACGTTGGCTGTTTCTTGAGTTTTTACGGGCAGATGAAAATATAGCTAATAGCTCAGATGCTTCATTCATGAGATTGTTCAGCTTTTCAAGTCGTACAATTTCTGCCTCTGTAAGTAATTCCATCCAGAATAGTGATTCATCGGCTTCTTCCACTACAATACTTAGCTTGGCAAAATACTCTGCCTGACTTCTGGCACGGCAAACCGCCCGGTAGTTCGCTCCAACAGATGTAGCAGAACGCAACAATTGCTTTCCAATTATTTTAGCCTCATCTGTTTTAGGTAAAGCTCGAAACAATCGTATCGTACGAAGCGAAAAATCTTTTGTTCGCTGTTGCATCTGCTGTACAAACTCAATTTTATCATTCATTACGGTAGGGTTTAAAAATGATTGAATTGTTGAATTGTTGAATTGTTGAATGATTGAATGATTGAATTGTTGAGTAGTACATCTCTTCGTTGATATACTCTCCCAACGGCGGACCGCAATTCAATCATTCAACAATTCAACAATTCAATCACTTAACTTATAAACTTCGTCCACTTCTCGTCCGACTGGTTCGAGGCAATGACGGTGTCGATAAAAGCCAGCCCGCGAACGCCATCGGCCACGCTCGGAAAATCGTAGATTGGATCGGCGGGTTTGCCTTCCATATGCGCTTTCACGGCGTAGGCAAAGTTGCGGTACAGGTTCGCAAACGCTTCGAAGAATCCTTCGGGGTGACCGGCTGGCATCCGCCAGTGCGCCTTGGCCGAAGCCGATAACTCGCCCACGTTAGGCCGGATGATACGCTGACCTTCCTGCGTTTTGTATTTCAGCGTATTCGGTTCCATCTGGTGCCACTCCAGACCACCCAGTTCGCCATAGACATAGATTTTCAGGGAATTTTCTTCTCCGTTGGCAATCTGACTAGCGTGCAAAACACCTTTGGCTCCGCCTTCGAACCGCAACAGCACATTGCCATCATCATCGAGCAACCGGCCGGGCACAAAGGCAGTCAGATCGGCGCAGAGTTCCTCTATTTTCAGGCCCGTAACATATTCAGCCAGATTTTCGGCATGCGTGCCAATATCGCCCATACAACCGGCCGCTCCCGATTTGGCAGGATCAGTACGCCAGATAGCCTGCTTGTAGTCGGTATCTTCTTCTTTCTTGGAGAGCCAGCCCTGCGGATATTCGACCACCACTTTACGGATTTTACCCAGTTTGCCGTTACGAATCATATCGCGGGCTTCTTTCACCATCGGATAGCCGGTATAGTTGTGGGTCAGCCCAAATACCAGCCCCGATTTCTCCACAATTTTTGCCAATTCTTTCGCTTCTTCCAGATTCAGGGTCATCGGCTTGTCGCACATGACATGAAATCCATTTTCGAGCGCCATTTTAGCCGGAGGGAAATGCATATGATTCGGAGTCACAATGGAAACAAAATCCATACGGTCGCCTTCGGGTAAGGCTTTCTCCTTCTCAATCATTTCTTCAAACGACGAATAAACGCGGTTTTCGGGCAGGTAGAGCGCGTGGCCGGTCGCTTTCGACTTGTCGGGCGAGGAGCTAAACACGCCACAGACCAGTTCGATCTCGTTATCAAAACCAGCCGCCCGGCGGTGAACGGCACCAATGAAGGCATCGAGCCCTCCGCCAACCATACCCATTCGCAATTTTCTATGCATTGGAGTTAGAGTTGATTGTTTACTATAATTGACTATTGATGATGAGCGTTTTTTGATATGTTTGCCAGCACTGGCTCACGACAACTAGCTCGCTGACAAAGGGATGCAAAATGGTTTGCCTGTCTTCCCTTATGACAAGACGGAAAAGCGGCTAACCTACTCTAACTTTTGCGGCCGGAAATTAGCGGTTTTCTATTATTTTTCGGAAATTTTACATAAATACGGGCTAGAAACGGGGAGTTTATTTCTTCTGACGCCTTTAGAAAGCTACAGGTCAATCCGGAAGAAAAGCCATACGGTCGGTATTTGCTGCTTCATCCGCCAACCTGCGTCCAAAACCCTTTAAACGTTCGAACAATTTACTAACCACTAAATCCCCTCTAGCAGAAAATGAATCAAACCGTTAACCCTTCGCGGCTGTTTCTGGCCAGTGTTTTTGCCCTGATTACAACAGCCTTTTCGTTTAGTATCCGGGCCGGCATTTTGCCACAATTAGGCGCCGAATTTGGGCTTTCGGCCGAACAGCTAGGGTTCATCAACTCCATGTGGTTCGTTGGATTTCCTATTTCCATGATTATCGGTGGATTAGTCTACAATTCGGTTGGCCCAAAACTCATTATGCAGATTGCCTTTGTATGCCATGTGCTTGGTATTTTGCTTACCATTTATGCACAAGGCTACACGACTCTGCTGATTTCAACATTGTTTATCGGTATTGGTAACGGCTGTACGGAAGCAGCCTGTAACCCTATGATTGCCGACATGTATACAGGCAGTCAGATGAACAAAATGCTGAACCGCTTCCATATGTGGTTTCCTGGCGGCATTGTGGTGGGAAGTCTGATTTCGCTGGCTATGACCAAAATGGGCATGGGATGGCAGGCACAAATCTGGTTTATCATGCTGCCAGCGTTGACCTATGTTTTCCTATTCTTTGGTCAGACTTTTCCAGCCTCGAAAACAGCCGAAGCCACTTCGTTAAGCAGCAACCTGCGGGCAATGTTTAGTCCGCTCTACATATTTATGTTCTGCTGCATGGCGTTAACTGCCATTTCAGAATTTGGACCACAACAATGGACAGCTCTTATCCTGAGCAAGAGCGGAGCCGAGCCACTGCTGATTTTAGCCTTAGTGACGGGTCTGATGGCTGTGGGCCGGTATTTTGGTGGACCTATCATCCATCGGCTCGACCAAACGGGTGTATTGCTGGGCGGTGCCTGTTTTGCAACACTGGGTATTTACCTATTCAGTACCCAAACTGGTGCAATGGCTTATGTTGCGGCTATTTTCTTTGCTATTGGCGTTTGTTACTTCTGGCCTACGATGGTTGGTTTTGTGGCCGAGCGGATTCCGGCAAGTGGCGCATTAGGCATGTCGATTATCGGTGGAGTCGGTATGTTCTCAACATCCATTTTCCAGCCTATTATTGGTGGCTGGCTCGATTCGGAACGAGTTGAGAAAGCTGCTTCCGGCCTTACAGGCGATGCACTTGAACTGGCTGCCGGCCAGGCAACCCTGGCTAAGATGACCACCTTCCCCATCATCCTGATTGTTGCCTTTACATTTCTTTGGTTCTGGATGCGCAACCGTAAACCCGGCCATATCGACGAGAAGTTAGTTGCCGAACAACCACAGTTGTAACCGGGATTTATATGATTTTGCTGACTGACTTTGGTTTTATTTCGCTTCTTTGAAGCACTTTTATCTTCTCAAATCAAAGTCAGTCAGCAAAATCAAATAAATCCTGGTTCAGACAGTTATCTATGGCACCACTCACCACCCGGCAACATCGTTATGCCCGGCTCATACTGGTTCCGGTGGCTGCTTTTATTGCCTCCCACGTAGTCTTCTACAAACACTATCCCTACGAAGGTGGCTACCAGTTTCCGTGGCCCTTTTTCCTAACCGTTGCTACGGTAATGCTTTCGTGCTGGGAAGTTAATCTGGCGGTATTTCGCCATCTCGATCAGCGATTCCCTTTTTATAAACATCCGGGCAAACGCATCAGGCTCCAGATTCTGCTGGGCGGTATCGCTACCTTGCTGACGTTTGCGGTGGTATTTCCCATCTCAATCCGGGTTTATTCAGGCAACTGGCCTACATTTCCTCTTTTCACGTCCGGCATTTTTGTCTGCACTACCATTGCAACCGTAGTTAATGGTGGCTATGTAGGCCTTTATCTGTTACAAACGATCTACTTCGAAAAGCAGCAAACGGCAACCGAACTGATAACAAAACAGTACCCGATTCAGCAGTCGGAAACAATATTCATTGAAGCAGGTAATCGCCAGCTACGACTCCCTCCCGACGAAATTGCCTATTTTTATTCTACTGGAGGGTTGGTACTGCTTGTTAAAATCGATGGACAACAGCAACCCACTACCTACACGTCGTTTGCGAAACTGGAGTCGCAACTACCACCATCGGTGTTCTTTCAATTGAACCGACAGTTTATCGCTCACCTTAATGCCATTCGTTCTGTTCAGGACGATGTCAATCAGAAACTTCTTGTCGAGTTAGCGCCAGCACTCCACAAAAATCAGCCATCCGAACAAGTCATGGTCAGTCGGTATCGAAGTGCCGAATTTAAGAAATGGTTTCGGCAGGTTGTCGTTAACTGACCATTCATGCCAAAACCATCTACCATTCATTAATTAGAGCATTTGGCTCCTTGTTATCAGCCTTTACGTATGGTTTCCTTTGCAGCACTGAGTATAACTCAATGCTCGGCCATCGAGACTCCATGCAACCCAACTTACAATACCTCACCGCCAACCCACCAACTGGGCTGGCAATCGGTTTCGCGCTAACTACGGCCTTAACATTACTGGGCTTTATGATGGCTGTTCGCCAGGCAGCACCACGAATTTCAGGCATTATTCTTATTGGACTGATTGCCTGGCTATTCGTGCTTGGCACCTTAGCCTCACAGGGCTTTTTTACGACCCTGAACACAAAACCACCTCGCCTATTTCTGGCCGTTGGGCCTCCCCTCTTGCTCATTGCTGGATTGTTTGTCTCCAGGTCAGGGCGTCGTTTTCTGGCTGGTTTACCCTTATCGACTATCACTTACCTGCACACGATTCGTATTGTGGTCGAGCTGGTTCTGTATGGGTTGTATGTGAATCATCAGATTCCCGAACTGATGACGTTTGAAGGCCGCAATTTTGACATTCTGGCTGGCCTAACCGCCCCAATCCTCGCTTATTTTTCCTTTAACCGGCCAATCTTATCCAAACGATGGCTATTCGTCTGGAACATAGCGGCCTTATTGTTACTTATCAACATTATTATTCATGCCATTCTATCGGCTCCGTCGCCCTTTCAGCAACTGGCGTTTGAGCAACCCAATGTTGGCATCCTGAAATTCCCATTCATCTGGCTCCCCGGTTTTGTAGTTCCGGTGGTGTTGCTATGCCATCTGGTAGTACTATGTCTGAACCGGGATTTATATGATTTTGCTGACTGACTTTGGTTTTATTTCGCTTCTTTGAAGCACTTTTATCTTCTCAAATCAAAGTCAGTCAGCAAAATCATATAAATCCCGGTTCAGACATACAGCCACTTCACTGCTTTGCGGACTATTCCGGGCAGGTTATCGGAAATATGATCGACCCAAATTGATTTGTTAACGCGACTGGCGGTTGGATAGGGATAAATCTTGTTGAAGAAATCACCCGCCGTCAGTTTCTGCTGAACCGCCAGAATCAATTCCTGAACCAGCTCTCCGGCATTGGGAGCAATGACCGTTCCGCCCAGAATTTTTGTTCCGAATGGGTTTATACCAGCAGGTTCGGTAAACAGAATCATACGGGCATATTCGTAGTCTTCAATTACGGCCCGATCGTCGTGAGCAAAGTCGTAATCGAGCCGTTCGTAACGAATATTGCGCGTCTTTAATTCAGCCTCCAGCAAACCAAACGTAGCTACTTCCGGATCGGTAAAGGTCACCCACGAAAAATGATCGTAGTTTACTTTTTTATCGAGTACTTGCCCCGGCGTAATGAAGTTCGTCACCAGCGTCGACACATGAAGCTCAGCCGCATGAGAAAAAAGTCGCTGTCCGGCGGGCAACCCGGCGGCTGCGTCGCCAGCCGCAAATACGTGTTCGTTAGTGGTTTGCAGATAATCGTTGAGTTTCAATCGGCCTTTATTGTCAAGCTCAATACCAGCCACCGACAGATTCAGATCATCGAAACTAAATGTTCGGCCAATGGCCACCAGCACAGCATCAAATTCGAGCCGTTCGGTTAAACCATTTTTCCGCTCAAGCTCAACGGTATTTGTACCATGAAATGCCTTCACGTTTCGATTCAGCCTGAACTCCATACCTTCGGCAGTTAATCGTTTCTGCAATAGATCCGAAACCTCAGAAAGTTCTTTATGTAAAATCCGGTCTTCGGTACCCACTATGGTTACCTGGCTACCAAACCGTTGAAAAGCCTGCCCGATTTCAATACCAATTGGCCCCGCACCAACTACCAGCAATCGGTCGGGCAGTTTTTCGAGCGAGAAAATAGTTTCATTGGTATAGGTCTTCACCTGCTCCACTCCCGGCACGTTCAACAGCTTTGGTCTGGAACCAGTACAAAGCACAATATTTTTAGCCGACGTAGTGCGTCCGGGCCCATCGCCGGTTCGGATTTCGAGTTCCCGCCGACCAACAAACCGGGCTATACCGAGTTCGACGTCCAGCTTTTCTACCTCGCGCAGATAGGCTGCATTTTCGTGCACCCGAATAATTTCCCGTCGTTCGTCTACATACTGCATCACGGCCGCCAGGTCGGTCTTGCCTTCCATTGTCCAGCCAAACGACTGTGCTCGTCTGGCTTGCTGAACCATCCGGCTAACATGAATTAGTGCTTTACTTGGCACACAGCCATCGTTCAGACAATCGCCACCAATCCGGCGGTCATATCGGTCAATCATCAACACCGTAAACCCTAGCCGCTTCATGGCAATTGCCACCCCTAACCCTGCCGAACCACCCCCAATTGCAATCAGATCGTAATGCGATTTCATATCAATACCTAAAACGTAAGGCCCCGTCGAACGTCGATGAAGTCTGTTATTTTTTCTTTTTAAAGTCGTCCAGTGTTCCTTTAATGGTTGCAATAAACTTGCTATTCTTAAAGGTGGGGTTATTATTCTTATCCAGAACCTTGCACCTGAAGTCAATTACATAAGGCGTATCTTTCTTATCGAACAGCATTTTGGGCAACACACTTAATGTTTTACCGGGCTTCCCTGATACCGGAAAAACTACGGGTGTCGTGGCCTGCGCTTTAATCAGGATTGGCTCTGGCTGATCGCCCTCCGCAATTTTTTTTCCGTCGATTGAGACCGTATAGTGCGTATCCGTGATGTTGTATGGAAACTTGTTTTTGTTTATGACACTAACTTTTGCTGCCACATCGGCCTCCTTTAAACCCAGTTTTCCAAAACGGATATTCTCAACCTTGACCTTCGGAATATAATACGTTGGCAAACGTTTCTCGGCGGTAGTTGCAAATGTTTTTTCGCCCAAAACAGGCAGGTCCAGTGCAAATGTAGTTCGTACTTTATAAGTCGTACTATCGATATTTTTTCGTTCCAGCGTTTTCAGCACTTCTGTCATCTTCTTGCTGAATAATTTAGCAGGCATGACAATCAGTGTGCTATCGCCCGGCTTTACTTCGATCGGTTTTTGGTAGGAATCAATCACTACGGGGGTGTTGGCGATATAAAACGTATAGTCGAGCCGATGCGCTTTAAAACCAACTGGTAGCGGGTTATCGACGAGCATATACATAGTCATGGTGATTGTGTCGTCGCTGATGTTCGTGAAATCAAACCGGGTTAATTCCAGCCGGGGTTTCAGTGTATTGTCGTAAGGTCCTGTTTCGGCAGCGGCCTCATGCCTAAGCCGACTATACCCTACATAAGCCCCAATCGCGGCCACAATGAGCACACCCAGAGCAATTATCCATCCTTTTTTCATAACGTGTCGCAATACGTATAAGAATGTGTAACGATGGATATAAACAGACTGTTTCGGAGTCGGTTAGTATGGTAGAATCGTTAACAAATGTTTTGAGAACCCAGCTTAAACTTTTGCGGCAACTATACATCTTAGTAATGAACTGTATTTACAACCGAATGCCATGCGTACGATTCTGTTCGGTATACTGCTGATGGTTACAGCCTGCAGACGCCCCTCGACCCAGTTTGCAGCCATGCTAACGCCCACGAACCAGCCCGAAATAGCTGACTATTCCAACTATCTGAAAGCAGGCGATATGCTGATAGCGACGGGCCATGAGCCTGCCTGGTCACTAACGATCAATTCGTCTAAAAATACCCTCCGCTTCAACGCCCTCGACGGCGACAGCCTGATTGCCCCCGTACCCAAACAACAAACCAATCCCAACGGCTCTTTCCATTATACGATACAAGCCCAGGATAATCAATTTACAATTGCCTTTACGCCCGATAGCTGTACCGATAAATTGTCGGGCCAGCGCTTCGATTACCGCGTGGAAGCGGTTTTTCGGGGCAAAACCTACCAGGGTTGTGGGGTTTCACTACAGCAGGTGGCTCTGTTGCAGGACATCTGGATTCTGACCGAGCTGGACGGACAAGCCATCAGCACCAGTCAGGAACGCGAAGTGCCACGCCTGGAACTTTCCCTCACCGAAAACCGCGTAACCGGCACAACCGGCTGTAATCGACTAAGTGGTAGTGTCCGGGCCGATACTCATCTGATTCGTTTCGGGCCACTCGTAACCACCAAAATGGCCTGTATTGGCAATGGCAATGCAATTGAAGCCAAATTTCTCAACGTACTCACCCAACCCCTCGCCTATCAAATCAGTACGGGCAGGCTTACGTTATGGCAACAGGGCAAAGCAGTTGCCGTATTAAAAAAAGGAGATTAAAGTAAATTAATGTAAGTAATTCGGGCAAAATGGGGTACCGTAGCGTTAGGATTTTCGCTATTTTTGCTTCTTATTAAAAGACAATCGAATACCCGAATAAGTTAACCTTCAATTGTCTTTATGGCTGTTACCAACCAATTTGCATAAATCCTGATTCTCTATGAAAAACTTCCGGCTTCCCTCCCGCGCATTGTTGCTGGCGGGCGTGCTGGCAGTGTCGTTGCCATCGTGGGCACAGACAACTGCCAAGCGCAAAACAGCCTCAAAACCAGCCGTTTCTACCGAAACGCCCGTTGCTCTCAATCGGGTACTGGTTTTCTCAAAGACAAAAGGTTTCCGTCACGCATCAATTCCTGTTGGCAAACTAGCCATCATGAAACTTGGTCAGGAAAATGGCTTTGCCGTCGATACAACTGAAGATGCCTCGAAAATTAACGAAGACAATTTAAAGCGTTACGGCGCCGTGATATGGCTCAGCACAACGGGCAACGTACTCGACGACGTGCAACAGGCAGCGTTTGAGCGGTACATTCAGGCAGGAGGTGGTTTCGTGGGTATCCACGCAGCCGCCGATACTGAATATGACTGGCCATGGTATAACCAACTGGTAGGTGCTTACTTCCTGAGCCATCCCAAGCAACAGAATGCCGAAATCGACATTATCGATAAAAACCACCCGGCCACCAAAATGCTGCCCGACCGCTGGAAACGCTGGGACGAGTGGTACAACTACAAAAGCATTCAGCCCGACCTGAAAGTACTCGGTAAGCTAGACGAGAAAACCTATGAAGGTGGCAAAAATGGCGACAATCACCCGTTCATCTGGCACCACGATTTTCAGGGAGGTAAAGCGTTTTATACGGGCGGTGGCCACACCGATGAGTCGTATAGCGATCCGCTGTTTCTGCAACACATTCTGGGCGGTATCAAGTCAGTAATGGCTACCAGCCTCAAATTTAGCCAGGCCACCACGCAACCGTTTCCGGAAGAAAACCGTTTTGAACGGCAGGTGCTGACCGACCACCTCGATGAACCAACCGAATTGGTTGTTCTCGACAATGGCAAAGTATTATTTGCCGAACGAAAAGGAGCGCTGAAACTCTGGGACCCGAAAAAAAAAACAGTAAAAGTAGTCGCTAATTTCCCCGTCTTCACCAAATTCGAGTATGGCCTGATGGGTCTGAACGTTGACCCAAACTTTAAGCAGAATAAATGGGTCTATGCTTATTACTCACCATTGACGGGCAATACCGTTGCCGATACAGCACAACACCTGTCGCGGTTTGTATACGATGACGTAAAAGACACCTTGCTGCTCAATACCGAAAAGGTACTGCTGACCATTCCCGTAAAACGGGACGGCTGCTGCCATACGGGTGGCTCGATTGCATGGGATCGGAAAGGCAATTTATACCTCTCGGCTGGCGACGACACCAACCCCTTCAACTCCGATGGTTATGCGCCAATCGATGAACGTCCGGGGCGCAGTGGCTGGGATGCCCGTCTGACATCGAGCAACACCAACGACCTGCGCGGTAAGATTGTCCGTATCCATCCCGAAGCCGACGGAACCTATAGCATTCCGGAAGGCAACCTGTTTCCGAAAGGAAACCCAAAAGCACGCCCTGAAATTTATGTGATGGGCAACCGGAATCCCTACCGTATTTCCGTCGACCAGCGGACGGGCTACCTGTATTGGGGTGAAGTTGGTCCCGATGCGGGTAACAACAGCGAGAAATATGGCCCGAGAGGACACGATGAAATAAACCAGGCTCGCCAGGCTGGCTATTTTGGCTGGCCGTTGTTTGTGGCCGACAATCGCCCCTACCATAGCCGGAGCTTTGCCGATAGCACAACCGGCCCTCTGTTCGACCCCCAACATCCCATTAACGATTCGCCAAACAACACCGGTCTGCGCGAACTCCCGCCCGCTCAGAAAGCTTTTATTTATTATCCATATGCCGAATCGCCGGAGTTTGGTGAAATTGTTGGCAAAGGCGGTCGAAATGCCATGGGTGGCCCCGTTTATTACTACGACGATTATCCAGAAACACCGGTGAAATTCCCCCGCCACTACGACGGCAAATTCTTCGCCTATGACTGGATGCGCGACTGGATTCATCCCGTTACGATGAAAGAAAACGGCGACTTCGTACGAATGGAAACGTTTATGCCGAGCACGAAGTTTTCGCACGTAATCGACATGCAGTTTGCCAACGATGGGTCGCTCTATACGCTCGAATACGGCCAGCAGTGGTTTGCCGCCAATGCCGATGCCCGACTGTCGCGCATTACCTATAATGCTGGTAACCGGAAGCCCGTTGCGATGGCAAGTGCCAACAAAACCGTGGGCGCAGCCCCACTGACCGTTAAATTCGATTCGAAGGGGTCGATGGATTACGACGGCGATGCGCTAAAATATGAATGGACCTTTGGCCAGGGAGTAGCCAAACAAACGTCGGCCAACCCAACCGTTACCTTCAGCAAACCGGGCCTCTATACGGCAACCCTGAAAGTGACGGATGCAGCCGGAAACTCGGCCACCAAAACCGTGGACGTAAAAGTTGGTAACGACGAACCAAAAGTGGAGGTTGCCGTTGCCGGAAACAAAACATTTTATTTCCCGAACAAGCCACTAAACTATTCAGTGAAGGTAGTCGACAAGGAAGACGGTTCGCTACAGAAAGGCATCAACCCCGACGACGTTACGATGACCATCGACTACCTCGAAGGCTTCGACAAAACGATGCTGGCGCAAGGCCACCAAGCCAATACGGGCTTCGCAACGGGCAAACGGATGATTGAACTCAGCGATTGCAAAGCCTGCCATGCCATCGATAAAAAATCAATTGGCCCGGCTTATATCGATGTAGCGAAGAAATACAAAGGTGTTTCGCAGATCGAGAGCAAACTGGCCCGCAAAATCATCAATGGTGGTGGCGGTGTATGGGGCGAACAGGCGATGAGCGCGCACCCGCAACTGAAAGAAAGCGAAGCTACCGATATGGTCCGCTACATTCTGTCGCTGGCCAATCAGAAGCCCGTTAACCGTCAGCCACTGGCTGGTAAATACGTACCAACCACTCAGAAAAAAGAAGGATCTTATGTGCTGACAGCCTCCTATACCGACCGTGGCAACGGTGCTATTGGGCCCGTTACTGGCATCTCAACGCTGGCCCTGCGGTCGCCGGTCGTGAAAGCCGTTTCAGCCGATGGAAAGCAGGATATTTTCCAATACGATATTCCTAAAATGGGTCCAGCCGCTATTGGTCTGAAATCGGGAAGCTATCTGGTGTTTAACAACATCGATCTGACCGGCATTCAGGGCCTGTCGCCAACGGTTTTTGCGGCCAACGATCAGGTAGCTGGTGGTAAACTCGAAGCTCACCTCGACTCTCCCACGGGCACGCTCCTGGGCGAAACCGACGTTAAACACGGAACAGCAGGCCCCGTTAGTTTACCGTTCCGGCAACCCGTTTCCGGGCAACACAAACTCTATCTGGTTTTTGTTAATCCAGAAGCGAAGCAAAAACCCCTGTTTGCTGTCGACACGGTTCAGTTTACTACTCAGGAAATGTAGTAGGTAATAGCCTAAAGGCTATTCATTCTGTAAAAAGTAGTCATCCCGAATGTTCAGGCGTCAATGAGTTGACGCCTGAACACACCTACCGAAACCAAAGCCCAGTGGGTAAACTATCGGTAGAGCAGTCCAAAAGAGCAACACTCCTAGCCCCGTTAGGGATGTAACAAGGTAAAAGCCTGTTACATCCCTAACGGGGCTAGGATTTTGGTAGGTTCCTGTTTTACTACCAACATTCGCACCCGCAAAGAAGACCGAATTTAGGCGTCTCTTACGCCAACTGGATGCCTCTACCCCCAAAATACCCCCAACTTACCCCTTTGGGGGTATTGAAACAGCCTAGTGCTACGCTCAACTTTGTCTCGTGTTATTGCCGGTACTCAAACCCGCACTTCCATAGCACGAGACAACTGTTGTCGTTAACTCTAGATGCCTGTGTATGAATCACTACTACCGTTGCGTCATCGTCCTATGCTATAGCCTCCTGGCTTACAGTGCCTGGGCTCAGTCCAGTACATTCATCATCAGCCGACAGTACAAAAAACCTAGCTCCACAGGCAACTTCAACGAAACATCGGCCAACTCGGCTCAGGCTGCCAGCCAGGTCACCTATTTCGATGGGCTCGGTAAACCCACCCTCAGGATCATGGCCTTCGAGGCTGCCTCTAAAGGTGATGTGCTCGCTCTCACCGAATACGACAACCTTAACCGGCCCACCAGAACCTTCCTGCCTGCCCCCTATACCACAAACGGGGCCGCCAGCCAGTCGGCGACCGATGTCAAAGCTAAAGCCAAAGCCTACTACGCCAATGGCAATAACGTCTCGACACCCATCAACGGCGGAACGTCCGACGAAACATTTGCCACGCAAACTACCTACGAACACTCTCCCCTCAACCGGATCGCTTCGCTGAAAGCCCCTGGGGCCAGCAACTCCGCTAACCGAACCTATGGGGTCAATACCCAAAACGAAGTCAAACGATTTCTGGTTACCGGTAACAGCCTCACCAACATCACCACTCAACCGACTAACTACCCCGCCAATACTCTCCAGTTCACCCGCACTACCGACGAAAACGGTGCCGAAACGACCGAGTTTACTGACCGTTATGGCCGAATCGTTCTCAAACGGGTCAAAGCATCGGGCGATGGCAGCACCCTGCTCGATACCTACTATGTCTACGACAATCTGGGGCAACTCCGCGCCGTGCTCCAACCCATGTTTACCCGTACCGACCAGAACGGTAATCCCCAGAACGATCTTAACAAACATGCCTTTCTCTACGCCTACGACGACCACGGGCGGCTCACCGACAAAAAAGTGCCCGGTGCCAATGCCACTCACATGACCTACAAAGGCGATACCGATCTGCTGGAAACCGCCACCGACGGCAACAGCACTGTCTTCTACTACAAATACGACAACCTCAACCGGCAAACCGAAATGGGGGTCAAACCCGGCGGTACCGAAACCCCACTGCTCTACACCTACTACGACAACTATACCTTTACCCCTTTTCAGGGCTATACCAACGAGCTGGGGCTGACCGGCGAGCAGTTTGCCGCCAACCCAAACCAACAACGGCTGGGCCTGCAAACCGGCTCCAAAGCCCGTGTCCTCAAACCCGATGGCACCTATGGCGACTGGCTGCAAACGGTCATCTACTACGACGACAAATACCGCGTAGTGCAAACCCTGCGCCAGTTGTATGGACTGGGCAGCAGTGCCTACGAACGGGTCAGCTATAAACTGGCCTTCGATGGTAAACCCGAACTGGAATGGACCACCCAGGCCACCAGTAGCAGCGCCTACCGACTGATCAAAACCTTCAGCTACGACCATGCTAACCGGCTCACCAAAACCGACCATGCGCTCTACCAGCAGGCACTCAATGAGAACTATACTCTCAAAAAGAGCTATACCCATGTCGAAAACCTCTACAACGAAGTGGGCCAACTGGCGGCCAAATCACTGCACGGCGGTCGCCACATCCGTAGCTACAAATACACGCCACGCGGCTGGCTGGGCGACCACCAGACCACCAGCGGGCAACCCTTCTCGCTGAAGCTGACCTATCAGGAAAACGGCAACATCGCCAGCCAGTCGTGGACGACCAAAGGCTACAGCGGTGGCATGAACCTGACCTACGACCCGGCCAACCGGCTAACCAATGCCACCGGAACGGGTAACTTTAGTGGCTACAACGAATCGCCGATTCAGTACGATGCCAATGGCAACATTCTCTCGCTGACCCGCAGCTATGCCAACACCACCATCGACCAGTTGAGCTACCAGTACAACGGTAACCGACTCACCCGCGTCGATGATGCCAGCACGAACGAAAGCCAGCCCGTGAAGGGGTTCATCAACGGGGCCAATACCAACGATGAGCTGGCCTACGATGCCAATGGCAACCTGACCAAAGACCTCAACCGAAGCCTGAGCAGCGTTTCCTACAACGTGCTCAACCTGCCCCGGAGCCTGACGCGCAACAACCTCACGGTGCTCTACACCTACGATGCCAGTGGCACCAAGCTCAAAAGCGAAGCTCCCGACAACCTCAACACCTTCTATGCGGGTGGCTTCGAGTACCGGGCCGACAACGCCCTGCTGCGCATCGGCCTGCAAGAAGGCCAACTGGTCAACGAGGCCGGGGTCTACAGCGTACAGTACTATCTGAAAGACCATCTGGGCAACGTGCGGGCGGTGATGGACGAAAACGGCACCATCATTCAGGAGACCGAGTACTATGCCTTTGGTTTGCCCATCCAGCACACCGGCAGCGATAAAAACAAGTATCTTTATAACGGCAAGGAGAAGCAGCCTCAGACGGAGTGGCTCGATTATGGGTTTAGGATGTATGATCCAACTATTGGCCGGTGGAATTGTGTTGATGCTGCTTCTGAAAAATCTTTAAGCATATCACCCTATGCTTATGTAGTGAATAATCCAATAAATCACATAGATATATTAGGATTAGACAGTATGAAAGTAAATAAAGACGGCACATATTCTCCTTTAAAAGATTTACCATCAGTCACGGTTACCCAGTACAGTAACCTTCAAGCTAATTATCCTGGGAGTTGGCTTTTATTCTCAAAGTATAACAATGAACAATACAACCCTTATATATATACTGCACAGGAAAATAGAAAGTATAGTATAGCTACTGTTACTACTTTGGCAACTATATCAGTTGCACCAGCAGCTCGAATCGTAGTACCATGGGTTTTACGAAATACTTTCTCTTTTGATCGAGCGGCAGCAACACGTAAGCTCGTTGTAAGTCTATCATCCCAAGTTGTCACAGGATGGTTAAAAGGTAATGGTTTAATGGAATCAATGAAATCGATAGATTTTGCTGATACATTTGCAGACTTAACAATGACTCCTCTTGCTGGTGCAGTATTCACCTCACAGGTTGACTTAACTGTCAATAACCAGGTCATAGGTAATATAAATCCAGCAGCCGGTTCTGATGTATTTTATGGCACATTTTCGAATTATTGGGAAAATGAATTGCAAAATCTAATGGGGCGTTATAGTGTAGGGGGGCAGTTATTACTAAATAAAGGCTTATTTAACACCACCAATGAGTTGAATAAAAACGAGTTAGATAAGTCTTTTTCTCAGAAATAGAAATAATGGAATTCTTAAAAAGTTTATCCCTTCCAAATAAAATTATTCTTGGATCACTATTGGCAATAATGTCTTACCTAACGGTGCATGGGATTATGAAGAGGCATTATATTAACAAATGCTATAAAGTTACTGTAGCTACCTTAAAAGAAACTTATTATAAAAAATCAGGAAAATTTGCCACACTTCAATTTAGCTACAAAAACAAGATAATAACTAAAGATTATCAATCTATTACTGGGTCTCAACGATATTATATAGGTAAAAAATATTATGTAAAAATCAGCTGCAATGACGATTCACTCTCACTAATAGACTGGGATACCCCCGTAATTGATAGCTTATCTATAAATCCTCCTAATGGTTGGCCTTCTCAATTGATTTACTCTGATTAAGTCTATTAAAGTACGAAGCCCCCGACAACCTCAACACCTTCTATGCGGGTGGCTTCGAGTACCGGGCCGACAACATCCTGCTGCGCATCGGCCTGCAAGAAGGCCAACTGGTCAACGAAGCCGGGGTCTACAGCGTGCAGTACTATCTGAAAGACCATCTGGGCAACGTGCGGGCGGTGATGGACGAAAACGGCACCATCATTCAGGAGACCGAGTACTATGCCTTTGGTTTACCCATCCAGCGCACCGGCAGCGATAAAAACAAGTATCTTTACAACGGCAAGGAGAAACAGCCCCAGACGGAGTGGCTCGATTACGGGGCCAGGATGTATGATCCAACTATTGGGAGATGGATGGTGGTGGATCCGTTGACATACAAAATGCCAGGCTGGTCACCGTATTCAATGAACTTTGATAACCCAATACGATTTATTGATCCGAATGGAGCTTCTCCAAAAGATATAATTGTTTTAAACAATCCTAAGGGGGCAACAGGGATTGCTGGCCTTGCAGCAGGGCATAGTGCTGTTTTAATAGGGAATGATAAAACAGGATGGACATTTATATCAAAAGATGGAAGACGAGATAAAGAATGGACTTGGAACTCAAATCCTATTATTGGAGGCCCTTCAGCTCGAACAAGATTACCTTTCGGTACTAAAGCAGAATTCGACAGAACAAATTTGTCCGCCGAATACTCAGAACAGATCAGATTCTCAACTGATACTGAAACTGATGCAAGGGCTGTTAAAGCCGCAAGTGATGAAGCTTTAAAAGATTATAATGTTATCAACTGCAATTGTGCAGATGTTGTTTCAAAGGCATTGGATGCTGCCGGCATAGACCCTGGATACACAAAAACGGGACCTACCGAATCTAAGGTTGGCCCCACTAAATCTACTCCTTCTGGAAACTTACCTGCTATACCTAACTACCGATATAAAAATATATTGTATAACAATATAGACAAAATTGCTCCAGATGTACCAAAAACATTAAACGCGAATGCAAATAGAAAAAATATTGATTCGAAAAAAATAAACGATTTAAACCCTGAAATCGAACAAGAAGACATAAGACACAATTAGGAATGTATGAGAAAAATAGTTGTTTTATTTTTAGTATTAATAAGCATTTTGGTGCTCATAGGGTATTTCATGACAATTCTTGAAGGGTCAATGGATAATCCAATTAGGATAATTTCACAATCTTCTCAAGAAGCCAAAGAACATGATGTTTTGCTGGGGAGATATGAGTTAATCTCACAGAACCTCTTCTTTCACATAAAAGAAGCTTGGGTAGAACAAAGTATACTATATAAAAACGACAAAAAGGAAAAAGTAAACAAAAAAAGCCAAACATTTGTCATTGTAGTTTCTTTTATGGGGAAAGCCGACAAAGAAAAAGATTACTCTTTTGAGCAATTACATGCGACGTTGCTTAACAAAGATACAACAAATGAGTATTCTAAATTTGCTGGATATATTAGAATAAAAGAGTTATATATGACATTTACCCAAAAAGCTTTTGGCGATTCAATAACAATTCAGGTTCAACCTGAGATTAGCGATAAAGAAGTAAGTAGGTTAATTTTTAAAAAACGCAAATAAAATGTACTACTCAAGACTTAATCTGAGCCAGCAGGCTGAACAATGTGCTGGTAGTCAATTATAATACTGGTCAGGTTTTCATCTTTTTACCTATGTCAAAGTCGGATTTAGTTAAGTTGATATAGTCTAATATCGGAATATCGGAAGGTTTGAAACTAGGAGCCTCATTGGAAAAGCCATATAAACATTAGCAAGCAACCCGCGAAATTAGTTTACTTAAAAATTAAACCATTATGCTTGCAGAAATAGTTTACTCTATTTTCTTTGGATTAATAGATTTGATATTATTCTCGTTATTAACACAGAAATTTAAAATAGATAAAAAATTGACTATTTTGTCAATTGCAATACTATTGTTAACAATTTTTATGCAAATTGGCCTATTAAAAATTAAATCACCGATGCCTAATAAAGATTTCTTAGGACTTTTAGGCTTCAGTTTCGGGTTATTAGTTCTCAACATAATAGGAAGATTTCAAGGAGCTTTTTTCGATGAAAAATTCAACAAACAACTATCTTCTGTTTATCCTGCATTTAAAAATACGATTGACTTTTTATTTAATAAACTTATTTACATAATGATCTACATATATCAGTTTCTTGCAATTTGGAGACCCGAACAAAGATAATATAACTGATAAAAAGGAGTGATAGGATAGAGACGACAGGACTGTATTACCTTGAATCTAGTCAAAGCTATAAAGTCTAATAGAATGGTGAGTTTTCCCTCCCCCTCTTCCAGTTGTAGAGCCCGCTACTTCTCCCCGACAACCTCAACACCTTCTATGCGGGTGCCTTCGAATACCGGGCCGACAACACCCTGCTGCGCATCGGTCTGGAAGAGGGCCAACTGGCCAACGAGGCCGGAGTCTACAGCGTACAGTACTATCTGAAAGACCATCTGGGCAATGTGCGGGCGGTGATGGATTCTAGCGGCACCATCATTCAGGAGACCGAGTACTATGCCTTTGGTTTGCCCATCCAGCGCACCGGCAGCGATAAAAACAAGTATCTTTACAACGGCAAGGAGAAGCAGCCTCAGACGGAGTGGCTCGATTACGGGGCCAGGATGTATGACCCGACTATTGGCCGGTTTTGTCCTTAGCCCAACAGACCGTTCCACAAATCCAGCCTATTTTCCTCTCATCATAGTTTACGAAAGCTAATTTGAAGATTGAGTATATTTAGCTTGCAGTAATTGTCTACCTGCAAAATATTGCATTCTTTTTGTATGATGAACAAGTTTTTCTGGGGCACCCTGATGGCCTGCTCCTTTCTGTCGACACCGTTGTGGGCGGCTGGCCCAGCCCCTCTGGTATATGAGGTCGATTTGCTGAATCGTACCGATGATCGGTTTAACGTTACACTCACGGTCGATGGCCTTAAACCCGAAAATGCGGTCTATCAGTTTGCGTCCACCGCTCCCGGTACCTATCAGGTCATGGACATTGGCCGGTTTGTGCATGGCTTTAAAGCCTTCGACAAAAAAGGCAAAGAGCTGGTCACCGAGCAGATTTCGACCAACCAGTGGAAAATTCAGCATCCCGAGCAGGTTCGGCGGATTCAGTACCAGATTGCCGAAACCTGGGACACACCCGTCAAGAAAGACGTTATTTACCGGATGTGCGGCACATCGATTGAAGACGATCATGCCCTCATCAACGGCCAGGGCGTGTTCGGTTTTCCGCAGGGTATGCAAGCTAGCCCGATTGCCGTAAAAATCAACTACCCCGCCGACTGGAAAGCCGGATCGGCCCTCGAAAAAAACAAAGACGGCTATTACCTGGCCGATAGCTACGACCGCATTGTCGATTCGCCGATTTTGCTGGGTCGGTTAACCCGCGCCGAAACCAGTATTGGGGGCGCAACGGTTGAAGTATATACTTACTCGAAAACCGATCAGGTCAATTCGCAGCAGTTGCTCAACAGTATGCAGTCGATGTTGCAGGCCGCCGGAACGTTTCTGGGGAAACTGCCCGTAAAACGATACACGTTCCTGTATCACTTCGAAGACGAAAGCTGGGGGGCCTGGGAGCATTCCTACAGCTCGGAATATATTTTTAAGGAAGCGCCTTTCTCCCCCAATCTGGCGCAGACTGTTACGTCTATTGCAGCGCACGAGTTTTTTCATGTGGTAACACCACTGAACATCCACAGCGAAATTATTCAGCAGTTCAATTTCGTAACACCCACACCCTCGGCCCATTTGTGGTTGTATGAAGGCGTTACCGAATGGGCAAACGGGGCCATGCGCCTGCGCGGTGGCCTGATCGACCTGCCTACTTACTGCCAGGAAATGAGCCAGAAAGTGAAAATTGACCAGCAACTCGACACGACCTACAGTCTGCTGAAACTAGCCATGACCTGCTACACGCCCGAAGGGCAGCGGCAATATGGCAATATCTACAACCGGGGTGCGCTGGTAGCTGGCCTGCTCGACATTCGGCTGCTCGAACTGTCGGGCGGAAAGCGGGGGCTTCGCGAAGTAATCAACGAACTGACCGCTACCTACGGCCCTAACCGCCCGTTCCCGGAAAATCAGTTCTTCGACATCTTCACGCAGAAGACCTATCCCGAAATTGGCGATTTCTTCAATCGGTATATCAAAAACGCCGAACACCTGCCGCTGGAAGAGTATTTCGGCAAAATTGGTATTTTATATAAACCGGCGGTAGCCAGCGGAAAGAAGCTTCCTTCGCTCGGTATGCGCCCTATTCCGGTTAACGATACACTGCGCCTGCGGCAGGTTAGTGAACCATTGCGGCAGGCGGGCATTCAGGAAAACGACGAATGGGTTAGTTTCAATCAGCAACCGATCAGTCTGTCGGCGCTGGCTGCCCTTCGGGAGCAGATTCGGGGATTAAAAGCGGGCGATCCGTATGAAATCACCGTGCGACGGAATGGTCAGCTAATTCCCGTAAAAGCTACGATGCAGGAGATCGACGAAGTGAACCGCTACATTTTTGAGCCCGACCCGCAGGCAACGGCGCAACAGCTTAAGCTCCGCGAAAGCTGGCAAAAAAATCTGTAATATTCCTGTCAGTTCAACATAAAACGGCGCTTGTTTGCGTAGAACAAGCGCCGTTTTATGTTGAACAAGTTACTGGTTGTTCAGTGTCCAGACACCAACAAATGACCAATGACTCATTATCTATCGTTTAGCTGTCAGATAAGCGAATGGGATAATCATTTCTTCCAGCGAAATACCACCATGCTGAAAGGTGTTCCGGTAGTGGTTGACGTAATAGTTATAATTGTTCGGATAGGCGAAGAAATAGTCTTCGAGGGTGAAAACGTAGGCCGTCGATACGTGTGGTTTGGGCAAAAACAACCGCTCAGGTTTACGACCGACAAATACATGGTTTTCCTCAAAGCCCAGGTTTTTACCCTGCTTATACCGAAGATTCGTATTGGTTTCACGATAACCAACGATCTTGGCTGGTTTCTGAACCCGAATCATGCCATGGTCGGTAGTAATGATTAACCGCCCACCTTTGGCCGAAATTTTCTGAATCAGTTCGAGCAAAGGCGAGTGTAGAAACCATGATCGTGTAATAGACCGGTAGGCCGACTCGTCGGGTGCCAGTTCTTTAATCATAGCCATGTCGGTGCGGGCATGCGAAAGCATATCCACGAAGTTATAAACGATCACGTTCAACTGATTCTGCATCAGATTATTGAAACTATCGACCAACGTTTTTCCCTGATTCACATTCAGGATTTTATGGTACGACATTTTCACATTCAGGCGGCTCCGTTCGAGTTGCCGACGCAGAAATTCGTCTTCGTGGTTGTTTAGCCCTTCATCTTCGCTATCGTCGTTTACCCACAGATCTGGATACTTACGTTCCATTTCGCTGGGCATCATTCCCGAAAAAATAGCATTCCGGGCAAATCCGGTTGTGGTCGGTAGAATCGAATAATACGACGACTCTTCTTCGAGTGTAAAATATTCGCCCAGCAGCGGTTCTATTACTTTCCACTGATCGTAGCGGAGGTTATCGATCAGGATGAAAAATAAAGGTGTTGAGCCAGGCGATTGATCCAGCAACGGAAACACTTTTTTCCGCATCAGTTGGTGCGACATCACCGGACTGTCCAGCTTCGGATCGTTGAGCCAGTCTTCGTAATTATCCATAACGAACTTACAGAATGTAGAGTTAGCCTCGCTTTTCTGCATGTTCATCACTTCGCCCATACTTCTGTCCTGCGAACTATCCAGCTCCAGCTCCCAGTAAATCAATTTTTTGTAGACGTCCGCCCATTCATTAAAATCCATGCGGTCGTTATACTGCATCGAAATATTCCGAAAATCCTGTTGATAACCAATGTTGGTCCGCTCGGTTACCAGCCGCTTATTGTCCAGAATTTTTTTAACGGAAAGCAGAATTTGGTTCGGGTTGAGAGGTTTGATAAGGTAATCGGCAATTTTAGACCCGATAGCCTCTTCCATAATGTGCTCTTCCTCGCTCTTGGTGATCATCACTACGGGCAGGTTTGGCCGCATCTGTTTAATCTGGGAGAGCGTTTCAAGACCAGTCATGCCGGGCATCATTTCATCTAAAAAAACAACGTCGTAGTTGGTCTGTTCAACCTCTTCGAGGGCATCGGCTCCGCTATTGACAGGCGTTACTTCATAGCCTTTATTTTTCAAAAATAGTATATGTGGCTTGAGCAGATCAATCTCGTCGTCGGCCCAGAGTATCGAATAATTTTGCATGTAGTCTACGTTTCTATGATTAATGAATTTGTTGGATAAACCCCTGAAATACGTTTACTGGACGCTACCACGTTTTACTAAAAAAAATGACAAAACGTGGCAATCCGGGCGAAAGTACGAAGCAGAAGGTTATCTTCTTCTAAACATCAAACGCCCGCTTGTGTTTAAGCCGTTCAGAATTAAGGTTTTTTAACAGCCTTCTAATTGTCATTTGTCATTAGTTACTGATCATTAGCAGTTGTAATTAAAACTACGACCCAATGGCCAGTAACTAATGGCGACGGACTAATGACCAGTATATAAAGTCGTTTTGATGAAAGTTAGCCCGATTTTTACGTTAATTTTACGATAAACTCTATTTTCAGAAACTCCCTGTTGGTTTTTGGTTCATACCAGCCCATGAAAAAATACATAGTTCTCACTACGCTACCCCTCCTGTTTAGTGGTATCGTATGTGCCCACACCGTGGCTGATTCAGTGGGTGTTGAAAAAAAAGATGGTAAACGTTTTATTCTTCACCGTGTCGATGAAGGCCAAACGCTGTATGCAATAGCCCGCCGATACGCCAGCTCGGTTGGCGCTATTAAAAGTGCCAATCCCGACCTCAATGAGAATGTGCGTTACGCTCAGATTATCCGAATTCCGATTCCCGACGGCGCATTAAGTCGAAAAGAAGCCAAAGCTATCGACAAAGCTATTCGCAAAGAGGAGAAAGAAAAAGAGCGCGAAGCTAAACATACGGCAGAAGCGGTAGTTAAAACGCCGGAGCAACATGCAGATAAAGAAATTAGCAAAGGTAATGACCCGGATAAGGCTGGCATTCATATTGTTGAATCCGGTCAAACGCTCTATAGTTTGGCCGTTCGGTATGGAGTAGATCAATCGGACTTGCGTAAATGGAACAACCTGTCGGGCAATAACGTCCTGATTGGGCAGGCCCTGATTGTGAGCGAAAAAGCCTATCTGGCCCGTACGCCGTCGGGCCCTACACCTACTCAGCCCATTAAAACACCCGCTCCAACGCATCCCGACACGCCCGCCCGAACCATTCCTAAAACAGAACGGCCAGCACCACGAAAAACAGAAGAGGTAGTAACGATAAAGACAGAAACCCCGGCCCCTCGCCCCGATAACCCAACGCCAACAAAACCCGACAACGCGCCTGCCGCGCCAGCAAAACCGGAGGAAGAAGTTGAACTACCGCGACCAGGCAATGATGCCCCAATGCCTGCCCGTGGCCGACGAGTGGCAACTAGCGGGGTGGCCGAAATGATTGAAGGCGATAATTCGGGAAAATATCTGGCTCTTCATCGTACGGCTCCTATTGGCACGCTCGTACAGGTTCGTAACGAATTCAACAACCAGAGCCTGTGGGTAAAAGTAGTCGGGCGTTTACCCAACACGGGTGTCAACGACAAGATTCTGATAAAGCTGTCGAGTCAGGCCTTCGCGAAACTTTCCCCCGAAGACCGGCGTTTTCGAGCAGAGGTAAGTTATATAGCGCCTTAATTTTTCAGTTTTCAGTTTATAATTTACGGTTGCTCCGCTATAGAAGAATGAAGACCAATGGGCAGAGCAATCGAAACCATAAACACCAACCTGAGTTTTATGGAAACAAAAACAGAACGCATTGCCCGACGCAATCGGGAACGGGACAGAAAAATGAAATCCTCGCCGGGCTATGTTACGTTCAGTATCATGTTTACGCTGGCATACCCGTTTATTGCAGTCTTTACATTTCTTATGTCGACGCTCCTGTCCATCTTTTCGGGAATTTCCCGTGCAATGGCCTGGGTCGTTAGTGGAGGAAAATCACATTGATATATACCGAACTTTCCGATTTACTCAACCAGAAGGCCGATCAGTATAATCGGCCTTCGTTTATTGAACGCGACCCGGTTAGCATTCCACACCGGTTTTCGCAGAAGCAGGATATCGAAATTATGGGGTTCTGGGCAGCAGTGCTGGCCTGGGGACAGCGACCGGTTATTCTGAAAAAATCGTTGGAACTGGTCGATTTGATGGATGGCGCACCTTACGATTTCGTGCGCCATCACCAGGAAAGCGATTTAAAACGATTTCTGGCCTTTAAACACCGTACCTTCAACGCAACCGACGCACTCTACTTCCTGCATTTTTTTCGTCAGTATTATCAAGCGCACGATTCGCTGGAAGATGCGTTTCTGGCCGCTGTCGATTCTAGTGAAACACTCATAACGGTCGAACCAAATCTGATTGCGTTTCACGACCGATTCTGCGGCCTTACCGATTTTTTTCCCGAACGAACACGCAAACACATCGCTACACCTGCCCGAAACTCGTCGTGCAAACGCCTGCTGATGTTTCTGCGATGGATGGTTCGAAAAGACGACCGGGGAGTTGACTTTGGGCTCTGGACTCGCCTGAACCCCAATCAACTAGTTATGCCGATTGATGTGCATGTTAATCGGGTAGCCCGAAAGCTTGGTTTGCTGACTCGCCCACAAACCGATTGGAAAGCGGCCCTGGAGCTTACAGAGCAGTTACGCCAATTTGACCCGGCTGATCCTGTTCGGTACGATTTTGCGCTGTTTGGCCTCGGCGTTGAAGGCGAAATGTAGAAAATTAGTCAGGCTCAGAAACGGCTATATGGGCTGGTCCCAGACTGCGATTCGATGTAGCCAGCAACGGCTTTTTTCGTGGGTAATAAAAAATCACCTGCGGGTGCCCATCCAGTTCTTCGCTGGTAGTAAAGTAACCATCGCCATTGGGCTCCCAGCCAACCGCTTCTCCCTGCTGTTCTTTAGCAACCGGCACCATGCAGGGCGGCCGTTTCAGGGTTTCGGCAATGGTTTCGCCATCGCGACGGTTGTAATAGAACAATTTTTCGTAAGTCCGCACCAGAATTTCGCGTCCATCGGGCGATAGTGCCGCCGACGTAACATCTTTAAAAGGAAGCACAAACAGCCGCGACATGGTAATCGCCTGCGTCCGCGACTTTGGGCAAGACGCCTTATAAACCACCGAATCGTCTCCTTTCGACAGAATAAACAATTCGTTCGCTGTCGAATCAACCAGCATCGCTTCGGCGTTCTGCGCTTTATCGGGCAATTGCAACCGGATTGTTTCTACATCCGTAATCTGCCCATCAACCGGAAGACGCATGCCCGCAAGCGAAGGCTCCGGAAACCGGTATATGACTTTATCGGCAAATCGGACTTTGTTATGACCAATGTCGGCCAGGTAAATATAGGGAACGCCAGCGCTGGGCCCGGTACCAATGGCAATATCTTCCCAGTCGTAGTTTGTTGCCCCTTCAATTTCAAAGCGGGCCACAACCTGGCCTGCCGGATTCACAAGCTGAATTTCATTGGGGTTACCAGAATCTTCTTCAACCCACAAATAACCCGGATTCAGCCGACTGGCAACCAGTCCTGACACCTCAAACAAAATCGGATTCGTTAATACACCCAGCGACTGCGGTTGCGCAAAAAGCGTTGTATCGTTAGTCAGCTCATGAAAAGCATAGGCAACTCGTGGCACAGAAGAATCGGCAATCCGATTGCCATGATGGCATCCAGACAACAACTCCATGAGTACCGTTATTATAAAACCAATACGCTTCATGAGCGATTCTTTACCTTGTATTTCAGACAATAATACCCTCTACAAAATGAATACCAATTATGTCATCTATATGGATTTACCGGGTTATTTACCCGAAAAAACCGTAGATTTTTGTACGCTGGCTGCGCAATGCATCTGCCTTAGCATTAGAATCAACTAGTCAATTCGAATCAAATCATAAAGCTTTCAAATTTAAAACGCTTATTCTTTATTCGATTGTTAAAATTAGCTTTAAAATAAAAATTTATTAGTAACAACATATTATTCTATTGATATCAGCTGTCCAATAGTGTTGAACGATTTATTCAATGAGCCAGACCAGAACCCTATTGCAAAACAGAGAGTCTATGAACGAACGTATGGGAGGCTGACAGAAAAAGAACCTATTTGCAAATTCCAATGGCCGGAATCGCCAGGGCTAACAATCTACTGACCACCATATAGGTCAACACACACACCGCTTAACCTTATCCTATAAAAGGAAAAAAAGCCTTCATCGACAGTAGCCCTCATGGGCTGGGAATACGTATTTTCTTCATAGAACGTACTCTACAATAAGAAATCTGCTGCGGTTCAGTAGACCATCGATTAATTTTCTTGTATTTTATGAGTAAAAAATAAAAATCGATTGGGGGATTGGAGGGGGGAAACTTGTCTTACCTCTACCAAACCCTTCGATTTAATGCCAGCTAACGCGTTTCCCTTTCGGCGACCTACTGACCCCGCACCCGGTGAGCCAACACCACTGCTGCGGAATCATCCCGAAGCCCCCGTTCCTATGCCTACCGATGGCGAATTATTTATTCGGAATGCGTTTGCAACCGACCCACGAATGGGTTGCGAACTCCTCTTCCGACAGTATTTTGCCCCACTCTGTAGTCATGCCGTACGCTTTGTCTACGACCGCCAGTTAGCCGAAGATCTGGTTGCCGACCTGTTCTATACCTTTTACACAAAGGAAATTTACAAACAGATTACAGGCTCCTACCGCGCTTATCTGTATCAGGCCGTTCGGAACCGCGCCTATAACAGCCTTCGCTGGGAACTGGGTCGGCAGGAAACGCTCCCCGACGATCTGGACCGGGCCGATACCGAAACCATTCAGCCCGACCGGCTTCTTCAACAGGACGAACTCTACCGGGCTCTGGAACAGGCCGTTCAGCAATTACCGCCCCAGCGGCAGCGGGTTTTTCTACTCAGTCGATTCGAAGGAAAATCGTATAAAGAAATTGCCGAAGAAATGAACCTCGCCCCCAAAACGGTAGAGAATCACCTGCTGCGGGCCATATCATCCGTTCGGCAGTCGCTTCGTCAGCAAAAGTTGATCAGTTGGGGACTGCTGCTTGTAGCTGCGTTTTCATAACACTCAACGCTCCACTACCTTCTCATGGAACCTCCTAAAGAATTAGTATTTACCTACTTTGCCGGACAGGCAACGTCGGTGCAGCAAAAAGCCATTGGCGAATGGCTGGCTAATCCCGAAAACCGGGAAACGTATTTTCAATGGCTCGATGAATGGGAACGTACATTTCCACAGTACGCCCCTGACACCGCTCACTACCTCGGTCAGTTTCGGCAACGGCTCGACTCGCCCAATACCGTTCAGCCATTATCGATACGCTCTCTAACCGAAGAATCCCGTTCATTCTGGCATCCGGGTCGATGGCTGGTAGCGGCTACCGTTACGCTGTCCTTACTGGCTGGCGGATGGCTGCTTCGGGACACCTTGTTTTATTCTACGATAGCCACTGGGCCCCGACAATTACGGTCGCTAAAACTACCTGATGGTTCTACAGTAGCCTTAAACAGCAATTCGACCATACGAATACCGCGTATAGGCTACGGCTGGCTGTCGCGTCGGGTTTCATTAACGGGCGATGCAGTTTTCGATGTAAAGCACTTGTCCGACGACCAACCGTTTCTGGTGCAGGCAACCGATGGCCTGACGGTTGAAGTACTGGGCACTGAATTTTCGGTACGAAGCCGGGCCGAGCGGACCGAAGTAGTACTAAAACGGGGCAAGGTCAACCTACATTATGCAGCCAGCGACAAACCGGCCCAGAATCTGCTCATGAAGCCGGGCGACCGCGTTACGCTCGACAGCCGTGGTTCGCTGCATTTGCAGGACCATTCTGACACAACCCGTTTTGCCAACTGGCGTTATCGTTTGTTTAGTTTCAATGCCACTCCCTTACGCGACGTTGCGTCACAGATTCAGAAAGTTTTTGGGGTAACGGTACAACTAGCCGACCCGGCACTGGCTCAGCGAACGCTCACGGGCACCATCCGCGCGGGCTCGTCCGACGAACTGGCCGAAGCACTGGCCGAACTCCTTGGGCTGAAAATCAGTCATCGCGATTCAAATCTTATTTTTTCAACTACTTCCGAAACCCAACTTACTCAATGAGCAAATCAATACCCATTGCGCTGGTAACCAGTTGTCTGCTTAGCGTAGGCTACGGTAATTCCGTAGCTCAGCCAGTGGCGTTTGTCCGAGTCTCCCAGCAAACCAGTATGGAACGCCAGGGCAAAACGACCCTCAATACCGCAAACCAAACCCTCAGGCAAACCTTACTCCTGCTAAAAGACCACTACGGTGTCGACATTTTATTTGAAGAATCGGTAGTAGCCCGCCATTCGAGCCCGGCCGAATCGCTCAATTTAAATGCAAAACTGGAAAGCAATCTGAATACGTTACTGAAACCTTCGGGCCTACGGTTTAAGAAAATGCGTTCGGGAGCTTACCTGATTCTCCCATCAAAAAACGCAGGAAAAACGTCCAATACTCAATCCGAATTACCCACAACGGCAACGGTCAACACTACCCCACCAGCCGGAATTGCCCCCTTACAACCTACCCAGCTTACCGAAATCGTTCCGGTAGACATTCGGGTCAGCGGGCGGGTAACGAGCGAAACCGGCGAAGGCTTGCCCGGCGTTAGCGTAGTTATTAAAGGATCAACCAAAGGAACGACCACCGATGTTCAGGGTCGTTATCAGCTTAGCGTACCATCTGAAAATGTAACACTGGTTTTCAGTTTTGTGGGCTATTTAAGCCAGGAGCAGCCCGTTCGGAACCGATCTACGATTGATATTCAATTGCAGCCCGACACCAAATCGCTGAACGAGGTAGTTGTGGTTGGCTATGGGCAGGTGAAAAAAACGGACCTGACCGGTGCGGTGGCCTCGGTGCCGGTTGAGGAAATCCGGAAAGTAGCCGTCACGTCGCTCGATCAGGCGTTGCAGGGCCGGGCGGCCGGGGTACAGATCACGCAGAACTCAGGCGCGCCCGGCGGCACCACCAGCATTCGGATTCGGGGTGGCAACTCGATTCAGGGCGATAACGAACCGCTGTATGTGATCGATGGAATTCCGTTTAAAAATGACGGCGCCGGTAGCGGATCAAACTTCAACGTGCTCAGCACATTGAACCCGAGCGATATTGAATCTATGTCTGTTCTGAAAGATGCCTCGTCGACCGCCATTTATGGGTCGCGCGGGGCGAATGGCGTCGTCATCATTACCACTAAACGCGGTAAGGCAGGCAAATCGACGGTCAATTTCGAAACCTACTATGGTATTCAGAATGTTCGACGAAAATACCCGGTGTTGAACGCCAGCGAATATGCGCAGTTTGTAAACGATGCCAATACAAACGAAGGCCGCCCTCCCATTTATTCGCAGGCGCAGGTCGACGCCTTTGGGCAGGGAACCGACTGGCAGGACGAGATTTTCCGGCAGGCGCCAATGGCTAATTACCAGTTATCGATGAGTGGCGGTGATGAGCGTACGCAGTATGCCATTTCGGGCGGCTATTTCAAGCAGAACGGCATTGTGGTCAACTCCGACTTCGATCGCTATTCGTTCCGAATCAACCTGGATCGCAAACTGACCAACAAGATTAAAGTCGGCAATAGCCTGACCGTTAGCCGAACACTTACCAACCAGTCGCGCACTGATGGCGACCTGGGCAGCGCAGGCCTTGTTACGATGGCAGCCCTGCAATTCCCTCCTATTCTGCCCGTCCGGAACCCCGATGGCACCTATCTGATTACGAGCCCCGCCCTGAATTTTACGGCCGACAACCCCGTAGCATTGGCCCGCGACAGCAAAAACCGTAATACGGCCTATCGCATTTTCGGTAACGTTTTTGGCGACTATCAGATCATCGACGGGCTGAGCCTGCGCGTTTCGCTCGGTATCGATGGCATCCTGCAAAAACAGGATGCCTATCTGCCCCGCTCCGTATCGAGCGGACTGGCACAGGGCGGATCGGCTTCGATCTATAATTCGCAAGCCATTACCTGGCTGAACGAAAACCTGCTGACCTATACCAAAACATTCAACAGTGTGCATAACGTAACGGCGTTGCTGGGGTATACACAACAGGCCAGCCGCACTGAAACTACCACGGCGTCGGCCCGTAATTTCGTGAACGACAATCTGGGATCTGGCAACCTGGGATCGGCGTCTGTGCCCCTGACGCCAGGATCGGCTATTGGCACCTGGGGACTGCAATCGTATCTGGCCCGGATCAATTACGGCTACAAAGACAAGTATCTGCTTACGGCTTCGTTCCGTTCCGACGGGTCGTCGCGTTTCGGTGCGAACAAGCGCTACGGTTATTTCCCATCGGCGGCTGTGGCCTGGCGCATTTCGGAAGAAAACTTCCTGAAAAACAACCGAATTATTAACGACCTCAAATTTCGGGCAACCTATGGTTCGACGGGTAATCAGGATGGGATTGGCAACTACCCGGCCTATTCGCTGCTGGGAACCCAGAACTACGTTTTCGGTAATGCCGTATCGACGGGTTTAGGGCCTAACCAAATCGCCAACCCGGATCTGTCGTGGGAAACCACCACGCAGGCCGATATGGGTATCGACGTTGGTTTTCTCAACAACCGCATCACCCTGACTGCCGATGTGTATCTGAAACGGACCAAAGATTTGCTGCTGAACGTAACGATTCCGAGCACATCGGGCTATTCGAGCGCTATTAAAAATCTGGGCAAGGTCCAGAACAAAGGACTTGAACTGAGCATATCGTCACGCAATATCGATGGAGCCTTCAAATGGAGTACCGACCTAAACTTCGCTCTCAACCGCAATAAAGTGCTGGACATTGGTGGCGCTCCGCAGCTTTTTGCGGGTAATGTGGCCAACATTGGTCAGAATCTCAATTCGGGGATTATTCGCGTGGGCGAACCGCTGGGTTCTTTCTTCGGCTACGTCACCGACGGTCTTTACCAGAGTACGGACGAACTGGCGGCCCTCAGTGATCCGCAAGCCCGCAAACCAGGCGACCGCAAATACCTTGATCTGAACGGCGACAAAAAAATCGACGATAACGACCGTACTATCATTGGTCGGGCACAGCCTAAGTTCATTGGGGGTATCAGCAATACGTTCTCTTACAAAGGCTTCGAGCTGACGGCTTTCCTTCAAGGCGTTTACGGAAACAATATCCTGAATGCCAACCGGTTTGAACTTGAATACCTCAACGGTACCAACAACCAGGACCGCGACATGCTGAACCGGTGGACACCAACGAATACGAATACCGATATTCCGCGTGCATCGACTACACGGCCGGCCAACCGAATCTCGACCCGCCAGATTGAAGATGGTTCGTACCTGCGGCTGAAGAATGTGCAACTTGCCTACAACTTCCCGGCAACGGTTCTCAAAAGTCTCAAAATCCAGTCGTTGCGGGTATATGCAACGGCGCAGAACTACCTGACCTGGACAAGCTATTCGGGCTATGACCCGGAGGTGAACCGATTTGGTCAGGACAGCCGCAGCCAGGGTTTCGACTATGCCAGCTACCCGGCCGCCAAAACCATTTTGTTCGGACTTAATGTAGGTTTTTAATCAGTCATGTGTGACGTTAGCCTCCATGACCCAACTTATACTCATGAAAAAGATACTATTCCTTCTCCCGCTTCTGATGGCAATGGCCTCCTGCGAAGTGCTGGACCAGAAGCCCGAATCGAATTTTACGCCGACGAATTTTTATAAAAACGCCGACGATGCCAAAGCGGCCGTCAGTGCGGTGTATGATCCGCTGAACAACGCGAATATGTATGGACAGGTGATGTGGATTTTGCAGGATCAGGCTACCGATGATGCCGAATGGGGCAATGGCCGGTCGACGGCTAACCAGCCCAAAAACGACCTCGACAAATACACCTTCACTCCAGCAACGAACACGTTTCAGTCGCTCTGGTCAACGGTATATGCCGGTATCAACCGGGCCAATACGGTTATTGCCCGCGTGCCAGCCATTGCAATGGACGATGCCCTGAAAGCCCGGTTTATAGCCGAAGCCAAGTTTATGCGGGGATTTTATTACTTCACGCTGGTGCGGCTGTTTGGCGGTGTGCCTTTAATTACGCAGGAAACAACCTCACTTAGCAACCTGAACGTATCGCGGGCATCGATCGATGAAGTGTATGCACTGATTGTTCAGGACTTTACCGAAGCCGAAAACGTATTGCCGGTCACCTATTCGGCGGGCGATAAGGGGCGGGCTACCCAGGGAGCCGCTAAAGCCTTTCTGGCTAAAGTGTACCTGACTCGCCAGGATTGGCCGAAAGCATCGGCTAAAGCCAAAGAAGTGATCGACCTGGGCGTTTATGACCTGTGGAGTAACTTTGCCGATGCCTTTCTGATTGCCAATAAAAACGGCAAGGAGGCCGTCTTCGAAATGCAGGCCTTGAGCGGAGGGTATAACGAAGGTAGCTGGATGCAGGGCTACATGCGGCCCAATTTCGACCGGGTCAACGGGGTGTCTGGATTCGGTGACGATCCCCCAACCGAAAATCTATACACAACCTACCGGGCCGACGATAAACGCCGGGACGTTACGCTAAAACTGTATTCGACAACGACTACGCCCGCAGCGCCAGCCAGTGTCCTGTTCCCGTGTTACGTCCACAAATACCTCGACCCGAGTGCAACGGCTAATGGCGATGGCGGTAACAACTACCCCATCATTCGGTACCCCGATGTGCTGCTGATGTATGCCGAAGCCCTAAACGAACAGGCGGCCAATAATGCAGATGCTTATGCTATGGTCAATAAAATTCGGAATCGGGCTGGCCTGCCAAACCTGACACCCGGCCTAAGTCAGGAACAGTTCCGCGATAGCTTACTGCTCGAACGGCGGCTGGAGCTAGCTTTCGAAGGACATCGCTGGTATGATCTGTCGCGCACCAAAAAACTGATCAGCGCCATGAAAGCCCAGAATCCGAGTATTTTAGTCGACGAGCATCACTACCTGTTCCCGATTCCCCAAACCGAACGCGACGTCAATCCACAACTCACCCAAAATCCGGGGTACTAAATGGTTTATGGTTGCTCCGCCTGTTCACGATCAAAATGAGCAGAGCAACCATAAACCATCTTCTCCTATGCAACGTCGAACTTTTCTACAGAGTACGCTGGTCGCAACGCCACTCATATCGCACTTTTCGTTGGGCACAGACTCCCAACCGGTTCCCGACCAAACGCCGGTGGTGATCAATGCTGGTGTTGGGGGCAACAATACGGTTAATCTGCTGAACCGAATCGACAAGGATTGTCTGGCGCAAAAACCAGATCTGACAATTCTGATGATTGGCACCAACGATATGAACACCCGCAATCATGTGCCCCTGCCCGACTACGAACGAAATCTTCGAACACTCTGCGCAAAGCTTGTAGCAGCGCGTAGTCAGGTTATGCTCATGAACATTCTGCCCGCTTATGAGCCGTATCTGATTACCCGGCATGACCCAAAGTTCTACGAACCCGAAGGTCATTATGCCCGTAAGGCGAAGGTGAACGAAACTATCCGGAAAGTCGCTGCCGACAACAAGTTTCCGTTTCTGGATCTGCACCATATTTTCGAAAAAGTGGGTAATATTAGTCTGGAATCCAGTAGCCTGATCAAGAATGAAGCCAACAGTAATAAAACCGACGGCATCCATCCCACCCCCGATGGCTACCGGGTAATTGCCGTAGCTGTTTACACCTTTCTGGTTCAGAATCAGCTACTCAAAAATCGCATCGTCTGCTTTGGCGACAGCATTACGCTGGGCGATGGCAACGGGCAGAATTATCCGACTTACCTTCAGCAATTAGTAGCGCCCTAATTTATCCTGTCTTACATGAAAAAGCTGCTTAGTCTACTGGCATTTTGTATTTTCAGTTCCCCTTTTTTATTGGCTCAAACGGCACCCATTACAGTCGACATCTGCGTTTACGGTGGCTCGTCGGCGGGGGTTATTGCTGCTTATACGGCTAAAAAAATGGGAAAGTCAGTCCTTCTGATCGAACCAGGCCGCCATTTGGGTGGGCTAACGACAGGAGGGCTCGGTTATACTGATATTGGTAACAAATACGCGATTTCGGGCATTTCCCGCGACTATTACCGACGCATTGGTAAGCACTATGGTAAATTCGAGCAATGGATTTTTGAACCGCACGTTGCCGAAGATCTGTTTAAAGACTATGTCAAACGGGCAAATGTCAACGTGCTGTATGCGTACAGACTGGCGTCGGTCAAAAAACAGAATGGCTCCATCCAGAGCATCACGGTAGAATCGTCGGCCCAGAATGGCCAGCCCCGCGTGATCAATGCCAAAATGTTTCTGGACTGTACATATGAGGGCGATCTGATGGCAAAAGCGGGCGTGAGCTACACCGTTGGCCGCGAAGACAATAAAACCTACGGCGAAACCTATAACGGTTTTCAACTGCTCGATAAACATCAGTTTGCCGATGGTGTCGATCCATACAAAATACCCGGCAAACCCGAAAGCGGTTTGTTATGGGGCATAAGCACGGCCGACGTACTCCCTACTGGCACGGGCAACAAACAGGTTCAGGCTTATAATTTCCGAATCTGCCTGAGTAGCGATCCGGCTAATATGATTCCCATAAGTCGCCCCGAAGGTTATGATTCAACGCGATATGAACTGTTGCTCCGCGCTATTGATAAAAACCCTAAGCTGGCGTTCAACACCATTCTGAAACCAGACCGGATGCCAAACCAGAAAACGGATATTAACAACAATGGCCCGTTTTCGACCGATATGATCGGTATGAACTACGACTTCCCCGAAGCCAGTTACGACCGTCGGGCGGCCATTCAGCGCGAACATGAGCTTTACAACAAGGGACTATTGTACTTTATTGGCCACGACCCACGAATGCGGAAAGACATTCAGACCGAAATGCTGAAGTTTGGGTATCCCAAAGACGAATACACCGATTCGGGCAACTGGTCGACGCAGATGTACGTGCGTGAAGCCCGGCGCATGATTGGCGATTATGTGATGACACAAGCCAACTGCCAGGGCCGCGAAGTAGTGAAAGATGGTGTTGGCATGGCGGCCTACACGATGGACTCACACAACTGCCAGCGGTTGGTAGTCGACAAGAACGGCGTTAAAATGGTTAAGAACGAGGGCGATGTGCAGGTAGGGGGTTTTCCGCCCTATCCGATCTCCTATCGCTGCCTGATTCCGAAAGCAACGGAATGTACAAACCTGCTGGTTCCGGTCTGTCTGTCGGCCAGCCATATTGCCTACGGTTCCATACGGATGGAACCTGTTTTTATGGTGCTGGCCCAATCGTCGGCAGTAGCGGCCAGTATGGCTATCGACAGCAAAACCTCCGTTCAGGCCATCGACGTTCAGAAACTGCAAAGTCAGCTCAAAACCAACCCACTCGCCGATGGTAGCACCCCCGACATTCTGGTGGATAATGACGATAACGCGCAGGTGACACATACCGGCGACTGGACGCGTGACAACAACCCGAAAGGGGCTTATGGCCCAAGTTATCTGACAACATCGGCCACGGGTGGCGAGAAAACCGTACGATTCAGTCCGGCCGTTAAGAAAGCCGGTAAATACCAGGTATACATTTATTTCCCTAAACTGAGCGGAGCCTCGTCAAAAACCAACCTGACGGTGTCGGATGGCAATCAAACCAAGCCCATTACGATTCGGGAGTCCGATATTCGGGTCGAAGGCCAAACCTCAGGCGAATGGGTTTCGCTGGGTACCTACAACCTGACGCCAGGAAAGAAAAGCTATGTTGATGTATCGACCAAAGATGCCGACGGAATTGTAGTCGCCGATGCAGTGTTGTTTGTGCCGAATTAAAAAATAGCACCCGGATTAGTATGATGGCGATGATTGGAATCAGTCTCAACCATAACCATCATACTAATCCGGGGCTATTCAGTATCAATAAAAGACCGTAAAGATCAGCAGTACCAGGCCCACTACGGCCGCCGTTCCGACCACAAACGGCCGGGATACTTCGAACCAGTTCGACCGGACTATAAACGCTTTAGGATTTTCCTTATTATGGGATTCGATGAGGCTGATTGTTACCTGAACCAGCACACAGGCCCAGAACACCATCCCCATCCGATTCAGGAATGGCACACTCGGCGCATTGAATTTCAGGAATGCCGAAAGCGGGATGCTCAACAGCGCAGCCGCCAGCGCCCCATTGGTTGTTGCTTTTTTCCAGAACATACCAAGCAGAAAAATGCACAGAATACCGGGCGAGATGAAACCCGTATATTCCTGAATGTATTCGAAACCCTGCCCAAAGTTTTTCAGAAATGGACTAATAGCCAGCGCAATGACAAACGAAACGATAATAGCCACCCGACCCAGCCAAACCGTCTGCTTTTCGCTAATGGTTGGATTGATAAATTTCTGGTGAATGTCGAGCATATAAATCGTGGAAATACTGTTGGCTTTTCCGGCCAGCGATGCTACAATAGCCGCTGTCAGTGCCGCAAACGATAACCCTTTCAGGCCAACCGGCAGAATATTCAGCAATACAGGATACGCGTTATCAGGTTTTACAACACTACCGTCGGTGATTCCCTGCACAATGGCGGCATCGGCATTTTCCTGAAACAGGACATAGGCCGCCAGTCCCGGCAGCACCACAATGAACGGCATCATTAGTTTCAGAAAAGCCGCAAACAATACGCCATTGCGGGCGGTGTTCAGATCAGCACCCAGGGCCCGCTGAATCATGTACTGGTTGCAACCGAAGTAGTTAAAATTAACGATCCACTGCCCGCCAATAATAAACATCATCAGTCCCGGCAACTGATTATAGGCATCAATTTTGCCACCCCGACCGTCGTGTACAAAATATTCGCCTTTCTGGAAAATCATGTGCATGTGGCTATCGGCCTTCTGCTTAATGAGGCTTAAGCCTTCAAAAACACCAGCTCCTGTTCCAACTTTGTCGGATAGCAGGCTTAGGGCCAGATAGGTTGTCGCCAGCCCCCCTACAACCAGACAAACTACCTGAATCACATCGGTATAGCCAATCACTTTCATACCGCCCAGCGTGATGAAAACGGCAAAAACCGTCAGAAAAATAGCGCAGGGCATAAAGGCCAGTCCCGTCATTTTTTCGAGACTTAACGCACCCAGATAAATGATAGACGTCAGGTTGACGAGGATGTATAAAAATAGCCAGAACACGGCCATAATGGTTGCCAGTCGCTTATCGTAGCGCATCTGCAAAAACTGTGGCATGGTGTAAATCTTGTTTTTGATGTACATCGGCAGAAAATAAATAGCGATGATCACCAGCGACAACCCACCCACGAGTTCATAAACCGAAATAGCCAGCCCTAACTGGAAGGCCTGACCACTCATACCGATAAACTGTTCCGCCGAAATATTCGACGCAATAATGGAAGCTCCTATGGCCCACCAGGTCAGCGACCCTTCGGCCAGAAAGAAGTCCTTAACCGCGTCGCCGTTGCGATCGGCGGCAAGTTTGCCTTTATGTTTGTAGACCCAGTAGCCATACGACGCAACAATTACGAAGTAGACCAGAAAAATAATGTAGTCTACCGTTTCGAGTCCGAGTTTCATGCAGGTTTTGGTTTAGGAAAATAAACGATTAGCAGCCCTGACCGTAGTAGGCGTTTTTGCCATGCTTACGCTCATAATGCTTCAGTCGGAGAGTGTCTTTAATGCGTGGTGTATTCGGGTTGATCTGAAGGGTCAGATAAGCCATTTTGGCGAGTTCTTCCAGCACAGCCGAGT
Organism: Spirosoma sp. SC4-14; assembly: GCF_037201965.1. NCBI lineage: Bacteria > Pseudomonadati > Bacteroidota > Cytophagia > Cytophagales > Cytophagaceae > Spirosoma > Spirosoma sp. SC4-14. The sequence goes on along the minus strand of NZ_CP147518.1, from coordinate 1,573,572 downwards.
TATAGACCGCTTTTTCGGCGGTTTTGCCCCATGTAAATGGGCCGTGATTCTGCAACAGCACCATTTCCATTTCGGCGTAGTTCAGGTTTTTATCGGCAAAACAGTTAAAAATCTGGTTGCCTGTTTCGTGCTCGTAGTCACCTTCAATCATCTCATCGGTCAAGGCCGGAGCACACGGAATATCCCGATGGGTATGGTCGGCATGGGTGGTACCAAAAATCGGAATGTCCAGCCCGGCCTGCGCCCAGGCTACGGCGTAGGTGCTATGCGTATGTGAAATACCGCCAATCGAATCCCAGGTTTTGTAGAGCAATGCATGGGTTTTCGTATCAGACGAAGGGCGCATGGTGCCTTCTACCACCTTTGCGTCGTAGTCGCAGATAACAATATCGCTGGGTTGCAATTTTTCGTAGGGAACGCCACTGGGCTTGATGGCAAACACGCCTTTGTCGCGGTCGACCGCGCTCACATTCCCAAATGTAAATAATACCAGTCCCAGCTTCGGAAGCTGCATATTAGCCTCGTAACATTCTTCTTTTAAGGAGGTATACATTTTTCAAATGATTGAATTGTTGAATGATTGAATTGTTGAATGATGCTCATACATTTTGATTCAATCATTCAGCAATTCAATCATTCAATCATTATAATTCCAACACTACCACCGACACGGGCGGCAGGCTGACAGTTAGGGTATTGCCATTGACTTTGGCACCGTTGAAGGCAACAGGTTTCACCTTGTTCAGATTCTCAAAGGTGTTGTGGTCATGCACATTGGCCGATGTCAGGATACGGCCCGTTATGGCCGACGCTTTCAGTCCTTTCAGGTCGACCGAGATTTCCTGCGGTTTCGCAGGATCGATATTGACCAGCGACACATGCACTTTCCCGGCTTTATCGCGGGAGGCCGACACCGATACGGCGGGCAGCTTTTCACTACCCAGCGTAAAATCGTCGGATTTTACCGATACGGGCAACATCGTTGCATCCTGGTGTACGTTATACATTTCCAGAACGTGGTATGTGGGTGTCAGCAGCATTTTATCGCCTTTGGTCAGAATAACGGCCTGCAACACATTGATGGCCTGCGCCAGATTAGCCATCCGTACACGTTCGCAATGCTTGTGAAAAATATTGAGCGTGGCACCGGCCAGCACGGCATCGCGCATGGTGTTTTGCTGATACAGAAAACCTGGATTGGTGCCCGGTTCAACGTTATACCAGCCCCCCCACTCATCGACAATCAGGGCAATTTTCTTCTCCGGGTCATATTTGTCCATGATCGCCGAATGTTTCTCGATCAATTCATCCATGAGCAACGCCTGCTGCATGGTTTTGAAATATTCCTGATCCGTAAACTCCGTAGCCGAGCCTTTCTTACCATCGCCCCACGACAGCACCGAATAATGGTGCATAGCCAGCCCTTCCATCAGGTTGGCCGGAATGTTTTTCATGAGTGTTTCGGTCCAGTTGTAATCATTGTCGCTGGCTCCCGACGCAATCCGAAAAATACGACCATTCCCCACACGTGTGTTCATGAAGGTGCTGTAGCGCCGATAAACGTCGGCATAGTAATCGGGCTTCATGTTCCCACCGCATCCCCAGGCTTCGTTAGCTACCCCCCAATAGCGCACGTTCCAGGGCTGCGCCCGTCCGTTCTGCTGACGAAGACTCGACATTGGGCTATCTTTCTCGAAATTCACGTACTGAACCCAATCCGACAGTTCCTGAACCGTACCGCTACCTACGTTCCCGGCCAGATAGGGCTCTGTTCCCAGCAGTTCGCACATGTTCAGAAAATCGTGTGTACCGAAGCTGTTATCTTCCGTTACGCCACCCCACCACGTATTTACGATTTTCGGGCGTTTGGCTTTCGGACCAATACCATCTTTCCAGTGATACGTATCGGCAAAACAGCCGCCCGGCCACCGCAGATTAGGAATTTTCATTTTTTTCAACGCAGCGACCACGTCCAGCCGAACCCCATTTTTGTTCGGAATTTTGGCGTTGTTTTCGCCCACATAAAACCCATCGTAAATACAACGGCCCAGATGTTCGGCAAAATGCCCGTAGATGTGTTTACTGATTACGTACTTGCCCTCATCGGCATTAATGGTGGCCTTGTTCTGTGCCGAAGCAATCAGGCTTAAGGCCAGTAAAGCAGGGGTTAGGAATAGCTTTTTCATCGTTATATCATTGGCTTTAGTCAATGATGGAGTGATTGAACAATGCACACGTCGGTCCATTCCATCACTCCATCATTCAATCATTCTATCTATAGGCAGCCTCGCTCCAGCGAAGCTCATTTTTCAACTGACGCAGGTTGGTATTTTTATCGATCACCACCAGTTCCACATTGAACATATCAGCGAAATCTTCGATGTGTTCGGTAGTCAGGTTCTGGCTGTATACGGTATGGTGAGCACCTCCCGCCAGAATCCAGGCCGCACAGCCTGTCTGCATATCGGGGTATGGTTTCCACAGCGCACGAGCAACCGGAAGTTTAGGCAATGCTTCGGTCACCTCGACCGCTTCTACTTCGTTGACCAGCAATCGGAACCGATTGCCCATGTCGATCAGCGATACATTAATGGCAGGTCCGGCCGGAGCGTTAAATACCAGCCGAACCGGATCGGCTTTGCCTCCAATGCCCAGCGGGTGAATTTCGCAGGATGGCTTATCAGCCGCTATCGACGGGCAGATTTCGAGCATATGCGACCCCAGAACCAGCGCATTCGTTGGATCAAAGTGGTAGGTATAATCTTCCATGAACGAGTTACCACCTTCCAGACCGGCTGCCATCACTTTCAGCGTTCGTACCATTGCCGACGTTTTCCAGTCGCCTTCGCCACCGAAACCGTAACCACTAGCCATCAGTCGCTGCGATGCAATACCGGGCAGTTGCGTCATGCCGTGCAAATCCTCGAACGTATCGGTATAGGCCGTAAAGCCACCATCCTGCAAAAACGCCCGTAAGCCAAGCTCAATTTTAGCCGCATCGCGCAGGGATGTATGTTGCGCTCCACCTTTTTGCAGCGAAGCCATCAGCGTATAACTATCGGCATATTCGGCCACTAGCTGATCGACTTCAGCATCGGCAATTTGGTTGATAACCGCCACCAGATCGCCAATGCCGTGGGTGTTGACCGACACGCCAAACGTCATTTCGGCCGCCACTTTGTCGCCATCCGTTACGGCTACCTGCCGCATGTTATCGCCAAAACGAACCACTTTCATCGTTTTCAGTTCATAGGCACCAACCGCAACGCGTGCCCAGGCGGCAATCTTGCTCAGAACGGCGCTTTCCTGCCAGAAACCCACTACGATTTTGCGGTTCAATCGCATCCGCGACATAATGAACCCAAACTCCCGATCGCCATGCGCCGACTGGTTGAGATTCATGAAATCCATATCGATCTCCGCCCACGGAATGTCACGGTTGAATTGCGTATGCAGGTGCAGCAAGGGCTTTTTCAGTACCGACAGGCCCCGAATCCACATTTTGGCGGGCGAAAACGTGTGCATCCAGGTAATAATGCCAACGCAGTTGGGCGCTACATTTGCCTCCTGACAGATTTTATAAATTTCGTCGGGCGTTTTCACAACGGGCTTGAACACAACCCGCACTGGTATTTGCGGAGCCTGATCGAAAAAATTGGCGATAATCTGCGAATGCGCATCGACTTGTTTCAGCGTTTCTTCGCCGTATAAATGCTGGCTTCCCGTTACAAACCAGACGTCAAACTGTTTCAGATTCAACATTGTATCAATTGTCATGAACTAGTGATTGGTGATTGGTTGACCAAACCTAAAAGGTCTCAAAGACCTTTTAGGTTTTCCAGGTGGAGTTTAACGCCCTTCTACAAACGCGCCCAGATTCAGGTAGTTCTTATAAAGCTTCTCGTAGACAGCAACCTGTGCTGGCCGGGGGTGATATTCGGCATCGAAACCCGATCCCATTGCCCGTTGAGCGGCTTCCATAGTTGAGTGAACTCCAGCCGCCACAGCCGCACACATGGCCGCGCCAAGCGCACATGCCTGATCGGAACTCGCCACCTGGATTGGTTTATTGAGCACATCGGCCAGGGTCTGCATCACAAACGGCGATTTTTTGGCCACTCCGCCAATGGCGATGACTTTCCTGATGGGAACACCCTCTTCGATAAACCGGTCGACAATGCTGCGTGAACCGAACGCCGTTGCTTCGACCAGCGCCTTGAAAATTCGGGGCGCATCGGTGCCCAGATTCAATCCGGCAATAGCGCCTTTCAGCGTATGATTGGCGTCGGGCGTACGCCGACCGTTGATCCAGTCGAGGGCAATGATATCGCTTTCGATAACTGGCAACTGAGCCGCCTGCTCCGACAAATGCGGAATTAACCGACGGCTCAGTGTATCGGCCGCTTCGTCGCCAAGCAGTTCGCGTACCGGACTGGTTATGAGCCGCGCAAACCAGGCATACACATCGCCAAACGCCGACTGGCCCGCTTCCAGCCCCAGCATATCGGGCACAACTGAGCCATCGACCTGACCGCAAATGCCCCGAATCAGTCGGTGCCCGATCTCTTCATTGGGTGCCATCAGAATGTCGCAGGTCGACGTGCCAATGATGCGCACCATAGCATAGGGTTCGATTTCGGCCCCAATAGCCCCCATATGCGCATCGAAAGCGCCTACACCAACCACCACATTAGTCGATAAGCCGAGTTTTTCGGCCCATTCGGCCGATAGGTTTCCCATTGGCTGGTCCGATGTGTAGGTATCCAGGAAGAGCCGGTCGCGCATTCCTCGCAGGAGCGGATCGAGCCGGGTCAGAAATTCGTCGGAAGGCAACCCATCGAACTCACTATGCCACAAGGCTTTATGCCCCGCAGCACAACGCGACCGACATAATGTCAGCGGATTGGTATTGCCGGTCAGTACAGCCGATACCCAGTCGCAGTGTTCGACCCACGAAAAGGCGTGCTGCCGAACAGCTTCATCGACACGAAGCGTCCGTAACATTTTGGCCCAAAACCACTCCGACGAATAAATTCCCCCAACATATTTAGTGTAGTCGGTATCCCAATGATGCGCCAGTGTGTTGATTTCTTCGGCTTCGGCATTGGCTGTGTGGTCTTTCCAGAGAATAAACATCCCGTTGGGGTTTTCGGCAAAATCGGGACGCAGAGCCAGCGGAAGCCCCGTTTCATCGACGGGCCCCGGTGTCGATCCGGTGGTGTCGATCGAGATACCGACCACTTGCTGCCGAACCCCGGCTGGTGCGCTGTTCAACGCGCCTTTGATCGACTCGGCGAGCCCTTCGAGATAATCGAGCGGATGTTGACGAAACTGCGACGTAGCCGGATCGCAATACAGCCCTTTCTTCCAGCGCACATACTCGTGAACATGGGTTCCAACGGCTTCGCCTGTGTGCGCATTAACGATTAGCGCCCGAACCGAGTCGGTACCGAAATCCACGCCGATAACATACTGATTGTTCATTGGTTAAGTAACGTGTGTTTTAGACACAATTTAGGAACGACAAATAGCCTCTGCTATACCCTTCTGACAAGGTGTTAGCCTAGCATACTATCGGGTACAAAATTCCAGAAAGCATGAAATTTACTCTGATACTTATCCTGATTCAGGCGGTATAATACGGCCTTTTTTGTGGTTGAATTCTGATCTTTCTCACCGGTTTCGAGCAGTAATCCTGTCGATAGCAGCTTCCGGCTGAAATTACGCCGATCGAGCGGTATTGTATAGATGGCTTCGTATAGTTTCTGCAATTGCGGTATCGTGAATTTTTCGGGCAATAACTCAAAACCCAATGGATGCAGGGCAGCTTTATAGCGCAGCCGGTCGAGCGCCAGACCAACCATTTCGTTGTGGTCAAAAATCAGGTCGGGCTTCTGGCTTAAACTTATCCAGAAAGCATTGTGGCTCCGAACCGCTTCGGTATCATGATCGGCAATATTGATGAGGGCAAAATAAACAACCGATACAGTACGTTCGGCCGGATCGCGACCTACTTTGCCAAAAACCTGAAGCTGTTCTACATATACATTCGTAAGACCGGTTAACTCATACAGAATTCGACTTGCGCTAACATCAAGATCTTCATTTTCCCGAACAAACCCACCCATAAGCGACCATTTCCCCAACTCGGGTTCAAAATTGCGCTTCACGAGCAACAGTTTTATTTCCTGCCCATCGAAGCCCAAAATAATACAGTCTATAGCAACCAGCAGATGAGGTTGATCAGAATAATAACTCATACTACGATAAATAAATCACCGCTTACGACGTATTTCAGAATAATTTTAATGGGAAAATCCAGATTGTGTCTCTGTGACACGAAATAGCATAACTTATTTGTTATTTACAACTCTATCTTTAAATAAAAAACTACTGCCCCCCTAAAAGCCTATCTAGAAGCTATTGATAAACACTTATTAATTATATGTTACCTGGTTTTATTTCAGCAGGAAAGCCAATATCTTTAACTACCTTTTTAAACAAAAACTCATCAGCGATACTTACCGTATAATCAGCCACCACTCTATGTCATTCACAATTACAACCCAGCCCTTCGGCCCGTTACCGCTTCCGTCTGACCGGAAGCCACTGACCGAGTATATCTTACAATATACCGGTACGGGAGAATTTGCCGCTGTTATTCCAGAGTTTGGCGGTATCCTCCGCCGACTGGTACTTCGTCGGCAAGGGCAGTTATTTGCGCTATTAAAAGCCCCCGAATCGCCACAGGCCTTACTGGCCGACGAATCGTATGCCAGCGCGTTGCTGTTTCCTTTCCCGAGTCGTATTCGGCACGGAATTTATGCCTTTGAAGGGCAACAGTATGCGCTAAAAATGAACGAGGTCAGCCGTAATAATGCGATTCATGGCTTTGTTCATGGGCAGGTGTTTACGGTTATCAATCAGGAAACAACGCCCAACCATGCCAGCCTGACAATCCGTTACGACTACCCTGGCGATGCAACTGGTTATCCGTTTCCGTTTGCGCTAACAGTTACCTATGAACTAACGCGCGCCGATTGGCTAACGCTCGGTAGTAATCCTGAGGCCGATCGGCTGTGTGCCTTGCGCATCAGCTATTCAGCCCTTAACACCGGAACAACCCGCTGTCCTGTTTCCTTTGGCTGGCATCCCTATTTTACGTTCAACAGCGAACCAGTTGATGAACTGACGCTGAGCTTACCGGCCCGAAAAGCCATTGTGCTGGATGGCGACATGATCCCAAACGGGCGTCTACCCGACAGCCGAGCCGAAACATTCAGCCTGCGGGAGCGCCAGTTGGATACACCCTTTATAATCGAACCAACGGGTACCACTCCCAACGGAATCAGCTATGCCGAAACGGTGCTCAACTCAGATCACGCCGGAGTGAAGTTGATAATTGGACAGGAAACGGGTGAAGGCAAACTGAATTATCTGGTCTGCTATACCCCAACCCGGCGCGATAGTGTTGCCATTGAACCGCTTACTGCCAATGTCGATTCGTTCAATAATGGCGAAGGACTAACGATTCTGAATCCGGGCGAAGCCATGACCGGGTCGATGTGGGTACGACTGGAGTAAAAATGCTGGATGCTGGCCATTAGACACTGGCTATTGAATCGTATGCCCAAAGCCTGCTATACAGCATCTAATGTCCAACATCTCTGTAGTTGTTGGCCTTAATGTTTCTGAACGATAAGCAACCTAGTTATACAGTTAGCCAACGAGTATAAACGCCAGCCTATTCGGTTTCCATACATAAAGCCAGTTCGTTACTTTATGCTCAAACCTGCTTTCCGGAAAGACGAAGCCTTACTAGCCGACATTGAAAATGCCCGATTTCAGGCCGACCACCTCCACATCTGGTGGCTGGGGCAGAGTGGTTTTTTGCTTCAATACAACAATCAGCATTTGTTGTTCGACCCCTATTTGTCTGACTCATTGAGTCGGAAATACGCCAACACCGACAAGCCCCATGTTCGGATTGCAGAACAGGTAATTGAGCCGGAAAAACTGACGATGGTCGATGTTGTTACGTCCAGTCATAACCATACTGACCACCTTGATGCAGATACGCTGCTACCACTGATTGACGCTAGCCCTACACTACAGTTTGTTATTCCCGAAGCAAATCGGGCATTTATAGCCGATCGGCTTAAAACACCAGCCAACTGGCCTATTGGCCTAACCGATAAACAAACGGTTGCAGTGGGGGACTTCATTTTCCACGGGGTTCCGGCAGCGCACAACGAACTCGAACGCGATGCCGAAGGACGCTGTAAATTCATGGGCTTTGTAGTCGAACTAGGCCCTTACCGCGTTTATCATTCTGGCGACACACTCTGGTACGATGGCATGGCCGATCTGCTAAACCCGTTCAACCTCGATGTTGCCTTCCTGCCCATCAATGGCAACAAACCCGAACGACGTGTGGCCGGAAACCTCAACCCTGACGAAGCCGCCCGGCTAGGCCGCGATATTGATGCCCGACTTGTTATTCCCCATCACTACGATCTGTTCGAGTTCAATACAGCCGACCCGGCCGATTTTGTCCGAGCCTGCGACCAGTACGGAACACCCTACCGGGTCATGCAACTGGGCGAAGGAATCAGCATTGCCAATAGCCATCCAATGGGTTGATTAGGATCGAAAACGACAATACAGCTTTTTAGACAAGCCCGGTCATACAAAACCGTAGTTTTAACGTATCAGATTATTCATCAGACAAACGCATGAAAATCGTTCCTGCCTTCTGGCTTTCGGGTCTTTGCCTGGCCTGCGCTCTGGCCGCATCGGCCCAAACGAACGCACCCAATTTCAAGATTCAGGTCGTTGATAATCAAATCAGTATTGGTTATGGTTTAGCCATTGGCGATGTTGATGGCGACGGAAAGCCCGACATATTACTGGCCGATCAGAAAGAATTTGTCTGGTATCGGAATCCGGGCGATAAAACCAGTTCCTGGAAACGCTATGTGATGGCTGCCAATCTGACACCTCAGGACAACGTTTGCATTGCCGCCCGTGATCTGGACGGCGATGGTCGGGTAGAGGTAGCTGTAGGTGCCGGATGGAACCCGGCCGAAACCAGCGACAGCACAAAATCGGGAGCCGTTTTTTATCTGATGCGCCCACAAGACCCAACGCAGCACTGGGAAGCCATTCGTTTACCGCATGAAGTGACCACGCACCGGATGCGCTGGGCAAAAACCGGGAAAGATAACTACCAGCTCATTGTAGTTCCGCTACATGGATATGGCAATAAAAATGGGGAAGGGCACGGCGTGCGCATCTGGGGCTATGCCTTCCCAAACGACCCACGATCTACCTGGAAGCGGTATCTGATCGACTCAACCATGCACCTCACCCACAATTTTGAGATTTGGGAAGATGGCGACAACGGGTCGGCAACAGGCATTATTGTTGCCAGCAAAGAAGGCGGAAACATTTTTCAATGGACTAAAAAGAAGTGGCGCTCTTACGATAAGGAAGCAGCCAGCAATTCGCTGCCCCTCCTCAACAACGGCATTGAAGGCATTGGTGAAATCCGACGGCTCAACGGCGGAAAAGCCATTGCCACCATTCAGCCCATGCATGGCAATCTGCTACAGGTCGAGAGCGGCAATTATTCGTTCAAAAAATCGAAGAAACTCACAGAAAAGGAAGTTGATGTGCTCACCGATATGTTTAGCCAGGGCCATGCGCTGGTTTGTGGCGATTTTCTGGGAGCGGGGACCGATCAGATCGTGGCTGGCTGGCGCAATCCTAATGCTGAAGGGAAAGTGGGTATTCGATTGTTTAAACCTGGTGAAAACGATAAAGTGACCGGTTATTCTTTGGACGATAGCGTTCGTATGGCCTGCGAAGACCTACAAGCTGCCGACCTCGACGGCGATGGCGACCTCGACATTATTGCTTCGGGCCGTGCTACACTGAATGTACTGATCTACTGGAATCAGCGGAAGTGAGAGAAAGCTATTCGGTTTATGGTTGCTTCGCCTGTTGAGAACCTAAATGGGCCGAGCAACCATAAACCATAAACGTTTATTGATGCCCTAACTGTCCGGCCAGTTCGCGCAGGGCCGATGCCAGACCTTCTAAACGAGGAGCAATATCGCCCTCCGACCCCATCCGGGTGCTGAATTCAAGCGTCAGCGTAGCCAGTTGATTGAGCAATTGGGCTAACTCGCCGGTATTTACCTGATCGCTTTCCAATTCGGTTTTTACCTGTTCAAGAACATTGGTCAACTCCGTAGCATTATCCGTCTGACGAAGTTGCGCCAACCAGTCGCTAATAACACCTGTTCCACTTTGCGGTATAGCCGCAGTAGAATCCGGGCTCAGAACCTCCATTGTGGAATCGAGCAGATTGGTTGATTCTTCGTGTGATAGCATATCAGAACTGGTGGCTAAAGTTGCGTAAAGCAGTCACTAGCAGACTCAACTGACGGGCCGTTGCCTGATCGACTCTTGGCTCGTGCGACAGAGCCGATGTATGACTGGCCAGACTTAATAACAGATTTCGGATGGTGCTTTCGTCAAATTCTCCTGACTTCAGATGATCGCGCAGGGCTTCTACTTCGGCCAGAATTCGCTCAGCGCCAATATCTCCCCGCAGTGCATTCATCCAGCCCTCAAGCAGCAAAATTCCCTGCTCAGGCGAAATGGCTACTGCATTACCATCTCCGAACGCGCCCAGCGTATCGGTTAGCATTCGGTGTTCGAGAGTTGTTTGAGCTTCTTCCATAATGTAGTGAATTTACTTGTCGTACTCAGTTACAAGAGCCATTTGCTTGTAATCGAATATAGGTGAATTGGCTATAATTTCCCACCAAAACTCCGTAGAATTTTCGATAGGCTTTCTAAACCGCCTGTCCAGACTCCTTCCGAAACTGGTTCTTCGGCTATTTCCTGTGTTTTGTCGGCTAAACTTAGCATCAACTCCCGCACATGCCGATGATCGGGCTGTGGGGCCTGCAATTCATCACGTAACTCATTGAGTTGCCCTTTAATCTGGTCCAGGTTTGGGTCGCCCTCTAACGCCTGTAGCCAACCGTCGATCAGCATAACGCCCTGCGCCTGAGAAATACCACCGTCGCTATCATTTCGAAACGCGCCCAGCGTATCCTCAAGCATTCGCTCTTCCAGTATGTTCGTTCCCATGTGGTTTCGGTTTTCGGTATATCATTTTCGGTATATGGTTTATAGTTGCGCTGCCCAAAAAGAAGGTATGTTCTTATGCTACACAACCATAAACCATCTACCTTTTTTTCACAACTGACTGGCCAGTTTCTGGAGCGCATCGATTACGTGTTCCAACTTGTTAATTGTTGGCGCCTGAAGGTCCGACGCCTGAGTTACCTGCTCAGCATCATCGGCCAGGTCGAGCAGTAGGCCACGAATCCGGTCTATGTCAGGCTTAGAAAATTGCAACAGAGTCTGTAGCTCTTTTAGTTTACCTTCAATCAGCTCGGTACTTTTATTGCCTTCTATAACTTTCAGCCATCCACTAATGAGCTGAACCCCATCGGCGGGTGAAGTTTCAGAACTGTTCCCGGTCAGGTCGATGGTTTGTTCAATCAGACGCTGATCCAATGCATGTGATGCCATGTTTTTTCAGTTTTCCGTTTTCAGCTTAGAGTTTTCAGTGCTTTGCAAGGGTGCTAAACAAGTGAAGCGTTGAAAAATCTAAACGTTAACTAGTTAAAATCTGTCCGGCGAAATTGCGGAGTGCGGTTGACAGCGTTTGTAGGCGCGATTGCAAATCGCCTTCTGCTTTAGGAGTTGCTTTATCGGTCTTATCGGCCAGTTCGTTCAGCAACTGCTGAAGCCGTTTTGGGTTTGGCTGGTCAGACTGTAGTTCATCATGAAGCGCCATAAGTGGCTCCACAAGATCGGTAGTCAGATGATTATTTTTAATCGACGAAAACCAGTCCGTAATGAGCGACATACCTTCCTGGGGCGAAACCGCCTGCCCCTGGTCGAAAGCAGCTACGGTAGCATCGAGCAAGGTAGTTGCCGACGAACCGGTTGTCTGAGAATGTTGATTTGCCATAGTTTTAGCCCTCCAAACTGGAGATGTTTGAATATTGCTATTTAGTAAACCCCTATATCGTCGCTTTGTTTGACCCTCGCTGGGCATTGGTGCTGCCCCTTGCTAATACTGCGAACGCCCACCCGACGAGCCCGTGTCGGTATTGCCGGATTGCGACCGGGTTGCATGATCAGGCATTGTACCACTCGATACCCCCGACGAACGAGTACCAGAGCCGGGGGTATAATCATCGCCCATAGGAACCGTATTTTGTATACTGCCATCATTGCCTATGGTATCGCCCAAAGCCGATGTTCCAACACTACCCGTAGTCGACTCGCCCCCTACCGTACTCGTCATTGGTGCACGCTCACTTTTGCGGGCAGGTGCTGGCGAACCACCAAGCTGCTGGCAGAAATCCTCCAGCGATTCAATTAGCGGAAGCAGCTTGGTTTTCACATCCGACTCGGCTAAACCCGACGTATGTTTCACCTGATTTATCAGGTTTTCGAGAATACCCCGGATGTGCCATCCATTCGGATTACCGCTTTGCAGTTCAGCTTTCAACTCGCTCAGGCCATTGGCCACCGATATGGTATTAGGCTCATTTTCAGTTCGTTTACCATTTCGCAATGTAGTAATCCAGCTATCAATAAGCGAGATACCATCCATTGGCGAAATGCTTGTCACATCGCCATTGAACGCGCCAACAGTGATATCGACAAGGTTAGCAGCATGCTGATTAATTGCCATTTTTTATCTTGGTTTAGGATTAGTAATTCAGATTAAGGTTGGCCGAAGCTTGCAACCTGCCGATGCAGATTTTCCAGCGTTGCAATCAACTGCGAAAGCTCTTCCTGCTCGGCACTGGCTTCGGCTGTTGACGCCACTCGTTTTGTCTGGTCGATCAGTTCCTGCAACAAACTGGCAATTCGCTCATTGTCGGGCCGGTTGTATTTTTGAGCCGTGTGGACCTCCGCTCGCAGGCTTTCGAGCGTGTCGGCAATATCGTCGGTATCGTCGTCGCCCGCTCCATCGAGTCGATTCAGCCACTGGTCAATGATCGACAAACCATCGGTAGCTGTTGTTGCTCCAATACTTCCGTCAAATGTGTTTACGGTTTGCTCAATGAGCGATGCTTGATTTGGGTTCTGCGAAATCATGATATCGTATCGATTAAAGGTCAGTAGGTTAGTTAGCCAGGTTCCGGGCAAAGTCTTTCAGAGCCGTTGACAAGTTCTGCAAGCGTTCTTTATACTCGCCCTGGGCAGCATTGTTTGCCAGATCGATCGTTTCGCCGGAAAGGTCATACAAGATCCGCTCAACATCCCGAATGTTATTCCCGTTGATTGCATCACGTAGCTTTTCGAGCGGCTCGGCAACCCATTGTGTACTCACGTTCGAGCGCACAACTCCAATCCATTCCTGAATCAGATTGACCCCTGTATCGGGCGTTGTGGCAGGAGCACTACCCCCTAATGCCGCCAGAGTATCGTCGAGCATGGTATCAATTTTTTGATCATGATGTGCCATAACGTTGAATCAATTAGTTTTGACAAAAAGAACCGATCCATTCCGGTATTGTTCGGCCAATCGGCATTTTTCCACACAAAGTCTACTAAAAGAATCGATTAAAAATGGATGCAATTCGCCTGCAACCCGACATCCGCTATCAGTTTGCCCGAAGCGGGGGCGCGGGTGGTCAGAACGTTAATAAAGTATCGACTAAAGCCGAATTGCGCTTCAATGTTCGGCATTCGGCCTTGCTGACCGATGAGGAACGAGCCATTCTGGAAGAAAAACTGGCCAATAAACTCACTACCGATGGTGAGCTGGTGCTGACGCATCAAACCGAGCGAACGCAGTTGGCCAATAAGGAGAAAGTAACGAAGAAATTTTATCGCCTGATTGAGAAAGCGTTTGAGAAACCGAAACCCCGCAAGGCAACCAAACCCTCAAAAGCTTCGGTCGATGAACGAATTGCGGAGAAGAAACGAAAAGGCGATGTGAAAACAGCCCGCAAACGGGTAGATTATTAGAGATAGGCTCGTCCGTGATTGTATCGCGGACGAACCAGTTGTCTCAAAAAAGCGATGCCACGGTTCTGAACCGTGGCATCGCTAATGATAATTGATCAATCTACAATTCCCGAATCTGAATATTGCGGTACCAGACTTTTTCTTTCGGGCTATGGTTTTGCAGGGCTATTTTACCTTTGGCGTGTGGCGTTGCATAGGGCCAGTTAGCAAATTTACTCTTGGCAACCAGTTGTTTCCAGTTGTCGGAACCGTATTCATACGCAACCATTTTTTTGCCATTCAGATAATGTTCAACATGATTGTTGTTGACCACAATTCGGCCTTTGTTCCACTCGCCGGGTGCTTTTGCCGCGTCCATATCAGCCGGAGGAATCATATCATAGTTAGCACCAGTTAACTGGGTATCTTTCAACTTGTAAGGCTTTCCATCGCCATCCAGGTAGCCCTTGTCGTCGATGACCTGATATTCAGGGCCCGACATATAGGTTGATTTAATATCGGGGCTGTCAATAATTTTATAGACAACACCACTATTGCTGCCTTTCGGAATTTTGAACTCGAATTCGAGCTCGAAATTTTCATACTCCTTGTCGGTCACCAGGTCGCCACCTGTACCGTCGGGTGTCAGGGCTCCGTCTTCAATATTCCAGCCAACCACACCGTCTTTATGGTAACTGTGCCAGCCTTTAATTTCTTTTCCGTTGAAAAGAGATGTCCACTTTGGTTTTTTAGCCGGAGGTGTTGCTGCCACCAGTGCACTCAGCAGCAGGCAGGGAATTAGTAAGTTTTTCATGGGCTTCATACGATTTAGCGGTTAAAAGTAGAAAAAAACTAACGCGGGTGGAAACCCGCACTTCATATACCTGTTTCCAGTGCATATAAAGTACAGATTCCTACCCGCGCTACTTAGTCTAACTTGTTAACTCAAAAGCGTATTAACTCGCCATATCACGAGCCGCTTCGGGGTCGTTGTATTTTCGGTCGAGGCCTTCTGTTGATTTCTGATCCGAACGATCTGTCCCCGAGATCATATCCTGTGCTGTTACGCTACTTTCGTCCAGCATTTCGCGCGGCATCTTCTGAGTTTCTTTTTTCTCTTCGGGACGTTCACCGGGCTGATATACATCGGCATCCTTGGCATTAACATCATACGGGTGAGCCGAATCACCGGTATCGGGCATTTCGTCCATACCTTCATCGTCGGGCCCACTCGACAATCCTTCGTACTGATTTCCCGGAATGGCTTCGCCGGGTTCTACATCGTTCTCATCAATCAACCCCGATAGTTCTGCCGTGTAAGTCAGAAAATTGGCTGATGCCAGATGATGATAGGCATGGCTCCGGTTCGCATTAACTTCATGCGATCGGTCGGGCTGGTCGGGCTCCTGAATTTCGGGCTGCGCTGGTTTTGGTGTTCCGGGCAGATCCGGTATTTCGGGACCGGGTGCTGGCGGAACCGGCGGTGTTTCCGGAATGCCGGGCACAGGCTGCGTAGGGTCAGGCGATGGTGGCGTTGTAGGAACGGAGTTCAGCAAGGCAGGTTCTGCGATGCCGACTGGTACCATAAACGCGTCGAAAGAACCAGTTGGCGTAGTGTCAGAGCCTTTTTCGGTCCGATCAGTTGGTTCATTTTCCGAAGGCAATCCGGTATTCACCGAATCGCCCGCGTCGGGATTACCCGTCAGTTCAGCTTCGGCAATTGGGTCATTCGGAATATTGCGCTCATCAATCACATCGCCAATGTGCAAAGCTGCGTCTGAGTTTTCGTAGGTTTTCGACCGCTGCTGGTCGCCCTGCAAACTCCGCTCTTCATCGCTGCTATAGCGATTTCGGAGCTGTTCGTCCATAACATCGTCTTCGGTATCACCAATGGGCGTCAACTTACCGTCCACGAGCTTTACCATATTTGTTTCGCCCTGTTCGGTACCGAACATCGCTTCAGCATTTTCGTTAGAAACAAGATTGGCCTGTTGTGCGCCATCGCTAAGGGCTGATGAATTTGAATTCTCCATGACTATAGGTGAATGTTTTTGGTCTATGGAAAACTACCGGGAACGCAAAAGGTTTAGGAATGCGGGGGACTTCGTGCGGGGATAGCAGGGATGGCGGGGAAGTGCTCTCCCTGCTACCCCCGCCCCCCTGCGAAGTTAGACCAGCGCATCGAACAAAATTTCGGCGGGGTGTTTTGCTTTGCGGCCCGTTCCGTCTTTGATCTGATGGCGGCAACTGGTCCCGGCCGCCGAAATAATTGCGTCTTCGGCCTGCCGCACCGCCGGAAACAGCACCAATTCACCAACCTGCATCGACAGCTCATAATGCTCGGTTTCGTAGCCAAACGAACCGGCCATACCACAACAGCCCGACGGAATAAGCTGAACCTGATAGTTGGCCGGAAGTGACAATACTTTTTTTACCGGTACCATCGACGACAACGCCTTCTGATGGCAGTGTCCGTGAATTTTCACCTGCCGGGCTTCGGTCGTAAACAGACTCCGGTCGATCCGCTTCTGATCGGCTTCGCGAGCCAGCCACTCTTCAAACAAAAACACATGCTGGGCAAGCCGCTGGGCATCGGCTTTCAGTTCGGCTGGAACCAAATCAGGGTATTCGTCGCGAAAAGTCAATATAGCCGATGGTTCCAGACCAATCAATGGCGTTTGGTCGGTGACGAGGTCTTTCAGCATGGTCACATTTTTGATGGCTATCTGCCGAGCCTCATCGACCAACCCTTTCGACAGATAGGTACGGCCACTTTCAACATGATCAGGAATGGTGACCGAATAGCCTAACCGCTCCAGCAACTGAATGGCCTTCTGCCCAACTTCCACGTCGTTGTAGTTCGTGAATTCGTCGCAGAAGAGCCAGATGTTTCGCGCGGGGGGCGTTGCGCGGGGAGCGTTGCCCAGGGTGTTCAGAGAATTTCTCTCCGCGCCATCCCCCGCCATTCCCCGCGCAACGCTCCCTGCGCGAAGCCCCCCACCCTTCGCGCTTCGCGCTTTTGCCCACGCCTTCAACGTCACACTGGCCAGCTCAGGCATTGTACGGTTGGGGTGGAAACCAACCGCTTTATTGGCAATACGTCGGAGCGATGGGGTAGTGTAAATGGCATTGTAGGCCCAAGGAGCCAGACTGGCCAACGACATCAGCCGGGTAAAATTGCCGACCAATTTCGCGCGCATGGGAACGCCGTGTTCATGATAATACTGCTGCGTAAATTCGGCTTTCATCCGGCCCATATCGACACTCGATGGGCATTCGGCCTTACAACCTTTGCACGACAGACATAAGTCGAGAATTTCTTTGGCCGCCTGATAATCGAGGTCCGACGGTTTTTGCATGTTGCTGTAAAAGTGCCGGAGAATGTTGGCTCGTGCCCGTGTTGTGTCGCGCTCCCGACGGGTAGCCATATAGCTCGGGCACATGGTCCCGCCCGAAATAGCTGTTTTGCGGCAATCGCCGGAGCCCGAGCATTTTTCGGCCAGTTCCAGCAACCCACCGTCTTTCGAGAAATCAAAAACCGTTTTGGGCTGTGGAATTACCACATCGGCTTCCGACCGCAGCGATTCGTTCATGGGTGGCGTATCGACAACTTTACCGGGGTTGAACGTATTATGCGGGTCCCAAAGGGCCTTCACATCTTTGCATAGCTGGTAGTTTTCCGGGCCCAGCATAAACGCAATACATTCGCCCCGCAACCGTCCATCGCCGTGTTCGCCCGAGAGCGAGCCACCGTATTTTTTGACAAGTTGGGCCGTATCCATCAGCAACGCCCGAAACCGGGCACGCCCCTCCGACGATTTCAGGTTGATCAGCGGCAGTACGTGAATTTCGCCAGCACCCGCGTGGGCTGAATATTCCAGTTTAAGACCATGATTTTCCCAGGCCATCCTGTCCAGTTCATCGATGTAGTTGGGGAGGTCTTCCACATCCACGGCCGTATCTTCGATTACGTTGGCTGGTTTTTCGTCGCCGGGAATGTTGTACATAATACTCAGTCCTGCTTTCCGCAGTGCCCACGGTTTTTTCGTTTCTTCATCGAACAGCACCGGATAGGCATAGCCCAATTTTTTCGCGTTCAGTTCATCGACAAAAGCTTGTGCTTTCTGCGCTACGCCATCTACCGTATCATCGAAAAACTCAACCATCAGAATCGCCTTTGGGTCGCCCTCCACAAAGGTGCGGTTCTTCATTTGTTCGATGTTGGTTTTGGTCAGTTGCAGAATATAATCATCGACCAGTTCCGATGCGTAACAGTGATGCGCCAACGCCACCAGATTAGCTTCCAGCGACTGCCGAATGGTCGTAAAATGCGCGCACACCAGCGCCGTTTCTTTCGGCGGCAACGGCAACAGATTCAGTTTGGCTTCGGTAATAAAGCAAAGCGTCCCCTCCGACCCCGCGATGAGGTTGGCGAAGTTGAAATGGTGGGGAATAGCGGGGGGTAACGGGGCTACACTATCCCCCCGCCCCCCCCTGCTCTCCCCGCCATTCCCCGCGCGAAGCTCCCCGCCCTCTGCCCCCTGTGCAAAGCCCCCCGCCAGCGCATCGAGCGCATAGCCTGTGTTCCGGCGTTTGACGGTGAGCTTGGGATAGCCTTCCTGGATGTGCTGCTGAATGGTTTCGTTGGATAGCCAGTCGCGGAACTGGGTATAGAGTCGTTGTTCGAGCGGACTGGCAACATTTTCGCCCCGGCACTTTGCGTCGAATTGCTCCGGTGTAAGTGACCCGAAAGTCACTTCGGCACCGTCGCTCAGTACGGCCCGAACTTCGAGCAGATGGTCGCGCGTGGTACCCCACACAATCGAATGCAACCCGCAGGAGTTGTTACCAATCATACCCCCGATCATGGCCCGGCTGGCGGTTGAGGTTTCGGGGCCGAACAATAGGCCGTAAGGCTTTAGGTGAGCATTCAGATCGTCGCGGATAACGCCCGGCTGTAGCCGAACCCATTGTTCATTGGCATTGACCTCCAGTATTTGTCCAAAGTACTTCGAAATATCGACCACAATACCGCTTCCTACAACCTGCCCGGCCAGCGATGTTCCGGCCGCCCGTGGAATAAGACCCAGACCGTGCTGCTGCGCAAACCGAAGTAACCGCTTAATGTCGGTAACGGTTTTGGGCAAGGCAACAGCAATGGGCATCTCCTGATAGACTGATGCATCGGTTGCGTAGAGCACCCGCTGTGCGGTGTGTTCGGGCGATTCATCGAAGTAAAGATCTCCCTCAAAATCGGGGAGCAACGTGGCGAAGGGCGGTTTATGAGGAAGACGAAACATAACGGTACTAGAAGAAACGGTTTAGTGGTCTGACGACAAGCGATAAGCCCGAACTAAACCAACCAGAATACAACTAAAAATCAGGATGATAAACAGAAACGAAGGCCACAAAAAAATGCTCTTTTTATGATACATACCCACCCAGAGTATCTGTCCAATCATAACGAAAAACAAGGCAGCTACAATAACCCGAAGCGTTGCCAGTAGGTGATCGAAATTCAGCCGTTGCCTGACAACATTGTCGAGCGAACGTGGTCCCGGAAAATGCATCAGCTCGGGCGGGGTATTTCGGATTACCCATAGAAGACCTACGGCGATTACTCCTACCAAAGCCAGTACCAGCAACGTGGAGGGGCTCCCCCAGCGATTGGCCTGACCCGCTGCGTTAAAGTGAATAGGAATTGGACCCGACAATTGCATTGTCCCGAAAATGGCCAGACCTACCATGCACATCAGAAGAAAAACGGTCAGTCGGTTCGCATTACGCTCGTAGGTGCTCATAGCGCTATCCTGTAAAGGAGTCATTGGTCATTAGTGTATTCTTTCCCAATGACTCCTGACCAATGACTAATTCAGGGATAAAGATACGAAAACGGTAGCGCTTTGTGGAAATGGGTGTTAAAAGCCGCTACCACATTCTTCGATGAGGCAATCACCGACAAATATAGTCTCTAACAACTCGCTCATTTTCTGTAAACAGGAAAGGCCCGCCAGTTCTTTGGCGAGCCTTCAACCGTATCATTGAACAAGATGAAGCGGGCCGTTTCGGCCCCATACTATTTACTGATTCACATAAACGCTACCACTACTGGCCGAAAGCGTTACGGGAATGCCGCCACCATTGAGCGTACCTCTAATCCGGTCTTTGTCGGTATCGCCACTGAAGTTGTTCAGCGGAATTTTGATGTGATTACCACTCAGGTTCAGCGTCAGCCCTTTGTCGAGTGGCATTTTTACACGAACACTTCCGGCACTGGTCGATAACCGAACGTATTCGCCCAGTTTGGCAATGCTCACGTCAACTCCGCCCGCACTGGTGCTGGCATCGATGCTCCCGGCTACATTCGCGAGCCGTACCGAACCGCCCGACGTACCGGCTTTGATTTCGCCCTCAATATCCTCGCCGTTTACGCTGCCACCACTGGTTTGGGCATCAATGGTGCCTTTTACATCCGACAACCGAATGCTGCCGCCCGAGGTATGCAACCGCATTTTGCCCGTCGATTCTTTGGCTTCGATGGAGCCGCCTGAGGTTTGCAGGTCAATATCTTTCCGGCAACGGTCCATATGAATCGACCCGCCCGAGGTTTGTCCGTCGATGTCGCCTTCCAGATCGCTTATATTCAGGCTACCGCCACTGGTCCGAAATTTCTGCGTGCCAGTAAGCGATGCCATATGAATGGAGCCACCCGATGTGCGCAGATCCGTCGATACATTACGGGGTGTGTAGAATTTAAAGCTAATGCTCAGACCGCGTTTCCAGTCGTTGTTTTTCCGTTTGGCGGTGGCCACAATCGTACTGCCTTCCTGCGCAATTGTGATATCGTAGTCCTTCAACCGTTCGGCAATTTCGTCTTTGCTTAGTTTGTCGTTCCAGTTGTTGGCCCGTACATACATTTCGACTTTAGCATTCATGTCGGTGCCGCCTTCAACGGTCAGGCTACCGCCCGAGGTTTCGGCCCGAACTGCGTTTATTTTTCCAGAAAAGGTTTTAACCTGATACGGGGTATCGCCATTGTCGTTTAGGTTCCCTGCGCTGGTCAGGGTTATCAGCGCAAACGTGCCTGCGCTTAGAAGGGTAAGTAGAAACTGTGTGCGTTTCATATGGTTTTGTCTGTTTATGTACCAAAGATGCAGGAAGCACCAGAAAGGTTGCATGAGCCGATTTATGTTCGAATCAAAAGCGTTCGGCCCTGTTCAGGCAACTACCGACAATCTCCGTGCCACTCAATATAACTCACAGAAAATCAATAACTTAATCAACAAAGCTAACTAACCCCTGTCCGCCACCGGACACCAGGCCGTTCGATGACGGACAAATCTTGTATCTATTCTCCAGCATAAGAAACTAAATATTACTATTCCGATAATACAGTAGCCATTTAAGGCCTGCTGGCTCTTATACTTTTGGCTGATTGAAATGATGCGGATTGCTTCTTTTGTTTCTGAATCAACGTTTTAGTCTGATTTATGCAACGCTAAGCCTATCAACTCCGGCACAAAGTTATTCTGATGCAATTGGCAGGCTAAATCAGCCGAAAAACCCTATACAATCTCCTATTAACTCTACTTAGGCGTTGCTTTCCCAGAAGCTATATGGCCTTCATAACTAGTGAAAATTAATCATAAACACTGATTTTGCAGAGTTCTGAACTAGCTACAAATGGGCTTGCAATAAAAAAATAGAATTATATTTTAAGAATTACAATTATTAATATAAATAATCTCTAAAAATTGATTTTATTCAATATTATATCTTGACATTTTATTTTTATCAATACTATATTTGGATTAAAACAAAATTAAATTCGTTTACTATCCCTGTTAATTCCTCTTTTGTCGACCGGTTGTCTGGTCTGTCGGTCTTAGTAACTTTTTACTAGTCCCGTTAGCTTTTCTTTTCTATCCACTCCATCCTATATCGGGGAATCGGGCCATCGTCCGCTACCTGAACGTGTTCGCGTGCGTAATCCAGTTTTCCTTTTTTATAACCGCCCAAAAGCTTAATGAGATGCGAAACAGAAGTTTACCCGTAATGCTGTTCTTCCTGCTGTATCTGCCCGTCCAGCTCCTGGCACAGAGCCGGATCATCAAAGGGATTGTTACGTCGGGAGATGACAATTCGCCGACACCGGGTGTCAATGTCGTGGTGAAAGGTACCGTCATTGGGGTGTCGACCAACGCTGAAGGTGCTTATACGATCTCGGTTCCCGAAAATCAGGCCAAAAATGGTGTGTTGATTTTCTCATTCATTGGCATGAAAACCGCAGAGGTACCCATCGGCAGTAAAACGTCGATCTCGGTAAGCCTTGAGCACGATGCTACCTCACTCGACGAAGTTATTGTTAGTGCGCTGGGATTTAAAGAAAATGCCGACAAACTCGGGTCAACCGCTGCCAAAATCGAAGCCAAAGACATTGTTCGGTCGGGCGAAACGGGTGTCATCAACGGCATGTCGGGCAAAGCGGCTGGAGTACAGATTACTCGTTCGGCCGGCGATCCGGGTGCAGGCTCGTATATCCAGATTCGGGGCCAGAACACCATTACAGGCTCAAACCAGCCACTGGTCATTGTAGATGGGATTCCGATCAGTAACTCGACACTCGGCGATGGGGCTGCTGGCGTAACCCAGCAATCGCGTCTGAACGATATCAACCCCGACGACATTGCGTCGATGCAGATTTTGAAAGGAGCTTCGGCCGCTGCGCTGTGGGGTTCGCGGGCGGCCAATGGCGTAATTGTGATTACGACCAAAAAAGGAGCCAACAGCGACAAGGTCAATATTTCGTATAGCTCTACCGTTTCGTTCGACAAGCCGAACATGCTCCATCCGCTGCAAAGCAACTATGGACAGGGTTCCGACGGTGTCTACAGCCCAACCAGTGCATTTACCTGGGGCGACAAAATTGCAAACCGGGCTGGTGGCGACGACGCAGTGAATATGAATGGCGCTCGTTTTGAAGCGTACAATGGCAAAACGTTTTATCCAATTATCACTAAAAATTCGAAAGAGACATTCAACGATGCCCGCCGGGATATGGTGTTCCGCACGGGTACCTACATCGACAATAACCTGGCCATCAGTGGTGGTAATGAAAAAGGAAATTTTTACCTCAGCGTAGGTGATCTGCGTCAGAAGGGCATCATCAACGGACAAAGCGACTACAACCGGACAACCGTACGGTTCAATTCGGAGCGTCGGTTCAACGACATCATCAAAGCCACCACCAACGCTACCTACGCCCGCACAACCTCCAACCGGATTCAGCGCAGTAACAGCGTAAACGGTCTTTACATCGGTATGCTGCGTACTTCGCCGGATTTCGATAGCCGCTACTATAAGGGTAATTATTTTTCGTCGCCAACGGCCAGTGCCATTCCAAACCGCCAACGGGCTTATCGGAACTACCTGGGTGCCTTAGCGAACCCAATTTATAATGATCCGATGTGGGCGATTCACGAGCTAACCAATTTCTCGGAAGTCGATCGTTTTATTCTTAGCTCCGAACTGTTGATTACGCCTTCGAAATGGTTCGATGTTACGGTTCGTGGTGGTATCGATGCTAACACCGACCACCGCATCACAAATTACCCCGTGAACTCGGCATCAAACAGTGGTCTGGGTACCTATAACGAAGAGATTTATAAAGAGTCGGAAATGAACGGCGATATTATTGGCCGGGCTTTCAAAGATTTCGGAAAAAACATCACCAGCACGCTGATTGTAGGGTTCAATATTAACGACCGCAAATACCTGAATCTGGGGGGCAACATGAATACGTTCATCATTGCCGATGCGCCAGCCAACTTCGGCAATTCGCTCACGTCGAACGATGCTCCTTATCGCACAACCACCCACCGTCGAATGGCTCGTATGTACTCGACCCTGAATCTGGGTTTCTTCAATCAGGTTTTCCTGAATGCATCGGTGGCTGGCGAAGCGGGTTCTACGTTTGGTAGTCAGACCAAGTCGACGTTCTACTACCCATCGGCCGACATTGCGTGGCAGTTTACGCAACTACCTACCCTGCGCGAAAGCAGCCTTCTGTCGTTTGGTAAGCTGCGTGCTTCATATGGGGTTGTGGGTGTGCAGCCCGATGCCTACCGAAACACAACGACCTACGTAACGGCTTCGTTTGCCAGTTGGGCTAACCCACTCAGCGGGTCGGGTTATGGCAATGGAGCCTACGTACGAAGCAGCCGCCAGGGCGATCCGTACCTGCGTCCCGAGCGGAAAACCGAATGGGAACTGGGCACCGATCTGCGCTTTTTCAACAACCGTCTGACAGCGGGGTTCACCTATTACCAAAATAGAATCAACGACCTCCTGCTCGACGTTGCTGCCGCAGGCTCTACCGGTTTTACGTCTAAATACACGAACGCCGGATCGATGGAAAACAAGGGCTGGGAACTGGAGATGAATTACAATCTTCTGAGCAAAAAAGACTTTACCTGGAACATACTGGGCAACCTGAGCGGTAACGTAAACCGGGTCACGAACCTTGCCGGAACCGACATTATTACGCTGGGTGGTTTTAGCAGTACGGCCAGTACGGTAGCGAAAGTTGGCTACGCCATGTCGTCGCTCTATGGGGGGGTATACCAGCGCACCGAAACCGGGTCGCTCCAGTTAAATGCCAATGGTTTCCCACAAATTGCGTCCCAGTTTGGCGTAATCGGCAATCCGAACCCTAACTACCGCGGTGGTTTTGGCACGAACCTTTCCTACAAAAAAGTTTCGCTGAACATTCTGTTCGAAACGTTTCAGGGCGGTGATTTCTATACCGGAACAAAGGGCGTGCTGTATTACTTCGGTACACATGCCGACGTAGGTAATGAGGTAACGTTGACGCAGGATCTGAAAAACTACGCCGGTAAAACCATTACGGCGGGTTCAACCGTACGCGGTGCCATCAAAGATTTCGGAGCAGGACCAGTATTGCTCGATCAGTCGTATTACACGTCAATTGGTGGCGGTTTCAGTACGTTGGTCGAGCAGTTTATTCAGGATGCAAGCTGGACCCGGCTACGGGAGGTTTCGGTAGGATACGTTATTAACTCACCGAAATTCCGTCAGAAAAGCCGGTTGCAATCGATCGATATACGCGTAACGGGTCGGAACCCGATCCTATGGACCAAAATGGTTGGCATTGACCCCGAAACGGCACTCAACGGAGCCAGCAACTCACGCGGTCAGGACTATTTCAACAGTCCGAACACCAAATCGCTGCTTTTCAGCCTCAAAATCACCTACTAGTCCTTAAAGAAGCCTCAAACATGAATCGTAACTATAAATTTGTTCTTACTGCTTTGCTGGGTCTGGAACTGTTCTCCTGCACCTCTATTGTGGAGAACCTCAACGTAGATCCTAACAACCCAACCAGCTCTACGGCCAGCCTGTTGCTGACTGGCACCGAAATTGCCAATATGGCTACGCAGGAAGGTATGGCCAGCCGACTGACTACCATTTGGGACGGCTATGCTTCTGGCGCCGACCGGCAGTGGCTGGATTATTACAACTATAACGTTTCGGCGGGTATCTACGATTCGGACTGGAACCTGGTCTTTACCGGAACCAATGCCAATGCGCTCCTGACCATTAGTCAGGCAACGGCGCTTGGAAACCGCAAAATGGCAGGGATCGCCAAAATTCTGCGGGCCAATGCCCTCGCAACGGGTACAGAGCTTTGGGGCGATATTCCGTTCGACCAGGCGGGCGACATTGCGAAATACCCGAATCCAGCCTTTGAACCTCAGGCAACGGTATACACAAAATTGCTGGCACTGCTCGACGATGCCATCGCCGACCTCAAGTCGGGCGTTGGAACGGTTAGCACCGAAGACATTCATTTTGCGGGTGATGCCACCAAGTGGACGCAGGTTGCCTATACGCTAAAAGCCCGTTTACTAACCGACTCCAGGCAATACGATGCCGCTTATACGGCTGCTCAAAGTGGCGTCAGTACGTATGCAAATTCTCTGTATTCGCCACACGGAACAACCGCCAGCGTAAACCAGAATTCGTATTATTCGTTTCTGGCTTCTACCCGTACTGGCGATATCTACGCTGTGGGGGCCTATAACGTGAGTCTGCTGAATCCGGCCAGTGCCAATTATCGGGGTAATGCGAAGACCGTTGAAACGGCCCGCTATAAATTTTATTACCTGGAGAACGGTGTCAATACGCCCGGCAAAGTTGAACCCAACACATCAGGATCATCCGGTTTTTTTGCTCAAAGCGCCAGTTTCCCGCTCGTCACATACCAGGAAAACATTCTGACGCTGGCCGAAATGGCGCTTCGGAGTGGCAAAGGCTTTACAACGGCACTGGGTCACCTGAACACCTATCGGAGCTTTCTGAATTCGGGTGGCTATATCAACGCAACCTACCTGACCTCGGGGGCCTACAAGTATGAACCCTACGTAGCGGCCGATTTTGAAGCCGGTGGTATCGAAAACCCCGACGGCATCAGCGCCGACAATGCGCTGATGCGCGAAATTCTTCAGGAGCGGTATGTATCGTTCTATGGCCAGCACCTGGGCTGGAACGACGAGCGCCGGACCCGAACTGAAGCTTATGGTATTAAGCTGACACCCAACAACGGGTCGCAGCTTCCGTGGCGGTTCATTTATCCGCAGAATGAGATTAACTCAAACCCAAGTACGCCATCGCCAGTTCCGGCTACGTTCGAAGCACCAGCGATTTATAAATGATTGAATGATTGAATGATTGAATGATTGAATGATTGAATGATTGAATGATTGAATTACTGAATTGCTGAATGTTGGCTACCTACATTCAACAATTCAATCATTCAACAATTCAATCATTCAATCATTTTAATCGCTACCCGACGGTTTTGTGACCGTCCGGATTCGGTTGCATTATCGGCTAATGGTTCGGAACCTCCATACCCTTTTGTTCTGATGCGCTCTTCGGCGATACCATGCCTGATCAGATAAGTAGCAACAACCTTAGCGCGATTTTCGGAAAGAGCCCGATTCAGTCGCGGATCGCCAACATTGTCGGTATGCCCGGCCACTTCAATTCTCCATTTTGGATTGGCTTTCATAGCCCGAACCAACTTATCCAGTTCGGCCGTCGACTCGGGCAACAACACATAGCTGCTCTGCTCAAACTGCACAGAACGTAACACAAACGTTTCGCTAGCGCTTAGTTTCAACTCTGCCTCAGGCGGCTGTTCAGGCCTATTCTGCGACGTAGCTGGTTTCGCAGGCATTGCAACCGGTTTGGCCATTACAACTGGTTTCGCAACAGGGCGGGTTACTGGTTTAGGCGTTCGCTTAGCCAGATTCTTCCCGGCGTTTGGCTTTGCTGGTTGAATAGCCGGTTTTTTGGGCGAAACCTTAACAGTGGCCAGTGGTAGTTTTACGGCTGGAATCGATCGGCTGAAATACTGGGTCGTTATCGGTTCGCCAATATCCTCCGAAAAACTGAACATTGGTTTTTTATAGTCTGGTCGCTGCCAGTACAGAACAATCTCCCCTTCCAGCATGTCGTTGAAAAAATCGACCCGAAAATCATAGTACTGTCCTCCCTGCAACACAACGCTCCCTTTGAAGCTTTTGGAATCATTAAGTTGCCATGCATCCATGACTTTATGATTACCCACCCAGATTCGGATACCATCGTCGACTTTTGCAAAAAAGGTATACCGGCCTGTTACGGGAGCCAGTAATTTCCCTGTCCACCGAATGGAGTAGTACGAGATACCAAGGCCAGTTATCGGACGCTGATTTCGCCAGTTGAAATTAATGGCGGGATCGATACGGGTCGCTACCCTTCGCTCAAAGTTAGTTCCAGTATAATAGTCACCTCTCAGCCCCTGTTGTGCTGCGACTTGCCTGCCTGCCAGAACAGTAAACAAGGCTAAAGCCATCGCCAGTTGTCTCATAGGTAAATGGTGTATCTGTACTACACAGGCTAACCCTCGCCAACCAATACGAAATCCGGGCTATTCGGTCCGCAGACTATTTGCCGGATTGGTTAAAGCTGTTCGGTAGGTCCGCCAGCCAATCGTTACTCCACCTAACAACAACATTGCTCCAAAGCAACCGCCCAGCGTTCCTATTCCTATGGTAACGTGATAGGCAAACGTCATCAAAAAGAAACTGGCAGCCAGATAGCCTAGTGGTAGTGCAATAGCGCCAGCAATTAATAGTAATTTCAGAAAATCCCACGACAATAGCCAAACCACCTGATCGACACGGGCTCCCATCACTTTCCGAACGCCCACTTCTTTGGTACGCAGTTCGGTGGTGTAGGTTACCATACCTAACAACCCCAGACAGGCAATAGACAACGCCAGCCCGATCAGTAGCCCCATAAAGGTAACATCGTCGGTATGATCATGCCGAGTCTTCAGGAAATCGTCGTACCACACTCCGGCAAAAGGCTCATACGGATTCAATCGTTTCCATATCTGGGCAATATTCTCCTGAACAACGTCCGGGTTTCCGCCCGTAACCTGAACCAGCAGATACCGAAACTGGTCGGGCTGATAGCGAATAATGAGCGGTGAGATTTTTCGGGCCAGCGTCATAAACATAAAATTATTCAACACGCCAGCCACCTGCACGTCGGTGCTATCGTTTAGCCACAGCGTTTGCCCGACCGCAGCCCCTGCTTCCTTTAATCCAAATACCCGAACGGCCTCTTCATTGATCAGCACCAGCCGCGACGCCGAATCGGCGACAGATACGGGAAGATTTTGACCGGCTATCAGTTTCAGTCCCGTAGCCGGTACCAGATTCGCATCACCTGCTAAAAGACTTACTCTCGATGAGTCGCCCCCCGAAGGTTGTCGATGAACCACTTGTCCGTTTCCCCTATAATCGCCCAGAAGATCCGATGTGGGCGCAACATGCGCTACCCCGGCCAGCGTATTAATTTCGGTCTTAATTCGCTGAAAAGGAAACCCATTGAGCGGTACCACAAACACATTTTCCCGCGCAAACCCATAATCGGCACTGCCCATATAATGCTGTTGCCTGGCCATTGCCAGCAAGGCAATCATGGCGAACAGCGAAATGGAAAACTGCGCCACAATCAGCGACTTACGAAGGGTAATTCCCCGAAAAATTCGTAATCCGGTCTGGCTCCGAAGTACCTGCGCCGGTTGGAAACCCGACAGCACGTTGGCGGGTAGCAAGCCTGCCAACAGTCCCGTCAGAATACTAAAGGCAACAAAAATGGCCCAAACCGTAGTGCTCTGCTCCCATTCAACCCCACCAATCAGCCATTGTTGCACAAACGGCATCGGTTTAATCAACTGAAGCATTCCGTAGGCCAGCGCAAGCCCAAACAACGAAAGCATTGCCGATTCGGCCATAAACTGCCCCATCAACTGCCAGCGTAAGGCACCGGATACTTTTCGGATACCCACTTCCCGCGCACGGCTCAACGACCGGGCCAGTGTGAGGTTGATGTAATTAAACGTAGCCAGTAACAACGTCAATAGCCCAACGCCCAGCTCGGTCTCTAATTTCCCGGCCGACGGTTCATAGGTCGAATACATCAGTTCTTCGCGGGCGGGCGACAGTGTGGCCAGCGATTGCCGACGAAACGTATAGCCTTTTTCATTCACAAACCGCAGTCCCTTTGTTGCCCGACTTGCCAGGCTGGGTAATACCTCATCTAATGCCTGGGCGGTTGTTCCTGGTTTCAGCATCACGTAGGTGTATCCCTGCGAATAGTTTTTCCAGCTAGTCAGTGCCTGCTGCGATTGCGCATCCGAAAGCGCCGACATGGCAACCAGAACATCGAAATCAAGGTGTGTTTTTGTTGGAGTATCGGCCAGAACACCCACAATCGACAAGGTTCCCAACGTTTGGTGTTCCATCGCTTTACCAACAGGGTTTTCGCTTCCGAAAAAACGTTCGGCTGTTTTTTTAGTTACCACAACCGTTCCGGGGGAAGTGGCAGGCCGCCCGGCAACCAATTTAAACCCAAACACGCGAAAGAACCCTGGATCAATAAGGCTATAGACCACAGGCAACTGCTTCCGATTGGCCGTAAAGTCGCCGTTATTACGAATCACCCGCGTAGTTTCTTCCACAAACGGATAATCGTGTTTAAGTACTTCGGCAAGCGGCATGGGCGTAGTAGCAAACCCATACTCATCGCTATTACGGGTTGTCACGTCGGTCAGAATACGGTAAGTTCGGTTGGGATGCGGATGGAACGAATCGTAGTCGAAAGCACCTTTGATATCGATCATGGCCAGCATACATACCAGCATTCCCGAAGCCAGGCCGAAGATGTTGATAAATGAAAACAAGTTATGTTTCCAAAGATTTCGAAAGGCGGTTTTAAAGAAGTTATGTAGCATAGCAGCCCCTCTGCCCCCGAAGGGGGAGTTGTTACTCAGTTTAGTGCCCCCTTTGGGGGTTAGGAGGCTGTTTTTATTCCGACCGTAATGATTTCACAGGATTCATCAGTGCGGCTTTTATACTCTGAAAACTCACCGTTAGCAGCGCAATACCAATAGCCAGCATACCCGCCAGCACGAACACCCACCACGCCAGATCAACTTTAAAGGCAAAAGCCTGTAGCCAACGATCAGCAGCCCAATACATCAGCGGACTGGCAATCAGAATGGCCAGTACAACCAGTTGAAGAAAATCGCGGGAAAGCAGAACAAGAATATTTGTTACCGATGCACCCAGTACCTTACGCACGCCAATTTCTTTGGTACGCCGTTCGGTCGTGAACGCGACCAGGCCAAACAACCCCAGACAGGACACCAGCACCGTTAGACCGGCAAAGCCATTAAACACCGACATCATCAATTGATCCCGGCGGTATTTTGCATCATAGGATTCATCCAGAAACGAATACTCAAACGGAAAATTCGGAAAGTGCTCCTGCCAGATTGCCTTCACAACTGGCAGGTTGGCTGGCTGTAGCTTCATCATAACAGTATTGTTTGGGAACGTGTTGTAGATCATCACCAGCGGCTCAACCGCATTGTGCAGCGAGTGATAATTGAAGTTTTTAACCACGCCAACGACTTCTCCTTTATGTCCGAATCCTTCAATAGCCTGCCCAACGCCATTTTTCCAGCCCGCCATTTTCACAAACGCTTCGTTGACCAGAAAACCCCCGTTCAGGTCGGCTTTGGAACGCGACGACAGATTGCGCCCGGCTTTTAGTTTGATGCATAGCAGTGGCAAAAACCGATCGTCTATAAACATATAACTACCCATCAGTTCGCGTTTCTTACCGTTCGACTGAATCTTGGTAGATGCCATTGCCATCGGGCCGTCCGACAAACCCGACCCCAGCGTTACATCGCCAACTTCACTGCGCTGTTTCAGGCTGTTAGCCAGCGCCGGAGCACCCGCCCGCACCAGCGAATCGTCGGGAAGGTTGATGTTCAGGATTTGATCTTTTGTGAACCCAAGATCATAATGAAGCATGTAGTTCATCTGGCGATGAATCACCAGCACACCGGCAATCATACAAACGGCCAGCACAAACTGAAACACAATGATCGACTTTCGTAACCAGGCTCGTTGTCCGTAGCCAATCAGGTTTCCTTTTAGCACCTGCACGGGCTGATATCCCGACAATACGAAAGCCGGATACATACCACCCAATACCGTAACAATGAGCCAGATCATACTCACCAGCCCCAGCGTTTCCTGCCACGACAGGCGCAACTGAATGCTGAGCAATTTGTTGAAGAACGGAATCGCAATCTGCATCAGCCCAACGGCAACTACGAGTGCCATGCCGCTCAACAAAAACGACTCGAACAGAAACTGACGAACCAACTGATTCCGCAGAGCACCGTTTGCTTTCCGAATACCTACTTCCTTTGCGCGTTCGGTGGCTTTGGCCGTTAGCAGATTAATGTAGTTGAGCAAGGCAATGGTAAGCACAAACACGGCCAGAAATGCAAACAGGTAGCTATATTGCTTATTGCCCTTAGGCGTATCTTCCAGATTGCCCTGGCTGTAGTGAACATCGGTCAGCCGCTCAACCGGGAAACTGATGAAATAGCCTTCTGCTCCTGCTTTCTTCAGTTCAGGATCCACACTATTTTTGGCAATCAGCGCCAGTTTTTTCCTAAAATCGGCCAGATTGGGTTGCTGCTTAAAGAGTACGAACGTAAAGACCGGAAAATCCTCTTCGAGCCAGTTTTTAGGCACACCCCCTTTTTGCGACAGCAACATTTTAACGGGCAGATCGGTATTGCTGGGCTGGTTTGCCACTACGCCCGTAATCTGATACGTTTCCTTATTGATCTGGATCGTTTGGCCGAGCAGGTCGGTTCGTCCAAAAAACCGATTGGCAACGCTCTCGGTAATGACTACGCAGTTTGGGCTGGCTAATGCAGTTGCGGGATTTCCGACGATAAAATCGAAGGCAAATACCGAAAACACATCACGGTCGGCAAAATACACATCAGACTCACCGACCAGCTTATCTTTTGTTCGGACAATAGCGCCGGTCGGCTTAAAACGAACGGCTGTTTCAACCTCCGGGTAGTCACGCTTGAGCACATGGGCCAGCAACAGCGGCCCCGACGCTATAGCCACTGGCGACTCCGGTGTTTTCAGGATGGTTGTTACCCGAACAATGCGGTCGGCATTGGGATGATAGGTATCGTACGAAAATTCGTGGTTAACATACAACACCATAATCAGACAGGCAGCCAGGCCAATAGCCAGCCCTCCTACGTTCAGTCCTGTATACAGTTTATTCCGCCACAGGTTTCGAACAGCGATTTTGAGGTAGTTTCGTAGCATAACAGCCCCCCTGCCCCCGAAGGGGGAGTTATTATTCGGTTAATGCCCCCTTTGGGGGTTAGGAGGCTGTTTTTACTCGGACCGAAGTGATTTTACGGGATTCATCAGCGCGGCTTTCACGCTCTGGAAACTCACCGTAAGCAATGCTATCACGGTGGCCAGTAATCCCGCCAGAACAAATACCCACCAGTGAATATCGATGCGGTAGGCGAAATCCTGAAGCCAGCGACTCATGGCATACCAGGCAATGGGTGTTGCAATGACAATAGAAGCCAGTACCAGTTTTAGGAAATCGCGGGAAAGCAGCAGCACAATGCTGCCGACAGATGCACCCAATACTTTGCGAACGCCGATTTCCTTGGTGCGTTGCTCAGCCGCAAAAGCCGCTAACCCAAACAGCCCAAGGCAGGCAATCAGAACGGCCAGAATGGTGAAGGTCAGCAATACTTCTCCCTGTTTCTGTTCGGCTTTATACTGTTGCGAAAAATTCTCATCGAGAAAATGAAAGTCCAGCGTAGCCGATGGGTCGAAGGTGCGATAAACCGATTGAATGTAGGCCAGTGCTTCGGTCGTTTGGGCAGGTTTGATCCGAACATACAGGTTATCTTTGTCGAGCGGAGCAGGCAATCCCAGTACTAGTGGTTCAATCTTGTGTTGGAGCGAGTACGTATGAAAATCCTTCACCACACCCACCACACGGGCTTCGGCCGTATGCTTTTCGCTATCGATGTAGTATTTCACCCGCTTTCCAATGGGGTCTTTCCAGCCAAGTTGTTTCATCAACGTTTCGTTGATCATGACCGCTCCAAACAAATCGCTCTTGAACGCTTCCGAAAAACTACGACCATACAACACTTTGATGCCCAGGGTTTTAAAATAATCGGAATCGACCGTAAACTCCTCAACAATCTGCGTACCGGGTGGCATCGCTCCATTCTGCTCGAAAAACATGCCTGCTCCACCAATATTGTTATTACCGATTGGATTACTGGCGGCAGATGCACTCTCGATCAGCGGGCTTTGCGTAAGCTGTTCTTTCAAGGCATCGATTCGCTGACGAA
The DNA here is from genome assembly GCF_037201965.1 of Spirosoma sp. SC4-14. Classification (NCBI taxonomy): domain Bacteria; kingdom Pseudomonadati; phylum Bacteroidota; class Cytophagia; order Cytophagales; family Cytophagaceae; genus Spirosoma; species Spirosoma sp. SC4-14. Next base: position 1,539,659 of record NZ_CP147518.1, on the reverse strand, counting down.
CGTCCTGGCTGTCGACATGGAATGTAAGCACCTGATCTTTAGCGAATCCCAGATCTTTATGCTGCACATAGCTCATTTGCTGATAGACAATAGCCGAACAGGCAATCAGGGCTACCGTAGCCACAAACTGAAACACCACCAGCGACTGCTTAAAGGCGGCACTCCCTATCTGATTTCCGACCTGCCCTTTCAGCGCCGATACGGGCCGAAAACTGGCTAACATCAAGGCCGGATACAGCCCGCTCAGGACGCCTATCAAAATCGACAGCCCGGCCACAATCAGCATTGTATTGAGCCACCCGCCAGCCGACAGTGTTTTGCCTGCAATCTGGTTGAAATAGGGCAAGGCCATTGTCATTAAAAATGCGCTAACCAGTCCAGCCATAAACGTCATTAGCGTGGATTCGGTCAGAAACTGGCCAATGAGCTGTAGCCGATACGAACCGATCGATTTCCGAACGCCGACCTCACGAATGCGCTTCAGCGACCGGGCCGTATAGAGGTTGACGTAGTTGATACTGGCAATGATCAGAATCAGAATGGCGACTGCGGCAAATACATAAACCGTGGTTACGTTGCCATTGGGGCTTATCTCGTAGTCAAGATGTGAGTGCAGGTGAATGGACGTAATGGGCTGAAGTTCCATCCGGTAATCCAGCTCCCCCATTTCTTTCTTAATGTATTTCTGGTAAAAGCCGGGCAGTTTAGCTTCCAGCGCTTTGTAGTCGCTGCCTTTGGTCAGAAGCAGATAGGTATAGAGTTCGAAGTTCTCCCAACCATTCGTATAAGTTTCCGGCAACGACCGCAGGGCGCTGAATTGCAGGTGCGAATTTGCCGGAACATCGTCTATAACGCCCGTTACGGTATTCGGGAAATGATTGCTGAACTCAACGACCCGCCCAACAGCTTTTCGGGCATCGCCAAATAAATTTTCGGCTGCGGTTTTGGTTAAAACAATGCTCTGTGGTTTGCTCAGTGCCGTTGCCGGATCGCCATACAGCATTGGAAAGGTAAAAACATCGAAAAAGGTTTTGTCCGTAAAAAAGATATTGCCGAGTTCCAGTTTCTTATCGTCGACGGTGATCACGCCCCCCCCTTCTGCATTGATCCGTACAGTCTTCTCAATTTCGGGATAGTCGTTTTTAAGCGCAGTTGCATACGGGGCCGATGTAGGTGCCAGTTGCAGATTACCACCGGGCCATTGTGCATAGTGCACAACCCGAACAATGCGGTCGGCGTTGCGATGAAAACGGTCATAGCTCAGTTCGTCGAACACATACAGCGCCATAAGCCATACTGCCGCCATGCCAATGCCTAACCCAACGATATTCAGTCCGCTAAACAGCTTACTTTTCCAGAGTGTACGGGCAGTAATTTTCAGATAGTTAAGTAGCATCGTTCTGATTCGTTTAGGTTTCGTGATACTAATGATGGCCCAAACAGCGTACCAAAAATATAACACACACTAAGTCAGCAATTTACAAAAACATACCCACGGAGGATGTCCGTAAGCGGACGCCGATGCGGACAGGCTGAACCGTAGCGATGGTCCGGCGGGATGTCTGAACCTGGAATTACAGGATTTGAACGATTTTTCTGTTTTTCGCTTGTTTGAAATGATGGTTGCAAGGTATATATAGCCTTGCAGATGAGCCTGTTAAAAAACGTTAAGGTTATCGGTTAGTTCTTGGCTCGTTCGCGATGCACTGCCTTACTCGTTATTCTTGAGCACAGTCGAGAGCTGAACATTGGCCATTTTCCAGCTTTGCATACTAACGGCAAAAGCGGCAGTTAGCAGAACCAGCGCGTTGGCGGCTAGGTACGGCAATAAGCCTGGCCGGTAAGATCCCGTAAATTCCTGCGTGTTCTGAAGGGTCAATTGTACACCCATCATCGTAATTGCATTAGCCACAACACCCGCCATCAGGAGCAGCAAAACAAACTCCCGATTGACTAACAGCAAAATATTGGCTACCGATGCACCTAACACTTTTCGCACGCCCACTTCTTTGAGTCGTTTTGCAAAATGCTGGGCCGCCAGCCCATATAGGCCCATGCAGGCAATCAAAAGCGCCAATCCGGCCAGATACCCAAATCCGTTGGCAAGATTCTGAAAGGTTGTGTTGAAGGCATCGAACACCTCTTTCTGATAAAACATGGAAACCGTTGTGTTCGGGAATTTCGACTGCCAGAGCCGTTCCAGGTCAGCTTTTACGCCCGGACCATGGTTCGGATCAAAGCGCAGAGCCAGGTATTGGTATTGAGGCTGCCGGGCCGAGAAAAATACTGCTGGCCGCGCTACTCCCGAACCAAACAGTTTAAAATCCCGCACAACGCCAGCAATGGTTACTACTTGCTGGTCTACCCGAATCGTCTTGCCGATAGCACCATCTTTCCAGCGATGGTGCCGTACAAACGTTTCGTTTACCACTACCGATTCTGCATTTTCAGCCAGTCGATGTTCGTCGAAAAACTGTCCGGTAGCCAGTTGAAGTCCCAGCGTTTCGAAATAACCAGGCCCCACATTATACCGAACAACGTTTTCCTGCCTATCGCCAACGCGAATAGCCTGTAATGCCATGGATTCGCCGACATGATATTCGGCACCCGCCACAAGGCTGACCGCAGGGTTTCTGACCAGCTCATTTCTCAGAATGGTATATTGCGTACTATCGGTCAGCCGCACGGCCAATGTCTGATCCGGGTTATAACCCCAGTCGAGATTTTTCCATTGTATACCCGCACTCGTAAACACAACGCCGACAATAACGGCCACAAAAGCCAGTACAAACTGACCAACCAGCAGTACACGGCTAAAGGCACCTTTGTTTCCAAATTTCTGTCTGCCCGCAAAAACAGCAATAGGTCTGAAAGCCGAAACGTATAAGGCCGGATAGCCGCCCGATGCAACGGCTGTAAATAGCAGTATACCGGCCATAAATAGCCACAAAGGAGCATTCTGCGAAAACGCCAGCGAGATGGTCATTACCATCAGATCGTTGAACAGGGGGATCAGAAAAACGGTAGTAATGAGCAGTGATAGCAGTAAAGCAATAAAACACAGCAGCAGATTTTCGATCATGAACTGAACGATGAGCTGCTGTCGAGTGCCTCCCATCACCTTCCGAACACCGATCTCCTTAAGCCGCTGCGTTACGGCTCCCAATGAAATATTGATGTAGTTGAAGCAGGACACGCCCATCATCAACAAGGCAATAGCCGAAAAAATAAGAGTTGCCATCGGATGATTAGCCTCTGCGGGTCGGCGCCTTACGTCGTATGCTTTGGGAGCTGGATTGCGAAGGTTATCAAAGACAAATGACGTGATTGGCTCGTCGGTATTTTTCGAATTATAAAGCGCAACATACCGGTCTAATTGGCGGGCTAGTGTGGGCACATAACGCTTGTCCGGTACCTCAACAAATACCCCACTGATGTGGGTTGTCCAGTCCTGGTTTTTAAGCCCATCATGAACCGAGTGGTAGCCTGTCAGCAGGGCGAATGCGAAGCCAATATTATTGGGAAACGTCTCTGCCACACCCCTAACCACAAATTGTTTATGCTCCCTGCTGGCCGTAATAATAGTAAATGGCTGACCAATGGGAATCTGGTTCGGAAAATACTTTTCTGCCATTTCGCTGCTTAGAATGATGGCAGCAGGATCGGCTAAGGCCGTTGGACTTCCGTATTTCAGCGGAAATGTAAACAGATGGAAAAAGTTAGTATCGGCATACGTAATCAACTCGTCGACTACACTCCCCTTTGTCAGCACCTGAACGCCTTCGCGTTGCACCCGAACGGTTTGTTTTACCTGAGGAAAATCGGCCCGTAAAGCTGCAGCAATGGGGGCAGGCGCATCGCCATACACCTCCGTTTCGTTGTCGACCTCCCGCGTATACTCCACCATGAAGATCCGATCACCTTTTGTGTGAAAACTATCCAGTGTCCAGAAGTTTTTCAGGATCAGAAAAACGGTGATGGCACACGCCAGGGCAATCGATAGCCCCACAACGTTAATCAGTGAAGTGGTCCGGTTCGAAACCAGGTTTCGATAGGCGAGAATGAAGTAGGTTTTTAGCATAACAGCCCCCCCTACCCCGAAAGAGGAATTATTACTCAGTTAAAGGCCCCCTTTGGGGGTTAGGGGGCTGTTTTTATTCGGACCGAAGTGATTTTACGGGATTCATCAGGGCGGCTTTGATACTCTGGAAACTTACTGTTGCTACGGCAATAGTGGTAGCTAGTAAACCCGCCAGGGCAAAAATCCACCAGTCGAGGTCAATTTTATAGGCAAAATGCTGAAGCCAGTTATGCATCCCCACCCAGGCCAGTGGCGATGCAATTACAATAGCAATCAGAACGAGTTTCATGAAATCGCCCGAAAGGAGCAGAACAATACTAGCTACCGATGCGCCCAGCACTTTCCGCACCCCAATTTCCTTCGTCCGCTGCTCGGTAGTATACGCTGCCAATCCAAATAATCCGAGGCAGGCAATAAAAATAGCCAGTGCCGACGCCAGCGAAAATACCTGTCCATACTGCTGCTCACTCTGGTACTGCTCGTTAAACCGCTGATCAACGAAATAATAGTCGAACGGATTGCCCGGATAACTGGCTTTGTAGAGTCGTTCCAGCTCAGCTATCTTATCCTGAATTCGGCCGCCCTTATCAGGGTCCATAGCCAGTTGAATACTCAGGTCGCTAACCGACCGACGCGGCATAAAAATAACTGGTTCAATAGCCCGCTGTAAGCCCAGATGATGGTAGTCTTTTACAACGCCAACAACCTCATAGGATTGCCCCCAATTGATGATCTGACCAACGGCTTTCTCGGCTGATGCAAAGCCCAACTGGCGGGCAGCGGTTTCGTTGATCATGAGTTTGCCGCTTTTCTCCCAGCCCAATTCAGCCTCCCGAACGGTAAAATTGCGGCCAGCCGCTAACCCAATTTCGTAGGTTTTCAGAAACCGGTCGTCGATGATTCCCATCGCATAGCTTTTCTTCCCGTCATCGGGGCGGGGATTTTGTTTCGTAATACCACTCGCGTTGAAGTTGTAATAGCTGCCCGGCACAATCGTTGTCTGGCAGAAGCTCCTCACGTAAGGCAGTTGCGATAGCTGATCCTCCAGCAGGGCCATACGGGGCGCAAACGATCCTTCGCCAATTTCCGGGCGCTTGATCACAACACGCTGCGTTAGTTGGGCACCCAGGTCTTTGTTTTGCATATACTGCAACTGCCGGTAAAGCCCCAGCGTAACAATAACCAGTGCCACCGATGCGCTAAACTGAGCAACAACCAGCATTTGCCGTAACCAGCCCCCTTTGCCTTTCTGAACGGCTCCTTTCAGGGTCTGTATCGGCTGAAACGATGTCAGCGTAACCGCCACATAGCCGCCCGAAGCGAGTGCCCCCAGCAACAGTAATGCTACCCCTACCACCCAGAAACGACCAATGCTGAGGCTACTTAGCGACAAATCTTTCTGGACAAACTCATTGACAGGCTGTTGCAGCAATGAAACCAGTGTCAGCGCTAGTCCAAATCCAACGACATTTAGCAGCAGCGATTCGCCCAGAAATTGCCCGATCAGTTGCCCACGACCGGCTCCAACCACCTTCCGAACGCCCACTTCTTTAGCTCGTTTCAACGCACCCGCCGTCGATAAGTTGATGTAATTAAACCAGGCAATCAGCAAAATAAGACCAGCAATGCCGCTTAGCAGATAGACAAACCCCAGGCTCCCCGTAGTTCGGTAAGGCTCATTCAGCGAAGCAGCCAAATGAATGTTTCGGGCGGGTTGCAGGAGAAACACACGTTCGTCTTCTGGCCGGATCTTTTTACTAAAAGCATTGAACTTGGCCACCAGAGCGCGATAATCGGTATTGGCCGGGAGTTGCAAAAATGTGGTCAGATACGACCCATCGAAACCGTCGAGACGCGCCCAGTCATTGTCATTGAGATTAGCTGGATTGGCCAGCGTTTGCAGCGAAAAAACAACATCGAATTTCAGATCCGAATTTTGCGGCATATCGGCAAAAACCGCCGTGACCATATAGGGTGTTTTGCCAAACTGATTGCTCAGGAGAAGCTTTTGCCCAATTGGGTTGGTATCGCCAAAGTATTTGCGGGCCTGCGACACCGACACCGCTACCGTGTTGGGCTGGCTAAGCGCCGACTTAGCAACTCCCCGCACCAGCGGGAAGGTAAAAAGCGTGAAGAAACTGGCGTCGGCATAACCAAGCTTATTCTCACGAAACGACTGCTGCGAGCGAGCTGCACTGGTATTCATAACTGTTACGATACCATTAGCCGAATTTTCGGCGATGCGGCAAAAATCCTGCACCTCTGGAAACTGCTGTTTGGCCAGGGGCGCTACGGCCGGGGCCATATCGACCTCAACATCGCCCGACTTCGTTTGCGACAACAGTCGGTAGAGCGTTGGTAAGTTTTGGTGAAACCCATTGACACTACGTTCATAGGCAACGTATTCCAGAATGAACGCAAAGGCGGCAATACCTAATGCCATACCGGCACTATTAATGAGCGAGAACACCCGGTTTTTCCGTAAGCTGCGCAGAGCGATTTTGAGGTAGTTTTTGAACATAGCAGCCTCCCTACCCCCGAAGGGGGAGTTGTTATTCGGTTAATGCCCCCTTTGAGGGTTAGGGGGCTGTTTTTATTCTGATCGAAGTGATTTCACCGGGTTCATCAACGCGGCTTTCACGCTCTGGAAACTTATGGTTAACAAAGCAATACCAACTGCCAACACGGCTGCCAGCAGAAATACCCAACCGCTGAGAGAGGTATGGTAAGCAAAGCCATCGAGCCATTGCAGCATGGCCCAACCAGCCACAGGCGATGCAATAAGGATAGCAATGCCAACCAGCTTTAAAAAGTCTTTCGACAGTAAGGCAACCAGACTCGATACCGATGCGCCCAGCACTTTGCGAACGCCAATTTCTTTCGTTCGTTGCTCGGCCATAAACATCGACAAGCCCAATAAGCCCAGACACGAAATCAGAATAGCGACACTGGCAAATACACTAAACAGCGTCTGCTGAGTACGCTCGCGGGCATAGAGCCGGTCAAACCGCGTATCCAGAAACTGATAGTCGAATGGGCGTCCAGGAAAATACCGTTTCCAGATTTCTTCTACGTGGCTAACCCCCGCCGGAATATTTCCCGAGAGCGGAATCGAGAGCCAGTTCATATTACGGGGGTTCATGATCATGGCAATGGCCGACATTTTCTGATGCAACGATTCGAAGTGAAAATCTTTCGTCACACCAATAATCTGCCCCTTAACTGGCCCATAGCGAAACGCTTTCCCAATAGCCTGTTGTGGTGTCCAGCCCAGCAACCGGGCTCCCGTTTCGTTAAGAATAATCATTGAGGTATCGGTGGAGTAGCCACGGGAGAAATTACGACCGGCCGCCATCGGAATCTGATAGGCAGGAATAAAATCATAATCGATCTGTAAACTGCGTAAATTGATCGTTACCGGGGCCATCGTGTCGCCTTTTTGTGCTGAAGCCCCATTCGAATCGAGCAGACGTCCCGACGGTATTCGCGACGATCGACCCACTTCGCGCACTATACCGGTTTCTTTCAGTTGCTGTTTAAAGGCTTCGTAGTTGGTTGTCGAATCCCCTACATCGGACAGCAGTAGCATCTGATCTTTCTGATAGCCAAGCCGGTAATCCTGAATATATTTCATCTGGCTATATACCACTGCGGTACTGATAATCAGCGCCACCGCAATAGCAAACTGCGTAACAACCAGCATCTGACGTAGTTTACCGGTTCGAAGTGCCGATGTAATTTGCCCTTTCAGAACCCCCAACGGCCGGAACGACGTCAGGAAAAACGCCGGATAGCTACCTGCTATCAGGCCCGTAAGTAGTGTAATAGCAACCAGAATCGTTAAAAAGACGGGATCGACCAGTTGAGAAAATTCAAGCTGTTTTTCGGTAAAATTATTGAGTGCGGGAAGGCAAATCAGTACCAGCACTATAGCGATGGCCAGTGCAAACAAAACCACTACAATCGATTCGCTCAGGAACTGACTGATGAGCTGGCCGCGCAAGGCCCCTACAACCTTGCGCATCCCAACCTCACGCGCCCGTCCGGCCGAACGGGCAGTTGCCAGATTCATATAATTGATGCAGGCAATCAGCAAAATGAACAAACCAATGGCCGAAAACAGGTAAACATATTTAATATCGCCGGTAGGCTCAATTTCGGAGTCGGTATGCGAATACAGATGAATGTCTTTCAGATTCTGTAAAGTTAACTCCGAGAAGGTCGATGGTTTTCTGCCATCGAAGGGAGGCACGTATTTATTCTGAAACTCCGGAAAAGCGGCTTCCATCCGCTTTGGATCGGCCCCTTCGCGCAGCAGCACATAGGTGTTAAACGAGTTATTCCCCCAGTTGGTCCGTAGCCCTTCGGCCCCATATACACGTGGATCATTCAGGGTTGAAAACGATAGCAGAAAATTCGGATGAAAATGCGACTGGGCCGGTAAGGGTTCAAAAACGCCCGTTACGGTCAGATCGTACTGGTTATCGAGCCGTACGGTTTTACCGATGGGGTTTTCTTTTCCGAAATACTTTTCGGCCATCGGTCGGGAAAACATAATCGAAAACGGATTTACCAGTGCCCGCTCGGGGTTACCGCTCGTAACCTGAAAACTAAACACCTTAAAGAGATTCGCTTCTGCAAAAAACAGCTCCCGTTCGTTAAATGAGTGTTCGCCATAGTTAATCAGCGAATTATTATCGAGTGTCCGAACAACTTGTTCGACTTCGGGAAAGTCCTGCTTAATCAATGGCCCAAATGGCGGAGCCGCCTGCGCCAGCTTCAGCGAGGGTGTCCCCTCCGACGATATAAACGTTCGGGCAACACGGTAAATCCGGTCGGCATTGGCATTGTATCGGTCATAGTTCAGCTCGTCGCGAACATAGAGCGCAATCAACAGGAAACAGGCCAGTCCCACAGCTACCCCTGTAACATTGATAAAACTGAATGATTTGTGTTTTAGCAAATTGCGCAGGGCAATCTTGATGTAGTTGCGAAACATGACTTTAAAAGTTTTTTAGTTTACTGTTTTCAGTTTATAGTTTTCAAGAAAACTATAAACTGAAAACTTCCTTCAAATCGCTCCAACCATCAGCTTACGCTGAATTTCCCGATCGCCTTTTTTGACGAAGGCAATGGGCACAAAATCGTCGGTTGGTGCGCCGATGTAATAGAGCGTCCAGTCCTGATCGTAGTGCGAAATCATTTCGCGCAGGCACTCCACCCGGTCAAAAGTCGGGACGTTGCAATCCCCCCAATAAAAAAGCTCGACGCGATAATGAAGCTCATGTTTTTTGCCGTTAATCGTCACGTCGATTTCGATCTCCTGTTTTCCAGGCGTAGAAGGAATAGGTATAGCGATGTGTGCCATAATGGTTTAGATTTAGAAAAAGTTAGCGATAGAACAGGTTACAGGTTAGCGTTTATAGTTTACAGTGCTTCCCTCAAGATACCTCCTACTACGAAGCACTGTAAACTATAAACTGAAAACTTTATTTACGACTCTTTGCCGGTACGCCTATCTCTTTTTCAATTCCTTCAATCAGGCGTTGCCGTTCTTCTTTCGATTTATTGTGGGCATCAATTTTACGTTCATACGTAATGTCTTCTCCGTCGCGCTGAAACCGATAGCGCAGGTATAGCTGGCCCGAATTGGCGTTATAGCGCACTTCTTTCGTGTAGGGATTCTTCCCGCCGACAGCCATTGCAACATGATCAGCGCCATTAACGGATTCGCCGACATTGTCGCTGCTAAGCATCGTTATAGATTCGCTGTGCAAACGAGGTTCCCGCGGGGGGCGTGGTGCTCGCGGCTCACGGGGTGCTGCCGGTGCCCGGGGTGGCCTTGGCGGATCGGGTGTGCCAACATTCAGCGAGTCCAGAATTCGGTGGCGCAGGGCATCCCGCTCCGTTTTACTTAAGTCCGACACATCGAAGGTACGGTCGTAGTCAATAGTCTGACCATCGACGATACCGTTTACCCGAATCGACAGCGTTTTACCATCGTCGTTGATATTACGATTGATTGAGTTGCGTTTCTGAGCGAACACAAATGAACTGGATAGCACCAGAATCGCGGTTACGAATGTTTTCATAGTGTTTTTATGCGAAATAATTTCTGGAATAATACCTTACAAACCCAAGTCCTTAGCTCAATGCCTGCTGCGATTTACTCCGACCGAAGCGATTTTACTGGATTCACCAGTGCAGCCCGCATAGCCTGATAGGCCACAGTTATAAAAGCAATGAGAACGGCCAACAATCCAGCCACCATAAATACCCACCACGGAATAGCAATCTTGTAGGCAAAATTCTGGAGCCATTTGTTCATAGCCCACCAGCCAATGGGCGAGGCAATCAGAATGGCAATGGCCACCAGTGCCAGAAAATCGCGGGAGAGCAGCAGAACAATATTGGCTACCGACGCGCCCAGTACTTTACGAACGCCAATTTCTTTGGTGCGCTGCTGAGCCGCAAACGCAGCCAGACCAAACAAACCCAGACACGAAATCAGAATAGAAATCACGGTGAAGTAGCCCACAATACGCGACGTGCGGGCTTCGGCTGCATAATTCTTCTGAAAATCTTCGTTGAGAAATGTGTACGTAAAGGGTTCGTCGGGGCGCAGTGTTTTCCACTTTTGCTCCAGAAAGCCCAGCACCTGCCCCATATTGGCCGTCTTGACGTGCACTATAATGTAATTGAAATCGGGCTGGCGGTTCAGCAGAAACGTAAACGGCTGGATCGTTTGACGGAGGTTTTCGAAATGAAAATCCTTCAGTACACCCACAATCTCGAAATGGTGCGTTTGACCCTGCCAATCGAAATTCAGCTTTTGTCCAATGGCTTTATTCAGCGGAATCTGAAATTTACGTAGCGTCGCTTCATTCACCACGAGCCGATTGGCGGTATCGCCCGGAAACTGGTGAGAAAACATCCGACCCGCAGCCAGTTTGAAGCCCATTGTTTGCAGATAGTCATAATCGACCTGATTCGTTTTGACGCTTTGACCGTTCAGCGCCGTTTGTTCGGGTTTGTATAAAAGAAAGTCAGTCGCATTATTTATACCGGGATAGTATTGAGTTCCGGCCGCGCCAACTATCTGATTGTTTTGCAGAATTTCGTTTCGATACGCTGTATAAATTTCGTGTGCTTCCCGGCTGCTGAGCGAAATTGCTATCTGCTGATCCTGGGTGAAACCTAGCGATGTGTTTCGCAGAAAACGCATTTGTTCCTGAATCACGAACGTAGCCAGAACCAGCCCCACCGAAATCACAAACTGAAACACCACCAGCCCGCGACGTAGCGCAACTGCCGATAACGTATTGGTAAACTTGCCTTTCAGTACCTGCGCCGGATTGAACATCGACAGGTAGAAGGCAGGGTAGCTCCCGGCCAATAAACCCGTCAGGAGCGCAAGGCCAACAAACGTCAGAATAATGCGCGGCTCGAATAGCTCCGAAAACTCCAAAGACTTATTAGTCAACTGATTAAATACGGGCAACATGATAATAACCAGTGCTACCGCAATACTTAAAGCTAACAGGGAAAGCACCATAGATTCGCCCAGAAACTGCCCGATCAAGGAACCACGCTCGGCTCCCATCACCTTCCGAACCCCAACTTCAGCCGCCCGTTTGGCAGAGCGGGCGGTACTTAGATTCATGAAATTAATGCAGGCAATCAGGAGGGTAAACAGCGCAATTGATGCCAGAATGTACAGATAGGTTGTGGTATTGGTTGGCGTAACAATGGTATTTATTTCGTCAAAGAGATGTATATCGGGCACCGGAACCAGAAACAGCTTTTTGTCGAAACCCACATTTTTCAGATCATTGGCGGCATACTTTGCCATAAAGGCTGGAAACTTTTGCTGCAATTTCCCCGGATCTGCACCGGGGCGTAGCTTCAGGTACGTGACGAACATGTTGTTGCAGCAGAAATCCACTTTCCCCTCGCGCAAAAAACCACCGACCCATCCTGCCGAAATCGGTAAAAAGAATTTGGCGTCGATATGCGATCGGGCGCTTTCGTCGCGATAAACGCCCGTAACTTTAAAGTCTTCGCCATTACCCGATGTACCGCCAATCCGAATCAGTTTATTCAGGGCAGGGCCATTGCCAAATAACTTATGGGCGAGTTCTTCCGACAGCACTACCGAATGCTGATCAATGAGGGCAGTATGCGCGTTGCCCTCGGTAAATGAGTATGAGAACAAGTCGAAAAACGTTGAATCGACCTGATAACCTTTTGTTTCGTAGAATGCCTTGACCGATTTGCCGTTTTCCCGAATCTGCAACAAGGCTTTATCATCGATCAGGTTGATCCATAAGCGGGCTACCTGTTCAATTTCCGGAAATTCTGACTTCAGCGCAAATGCATAGGGAGCCGACGCGGTCGAATTCTTCTCCATACTGGCCCCTTTATTGCCCTTACCAACGATAGTTTCCTGCGCCATCAGGTACAGTCTGTCTGCATGTTCCTGATACTTATCATACGACAATTCGCTACGGATGTACAGCAACAACAACATACAGCAGGTCATCCCGACCGAAAGGCCGAATATGTTGATTGCCGAGAATGATTTGCTTCTCAGCAGATTCCGAACAGCGATTTTAAGATAGTTTAGCAGCATAAGGCGTCGGGCCTGGGATGTAGGGCAAGGGGCTGGGGGTAAATAGACTCCCCCTGGCCTACATCCCAGGCGAATTCGTTAGCTATCGCTAACGGGCGCAACTACTATGCCACGACAAAAAAAAGCCTAATGCCATTAATTAAGGGCACTAGGCCAATCTGAAGTGTCCGAATCCGTACAATACTGTCCGCTTGTAGTGGCGGAGAAACGGAGCATTGCGGGAATCCTGATCAAGACTGACAATTCAACTTGTTCGTCTTTAAATAGGGTCTTTTTCCCGTTGCATACAGATAGCCACAACCATACCTTTAGCTATGCCACTAACCTATACCCACCATGCGAGCCGTAATCATTATTTTTTCTTTATGCTTCATCTTTGCCGGACTAACCGACTGTAGGAACTCCGATGGAAGCGATGCAAACATTGTATCGATTATTCGAGATACGCTAAAAAGCGATCCCGTATTGGACTGGACGGTCCACCGAGCCGATTCCGTTCTTTTTCAGGAAGCACTCGTTATACCAACAGAAATTGAGAATAATGGTACGGACGAAATCACGATTTACATCCGGGCGTTTAAAAACAAGTTTCATACTCTGTTAGAAGACTCCACCTGGGTACTCGGGTATGTTTCGGAAAACACAGCACCCGATAAGCAGCAATTGCCGGGGCCAACCATTAAAACAATGAATGGAAAAGCCGCAAAAATTACCTGGGTGAATCAGCTCAAGGAAACCATACAGGACAACCCCGCTTATGGCTTTCCTCATAACTCACTGAAATACTATCCGTTACTTTATGATACCCGAGAATTACACGACACTGACTCGGGAGCGGCTATACCTATGATCACCAAATCATTGTATCCGCCTAAAATTGCGGAATTGGCTATGGGCCATACAATGTCAATGATGTTCAATTCAACTTATTATGCAACCACGGTTCACCTGCATGGTGCCAACCTTGCCTGGCGTAATGACGGTCATCCGGCTTCCAGTATCGTCAGGCAGGCAGGTGAGATGCCTAGCCCTATTGATTTTGGTCTATTCGGCCCCTATGAGTCAACCAAACAAGCCGTACACTATTCATATCCTAACACATTCCCGGAAGCGAATTACGATACAGCAGATACTACGCAGGGCAAGCATGGAGCCATATTATGGTACCACGATCATAGTATTATGCGAACGGTAGCGAATGTTTATATGGGATTGGCAGGAGCTTATATTATTGAAGGAACAGGTGAAGACTCGACCCGACAGTACTACCTCCAACAATCGGAACAGACCAGGCAAACGTTTAAACAGGCAAAAAAAGGTTCGGTGCCAGTACTAAACAAGGACATTTCCGAAATACCCGACATCCCTTTATTAATCAGTGATAAGATGTTTACTAAAAAAGGACGATTGTATTACGAATCCAAATTGGATAGTGGTAGCCGTCGGCCCGAATTTTTTGGCAATGCAATTACCGTTAACGGCAAAGCCTGGCCTTATTTTGATGTAAAACGCCAGCTCTACCGGTTCCGAATACTTAACACCTCCAGTTCTCGTTTTTACAGGCTAGCGCTCGCTCAGTGGCGCAATGGAGAAGTAAGTCTGGCAAAAATTGATACGGCTACTTTTGTGCAGATCGGCACTGAAGGTGGTCCATTGATTAGCCAGGTAGGCATCACTTCCAACAAACCCCTAATGCTGGCCCCCGGCGAACGCGCTGATGTGCAGATCAATTTTAGTGGATTCGGTAGTTCAGCCCCCGACTCACTGGTGCTGCTTAACCTGGCCAACGATGCCCCTTATCAGGAAGTAGCTGATCAAGACAACATTCCAATTGCTTCCGTTAAAGCTGCCGCCAAAACGTACACAAACTTTGTTTTACAATTTCGAATACAAGCTAATCAGAGTGCAAACAAGATTACGAATACGGAATTGGCGAAACGAATGCAGCAGTTGCATCAGGACTCGACTTTTCGAAAACTGCTCTATAAGCTGGATGTGTTCTCAACTCACCAACCGACCGTCAGAAAAAGCTCAGGTCGAAGCCGTGTCAAAACGGTAATGGACTCATTACCGGGCCAAATTCTAGCTCAGCTAGACAGCACCAAAACATACCATATACACAGTTTATCTATCACAGAATCAGGATCTTATAAGGAATTACCGACAGCAGTAAAACGTTTTTATGAGCTTGCTCCTGACATGAAAGCGGATACCGCCTTTCCGATGGCTTTTCTGAACGAAAGTGAGTGGAATATGGAAGCCAATAAAGTGGACAGTAACTCAGCTCCGCATTTGGCAATCAAGCGGGTTCAAAATAAAACCAACGAAATCTGGGCTATCACAAACTACACATCCGACACGCACCCCATCCATATCCACCTGAATCGTTTCCGGATACTAGGCAGAACCGACAAAGAAGGAGTATTCATGGACAAAGAATCCCAGGAAAAAGGCTGGAAAGATGTGGTTCGGGCAAAGCCAGATACGACAACAACCTACCTGTGGGTCACGTATGCCTTAAGTGATGACGAAAGCGATTCACTTGTGCAATTTGTATACCATTGTCATATTCTTGAACACGAAGATGTCAGTATGATGCGTCGGCTTCTGATTGAAAATTCGGATGTAGTCCCGGAAAGACAAAAAAAGCAGGCCCAACTCAAACCGGCTACCGATAAATTCAATATTCCCATCTGCTACGGCCAGCAAGGTCTGCTAGCCAGTCAAACCCAGTTACCAACTCGTCGATCTTACGCCTATGCAGCCCGTAAAAAAACCATATAAAACGGTTCCTCTTAAACACAAAGCCGCTATTGCCGCTGAGTCTATGGCTCCTCCGGCTCACAGACTATCTTATAAACCCGGAGGCCATGTGTTAGGGGCGGTTGAGGTTGCCCCCGTCTACTGGGGGAATTTTTGGACAACAAACACGGGGCTTCAATTGGTCGACCAACTGGATCAGTTTTTTGATTTTATCCTTACCAGCTCATTAATGGATATGCTTAGGGAATATTCAATACCAACAATTCCAATCGGGCATGGGCGAAGAATACAGTCTGTCACTTTCACTGACCATGAACCGGGTGTACCTAAAGATCAGGGCCGGGAAGTTAGCGACCAGGAAATTCAACAGCAACTAAGTCAATTAATAAACAATAATCGTTTACCGACCGTCACAGCAAACACACTTTACTTCATTTTTCTTCCTGAACAGGTGGTCTCGACCGATGGTGGCGATAAGTCGTGCGAGGTATACTGCGGCTACCATAGTCACATTCATAAGCACATATTTTATGCAGTTGTGCCATTTCCTGCCTGCGAAGGCTGCTCATTTGGAACCGTACTGGATACACTTACGAAAGTTAGCAGTCACGAACTTGCCGAAGCAGTAACCAATCCTGCGTCCGAATCCTGGTGGGATTTTAATACGGGCGAAGAAATTGGCGATATCTGTAACAATACGACATCTCACATCAGCGGCTTTTTAGTGCAGGCAGAATGGTCTAATCAACAAAGTGCCTGCGTTTTCACTCCAATACATGCCTAAACCATCATGAACTATATTATTCTTGTCCTGGCCGGTTTCCTACTAGCAAGTTGTGCTACTACTTCGCCCAAATCGATGAAATCGGAAGATGAACGGTTTGTTGTTAAACCTATTGTGAAAAGTGATTTTACGAAAAAACCATCAGACTTAAACCAGGTTTCGCCTTCCAACAAAAATCCAATTGGAGTAGTCATTGCAGCAGCAGGTATTATTATCAATGTAGCCAGTAAAATGTTGGATAACGCCAGCAAGAAATTCACAGCCGACTATGAAAACCTGGCTAGTATTGATGATTTCTATACGACTGGCACGCTGGATTTAACCTATAGTGGCATTTTTCTGTCTCGCTTTGCTAAAATCGAAGGGAAGGAAAAAAATGTGTTTAACATGAAACTAAAGATCATTCAATCGAAAGATGGATCAGCCTTCAAGTTTCAACCCTTTTTTCCCAACTTAAGCTATTCAAAATGTAAAGTCAAAGCAGATTCTATTGATATTCTGGTTAAAGTAGTAGTCGAATCGACCTGGGTTGGTTCGGACGGCAATCCCCATAAGGAGATAATGGGCAACGATGAATTCCTGATTTCGGGCGTCAAATTTATTGACGACATGGATCGTGACACAAATACAAATGAATCTCCTCCTATGCCCGTGGGTCATTGGATTGCGAACATACCACGTTCGAGGCCCGATGGTCGGGGAAATTGTACTATTAAAGTGACAGTTATTGAAACAGACAATTTCGGAAAACGCTCAAAAGCCATTGCTGAATTTCTGTCAACTAACAAAGACGATATAACGGCCATTTTTGATGCCTTAAAACCATAATCTATAAACTCATCTCAAAAAATTGAGTACTCATTTATAGCTATGTCACGGCTCTCGATCAACTAAGCCATGGCACCAATATTCTGCAATACGCCCTTTGTCCCTGCCCCAAGCTCTCTGCCCCCCGCTACCTATTCCGCCCGCAGCGACTTCACCGGATTCATCAGCGCAGCCCGGACAGACTGGTAGGCTACTGTGGCGAAAGCGATCAGAATAGCTACGATACCCGCAGCCAGAAACGCCCACCAGGGCATGTCGATCCGGTAGGCAAAATCGGCTAGCCAGCGGTTCATGGCATACCAGGCAATGGGCGACGCAATCAGAATAGCCACTACCACCAGCAACAAAAAATCTTTAGCCAGTAGCATCACCAGACCCGGAACCGATGCGCCTAAAACCTTACGAACGCCAATTTCTTTGGTCCGCAGCCGGATAATATACATCGCCAGCCCAAGCAACCCCATGCAGGCGATAAAAATGGCGAGCAAAGCAAATAATCCGAAAATCTGCTGGGCCACCTGCTCCGACTGGTAGAGTGCCTTCCAGTCGTTTTCCAGAAACGAATAATGGAAAGGCTGATCGGGTAAATAGCGCTTCCAGACCTGCTCCATCTGGCTCACAACCGGAGCCGGATCATCGGCTTTTATCCGAACGACAAGTTCATTGTTTACCCGGTTAAATAGCCGTTCGTTAAGCACAAACAGCGGACTAATGCGCTGGTGCAACGAGCCAAAATGAAAATTACGTACCACCCCCACAATGGTATACGTAACCGGCGGGCCACCGCGCTGCGTAAAATTGTCGGGGCTGATCAGTTGCTTGCCAACGGGATCGGTCAGGTTCATTTGCCGAACAGCCTCTTCGTTCAGAATGACCGACAGCGAATCGTTGAACTGGCGGTTGAAAGGTCGGCCAGCCAGCATGGTCATTCCAAGCGTTTGCACATATTGATCATCAACTACGCAACCTTTGCCCGTAATGGTTTCGTTATCGCCATTCTTGCGGAAGGTTATCCCGAAAAATTGTTCTTCGCCCGGAACGCTGGACGTTCCACCCATACCGGCAACACCCGATAGTCGGGCCACTTCCTGTTTGAAAGACTCCGTATTTTTATCCAGAAAAAATGCACCCGGAATCGTCACTACCGATTCTTTGGTAAAGCCTAGCTCTTTGCGTTGAATAAAATTCAACTGACTGAACACTACAATGGTGCTTACAATCAGCAATACCGATACCGCAAATTGAAATACTACCAGCCCGTTCCGAAGCAGATGTCCCTGCCGGGTCGATGCAAATTTGCCCTTCAGCACCTTAATCGGATCGAACGCCGACAAAACACCCGCCGGATAGCTACCCGCCAGCAAACCAACTATGGCGGCTCCCATCAGGAGTATAGGAAAGGTCTGCCAATCGACTATCGACCATAATGTGAGCGACTTACCCGCCAGATTATTAAAGGGTGCTAACGCCAGAGCAACCAGCACCAATGCCACAAACAAGCTAAAAAAGCTCAATAGAACCGACTCGGTCAGAAATTGCGTAGCCAGTTGACGGGTAGTTGACCCTAACGATTTCCGAATTCCTACTTCCCTTGCCCGCTCCGACGACCGGGCTGTAGCCAGATTCATGAAATTGATGCAGGCAATGATAAGCACAAAAGCAGCTATGACCGAAAAAATAGAAACCAACGATCGGCTACCGTTTGGCTGATGTTCGGCTTCCAGATGAGAATCGAGATGAATGCTGCGGAGTGGTTGCAGGAAATAGAAGTAGCCATTACCCGCTTTCACATAGTCGCGATACGAAACACCAAAATTACGCTCGATCTCACCAGCTGCGTATTTTTCGACTACCGCTGGTATTTTACGCTGCACCACATCAGGATCGACGTTTGGCCGAAGCAGCAGGTAAGTATGCGCCGAAAAGCTGATGTGGTTTGGCTGTTCGTTCTGAAGGCCCCGCGTAGAGGCCAGAAAATTAAACGTAAAATGCGCATTCCGAGCCGGATCGGCACAAACGCCCGTTATTTCCAGTTTAGGCCCCTGCACAATTTCCAGCACCTTCCCAATTGGGTTTGCCCGCCCAAAAAGTCGACGAGCGGTTTGTTCGGTCAGCACAACAGTATTCGGGCGAGTGAGTGCCCGGTCGGCACGGCCACGCAGAAATGGCATCTGGAATACCTGAAAAAATGTAGAATCGACACCAAGTACCCCCCGCTCTTCAACAGTCCGCCCGTCGATTTTAAACAGCGTTGGATTATTATTAGCCCCGAAATTGAACACGCGGGTGGTTTGTTCAATTTCGGGGATCTCTTTCTTTACCGATTGAGCATACGACGGCGGTATGATCGCATACTTCGTGCTACGGCCGGGGTATTTTCGTTCCAGCGCCATACGGTAAATCCGGTCGCCGTTGGTCCAGTGCCGGTCATAACTCAACTCATCTGTAACGTACAGCAGAATCAGCAGGCAACTGGCCATACCAATAGCCAGCCCTGCCACATTGATGGCGGTATTGATCTGGTGCTTCGCCAGATTCCGCAGAGCGATTTTGAGGTAGTTTAGTAGCATAACAGCCCCCCTGCCCCCGAAGGGGGAGTTGTTACTCGGTTTAATGCCCCCTTTGGGGGTTAGGGGGCTGTTTTATTCCGACCGAAGCGATTTTACAGGATTAACCAATGCCGCTTTTATACTCTGATAGACTACTGTTGTCCAGCAGATTAGCAGCGTAAGCAGGCAAGATAAAACAAAGACCCAGATACCCATATCGGTTTTATACGGAAAATTCTGTAGCCACTTGTACATCGAATACCAGGCAATCGGAATGGCGATAGGAAACGAGAATAACACCAGGCGAGTGAAGTCTTTCGACAACAGTAGCACCACACTCGATACCGACGCCCCCAGTACTTTGCGAACGCCAATTTCCTTGATCCGCTGTTCGGTTGTGAAGGTAGCCAGACCAAACAAACCCAGGCAGGCAATCAGGATGGTGAGAGCCGAGAATGTCGAGAAAATCCGGCCCCGCAGCTCGTCGGCATGGTAGGCCGATTCGAAATCCTGATCGAGAAACCGATACTCGAACAAACGATCAGGATAGGTTTCGCGCCACTTCTGGCCAATGAAAGCCACCGTTTTATCGACGTTCTGCGGCTGAATTTTTATGTGAATCACCGAGTTGGCCCGGCGACACAGCATGATCATGGGCTCAATGGGGTTGTAGAGTGACTGCTGATGAAAATCTTTCACCACACCAATCACCTGCGTCGTTGGCGGCCCCGGCTGCCCGTTCTGCGGCAGGCTGCCCAGAATCACTTTTTTGCCCAGCGGCTCTTTCCACCCCATACGCTCCACCGCTGCCTGATTAACGATAACCGAGTTAAGCGTATCGGCCGGAATTTTGTCCGAAAAATCGCGGCCACTTACCAGTTTCATGCCCATCGTTTTCAGGTAATCGTAGTCAACCTGAACGGGTTTAAATCCCATCTCTTTCAAACCCGTATTCGACTCGACCGTAAAAATAACCCGACCGCCAATGTTGCTCGTTGGCGACGAAGCCGTAGCCACTTCCCGAATGTTTGGATTGCTCAGTAACGTATTCCGCAAGGCGTTATATTGTGCTCTGGGCTGGCGGTCCTGGTAGTCGATAGTCAATACCTGTTCGCGGTCGTAGCCCAAATCATGGTTCTGCATAAAGCCCAGTTGCTTATACACGATCCAGGTACAGATCAGCATAATGAGCGAAATTGAAAACTGAGCCACAACCAGTGCCTTCCGAAAAAAGCTGCCGCCTTTGCTGTTGAATGACCCTTTCAGTACTGTCGCAGGCTCAAACGACGACAGATAGAACGCCGGATAGCTTCCACTAATGAATCCGGTAAAAACCACAATAGCCAGCACAATCAGCAAAAACTGAGGTCGTAACAATTCCACAAACTGAATCTCTTTCCCGGAAACCGAATTGAAAAACGGGAGCAAAAGCAGTACCAGCAACAAACTCGCCACCATTGCCAGCACCGTCATCAGTACGGACTCGGTCAGGAACTGGGCCATCAGCCGGTTTCGCAATGATCCCATTACTTTCCGAAGTCCCACTTCTTTGGCGCGTTTGGCCGAGCGGGCCGTCGCCAGATTCATATAATTGATACTGGCAATCAGCAGCATGAAAAAGGCTACGGCACTAAATGTATACACATAGCCGATATTACCGCTTGATTCGCCTTCCATATTCGAGTATAAATGAATACGGGTTAGTGGCTGCAACTCATAGGTAACCTTAATTCCCATCCGTTTAAAGATGGGTCCGATGTACTTGTCGTAGACCTGCGGAAATTTACTTTCCAGAATCTTCGTATCGAAGTTTTCGGGCAATAGCAGATAACTATACAGGTAAAAACCTCCCCAGTTGGTAGCCTGGCTCCGTTCGTTCTGACCAATGGAAAGCAGGCCATTGAACGTAAAGTGTGAGTTTTTCGGAATGTCTTCCAGAACACCCGTTACTTTATAGAACGTCGTATCGTTTGTTTGCAACGACTGCCCCAGCGCACTCTTCGAACCAAAAAATTTCTGGGCGGCCTTTTCCGTCAAGACAACACTGCCCGGCTGGCTGAGGGCCGTTCGGGGGTCGCCTTCAACGAACTTGTAACTAAACACATCGAACACGGTCGAATCGGCGGCATAAATATCGTCTTCATAAAACCGCTTCTCACCCTGCCGGAACATAACCCGGCCATACGGAAAGAAGCGTACATAGTTTTTGATAAAGGGATAATCCTGCTTGAGCGTAGTTGCCAGCGCAGGCTGCGTACTGCTCCAGCGATTCACTTTATCGGGTTCGGTAATGTGCGAAACGATTCGATAAATCTGCGAAGCCTTAGCCTGATCGCGGTCATAGCTCAGCTCATCGGTTACGTACAACAACAGCAGTAATCCACAGGTGACACCGATGGTCAGGCCCAGGATGTTGATGAGGCTATAGAATTTGTCTTTCCGCAAATTCCGCCAGGCGATTTTAAGATAGTTCAGTAGCATAGCAGCCCCCCTACCCCCGAAGGAGGAGTTGTTACTCGGTTTAATGCCCCCTTTGGGGGTTAGGGGGCTGTTTCTATTCCGACCGTAATGATTTTACGGGATTCATCAGTGCCGCTTTAATGCTTTGAAAACTAACCGTTACCAGTGCAATGCTTACGGCAAATACGCCAGCCAGGGCAAACATCCACCACTGAATGTTGATTTTATACGCAAAATCGGCCAGCCATTTCTGCATCACATACCAGGCAATCGGTGAGGCAATTACCAACGCAAACACAACAAGCTTGACAAAGTCGACCGAGAACAAGCCGAAAATATGCATCGCCGATGCGCCTAACACTTTCCGAACACCGACTTCTTTAGTGCGGGATTCGGCCATAAAGGCCACAACACCATACAAGCCCAGGCAGCCGATAAAAATGGCGATACCCGCCAGAAGTTGAAACAGCGAATAAAGCCGCTCTTCGGTCTTGTAGAAATTGGCCAACGTTTCGTCCAGAAACTCATACTTGAATACAAACGCCGGAAAGGTAGCGGTCCAGGCACTTTCAACTTTGTTCAGAAGCTGGTGAATAGCCGCTGTTCCGCCCTGCCGGGCCGACAGTTTGATGGCCAATGTTCGATAGCCCACGCGGAACGTTGTGAGCAAACTTGGCTCCGTCTGCTGACGCAACGAAAATGTATTGAAATCCCGAACCACCCCCACAATTGGTTTCTTAACATCTTCGCCGTTGACCCGCATATATTTACCGATCACCTGCTCGGGTTTCTGAAAGCCCAACCGTTTCATAAACGACTCATTAATTACAAACTCGCGCATGGTATCGGCGGGTTGATACATCCGGCCGGCCAGTAGTTTCAGCCCGTATGTTCGTACATAAGCCGTATCGGCCGGACGCATCAATACACCATAATCCGGTTCTTTTTCATCATTTTCGAAGCGGAAACCCGTTGTCCAGTTACCATTCGATGAGGGTGTTGTCATCCCATAACTCAACGATTTTATCCCTGGCAAACCAACTAGTTTGGCATATAGATTTTCTAACTGCCCTGGTTCATTTTCGGGAATCGGTATGGTTAGAACGGCCTCCCGGCTAAATCCCAGATCAACTGACCGGAAATAGTGCATTTGCGAGTAAACGATAATGGTGCCAATAATCAGGATTTGCGAAATAGCAAACTGACCGACAATAAGCCCCCGGCGAAGTGTTAACTGCCCACTTCCGGCCGAACGCATTTTTCCTTTAAGGGCTAGAATTGGTTGATAGCCCGACAAAATCAGCGCCGGATAGACGCCAGCAAACAGGGTCGTAAGCAGCCCTAATCCCAACAGAAAGCCAAGCGCGATTGGGTCGAAAATTGTAACGGCTCCCGGTTTAATATTCAGTAACTCGCCCACATACGGCAAGGCTACCTGGGCAACCAGCAGCGCCAAAACAACGGCCAGAGCAGTCAGCACACCGGTTTCGCTCAAAAATTGACGCACCAGTTGACCGCGCGTACTCCCCAGCACCTTACGAACGCCAACCTCACGGGCGCGCCGAATAGCCTGCGCCGTGGCCAGATTGACAAAATTGATGCAGGCCGTTACCAGAATAAACAGCCCAATCAGCACCATAGCCCAGATCATTTCTTTGCTGATCGTTCGATTGGCATAGTTGCTGGTGCGCTTATCGAAATGAATGTCGGTTAAAGGTTGAAGTTGATACACCAGCCGGGCCACATTTTCGGGCGCGTGGTATTTCTTCACAAAGCCGACCAGTTGTTTTTCGAGCCATTCCGGCGAGGTAGCTGTCGGCAGTAGCATATAAATCTGCGCCCCACTGTAAGTCGATTGCCAGTCGTCCCAGTTCGTACTGGCACCATATTGTTTTAGCGAGGCAAATGAAAGCAGCACGTCAAATGGCATACTGGTCGTAACGGGCGGATTCTGCACGACGCCGGTTACCACAAAATCCATTTTGTTATCGACACGAATGGTCTTGCCGATCGGATTAGCATTACCGAAATATTTATGCGCAATTCGATCCGACAAGACTACCGTCCCCGGATTGGTCAGGGCGGTTGCAGGATTGCCACTTTCCCATTTCAGATCGAACAATCGGCTGTATTGCGGTTCTACAAACGCTACAACCCCATCCGTTTCCTGAAACTTGCTTTTGGCCGGGTCAGTAGCTGTTCCTAAAGCAATTACAGGCTCCTTGATTCGATTAACCATTGTTAGCTGGTTTTTCAGATCAGGGAAGTCATTCCGCAACGCGGCCAGTGCCGGTAAAGGCATACCCACATTCGGCCGGTCGTTGTTGGCCTGTTTGTCAACCCCAATAATCCGATAAATCCGGTCGGCATCAGGATTCTGCCGATCGAAGCTCAATTCATAGCGTATGGCCATAAAAAGCAGCAAACAACAGGCCAGGCCTAATGTTAGTCCTAACACATTGATGAGCGAATAACTCCAGTTGCGCTTTAACGCACGCAGGGCCGTTTTGATGATATTTTTTAGCATAGAGCGAGGGGATTAGGGACTGTTTTTACTCAGACCGTAATGATTTTACGGGATTCATCAGTGCCGCTTTAATGCTTTGAAAACTAACCGTTACCAGTGCAATGCCAATAACCAGCAACCCCGCCAGCAGGAATATTCCCAACGACAGGTCGATACGATACGCAAACCCTTTCAGCCATTCATCGACTCCCCACCACGCCAGTGGCGATGCAATGAGCACGGCTATGATGATCAAAATCAGAAAATCTCGCGACAGCAGGGTAACAATATTAGCTACCGATGCGCCCAACACTTTCCGCACACCAATTTCTTTGGTGCGCCGTTCGGCGGTGAACGTTACCAGGCCAAACAGCCCAAGGCAACTGATCAATACGGCAATACCGGTAGCGAGCGTGATGAGCTTGCTCAGATTGCGCTCTTTGCCGTAAAGTTCAGCGACGGATTCATCGAAAAACTTCGCTTCGAATGGCTCATCGGGATAGGTGTCGACCCAGAGTTTCTGAATCTGAGCCAGTGTCTGATCGAAAGAAGCCGCTCCGCTCTGACGAAACCGCACATTGAAAACATGCAGATTACTCTTGTGGCTCATCAGCGCCGTGGGCTGAATGGTATTGTGTAGCGTACGATGATTAAAATCACGAATGACCCCAACAATAGGCATCTTACCTAACAGCTTTCCTATTGCCTGCGACGGCTTCTGAAAACCCATATAGCGGGCCAGCGTTTCGTTAATGACAAATTCTCTGGCCGTATCACTTGCCAGCAGATTTCGGCCCGCCAGCACTTTCAATCCGTATAGGTCAACAAAATTGGTGTCGACCTCCTTGCGGTATACATTCACCTTCGACGTTCCCTTTCTGGAAGCAAACTCCAGTGTCGATGTCGACCATCCTCCCGAAAGTGGTGTCTGGTTGGCCATGCTAACCTGCTCAACGCCCGCCAGCTTCCGAATCCGGTCGGCGAGTGTGAAGCGAATATTGTTGTGGTCGCCGTTAAAAAAGGAAGTGATTGGAGTTGAGAACGTAACGATGGCTTCGCGCTGAAATCCCTGATCCGAATTGATCATGAATCGCAGTTGCTGACCGACCAGCAAAGCTCCGATAATAAATACCTGTGCCACAGTGAACTGCCCCACAATCAATCCTTTTCGCAATGCAGCATTACCCGTAGCCTGCCCAACCCGATTTTGTAAGGTTGTTACGGGCGACAGTCGCGCTAGTAGTGCGCCGGGATACACCCCCGCCAGCAGCGCCGTGATAAGTGCTACACCGAGCAGAAAAAGATACAGACCAGGGCTAAGCAGATCGAGCACAACGCCTTTCGGTACAATGTCGCCCAGATAAGTCAGAGCACCCTGCGCCAATCCGATCGACACAATGGCCGCCAGTAGGGTCAACAGCAAGGTTTCACCTAAAAATTGAGCCATAAGCTGTTTGCGCTCGCTACCCAGCGTTTTTCGAATGCCAATTTCTTTGGCTCGCTGGGTCGATTGTGCCGTGGCCAGGTTAATGAAGTTGACGCAAGCCAACAGCAACAGAAACCCGCCAACCAGCCCCAGAATCAACAACGTTGGCCGGTGCGCTACATGCTGGCCGCTAGCATAATCGGCATTGAAATGAATATCGGACAGCGGCTGAAGCCACAACCAGCGATTACCCGGATCGTCGTCAGGGGCGACATTGGCCTCGGCCAGCTTTGTAATCTGTTCTCCAAAGCGTTTAGGGTCGGTACCCGGTGCCAGCTTAATCAAACATTGCGACGATGAGTTGGTATTATTCCATTGATCATACCCCAGATTATCCCGACGTTTCTTGCTGGTGGTTTGGGTAGCCAGTGAAATAAAACCCTGAAAATCAAAATCACTGGGCGTATCCAGATCTTTTATCAATCCCGATACGGTCAGCGTAAGCGTGTCGCGATACTGCTGGCCAATGAGCCGACGGCCAATAATAGCCGGACTGGCATCGCCAAAATACAGCTTAGCCTGTCGTTCGGTGAGCACGATCTGCCCTGGCTTCGACAACGACGCTTTTGGTGAACCCGCTAACCACTGCCGGGGCAAAATTTCAAAAAAGGCAGCATCAGCGCTGGCAAGCCAGTCATGTCCATGTTTGGGTGCCTGAAAACGGGCGGGGTCGGCTCCTTCACGGGGTACTTCAACCGTCGGAAAACTGCTTGAATGAAACGCAGCTACGGTTTCTATACCTGCCATTTTCGTTCGCACTGCCTCGGGAATAGGTGCCGATAAACCGGGGTTGTAATAGAATTCGTCGCCAAACTTAAACTTCGATACTAGCCGGTACACCTGTTCACTATCGGGCACCCGCTTGTCGAAACTGAGTTCGAACTGCACGATGAGGTAAATAACCAGGCACGCAGCAATACCCACTGACAAACCGACCACATTGAGAATCGTTGTCAGACGATTGCGCCCAAGATTGCGCAGAGCGATTTTGAGGTAGTTTGTAAGCATAGCAGCCCCCCTACCCCCGAAGGGGGAGTTGTTATTCGGTTAATGCCCCCTTTGGGGGTTAG